>NZ_LMDI01000045.1 GCF_001425785.1 Rhizobacter sp. Root1221 | reverse complement strand
CGTTGGCGGCGCAAGTTCGTTCACACCACGGACAGCCGGCACAAGCTGCCTGTGGCCGGCAACGTGCTGAATCGCCGCTTCAGCCCGGCGCGGCCCAACGAGGCCTGGGTGAGCGACATGACCTACATCCGCACCCGCAGCGGCTGGCTGTACTTGGCGGTGGTGCTGGATCTGTTCTCGCGCAAGATTGTGGGCTGGGCGATGGCCCCCAGCATGCCATCRGAGCTCGTGTGCGCGGCGTTGAACCTGGCCATCATCAGCCGCAAGCCAGCGCCGGGCTTGGTGGTGCATTCGGACAGAGGCAGCCAGTACGCCAGTAAAGACCACACSGACTTGCTCGACCGCCATGGCCTGGTGTGCAGCATGAGCCGCAAGGGCAACTGCTGGGACAACGCGGTGATGGAACGCTTCTTCTTGAACCTGAAGATGGAGCGGGTCTGGCAACGCGACTATGCCAATCATGCAGAAGCGCAGGCCGACATCGCCGACTACATCACCAGCTTCTACAACCCGGTGCGGCTGCATTCGACGTTGGCACCTGCGCCGACGTGGCCCAGCTGTTTGCCAGTACGCCAGTAAAGACCACACCGACTTGCTCGACCGCCATGGCCTGGTGTGCAGCATGAGCCGCAAGGGCAACTGCTGGGACAACGCGGTGATGGAACGCTTCTTCTTGAATCTGAAGATGGAGCGGGTCTGGCAACGCGACTATGCCAATCATGCAGAAGCGCAGGCCGACATCGCCGACTACATCACCAGCTTCTACAACCCGGTGCGGCTGCATTCGACGTTGGGATATCGATCCCCCAGTCACTACGAACAGCAGCACGCCGCCGCCCACTAGAGTTCAACGTTCCCTTATCGGGCCGTCCGAAAAAGCTTGACCACGACANATATCGATCCCCCAGTCACTACGAACAGCAGCACGCCGCCGCCCACTAGAGTTCAACGTTCCCTTATCGGGCCGTCCGAAAAAGCTTGACCACGACAGCGCCCCCTTGGGAAGGCGGCGCGCCATTGCCCTCGACGGACCCGGCACGCTGGGAACCCATCGCGCCCTCGGCATTGCCGCTGATCGCGGAGCAACCTCACGTTCCCCGTGAGATGACGCTGGCGGACATTCGTCGGGTGCAGCAAGACTTTGTCGCCGCAGCGAAGCGCGCGCATGAGGCGGGATTCAAGTGGCTGGAACTGCACTTCGCGCACGGCTTCCTGGCACAGAGCTTTCTGTCGAAGCATTCGAACGCACGTGACGACGCCTACGGCGGTAGCCTGGAGAACCGCGCAAGGTTCCTCGTCGAAACGGTTGCAGCGGTGCGGCAGGTCTGGCCGGAAGAGTTTCCGCTCACCGCCAGGCTGGGGGTGCTGGAATTCGACGGCGATGACGGCGCGAACCTCGCTGAATCCATCGACGTGCTGAAGCGCCTCAAGGCCCACGGGCTGGACCTTGTGGACGTGGGCATCGGCTTCTCCACGATGTCCCCGGTCCCATGGGCGCCGAACATGCTGGTCCCGGTCGCGGGCCAAGTCCGCAGTGAAACCGGCCTGCCGGTGGCAACCAGCTGGCTCATTGCTGATGCCAAACAGGCCGACGGCTTCGTGCGAGACGGCCAGCTCGATCTCGTGATGGTTGCGCGCAGGTTGCTGGACAACCCGCATTGGCCGCAGCAGGCCGCGCGGCAACTCGGTGTGGCCAAGCCCTCATGGGTACTGCCCACGCCGTATGCGTACTGGCTCGAGAGCTGGGCTGCAGCATGAAGCGCTGGCTCAGCTTGTCAGCCCTGTACCGTCCCCAGGGGTCTATCGCCAGGACGCTGTAACCCGTGCACCAGCGCCGCGCGGCCCCATCCTGCCGGCATCCAGCGCATCCTCGGTGATCAGGGCACCCGGCTCCGCCTGGCCGCGGTAGCGGAGCAGGCACCAGTTGCCCGGCCGGTCGGGGCGGGTCCCGATGTACAGGACCTCCGCCGGCGCCTTCGGGCTGCAGTCATCGATGCCCGGCGCCAGCACGTGGTCGCCGATGGCGACACGCCCGCTGGTTGCCGCCTTCAGCGCCACGCCGAACGGTGTCGTGATTTCCTCCGGCCTGAACGCACCGCCGTGCAGGCGCGACGACAGCATGTCCAGCACGGTCTGCGCGTGAAGCGACGTGGTGGTGGCGTAGGAAGACGAGTGCATGGGCGATCTCCGGGGACAAAGGTGGCATGACCTTGCGGCGCGTTATCGGCGCCGCAACGCATGCCCACAGTGTCCGCACCCTGCATGCGGCCGGGCCCGCGGACACGAAGTCCGTGACGAAAGCCCGAATCCACCGCCATGTGCGGAGGGCCTTGGCCACCAGCCCCTGGCGGCAGGGGGCGTCAGGGCGCTTTTTTCAGGCGCACGTGCGCCACGAGCCCGCCATCGAGTGCGTTGGCCAGTTCGAAGTGCCCGCCCATGCGCTGCACGGCCTTCTCGACGATGGCCAGCCCGAGGCCGGCGCCGGTGGCGGCGGTGCGGGCCGCGTCGCCGCGGAAGAACGGCGTGGTCAGCTGCTTGAGCTTTTCGGGCGCCACGCCGGGGCCGTAGTCGCGCACGCTCAGGATCACCCACGGCCCGGTGCGGGCGTACGTGACCTGCACGCGGGCGATGCCGGTGTCGGTGGAGCGGCCATAGCGCCGCGCGTTTTCGAACAGGTTCTGGAACACGCGGCCGAGTTCGGTCTCGTCCGCCATGACCTTGGTGTCGATCGCCACGCGCGACGCGATGCGGATCTGCGTGGGGTCGCGGAAGCCTGCCATCTCGCGTTCGACGAGGCTGCTCACGTGCACGGGCACCAGCTTGACTTCGCCAGGCCGCGCGTAGTCCATGAACTTGTCGATGATGGCGTCGAGCTGGTCGATGTCGAGGGCCATGTTGCGCTTGGCTTCCTCGTCGTACACGCTCATCTCGGCTTCGAGGCGCAGGCGCGCGAGCGGGGTGCGCAGGTCGTGCGAGATGCCCGCGAGCATCACCGCGCGGTCTTCCTCCACCTTGGCCAGCTCGCGGGCCATGCGGTTGAAGCCCATGTTGACCTGGCGGATCTCGCTGGTGAGCGTGTTCTCGTCGAGCTGGGATTCGTATTCGCCGTCGCGGATGCGGCTGGCGGCGAAGGACAGGTCGCGCAGTGGCTGGTTGATCAGGCGGGCGATGCCGGCCGAGCCCAGCACGGTGGCCAGCAGCGCGATGGTGACCCACAGCACGACGCTGCTGCCGGCCATGGGCTGCACCCGGGTGGGGTCGGCCTGCAACCAGTACGGGTCGCGGTCGATCGAGAAGCCCACCCACAGCCCGCTCACGCCATTGACCCCGCTGGCCACCAGCGTGTCGGGGCCGAGCTTCGAGCGCAGTTCCTGGCCGATGGCCTTCGAGAAGCGGTCCTGCTCGAAGGGTTCCCACTTGTCACCGGGCTCGCGCGGCAGCACCTTCACGGCCTCGCCGGCCGAGATGGTCTTCACGAGGGTGACGCGGTCGATGCCGTCCACGTACTTCAGCGCCGCGCGGCTCAGGTTCACGAGGCTGGCGATCTGTTGTGCGGACTGCACGGCGCGCGGTTCGAACTCGAGCGCGCGGAACGTCTGCACCCACGCGAACACGCCCCCCATCAGCAGCACGGCCAACAGGAAAAACGTGCGCCAGAAGAGGCTCAGCGCGACGGCCCCGCGGGCCGGCAGCCCGTCGACCATCGCGTGGTCCGGTATCTGGATGACGGTGGGTGCAAAAAAAGGGCCCTTGTCGGGGCCCTTTCGCCGTCCCTTGCGCTTAAGCAGCGCCATCGGGGACGAAGACGTAGCCCACGCCCCAGACGGTCTGGATGTAGCGCGGTTGGGCCGGGTCGGGCTCGATCATCTTGCGCAGGCGCGAGATCTGCACGTCGAGGCTGCGGTCGAACGGTTCGAACTCGCGGCCGCGGGCCAGCTGGGCGAGCTTGTCGCGCGACAGGGGCTGGCGCGGATGGCGCACGAGCGCCTTGAGCATCGAGAACTCGCCGGTGGTGAGCGCGATCTGCTCGCCGTCCTTCGACAGCCGGCGCAGCGCCAGGTCGAATTCGAACGGGCCGAACGTCACCGTCAGGGCGTCCTTGGCCGGGGCGCCCGGGGCCTCGAGGGCCGGGCGGCGGCGCAGCACCGCATGGATGCGGGCCAGCAGTTCGCGCGGGTTGAACGGCTTTGGCAGGTAGTCGTCGGCGCCGACCTCCAGGCCGACGATGCGGTCGACGTCTTCGACCTTGGCCGTCAGCATGATGATGGGGGTGAGGTCGTTGGCCGCGCGCAGGCGGCGGCAGATCGACAGCCCGTCTTCACCGGGCAGCATCAGGTCGAGGACGATCATGTCCACGGTTTCGCGTGTCAGCACGCGGTTGAGCGCTTTCGAATCCTCGGCGAGCAGGACTTCGAACCCTTCCTGGGTCAGGTACCGGCGCAGCAGGTCTCGAATGCGCGCATCGTCATCCACCACAACGATGCGGTCGGGTCGCTGATTGGTCGCAGTCGTCATGGCTTACTCCCATTCAAGGTCAATTGTAACGGCGCCGATTGTGCGCAGGTTTCGGGCCCTGTTTTAGCAGCTTTGACCACTTGTTACAAACGGGGCAGACCCCCTGGTGACGTTCTTGGTCAAGGGGGCGGTGGTGGTATTGGTGTGAAATCTTTTGCTTTTGGCGACGTGTCGGCGGGGGCTTGGGGTTTGGCGTTAGGGTTGCCATGATGAATCCATGCGTTCGGTTCGGCACCGGGTTGGTGATGGCCGTGGTGGCTGGGTGTGTTGGCGCGCAGGTGCCCGAGCGGCTGTCGGAGCCGGACGCCCGGTACCTGCTGGCGCGCACGGGCTTTGCGCCATCGCCGGCCGAAGTGGCGCCGTGGGTGGGCCTCACGCCTGCGGTGGCGGTGGACCGGCTCATCGCGCAGGCGTCGGCGGCATCGCCTCGCCACCCTGCGCCGGCCTTCACGGCCGAGCCGGCGCGGGTGCCTTATGGGCAATTGCCCGACGACGAGGCGCGCAAGGCGGCCCGGAAGCAGGCGCAGGACGACACCCGGGCGCTGGCCACCTGGTGGCTGCAGGAAATGCGCGAGTCGCCCACGCCATTGGCCGAGCGCATGGCGCTTTTCTGGCACAACCACTTCGCCACGTCCGAGCAGAAGGTGCAGCAGCCACAGGGCATGTACGCCCAGCACCTGCTGTTCAGGCGCTTCGCGCTGGGCTCGTTCCGCGAGTTGCTGCACGCGGTGTCGCGCGACCCGGCGATGCTCATCTGGCTCGACGGCAACAGCAACCGCGCCAAGGCGCCCAACGAGAACTTCGCCCGCGAGGTGATGGAACTCTTCACGCTCGGCGAAGGCCACTACGGCGAGGAGGACGTGCGCGAGGCCGCGCGCGCCTTCTCGGGGTGGACGGTGCGGCGCGCCACGTGGGAGGCGGTGTTCGTGCCGCGCCAGTTCGACAGCGGTCCGAAAACCCTTTTCGGCCAGGCCGCCAACGACACGATGACGACGGCACTCGACCGCATCCTCGCGCAGCCGGCGTCGGCACGGTTCCTCGTGGACAAGCTGTGGCGCGAGTTCGTGTCGCCCGACCCCGAACCCCGGGCGGCCGGGCGCGCCGCGGCCGAACTGCGCGCGAGCGGCTGGCAGACCGGGGCCGCATTGCGCGTGCTGTTGTTGAGCGACACCTTCTGGGCGCCCGCCACCCGCGGCACGCTGGTCAAGTCGCCGGTGGAGCTGGGGGTGGGTGTGCTGCGCCAGTTCGACATCGCGCTCGACGACATCGCGCCGCTCGAGGCATTCACCGGCCGCACCGGGCAGGACCTCTTCCTGCCGCCCAACGTCAAGGGCTGGCCGGGCGGCACCGCCTGGATCGACAGCACCACGTTGCTTGAACGCAAGCGGTTCACCGAGCGCCTGTTCCGCACGTTCGAAAACGGCGACGGGGCGATGATGGCAAGTGGCCCGCGCCGCGGCCGGCTCGGCAAGGCGGTGCTGGGGTTCGATGCCGACGGTTGGTTGCAGCCGCTCGGCGCCTGGCCCGACCGCGAACCCGACCCGGAGGTCGCGCACCGCATCCAGGCCGCGGTGCTGGCGGTGCCCGCCGTGAACCCGGTGCCGGCCGGCACGGTGGGCTTGTCCTACCTGCGGGTCATCACCCTCGATCCCGCGTACCAGCTGAAATGAAGGCCACCGTCATGAGCCCCCTGAACCGGCGCCACCTGTTGTCTCTTGCGGCCGGCGGCCTGACGCTGCCGCGTTGGGCCACCGCGCGGGCGGCGTCCGCGGCCGGCCGTGTGCTGGTGCTCGTCGAACTGAAGGGGGGCAACGATGGCCTGAACACCGTCGTGCCGTACGCCGACCCGGCCTATGCGGCGCTGCGGCCCACGCTGGCCCTCAAGGCCGATGAGGTGCTGCACCTGGACGAGCGCGTGGGCCTGCACCCCGCGCTCGCGCCGTTGATGCCGCTGTGGGCGCAGCAGGAGCTGGCGGTGCTGCCGGGCCTCGGGTACCCGGCACCCAACCTGTCCCACTTCCGGGCCATCGAGATCTGGGACACCGCATCGGCGGCCAACGAGTACCTCGACGACGGATGGGTGGCGCGGGCGATGGCCGCCGGCTTGCGCCGCCGCGCGGCGTTCACCACCGAGGGGGTGGCCGTGGGCAGCGCCGGCCTCGGTGCGCTGCGCGGGGCCCGTGCCGTGACACTCGGCAACGTGGACGCGTTCGTGAGCCAGTCCCGCCTGGCCCAGGCCACCGCCGGGCAGGGGTCGGCTGCGCTGGCCCACGTGCTGCGCGTGGAAGCCGACGTGATCCAGGCGGCCGAGGGCCTGCGCGCCAGACCGGCCACGCCGCTGGCCACGGTGTTCCCGTCCACCCGGTTCGGCCAGGCCGTGCGGGCCACGTGCCAGATCGTGGCGGGCCAGGCCGGGCAGGGCGGGGTGCCGGTGTTCCACCTGACGCATGGCAGCTTCGACACCCATCAGGCTCAGGCCGGAACCCATGCGAGTTTGCTGGGCCAACTGGCCGACGGCCTGGTGGCGTTGCGCGCCGGGCTCGTGGAGGCGGGTGCCTGGGACCGCACGCTGGTGCTGACCTACTCCGAGTTCGGCCGCCGTGCGCGCGAGAACGAGAGCCGGGGTACCGACCACGGCACCGCGGCCGCCCATTTCGCGCTGGGTGGCGCCGTGCGCGGGGGCATCATCGGCAAGATGCCGGAACTCGACCGGCTCGATGCGACACAGAACCTGGTGCACACCGCGGACTTCCGTCAGGTGTATGCCACGATCGCGCGGCAGTGGTGGGGCGTGGATCCCGAGACGGTGGTCCGCGGCCGCTTCGACACCCTGCCGTTCCTGCGCGCCTGACCCGCGTGCGCCCTCCGTTCGACCCTAGCTGGAGAACCTGCATGACCACAACAAGAACGTTCGACTTGCCGAAACTCGCCGCCACGCTGGCCCTGGTGATGGCCGCCCCCATGGGCTGGGCCGCGGAACCCGCACCTCAACCGCTGGGCGTGGTGGGCCTGTCGGCCAGCGCCACGTCCGAGGTGACGAAGGACCTGCTGAGCGTGACGCTGTCCACCACCCGCGAAGGCACCGAAGCCGGCCAGGTGCAGGCCGCGCTGAAGCAGGCGCTCGACGCCGCGCTGGCCGAAGCCAAGAAGGTGGCCAAGCCCGGCCAGATCGACGTGCAGACGGGCAACTTCTCGCTGTTCCCGCGCTACACGAACAAGGGCATCATCAACGGCTGGCAAGGCACCGCCGAGCTGCAGGTGGAAGGCCGCGACATCCCGGGCATCGCCCAGCTGACCGGCCGCATCACCACGCTGACCATCGCGCGCGTGGGTTCGAACCTCTCGCGCGAGCAGCGCGAGAAGGTGGAGTCGGAGCTGACCGCCCAGGCCATCGCCCGCTACCGCACGAAGGCGGCCGAGTACGCCAGGCACTTCGGCTACAGCACCTTCACGATCCGCGAGGTCAACGTGGGTTCGAACGAGCCCATGGGCTACACCGCCGCGCCCATGATGCGCGCCAAGGCGTCGATGGACACGGCCGAAGCCTTGCCCGTGGAATTGGGCAAGGGCACGGTGACCGTCAACGTGAACGGCACCGTGCAGCTCACGAAGTGAGTTACTGAGCCACCCAGCCGCCGTCCACGTTCCAGGCCACGCCGCGGATGTTGTCGGCGGCGGGCGAGCTGAGGAATGCCGCCAGCTCACCCAGCTGTTCCGGCGTGACGAATTGCAGCGACGGCTGCTTTTCACCGAGCAGGTCTTTCTTGGCCTGGTCCACCGTGATGCCCTCGCGGGCGGCGCGGTCGTCGATCTGCTTCTGGACCAGGGGGGTCAGCACCCAGCCCGGGCAGATGGCGTTCACGGTGATGCCGGTGGTGGCGGTTTCCAGCGCCACGGCCTTCGTGAACCCCACGATGCCGTGCTTGGACGCCACGTAGGCCGACTTCTGGGCCGACGCCACCAGGCCGTGGGCCGACGCGATGTTCAGCACGCGCCCCCAGTTGCGGGCCTTCATGCCGGGAATGGCGAGCCGGGTAGTGTGGAAGGCCGACGACAGGTTGATGGCGATGATGGCGTCCCACTTCTCGACGGGGAAGTCTTCCACGTTGGCCACGTGCTGGATGCCGGCGTTGTTGACGAGGATGTCGACGCCGCCGAAGTCCTTGTTGGCGTACGCGATCATCTCGGCGATCTGGTCGGGCTTGCTCATGTCGGCCCCGTGGTAGCCCACCTTCACGCCCGTGGCAGCCACTTCGGCGCGCGCGGCCTCGAAATCCCCGAAGCCGTTGAGCACCAGGTCGGCACCCTGGCGTGCCAGCACGAGGGCGATGCCCAGGCCGATGCCGCTGGTGGAGCCCGTGACGAGGGCGGTTTTCCCTTTCAACATGAAGATTCTCCTGGGGGTTGATACAGTGCGGATCATTATGTCGGCCCATCGCGAGACACGTCACCTCGCGGGGCTTCGGAACCGAACAGGACTTGCCATGCCACAACCGCGCCTCCACCACGTCCCCGTCCTCCGCGGACGTACGGTGCAACGCATGGCCTACTGGGAGTGGGGAGACCCGGCCAACCCGCGGGTGCTGGTGTGTGTGCACGGCCTGTCGCGCCAGGGGCGCGATTTCGATCACTTCGCGCAGGCCATGCAGGACCAGTACCGGGTCGTCTGCCCCGATGTTTTCGGCCGCGGGGAGTCCGACTGGCTGCCCGACCCTGGCGCCTACCAGGTGCCCCTCTATGCCGCCGACATGGTGGCGCTCATCGCCCGGCTGAACGTGCCCGAGGTGCACTGGGTAGGCACGTCCATGGGCGGCCTGATCGGCATGGTGGTAGCCGCGCTCGGCAACTCGCCCGTCACCCGGCTCGTGCTCAACGACGTGGGGCCGGCCATCCAGGCCGACGCCGTGACCCGCATCGGCAACTACCTGGGCCAGCCCGCGCACTGGGACACCGAGCAGCAGGCGGCCGACGCACTGTGGGCCATCTCCTCCGGTTTCGGCCCCCACACGCCCGAGCAATGGCTCGCGCTGACCCGGCCCATGCTGCGCCCCGACGGCAACGGCTTCAAGCTGCACTACGACCCGTCCATCGCGGTGGTGTTCCGCGGGTTCACGCCCGAAAACGCCAAGGCGGGCGAGGCCGCGATGTGGGCCATCTACGATCACATCAAGGCGCCCACGCTCGTGTTGCGTGGCGCCGACTCCGACCTGCTGTCGCGCGACAGCGCCCAGGCGATGACCCAGCGCGGCCCGAAGGCGCAGGTGCGTGAGTTCGCCGGCGTGGGGCATGCCCCGATGCTGACCAACGACGAACAGACCGGGGCCGTGCGCACCTTCCTTCTCGGCGCATGAAGACCGGACTGCTTGACCGCAACCACGCGGCCGCGCCCATCGTCCAGTTGACGGACGAGGGCCACGGCGAAGCCACCACGGCCGAACGCTCCCAGCTTGCCCGGGCGCGTGCGTTCGCCGAGCCGCTGCTCGATGGCCAGCCACTCGACACCGGCGAGGATGCGCTGGTCCATGCAGACGGCGTGGCGGCCATCCTGGAAGGCATCGGTGCCGCGCCGTCCATGCGGGCGGCGGCCTACCTCGTCTATGCGGGCGACTTCCTGAACAAGCCGGAGGAGGTCGTCAGCAAGGCCTTCGGCCCGTCGTACGCCGGGCTCGTGATGCACACGCGCAAGCTCGTGCAGATCCAGCGCGCCGCCCGCGAGGCGCAGGTGCATGAGGAAAAGCGCGCCGAGCAGACCGAACGTGTGCGCAAGATGCTGCTCGCGTTCTCGCGCGACCTGCGCGTCGTGCTGCTGCGCCTCGCGTCCCGCCTGCAGACGCTGCGGCACTTCGCGGCCACCAAGACGGTGTGCCCCGTGGCGCTGGCGCGCGAGTCGATGCAGGTGTTCGCGCCGCTGGCCAACCGCCTGGGCATCTGGCAGATCAAGTGGGAACTCGAGGACCTGTCGTTCCGGTTCCTCGAACCCGACCAGTACAAGACGGTGGCCCGCCTGCTCGATGAAAAGCGCGTGGAGCGCGAGCAGGGCATCGAGGACTTTCGCTGCAAGCTGGTGGATGTGCTCGCGCGCCACCAGCTGCATGCCGAGGTGCAGGGCCGTCCCAAACACCTCTACAGCATCTGGAAGAAGATGCGCGGCAAGGGGCTCGACTTCGACCGGGTGTTCGACGTGCGGGCCATGCGGGTCATCGTGCCCGACATCCCCGACTGCTACGCGGTGCTGAGCCACGTGCACGAACTGTGGACACCGGTGCCGGGCGAGTACGACGACTACATCGCGCGGCCCAAGCCCAACGGCTACCAGTCGCTTCACACCGTCGTCTACGACGACCAGCAGCGGGCGGTCGAGGTGCAGATCCGCACGCAGGCCATGCACGACCATGCCGAACACGGCGTGGCCGCGCACTGGGCCTACAAGGAAGCCGGCACAAAGGGGTATGCGGGTGTCAGCGCCTCGGGCGACTTCGACGCGCAGATCGCCGAGGCGCGCAAGACCGTGCTGCGCCAGCTGCTCGCCTGGGAGCGCGACTTCGTGGGCGGCGGCGATGCCCCGAGTGCGGAAACCGTCTTCGACGACCGCATCTACGTGTTCACGCCGCAGGCCTCGGTCATCGAACTGCCCGTGGACGCCACGCCCATCGACTTCGCCTACGCCGTGCACACCGACCTGGGCCACCGCTGCCGCGGTGCGAAGGTGGACGGCGTGATGGTGCCGTTGAACACCGCACTGCAAAGCGGGCAGACGGTGGAAGTGATCTCGGTGAAGGAGGGCGGCCCGTCGATGGACTGGCTGAACCCCGAGCTGAACTACCTGCAGAGCCACCGCTCGCGCGCCAAGGTGCGCGCCTGGTTCAACGCGCTGGCGCAGCAGCACACCATCGCCCGCGGCCGCGAAGCCGTGGAAAAGCTGCTGCAGCGCGAAGGCAGGACCGCCATCAAGCTCGACGACCTGGCATCCCAGCTGGGCTTTCGCCAGGCTGATGCGTTGTTCGAGGTGATCGGCAAGGACGAGTACTCGTTGCGCAACATCGAGACGCTGCTGCGCCCGCCGGAGGCCTTGCCCGACCCGGACGAGCTCATCGCCTCACGCCGCTCGCGCCCGGACGGCGAAGCGCCGAAGGGCGGGGTGCTCGTGGTGGGCCTGGAGTCGCTGCTGACGAACCTGGCGCGGTGCTGCCGGCCGGCGCCCCCCGATCCCATCGGCGGCTACGTCACCCGTGGCCGCGGCGTGGCCATCCACCGCGCCGACTGCACCAATTTCCGCGAGATGGGCCAGCGCGTGCCCGAGCGGGTGATCGCGGTGGAGTGGGGCATCCCGCGCAACGACAAGGGTGTGGTGTACCCGGTGGACGTCCAGGTGGAGGCGGCCGACCGCCAGGGCCTGCTGCGCGACATCTCCGAGGTGTTCACCAAGGAGCGCATGAACGTCACCAACGTGAACACCCAGTCCGCCCGCGACCAGCGGGGCAGCACCGCACGCATGAGCTTCACCGTGGAGGTGGCCGACTCGGCCCGCCTGAACCACGTGCTGGGCCTGGTGTCGAAGATCGACGGCGTGCGATCTGCCCGCAGGCGATGACCCAAGATGCATGGTGTCGCTGCGGACTTGCAGGCGCGTGGTTCAGCGGATTGGGACCCGGGGCTTGTTCATCATGGCGTCATGGCTGGACAGCCGCGGCGATGCTTTCATCTTCGCTTCCCTCCGCATGCGCGCGGCCCGGCCCCGCCAGCACCGGCAGGAGGTTCCGCAGCTGCACGCGCGCGTGATGCATGCGGGCCTTCACTGTGCTGACCTCGCATTGCATGATGCCGGCAATCTCTTCCAGGGAATGGCCCGCGCCGTAGGCCAGCTCCAGCGCCACGCGTTGCTCGACCGGCAGGTGGTCCAGCGCCTTGGCTACCCAGTCCCGCAGTTCATGGACCGCGTTCGGGTCGATCAGGGAAGGCAACGCCTCAACCTGCTCGGTCAACTCCAGCGGATCGCCGCCATGCTGACGCAAGGTTTTCAGCACGCAACGGTAGGCGATCCCCACGATCCAGGTGGACACGCGCGAGTCGCCTCGAAACTGGTCCGCCTTCTGCCAGACGATCCAGAAGGTGTCGTTGATCACCTCCTCGATCATGTCGGCGCGCCGGGTCACGCGCCCCAGGAAACGGTCGAGCCGCCGGTGGTAAGACCGGTACAGCGCTTCCAGGGCGGCACGGTCGCCRGCAGCGATGCGTCGCAACAGATCCATCTCCGTGCCGTCATCGGAGGCGCCACCGCGGAACCTGCGGGGAATCAAGGGGAGTGGCGGCATGGCGGATGTGGCAAATGCGGGGCAATTCGGCGCAACCTTGCCCGGAGTTTCTATGATGCTTCTGCACGCAGCAATGCCGGGATCACCTCGGCCCCGAACATTCTGTAGGAGGCTTGCACGGAGGCCCTGTTGGCGCGATTGCCCGCAAAAAAACCGATGATATTGGCGGAGCCTGTGCGGCGGGATTGGGCAATGATTTGTTCCGCCACGTCGGCGGGGCGGCCTGCAATGGTGTCCTCTTGCAGAATGGACGGCATTTGTTCCCGGGCCGCCTGCGCATATTCTTCAGCCGCAGACGCGGTTTCTGCCACGAAAATGCAGCGCCGGATGGCCATCCGGTCGGCACCGTAGGGCATGCCGTGAGTGGCAGCTGCGTCACGGTAAGCATCAAATAGGCTCTTTACTTTTTCGGTTGACAGGAAGCCTGTGCATATCCTGTGTCCCCGCCTTGCGGCGGCCATCGCGGATTCAATGCTTCTCACGGTTGCCCAAATGGGCGGAGCTGGTTGTTGTACAGGTCGAGGAAGAACAGCCAGGTTTTCAAAAGACCAGTAGCGGCCCTTGTGCGAAAGAAATGGCTCGCCCAACGCCTGGTCCACGATATCGAGCGCTTCCTCGTACATCGGGTGAATGTCCGCTTCGGCGATGCCCACGGCGTTGGCCTCTTTCGGGTTTGAGCCGCGTGACAAACCAATCTCGAGCCGACCGCGGCTCAAATGGTCGAGCATGCCGATTTCTTCCAAGGCGCGCCAAGGTTGCCATAGCGGAAGGACAAGTCCGAGTATGCCAATGCGCAGCTTTCGGGTCCGTGCGGCCACCGCGGCCGCCAAAAGTCCGGGCGACGGACACATGCGCACGCCGCTGAAATGATGCTCGCTGAAGAATATGCCGTGAAAACCGAGCGATTCAGCCTCGCTCCACATGTCCAGGCGCCACGCATACTCGTCCTCGCAGGCCGCGCCATCAAAACAGGATGGATCCTCATTGGAGGATATGTTCATCTGCTCAAATATCCAGGAATTGATGGTGCTCATTCTGTGGGGATTTATTTGAAGAGTGGTGTATTGGCTGGCCAAGCCGAAGAGGCTGTACAGCCCCGTGGTTCAGCGGGAAAGTTCTGCGGCCAGCGTGGCAACCAGGGTCGCGGCGTCCGGGAGGATGCGAGCGATGGCGACGTCTTTCCGAGTGACGAAGCCGGCGTCGATCAAATGCCCCAGCGATCGAATTGCGTCGGTCCAGAAGCCGTTGGCATCCAACAGCAGGCACGGCTTCTGATGCAGGCCGAGCTGCCGCCATGTCAGCATTTCCAGCAGCTCCTCCGCAGTCCCGAGGCCGCCAGGCAGCGCGATGAACGCATCTGCGAGTTGTTCCATCAGGGCCTTGCGTTCGTGCATCGAGTCAACGACGTAAAGGTCCGTAAGTTCCGGGTGCCCGATCTCGACCTCGAGCAGGGCTTTGGGGATGACGCCGACAACGCGGCCACCGGCTTGAAGGGCGCCGTCGGCCAGCGCGCCCATGCACCCGATCGATGCGCCGCCGTAGACGATGTCAAAGCCGCTGTCGGCGAGACGACGTCCCAGCTCCGCTGCCTGCGCCCGGTAGACCGGTGAGCGACCCAGGCTGGAACCGCAATAGACCGTCACGGTCAAGCGCGAAGGGGCATCCGGCTTGGTCGCCTCGACGTCGCGCCGTGCAGCCGCCCGCGTGCCGCGCATGGGTGGTTCCGCGGGAAAGCGGCGGATCTCTTGATTGCGGAAGAGCTGCAAGAACGCTCGCTCCTGGTCCTCTGCGTGCTCGAGGTGCACGTCCGCGATGGCCTCGGCCAACTCGTCCAGCACTTGCTGGCTCAGACCCTTGCGCGGTAGATCAGCCGGATCAATGCCGTGGCGTTGGCACCAGGCCACGACCGCCTCGGGACCGTTGACGCTGGCCACGAATGCTCTTTGCGCTTCGATATGCCACGCCGCTGCCAATTCCTGCAGGAGTCCGGGTCCGCCAAGGGGCGGGGAGAGCATTTGGTGGGCTCGGTGCAACAACCGCTGGCGATGCGCCTGACGGTCACCGATGAGACGCACGTCGACAGATACGTCGAAAGGCAGGTCGTTGCTGGAGAAGAATTCCTGCAACAGCGAGATCGATCCACCCTCGACGATGACGAAACGACCCTTCGAGGCGAGCGCCCCAAGAATGTAGGTCAGCGCCTGGCCGGCACTGCGGGCGGTCATGTCGCCGTCGCAAACCCGCCGCTCAGCCAAGTGGTACCGCACCACACCCTGCGCCTTGGAGTCGGTCGCTCGGGCACTGGTCACCTTGAGGTCGACGAAGCACTGGATGCGATCGGCAACCACGATGGGGCAGCGAAGCTCTCGCGCCAAACGCTCCGCCTCGGCGGACTTCCCGACGCCGGTCGGGCCAACGATGGCGTGGATGCGCAATCTTGGCGCAACGCGATCGTTGATCGCCAAGTCCGCCGTGGGCCACTTGGGCACGGCGGCGTCCGGGGGCGGGGGCGCGCCTGTTGCTGTCGAGGAGGTGGCTTGGTTCATGGAATCTTTGATTACAAAATGGTGAACCGGCGCAGAGGCAGGTGGCGCATCATCGGTACGGTCCCGGGCTCATCCCTCCCGGCGCGCTGGGTTGATACGAGGTCGGAATTCAACATGCCGAAGCGGTATGCCGATCCGCGAACCGTCCACCTCCAGCCCCTCTGGGCTGCCGTGGAAAATCCGCAAAAAAACGACGAGCGGATCCCGAACACAACGCTGTGATTCGTGTGCCCGTCGATATTTTCATCACTGTTTCGTTGCGCGTCTGGTTGATACACCAGAGGCTCCGCGCTGAAACATTGATTTAATACTACTGGCGGTCAATATATTGAACAAGCGGGTGAAATGAAAATCATCTTTTCACAAACCGAAGAAATCACATGAGCAACTGGACCGAATATGAGCTTTTCGTCCAGGTGGTGGAGTTGGGCAGTCTGGGCAAAGCCGCCGGGGCGCTCGGCCTGTCGACCCCGTCGGCGAGCCGCTACCTGGCCACCCTGGAGCAACGCCTCGGTGCTCGACTCATCGAACGCACCACCCGCCGACTCTTCGTGACCGAAGTCGGGCAGAGCTTTTACGCCCGTTGCAAGGCCATCCTGGACGATATGCGCGAAGCCGTCGCCGCAGTGAACGCGACCACGACCCACCCTTCGGGAACGTTGCGCGTGACGGCGTCGCAGTCCCTGGGGTTGAGACACGTTGCGCCATTGCTGCCAGAGTTCCACCGGCGCCATCCCGGCGTACGGGTGGAACTGATAGCTGCAAACCAACACCATGACGCCATTGACAACAATATCGATGTTGCCATTCGTGCGCGAGAATATGAGCCGGATTCGACTCACGTCATCAGGAAGATTGCTGCCGTGCGAAGGATATTGGTGGCATCGCCTTCATATTTGGAGTGCCATGGCATTCCGGAGACCCCTCGCGAATTATCCGGGCACCAATTGCTCGTGTACTCGCATCACAACCCCGAGGAAATGACATTCCAGCGGCGCGACGAAATCATCGTCGTCCGGACCAATCCAACCCTGAATGCCAATGACGCGCAGATCCTGCGCGCCGCGGCGATACAGGGTCTGGGTATCCTGGCCCTGCCGGTATACGTGATGTATGACGACCTGGTGGCCCGCCGTCTGGTGCCGGTGATGCTCGATTGGGAACTGCCGCGGCTGTCGATCAGCGTGGTGTACCCGCGCCGCACCCTCGTCCCCGCCAAAACACGAGCCTTCATCGACTTCCTGCTCGAAGATTTCCGCCGCCACGCCTACGAACGTCGTTGGGAGTCTGTGGTTGCGCCGGGTGCCACTGGACCAAGTTGAGGGTTCGCTTGGCGATTCGTGCGCCGGCGGTACCAGGCGCGGGTGAGCGTCATGCGGCCACCACCCGAGTCTTGAAATTCCCAGTCCCAGTGAGATTCATCACGGTCGAGCGAGGCGGGGGGAGCGATCGGTCATCCAAGCGTCATGACCTTGATCGATGCGCCCGCGAAAATGCCGTCCTGGGTGGTCGCGGCCGCAGGATCAACGCGGTCAAGGCACGGCTTTGCGAATCCATTCACAGACGGACTCGAGCGCTGCAAGGCGGTGCTCGGCGAACCGCTATTCGCAAGAGCCTCATTGGATTTCAGATGCAGTACTCCGCCGTCACACACCGAACGACACCACCACGCAGCCACCCGATTGCCGGCGCCGTGCGCCAACTCTTCAACCCTGACGACAGCCGCGGTCTCAGCCCAGCTGCTGCGATGGCCTTGCTGGCGCTCGCGGCCGGTCTGGTCCCGGACGCCGCCCAAGCGGCCTGCAACACGACTGCAGGCGCCTCGCTCCAAGCCAGCGCGGGCTCGACCTGCGTGGCCTCGGGCAGCTATACCGGCGCCGGTGTGACAAACGGAACCGGTGCGCTCACATCGCTGACGGGTGGCGTGATCCATGTGGCGGATGCATTGACGCTGCCGCTGTCTCGAAGCAACCTGGTCGGCGCCTTTGCCACCGGTATCGGTTCGCAGATCAATCTGCAGGCAGGCGCGACCATCAGCAAGGCCGGTACGGGCACGGGCAACCTGGGCCTGCATGCGAAAGACGGGGGGGCCATCACCGTCGGCGGGCCACTGACGATCACCCTGCCGGACGGGTCGGGCAACCAAGGGGTCTTCGCGCAGGGCAACAGCAGCCTCATCACGCTGAATGGCACCGTCGATCTCACGATGGGCAGCGGTGCTGCCTTTTCGCCGGGCATGCGCGCCAGCGCCGGTGCGGCGCTGGTCGCCAACGGCGATGTGACCATCCATGTGGCGGGCGATTCACGATCGGATGCCATCGCGGCCGACGCGTCCGCCCAGGTCACGCTGAACGGCGCATTGAGCCTCACAACCAGCGGCGTCCAGGCCTCTGGATTGAAGGTCACGAGCGCGGCGAGCATCAACTACAACGGGCAAGCCACTTTCGATGTCAGGGGGGTGAACGGTTCGGGCATCCGCGCCGTGACGGGCGGCATCGCGAATGCGGGTGAGTCGTCGACCACGTCGATCAACGTGACCGGTGTCAATGGTGCGGGCGTCTCCTCGCGGGACGCCGGTTCGCAGGTGAACCTGGCCGGCACCACGCGCATCGACGTCGGCGCGGCGACGCAGGCCAACTTCCCGAGTGGCAACCTCGAACCCTATGCGGCCGGTCTGCTGGCTGACGCGGGCGGCGCGATCACGGCGACTGGTGCGCTGCAATTGAGCACCACCCATGCGACGAGCTACGGCGCGCTGCTTCTCCGGGACGGCGTGAGCATTTCAGCGAATGGCGGCGGCTCGATCAGCACCGCGGGCACCGCGCTCGGCTTCCTGTCCGGTGCGAACCAGGCGGCGAGCCTCGAGGGCTTCGACATCCGCAATGCCTCGGGCGATCTGATCCAGGTGGATGGGGCCACCGGTGACACCGCGCTGGCACTGAGCAACAGCACGGCCACCGCCGCTGCGGGAAGCCGATTGCTGGGCGTTGGTGGCAACAGCGCGTTCACGCTGACCGCCAATCGCAGCAGTCTGAGCGGCGACATGGCAGCGGACGCCGGCAGCGCCGTCGTGGTGAACTTGCGCGATGCCTCCACCTTGACGGGTGCGGTCGATCGCGCCGCGCTGAACATCGACGCCACCAGCAGCTGGACGCTGACCGGCAACTCGACGCTGAGCCGGCTGACGCTGGCCGGCCGCATCGGCTTCCAGTCGCCCGGTGCGTCCCTTGTTCCGCGGACCTTGACCGTCAACGGCGACTGGACCGGCCAGGGCGGCGTGGTGCAGCTGAACGCCTCGTTGGGCGGCTCGGCTTCACCGGCGGACCGGATCGTCATCAGCGGCGGCGCGGCCAGCGGCAGCACCACGCTGCAGGTGCGCAATGTCGACGGCCTGGGCGCGGCGACGACGGGCGACGGCATCCTGCTGGTCGAAGCCGTCAACGGTGCCACGACGACGGCCCAGGGCAGCAAGGACGCCTTCGCGCTGTCCGGTGGCCATGTCGACGCGGGTGCGTACGAGTACAGACTCTATGCGGCCGATGCGGTGGGGGAGGGCGAGAACTGGTATCTGCGTTCCGCGTATCGCGCGGAGGTGCCGCTCACGACGGCGCTGCCGGCGCAGTTGCGCCAGGCCGATCTCGCGATGCTGGGCAACCTGCACCGCCGCAGGGGGGACGAGGCGGGCGCAGGCCTCGGCCGCCGCGCCTGGGCGCGTGCCGTCTCCAGCGACCTCGACATCCGCCAGGGCGGCAGTGTCGGCGCGCACAGTCTCGGCCATGTGAGCGGCGTGCAAGCCGGCACCGACCTGCTCGCCGACGGCAACTGGCGCGCCGGCCTCTACGCCGGCTTTCTCGACGGCGCGGTGGATGTGAGCGGAAATTCGCGCGGCGCCACCGGCCCGGTCGGCAGCACCGCGGTGCAGTCTCGCTACGTCGGCGGCTACGCCACGTGGGCAGAAGCGAGCGGCCTGTATGCCGATGCCGTTCTTCAGGCCGGCCGTCACCGCTACAGCTTGCGGCCGACGGGCAGCGCCGATGCATCGGGCCGGGCCAGTGGCCTCGCGGTCTCACTCGAAGTGGGTCAACCGTTCCCGCTGAACGAACGCTGGCGCATCGAGCCGCAGGCGCAACTGATCCGCCAACAGTCGCACGTCGACGACGTGCAGGTCAGCGGCACGAGCGTTCAGCAACACGCCGCCAGTGGCACCGTCGGCCGACTCGGCGTGCGCATCAAAGGCAGCCTGCCCAGCGCCGCGGGACTGTTCCAGCCGTATGCGCGCGTGAACGTCTACAAAGCGAGCGCGGGGACCGATCTCACCGACGTCGCCGCGGGGGCGGCGACCACGCGCGTCGAGAGCGCGAGCGGCTACGGCGCCGTCGAACTCGCGGCGGGCTTCACGCTGGCACTGACGCCTCTTGCCGACCTGTACGGCGAGTTCGGGCGTTCGTTCAGCGCGGGCGGTGATGTGGAACTGAAGTCCTCGGTGCAGGGGGCGGTGGGTCTGCGGATGCATTGGTGACCCGACGACCAGGGAGTGCTCCTTCGACGTGCATGCCACCGACAGCGGCATATGGTGGGCGCCGAGCCCGGGCGCAGAGGATGAAGGCAGCCTGTGTCGCTTCGCGCAACCAGTCAGCCTGGCCGGTCAGCGCGACTCGGCCGCGCAGGTGGTTCACGCTCGGCCTGCGGCCCCAGCGCCTCACCGCTCACCCTGCGCAGCGCCACCCGACCGAGCAGTTCGAACAACATGGCGCGCTCGGCCGAAGAGAAGTGCGCCAGCATCGCGGACTCCATGTGCCGTGCCACCTCCCAGGCCCTTTCGAGCAAGGCTCGGCCTGACGAAGTGAGCCGCAGGTGGCGGCTCCTGCGGTCATCCTCGGATGGCTCGCGAACGACCAGGTTCCTGGCGACGCTGCGGTCCACGATCACGGTCAGATTGGAAGGTGCGATGCCCAGCGCCTCGGCCAGGTTCTTCAGCGTGACATCGGTGTTCGATCCGATCAGGGTCAGGATCGTGAAGTCGACCTGCCGCAGGTCCAGCGGGCCGCCAAGATGCCCCTCGTACACGAGTGACGCCGTCACCGATGCCTGCGCGAGGTTATAGCCCAGCAAGCCTTGCATCTGCCCGTGATTCAGGCCGCCGAGGTCGGTGAGTCGTCCGCGTTCGTTCGCCATGGCGTCAGTATGCCGAAGTTTTCGGCCGCCGAGCGGCTTCGGAGTGGTCGAGACATTGAGCATGAGTCATAACTAACATCACAAGGTGTGCCAACCTGATCCCTGGCGATTCTTCTCGAAGCGGCGCCGTCGTCGCTTCGTCCTCGGGTAGGGATTCCACCATCATGATGATTGTGAATCATAAATACATTGGCGGTTCGGCTCGACCGAAAGCGACCATGTAACTCAACGAGGAGACTCGAATGCCCAAGCCCTTCTTCGGCCACGCTGCGTTGGTAATGTCCACCGCCGCAGGCTTGTTGGTGACAGCATGTGGAGGGGGCGACGACTCGGGTCCCGCGCTGCCTCAGTTGGCCCCAGCCACCGGCGCCACCCTGTCCAGCTGCGCTGCGTTGGCATCGAGCTTCTCGTTTGCCAACACGACCATCGCCTCTGCCGAGGAGGTGCCCGCCGGCACCTTGACCTGGGGGGGCGCAGCGGTCGCCGCGCATTGCCTTGTCAAGGGCGAGATGTTCCGGCGCACCAGCGCGATGGACGGGAACCCTTACGCCATCATGTTCGAGATGCGCATGCCGCAGGCCTGGAACGGGCGCTTCTTCTACCAAGCCAACGGTGGCTCCGACGGCCTGGTGCAGACCGCGCTGGGCGGCGGCGGCTCGAACCCGAGCCCGGCGCTGACCCAGGGCTTTGCCGTCATCAGTTCGGACGCTGGCCACCAAGGCCAGGGCAACCTCGCCTTCGGCGTCGACTACGAGGCGCGACTCGACTACGGCTACAAGGCCGTCGCCAAGCTGACCCCCATGGCCAAGGCGCTGATCAAGGCCGGCTACGGCAAAACCCCGGACCGCTCGTATTTCGGTGGCTGCTCCAATGGCGGCCGCCACACCTTCGTGGCCATGACGCGCATGCCCGAGGAGTACGACGGCTACCTGGCCGGCGCGCCCGGCTACCGGCTCCCGCTGGCGGCCATCGCCAACCAGTTCGGCGCCAAGCGCTACGCCTCTGTCGCCACTGACCCGGCCGACCTGAGCACCGCGTTCACGTCGGTCGAGCGTGCGATGGTGTCTGCCCAGGTGGTGGCCAAGTGCGACGCACTCGACGGTGCCACCGACGGCATCGTGCAGGACATCAACGCCTGCCAGGCGGCGTTCGACTTCCAGCGCGATGTGCCGACCTGCTCGGGTGCGCGTGACGGCACCTGCCTGAGCGCGGCGCAGAAGACGGCCATCGCGCCGATCTTCTCCGGCGCCACCGACGCGCTTGGCAACAAGTTCTACGCCAGCTTCCCGTTCGATGCGGGGCACAACGCGGCCGACTCCTCGTTCTGGGAGTTCTTCGTGTCGACGGTCATCGACCCGGGCGCGACGGCACTCATCTGGAGCACGCCGCCTGCCGACCCGGCAACCTTCAACGGCGCCACGTTTGCATTGACGACGCCC
This sequence comes from Rhizobacter sp. Root1221, assembly GCF_001425785.1. GTDB lineage: Bacteria > Pseudomonadota > Gammaproteobacteria > Burkholderiales > Burkholderiaceae_C > Rhizobacter. The sequence goes on along the minus strand of NZ_LMDI01000045.1, from coordinate 270,475 downwards.
ATCGACGACATGATTGCCGCGGTGTCGGCCAGCAACGCCACCTACACCGAATCCGGCCTCTCGCTGATGCAGCCGGTTGAGCCTACCAAGCTCGACAGGCTCAGGAACCGCGGTGCCAAGGTGATGGTCTATCACGGCGTCAGCGACCCGATCTTCTCGGTCAACGACACCACCGCGTGGTACGAAGGCCTGCGCGCCAACAACGCTGGCGACGCCTCGAACTTCGCGCGCTACTACCGGGTTCCGGGCATGTCGCACTGCGGCGCCGGCCCCTCCACCGACCAGTTCGACATGCTGCCGGCACTGGTGGACTGGGTCGAGAAGGGCCAGGCACCCTCCAGCGTGACCGCGCAGGTTCGCGGGCCCGGGAGCGCCTTGGGCGCGAACCCGGACGTGCCGGCCGGCTGGTCGTCCAACCGCACGCGGCCGCTGTGCCCGTATCCGCAGGTCGCTCGGCTGAGGGCCGGCGCGACCGATCTCGACAGCGCCAGCAGCTTCCGCTGCGAGTGACCCGAGGAGCGGGTTTCCGGCCGTCTGGTCCGGCATGTTGCCGCGACCAGACTGGGCCAGCGTGCGGCCGGCCTCGCTGTTGACCGGGTTCTCCTGGCGCGCGGCCTCCTGCCTGAACTGATCGTTCCAGGAGGCCACCCCATGCCTCGCTCGGCCAAGCCCTAGCTCGGCATGTTCGATGCGGCCGCAGCTTTCGCCTGTTCGAAGGCGCTTCGCTGCTCTGCCAAACCGACCCGCTCGCCGCGGGGGGATGCCGGGCCGAAAGCGGCATCGGGCGCAGGCGAGCTCAACGCCACCGGTGCCACGCCGGCCCGGCGCAGCGGTTGGAAGGCCTTGTCCAAGGCACGCGCGCCGCCCTCCAGCACTTCGACGCCAGCCAACTCGTCGTGCATGCCGTAGAGGAACTGCACTTCGGCCTGGAAGAGCTGGTGGGATGCGCTGGCCGAGGTGGTGTGGGTGACGCCGAGCAGGCCGACGCTCGCAATGCTCGGGTTGTCATCCGTGTTGTGAGGGGCGATGACCGCCAGCCGGTACAGATCGGGGCTGTAGCGGGCAAGCTCCAGCACCTCCCGCCAGTCGAGTTGCACGCCGTCATTGTCCAAGGCTGGCGCAGGCGCTTCCTCGTCCGCGATGCTCGCGGTGCGGTCGACCCGGAGCGCGTCCTGCTGTTCTTTCAAGGCCAGCGCGTCATTGATGGCGGCCAGGGCTTGTGGCCGCATCTCGAAGACGAAGCGGACCTGGTTGATGTTGTCGATTCCCTTGAAGCGCGCCATCACGTCGGCGAGTCCGGGAATCTGGTCCTTGATGGCGTGTGCCTCGGCCAGCTTGCCGCCCAGGCCAGTGTGCCCGAGGGCCCGCGTGACGAGCAGGTCGAGCGACTCGCGTCCGAGCAGGTTCAGCTCGACGCGAGCGCCGGGGACCAGTCGGGCCCGGTGCTCGCGCGCAGACAGTTCTTGCTGCTTGAGGCCCTTCAGGCTGTCGACCAGGCGTGTCCGTGCGACGCTCGAGCGGACATGCCACAAGGCGTCGGCCCCGGACCGCGTGGCGATGCGGGCATCTTCACGTTGCCGCACAAGCGCACTTCCTTCAAACGCCCCGCGTGCTTCGATCGCCGTGGCGGCGTTGCCCTGCAAACGCGCGATGGCGCGGTCGAGGAACGCGATGCGCTCGCTGGGCAGGGCGGGCATCGCGGCATCGCCGAGTTCGGCGGCCGCATCGCTCGACGCCTCGCGGAGCCGGGTGAGGGCACTGGTCCATTCGCCGGGCGTGATGCTGCGGCCCGCCTGGGCGTCCAGGGTGCGCTTGTACGTCGAGGTGCCGAGTACCGGTGCTTCGTCCCGGCGGCCCGTCACGGTGTTCCACACACCGGTCGCTGCCCTGGCGGCCTGGTCGAGCGGCAGGTTCGCGTCGCTCACCGACGCATTGATGGCGGCCACTTGCAAGTTCCCGAGACCGCTGGACGATGACAACAGGTCCCAGGCCGTGGCCATGAAGCCACCGGCCCGAATCTGCGCATTCGCACTGGCGCGAAAGTCGATCGACCCCTGGAACTCGAGACCCAGGATTTCGTTCCAGGCATGGTCGAGGTGCAGCTCCATCTCCGAGGCGTGCGCGTTGAGCGACGCCCGCAACGTGCCGCCGACGCTGAAGCCCACCGAACTCTTGTCGTCCTTGCCGTAGGTTCTCGACAGGTCGACCGCATTGGCTGCGGCGCCGATGTCGGTCAGGTAGTTCAGGTTCGTCTCGAACAGGTCCAGGCCGATGGCCCCTTCGTTCCACCCGCGCGCCAGCAGCTTGGTGGTGTCAGAGTCCCCGGCATCGAAGAGCAACCTGGCGAACTCGGGGATGGTCTCGGGCGATAGCAGGACCGCCGCACCCACCCCGTGCTGCACGGAGGCGGACATGCGCACGATGGTGGCATTGGCGTTCCAGCTCGCCTTGACCGCCTGGCGCACGCTGTGGGACGGATGGAGATGCTCCCCGACACCCTTGCCGGGCTTCAGGTCGAAGTTGGGGCCGGCACTGACGGAGCCGCTGCCCCTGGCATGGCGCACGAAGAAGGCGACCAGCCCGGCATCGCCATCCTTGGAGTCTCCGATGCGCTCGACCCCCAGCGCATGGATTGCCTCGCCGCCGGCTGACATGGGCAGCGCGCTCCAATCTTCCCAATCGGTGTGGCCAGCCCGTCCGCCCAGCGCGATGCCGTCGATCCTGGTCGAGAAGAACGTGCTGCGGTTGTAGAGATCTTGCAGCAGTGCCGACATGCGTGCGGCCATCTGGTCGGGCGCAGCATCGGCCGGCAAACCCATGCTCTTGAGCAACTGCTGGCGCCGCGCCGAGTGCGGCGTGGACATGTCATCGCGGAAGGTCGAGGCCACTTCGTCGAAAGCCTCCAGGTCGATCCAGGAGGACAGGCCCAGGTGGGACAGCCGGTGCGGTCCGGGACCCTCGATCCGAGCCTGGGCCGCGGCGACATCGTCGGGGCCGGCGGCCTGCAGCAACTGGTCATAGGTCACCAGCAAGTGCGAGATGCTGGCCGTGCGGATCGCCTGGTTGTCGCGGCGGTCGCGGGTGGCTTCGTCGGCGCTCGCGGCGGGGGCGGGGCGGGTGGCGAGCCGGACACCGGCTTCGCCCAACTGTGCCAGCGTCCGGTGGATCTCCTCGACCATGCCGCGTTCCAGCGGGCTGAGACCCGGTGACTGCTGTTCGGAGGGGTCGATCCGCGAGAAGGCGTCTGCCAGGACGGGCAGCAAGTCGTTCGAACGGCCGGTCAGGTCGCTCAGGCCCTCCTGCAGCCTGCGGCCCGCGCTGCGCACGGTTTCAGCCGCCTTGTAGGTCACGGTGGTCGCGCTGAAGGTGTCTTTCTTCGCGGCGAAGGTCGGATCCAGCGCCCGCTCTTCGAAGCCGATCTTGCGAAGATCGGCGAGCAGGCGTTGCAGGGTCTGTTCGCGGAGCGCGACGAGCTGCGCCTGGTCTTGCGGGGGCAACGGCAGGTCGGCCGGAGACCGTGCCGACCCGGCATGCCGGGCCAACGAGTCGCCGCCGTCGGCCAGCAGGGCGCCGAGCGCCTGGTGTGCCTGGTCGGCGGCATGGAAGTGGCCCTTGAGCCGTTCGTACTGGCTTGCACGCATCGCCGTGAAGCCGAGCGCGTTGCCGGTGGCACGTGCACTGTCGAGGAACACGTCGCCCGCCGCGCTGGCCAATGCACCGAGGTGGCTGCGGGTGTTGCGCGCCAGTGTCTTGGCGTTCGAGGTCCAGCTCAACGGGTCGGTCGAGGTGTTGCCCAGCAGGGCGGTCGTCGTGACCATGTTGTGGTTCGCCGACTGGGGTGCCGTGGGGAGCGGCAGCCGCACGCGCGTCGGGCCTTGGTGATCGATGCTCGTGTTCGTGCCCGCGTTGATGCCTTCCGTGGCGCGCGGAGGATCGACCGGGTTCGGATCGACCCGGCTCGGCAACAGCCCGCCGGTCCGTGGATCGGTCATCGCGGGCAGCACGGCATGCCAGCCATGCTGCTCGAGCCGCAACTCGATCTGGCCGGTGCGAGACATGCGCAGCTCCTGGGGCTTGGCGCCGGCGACGGTCGACAAGTCGATGGGCACCTCTTCCCACACCTGCTCGGCGCTCAGCCGCTTGAGCAGCACATGGCCGTCCGGCTGCCGGTCCAGGGCGTGGAGCCGGTTGTCGCCCCCCAATGCGATGCCGAGCGGGCTCAGCAACCCGGCGTCGATGCGCCCGGGCAGGGGTGCAGACCCCGGCGACACATCGGCGGCCGAAGCGGGCGCCGGCCGGTTCGTGGAGAGATGTCCTTGTACATCCAGCACGTAGACATGGCCTTCCTTGTCCACCGTGAACGCCCGGACCTCTCCCGCCGGCACCGTCAGATGGAACAACGGTTCGGTGGTCGCTTCCACGCGGGCTGGCACAACCGCGAGCGGGCCGCCCGCCACGGCCGCGCCGGCGTCGAGGGCCGGCAGCACGGTGGTGCGCCCCTGCAGTTTCAGCGCAACGATCGCGGGCGGATCCGCGAGCAACGCATAGAGCGGCTTGCGGTCGATGAAACCGAACGGACCGCTCGCCAGCCGGATGACATCGGACACGGGCTTGCCCGCGGCGTCGAGCAGTTCCGTCCAGGGGTGGTCGGGGCTCGCGCGATAGTGCGCGATGCCCTGGTGCGAGCCGAACTCCGCATGCCCGTCGTACTGGATGCGGTTGTCCATCTGCTCGGACTCGGGCGCGTGGAGGCCCTCGCGGGCCACCAGGAGCAGCGGCTGGTCGATCCGGAACGCCGGTTGCAGGGACTCCGCGCCCGGTGACCGCTGCAGCGACACTCGGCCGCCGGCCTTGTGTTCGCACAAGGCCTGCAGCGAACCATCCTGGGCGAGGCCGAAGTCGGTGACGGTCCAGTCCTCCGCGGGCAGCATGGACGCGGGCAGCGGCAGGCGACGAGCCTCGATCGGGCCATCCCCGGACATCGGTGCTTCGTACAGCCGGCCCCTCTGGTCGAGCACGATCAGCCCTTGATTCGCGGCCTGGCCGTGGACGAGGAAGTCGACCGGTCGGGATGGACTCGGCTCGAGTCCGCCCGCGCCGTTCCAGCGCGAAAGTGCGATGGGCCGAGGCACCTCGGGCACCGCGGCTGCACCGTTGCCGATGCGGCGCAACTGCCCCTCCTGCAACGCATGGGCGACCTTGTCGGGGCCGACGCGAACCACATCCTCGGCGCCCACCCCCGGCAATTCGAGGATGTCGACCGTTTCGGCCCGCAGGCGCAGTAGATGGGGGCCGGCGCGCCCATAGACCTCGCCGTCACCTTGCTGGCCCAGCATCTGCAGCCGTTCGCGCTGTGCCGCCACGGGTGCGATGGAGATGGCCTGCCACTGGCCCGGCGCATCGACGCCAGCGCCCGCCCCCGAAAAGACGTGCAGCCGATTGTTGTGGAGGTGGAGGCTCGTCCCGCCGGACAAGGGCCAGACCCCGGTGAGCAGCCCGAGCGGCGGTGCCGTCAGCTGCTCGGCGATCTGCGCGGCGGACGGCGCCGTGCCCGCCCGCGCCTCGGCTTCCGGATGGATCGTGAGGATGGCGGCCGCGAGCCCCGGCGTCGCGGTGTAGAAAGCCTCGCTTCGGGCCGAGCCCGCCTGGTCGTCCGTGGCGCTGTAGCGATGGATCCGGCTGCCGTCGGCGAGCATCACATCGCTCTCCAGGGGCGGCCGCCGCGCCAGCCAGGTATTGAGCCGTTCGGCCGTGATGCTGCTGGCGGCGCTTCCCGTGGCGGGCCGCAAGCGCGACACGGTGACCGCGGAGGGCACGTGGTGCCGTGTTTCCTCCGGCACCGTCAAACCGAACAGCGAGGCACGTGCCGTGGCTTGAACGAAAGGACGCGCGCCGGACACCGCACCATGCGGCGTGCTGGCCAGCAATGCGAGGGGGGGCAACGGTTCGGGCGTCAGCGTCGGACCGCTGTGGCGCTCGAGCTTGGCGAAGGCGGTGCGCGAGCGCTGCAAGCCCAGCGCCTTGAGGCCGGCGCTGTCACTCAACCTCGAGCTGTGCGAACGTGCCTCGAACCCCTGGGGGCCGGGGGGCAGTGTGCCGCGAGTGCGCGCCTGGTCAGACGGCGGCAGGAGTGGGGTGACCGAGGATTCGGGGGCGGCTGCGGGGGTACTTCGTCCATCGATGCGTTTCATGTCGTCTCCGTCATGTGAGTGAACAAAAAGCAAGGCACCCCGGCTTTCCAGCACCGGCGTGACAATCCGGGACGCCTGCGTGAGCCAGGCGTCCAGAGGGGAATTCATCGGATCGGTGCTGTCCTTCGGACAACGGGCGGTGTGCCGCCCCATCGACTCGCGCCGGGGGAGCCCCCGAGCCAGTCCGTCAGTGCGTCATGGCAGGGTCGCGTCGGCGGCGATCCGTCCGAACAGCACCATCCGCTCAGGCACGCCGGGCTCCGCGCTGTAGCGCAGCGAATGGGCCAACGACCCCAGGTGCAGGGTCAGTTCGGCGAACGAGTCGCGCTGGCGCCAGCGCATCGACAGCGTCTGACCGTCGGTGTCCAGCAGCTCGAAGCGCCCGCTGAAGGCCGGGTGTGTGTTGCGCAGGCGGATCAACTCCAGCAGCGCCTGCACCACGGGACGGTCCAGTTCGCGTTCCGCCTCGCCCATGGCATAGCGGCGGCGGTTGATGTCGCGGCCGACGCCGGTGCGCTGCAGCAGCTCCATGTCATTGGCGCCGGCCAGCAAGCCGACGTAGTAGACCTGCGGCACGCCGGGCACGAAGAACTGGATCGCACGCGCCAACAGGTAGGCGCGCTCGTCGCCGCCGAGCGCATCGAAGAACGTGCAGTTGACCTGGTAGAGGTCGAGGTTGGAAGCGGCGGCGCCGGTTGCCTCGCGGCTCTGGCCACGGCTGTTGTCGTGCACCCAGTCCACCAGGTGGTCGAGTTCATCGTCGGGCACCAGGCCGGGGTTCCCCGCGCGGTCGGCGGCGGCCGAGCCGATGTCGATGATGCCGATGCCGTCGTGCGTGTCGAGCACCGTCAGCGCATTGGCGGGCCGAATCGACAACCAGTGTTTCAGTCGTTCGGCGGTCTTGAACGCGAACGCGTGCAGCACCAGGGGCGGCAGCGCGAAGTCGTAGACCCAGTCGACGCGCTGCGCGATCTCGATCTGCTGCCGGTAGTGCGAATGCACCTCGACCAGAACTTCCATGCCCAGTGCCTTGGCCTGCTGCGCGAACTCGCCGATGAACGCGAAGGTCTCGGGCATCATGAAGCAGCTGGTGCCTGCGCGCTTGATCGCATAGCCCACCGCGTCGAGCCGCACCATGCGGATGCCGTTGTCGCTCAAGGCGCGCAGGATGCCCTGCAGGTACTGCTGCCCGGCCGGGCTGTGCACGTCGATGTCGATCTGCTTGGGCGTGAACGTGGTCCACAGCAAGCGATGTTCGCCGTTCTTCAGCGTCGCATGGGTGAACGGCAGCCCGGGCCGCGGGCGGTAGATGCCGAGCAGCTCGCGCTCCGTGGCACGCTGCGGAAACACCGCGTCGAAGGTGAGGAACAGGCCCGCGTATTCGGAGTCCGCGCCCTTGGCCGAGTAGTCGAGGAATTGCGGCGAGTCCGACGACATGTGGTTGACGATCACGTCGGCCATCACGTCGACGTCCTGCGTGAGCGACTTGATGTCGTGCCAGCCACCGAGCTGCGCGTCGACTTGCGTGTGGTCGATCGGATCGAAGCCGGCATCGGCGCCGTCCACCCGATGGAAGAACGGCAGGATGTGCACCGCGCCGAACACACCGGCCAGGGGCGCGCGCAGCAGGGCATGCAGTTCGGGGAGGCCGCCGCCGCTGAGTCGGTCGGCATAGGTGATCAGTTGGACTTGGTTCTTCATGGGGACAATCAAGGGAATCCTGGCGGGCGCCCGGTAAGACGCCAGCAGTGAGGTCTGAAAAGGGAATCGGTTGGGCTAGACCACGCCGATGCGCTGTCCCTGCGCATCGAACAGCAGCACGTGGCCGGCGCGTGGCTGCACACCGATGCGGTCGCCGATGTCCCACGGTGACTCGGCGTCTCCCAGCTTGATCGACAGCGGCGTTTCGCTGCCTGGCACCGTGCCATGGAGCAGGGTGGTGTCGCCCAGGCGCTCGACCAGGCTGAGCGGCAACTGCCAGCCCCCGGTGCCGACGTCGAGCGACTCGGGCCGCACGCCGATGCGGGTCACTTGCGTGGCGTCGCCCAGCTGGGCAGGCGCAGGCATCCTGACCTCACCCAGGCCGTCGACCCGCAGCAAGGCCTCCGCGCCGTCCACGCTCACCTGCGCCGGCAGCAGGTTCATCCGCGGCGAACCGAGGAACTGCGCAACGAAGGTGTTGGCCGGCCGCTGGTACAGCGCCATGGGCGGGCCGACCTGCTGCACCACGCCCTGGTCGAAGACGGCGATGCGGTCGCCCATGGTCATCGCTTCGGTCTGGTCGTGGGTCACGTAGATCATCGTCGCGCCCAGCTCGCGGTGCAGCCGCGTCAACTCCACGCGCATCTGCACGCGCAGGCCCGCATCGAGGTTGGACAGCGGTTCGTCGAAGAGGAACACCTTGGGCTTGCGCACGATCGCCCGGCCGATCGCCACGCGCTGGCGCTGGCCGCCCGACAAAGCCTTGGGCCGCCGGTCGAGCAGGTGGGTGATCTGCAGGACCTCGGCCGCGCGGCCCACGGCCTGCTTCACCTCGGCCTTGGGACGGCCGGCGATGCGGAGGCCGAAGCTCATGTTCTCGGCGACCGTCATGTGCGGGTACAGCGCGTAGCTCTGGAACACCATCGCCACGTCGCGCTGCACCGGCGGCAGGTCGTTGGCAACGCGCGAACCAATGCGCAGTTCGCCCTCGCTGATGTCTTCGAGCCCGGCGATCATGCGCATCATCGTGCTCTTGCCGCAGCCCGAGGGGCCCACGAAGACCATGAGCTCCCCCTCGGCGATCTCGAGGTCCACGCCATTGATGACGGAGATGCCCCCGTCGTATGTCTTGCGAATGCCTCGCAACGAAACAGCTGCCATGTCATTACCCCTTGATCGCGCTGGAAATCGCGCTCTTGACGAACCAACGCTGGAACACGAGAAAAACCACCAGGGTCGGCAGCGTGACCAGCGCCGCGAACGCCATCACCTGCCCCCACTGGCGCGGGAACTGGCCGAAGAAGGTCTGCATCGCCAGCGGCAAGGTGGCGAAGGTTTCGCCGCGCACCACCATCACCGGCCACAGCAGGTCGCCCCAGCGCGCAAGGAACTGCAGCACCGCCACGGTGGCGATCACCGGCTTGGACAGTGGCATCACGATGCTCCAGTAGATGCGAAAGCGCCCGGCACCATCCACCAGCGCGGCTTCTTCCAGGTCCTTGGGCAGCGCGGTGAAGAACTGGTAGAACAGGTACACCGAGAACGCATTCCCGATGAAGGGGATGATCTGCACGTGATACGAATCGAGCCACCCGCGTTGCCCGCCGAACCAGGGCAGTTCATTCACCACCAGCAGCAGGGGCACCGCGATGGCCTCGAACGGCACGATGATCAGCGCGATCACCACCGACAGCAGCAGGTTGCGGCCCGCGAAGCGCAGCCGCGCGAGCGCGTAGGCCAGCATGCTGTTGACCAGGATGCCCAGCGTCACCGTCACGCCCACCACGAGCAGCGAGTTGAGAAACGCGCGCACGAACGGCGTGTTGTGCATCACCTCGGCGAAGTTGGTTGCCCCCAGCCGGCCAGTGGGCAGGAACGCGGCCAGGCTGTTCATGTCCTGCAGCAGCTGTGCCTCGTCGGTCTTGAAAGCCGAGACGAACATGAAGACCAGCGGCAGCAGGAAGAAGGCGGCCAGCAGGCCGTGCGCCGCATAGAGCGCGAGACGGCCGCGCCGATCGGCAACGCGTTGCGAATCGTGGGTCATGCGACGGCCCTCTCTTCCTTCAGCAGCAGGCGCTGCAGCATCGAGATCGCGAGCACCAGCACGAAGAAGAACACCGACAGCGCCGAGGCATAGCCGATCTTTCCGCTGCCGAAGCCCTCGTGCACCATCAGCATCACCACGGTGCGGAACGAATCGATCGGCGCCGCGGTGCCGCTGCTGGCGATGACCTGCACCTGGGTGTAGAGCTGGAAGGCGTAGATCGTCGTGGTGATCAGCACGAAGATCGTCGTGTTCTTCAGCATCGGCACGGTGATGAAGCGGAACTGCTGCCACGGCGTGGCGCCGTCGAGCTTGGCCGCTTCGTAGAGATCGGCCGGGATCGATTGCAGGCCGGCCAGGAACACCAGCATCTGGAAGCCCACGCCCTGCCACACCGACAGCACCATCACCGCGTAGAGGACCCATGCCGGATCGCGCAGCCAGTCCTGCGGGGCCATGAATCCGAAGCTCACGAAGCCGAGGAAGCGGTTGACCACGCCGCCATCGGGCGCGTACATCAGCGACCAGATCACGGCCACCACCGCCATTGTCGTGGCCACCGGCATGAAGTAGACCGTGCGAAAGAGGTGGCTGCCGGCCAGTGGCTTGTTGACCAGCACCGCCAGCAGCAGCGCGAAGACCGACTGCAGCGGCGCGACGATCGCCACGAACAGGAAGTTGTTCTTCAGCGCGGCCCAGAAGGCCTCATCCTCGATCAGTCGCGCGTAGTTGCGCCAGCCCACGTAGTTGGTGCCGAGCTCCTCGGCGCTGATCAGCCGCTTGTTGGTGAACGACAGGACCACCGCCATCAGGAACGGCAGCACGAGAAAGACGCCCAGCAGCGCCGTGGCGGGGGCCGCGAAGAGCCACGCGGTGGCGCCGTCGCCGCGGCGGCGCGGGCGATGGCGCACCGCACGCGCCAGGCCGGCGGCGGGCGTGGAAGACATCTGCAGACTGCTCATGGTCAGGGCCTTGTCGTGGTCAGGTTCGCGTCGATCGCTTGCTTCTCGTTCCGCATCAGAGGACCGGGTAGCCGTTGTTGTCCTCGATGTCCTGGTCGATCTTCCGGACGGCCTTGTCGAGTTCCTTCTGCACGCTGCCGCCGCCCACGATGTTGTTCACCGCTTCGACAAACGCGGCGCTGATCACCGGGTAGGCCGGCGTTTCCGGCCGCACGCGCGACACGCCCTTGTTGGCCTGCTCGATGGCCAGGCGCAGCGGTCCACCGGGGCCGTAGTTGGGGCTCTCGGCCTGGGCGGCCCTGGTGGCCGGCACGGCGCCGTTCACCGCGGTGACCTTCAGGATCTCGGCCTTGGACATCAGGTGTTCCAGCACCTTCGACGCCGCTGGCAGCGTCTCGCAGCTCTTGGAGATGCCGAAGTTCCACGAGCCCGCGCCGGTGACCGCGCGCGCGCCGAACCTGGGCATCGGGATCAGCACCAGGTCGTCACCCAGGGCCTTGCGGTAGTCGTTGTAGGCCCAGTGGCCCACCCAGGAGATCGCCGACTTGCCTTGCGCGAAGTCGCCGTCGTTCTTGGTGGCCGGGTTCACGTAGCCCTGCTTGACCCAGCTTTGCAGCGTCGTCAGTGCCTTGACCGCTTCGGGGCCGTTGAGCACGCCTTTGGCGGATCGATAGGTCTTGCGGTCGATCAGGTCGCCGCCGAAGCTTTGCAGCAGCGGCGAGAAACCGTAGCTCACCCATTCGCCGATGCCGTAGTTGAACTTCATGTCCAGCGGATAGGCGACGCCGGCTGCCTTGAGCCGCTTCAGCGCGTCCTCGAACTCGGCCAGCGTCCACGCGTCGTCCACGCCCGTGGGGATGCGGACGCCCGCGGCCGTGAGTGTCTTGGCGTTGCCCCACAACGCGAGGCTGGAGTCGTACTGGCCCACGCTGTAGAGCTTGCCGTTGTAGGTGCCTTGGCGCACCAGCGTCGGCAACATCTCGGCCTTGGCGGTCTTGCCGACCGGCAGGTCGTCCAGCGGCACGATCTTCTTGGACCAGGCGTAGTTGTAGACGTTGGGGCCGTCGAAGTCGAGGATGCAGGGCAGCTTGTTCGCCAGTGCCGCGGCATTCACCTGGTCGTTGTACTTGCCTTCGGGCAAGGTCAGCAGCTTGATCTTGATGTCGGGGCTGGCCTCGTTGAAGGCGCGCACCGAAGCGATGTAGACATCGCGCTCCGGGCCCGGCCCGGCATGCACCCACATGCTGACCAGCGTCTCGGCGTGGGCTCCCGACGCGGCCAGTGTGCAGGCCACGAGTGCGGCGCCGCAGCGCCGTGCATTTGCATTGAAGAGATTCATGGTGTGTTCCGTGTTTTCCGTGCGATGGGCTCGTACGGGGAATAAATCGGATAGAGCAGGGGCGTCATGGCCCCACCCGGGGACAACATCGCGTTGCCGATCGCCGGCGTGATTCTGATCGGCGCCAAGCTGTGCCCCAACATCAGAACCAGGCCTCGACCTGGGCGCCGTAGGTGGTGCCGTGGCGCTTGTCGGCATAAGTGTCGACTGCGGTGTTGCAGTCTCGGCCCGTGCACGCGACCGCACCGGCCTGGCCTGCGGCGTCGTTCCACTTGGCATGCGTCAGGAAGAAGCGGATCGCAGGCCGCGCCCAGACGCTCTTGCCCATCGAGAACTGCGTGCCGAGCGTCACCTTGGCCAGCTTGCGCGTGGGCTCGTCTTCGGGCTTGACCTGCTGGTAGCCCACCTCGGACATCAGGCTCCAGACATTGTTCAGGTGGTATTGCGGGCGTGCGCCGATCCAGAAGTCCTTGACGTTCTTGTCGTTGATCGTTGCGTTGCGCAGGCCGATGGTGGCGCTGCCGCTGATCGGCATGCCGGCGGGCTCGATCACCCAGTGGTCGAACACCAGCCACTCCCGGCGCTTGTCGTTGCTGCCCGCGAACCCGAAGCCCTTGAGCGACGCGGCGTTGTGGGCGTATTGCACCGTCACGTCGTTGAAGCGGCCCAGGCCGAACAGGTTCTCCTGCCGGTGGCTCAGCGTGAGGCCGAAGCCGTTGCGGCCGGCCTCGTTGTCGATGGTCTTCGTCTCGCGGACGACGACGTCGTAGGTCGTGCCGTCCACCGTGATCTGCTGCACCACGTCTTGCGTGTAGGTGCTGGTGCCGCTGCGGTTGCTCTTCATCACGAGGTCGGCGCCGAGCGTGACCTTTCCGCCCGGGTTGACGGCGATGTCCTGCAGCCGGAAGTCATGGACGGTCGCGGTGCGCGAGCCGCCGCCGATCAGCTCGGGGTTGTAGCCGCCGAGCGAGGTGTTGATGCCGTAGCCGGTGAAGTCGCCGACGCGGAACATCGCGTACGAGAACTTGCCTGCCGCGCCCATGTCGACGTTGTCGAGGCCAAAGCCCGGGCCCATGCCCACTTCCCAGTAGGTGTAGTCGAGCATGTGGATGTCGGGGTTCTTGTAGAAGCGCTTGCCGGCCCACAGCGTGGCGCCGGCGAGCGCCGGCATCCCCATGCTCGCGCCGATGTCCGTGGCTTCGACGAACGCCTCGCGAAACGCGGGCGAGCTCTGCTCCCAGTTGGCGGCCTGCTGCGTGCCGTAGGCGGTGGTGAACTTGGCCTTGAATGTGGTGCCGTCCACCGTGCCCAGCGTGGAACCGAAGCTCAGCGCCGCATAGGTGTCGCACTCGTTGCCCAGCCGGAACCAGGCGATGGAGCCCGGCATGCGGAAGCACACCTCCTTGCCGCCCTGGCTGCTGGCGCCGGTGCCGCTGCGGAAGTAGCCGCTGAAATCGACGGTGGCAGCCGAAGCACCGCTGATCGCCGACGCGGCGGCGGCGGCGAGTGCGATCAGGACGTTTCTCGAGATCTTCATGACTTTTCTCTCCTGGGGGTGGCCAATTTGTTCTTGTTGCGCTCGTTTCCAAAGCGCTTTTGGTATTCTTCCCCAAAGCGCTTTGGATTTTGCTTGACGTTTACCCTTAGACAACCAGCGGCCGTTCCTTGGGTTACAACGCCGTGGTTCCGAACACCAACTCCGATGGACCTCAAAGAACTTTCGGCCCGCCTGGGCCTTTCACAGACCACCGTCAGCCGTGCGCTGAACGGGTACTCCGACGTCAGCGAGCGCACCCGCGAGCGGGTGATGGCGGCGGCGCGCGAGTTCGGCTACCGGCCCAATGGCGCCGCGCGGCGCCTGGCCACCGGCAAGGCCGATGCGATCGGCATCGTCTACCCCACCGGCTCGGGTGACCTGGGCGACCCGCGTTTCATCGAGGTGGTGGCCGGCATGACCGACCGCTTCGCGCAGGCCGGCGTCGACGTGCTGATCGCCTCGGCGCGGCCGGCCGACGAGCTGGCCACCTACGAGCGCCTGTTGAAGGCGCGCCGCGTCGACGGCTTCATCGTGCCGCACACGCGGATGGACGACGCGCGCATCGAGCACCTGTTGGCGAGCGGCGTGCCCTTCGTGGCCTATGGCCGCACTGCGAAGCCCGGCGGCTACGCCTGGTTCGACTTCGACAACGAGGCTGGCACTGCCTTGGCCGTGCAGCGGCTCGCGGGCCTGGGCCACGAGGACATCGCCTACGTGCACGCGCCGCTGGACCTCACCTTCGCCCATCAGCGCCACCAGGGCTTCCTGCGCGGGCTGCGAGAGGCGAAGCTCAAGCCCGACAAGCACCACCTGGTCGAGGCTGTCTTCAGCCGGCGCGGCGGGTACGACACCATGCAGGCATTGTTGAAGCAGGAACCGCTGCCGTCGGCGGTCATCGTCGACAACAACATCTGCGGCGTCGGCGTGGTGCGTGCGCTGCTCGATGCCGGCCTCGTGCTGGGGCGCGACATCTCGGTGATCGTGTACGACGGCATGCCCGTCGACACCATCCTCGGCACGACCGCCATCACCGCCATCGCCCAACCCGAGGCCAATGCGTCCGGCGTGCAGCTGGCCGAGTTGATGCTCGGCCTGGTGGAGGGAAAGCCGCTGCAGCAGTTGCAGGTGCTGTGGCAGCCTCAGCTTGCGCTTGGCGCGTCTGACGGTCCGAAGCCAGGGCAGGGGGCGGTGCGCCGGGCCAGGCGGGCTGGGTGAGGTTTCGCCACCGGGCGACTCGGAAGGCGACAAAAAAACTTGCGGCGATGGCCTCGACCATAAAAATGGTGATATAGTCGTAGGCTTCGCAGGCGCGTAGCTCAGCTGGTTAGAGCACCACCTTGACATGGTGGGGGTCGTTGGTTCGAGTCCAATCGCGCCTACCAAAATTGGTAGGAAAGAAAGCCCGGTAGGTCGTTGACCCGCCGGGCTTTTTTCGTTGTTGGCGCTGATCGCCGGGGTCACTCTAACTGCATGGGGACCAATGGACGAATTCGCCTCCATGGGTCGCAGCGAGCATGGCTCGAGCGCCACCTTGATCGTTCGCCGGGATCCATCGCGTGTACAACAGGTCCGCGCCGACGCTTCACGAAGTCGCCACGCGGTGACGATCTAGCGGCTAGCTAGGCGCGGGCCATGCAATCACGAACCTTCGGACGAGCGGTGCCCGCCGCGCTCATTTCTCCACGTGGACCCACTAGAGAACAAGCTGTTGGGGCCGCCCCGAGGTCCCGTCAGGTCGCGTGCCATTTTCGCTGCGTCAGTCCCACGAGCGGTGAAGACCACGTGGTTGGGGCCACTGATCTGCCCAGCAGGCCTTGCTGGGCAAGCGATTCGACTGCGTGCTCGGCCTGAAGGCTGAGTTCGGTTTCGTACACCGGGGATTGCTTCATCCGATCTCTAATGTCGATTAGGACGGTCGCCTCTCGGCGCGTCGGCCTAGGTACGTCGATGCCACCAGGGACTGGCTGCATCATGATCTGATCGTCACGTGCGATGGTCTCATTGACCTTGGCAATAGTCTCATCGGCTTTGGGGCGAGGTTGGGGCGGGTCCTCAAGACCGGAGGCGCCAACGGCCGGTGGCGCGTCCTCTCGTTCTTCATCCTCCAGTCGCTTCGTGAAGACAAGATTCACGGGACCCGGGGTGGAAGCTTGCGTGGCGTCGCGCTCCGCCGACGGTTCCACTTTGCCATGCCCGCTGAGAATTTCGCCCGAAGGCGTTTCGAGCCCTGAATCACGAAACGCGAGGGTTTTGCCAACATCTGTGGGTTCGACGTATTGCTTCCCGCTTTTGCTTAGGACCATGATTAGTCCCTTCTTCCGAAGATTGCTGAACACGCCCATGCGTGTAACGGAAATCTCGACCGGTTCGACCGGATTCCTATCAGCAGATCGTCCGGCTATGTCCCCAAGCAGTCGATCCTCCTCAAGGCCGACCTCGGGAATGGTGTCAGGGATCACAAGATCCGAAAACACGGCCCCGTTTTGTAGCTGCTGCTTCTGGGTCTTTAGGACTTCGATTCGTGAGGTCAGTTCATCCCGTTCCTTGGTCGCCTGCACGATCGCTGCCTGGTCCCGCTCTCGCTGAGTGCCGTGGCGGGTCTCTGCATCCCCCATTTTGGCCTCGAGCTCGGCGCCGTAGACCCTCAGCCTGGTTGCCTCGTCATGCGTCAGGATGCGCTCGCCATCCAGTGCCGCCTGTCGTGCACGCCAGCGATTCTGTTCGCCGCGGGTGAAAGTCATCACCCAGTAGCTGATCCTCGGATAGAGGAAGACGTAGAAGAGGGCCCACAGCAACGGCCAGCCGGCAGACCGCATGCCGAACTCCTACCACCCAAGATGATCCGGGCCAAGGGAAGAATTGATGTACTTCAGCTTCGCATCGAAACATGCCCGTTCACGATGGACAGGCGCCGATGAACGACCCCATCGAGATGGGGGACTTAGGTAAAAGAGCCCTTCAGGGCGGCGCCCTCATTTTTCACATAAACATCTTTCGGCTGCTGTGGCTTGGGCAGTACTTTCCACTTCCCGGCTCCACCTTGATGAACGGTTATCTGCGCCCCAACCTCACCCGCCATCTTGTCGAGCTCCGTTTGCAGCTTCTGCTTCTCACCCTGGGGTAGATGTGAACCGCCAACCCCACTGACGCTCGGGTGATAGTTATAGGAGGCAGTTACCCAATATTCAATTCCATATCCTTGGGAAAGATAACCCTTTGCGATATTCTCGATGCTGTGGGACATTTGACTGTTGGTCGACCTTGTGAGCGGCGTGAGATTTTTTCTCGCGTCCCCGGGGCCGCCAAGTTTCTGATTGAGAAGGTGTCCTTGAACGAAGTTTTCTCGAAGAAAATCGTTCGCAGTTTCGGCCGAGCCCATCGGCCACCAGTTTGGCCAAGAGGTAACATTCGACCCCCCGGCCGTGTCATTTGGCGCAATGACATCGGTTTTCACCTCCGACCCGTTATCGTCGGACAGCGGGCCATAATTCGCACCATACAACTGGAGGGGGTTGCAGTTGCCACTCTTGGTTTGAGGTGCTCCTCCACCGCCACCGTGAGATCGGGCCAACTGCCCCCGCGCGCCATATGCCGCACAGATGCCCCTGCTTTGCGCCTGAATTCGCGGTGAGCTGTCAATATTTGCCTGAACCAGCCCCTGCGCTCGTCCTGTCCAAGCAGGACTCGAAGCGATTCCGACGAGTCCGTCAGGAACAGCAACGGGATTGCGCGAACTTCTTTCTGGCACGGTGTCATTGACTTTCATCTGAGCCTCCCATTTCGGTTCATGCAGAGACCGGCGTTGAAAATACCTCGGATCTGCGGGTGAAGTCGCCACCTCGTTTTGTAGCGCTGCTCCAGGCTGGCAACTGCCAGCGAGAGACACTTCCACCGGCCCGCGTGCTGGTCGGCTGCCACGTCACGCCACCCGCATCACCACAGTCGCAGCGTTGGCGAGACCGCCACGCACGACGCTCACGCTGGGCGCGAGCTTGCGGCAAAACGCCTCGATCTCCTCGAGCGGGTGGCCCACCAGCAAAGGGTGCTCCGGGAAGTGGGCTGCGTCCAGCACGCTGAATACCACTGTTCGAGCGGCGCTTGCAAACATCTTGGCAATGCTGCCGTACACGTAGTTCGGGCTGCTGCTGCGGTAGCTGAGCGAGCCGCAGGCCACCACGTGGTCGACGCGCGGGAAGATCATGCTGCCGAAGTCACCCAGCTCGAATGACGCATGGGGCTCGCCGGCGTACCGCGCGCGAGCCCGCGCCACGAACTCCGGCACCTGGTCGACGCCCAGGTAGCTGACGCCGCGAAAGCGTGTGTCGAGAAACGCCTTCAGGTCGCCTGTGCCGCAACCCAGGTCGAGCACGCTGCTGTCGTTGAAATCGACTGACCGGGCAATGGACTCGAAGCGGCTCGCCTGGCTGGCCTCGCTGACCCAACCCAGCGCCCGCACGCTGTCGGCGCCGAACCGGGCAATGCGGTGGCGATGGAAGTGGATCACGGTGGCGCGGTCGATGAGGTTCATGAGTTCTGGTGTTCAAGTCGTGTTCGCGTTGTGGGTGCCGCCTTGGGCCTACGTGCGGATCTGCTGCCGGGCAGCCTGTGCGATGAGTTCCTCGTTGAGGCGATAGAGCTTCTTGTACTCCTCCCCGACAAGCTTGTAAGCCTCGCCTATTCGGGCTTGGATCAGAGCGGCCACCAGTGGGGGATCGATGGTTTTCAACGCAGCAATCTCGGCGACAAGTTCCGCGTTGATCTTGAGGGCATCGCTCCACTCGCTCGACGCCACGATCTTGTCGCATTGCTCCTTGAACTTTTGCTGAGTTTCTTCGTTGAGACTGCCGATCTTCGGTTTCGAGTGGTGCTGCCCGTCATCCTGTGTGACGGCGGGCCCCGCGTTGCCGCGGACCGATGTGCCTGTGTCCTTCAGCTTCGTCTCGAACGCGCTGAATCCATCGGCCGAATAGCAGTAGTCGAGCAGCAACTGCACGGAAGGACCGAAGGTGATCTGCGCCGATTCGAGAGCGCGAATCAGGTCCAGCGGATCCGTGCCTTCGTAGCTTCCGCCCGAGCCGTGCCCCTGCACGTGGACTATCGCCTCACCGGACAGGTCCACCTCGCCCAGTCGATTCAGAGGAACGACCTTGTCGTCGATCTTGTTCACCAGCATCTGGAAGATCGCCAGGGCGATGATGAGATCCATCTGTTCGGCGGGCGGTGCGACGATCACCCGTTGGACGACCCTGGCGGACGTTTCAGCGGGAGCCCGCGTGGGAGCCTTGTGCTGAATGGGCGCCTCGCGAGTTCCGAATCCGGCCTCGAGCCGCTTGCGCTGAGTGAGCATGCGCGGGCTCTGCTCGAGCATGTAGCCCCCCGCACGTCGAAGAGGATCCGTGTTGCCATCTGCGCGGCGTGCCGGCGCTTCGCGCATCGCAGCGGGCTGACGTTGAACAGCTCGAGCCGTGTAGGTGGTGCCGGTCTTCATTGCCTTGGCCTTTCGTCGCTGGTTTCCTCACGGGCTCCCGAGGTACTTGTTCGTCAGCACCGACCACACGCGGTCCTCCTGGATGGCCAGCAGGGTGCGGTCGATCGGCTTGCGAAGGGAGCTTCCAATCTCGACGGCGATGCCGTAGGCGCTCGGGCGCAGGGTGATCGGTTCCACGCGCACGTTCTTCAGGTAGCCGTCCCTCACCAGGAACTGGAGGATGTCGCGGTCGTGCACGAAGGCGTCGATGCTCCGTTCGTCGAACTGTCGCTGCACTTCGGGCCAGGAGCGCAGCTGCACGGCGTAGAGCCGTTCGGTGGCCGCCCACTCGCCAGCCTGCCCGGTGATCATGACGGCCAGGTGCTGGTTCTTCAGGTCGCCGACGTTGTGGATGCGCCGCTCGATGCCCTGCAGGGTGAGCGACGAGGTGATGATGGCGGTGATGCCCGACACGATGGTCACGCCGAAGAAGGTGAGGAACAGCACGAACAGCTGGGCCGCACGGTGGTTGATCTCGAAGGGGTCCCCCCGCCCGGAGAACACGAGCTGGATGGCCCACAACGTGGCGTTGTAGAAGCCGCGTGCGGGTCCCTTGCGGAACAGGCCGCCACCGGCCTGGCCTTCGACACGCCAGTAGGTGTAGGCGATCACGATCGTGGCGAAGATGAGGCCCACCACCACCAGCACCACGTCGGTCCGGAGGAAGCCGGCCAGCACGTCGATGAAACCGCGGGTCTGGGTCACGTCGCGCACGATCACGCCGAGCGACCCGTTGTGGAAGGGGTGGCTGAAGTCGAGCTGGCGCTCGCGCTGGTTGGTGATGCTGATCGCGCCCAGCGCCACGTCGATCTGTTGAGTCTCGACGGCGCGCAGCAGCTCGTCGGTGCTGGTGAACTCGATGTACTCGTGTCGCGTGCCCAGGCACACCGACATCGTTTCCCACAGATCGATGGCCAGCCCCTTCCACCCTTGTTTGTCATCGCTCAGCACGAACGGCGGGGCGTACTTGATGCCGACCTTCAGCGGCGAAGACCGCGCCATCGCGGGCAGGTCCTGCGGGCAGAAGGCGGGCGCCGCGCCCACCGGTTGCAGGCAGGCGAACAACAGGCAGATGCACCACCACCAGCGGATCATGCGGTCTCCTCCCGATGCTGTTGCAGCCAGGCGAGCAACTGGGCTGGCGATTCGGCCATGAACTCGGGCTGCTCGTTCCGAAGCTCCTGCGCGGAGGTGAAGCCCCATAGCGCCGCCACGCTTCGGCACCGGGCACGGCGGGCGCACTCCAGGTCGGCAGGTGCATCACCCACCAAGACCAGCTGCTCCAGCACCGCGCCCGTCTGCGCCACGAAGGCCTCGACCATGTCGGGCGCGGGCTTGGGGCTCGCCACGCTGTCGCAGCCGAGCACCACCCGAAAGTGGTGGCGCAGCTGCAGGTGATCGAGCAGCTCGCACGTGCGGGCGTGGTCCTTGCCCGTGGCGATGCCCATCGTCCAGCCCGTGCTGCTCAGGCTGTCGAGCAGGGTGGTCACGCCGCCGTAAAGATGGACGTAGCGCGTGAGGTAGCGGCTGTGTTCCTTGAAGTGAGGGTGCAAGGCCACTGACAAGCCCAGGGCCCGCATGATCTCGGGGAAACCTTTGCCCAGATGGCGGCGGTACACGGTGAACAGCTGATCGAAATCGCAACCCTGCTCGCCGTACACGTCGCGGTGGGACGCCTCGAATGCGAGTCGCATGACGTTCATGCTGTTGATGAGCACACCATCGAAGTCGAACAGCACGGCGCACAAGCGGTTGGTGCTCATGGCTTGGCTCCGCTGGCGGCATCACGGTAGACGTGCTCTGATACCTCCATGAAGCGGCCCAGCTCGCGCGCGAATGCCTCATAGACGGCAGGCAACTGCAATCCCCGCTTGCGCACCAGCGCGGGGTTCATCCCCACGAGGAACTGCTGTGCGGTGCGCGTGGGCTGCATCTGGCCCGTGGCCAGGTAATGCAATGCCATGCGCATCACCACCTCGCCTTGTTCGCTGCCCGAGATGGCCACGGTCATCAGGCCGCCATCCGCCACGTAGTTGGTGCCGGCGCCGAGCACCGGGTAGCGGCTGTGCTCCTCGGTCCAGGCGATCACGTCCTGGGGTGGCACCAGCCGGCCGCGTGCGTCCTGCAGGTTCTGGTAGTTGGCGGTCAGCAGCATGGCGCCTCGCCCCGAAGCGGCCTGCACCACCGCCTGCCATTGGGCGAATGTCTGCACGTTGCGGGGGGCCAGCCACTCCAATGGTTTCCAGGCAGCGGCGCTGTAGAAGGCATTCTCCGCGAGTGCGCTCGTGGAGTTGTCGTTGAGCAGCTGCACGGCCGTCGCCTTGTGGGGGGACGCCGCGTTGACCACGTTGAGCGTCTCGGCCAGTGCCGCGTAGTTCTTGTGTTCGAAGATCCCGCTCACCTCGACGGCGAGGGGGTAGCCGTAGCGGTCGACGTCACCGTTGACCCCGGCGAAGAAGATGGGGCGCGGTTGGTCGGGCGGCCGGAGCTTGTCCAGTCCGAAGAAGGCGGCGCCTTGTTCGGGGCAGCGTTGGTCGGTCAACTGGGCGACGAGTCCCTTTCGCACCTCCTGCACCCTGGCATCCGGTTTCCAGCGCAGGTTGGGGAATCCCACCAGCGCTTGGGCGAGGTCGTCGATCAGGATGACCGCATCCGGCTTCCAGTCGTCGATGGCCAGGCGTGCGTCCTCGGCGGCCAGGTGGAAGTAGTGGCAGTCGGGGTGGTTGAGCAGGTTCATGTAGTGCCTGCGCACCTGCACGCCACGGGCGCCGGCGAGCGCACGGTCGATGCCCTGGTTCACGTCGCCCACCCAGGGCAGGTCGGTGTTGTATGAGTGGATCACCAGCACCTTGCGGGCGGCGCGCTGGTGTTGGTAGATCTGCTGGCCCACCAGCAGCAGCACGAGCGTCATCAGGACGGCCTGTGCAATGCGGATCCATGAGGTTTTCATCGTGGTGTGGCCTTTGCTGTTGTCAGACCAGGGAAAGGCGCTGCCACCACGGAATGGAGAGCGCGAGTGCCAGCACCCGCAGCACCCAGGCACCGAAGTTGGCGAGCAACAGCCGGCGCTGGTCGAGCGACATGCCGAGCGACTGCGCTTCGGACAGCAGGTGGCTCAGCACGCCATGCTGGTGCGCCAGCACGAAACCTTCTGACGCGCTGAGCAGCACGAAACCCAGTGCCCACGGCGAAAGCCCGAGGGCAGGGGCCAATGGCAACAGGCTGCTCGCCAGCACGATGAACGCGGGCGCACCCGGCATGACGAGGCGCACGAGGCCCACCATCACCGAAACGCCGATCACGTTGACCACCACGGACGTGTGGGCCAGCCGTGCCAGCAGGGGCAGGTAGCTCGCGAGCCAGCTGTCGATGCCGGTGTGGTGCAGCATCGGCTGCCAGGCGGCCAGTGTGGCGATGAAGAGGAGGGTGGGCCAGTCGAGCCGCATTCGCAGCGCCTGCAGCGACATCGGCGCCAGGTAGTGGCCCATCAGGGCAAGCGCCCCCACCGCGAGGTGAAGCTCGATCTGGTGATACGGGCGGGTGAGCACCACCAGGAACAGCAGGGCGTACAGCACCGGCACGGCGGCGTCCTGTCGTTCACGCGGGGGCAGCGGCGCCAGCATGGCCGGCTGCTGGCCGCCGGGTGGCACCTTGGGGCCCGAGCGGTACAGGAGGCAGGCCAGCAGCACCGCCAGGCCCAACGCCACCACCAGCGCGAAGGCCGCGGCGGCGGCCAACCACGACAGCCACTGGAAGCGCTGTTGCGCCTGGACATCCAGCATCCCCAGCAGCACGAAGTTGAGCGGGTTGCCGGTGAGGAACGCGGTGGACCACAGGGTGTTGCCCTGTGCCATCGCGAACACCACCGCGGTCTGGAAGCGCGGGTTGCGGGCGCCGGCCAAGGGCTGCAGCAGCGGGGCCAGCAGCGCCGACCGGCCCAGCGGAGAGGGCAATACGAGCGTGAGGATGATGGCGGTGAGCACCACTGCACCGAGGCGCGCCGTGGTGTTGCCCTGGGTGTACCGCAACAGCAGGTCGGACCAGTGCGCCATCCAGGGCGATTCGGTCAGCAGGGCCGACAGGAGAAACACACCCAGCACCAGCAGGAACACGGGCGATGTGAAGCCGCTGAAGGCCAGTCCCGCCGGGGCCAGGCCGAGGAGCACGCACAGCCACAGCAGCAGCAGGCCGATGACAAAATCGGGCACCACGCGGAAGACCCAGTGGATGGCTGCGCCCACCATCAATGCCAGCAACATGGCCGCGTCGTGCGACAGGCGCGTGGACAGCGCGCTGAAGACCCCCAGCGGCAATGCCAGTGTCAATGCCCACGCCACCAGCGCGCGGGCGCTGGTGGCGTGGGCAACGGCCACCCTGGGCGGCGCGCGATTGCCTGCGGTTGTCATCGATCCGCTACGCCGCCGTGCTGCCGTCGTTGAGCGCGCGGGCGCCCATCACGTCGGCTTCGTTCTCGAGACCGGGGTCGTCGTTCACGCTCACCCCCTGCATCTGCATCGTGGGCTGGACACGCCCCTCGCGTTGCTGCACCACATGCCAGGCCTCGTGCGGCAGGTGCTGCTCCTGGCCGGCGGCCAGGTGGATGTCGTTGCCCTGGGCGTAGGCCAGCGCGTTCAGCTGCGCCGGCTTGTCGGAGTTGGTGTGCACGCGGACCGACGACATGTCCATGCCCGACAGCGACTCGATGCCCGTCTTCAGGGCATCGGGCATGCCGGTCTGGTTGGGTTCCGCCTTGGCTTGCGCCGGGTCGAAGCGGCCTTGCAGGAGTTCCTCGTCTTCAGGGGCACGTTGGGTGACGTCGGCGAACCTGCCTTGCAGCGGCAGGTCTTCCTCCTGCGCCTCTTGCCGCTGCACGGCCGGTCCGAAGGCGACTTCGACCCGATGGCGCTGAGCCACCATGCGTTCGCTGGCCTGCAGCTGGGTTGCAGCGCTTTCACTCGACGTTGGCGAGAAGGATGCGCGCCGGCGCTGGATCCGCTCACTCTGGGCGACAGAACCTGGGCGAGGGGACGAGGGGAGTCGAGTGCGAGTGTTCATGATGGAAGTTCCGCAAGGGAATACAGCTGCAAGTCGGCTCATGCTCCACGGAGTCGAGCCCGTCCACCATCGGCAAAATGCGGAGTTTCACCTTCCGAAAATGCTGCGAAGCGCCATGCGCAATGCGGGCCCCAGGAGACGCTCAGCCGACGGTGCAATTCGAGTCGTAGGCATCATTGATCCAGTAGACGCAGGTCGCTTCGATGCGTGCTACGCCACCCACGTTCCCGCCATGCCCACCGGCGCCGCCATCGACCCATGCACCGCCGCCCGCCAGTGCGTCCGCGTCCAGGACGCCTTCGTGCATGTGGACGTGCAGGTCTCCGACATCGCCGTTGGTGAACTCGATGGCACCTGCCCAGACGAGCAGGTATGTGTCACCTCTTGCGCCCTGACCTGACGTCACAGCGGGAGCGGTCTTGTAGATGTAGCTGTTGAAGCGACTGGAGCGCATGAGTTGCATCCAGTTGACCGTTGTCAATGCACCGGGATCGTTGATTCCGGAATTGACCTGTCGTTGAATCACCCGTTCGCCCGTGATGCCGGTCTGGTTGGGTTCGGCCTTGGACTGAACCGGACCCCATCGGCCTTGCACCATCTCTTCGTCGATGGCCGCGCGTTGGGCGACATCGGCGGACCTCGCTTGGAGCGGCAGTTCGTCTTCGGGCACTGCCTCGCGCTGCCTGGTGGATCCGAAGCCGGATTCGAGCTGCTGTTGCTGCGCCACCATGCGTTCGCTCCGCTGGAGTTGCGTGGCGGCTTGTTCACTGGCCGATCGTTCCGGGGCAGCACCACGGTGTTGAATCCGGTCATCGTTGTTGGCGCGATGGGTCGGGGAGGACGAGGGGCGTGAGATGCGGGCTTTCATGAGGGATGCTCCGTGAGTTGGGGAAGACCATTCGCAGGCTCACGGGTGCGCCACCCGCGGCTTCAAGCTGTAGTACATGCCCGCAGCCACGGCAACGACCAGCAAGGCGATCAACGGACCGTTGCCGTCGCGCACCTTGGCGAGCTGCGGGTCGCAGCTGAGCAAGGAAAAGCCGACGAGCACGGTGGCCAGGCCGCCGAGCCACAGGAAGACGATGAAGGGGCGGCCCAGGCGCCGCACGGCGCACACCCACACGTACAGCGCGAAGGACACCAGGCCGGTGAGCAGCAGGGCCATGAAGAGCAGTCGCACCGGCGTGCGGTGCGGGCACACCACCTCGCACACGCGCTTGAACGCACTGGACGACTTGAGGCCGTAGTTCCGCTGGATCGTTTCGTTCACGGCTTGGCCGGTGCCGGCGTCGGCACGGGGCAGCGGCCAGAAGCCTACGCCACCGTACTGCCACTTGAAGTAGGCGAGGTCGAGGTCGAGCCGGGCGGGATCGACGCTCGCGCGGGGCGCAGCCGGTTCACCGCCGGAATGAAAGAGCACGGGCATCACGGCGTTGAGGAAGGCCACGCGCCGGTGGCCCTGGATCACGTCGGTCTTGTCGATGCGCGCGCGCAACTCCTTCTTGGAACCGCTGGTGGGTTCGTGCAGCCAGGCGAGCACCGTGACCGTGATGTCGGTGGTGCCGATGTAGTCGTCCGGGTCGGCGCCCTCCGGCACGCGCGGATTGCCCGGCATCTGCGCGAGCCGGATGTAGTCCATCAACTGCTCGAAGCCGTAGGCGCTGCCGGTCTCGCCGAGCATGTGGTCCGGCGCGATGATGTTGAGCGTGTAGGTGCGGCCGGTCTTCTGCATTTCCAGGATCAGCTTGTGCACGAAGCTCCGGTAGAAGAGTCGGAAACGCTCCTTGCCGGCCGCATCGGACGGCGGGTTGTCGAAGAAGAGGGTGATGCCGTCGAACAGGTGGTGCGGCTCGTCCCAGAAGGGGAGCAGATAGCGTTTGAGGTCAGTGGTGGTGTCGGTCAACGGGGTGTCTGCCAACGCGATCGTGTCGTGCACGGCCCGATCGATGTGGACTTCGGTGTCCTTCGCGTTCAGGAGGCCCGACCAGTCGCTTCGGTGGATCACGATGTCGACGCGTGTGCCGAAGCGCCGGGCGGTGCGCACGAATCTTGAAGTCTCCGAGGTGACGGGGCCGGCGGTCATGACGCCGCCGGCGTCGGTGAGTTGTGCGCCGAGGAAGCCGATCCGGTTGAACAGGTTGAACTGGAGTTGCTGCGGGGTCTCACCGCCGGCTTGCCAGAAGGGATAGAACCCGTAGGTCATCTCTTGGCTGTAGGGGGGCGCGCAGCCGCAGCCGTTGTCGGTCCAGTGCGGGGTCTTGGCGTCCGACAGCAGGTGAGGCCACGCGGCCATCGCGATCAGGTCCCGTTTCACCCCGGCGGGCAGCAGGTCGGCGTAGAGCGTGCCCGGCCCCGGCCCCGGGACAGACGGCGCTTTCGCGGCGGCCGGCGTGCCCTTGGGACCGGGTGGGCAGTTCAGGTCACCCGCGGTGACGGCGCTGGCCGCGGCGATCAGGGTGGTGTAGTACGCGCAGCGCCGTGCCTCGAGCGCCTGGCCGAAGAGGTCGGCCGTGGGGTAGTCGATGTTGAGCATCGGCGCGAGCATGGTGTGCATCTTTTCGGCGTAGGGGGCCGTCTCCGACGACAACTTGGGACGCACGCGTCGCCGCGTTTCAGATGCGGCCGTGGGGCCGTCCGCTGCCGGGGGCTTGAGGAAGAGGTCGTCGAGGTCCTCCTGCAGCAGCATGTAGCTCGTGATCTGCGGCGGCCCCGGCGGGCTGGGCGCGGGGGTCGCGGCGGGCGCCGGAGCAGACGCCGGAGCGGCGGCGGCGGTGGCGCGGGCAGCGCGCGTCGAGGGCGTGCCGTCGACGCGCAGGGCATAGGCCTGGCGCACCGTCCACGGGGGAGTGGAGGCATCGGTGACCAACACGGTGAAGGTGTAGGGGCGGACCGGGCCGATGGGCCGCCCGGCGAGCGAGCCGTCGGACGTGAAATCGAGTCCGTCGGGCTTGCTGCCTTCGACGACCTCGAAACGGTAGGGCGCGACGCCGCCGGTGACCAGGCGCCGAGGCTTGTAGACCCCGCCGAAGCGGGCCGTGGGTAGCACGATGGGGGTGAGTGAAAGCTGCTGGCCGGGTTGGCAACTGCTGGCCACCACGTCGCTCGGGCGCATGCATGTCACGACGATGGCTGCCGTCGCCGGAGGGGCGGCGATCCCCTGGGTGGGTGAGGGTGGGGCGGGTGGCGGGGATGCGCTGGCGGGCAGCGCTGCCTTCATCGCGGCTTGCGCCGCGGAGGCGGCCACCTCGGCGGGCCTGGGTGCGGTGGTCACCGCGTTGCGCACGACGGACGCCGCGTCGGCGACGGGTTTCACCGCGTCGCTGCCCGCAGCGCGCACGGCCGAGGCCGCGGCTGAAAAGGCCGGGACCCAGCGGTCGGCGGCTGCGAGGGAGATGCAGGCGCTCGCGAGCGCCGCAAACAGCAGCGCGCGCGCCAGCGCCGCACCTGGCGATGTCCTGGCAGAAGTCAGCGTTCGGTCGGTCATACGGTACGGCCTTCCTTGCGCAATTCCTTGGCGACGCCTCGGCGCAGGTCGCCCGCGTTGATGAGCTGGCGCCCGGCCTGCAACGCGTTGATGGCGCCGAAGCGCAGCACGTTGGCGATGGCGCCTCCCGCCAGCTCGTGGGCTTCGGCCAGGTTCACCAGGTTGACGTCCCCGCCGAGGCGGGCGGTATGCCGCGCCATGCCTTCCCACAGCTTCAGGCGCTGCCCTGCGTCGGGCATCGGAAAGTGAACCATCGACTGGAAGCGCCGCGCAAACGCGTCGTCGATGT
The DNA here is from genome assembly GCF_001425785.1 of Rhizobacter sp. Root1221. Classification (GTDB taxonomy): domain Bacteria; phylum Pseudomonadota; class Gammaproteobacteria; order Burkholderiales; family Burkholderiaceae_C; genus Rhizobacter. The sequence continues at coordinate 242,346 of NZ_LMDI01000045.1, read as the reverse complement.
TGGCCTTCAGGTTCGTGGCCAGGATCACCGTGCCGGGGAAGTCTTCCACGCGCTGCAGCAGGTAGGACACCTCCTGGTTGGCATGGCGGTCGTTCGAACTCGATGTGGCCGTGCGTTTGCCGAACAGCGCATCGGCTTCGTCGAAGAAGAGGATCCAGTTCCGCGTCTGTGCCTGGTCGAACACCTGGGCCAGGTTCTTTTCGGTTTCGCCGATGTACTTGGACACCACCATCGACAGGTCGATCCGGTACACATCGGCCTGCGCCGCCTGGCCGATCAGCGTGGCGGTGAGCGTCTTTCCCGTGCCGGGTGGACCGAAGAACAGCGTCCGGTAGCCGGGCTTGAGGGCCTTGTCGAGCCGCCAGTCACGCAGCAGCCTGGCCGAATGGGTGATCCAGGTGTTGATGGCCGCCACCTCGTCGAGTACCTCCGGATCGAGCACCAGGTCGTCCCAGCGGAGGTGCGTGGTGATCAGCTTGGCCGGGAACGAACTGCTGAAATCGGGCTTGTGCCGCTCGCCGGTGGTCACCCACGCCAGGTACTCGCTGCCCACGACCAGCGCGGCGCTCAGGAAGGGTTCACCGGGCGCCTCGTGTTCGATGCGCAGGATGCCCTGTTTGCGCAAGCAATGGCTTTCGTCGAGGAGCTTCATCACCTCGAGGCGCCGCCCCAGGTCCTCTCCCGCGACGATGAAGGCCGCGGTTTCGCAGGTGGGCAGGAAGCCGCCGTGGGCGCGGCCCTTCCAGCCGCCGAACTCGGTGAAGCCGCGATCGAAGTTCTTGTTGCGCACGAACAGGGTGTCGAGCAAGGCGGGACGCAGGTGTGGCATCAACGCGAGCAGCAGCACCAGCCGTTCATTGAAGCCGAGCGCGTGTTGGCGCACCAGCTGCCCGTAGGGCGATGGATCGCCCGCGAGTTCGGGCGCGGCGATGTCTTGCACCTTGTCAACCTCGCAGGGCTGCTTGAAGTGCAGGCAGATGCGGGCTTGCAGCACCGCATCGAACCAGGCAATCTCGCGCTCCAGCGTGCCGGCGATCACCGGGCTGCCGGTTGCGAACGGGTAGGTGATGATCTCAGCGCCAGTCGACATGGAGCGGTCTTTCCATCCAGTGAAACTTCAGCAGGCTGAATCCCCACGGCAACTGGTCGAGCAGCATGTCGAAGCTGCGCTGCTCCACCGTGAGCTGCCAGCCGTCGTCGTCGCGGCTGAGGTGGCCTTCCCGCTGCAAAAAGGATTCACGCAGTCCGGCCACCGTGGTGTTGCCGATGATCTTCCAGTGCGAAATCATGGCGCCGAGCAACCCGTCGATGGCTTGCGATTCCTGCGGCGTGATCTCGAACTCGCGTCGCATCGGCGTCTCGGGTTGCAGGCCGCACAGCACCTTGTTCAACACCAGTTGTGGCTCAGGCGCGCCGACCTCGCCCGTCGCGAGGTACTGCAGCAGGTGCACCGCCCGTTTCGCGGAGGCCGGGGACACGAACGCGTCGCTGCGGGCCATGCCCAGCATGCCGAAGAGCCGCTCCAGGTAGGCGCCGGCCAGCACCATGCCGGCGTTGGCGATGTAGATGACCTCTGACGCGTCGAAGACAGTTGGCGGGGTGGCCAGCGCGGGCGCGGGCTGGACGGCCCGGGCGACGGATGCGGGTTTGGCGGCCATTGCCGGCTCGTGTGCGGCGAGCTCGCGCACGCGTGCGCGCAACAGCGTGTCGGCCGGCCGGTCGGAGGTGGTGTCCTCGGGCAGGTGGGGCAGGACCGCGCGGGCGAGCGTCGGCTCGTCCAGGCCCAGTTCGTCGGCCTCCTGCTGCAGCACGCCGTGCACGTAGGCCGCGGCGTCGAAGTGTGCATCGGCCGGGCCGAGCAGCAGGTGGGTGAGCGTGGCTTCCCACAGGGCTGCGACACGTTGCGCGGTGGCGGGTGCGTGCACATCGCGCGGCGCGGCCAGCAGCGCGAAACACGGGCTGTGGACGGCGTCGCGGATGAACGTGCGGTCGGGGGCTGGCCACCAGAGTGCGAGCAGTTGCAGCAACGCGGGTTCGTCCCAGTCGTGGGCCATGCGGCGGCGCACCGGCAGGCTGCGCCCCACGCGGCGCATCGTGGCCTTCAACCAGGTGGTGTCGTGGCGGAGCGCTTCAAGCCAGCCGGCCGCGGCGGCCGGAAGTGTTCCTCGGGCCAGGAACACTTCGAGCCGTGCACGCTGCAGGAGCGGTTCGGCCCGGGCGCGCGACAGGGTGCCGGCGCGGGGGCCCGCTGTCGGCGCCGGCTCCGCCATCGGTGCCCGGGGTGTGTTGCCCTGGACCTGGCTGTTCAGGCGGTCGAGCCGTTCGCCCAGCCCGCGCACATAGGCGTCGGCGTTGAAGAAGGTGCCGGGTGTCAGGCGCAGCAGGTGCGCGAGCAGGTGTTCCCACAAGTAGTGGGCCGGCCTGGTTTCATCGACGCCTGCCAGCGCGAAGAACTCGGGGTTGTGCACGGCGGCCATCACCACCGCGCGGTCGGGTGCAGGCAACCACAGGCCGATCAACTGGCTGCGCGCCACGGCACTCCACTCGCGTGCCATCTGGCGCTGCAGCGATGGGCTTCGGCCCACGTGGCGCAGCTGGTTCTGCAACCAGGGAGCGTCGTCGAGCACGGCCTCGCCCCAGGCTTCCTCTACCCCATGGAGGGCGCCCTGGGCCAGCGCGGCAAGAAGGCGGGCGCGCCGCTGGACCCGGGGGGCCGCCCCCGCGCCCTGGGCGGACAGCCGCAACTGCATCCATGAGCGCATCAACGCATGGGGTGGCGACGACGACGGGTCGTGCCGGTCGCCCGCCCGCCAGGCGGCGGCCAACTCCAGCATCAGTCCCTGCACGGGCCGGCCCTCGCGTTCGCTGCGCTGCTTCAGCATGCTGTCGAGGTAGTCCGAAGCGCTGAACAGGGCCGGAGACGGAAGCAGCAGCAGGTGGGACAGGCTGAGCTCCCAGCGCCGCACCGGGTCGATGGCCGACGCGCCGGCGCCCCACAACGCCGGGCTCTGCAGTGCACTCTGCAGCAGGTTCTGTTCGGTCGGGCCGAGCCACAGCGCCGCCAGCGAATGCAGCATGGCCGAGGGCAAGGACTGCGCCATGCGGCGGCGGGCGTCCTCGCTGCGGCCCAGCACCAGCAGCGTCTCGCGCGCCCAGGAGGGGTCGGCGCGCAGCAGGTCGGCCCAGGCACCGTGGTCGTTGTCGCCGTGGTCCTGCGGCGCGAGCCAGCGCTGCAACCGGAGTTTCAGGCGGGCCCGTTCATCGCTGCGCGAGCCGTCCCCGTCGTCGGTGGCGCGATCGGTGTGGGCCAGGTCGCCCGACTCCGGCACGTGCGCGGCCAGGCAGGCGCGCAGCACGTCGTCGCTGAGCGTGGCGGTGGGAGCGGGTGGGATGCCTTCGGTGGCACGCCGTGCCACAGCCTGCAAGGCGCGCCAGAGCGCGCCCTGTTCGCTGACCGACGGCGCCACTGCTTGCACCATCGAGTGCAAGGGCTGGCTGCGGTCCACCGTTCCTGCATGGGCCAGCATCGCGTCGAGCAGCCCCTGCCACAGCAGATGGGGTGCGGGCAACGAGGGCAGGCGGCTTTCTCGCCACAGCGAGCTGAACGCGCTGACCCAGGCTCCCGCCTCCCGGCCCCATCCCGCCGCCTCGCCCGCGCCGAGGGCGCGGGCGAGTTCGCTCGCGAGCCTGGACAACCAGGTGGGCGAGAACTGCCGCACCGCACGGCGCACCATCAGCCCCGACTCGGCGGAGGCCCGCCACGCCGCGACCAGGGCCTGCGGCGTGTCACGCAGGACCTCGTGCGCCAGCTGGTCCATCGGTGACGCGAGGCGCCCGGCTTGCGGGGCATGCCACGGCAGGTGGCCGCGACGCAGGAAGTGCAGCAGCGTGTCGAGCTGGGCCTGCTCGCGGGTATGTTGCTCGGCGGGGGCGTCGTCCTCGGCCGGGTGGGGGACGCCGGGCGGCGTGGGCAGCGCCCGCCCCGAGAGGACGTTCTGCTGCGCCTCCAGCACCTCGGCCAGGCGTTCGCGCAGGCGGGACTCCCATTGCGCTTCGAGCTCGTCGAGGTCGATGGGCCCGAGATCGATCTCCAACGAGGAAAAGCGCCACACCTGGCCCGGACGCGAGAACTGCTCGAACACCTCGTCGAGGATGCGGGGCGCACGGGTGCGGGCGAACGCCGCCGTGCGATTCTGTTCGTCGAAGGCGCCTTCGGCCAAGTCGAAGTCCACTTCGAACCGGAGGTGCTCGATGCAATGGGTGCTAGGCATCTGGCATGGCCTCGGTGGGGTCGGCTTGCGTGGGCCACACCGGCCGCAGGCAGTTGATGACGGCGCAGGCGGTGTGGTTGAGGTGTTTCACGGCAGGCGGATCGACCTTGGCCTCGTCGTCGTAGGAGGCGGCGGCTTCGCACAGGTCGAGCTTGGCGGCCAGCCAGTCGGCAAAGCAACGTTCGAAGTTTTCCATCGCGGCAAAACCGAGCCACAGGCAGCGCGTGGCCACATGCGCCGGGCAGGTGATCTGCAAGGTCTGTTCGGCAAACCGCTGGAAGTTGGGCTGGCTGCAGCGCGCCGTCCACGTGGGCAGGACCGCGGTGAGCCGCAGTGAATGGAAGTCGGCGGGCAGGCCCGCGAGGTTCGCATGCTCGGGGCTGTCTCCCATCGCGCGCAGCAGAACGTGTTCGACGATGTGCAGTCCCTCGGTCTCGTGGCTCAGGTGCATCAGGAATCGGCGCATGCTTTCGGCCGCGCGCGCGGCCTCGCCGGCGCTGTCGAAGTCACCGAGCGGCCACCAGTGGCCGGTTTCATCCGGGCCCAGCAGCATGGCCTGCGAACCCGCCTGTGGCCGTGAGCCGGCGTGGTCGCGTGCGGGCCCCGACAGGCGGTAGCGTTCGCGGTACAGGCCGCACCGCAAGACCGTCTCGCCCAGCTGCCGTTCGTCCAGCGGCAGCGCCTTGCGGAGGTCGGACTTCATCTCCTCCTGGGTGAGCTGGCCGAGGTAGGGTGGCACCACGTGTGTCCGTGCGGTGCTGCTGAGCGAATTCATCTCCCGATCCTGGCCGCTGGCGCGCAGCTTGAGCCGCTGCTGCTTCACCGGTTGGGTGAGGGAGCGGCTGTGGGCGTGACGAAAGCCCAGGAGCAGGCTCACGCGCCGCTGCAGGCCACTCCCGCTGCCTGGCAGGTTCCAAGACGGCTGGGCGTAGTCGAAGCCGGCGGACCGGTCGCGAGTGAGGCTCAGGATGTCCATGAGGAAGGCCGCCTTGTTGTCGAGCAGCGTGGCATCCAGCTCGGCGGGGTCCAGGTAGTCGCAGAACTGCCGCATGGAGTTCTGGGAACAGGTCTCGCCGTGAAGTGCCAGCAGGTGGTCGAGCGCACGTGACTTGCGGTCGGTGCGGGGGTCGCGCGACTCGTAGACATCGGCTTGCACCTGGGCGCGCACCTCGGTCGGGGTGGGGGGGTGGGCCGGGTCGTCGGGCTTGTCCGGCGACGACAGGTAGAGGCCGTTGGTGCCCGGCACGATGCTGCTGTCGATCATGTGCCACCAGTAGGTCGCCCCCCTGGGGTCGGTGCCGGAGAACAGGTCCCGCAGGTGCTCGATCTGCGCGGCGCTGTGGGCCATGACCTGCTCGAAGAGCAGCAGGTAGGTCTGGAGTTGGCGCGCCTGTGCCTTCTCCTGCGGCGTGGCCGAGGGGGGCAGGCCGCGTCTTCCCAGGCCGTAGACGGCCGGGAAACCGTCCTGCACCGAGTGGTAATGCTGCCGGTCGTGGTACTGGCCGCTGGGCAAGGGCACGGATTCGCTCGCCGCGGGGCCGTTGCGGCGGGTGCGGCTGGCGGCGGAGAGGTCGGCCATGCGGTTGGCCAGCTCGACGGGCGACACCTTGAGCTGGCTCCCTCGGCGGCGCAGTGTCACGCGGCGGTCGAGCAAGGCCTGCACGGCCTGCGGCGAGCGCACGTCGGCCGTGACACCCGGCACGCGCAGTCGCAGGGCCCAGGAATCGCCACGCCATCGCATGGCGCTGCTGTGCACGTCGTCGCCATCTCGGCGGATGCTGAGGGTGCGCAACTCGTGCACGCCGTCGACGCCCTTGGCAAGCGTGGTGAGGTCGCTCACGAACAGCAGCTCGCCGGGCCGCCGGTCGGCGCCGGTCGCAAAACCGAGGTCGGTCAGCGGTCCGGTGTAGATCTGTTCCAGCGTGAGGCCGCGGGCCAGCTCTTCACCGAGGCTTGCGAAACCGAGGCCCTGGATGACGTGCCGGGCGCACCGCGCGTAGATGTCGGCCAGCACGTCGACGGCGTCACGGGGGCCGGAGAGCTCCACGTCCAGCTGGAGGTCGCACAGCACCTCGTGGATCTGGCTGACCTGCGTGTCGATGTCCTCGCACAGGTTGCGGCGGGCACGGTAGGTGGCACGTGCGTTTGCAAGCCGCGTGTCTTCGCCGGGCATCACGCCCTGCGACAGCTTGAGCTGGAGCCGGTACAGGCCGCGGCGGTCGCCTGCATCGACACCGGCCGCGGCACTGGGCGGCCCGGGGATCAGCGTGGCATCGTCCAGCCCCGGCACCTGGTCGAGCAGCACGCGGCGGTAGTCACCGATGCTGGTGGCGCGGCAGGGAAAGGCCTCGTGCGGCGGGTACAGCGAGAGGCCGGCGTAGTCGATGCCGTCGGCGTCGCGGGCCTGCAGGTGGTCGGCCACGGAAAAATCGGCGCGGTACACCAGGTCGGTGAGGGCGTAGCAGAGCTGCTCGAGGATGGTGACACCCGGGTCGTGCAGGTTGTAGTCGGTCCAACCCTTGCCGGAGAACGCTTGTGCCAGGCGCACACCCTCGGCGCGAAGGCTCTCGAAGCTGGTGTCGGCGTCAGCGTCGCCGTCCCGTGCCACGCGGCGCTTGCGGGGGATGGTGGCGGGCAGTTCGACCGGTGGCACCGCCGGTGCGGGCAGGTGTTTCATTCCTCCACCCCCTGGGTGGTTTCGTCGAACCACAGCTGGGTGATGAACACCTTGACGCGCACGCCGTCGCCATAGTCGCAGCCGGTGCGGATGCGCAACCGGTAGGCGGCGTTCTTGCCGTTGCTGCCCTCCCAGCGCAGCTGCAGCTTGTCGCAGCGGCGCCCGTAGTAGGCGTGGTGCGGCGTGATGCGCTTCTTGCGGGAAAAGAAGTCCAGCCAGCCGGCGGTGGGGTTGTAGGTGTTGAGCGCGATCGCGTGCATCAGGGCGAAGCGGCCGCCGCCCGGGTGGCCCGCGCCCGCCATCACTTCGAATCCCTGGCAGCCGGAGAGCGTGTCGGTGATGTCCTGCCACTCGCCGTTGGCCAGCACGGGCACAGGTTCGGCGCGCTCGTAGGTGCCTCGGCGCCCTTGGGAGGCGATCACGCCTCCCACGTCCAGCGTGTGTTTCGGCACGCTGGTGTTGACGCCCACGCGTGCGCGTGCATCCAGTGACAGCACCGGCACCTGGCCTCGGGTGGCGGTGGCGCCGCCTGCCTGGACGTGCAGCATGTCCTGGTCGCCGCCGTAGCTCAACGACCACAACGCCGACTTGGGGCGCTGGTCGCGGTAGAGGCTGAGCAGTGCGTGGTGTCCTACCGGGGCCGAGATCTCGAGCCCGTTCTCGGCCGACTTGCGGAACCCCTCGTCGCTCATGTTGAGCATCGAGTCGATGAGGTCGCCGAAGTGGTATCTGGTCGGCAGCTTGCCGTCGCCGAAGTAGTTGCGCAGTGTCTCGCGATTGCGCTGGGTCATGACGCCACCTTGCCGAGGATGAGTGTGCCGCCCACGCCCAGACCCGAGATGCCGGTGGCCTGCGGCCGCTCATCGGTGCTTATCTCCACCGCGTTCAACATGTGTTCTCGCATGGGGAGGGCGATGCTCCACGGAGACTGCGGAACCGCTCGCGTGGCGAGGTTCGCCTGGCCGCGCGCGGTGTCGCACAGGGTGTAGACGTGCTGGTCGCTCTGCGCCACGTGCAGCAGCGACAGCTGGGTGACGAAGTCGACGCATTCGAGCGAGCGCACGTGGGCCTCGACGTCTTCGCAGCGCACCGTCCATTCGAAGTTGGGCTGGCAACCGCCTTCGCGCCACGGAGAGATGTAGTCCGTGATGGCCTGGTTGATGCGGCGCAATGCCTGGCCCGCCTGCGACCCGGCCGACAGCTTGACGGTGCACCGCACCTGGATGCGCTCGTAGACCGCGTTGCGCACCTGTATCTGCGCGAAGGGCGAGGCGAGGCCGCACAGGTAGGACCGGATGCGCGCCAGCTCGACGGCGTTGAGGTGCGGCTCCGCCGTCGCCGACAGCACGGGTTCGCCGTCGTGCGCGTGGGAGGACGCGTGCGTGGTCGGTGGCGTGGGCACCACCACCACCAGCACCTCGCCGGGGCTCACGCCCTTGTTGCGGGACGTCAGGTGCGAGAAACACTTCACCTTGAGCACCGATGGAAAGCGCTCGAGCACCAGGCGTTCGTAGTCCCACGGGGTGCTCGCCCGCTGGCGGTGCTGCAGCCGTTCGCCGGTGCGCGTTCGCATCTGGCGGCGGTCCTCGGCGGGCCGCATGCCGAACGACGCACCGATCTGTGCCACTGCCGCCAGGCCGAACACCGTGACGGTCGGTTCCCTCACGCTGCCGGCCGGCAGGGGGGCCACGGGTGCCGACGGGTTGTCACGCAGCACCCGACTGGCCCGCAAGGCCTGGGTGCGCACGCCGTAGAGGCCGGCAAAGCTCTCGAAGCGCCCATCCGCTGACAAGCGGAGCCAGTAGCAGCCGTCCGGCAGGATGGTGTTCTGGCGGTCGATCTGGCGCGGCACGTCGAGCATCACGATGCCGGAGGTCAGAAAGCCGCAGGTGGTGTCGGACATCACCTGCGACGGCGTGAGTGCATGCCACTGGTTGGAGGCGAGGTAGGACCAGGTGGTCGTGGGGCGAGACTCGCCATGGTGCGCCTCCACCGCGGTTTCGTCGCGCAGGTGGAAGTGCAGGCTCAGCGCGCCGCCCAGTTCCTCGGCGGACAGCCCGATGTAGAGGTTGCCATCGTGTTCGAAGCGTGGCCAGAGCGACGGGCTGGGTCCGGCGGCGCCCGGATACACCTGCGAGATGCCGAAGGGGTGCAGGTGCAGCACCCGCTCGGCGGTGGGTGAGTCGGGCATGCCGTTGTCGCGGCCGGGCACGAGGTGGCTCTCGGCCTCGTAGTCGAGGCTCAGGCGTTCGATCAACGGCGTGTAGGGCGTGTTGGGCAAGGGCCGGGGCCGGCGCCGGCGCCGCGTCGCATTGGCGGACACCACCTCGGTCAGCAAGTTGGGGTACGCCTGGTGGCCGAAGGCGATGGCCGGGTGGTTCAGCTGGATGCGGTAGAACCCGTTGCGTGCGCCGAGCTTGAAGTCCTGGGGGGCGTCGTTCGCCCGCCCCTGGGACCGCAGGGCCGCCTCGCTGAACACCCAGCGCGCGTTCGTGCGCAGGCGCCCTGCGGCATCGGCGGTGTCGAACAGGCGCACGCTCCCGGGCGTCCCTGCCATGTGCCACTGGCCGTCGCGAAGGATGCCGGCGTGCGCGGTGAAGCTGCTGTTGCGCAGGTGGGGGTCGTAGCTCGCGTAGTACGAGCCGAAACCCCCTTCGCCCACGGGCAATCCCGACCATTCGACGTTGACCGCGAGGTGGGTGACGTTCTTGCGCGAGATCTCGTCCGCGCCGAAGATGCAGTACGACGCCGTGGTGGGCAACGGGCCGAAGGGCATGAACGGCTTGGAGGGGTCGAGGGGGCCGAGATTGTTCTGCATCAACACGTTGCCCAGCCCCCGCACCCGCACCGACAAGGCGATCTCGGCCAGCAGCATCTCCTCGAGCAGCGAATACGGGTACATGCGGCCGTGGCTGCCGAGCTGGATGCGCAGTACGGGCAGGGTGGTGGGCCAGCCCTCGCCGTGCACCAGCGCATCACACGCCACCACCGCCGGGTCTTGCGGCCGCAGCCGCAGCACGATGCCCACGCCGGTGAAGCTGGCACTGCTGGTGTTGTCTCCGGCCGGTTGGTTCGTGACGAAGAAGTCGTTCACCTGCATCCACCCGGCCGGTGTGGTGAGACTGAAGTTCAGGATGCTGTTGAACAGCTGGCCGAAGATCAGCTCGCGCTCGGGCCGGTTGGGGCCTTGCAGCAGGCAGCGGGGGTCGCCGGCCACGGGAGGCGTGCGATCGCCGTTGTCGAGCAGGCGACCGGCGGTTTCGCGCACGGCCTCCAATGCGGCATCGGACAACCAGTCCTGCCGCGTGAGCAGCCAGCGCGAGAAGAACTTGCCCAGGCGCGCGAAGAAGAGTCCGGTGGTGGGGGCGCGCACGGCGAACTCGGTGAGGAAGCGTTCGTAGGGGCCCGGCGCCACCCGCGGTGCGGCGGTGGCCGAACCCACCGGAAGGGCCTCCATCTGGCGCGCGGTGGCCTGGCGGGCCAGGCGCCGTGCCGTGGCGTTCAGGTCGGCCCGCTCCAGGTCGCTCATCAACTCGGGGGCCAGCAGCAGGTAGCGCTTGAACAGCACGGGTATCAGGCGCTGCGCCGCATCGGGCCGCGCAAGGATGCGGGCCACCAGGTGCTGCAGGCCCTGGTCGGTGTCGGCGGCGTGCGCCAAGTCGAGCTTCAGGGTGATCTCGCGTTCACCCTCTTGCAGGAACAGCAGCGGCGACGCAATGGCCAGCCCGATCCGTGCCTCCTCAGAGGCCCCCAGGGTCGGGCTGCGCCCAACCCGCCCCCCGTGGGGGTCAAGGAACTTGGGGCGGCCCGGCGCTTCCTTGAGAGGCGCGTGGTCGGGGGCACCACCGGACAGGGTCTGCGATGACGCCTGGCCCGGGGTGCTGCCCCCGAACAACGGCCAGTGTGGCAGAACGGCGTCGCCTTGCCCGGGGGGGGCCGGCCATGGCAGGCGCGCCGCCTGGGCGCGTGTCACGTAGCCGAACTCGCGTTCCGGCGAGATGAGCCCGTCGTGACCGAGCTGCAGCGTGCACAGCGCCGTCACCTGGCAATCGGTGAGGACGAGCGTGTTGTCGGCGACGAACTCGATGAGCTGGCCGGACGAGTCCTTCCCGGCACCGAACGGCGTGCCCTGCGGCACCACCACCTCGCGGGCCGCGCGGGGGTCGCGCTGGCACACCAGGTGCACGCTGTCGGGCACCGCCGGCAGTGGCCGCATGCGCAGGACGTCGTCGTAGTAGAAGTCGGCATGTCGGTCGGTGAACCTGTTGATGCGCTTCTGGACCTGCTGGTGGAGCTGCAGGAAGGCCATCAGCAATCCCGCGGCGGGGGCGTGATTCTGGCTGGCCAGCGACTGCGGCAAGAGCTCTCGCGCCAGGTCCTGCACCCGCTCGATCGCGCTCACGAACGAGAAGAAGCGGCCCCGCAGGAGCTCCCGGTCGCTGCGCTCGCCGGGCGCCGGCCGCACGGCGCGGAGCGCGAACCAGGCGCCGTCGAGCCGATTGCGCAGCAACGCGAGCGGCTGGTCCTGCCAGCGGTGCACGCCGAAACGTTCGAGCACCCATTGGAGGTCGTCACCCAGCGGATGCGCCAGCAGTTGCTCGATGCGGGCGAACAGCTGGCGGCTGGCCGGCTCAGGGTTCGGCTTCAACGACTTGACCCAGCCGTCGATGCATTGCGCGAGCGCGACCACGTGTTCGGCCAGCAGCTCCAGGGGCGCGCCCGCGGCATCGCGCACGAAGGCGAGTTGCCGGCCGCGCAGGTCGGTGCTGACGATGCGCGCCATGATCAGGGCTTCGTCGGACTCGAACAGTTCGCCCCAGTGGCCCACGTCGCGCTGCTGCAGGTCGATGAACCGCAGCCGCGAGGCCAGGCCGGCGCTCATCGCCACCAGGGTTTCGAAACTGGTTTCATCGGCACGAAAGTAGCCCTCGCCCAAGGCGGCGGGAAAACGTTCGCGCTGCTCGCAGCCGTCGCTCACGCCGCCTCCCTCAGGTTGGTGCCTTCCCGCAGGTACAGCGGGTAGACGATGTTGGTGCGGGTGTTGGTGGTGCGCACCGTGTAGTCGAGCTTCAGGCGGACCACCCCCTCGTAGACGTCGGTGGCATCGATGTCGATCTCGTGCAGCGTGATGCGCACCTCGAAGAACAACACCGCTTTCGACACGATGTCCTTGATCTCGGTGATGGTGCTGTCGTTGATATTCTCGAACACCATGCGGCGGATGCCGCAGCCATAGGACGGCTGCATGACCCGCTCGCCCGGCGTGGTGGACAGGAGGATGTGCAGGCTCTGCTCGATGTCCTCCACCTGCGACACCAGCACCGCCTCCTTGGTGCGCCAGTCGAAGCTCGGCGGAAAGGCCCAGCCGGTGCCGAGGAACTGGGTCTCCGTTGCCATCGCGTCAGCCTCCGATCATCACGGTGGGGCAGCCCATGACGATGCTGCCCCCGTGCGCCGTGAGGTCGCCCACGCGCGCGGCCGGTCGGCCGCTGATCATGACCGTGGCCGAACCCTTCACGATGGTGTCGGGTGGCCCGACACACACCGCGTTGTCGCCCAGCACGGCGGCCGGCAGTTTGCCGATGAGCACGGTGGGCACGCCGGGGCCCACCACCGGGCCGCCCACGTGCGGGATGGGGGGCAGGGCCGGCGTGACCATCGGGCAGGCGTGCATGTCGGTGAGGCGGGCGGCGGGTGGCATGGTGTGCAGTGGGTGAGGTGGACGTGTCGGGCGGACAGCGTCAGTTGATCATCACCATGGCGCCCTTGACCACGGTCTGGCCGGCGGCAGACAGCTCGGCCGTCGCATTGCCCTTGCCGATGAACCCCACCTGCGCTTCGCAGGCGATGTTCAGGCCGGTGCTCTTCACATCCGCTTTCGAGGTGACGCCAATGGCGTTGATCGCGTCGAGGGTGATGCCGCCCTTGGCCGACAGCTTGATGTCCTTCGGGCTGCTGAGCGTGATGCCACCGGGGTTGAGTTCGATCCTGTTGTCGTTCTGGTCCTGCAGCAGGATGGATTTTTCCTTGTCGCTGATGACGATCTTGTTGTTGCCCGGCGTGAGGACGGTGATGACCTTGTCTTCCTCGTTGAACTCGATCTTCGATTGGCAGCGGGTCACGATGGCCTTGGTGTTGTTCTTCGCCTCCAGTGCGTACGGTGGCGCACGCTTGCTGCTGTACAGGCTGCCGAGGATCACCGGGTGGGACGGGTCGTTGTTGAAGTAGCCGAGCACCACCTCGTCACCGACTTCGGGAACGAAAAACGAGCCGAAGCCGCTGGACCCATGGAACTGGAGCAGCCGCGCCCACACGCCTTCGGTCGCGGCCTGCATCACGGGCAGCGACACCTGCACGCGGTTCTCGCTGTCGGGGTCGCCATCGAGTTTCATCACCACGCCCACCTGCAGGCCTTCGACCGCGGGCACGAGGCCAGCGGCGCGCGGCGCAGTCACGTCGGGTTGTTCGGTGAACCACTGCGGCGCCAGGCCGAACTGGACCTCGGTCACCCAGTCACCGTCGGCGATGCGGTGGATCACACCGCTGGCGAAGACCTTGCCGCTGAAGCGCTTTCCCACCCCTTCGAGTTCGATCACCCCGCCGGGGACGGCCTTGGCGCTGCCCTGGAAGCGCATGTGGCCGCGAACACGGGCCAGCCCCGACTTCAGCTGCTGTGACCGCGCCCACTGCGTGAGGACCTCCTTGGTCGTGGGCGCGGCGGTCTGCAGGCGGTAGGAGGCCAGGCCCGCTACCTTCGCCAGCGTGGCCGAGTCGAGGTCACCGTGGGCGTTCAAGGTGGGGGGGGCGGCTTCCGCGCCGAGGATGGCCGCCTGGGTCTTCATGTCCCACGACACCGCCTGTGCCGTGGCGAACTGGGTGCGTGCGTCGAGTTCGGCGTGGAACTCCATCAGGTCCTTGCCATAGGTGACCTTGAGCACGGCGTCCGTGTCGGTGGCCGGGGCCTTGACCGACACGCTGCCGTCGGTGGCGATCACCAGCAGGCCGTTGGCCTCGGCACGCGAAAGCATGAAATCCCAGTCGCTGCAGTAGAACTGCACCAGCTCCTTGTTCTGGATCGGCGTGGCGTCGACGTCGGCGCCCAACGCGTGCGCGGCCACGAGCGCACCGATGACGTCGCTGTCGGTCTTGTCGATGTAGTTGGCGTTCTTGCGGCCGACGGTCATCCTGACGACCTGGTCGCGGCACTCCACCACGAGGCGGGCGTCGTTGTCCCCGGTGATCTGGATCGCGTGCTTGATGACCACGCCTTCGAAGAGCGTCTCCTCGTCGTCGCCATAGCCTGCGTTGATCTTGATGGCCGCGCCGGGTTTGAAGTCGCCGGTATCGCTGACGGGGAACTCCTGGCCGGCCATGTCGCCGTCGGAGATGACCAGGCGTGCCGTGGGAACGCGGTTCACCTCCCGGGTGACGGTGAGCGACATGAACCGCACCGATTCGGACAGCGCCGTGCCGTCGCTGAACAAGGTGACACGGACGACACCCTCTGCATCCAGTTCTGGGGAGTTGGCCATGGCGCCCCCTATGCCAGCGGCGGGAAGTGCAACTTCCCACCCGGCTTGAGGTCACGAAAATCGGTGAGCCGGTTGAAACGGGCCACGTCGAGGTAGTACCCCGGGTCACCGTAGATGCGGTTGCACAGCAGCGGCAGGGTGTCTCCGTCGCGCACCTCCACTTCATGGGTGAGGTCGGGCGACGAGAGGTTGGACACCAGCTCCGTCTCGCGCCTGCTCATGGCCCCGATGAACGACAGGTCCACCTTGGCACGGAGCGGCGCGCCGCTCGGCTTGAACAAGGTGTAGTGCATCGACATGTTCTGCATGCGGCCGAAGAAGATCAGCGTGCCCCACAGGAGCCGCACCCGTCCAGGCTCGTGCTGGCTGCCGTTGTACTGGTAGACCACCTTGTTGAGGTTGTCGAGCTGGGTCTTCACGTCGCGCCGGGCCTCGCCGGTGGGCAGCGGCACGACACCGGTGCCATCGAGCACGAGCGCGAAGCCGAGGGTCTCGACGTCGGCCGCGCTGTACTTCGGGTCGAGCGCAGGTTGCCCGTGGGCCTTCTTCTTGTCGTAGACGATGCCGCGGCTGTGTTTCACGTCGGCCGGATTCAGCAAGGCCGTGAACGCGATGCCGGTGTCGAGCGAGGTGGTGCCGGATTTGCTCACGTTGTAGCGCACCAGGGTCATGCGCGTCTTCTCGGCGGTGATGGCGTCAGTCATGGAACGGGTCCTCTTTCCGGGTTCAGCGTTCTCTGGCGTCGACCAGCTTCTGCGCGAGCCAGGCCTTGCACTCGGCAAGGATCTCGTCCTTCACCTGCTCGCGGTGTTGATCGTTCAACCCGGCGGGGAGGGGGGATGCAGGCGCGGTATTCACCTGCGACTTGATCAGCAACTGCCTCACTTCGATCGTCATGGCGTCATACCTCCCGCTTTGAAAACGCGTAGCTCAGCTCGATCTTTTCCACGGCGACTTCGTTCTTGGTCGAGTTGAACCCCTCGACCTCCAGCTTCACCGGGTAGGCGTTGGCGAACGACCAGACCCGCAGCGGGCTCCCCAGGCCATCGAGCAGAAACAAATGAATCTGCTTCGGAAAGATCGGCCGGTTGAGCCCGCCCTCGAGCGCTGCCTGGCACCACATCAACAGCCGTGAGGTGTTGGGCGCGATGCCGCGCTTGAGCACGAGCTTCGGGTGTTTCACCGCCTTGGGCAGGGCGAGCACATACCGGTTCTCGCCCCCCTCGACCACCGCCTCGGTTTCCATTTCAGGCGCGATGCCGCTCACTTCGCGGAACGAGCTGTCCGCGTCCTTCGGCTGGGTGCCGAAGGTCACGGTGAAGTAGAACGCCGCGGGCGGATCGTCCGGCCGGATCGACAGAACGTCACGCATTGGCGATGGTCAGCCCTTCGTGCGCGATCACGATGGTTTCCACCGCGACCTCGTTGCCGACGGACTTGAGGTCGGTGCCGGTGATCTTGGTGGGCCAGGCGTTGGCCAAGGTCCAGACCATCGTGGGCGCGCCGGCTTCGTCGAGGAGGCTGATGGTCACCGGCTTGCGCTTGATGGTGTTCATCTTGATCTCGTTGAACCAGTCCCAGAACTTGTTGTCGGACTTGAAGACGCCCTTTTTCATGGTGACGTCGCTGTACTTCTTGATGCCGGGCATCTTGATGACCGAGAAAGACGGGCTGTCGCCGTGCCGGTACTCGAGCGGCTGCGCCTCGACGTCGAGGCCCGAGACCTCCTGGAATGACATCACGGCGGCATCCCACTTCACTTCGAAACGAAACTTCGGAATAGGCCACACCGTGGTCGATTGTGCTGATCCATCGTCTGCCATTGTTTACTCCACGCGTTGGTTGATAGGGGGGCGGGCAGGGCGCAGCGCCCTGCCGTGTGCCGTCAGGACTTCTGCATCTGCTGCTGGAACGTGATCTCGATGAACTCCGCCGGACGGCTGATGGCCACCAGCACCGTCACCCGCAAGATCCCTTCGAGGACGTCTTCGGAGGTCATGGTTTCGCCCAGGCCGACATGCACGCTGAACGCGTCATCCGGCACCGCGCCGGCCAGGCCACCGCGCTTCCAGATGCCGGTCAGGAAGTTCTGGATCATGCTTTTGATGGTGACCCACGTGTTGGCCACGTTGGGCTCGAACACCATCGCCTTGGCGGCCAGGCGGCACGACTCCTCGAGCATGATCATCGTGCGGCGCACGCTGATGTAGCGCCAGTCGAGGCTGTTGCCGTCGAGCGTGCGTGCACCCCACACCAGCACGCCTTCGCCGATGAACGAGCGGATCGCGTTGACCGACTTGCCCTGGGTGGTGACGTTCAAGTCCTCCTGGTCTTCGGCCGAGAGGTTGACGGCCGGCGAGACGACGCCGTTCAGGCTCACGTTGGCCGGCGCCTTCCAGACACCCCGCGAGTTGTCGACCATGGTGTAGATGCCGGCCATGGCGGGGCTGGGTGGCAGCAGGTTGAGCTTGTTCTTCAGCTCGCCCATCATCGTGTTGAACGTGGGGCTGAGCGCGGCCAGGCTCTTGTTGAGCAGCGCCATCTCCATGCGGGCGTTCTGCGGCTTGTCCTTCTCGGCCGATTTGGTGTCGGCGGCGATCCAGGCGGCCTCGTCCTTCATCACGTCGTCGACCGCCTTGGCCTGGGCGGCCAGCTTCGGCGTGGCGTCGGCCGGCAGCGTGTCGGGCAGGTCCAGCTCGGTGCGCAGGATCTCCTGCAGCTTGTCGCGGTTCCTGATGTTGCGGTAGCTCAGTTCGTTGTCCTGGACGACCGTGGTGTTGACCCAGGGGTAGTAGGCCGCGGCGTAGTCGAGGTAGTTGATGCCCAGGTCGTTGCGGAAGGCCGCGACACTTTCGATGGGCGGCTTGTAGCCTTCCCAGATGTCGAGCACCGCGACGCGGCTCTTCATCGTGCCGCAGTGTGCGAGGGCGGCCTGTTGCACGCTGATGCAATCGGGTTGCTTGAGCAGCATGCAGTCGGGAATGACCAGCATCGTGGGTTCCTGCTCCTTGATGAGCATCTTGATGCCTTCTTGCAGCCGCGTCGGATCGATGGCATCGGCCTCGAAGTCACCGACCGACACCACGTAGCACGGCCCACCTCCGTTCTGGAAGAACTGGCGCATGCCGTAGTAGAGGAGGAAGCGTCCACCGTCCTTGCCGGTGGGCTGGCTGAGCAGGTACTCCTGCGCTCCCAGCTTGAAGGAGGTGGGTTCCGTGACCGGCGAGGCCTGCGGTTTGATCTCGAAGCTCGGGGTCGGTCCGACCCCGAAGTACAGGTGGAACTCGGCCAGCGAACTGATCCGCCAGGGTTTGTCGCGCAGGCTCTTGCCCTGGTTGTCGGCGATCTGGGTGTAGCCGATGAAGGCTGGCACCGCAGTGGCGACTTCCACCACCGAATTGGGGAACGCGTTTTTCTCAACGATATAGACACCCGGTGTCTTCATCTGACCCATGACGGCCTCCTGTGGTTAGCGGTGCACATAGATTTCCGAGACCAACATGGGGACACCATGGAGGGTCTCGCGGCTGATCAGCGATGGCGACGCCACCGGCAAGCGCTTGATGAGCACCTTGTCGGTGCCCGAGCCTCGGCGACGCAACTGAAAGCGCCGCTCCGACCGTTGTTGCAGCGTGATGGGCGTGAGCGAGCGCACCGCCATCACGCTTCGTCCATCAGGCAGGCGTTCGCCCACCGGCTCATCGAATTCGCAGGCCTCGCCGAGGTCGACGATCCGCACGTCCTCCTGCGCCTCGGTGAACTCGCCGAAGAGGAGGTACTTCCATACCGTGGCCCGCGCCTGCAGGCGGCAGAGGTAGCGCCTGGGCGCGTGGTTCTCGGCCTCTGTGACGTGCGCGGCGTCGACGCTGACCGACAGCGCGAAGTGCGGAGGGGCACGCCGGTCGCGCGCCGACAGCACCTGGGTCACCGCCGCCGACGCGAGGGGTTTCGCGTCATCCACGCCCACGCTGGTTCCGGCATGCAGGCGCAGGAGCCCTGAGGCGTCGTCGGGCACGGCGTTGCGGTTGTCGAGCAGCAGCACGGCCTGGTCGGAGCCGATGTGTCCTTCGGTGTAGTTGGCAAAGCTGCCGTCCGCCACCCGCGCCAGGAAGTCGAAGCGCAGCGGTTCGTCCACGTCGCCGGCGTGCAGGCGCAGCGCGTTGGCCGCGGAGGCATCGAAGGCGACCATCAGCCCACGGTCGGTGTGGCGCAGGAGGCAGGCGCTGCGTTCGATCCGGCGCACCGTGTGGCTTGACGCAACAAGGTGCAGGCCGTGGCAGAGCCCGCCCGGGAAGTAGGCGTGCTCGACCTCGACGGAGAAGAGTGGAAGGAACGGGCCCATGTTGTTGCGCCTAGGCGGACACGCCGGCCTGTGACTGGGACACATGTGGTGCCTGGCCGCTGAGCTGGGCGGCGTCGATGGCGATGACCCGCATCCGGTAGAGCACCGAGGGCATGTACTTGCCGCCGAGAATGCCCCAGAGGTTGCTGAGATCGGAGATGGCGAGGTTCTCGATGTCCAGCATCAGCTTGCTGATGCGGGCGTCGAGATCCGGCGTGTTCTGGTGATCGAACACCGGTCGGCTCTGGAAGAAGCCGATGGTGTGCGAGATGAACTTCAAGGCCTCGGGGTAGTTGGCGCCGCTGAACGTGGCCGCGAACATCAGCATCAAGTTCAGGTGCACGGGCGCCTGCTGCACGCCGGCGCGGCCGACGGCCGTGTGGCTCAGGGCCGAGGGCCGGTAGGGCATCGAGTCCTTCTCGATGTTGACGAGAAACAGCACCAGCTTGTTCGACACCTGGGCCACCAGGTTGCCGTCATGCTCGCTGAGGTTGGAGACCACCACCAGGTCTTCGCCCACGCGAAAGGTGCGCCTGAGCGACTGGTTCAACTGGCTGGCGATGCCAGCAATGGCGGTGGCGATCACGGGAGTGACCTTTCCATCGATCCGTTGACCTTGACCAGATTCATGCTGTGCTGCTCCGCCTTGAAGACCAAGCTTCACAGGCTTGGCAAGGACACGATAGCCGCGCTGTCTGGCTGAGTTAATCAGCAGAATGCGGAGATTGCACCACCGGAATCCTGAGTGCGTGTTGCAGTCGGCGACTGACTCCCAGGCGCCCTTCGGCGACCTCGCGCACGGCGTGCACCAGCTCGGCCAGGGGATCGTCCTTCAGCATGTAGCCCAGCACGCCCAGCTCGAGCGCCGCACGCAGGAAGGGCAGGTCGTCGTGCCAGGACAGCATGAGGATGCGGACGTCGGGGTGCATCTGCAGGATGTGGCCCGCAGCGGTCAGGCCGCTCATGTCGCGCAGGTCCATGTCGAGGACGACGACGTCGGCCCGGTCAACCTCGAGGGAGGAACCGAGGACCTGCAACGCGGCGACGACAGCGTGCCCACTGCCCACGTCCGTGACAACCGACAGGCCAGGCTGCCGATCGAGCAGCGTCTTCAGGCAGTTGCGAAACGGCGCATGGTCATCCGCGAGAACGATGCGTAGGGTCATGGCGCTTCACCGCTTGGGTAGTCGGCAATGGTGGCCGTGCCAACATGGCACGGACATCCGGAAAACGCTGAAAGCACCGTAGGCAAGCGCTTACAGGGACGGCGCTGGGATGCGGAGTCGGCGTCCGAGCGACGCCGGCACCTTCGTTGCGGCGACGGTCAAGGAGAAACGCCCTTTCCGAGTTTCGCGGACTTGCTCGTCGAAGTGGCAGCGAGCGTGTTGCGGCAGGGCGCTTCGAGCGAACTCAGTCCCTCGCGGATCGCATAGCGGGTGAGCTCGGCGATGCTCTCGATGCGCAGCTTGTGCAGCACGTTCTCGCGGTGGGTGGCCACCGTCTTCGCGCTCAGGTGGAGTTGCTCGGCGATCTGGCCCGTGGAGTGGCCTTCCGAAAACAGCTGGACGATCTCGCGTTCACGCGGCGTGAGTTGCGAGAAGGCGCTGCCGACCACGGCCGAGCCGCGGGTCCGGTAGCCTTCGACGAACACACCCACGAGGCCGGGGCTGAGGTAGATCTGCCGCGCCATGACCTTGCGGATGGCGAGTGCGAGGTCCTCGAACGACGAGTCCTTGAGCACGTAGCCGGCGGCGCCTGCGTCGATGCCGGCCAGCACCATCCGGTCCTCGGTGTGCACCGAGAGACACAGCACATGGACCGAGGGCGTTTCGGCGCGAACCCGGCGAATGGCCTCGATGCCGTTCATGCCCGGCATCGCGAGGTCGGTGACGAGCACGTCGGGCAACAGCTCGCGCGCGAGCCGGATGGCGCCCAGGCCGTCCTCGGCCACCCCCACCACGTCGAAGCCGGAGTCCTTGTTGAGCAGGGCGCTGAGTCCATCGCGCATCATGCGGTGGTCGTCTGCGAGAACAATGCGGATCGTCATAGGTGGCTCGTCGGGTGGGACATCGTTGGGATGGACTTGGCCGAGGGTGGCAAGGAGGCCGCCACGTCGAAGCCGAGGTGAAGGGTGGCGATGGTGCCGCCGCCAGGGACGGATTCGATGCACAACCGCCCGCCGATCGCCTGCATCTGCGCCTCGGCGCTGAGCAGGCCGAAGCCACCCTGGGGGCTGAAGCGGCGGAGGGCGGCGTCGGCGTCGAACCCGACACCGTCGTCCGCGAGGGCGATGCGCAGGTCTTGCTTGTCCTGTTCGAGCGAGATCCAGAGGTTGCTGGCTTTGGCGTGTTTCTGTGCGTTCAGCGCGAGCTCGCGGACGATGCGAAACAGCACGGACAGCACCGCGTCGCTCAGCGGAAGGTCGTCCACGCGGGCCGTCAGGTGCACGCGCATCCGCGAGTCTCTCTGCAGCTGCTGCGCCAACCCTTCGACGGCCGGGAGCAGCCCCAGCTGTTGCAGCACGGGCGAGTACAACTCGAAGGTGGCCGCGCGAGTGGCCTGTGCCGCCTGGCAAAGCAGCAGTCGCACTTCTTCGAGTGGATCGGGCTCCGCCGCATCGCGGGCCAGCCGGCTGATCAGCTCGCTCAGCTTGAACTGCGCCATCGCGAGCAGCTGGCCCAGGTCGTCGTGCAGGGCGTGCGCGATGCGTTGGCGCTCGCGGGCCGCGGCCACGGTGAGCTCGAACGCGAGCGTCTGCAATCGACGGTTGCTGTCGGCCTGGTCGGTGTGAGGCGCATCGTCTTTCACGGGGCGATGAACGGCAGAGGATGGCGACGACAGATTCGCAGGAACACTCGATGGCCTGGCGGACTCCGTTGCGCCGATCGCTGGTTCTCCCATAGGGTCCATCGACTTCCTGAGTTCAGTGCAACGACAGTAACGTGCCCATCGAACGTGCGTCAACCAGTAAGTTTTGACAGACGAGTGTTTCAAGACAAGAGGCTCCTCAAGGCAGTGATCGAAGCGGCATGTGTCGTGAATCGACATATCGCTTTGCATCTGAGGGCGGCCTGAACCAGGCTGGCTCGCGTGTCGATCTCACGCCAGGGATCCGGTGACGGAGGGGCGGCACTGGTCTGGTCGCAGCCTGTTCCATCGGGTTCAAGGGTTCGTGATTCACACACGTGTTGCACGCGATGCCCACGAGAGGTCCGCGGGTGGCGGACCCTTCGACGCGCGTCAGAATCGCTCACATCATCCGCAATTGCGTGGCGTGTGTGAGTGTCTGCCCCCGTGAACAAGGGGGCGTGTGATGCACGTGTGACCGATCGAGGACAGGATCGACGGTGATTGCGCCGAGTCGCGCGGCGAGTGGGCCGCTGCGACAGCGCGGGGTCGGTCAGCGGGCCACCGCGATCACGAGCCCTTCCTTGGTCTCTTCCATCATCGAGTGGCTGTGCGATTCGGCGGCCTCGAGCAGGTCACGGAGGATGTCGCCGAGCAGGCGGCGGTACGCTTCCATTTCTCGCACACGCATTTTCACGAGGTAGTCGAACGCGCCGGAAACGAGGTGGCATTCGAGTTGGCGGGGGGCGACGTGGGCGTGGTACCCGCGGATCACACCCTCGTGCTCCATGCACCGTACACGCTCCATGCACGGCGGTGTGCAGACATATTAGGGTGCGTGCTGCGGCACGAAGCAGCGCCTCCGCTCATCGGCGCCTCCGCTTGCGCCGCCTCTCGCCCTTGTTGCGACAGGACCGTCATGCTTCACCGCGTGTCGGGCGCGGCAGCAAAGACTCGCGCCGGGCGAAACTCCCCCTCGTGCCGGCAGAATTCTCGCAATTCCAGCCCTGATTTCGCAATATCGCACGCAGCGTGCCAGGAACCGGTCACGCTAGCGCTCTTTTGCATTGAGGAGGAACGCATGGGTGGATGCATGAGCACTGACGGGCGAAGCCGGCCGTCGTCACCGCAGGGGTATATGAGCCACCAGCCGGCGGCTGCCAGTGGGTCGGCCGACAGAACAACTTCTGCCAGCAACGCGCGCCAAGCCCACGCCGCGGCCCCGGATGGGCTGCGATCGCGAAGCCAACCCGGTGCCCAATCTGTCGGGCCGCGTGCGCATCTTTCGGCCGGCAAGGCTGCACACCTCGACGCGGTCAGGTCCGCCAACCACGCTGACGCTTGGCAGGTCCGTGCGGACGAGCAAATCAGTCTCGGCCTCATCCGGCGCGTTGCCGCCAGTTACGCGCAGGAGTTGGGCGTCGATCTGGTTGTTGACGATGGCCTCGATGGCAACCCACTGCATGAGGCTGAAGGCCAATTGCGCGAAGGCTTTGCATGCCATCTGGTGGCCGATATGGCCGATGAACACGCAAGGCCGCATGCCGAACCCATCGTCCTGACGCCTCGGGGAGAGGTCATCCTCGCGGTCCCCAGTGGCTACAACTGGTTGGGGGCGACCCGCGGCTTGCCTTACCCGCTCGGCGACACGACCTATCAATCGGAGATCATCCCGTCGCGTATTCTGGGCACCAGTGAAGTAGGCGGGCCGCAGGTCGATCGCCGCAGTTGCGCTGCGCTCGGCCTGGCCTATGTGAAGGAGTTGTTCAAGGACGACGCCAGCCTGCTGAAGCACCGCAGCCTGCTGGTGGATCTGCCAGCATCGGACCAGCACTTCTTTCTGCCGCCGCCCCAGGTACTGCGTTACGCACAGAACCGACTCTACGTCGAAGCGCTCCGCGCGCTGGTCCACGGGACGAAGTCTTCCGCGTCGGCGAATGTGGGCGACAAGAAGGTCGAAGTGCCGACGCTGCGACACGCGCTTGCCAAGGGCGCAGTGTTGCGGCGACCTGACACCGGTGAGCAGTTGGATGCAGCAGCCTACAAGGCCTTCGCCAAGGCTTGGCTCGAGGATTTCGAAACCACGATGGCCCGGCGCGAGGCAATGCAACTCGGCAACAAGAACCTCTATCTCCAGCATGTCGTGCAGCGCCTGGGCCGCAAGGATGACGCGCAGCAAGAGTAGATGCCGGCGATCGTCGGGCTCCGAGCGATCGCTGCGCAGGGGCCGAGCGCGTTGTTCGACCCTGCGGCGGATCGTGCCGGTCGCCGCGGTCACGAAGCCCCACGACAGGCGCTTCATTCGTGGGGCTCAGTCAGGTTGCTGACCAGGATGGGGACGCTCAACCTGCGAGCGTCGGATAGTCCGTGTAGCCCTCGGCACCGGGCGTGTAGAACGTGTCCGGGGCAGGGGCGTTCAACGGCGCGTCCTGGCGCATGCGCTCGACCAGGTCAGGGTTGGCGATGAAAGCCCTGCCCATGGCTGTCAAGTCAGCGCGGCCTTCGCTCAACGCCTGTTGTGCGCTGGCTTTGTCGAGTCCTCCGGCGAGGATGAAAGGGCCGTCGAACGCCGCCCTCAAATCGGCCTTCAGCTTTGCCGGGACCGGCGGGGTGCCCATGGCCGAATGGTCCAGGACGTGAACGTACATGAGGCCCAGCGCGGAGAGTTGCTTGACCAGCGCCAGGTACTGTTCATCCACGCCGTCGAATGCGCCGGCGGCATTGATCACGCCGTGGGGCGACAAGCGGATGCCCACGCGCTCGGCACCGATCTCCTTCACGGCAGCACGGGCGACCTCGAGCACCAGCCGGTTGCGCCCCTCGGCCGTGCCGCCGTAGCCATCGGTGCGTCGGTTGATGTTGGCGTTCAGGAATTGCTCGAGAAAGTAGCCGTTGGCCGCGTGCAATTCGATGCCGTCGAAGCCGGCTTCGATGGCAAGGCGCGCAGCCGTTGTGTACTCGCCGATCACGGCCTGGATGTCGGCCTCGGTCATGGCGCGCGGTGGGGTGTGCGGCTGGTTGCCTTGCGTGTCTGTCCTGATCTCGCCCGGGCATACGTCCGATGAAGCGCTCAGCACTTCGGCGCCGGCCGGCAGGTTGTCCTTGTGGGACACACGGCCGGTATGCATCAGCTGCACGACGATCTTGCCGCCCTTGGCATGGACTGCGTCGGTCACGAGCTTCCAGCCTTGCACCTGGGCGTCATTGAACAGGCCTGGGATGCGGGGGTAGCCCAACCCGTTGGGCGACGGTGAGGTTCCTTCCGTGATGATGAGGCCCGCGCTCGCACGCTGGGCGTAGTAGGTGGCCATCAGGCTGTTGGGCGTGTTGTTGTCGACCGCACGGTGGCGCGTGAGCGGCGACATCACGGTGCGGTTGCTGAGCTTGGTGGCACGCAGGGAGAAGGCTTCGAAAAGCATGGCTGTCCTTGGAGGGAAATGGAAACTGGAGAAACGGGAAGAGGCGCGACGTTCAGCCGCAGGCATCAACCGATGTTGTAGCGAGGAGCCGGCGTTCCTGCCTGGGTGCTGGCGAACAGCTCGGTGCGAGCGGCCTCGTACTTCTCCCACAGCGTTGCATCGGCGACCGATGGCCATGTGACAGCTTCGCCCTGGTCCAAGCCCGCGAGCGCTGCATCGACCATGTGCTCGGTCGTCATCAGGGCACTCTTGTTGAGGGCAGCCAGCGGAACGCCCGACAGATCCCAGAGTTCGGTGGCAGTGGACGCGGGCAAGACCAATTGAACCTTCACCCCGGTTTCGGCAAGTTCTTGCTGCAGGCCTCTGCTGTACTGCAAGACGAAGGCCTTGGTGCCGCTGTAGACGGCGCTGATGGGCAGGGCATGGACCGCCAGGACGGACGCGATGTTGATGATCACGCCGTGGTTTCTCTTGATGAACGCAGGCACCACGGCCTGGGTCAGACGCGTCAACGCGGTGATGTTGAGTGCGATCTGCGAAAGTGCGTCATCTGCAGACCTCTGGGCAATCGTTCCCAGGCGCGCGATGCCGGCGTTGTTCACCAGGACATGCACATCTTCGCGAGTGGACAAGATCGTCTCGACGCGTGCCAGGTCGTCGTCTTGGCTCAGATCTGCGACCATCGGTTCGGCGTTGATACCGTGGGCCTTCGCGAGCTGCGTGCAGAGCGCTTCGAGGCGATCAGCGCGCCGGGCGACAAGGATGAGATCGTATCCACGTGCAGCGAGGCGATCCGCATAGACGGCGCCGATGCCGGACGAAGCCCCGGTGACAACGGCGACTTTCTTGGAAGTGGGACTTGTCATTTGCTGGTTTCCGTTAAAATTGAGTGCTCAACTAAAAAGGTTGAGGGCTCAAATGTAAGGTCGATTCCCCGAGGGTGGTCGATCGTGCGGTACTCAACCATTTTTTGATCATGGGAATTACCACAAAACGCGTTGATGCGAAAAGCAGCCCGGCTGGACCGGCCGCATCTGAGCAGGACCTCTTGGGCGGACGGGTCTGCACGAACTCAGCGCTGCGCCTCGCGGCGCGCAGGCTTGGCCAGCTGTACGACGAAGCGCTGGCGCCGCTGGGCCTCAAGGCCACGCAGCTCGCGCTGATCATCGAAATACACCAGCTCACGGGAGCCGATCAGCAAGGACCGGCGCTGCAGGATCTGGCGAGCCGGCTCGCCATCCAGCTTTCGGCCCTGACCCATGCGCTCAGGCCGCTGGTGCGCGATGGCATCGTCGAGTTGCGCCACGACGCCCAGGACCGGCGGACCAAACACGGCGTTCTCACGCCGCTTGGCAAGACCCGGCTTTCAGAAGCAATGGTGCGCTGGGCCGCAGCGAACGACAGGGTGGAGGCTGTTCTGGGCCCTGCGTCGGCCGCGAGCTTGAGGGCTCTGGCCGATCAGGTAGCCTCCGACGCGTTTCTGGTCGCATACAACGCGGAGAATTGACCTCCGGCCTCGTTGGCTGCCTTGGGCACTGATCGCCGCGGAGCGTGAGCCCAGGGTCGTCAGGGCGCGGCGCGGTACCACGGAGCCGGGTGTCGACAGGTCGACCGGCTTAGCCGCGGCAGGCACCACATCAGCAGCGGCAACGCGAGCAGCACCGCCACTGCCGTCAGCCCCGGCTCAATGGTGTCGAACC
Source organism: Rhizobacter sp. Root1221 (assembly GCF_001425785.1). Taxonomy (GTDB): domain Bacteria; phylum Pseudomonadota; class Gammaproteobacteria; order Burkholderiales; family Burkholderiaceae_C; genus Rhizobacter. The sequence goes on along the minus strand of NZ_LMDI01000045.1, from coordinate 215,558 downwards.
GGCGGTAGGCCAGCGCCTGCAGGCCCCAATACACACCTACCGCGGCCAGACCCGCCAGGGTGCAGGTTGCGCCGCGCCGCAGCGCGCTGGCGCGATCTGCCGCGCCTTGCATGGCCGTCGGCAGCCGGGTGCGTGTGAGGCCGAGCATCACCAGCACGACGACGATGGGCGCATGGCCGATCGCGTCGAGCACGCCGAAGACCGGGATCGCGGCCAGGAAGGGGACGAGCAGCACCCAGGCGGAAAGCTGCGCGCCGAGGCGGCCGAAGACCAAGGCATACGCCGCGCAGAACTCCACCCAGCCGGCCGCGGCCATGAAGAAGGCCGGCGAGAACTCGCCGCGCGCGCCGCGCAGCTGCTGGTTCAGCACCTCATCGCTCCACCAAGGGTAGAGCCACTTCTCAGCACCGGCCCACATCAGCGTGATGCCTGTGCCGACGCGCAGCGCCGCGAGCGCGAGCTTGTTGTATCGGCCGCGGCCCAGCGAGTCGATCGCGACATACGCCGCCGCGGCCAGGAACACCGGATAGTCGAGCAGGTGGAACCATCCGTAGGCCGCCATCGCCGAACCGTACAGCACGAAGATGCCGATAGCGCCGAGCCAGGCCGAGGGCCGCCACATCAGCGTCACCGCAATGCCCAGCTGCAACATCGGCACCCAGGGCCGCAGGGCGTGCAGCTCGGGTGTCAGGAACACCGGGGTGGCGCCGAAGTACAGCACGGCAATGCAGAAGAATGCCGCCAGCCCGAACCGCAGCAGGCGCGGCAGCGAGGCGGCGCTGCGCGCATCCAGCGCATCGGCGAACGCGAGGGCCTGCGAGCCGGTGCGGGACAGGCGACTGTCGAGCAGCGCCGCGGCGGCCATCACCAGCAGGCTGATCGCGCCGAGCAACAGGAAGTCGGCCGACGAGATCACCTGAAGTGGCGACAGCGGCGGAATGGCGCAGTCCGCATCACGCGAAAACCACTTGACATGGGCGGAGGCCGGGCCGGCGGATGTGACGGCCAGCACGGCAATCGGCGCGTGCGCGCGGGCGAGGAACGGGGAGGCGGCGCTGTACTGCATATGGGGTGGCCCCGGTTGTCCGAACAGAGGAATTGATTTCCTGAGTGGAGCCCCACGGGTCAGGCATGGCGTGACCGACCAGATCGCATGCACCCGAGCGCTGGTCGACGACGCCACTCCGGTGCGTCGCCCTGTGTCGTGCTGTCCCGGCCGCCGTGCTCGATGACGGCGGCGCGATATCTCATGCGGTCATGCCAGGTCCAGCACAAGCCTTTCACTGCACGAGCGCGAGCAGCAGGGCGTGAATTGATCGTTCGCGGCCTGTTCTTCAGGTGTCAGGTACAGGTCGCGGTGCTCAGGGGCACCGGCCAGCACTCGCGTCAGGCAAGTGCCGCAAACGCCTTGCTCGCAGGACGTGAGCAGGGGCACCCCGGCGGCGATGAGGGCTTCGGCGGCAGTCTGGTCTGCCAGCACGGGGATCACGCGACCGGAGCGTGCAAGTTCGATCTCGAAGGCGCGGTTCTCGCCCGCTGCGGGCGGCTCGGCGCCGGCGAAGAACTCGTGGTGAATCTGCTCGTTGGGCCAGCCCTGGCGTTTCGCCGCGTCGGTCACCGCGTCAATCAGGCGCTTGGGGCCGCAAACGTGGACATGGACGCCGGCGTACTGCGCAGCCAGCAATCGCTCCACGTCCAGGCGGGTGTCGCCGACGTGGAAATAGACCGCGTGGGCCCAGGTGCTCGCCTCGATCTCCGCGCGGAAAGCCATGCGCTCCACGCTGCTCGCCGCATAGTGCAATTCGAAATCGCTCCCGTCGCGAGCGAGCTGGCGGGCCATCGCCAGGATCGGGGTGATGCCGATGCCGCCGGCGATCAGCAGGCTGCGGCCCGCGTGCGCCGCGAGCGGGAAGTGATTCTTCGGTGCGCTGACTTGCAGCACCTGCCCCGGTGCCAGTTGCTCATGCACCGCCCGCGAACCGCCGCGCGACTTGGCGTCGAGCAGCACGCCGAGCACGTAGCGGTGGGTCTCGGCAGGATCGTTGCTGATCGAGTATTGGCGGACGAGGCCGCCGGGCAGGTGGACATCGAGATGGGCGCCGGCCGAGAAGTCGGGCAGGGCGCCGCCGTCGGCGGCCACCAGGGTGAGGGCGCAGATGTCCCGCGTGGCGGACTCCTTGGCCGCGATGCGAACGGTGAGCAGCTCGTTCATGCCTGGGCCGCCATCACGCGCTCGATCACCTTGCGCGACTGCACGCCGCCGCCGTCGATGTTGAGCAACAGCAACTGGCGTTGCGGCCAGGCCAGCAGGTTCTGCTGCTGGCGCTCCAGCATCTCCTGGTCCTCGGCAAAGATCTTGCCCTGGCCCTCGCGGATCTGGGCCGTCAGCGCCTCGTCCTGCGGCTTGAACTTGCGCGCCATGCCCCAGAAGTAGTGGATGGACGTGTCAGTCTCGGGCGTGATGAAGTCCACCACCCAGCTCGCCGCCTTGACGGCGTCGGGTGCCTCGTAGCCGCCTTGGCCCGCCAGCGCCACGCCCACCTCGATCATGATGTGGCTGGGCGGCGTGAAGTGGCAGATCTGCCAGCGGTCCACGGGTTGGTCGTCGGGCAGGCCGTTCATGCGCAGGGCCATCTTCCAGAACGGCGGCGCCTCGATGCCTTGCATGTAGCGCTCGGTGATGACGTGGTCGCCTTCGACCCGCGTGCTGCAGGGGATCTCGTCGATCTCCTTCTGGCCGATGCTGCCCGAGTGCACGTAGGTCTCGTGCGTGAGGTCCATCAGGTTGTCTACCATCAGCCGGTAGTCGCAGGCAATGTGGTAGAGCCCGCCGCCGTAGCCGAAGGCGGGGTTGCCCAGCCATTCAAAGGCCGGCAGCTTGGCCACGTCGGCCTGCGCGGCTTCACCCGGCCAGACCCAGATGAAACCGTGGGCCTCATGGACGGGGAAGCTGCGGATGGCGGGGAAGCCGCGCACACGCTGGCAGGGCATGGAGACGGTCTTGCCGTCGCAGCCCATGGCCAGGCCGTGATAGCCGCAGACCAGGGTGTCGCCGGAGACGCGGCCGAGTGACAGCGGCGCGCCGCGATGGGGGCAGAAGTCCTCCACCGCGCTGACGCGGCCGGCGCTGTTGCGATAGAAGGCCATCGCGTGGTTGCAGACCTTGCGGCCCAGGGGTTTTTCGGTGCCGACCTCGTCGCTGCGGGCGGCCACGTACCAGGCGTTGGAGATGAACATGGGATCGAGTCCTTTGAGGGTCAGCGCGGTGCCATGCGCAGCGCGCCGTCGAGGCGGATGACTTCACCGTTGAGGTGGCCGTTGTTGACGATGTGAGCCGCGAGCGCCGCGAACTCCTCCGGCAAGCCGAGGCGCTTGGGGAAGGGGATGGAGGCGGCGAGGGACTGCTGTACCTCCTCGGGAAGCTCCTTCATCAGCGGGGTGGCGAAGAGGCCCGGCGCGATGGTGCAGACGCGCACGCCGAACTGCGCGAGGTCGCGCGCCAGGGGCAGGGTCATGCCGACGATGCCGCTCTTGGAGGCCGAGTAGGCCTCCTGGCCGACCTGGCCGTCGAAGGCGGCGACCGAGGCGGTGTTGACGATGACGCCGCGCTCGCCGTCGGCCAGCGGGGCCAGCGCCACCATGCGGCTGGCCGCCAGGCGCGTGACGTTGTAGGTGCCGATGAGGTTGATGCGCACGACGCGCTCGAAGTCCTCCAGCGGGGCGGGCGAGCCGTCGCGCTGCACGATGCGCTTGGCGCCGCCGATGCCGGCGATGTTCATCAGGATGCGGGCCGGGCCGTGGGCGGCCGAGGCTGCATCCAGCGCGGCCGTGACGGAGGCGGCGTCGGTGATGTCGCAGCGCAGCGCCAGCGCGCGGTCGGCGCCGATGTCGGCGGCCACGCGCTGGGCGCCGGCTTCGTTGATGTCGAGCAGGGCGACGCGTGCGCCTTGCGCGGCGAGGGCGCGTGCGACGGCTTCGCCGAGGCCGGAACCGGCGCCGGTGACGAGGGCGGTTTGTCCAGAGATGTTCATGATGGTCTGCGGTGCGGGGTGATGACGTCGGGATGGCCCGCGGGGGCCTCGTGCAGCAGTTCGACCAGGGCCGCGCGGCGGCTCAGCACGGCGCGCTGGTTGATCGAGCCTTTGTCGGTGATCTCGCCGCCGTTGATGGACGGCGGCTCGGCGAGCAGCAGCAGCCGGGCCGGGCGGTTGGCGCTGCCGGTGCCCTGCGCCCAGAGCTGGTTGGCCAGCGCCTGGAAGAAGTCGCGCACGGCGCCGTGCGCCAGGATCTCGGCGGCGCTGGCGCCGTCGGGCAGGCCGGCCAGGCGGCAGGTTTCGTTCAGGCGCGGCACGATCAGCAAGCCGATCTCGTCGCGTCCGAGGCCGGTGACGACGGCGTCGTGCACGCAGGGGAAACCCAGCGCGACCACGCGGGCGCGCAGCGGGCCCACGCTGACGAAGGTGCCGGTGGAGAGCTTGAAGTCCTCGGCAATGCGGCCGTCGAACATCAGGCCCTGGGTGGGGTCGGCCGGGTCGGTGGGCCGGACGGCGTCTCCGGTGCAGTAGTAGCCCTCGTCGTCGAAGGCCTCCTGCGTCAGCTCGGGCTCGCGCCAGTAGCCGGGCATCACGTTGGGACCGCGAAAGCGCACCTCGGCCTTGTCGCCCGCGGGCACGAGCTTGACGTCCACGCCGGGCACGGGCCAGCCGATGAAGCCGGCGCGGGCTTCCTCGGGGATGGCGAAGGTGCAGGTGGGGGCGGTCTCGGTCATGCCGAGGCCGGCCGCGAGGCGGATGCGTTCACCGCCGGCGGCTTCGGCGAGCTGGTTGAAGGCGTCCAGCGACTTCTGCGAGAGCCCCGCGCCGCCGCATTCGGCCAACTGCAGCCGGCTGAAGAAGTGGTCGCGCAGTGCGGCGTCGGCTTGCAGGGCGGCGATGAGCTCGTCGAAGCCCTTGGGCACGTTGAAGAAGATCGTGGGCGCGACCTCGCGCAGGTTGCGCAGCGTGGCCTCGAAGCGGCCCGGAACGGGCTTGCCATCGTCGATGTAGAGGCTGCCGCCGTTGTAGAGCACGATGCCGAGGTTGTGGTTGCCGCCGAAGGTGTGGTTCCACGGCAGCCAGTCCAGCACCACGGGGGGCTGCTCGGCCAGGAAGGGCATGGCCTGCAGCGTCATCTGCTGGTTGGCGCACCACATGCGCTGGGTCATGACCACGCCCTTGGGCGCCTTGGTCGAGCCCGACGTGAACATCAGCTTGACGATGGTGTCGGGGCCGACTCGGGCGTGCGCGTCATCCAGCGCCGGCCCGGGCGCCGTGTCGAGCAGGTCGGCGAAGCGCTCCGTGGCGCGGCCTTCGCGCCCGCCCGCGCCCAGGATGACGCGGGTGTCGGCGTCGACGGCGGCGTCGATGGCGGCTGCATAGCTCGAGTCTGCCGCATAAACCGCGCCCGGCGTGACCTTGGCGAGGATGTGGCGCAGGCGGTCGAAGTCGGTCGAGATCAGCGAGTAGGCCGGCGAGATGCTGACGCTGGGAATGCCCGCCCACATCGCGCCCAGCATCAGGCTCAGGTGCTCGAGGTCGTTGTCGGAGAGGATGACCAGGGGCCGCTCGACGCCCAGGCCACGATCCAGCAAGGCCTGGCCGAGGGAGCGCGCGCGCGCCATCATCTCGGCATAGCTGATGCGACGCCAGCCGCCATCCGCACCGCGCTGGGCCGCCAGCAGCCGGTGCGGCGCGGCCTGGGCCCAGTGCGCCAGGCGCTCGCCCAGTTGCGGGGGATAGGCCGCCAGCGCCTCGGCCGAGCGCAGCACGAATCCGCCGTCGGCGCGGTGCTCGACGCTGGCATTGTTCAGGCAGCCGCCGATGGCGACTTGGCGGTAGCGCGGTTTCATGCTTTGACGACTTTGGGCGTGCGTTTTTGCAGGAAGTCCTGCAGCCTCTGCTTGGCCACGTCGTCGCCCTGGGCGATGGCCGCCATCAGCGACTCCATGAAGAGGCCGTCGGCCTGCGACAGGTCGGCGATGCGCGGCAAGGCCTGCGTCACGGCGAAGTTGGACAGCGGCGCGTTCTGCGCGATGCGCGCGGCCAGCTCGATGGCCTTGGCGACGGCCTGCCCGGCCGGCACCGTGTACTGCACCAGGCCGCGCTGCACGCCTTCCTGGGCGTCCAGCACGCGGCCGGTCAGCATCATGTCGGTCATGCAGGCCACGCCGGCCAGGCGCGGGATGCGGGCCGAGCCGCCGCCGCCCACGAAGATGCCGCGCTGGCCCTCGGGCAGGCCAAAGTAGGCGGTGTCGTCGGCCACGCGGATGTGGGCCGCGGCCGCCAGCTCCAGGCCGCCGCCCACGACGGCGCCGTGCAGCGCGACGACGACCGGCGCGCGGCAGAACTGGATGGCGTCCATGACGACGTGCCAACCACGCGAGTGCAGCACGCCCTCGGCCACGCTGCGCTCGCACAGGTCCGACAGGTCCAGGCCGGCGCAGAAGTGATCCCCTTCGCCGCTGATGACCAAGGCCGTGGTCGACGCCGGCAGGTTGAGCAGGGCGGTGTGGAGCTGCCGCATCAAATCTTCGTTGATGGCATTGCGCTTGGCCGGGCGGTTCAGGCGCAGATGCGTGACGGCGGCGGCATGCTCGATGCGCAGCAGCTTGAGTTCGGCCAGCAGGCCGGTGGCGGGGAGGAAGTCGGTGGTGGCGTTCATGCGTGGGTCGGGGTAGAGAGAGCGGCGGCCAGGCCGCCCCAGTGTTCGCGGAAGAGGCCGGCGTCCATGGTTTTCACGTCGCGCATCAGCGGGCGGAACTCCATCTGGGCCAGCACGTCACGTTCGAGGTCGATGCCGGGCGCGATCTCGGTCAGCTCCAGGCCATCCGGGCGCAGCGCGAACACGGCGCGTTCGGTGACGAAGAGCACCTCCTGGCCACGGCGTGCGGCGTCGCGGCCGTTGAAGGTGATCTGCTCGACCTGCTCGACGAACTTGCGGGAGCGGCCTTCCTGGCGGATGTTCAGCTGGCCGTCGGCGACGGCGAGGTCCACGCCGCCGGCCGTGAAGCTGCCGCAGAACACCAGCCGCGGCGTGGTGGCCGTGATGTTGATGAAACCGCCGCAGCCGACGGGCCGGCCGTTGAACTTGCTGACGTTGACATTGCCGTGGCGGTCGGTCTGGGCCAGGCCGAGGAAGCTGCAGTCCAGCCCGCCGCCGTCATAGAAGTCGAACTGCGAGGACTGCTCGATGATGGACTCGGCGTTGTAGGCCAGGCCGAAGTCGCCGCCCTGGGCCGGCACGCCGCCGTTCACGCCGCACTCCACGCTGAGGCTGAGCAGCCCGGCCACGCCTTCCTCGGCGGCCACGCCCGGGATGCCGGCCGGAATGCCGATGCCGAGGTTGGTGACGGCGCCGGGTTGCAGCTCCATGGCGGCGCGGCGGGCGATGACCTTGCGCTCGTCCAGCGGCAGGGCCGGCACGCTGCCCAGCGGCACGCGCACGTCACCGCTGAACGCCGGGTTGAAGGCGGTGGTGATCGTCTGCAGGTGGTTCTCAGGCTTGGCGACGACGACGTAGTCCACCACCAGGCCGGGCACCTTGACGCTCTTGGGGTGCAGGCTGCCTGCGGCCACGACGGCCTCCACCTGGGCCACGACGATGCCGCCGCAGGCCCGCGCAGCCTGGGCCACGGCGAGCTGGTCCAGCAGGATGCCTTCCTTGTCCATGCTGAGGTTGCCGCGCTCGTCGGCATAGGTCGCACGGATGAAGGCGACGTCGATGTGGGGCGTGGGATGGAAGAGCCACTCCTCACCGTCGAACTCGACCAGGCGCACCAGGTCTTCGCGCGAGGCGGTGTTGAGCTTGCCGCCTTCCAGGCGCGGGTCCACGAAGGTGCCCAGGCCCACCTTGGTCAGCAGGCCCGGCGAGCGGCTGGCGATGTGGCGGGTGAGGCTGCACAGCGAGCCCTGCGGGAAGTTGTAGGCCTCGATCTCGCCGGCGTGGACCATGGCCATCATGGCCTTGCCGGTCTGCCCGAAGTGCCCGGCGACGACACGCTTGACCATGCCCGGGTGGGCCAGGTGGGCCATGCCGCCGCTGCCAGCGTTGCCGATGGCGCCGCAGGCCCAGGTGGTGAGCTGGCTCGGATGGCCGGTGGCGAGGAAGTGGCGCTCCAGCCCCTGCAGCACTTCCTCGGCCAGGCCCATCATGGCCAGGCCGCCGAGGAAGAGGGTGGCACCGTCCTTGACGAGGGGGCCGACCTGGTCGGCAGTGATGATTTTCATGCTTGGGTGTTCTCGATGAGCAATGCCATGCCTTGGCCGCCGCCCACGCAGGCAGAGACGACCGCGTAGCGGCCGCCGCGGCGCTGCAGCTCGCGCGCGGCCGTCAGCGTGAGGCGGACGCCGGTGGCGGCGAGCGGGTGGCCCAGCGCGATGGCGCCGCCGTTGACGTTGAGCCGGTTCAGGTCCAGCCCCAGTTCCTTCACGCAGGCCAGGGTCTGGGCACCTTGGGCCTCGTTGATCTCGAAAAGGTCGATGTCGGAGAGCTTCAGCTCGCAGCGCGCCAGCAGCGCGCGGATGGCCGGTGCCGGGCCGATGCCCATGATCTCCGGCGGCACGCCCGCCGCCGCCGCGCCGCGCAGCCGTGCCAGCGGTTGCAGCCCGCGGTCACGCACCTGCGCACCCGAGGCCACGACCACGGCGGCCGCGCCGTCGACGAGGGCTGCGGAGTTGCCCGCCGTCTGCACGCCGCCTTCATAGACCGTGCGCAATGCAGCCAGCGTGTCGAGGGGCGAGGGGCGCGGATGGGTGTCGCGATCGGCCGTGGCCACCTTGCGGGGCAGCTTGATGCCGCGCGGCTCGTAGCCCGCGAGTTCGAAGCGCTCGGTCGTCACCGGCACGATCTCGTCTGCGAAGAAACCCTCGGCCTGTGCGCGCAGGGCGCGCTCGAAGGAGGCCGCGGCGTAGGCATCCACCTCGGCGCGGGTGATGCCGTACTTCTTCGCGAGGTTCTCGGCCGTCTGGATCATGGAGACCTTGGCGGCGGGGTCGTCGAGCGCCTCCCAGAGGAAGTCCTTGAACTCGACCGGCGCGCCGAGCTTGAAGCCACCGCGGTGGGTGTAGGCGCAGATCGGGTTGCGCGACATCGACTCCGCGCCCACCACGAGCGCGAGGCTGGCGTAGCCGAGCGTGATCTGGTCGGCCGCCTGGCGAATGATCTCGAAGCCGCTGCCGCAGATGCGCTGCACCAGGATGGCCGGCACGTCGATGGGCACGCCCGCATACAGGCCGACGTGGCGGGGCAGCATGTAGGCGTCGAAGGAAGCCTGGGCCATGGAGGCCGTGACGACCGAGTCGATGGCGCTGCCCGGCACGCCGGTGCGCTCGAGCGCGGCGCGGGCAGACTTGATGCCGAGGTCGATGGGCGAGACCTCGGCGAGCGCGCCGCAGTAGTCCACCAGCGGCGTGCGCGCGCCGCCGAGAAGCCAGTGGTCGTCGAAGCGGGCTGAGAAGTCGGGCATGGTGGGGTTTGCTTGAGTTTGATGGGCCTTTAATGATTAACAGTATTAACTAAATTGGAGGATCGAACCCTAGGGTTTACACGGATCGTGTGGGCCTCGGGTTCGTGGATTTACCATGTTCATCGGATGGATTTACCCATGCGACAGCGCACCAGGGCAACGATTCCGCGTTGTCGTGGTGCGAGGAAGAAATGGTTCCCAAAGAAAACTGTTCTGGCCCGGGCTGTTCAGCGTAGCCGCGGCCGGAACGCGCTCAGCGCGCGACCTTGGCCAGCAGCTCCTGCAGCAGCAGTCGTTCGCCCTCGGTCAGGGAACGGTCGAGCGCTTGCTCGGCCTCCCGCAACGCCGCGAGGCTTTGCTCGGCGAGGCGCTCGCCGTCGGGCGTGAGTTGCAGGTGCAGCGCGCGGCGGTCGTTGGCGTCACGTTCGCGCACAACCCAGCCGCGCTCCTGCAGGCGGTCGAGGATCAGCGTCATCTGCGGCGCCGGCACCCGCAGCAGATCGCACAGGCGCTTCTGCGTGGTGTTGCGGTTGGAGAAGATCAACTGCAGCAGCGTGAACTCCACCGGCCGCACGACCAACGGCTCACCCACCCCTTGGCTGAACAGCTGGTTCGTGGTGACGGCCGCCCGTGCGATGGCGTAGCCCAGCGTGTGGGCCAGGCGGGACTGGTCGAGGGGAGGGGACTTCTCGCGCGACGGGCTCATGGGTGCGCAGGATGATAACCCCGGCCTTCTCTTGAAATTGACGCCGGTCTTGAACTGTTCGACGCCGACCGTCCAAGTGGCGATGCGCTGGGCGAGCGTTGCCAGCACAGAGACTGCAGACGCAGGAGGATCAGGCAAGGTTTCGATTGCATCGCTCTATCCACGAGGCTGCCGCGCGTCACAGAATCCCTGGCATCGACGTCACGCATGGCAATGAAGCTCCACACACTCCTTCCGCTGGGCGCGCTGATGCTCGGCTTGTTCTTCCATCCCGCCTCGCCGGCCCAGGAGAAGCGCATGCCATTCGTGCGTCTCGCGGACCTTCAAATCGATCCGGCCCAGTTCGACGCATTCAAGCGCGCGGCAATCGGGCATGCCGAGGCCTCTCTGCGGCACGAGCCCGGCGTACTCGCGTTGCATGTGATTGCAGAAAATGGCAACCCCGCGAAGATCCGCGTCTTCGAGATGTATGTGGATGCGGCGGCCTATGAGGAACATCGGCGCACGCCGCACTTCCAGCAGTTCCGCGCCACGACCGAAGCGATGACGACTGCCCGCGCGCTGTTCGACACGGTGCCCGTGCTGCTGGGCACGAAGTCGTCGCTGCCGCCGAACCCGGTCGTTCGCACGGCCGATCTGGAGATCGATCCAGCCCGACTCGACGCCTACAAGGCGGCGGTGTCTGAAGAGATCGAGGCTTCGATTCGCGTCGAGCCGGGGGTCGGTGCGATCTACGCGATGGCCCTGAAGGATGCCCCCCATCAGATCCGTTTCATCGAAATCTATGCCGATGAGAACGCCTATCTGTTGCACCGCGAAACGCCGCACTTCAAGAAATACCTGGAAGTCACCCAGCCGATGATCACCGGACGCAAGCTCGTGGAGGCGACCGTGCTGATCGTGGCCACCAAACCCCGCTGAATGCCCGGGTAGAGGAATCCGATGAAGCCCAAGGGAACACTGTGGATTGCGGCCTTCGCCGCGCTGGTCGTGCCGATGCGAGTCGCGCACCCGCAGCCGTCACCGACGGCCACCGCTCCGGCGTACTACATCTCCGAATTCGAACTGACCGACGCCGAGGGCATCAAGCCGTACAGCGCGGCCGTCGAGTCGACGTTCACGCCATTCGGTGGGAGATACGTGGTGCGCGGCGGACAAGCCAAGTCTCTTGAAGGCGACGCGACCAAGCGCGTGGTGATCATCGCCTTCCCGAGTTTCGAACAGGCGCAGGGGTGGTACGACTCTCCGGCCTACCGCGCGATTCAGCCCATCCGCCACCGGTCCGCCAAGTCCCGGGTCTATATCGTGGAAGGGCTCCGACCGGAGCCCAACTGACCGTCCCGAAAAGAGGCCCCCCGGCCGGCGTGTTGATCGAGGACCCGAAGGTCGAACCGACGCCGCCTTGACCAGAGAGAGAGCGAGTCCATGAACTTGCGGCTCGTGCCGCAATTCACCACACCGCGACACTGCATAAATGGAGACGACAGATGGGGTGTTTTCCGAGCAAGGCGTTGAGCGGGCGGGAGGCCCGGCCGCTCAGCGACGGCAGTTCACAAGTTCCGAGTTTGTCCGGCAACCCGTCGCGCGCGACTCACTCGCCGTCGGCGACACAGCAAGCTGATTCCTCCGCCCTGTCTCCACTGAGGTCGAGGCCTCCGATGGAGCCGGCGGCTGCGAAAGCTGTCATGGCACCGCGAACCCGTCTGTCGTCACGCATGGGTGCGGCTGACAATGACACGCACGGGACAAGCGTCTCGGGGATTCAGCCTTTTCCTTTTGCGCAGTTGCGAGCCCGGTGTGCCGCGTTCTGTGATGGTGGGAAGACAGCGGTCAACTATGTTCCACCCATGCCGGAAGAGGTGCAGGCATACCGAACATGGATTTCCGATACGGCAACCGCAGCTGGAAGCGGGCAGCACCCTACCGCAACGCCACCCGAAGGTTTTGTCTTGGAGCCGTTCTCTTCCAGGTACTGGATTGCGCATGAGCATCCAGATCACAGAAGGGGCGCGGGCGCGGTCATCTTTCGGCTTGGGGACGGCCCCTCGTTACTCCTCGAGACGCCTCACGTGTTCTTCGATCGCGGCACGATGGACTTGGGTATCCGCGCTCTTGAAGTACTCGACGCGCGGGCACTGCTCATCAACACCGTCCACAGGAATCGCGCCTTGATGCAAGATGGCGTCGGCACCAGTCCCGCTCCCGGTGTCGTCTCCCCCTCTGACGCTGCCAACGCAACGCCAACGTTCTTTCTCGCAGCGCACGAGGCGCTCATTGCCGACGGGGGCGCCACGCTTCAGCTGCACGGATTCAGGGACGAGAAAGCGCCGCAGGCATCCGTGATCGTCAGCTCGTCAGGAACGAATGGGCGAATTGACATCGGCGCCTTGCGCCAAGTCGTACATGATGGCGTGCGCGTCTTTCCCGAGGAGATCAACATGCTCGGTGCGTTGAGGAATGTCGAAGCGCGTGCCTGCCGCGAACGCAAACTTCCATTTGTACACGTCGAGATCGCCAAGTCGCTGCGCGACGAGTTGGCCTCCAGCGACACACTTCAGCGGCGTTTCCTTGCTGCCCTTGCGCCGGTCCAGTCTCCTGACTGATTGAGCAGCTTCCTCGATTTCCTGGCCGCGCGCCTGGGCGAGGCGCCGGAGGCCTCCAGCCAGGCGACCCCGAAGCCCGTCTGATCCTGCTCCTGCAGCGTGCTGCGGTTCAGTCCTGGGTCAATCACGGCGCAGGAGATCGCCAAGCACCACATGCTCGGCAGGACGGCGCTGCGACCCGGGCGCATCGTATAGCACCAGCCAGTTGGACAGGCCGGGCGCAAGCCCGGCCGGCACTTCGCAGAATGCCTCGGCGCGATCATGTCCGGGTGTGTGGGGAAGGTCGACCGGATCGACGAACCCATGCTCGAACCGCACGGCCTGCCGGTTGTTCTTCAGCGTGCGGCGAGCGTCGGTCCAGCGAAACAGCCTGATGTCCCCGTCCAGCACCATCGTCGGGCCCGCCAGGATGAACAAGTCGCCGCCGTCGAAATGGAGGTCGCGCACGCCTAAGCCGCCGAGTTGCAGGAAGTGCTTCTTCAGCAGGGTGCCTTCATCGTCCAGCGGGGCCAGGCGCAACCACTGGCCCTGCGGTTCGACGGCAATCTCGAGCAACAACGTCCACCCCCGCAGCACGGGGCCGCGCAGGCCCAGCAGGAGCCGATGGCCGTCGACGGCGAGTCCCTCGATGTCGAAGCCATTGTCCTTGCCGGGTATGGCCAGGAACGGTGCGACGTGGGGATCGTCCGCAAGGAGATCCATCAACGCATTGCGTTCAACACCACCTTTCAGGCGCAGCGCGTGGCGCCCATCGGCGGCCTCGCGAACAAGGCGCGGGGTGCCATCGCTGCCCGTCTCGATAGGAACGCGCGCGAGGAGGCGCCGGTTGCCGTCCAGTTCGATCCGGGTCAGCCGCTTCGCGTTGGCGATGTCGTCCTTCTCCGCTTTTGCGTTCTTGCGCTTCAGCCCGTGGGAGCCGACGAGCCACAGCCAGCCATCGCAAACGGCCATGCCTTCCAGGTCGGCTTCGTCATCCGGCCCGCCCGCGAGATCCAGCACGGTGGACAACGGGAACGAGTGCGTCTGGACATAGCGAAGGATTTCGCCGCCGACAGGCTCTCGACGCTGAAGCAGTTCCACGGCGGCAGACTCGTCTCCGACCAGCCACAACCAATCGCCGCTGAACGCTGCGCCCGAGAGGTTGATCGAGGCCAGGCTGTCTGCGCCGAATTCGAGCCGAAGGGCGTGATGAAGGTGGGTATGCGGCATTTCAGTGCATTGCCTTGGGCGTGACGTTAAAGGGCAGCGATCGATGGCGCGCAGCAAAACCGGCCGCATTCACCGGAACTCTCCGCTCCCCCTCGACTCACATCACCCGTCGGAGGCTCGTACGCCGATGTCTCGACTCAACCTCAAGGAGTGTACAAATGAAGTGCCCGGTGTGCCCCGAAGCGACCCTTCTCATGTCCGACAGGCAAGGTGTCGAGATCGACTACTGTCCCAACTGTCGCGGCGTCTGGCTCGACCGGGGCGAACTCGACAAGCTCATTCAGCTGTCGGGCCGCCAAGAGGTGCCGGTGGACGTGCCCCGGAGCCCCGCGGGCAGAAGCGCCCCCCGGGATTTCCGCGATTCCGATTTCGGCAAGCACGATCGAAGCGGCGGCTATCGCAAGAAGTCATGGTTGAGTGACATCTTCGATTGACCGGCGAGGGCGATGCGAACACAGGCCAGCCATGGCATCTCACACGGCAAGCGAGCCGCGGAAGCCCCTGCTGGCATAGTACGACTGGGCCCCGTTGTGATACACGAACACGCGGCCGTAGCGGCGATCGCAGAAGAGCGCGCCACCCAGCGATCGAACGTCCGGTGGCGAGGCCACCCAGCTCGAGGTCTTCGTGTCGAACTCGCCGAGCTTCTGCAGCGCCCGGTACTGGTCCTCGGTCAGGAGGTGGATGCCCATCTCGCCGGCCACATCCATCGCACTGCCCTGCGGCTTGTTCTCTTTCCTCGCGTCCAGCGCCGCGGTGTCGTAGCAGAGGCTTCGACGACCCACCGGGCTCTCCGGCGCGCAATCGCAGAACACGATGTGGCCGGCCTCCTGGTCATGGCCCACCACGTCGGGCTCGCCGCCCGTGGCTTCCATCAGGCCCAGCGGCTTCAGCGCCTCCGGATGGCGTTCAAGCCGCGCCGCCACAGCAGCCCATGCGATCCCTTCGTGGCGATGCATGTTCTTCTCGAACCGAGACTTCAGGGCGTCGAGCAACCCAGCGCGTTCTTGTGCGTTCATGTCGATGGCCGTTTCTTGTACAGCGGGTTTCAATGTCATTCCTTGCCCATGACTGGCTTGCAAGGTCAAGGTTTCGCCGGCTTGCCGCGCGCCTCGCGTGCGCCGGGCCGGGGCAGCCGATTGTTCCACCATTGCCGGCGCAATGACCCCGCATCGGCCATCGCGGAGGCGTACCGGTGCGCGCGCTGAACGCCTCGCTGCTGCTGGCCGTGGCGGGTTGCGTGGCCACGCCAGGGGCGCTGGTTCAGTCCGTCACCGCCGACACGGTGCAGGGCTGCACCTTCGTCGCTGAAGTGCAGCGGGTGACCTTGCGCGACAGCGGGTCGCCGGCCGCGGACCTGCAGCGAGCGGCGGAGGCCGTGCTGTCGGCCGCGCGCGAACTGGGCGCGACACACGTGGTGCCGGGTGAACGGCGCATGAGTTATCTCAGCATCTCGGCCGAGGGGCGCGCCTACCGGTGCCCCTGACGGGGGCACCGGTCAGTCGATGACGGGCCGGCGTTCGTGGCCGGTCAACAGCCCCCGCTCGTCCAGCGTGGCGAGGAGGGCGTGGTGCGACGGGTCCGCACCCAGGACCAGGTCGAACCGGCCGCCCTCGCGTGGCCGCAGCGTCAGGAATTCGATCTCGTAGCCGAGGCCCCGCACGTGGTGGTGGGTGGCGGGGTGCTGTCGCAGATCCACGGTCCAGTGGCCGTCCGTGCAACGCAGCACTGTGCCGCCGAGTTCGAAGGCGCGCACACGTTTCGCGGAAAACGCGCCCAGCTGGCCGAACGGGATCCACCACACGAGCCATGCCGTGAGCGGTGTCAGCAGGCCGAGCGCCACCAGCGTCTTGAAGGTGCCGGCCCCGGGGTTGCCGATGAGCATGGCCACCGCGACCCCGGCGGCGAGCGCATACCCGGCCCAGATCCACGCGAGAAATCCGGGCCAGTGGAACACGATCGCCCGCAGCGCCGGCTCGTTGCCATCAGCGGTCGGCGGTCGCGCGAGGTGGCGATCGAACACGGGCGCCAGCACGTCGACCGGCGCTTGTAGCAGCAGCTTGCCGAACGGCCGGGTATGCACGATTAGGTGGCTGTCGCTGTCGGGCACACCTTCGATGGCCAGCACGTCACGCCAGCTGGCGTGGCCGAGGCCTTCGACCGACAACCCGTGCGGGCCGATGTCGACCGCCGTGGTCTGGTTGAACGGCTCGGGGTGGCCGCGCCACCGCTGCCACCAGGCCTCGACCACCATCCAGCCGACGAACCCGGCCAACATCGCCACGACGGCGAGCACGATCATCACCAGCCCTCCGGCCACCAGCAGCCCGGCCCGCCAGCCGGTGGCGTTGTCGTCCATGCACCACACGGCCCCGGCAAAAAACGGGGCGGCGGCGAGTATCGAGAACCCGAGCATGGCGAACAGCTGGACCTCGCCCCCCGTCTGGCTCACGGGGATGCGCCCGGCAAAGCCGGGCGTGTCCGTCGGGTGGGAGGCGTTCATGTCGGGGCCGTGTGGTGCTGGGCCGCCATTGTGCCGAACGGCCGGCGCCGGGTCAGGTGGCCCGCTGCAGGCGAAGAAGGAATCAGGCGGCCGTGGCGAACCAGGTGGCCAGCGGCGCGCGCAGGCGCATGGCACACAGCCGCAACCAGGGCGGGCTGGCGTATGCGGCCACGAGGTCGTGGCCGGTGGCCGGCCAGTCCGGCAGGTCGGCGGGCACGCCCAGTTCGTCGAGGTAGTGCCGGCTCACCACGACGAACTGCCGCCGGTACGGCAGCAGCACGTGGCCTGGTGCGGCCGCGAGGCACGCACGGGCCTCGGCAACGTCTGCGAACCAGTGGTTGACGAGGCTGTTGCAGCGCGGCGCATGTATGGCGAAGGGCGCCGCCGGGCTGTCAAGCGTGTTCGAGGGTCTCGCGCAACATGCGCTCGATCTGGCCCGCGGGGGTGGGCTTGCTGAGGTGGAAGTCGAAGCCGGCGTCAAGTGACGCTTGCAACATGTGCTGGCGCGTGTCCGCCGAGACGGCCACGAGCACCGGTTTCGATTCGAGGCGGCACGAGCGGATGGCCCGCGCCGCGTCGAGGCCGCTGATCTGCGGCATGTGCAGGTCGAGCAGCACGAGCGCGGGCAGGAACGTGGTGGCCTGGCGCACCGCTTCGAGGGCGGTGTAGGCCACCGACGTTTCACAGCCGAGCTGTTCGAGCAGCAGCACGAGGGAGTCGGCGGCATCGGCGTGGTCGTCGACCACGAGCACCTTGTGGCGGGGCCGGTGGCCGGAGAGGGGCGCGGAAGGATGGATCATGGTGAATCCGGCGCGGGGCCGCATGCTGCGATGCGCCGGTTTAGCAGGGATCGTGCCGGGCGGCACAGCCGGACAGATGGCGGCAAACCGGCAGAAGCTCACCCCGGCTGCAACACTTGCCGCACACCTTGCCCGGGCGCGTTCAGTGCGACATCAGCAGCGGCACCGGCGCGTGGCGCAGCGCGGTGTGGGTGACACCGCCGGTCAGGCGCTCCACCCAGCGGGCGTGGCCATACGTGCCCATCACGATGAGGTCCACGCCGAGGGCCAGGGCGTCGGACAGCAGGGCGTCGCCGATGGCGCTGCGCGTGCGCGAGATCCGGGTTTCGGTGTGCACCCCGTGCCGCTGCAGCCAGCCGGCCACCTCGGCGAGGCGCAGGCCCACCCCGTTGTCCGGCCCTTCGGTGGTCCGGCGCCATGCGCACAACATCACCTGCTCCGCCTGGCGCAGCGCGGGCAGGGCGTCCATGGCGGCGCGCACGGCGGCGGGGCTGTCGTCCCACGCGAGCAGGATGCGCCGGCCGGCATGTTCGAAGCGGCCTTCGCCGGGTACCACGAGCGTGGGTTTCGGGTTGCGTGCCAGCACGTCCTCGACGAAGTGGATGCCGCTGCGCCAGGCCATGCTGGAGGGTTCGGGCGAGCTCACCACCATGAGGTCGCTGCACACTGCGTGGTGCAGCAGCACCGTCGCGGCGTCGCCTTCCGCGGCTTGGGCGTCGACCGACACCACCCCTTCGGCCAGCGCGGTGTGCCGGAAGCGCCGGGCGCGGTCGTCGGCACATTGCCAGGCGTTGGCCAGTGCGTGGTCGGCGGCGTCGATGGCGAAGGCAGCGGAGGCGCTGTTGTCGGCGATCACCAGGTGGCCCGTGGGCGCGATGCCGGTCAGGTGTGCCCCGTGGGCGATCGCCAGCCGGGCGGCCAGGTGCACGCGCGCCGCCGCCGGCGGGTCGTCGCCGAGCGCCACGAGGATGTGCCGGAAATTCATCGCGGACCTCCAGTCGACCGGGGCCGCGGGGGCCCCTGGGCTCGAAGCATAACGCCGCTGTGTGGTCGGTGGCACTGATACAGCACCACGCTGTATCGCCGGGGCTTGTGCCTTGGACGGCGAGGCGTCCGGCCCTATCGTTCAACCCATGGACACGCTCAAGACCCCCTTCGCTCCCACCGCTACGTTGCCGGCCCGGTACTGGCGTCCGGCGGTAGCCTGGTTCAACGCACTGCGCGGCCAGCTCGGCCGTTCCGACGAGGATCGGTTCCTGGCCGAGGCCGTCAACCTCGAGGACCTCGAGGACCGCCTCAAGCAACTCGAACGCCACGGGCTGCCCCCGCGCTGATCCGCCACAATGGGGCCCATGTTTGCGCTCGATCGCGATTCCACCGTCCCCCTGTCCGAGCAGATCGACATCCGCCTGCGGGCGATGATCTCCGAACGCCGGCTGCTGCCTGGCGCCCGGCTCACCTCCATCCGCCAGCTGGCGTTGCAACTGCAGGTGAGCCCGAACACGGTGGTGGCCGCGTACGACCGGCTCGTGGCCGACGGCCTCGTATTCTCCCGGGGCACGGCGGGTTATTTCGTCGCCGAGGCGGCGGGCGCCGTGATCGACGCCGCGCCGCTCGAAGCGGGTGAAGCCCACGAACCCGTGTGGCTCGCCCAGCAGGCGAATGACCTGCGGCCGGGCATCCTGCAGGCGAGTGGCGGTGCGCTGCCCATGGCCTGGCTGGAAGACGCCATTCCCACGTCGATCGTGCAGCGGGCGCTGAGCCACAGCGGCCTCGGCATGGCATCGCGCTGCCCGCCGCAAGGCATGAGTGCACTCCGCGAGCGGCTTGCCATGCAGATGCGTTCCCAGGGCATCGGGGTAGACGCGAGCCGTGTGATGACCACCTACGGCAGCACCCATGCCATCGACCTGATCGCCCGATCCTTCCTGAAGCCGGGCGACGCGGTGATCGTCGAGGACCCGGGCTATTTCCTGCTGTTCGAACGCCTGCGGCAGGCGGGCGTTCGAACGGTGCCGGTCACGCGCCGGGCCGACGGGGTGGACCTCGCCGAGCTGGAGACCGCCTGTGCCGAACACCACCCGAAACTGATGTTCCTGCAGCCCGTGTTGCACAACCCGACGGGGTGGAGCAGCACACCCGCGAACCTGCACCGGGTGCTGCAGACGGCCGAACGCCACGGCGTGCTGATCGCCGAGGACGACGTGCACGGGCACTTCCACCCCGGCCAGCCCACTCGGCTCGCGCAGCTGTCGGGCCTCGAGGGGGTCATCTATTACTCGAGCTTCTGCAAGGTGCTGAGCCCGGCGCTGCGCATGGGGCACATCGCCGCGGCACCGGCGCTCTTGAAGGTGCTGCTGCGCCAGAAGATCTATTCGGTGCTGACCACCCCCACGCTGAACGAACTGGTGCTGCTCGAACTGCTGTCCACCGGCCGCTTCCGAAAACACACCGAACGCATGCAGCAGCGGATTGGCACGGCCCGGGTGGCCGCGGCACGCAGCCTGCGCCAGGCGGGCATCGAGTTCGACGCGATGGGCGACGCGGGCATCTTCCTGTGGGGGCGGCTGCCCGACGGCGTTGACGTGCAGGCGCTCGTGAAGACCGCCTATGGCCAGCAGATCGTGCTGGCGCCCGGAGGCAACTTCCGGGCGGACGGCGCCAAAAACGACCCGCACATCCGCTTCAACGTGGCGACGAGTCAGAACGTGCGCTTGTCGGAGTACCTGGTGTCGCGGCTGCCCGCACGCGCGGCCGTCACCGAGCGCGCGCCGTAGGGCGCTGCCTACGCCCGGGTGCGCGCGTGCCCGATGCCGTTGCGTGGCCCGGGCGCCTAACCTTGGACGATCCGTTGTTCCATCGGGAGTCCACCATGTTGCGCAAGCTGCTTTTCCTCGCCGTCACCGCGGGCCTCGCCAAGCGGGCCTGGGACCGATATCGCACCACTGGCGCCGAGGCCATGCCACCGGCCCGCGTCGAGCCCGCGGGCACGCCCGAACCCCACTCGGTGGGGGTGGCCGCGGCCCAGCCGGTGGCGTCCGAGTCACCTCGCGCCTGGCACTGAGGGCACGCCACGGCCGCGAATGACGCGGCCGTGGCGAAGTGGCAAGACCGCGGCGGCGCGGCCTCACTTGCGCAGCTTGGCCAGCTCGTCCTGGGTTTCCTTCCACAGGTCCATGCCCACGCTGCTGGCCACGCTCGCGTTGACGCGGGTGAGCTTGTCGCGCATGCGGGCGGTCTCGGCGGGGGAGATCTCGTTGATCACCATGCCCTTGGTCTTGAGTTCGGCCAGCGCCTTGGCGGCTTCGTCACGCGTGTCCTTGCGTTCGAAGTCGCGGCTCTTCCTGGCGGCATCCATCAGCACCTTCTGCTCGTCCTTGCTCAGGCCATCCCAGAACTTCTTGCTGACGGTGACGATCCACGGGCTGTAGACGTGGTTCGTCACGCTCAGGTACTTCTGCACCTCGTAGAACTTGCTCGACAGGATCGTGTTGTACGGGTTCTCCTGGCCGTCGACCGCGCCGGTCTCCAGTGCCGGGAACAGCTCGGAGAAGGGCAGCGGCACCACGTTGGCACCGAGGGCCTTGAAGCTGTCGAGGAACACCGCGTTCTGCATCACGCGCAACTTCACGCCGTTCAGGTCCTCGAGCTTCGTCACCGAACGCTTGCTGTTGGTCAGGTTGCGGAAGCCGTTTTCCCAGTAGACGAGGCCCACGAGGCCCTTCTCGGCGAGCTTGGCCTTGATCTTCTCGCCTACGGGGCCGTCGAGCACCGTGTCGGCTTCCTTGACGTTGTTGAAGAGGAACGGCGTGTCCCACAGTGCCATCTCCTTCGTGATGCCCACGAGCGTGGCGGTGGAGCCCACCATCATTTCCTGGGCCCCGCCGATCAGCGCCTGCTGCATCTGCACGTCGGGGCCGAGGCTGGCGGCGCCGAACGCGCGCACCTTCATCTTGCCGCCGGAGAGTTTCTCGACCTCCTGCTGGAACACCTTGACCGCGCGGCCCTGGTTGGATTGTTCGTTGAGGCCGTAGCCGAAGCGGATCAGGCGAGGTTTGATGTCCTGGGCCAGCGCGGCGAAGGGGCTGGCAAGGGCGGCCGTGGCGGCCACGGCGACCAGGGTGCGGCGAAGCAGGTTCATGAAAGTACTCCTTGGGGAAAAACGGAACGAAAGGATCAGCGCATCCACGCGACCGGCGCGGTGACGAGCTGCGGGAAGATCACGAACAGGACCAGGATCAGCGTGTAGGTGACCAGGAACGGGTTGACCCCCTTGATCACCTGCGTGAGCGGCAACCGGCCCACGCCGGCCACCACGTTGAGCACCGTGCCCACCGGGGGCGTGACGAGGCCGATGGAGCCGTTCAGCACGAACATCAGGCCGAAGTACACCGGGTCGATGCCGGCCTTGACGGCGATCGGCAGCATCACCGGGGCGAAGATCAGGATGGTGGGCGTCAGGTCGAGGGCGGTGCCGATCGCCACCAGCGCGATCATCATCACGGCCATCAGCAGGCGGGGGTTGTCCACCATCGGGCCCAGCCATTCGGTGAGCGTGGAAGGCAGGTCGGCCAGCGTGATCATGTAGCTGGCCACGGCCGCGCCGGCGCACAGGAACATCACCACGGCAGTGGTCTTGGCGGCACGCAGCAGCACGCCGTGCAGTTCGGCGAAGCGCATCTCGCGGTGCACGAACAGCGAGATCGCCAGCGCATAGAACGCGGCCACCACGGCCGCCTCCGTGGGCGTGAAGTAGCCGCTTTTCATGCCGCCAATGATGATGACGGGCATCAGCAGTGCCCAGAAGGCATGGCCCGTGGCACGCAGGCGCGCCGCCATCGGTTCGGGCTTGCCGGCCGGCAGGTCCATGCGGCGCAGCATCAGGCGCCAGGCCACCACGAGCGCCCCGCCCATGATGAGCCCTGGTGCGATGCCCGAGACGAACAAGGCGGAGATGGACGTGTTCGTGGTGACACCGTAGATCACGAACGCCATCGACGGGGGGATGATGGGCCCGATGACACTGCCCGCGGCGATCAGCCCGGCGGAGGCCGTGACCGGGTAGTTGTTCTGCCGCATCATGGGCAGCAGGATCGAGGTCATGGCCGCCGCATCGGCCAGCGCCGAGCCGGACATGGCCGACAGCAGCACGGCCGCGCCGATGGTCACGTAGCCGAGCCCGCCGCGGATGTGCCCCACCCAGGCCTGGGCCATGTCGATGATGCGCCGGCTGATGCCGCCGGTGTTCATCAGTTCGCCGGCCAGGATGAAAAAGGGCACGGCCAGCAGCGGGAAGCTGTCGACGCCGGCCACGAGGTTCTGCGCGAAGAGCTGGGTGTCCCAGAAGTCCAGCGCGTAGGCCATGCCCGCGCCGGTGAGCACCAGCGAAAACGCGAGCGGCACGCCGATGCCCATGAAAAAGAGCATGCCGAACAGGAAGATCAGGGCCACAAGACCTTGGTTCATGACGAGGTTCCTCGTGGGCGGTTCATTCGATGTCGGCTTCGTGGCCGAAATCGATGGGTTTGTTTCGGACGACGTCGATCAGGGCCATCACGGCGATCGCGGTGGCGCACAGGAAGGCCGGCAGTGGGAGCAGCGCCATCGGGTAGCCGATGACGACACTCGGGCTGTCCATGCCGACGACGATCTGCTGCCACGATCCCCAGGCGATCATCACGCAGCTCGCCACCACCAGCAGATGGATCAGGCGGCTCATCAGTGACAGCAGGCGGGGGCTGCGGTGCTCGAGCGGGCGCAGCAGCGTCGTGAACGCCATGTGTTCGCCCAGCGGGTAGGCGGCGGTGGCGCCGATGAACACCATCCACACGAACAGCAGGCGCGACAGCTCTTCGCTGGCGGCCACGCCGGTGCCGAAGCCGTAGCGCAGCACCACGTTGAGGAACACGACGACGGCCATCACGGCGAGGCACAGGCCCATCGCCGTTTCGGCGCTGCGCTGCCACAACGGGCGGCGGGGAGGGGAGTCGGGGAGGGTCATGGGAAGTCCTTGGTCACCCACGCGGCGACCTGGGCCACGAGGTCTGGGAGCGGGCGCGTGGCGTCCACGGGCAGCACGCCGGGTTCGCCAACGGGCGATTCGAGCGTGGCGAACTGGCTGTCGACGAGGCTCGTCGGGAACAGGTGGGCACCGGCCCGCGAGGCGACGCGGCGCAAGGCCTCCTCGTGCGAGATCTCGAGGAACACGAACCGCAGCCCCGGCACATGCCGGCGCAGCACCTCGCGGTAGGTGCGCTTCAGGGCCGAACACGTGAGCACGGCGCCCGCCGGGCGGGCGGCCAGTTCCCCGCCGAGCATTTCGAGCCAGCCGGCCCGGAGCTCGTCGGTGAGTGGCACGCCACTGCGCATCAGGCGCTTGCTCTTTTCGGAATGGAAGTCGTCGCCTTCGATCAACGGCGCGGCGAGCGCGTGCGCAACCGCGGCACCGAGGGAAGATTTGCCGCAACCGGCGACACCCATGAATACGAGGGAGGTCATTGTTTTGGGTTTGGACAGCGCTGTCCAGAAGGGGCCAAGAAAAGCGCGTGGTGACACGCGCCCGGTGACCCGACCGCCGATTGCATGCTTCTGGCTTGCCATCCGTGGTTGGATAGCGCTATCCTAGTCCTCACATTCGAACAATGCAGCCTAGGGAAAACCCGTGACATCTGACGCCCCCGCCGACCCGCCCGCCGAACGCCGGCGCCGATCCTCCGGGCGCATCACCCTGGCGGACGTGGCCAAGGCCGCGGGAGTCAGTCCCATCACGGCGTCCCGCGCGTTGCGGCGCGACCGTGGCGTGGGCGAGGCCCTGGTGGCCAAGGTGCAGGCCGCGGCCGACACCCTCGGGTACGTGCCCGACCCTGCGGCGCGGGCGTTGGCATCGAGCCGCAGCAGCCACGTCGCGGTGCTCGTGCCGCTGCTGACCAACCGCTTGTTCGTGGACCTGCTGGAGGCCGTGCAAAGCGTGCTGCTGCCGGCGGGCTACCAGAGCCTGATCGGTGTCACGCACTACGACACCCACGAGGAGGAACTGCTGCTGCGCAGCTACATGGCCCACCGCCCGGCCGGCCTCATCGTGACGGGCTTTGAACGGAGCGAGGCGGGGAGCCGGCTGGTGGCATCGAGCGGCCTGCCGTGTGTGCATGTGATGGAAACCAGCACCGCACCCGGCGTGTTCTGCGTGGGATTTTCGCAGCACGACGCGGGGTATGCCATCACCGAACACCTGGTGTCGCGCGGCCGCAAGCGCATCGCCTTCGTGGGCGCGCAACTCGATGCGCGCGTGCTGCAGCGGGCCGAGGGATACCGGCGCTGCCTGCGCGACGCAGGCCTGCACGACCCGCAACTCGAATGGCTCGACCCGCGGCGCTCATCCATCGCGCTCGGGGGGGAGTTGTTCGCCGCGGTGCTCGCTGCCCGGCCCGACGTGGATGCCATCTTCTTCTGCAACGACGACATCGCGCAAGGCGGGCTGCTGGCCGCGCTGCGCCTGGGCGTGCGGGTGCCCGAGCAGGTGGCCGTTGCCGGGTTCAACGACCTGGAGGGCAGCGACCAGATGCTGCCGCCGCTGACCACGGTGCGCACGCCGCGTGCGCAGATCGGCGCGCAGGCGGCCGCGATGCTGCTGTCACTGATGCGGGGCGAGTCGGGGGTACCTCACAACGTGGACGTGGGGTACGAACTGGTGACCCGGGGCAGCAGCTGAGGGGCCCAAGTCCCCGTGCCAGCGCGGTATCGTTACCGCGCCCATAATCCGCCGCTTTTGCGCGCCCGCTGCGCCTGGCAGGATTTCCCTTTGAATCGCTCTCTGTTCGCCGACCGCAAGGTCCTGTTCCTCGTCGCCACGTTCTGCTGCCTGCTGTGGGGGAGCGCCTATCCGGCGATCAAGGCGGGTTACGCGATGTTCCACATCGCGGCGGCCGACGTGCCGTCGAAGCTCGTGTTCGCCGGCTACCGCTTCCTCTTTGCCGGGCTGCTGCTGGCGGTGTTCGCGTGGTTCACCGGACGCCGCGCGGCGATGCGGCTCGACGCACGCACGTGGGGCCAGGTCACGCTGCTGGGCCTCACGCAGACGCTGCTGCAATACATCTTCTTCTACGTGGGCCTCGCGTACACCACCGGCGTCAAGGGCTCGATCATGAATGCCACCGGCACGTTCTTCAGCGTGCTGCTGGCCCACCTGATCTACCACAACGACCGCCTGAGCCACCACAAGGTGTGGGGTTGCATCGTGGGCTTTGCAGGGGTCATGGTGGTGAACTTCACGCCGGACCTGCTCGACTTCGACTTCACGCTGCTTGGAGAAGGGTTTGTCGTCATCGCCGCGTTCGTGCTCTCGGCCGCGTCGATCTACGGCAAGCGGGTGTCGCAGCACCTCGATTCGGTCGTGATGACCGGGTACCAGCTCGCCATCGGTGGCGCCGCGCTGCTGGCCGCCGGCTTCGCGTTCGGCGGGCACCTGAGCGGGTTCACGGTGGGCTCGGTGGCGCTGCTGGGCTACATGGTGCTGCTGTCGGCGCTCGCGTTCACGCTGTGGAGCCTGCTGCTTCGGGCCAACCGGGTCAGCACGGTGGCCGCGTTCAACTTCCTGGTGCCGATCTTCGGCGCGGCGCTGTCGGCGCTGTTCCTCGACGAGGCCATCCTGGCGTGGAAGAACCTGATCGCCCTGGTGCTCGTTTGCGGAGGGATCTGGCTCGTCACACGCGAGCCGGCGTCGGGGGAAACCGCGTCCCGGGCACGCTGATTGCCCATGACGGGGTGGCGGCATGTTCCGCCGGATTCCACTAGGAGACCTGTCCCATGCAACAGTCCAAAGCCCTTTCCCTCGCCGCGATCCTGACCCTTTCGGTGCTGTCGGCCGCGTGCAGCAAGCGCGAGGACGTTCCTCCGCCTGCGCCTGGCACCACCAGCACGGCTCCGGCCCCGGCGCCCGCGCCGGCCACCGTGCCGCCGCCACCGCTGCCCGACGCCTCCGCCCCGATGGATGCGGCCAGCCAACCGCCAGTGTCCACGCCGCCGGCCTCGGCTCCGAACTGATCTTCCACCGCACGGCAGAGGAGGGCGCATGACCGACAAAAACCGCAACCTGGTGGGTCAATGTGTCGTGCTGACCGGTGCCACGAGTGGCATCGGCCGGGCCACGGCCGTGCAGTTCGCGCGAGCGGGGGCCGACCTGGTGCTCGCCGCGCGGCGCGAGACGGTGCTCGACGAAGTGGCGGCGCAGTGCCAGGCGCTTGGCGCCCAGGTGCTGGTGGTGCCCACCGACGTGACCGACGAGCGCGCCGTGCGGGCGCTGGCCAGCGCGGCCGTGGCCCGGTTCGGCGGCATCGACGTGTGGGTCAACAACGTCGGGGTGGGGGCGGTGGGCAGTTTCGTGCAGACCCCGCTCAAATCGCACCACCGGGTCATCGAGGCCAACCTGATCGGCCACATCAACGGGGCGCACGCGGTCCTGCCCCATTTCATCGCCCGCAAGTCGGGTGTCCTCATCAACATGATCTCGCTCGGCGCCTGGGCCGCGGCGCCCTATGCCACGGCCTATTCGGCCAGCAAGTTCGGGCTGCGCGGGTTCACCGAGGCGCTGCGCGGCGAACTGCGCGAGTGGTCGAACATCCATGTGTGCGACGTGTACCCGTCGTTCATGGACACCCCGGGCGTGTCGCATGCGGCGAACTACACCGGCCGCAAGCTGCAGCCCGCGGCACCGCTCTACGATCCGCGCCTGGCGGCCTCGGCGGTGGTGTCGCTGGCCCGCGCTCCGCGCGATTCGGTCACCGTGGGCGCGGCCGCCACCGCGTTGCGGGTGGCCCATTGGGTGTCGCCCGCGCTCACCGGCTGGCTCGGGGCTTCGGGCTTCGAGCGGTACCTGAGCAAGGCGGAATCGGCGCCACGCACCGATGGCAACCTGTTCGCGCCTTCCGTGGGCGCCGGCATCGACGGGGGCTACCGGCAGAGAGCGGCGAAGGGCAAGGCCCTGTCCACCACCGCGGTGGCGGTGGGTGCGGGCCTCTTGATCGGCCTGCTGGCGCACCGCATGCAGCGGCGCGGCTGACGGCCTCCGTGTTTCAGGCGGCCGAGCGCCGCCTGCGCTCCACCGGCTCCACGCGCAGCTGCTGGCGGTACTTGGTGACCGTGCGGCGTGCCACCGCGAGGCCCTGCTGCGCGAGGATGCGTGCGATCTCGGCATCCGACAGGGGGGCCTGCGGCGATTCCGCCTCGATCATCTCGGCCACCAGGCCGCGCACGGCCGTGCCGGAAAATTCCGCGCCGCTGCGTGCTTTCATGGCACGCGAGAAGAAGTGCTTCAGCTCGTACACACCATGGCGCGTGGCCATGTACTTGTTGTTCGTGACGCGGGAGACGGTGGATTCGTGCACGCCCACCTCGTCGGCGATCTCGCGCAGCGCGAGCGGTTTCATCGCCATGGCGCCGAGTTCGAAGAAGGCCCCCTGGCGGCGCACGATGGCCTGCGCCACGTCGAGGATGGTGGAGAAGCGCTGCTGCACGTTGCGCACCGTCCAGCGGGCGTCGCGCAACTGCGTGGCGAGTGCGCCGCTGTGGGCATCGCGCGCGTGGTGGTACAGGTCGGCGTAGAGCTGGTTCAGGCGCACCTTGGGAAACACCGCCGGGTTGAGCGAGGCCAGCCACTCGCCGCGCACCTTCTTCACGATGACGTCGGGCGTGATGTACTGCACCTGTGCCTGGCCGTAGCGCCAGCCCGGGTGCGGGTCGAACCGGCGGATCTGGTCGCACACCGGGGCCACGTCGTCCACCGGCAGGCCCAGCCTGCGGGCCAGCGGGCCGGGGTCGCGCGAGGCGGCGAGGGCGTCGAGGTGCCCGGTGACGATGCGGCGAGCCAGGTGGCGCTGGTCGGGCGGCACGAACTCGGGCACCTGCAGCAGCAGGCATTCCGCGACGCTGCGCGCCGCCACGCCCGACGGCTCCAGCGACTGCACGCGGCACAACGCGATGCGCATCTCCTCGTCGCTCGCGGGCGGGTCGAGCTCGGCCAGGGTGGCGAGTTCGTCGAGGGGGGTGCGGAGGTAACCGTCGTCATCGAGGGATTCGACGATGGCCTTCGCGAGCACGCGGTCGCGCAGGGGCAGCGGCAGCACGTTGAGCTGGCCGTGCAGGTGGTCGGTGAGCGACGGCATGGCTGCCACGAGGTTCATCGCCGATGTGTCACCGCCGTCGGTGTTCACGCGGCTCGCGCCTGGCGCGCGGGCATCGGCGTGCCAGGGCTCGCGGTCGGCATCGGTTTCGTCGCGGGCGGGCTCGGTGTCCGGGGTTTCGAGGAACGGGTTGGAGTCGAGCATCGCGTGCACCTGCTGCATGAACTCCAGCGACGACAGCTGCAGCAGCCGCACTGCCTGTTGCAGGCGCGGCGACAGCTTCTGGGTCTGGTGCTGTTCGAGGCGGGCATGCAACGCGGTCATGGGGTCCTTTGAAGCGAGGGATGGCGGTGGACGCGCGCTTCGTTTGCAATGCCCGTGCCGACCGGGCCCGGATGCTGCTTACCGGGTGCGCCTGCATCCGGCTTCCAAGAAAGCGGCAGTTCGTGCCGGATCGGCGAATGGTTTTTGCCGCAAATCCTTTCGCTTTTTCCGATCACGGCCTTTCACAAGGAGATTCATGCACGCGGCTCGACGCTGGTCAGACCGATGGCGCCCCTCGTGGCCCACGGCGTCGCTGCGCACGTATCTGGTCCTGTTGCTGCTGCTGGCCACGGTGCCCAGTGCCGTGCTGGTGTGCTACCAGATCTTCGCGAACGTCGCTGCACAGGAGTCGCGGATGAAGGAGGAGTTGCGCCGCAATGCCAACTCGCTCGCCCAGACGGTGGAGCGCGAGATCGCGTCGTCGATGGACGCGCTGGCCATCCTCGCCCAGAGTGATTCGCTGCAGCGGGGCGACGTGGTGCAGTTCGAGAATTTCCTGAACCGCAGTCCAGTGTTGCGCACCAGCTGGAGCAGCGCGTTCCTGCTCGATGCCGGCGCTCACGGGCGCGTGGTGTTCAACACGTCGCGGCTGAGGGTGTCGGCCGCTCGCGGCCCCAGTGCCGAGGAAGTGCGGCAAATGCTGTCACTGCAGCGGCCGTTCGTGTCGAACCTCGTGGTCGATGGCCTGCACTCGCGGTATGCGACGGTGGTGTCCGTGCCGGTGCACGTCGGGTCCGAGTTCCGCTACGTGCTCGGGGTGTGGATCCCGGTGTCGGTCTGGCAGGACCTCATCCAGCAGGCCGGCCCGCCACTGGACGGCTTCAACACGGTGTTCGACGGCCGCAACGTCGTCGTCGCCCGCACGCTGTTGCCCGAGCGCTTTGTCGGCGAGCCGCTGCCGCCTACCGCGCTGGACCTGACCCGCGACCCGCCACAAGGCGCACAGCTGACCGACCTGCTCGGCGGCGGGTCCACCTACACGGCGTGGCAGCGCATCCCGAGCCTCGGCTGGGGGGTGGCGGTGGGCATCCCCGCGCGTCCGGTGCGCGTGGCGCAGCGCGAGGCGATGGCCGCCGCGCTGGCCACGGCGGGCGCCTGCCTGTTGCTGGGGGTGGTGTTGGCGTTGTTCATCGCGCGGCGTGTCACCGGCCCGCTGCATGCACTGGCCACGCCGGGCGCGGCCTTCCCCACATCGCGCATCCACGTGCGCGAGATCTCGGGGCTGCGCGACGCGCTGCTCGCGGCTCGCCTCCAGGACCAGGCGGCGCGCGAGGGTCTTCAGCGCAAGGCCGACGAATTCGAGACGTTGTTCAACAGCAGCCCCATCGGCCTCGCGTTCGCTCAGGACCGCGACTGTGCCGAGGTGATGCACAACCCCGCAATGCTCGAACTGCTGGGCCGGGGCGACACGCCGGGCAGCGCCGAACGCACGGTGATGCGGCGTGGCGAACCGCTGCCACCGGAGCGCCAGCCCTTGCAGCGGGCGGCGGCGAGCGGCCAGGCCGTGGGTCCTGTTGAACTGGAGCTCTGTTCGGAAGGACGTCCGTCGGTGTTCGTCATCGCCAACGCGGCGCCGCTGCGCACACCCGCCGGGTTGCCGCGGGGGGCCATCGGGGCCATGGTGGACATCAGCGCGCGCAAGCAGGCCGAGCAGTCGCGTGCGGCGCTGATGACACTCGAACAGTCGGCCCGCCTGGAGGCCGAGGCCGCCAACCGCGCGAAGGACGAGTTCCTCGCCATGCTGGGCCACGAGCTGCGAAACCCGCTGAGCGCCATGGCGTCCGCGGTGGACGTGCTGGAGCGTGTCGACTCGGATTCCGAACTGGCGGCCACGGCGCGCACCGTGATTTCGCGCCAGACCGGCCACCTCGCCCACATGATGGACGACCTGCTCGACGTGGCCCGCGTGATTTCCGGCAAGGTGCTGCTCTCGCGCCAGAGTGTCGACCTGGGTGCGCTGGTGCAGCGGGTGGCCGACACGCTGCGGGTGACAGGCGAGGGCGCCCAGCACACGGTCACCGTCACCGCGGAGGAGGCCTGGGTGGACGCCGACCCCACGCGCATCGAGCAGGTCATCCACAACCTGCTGACCAACGCCATCAAGTACACCCCGCCCGGCGGCACCATTGGCCTGACGGCGAACGTGGACGGGGACCACGCCGTGCTCCGGGTGACCGACAATGGCCTCGGCATCTCGCCTTCGCTGCTGCCGCGGGTGTTCGAACTGTTCGTGCAAGGCGAGCGCACGCTGGACCGCCGCGCCGGCGGCCTGGGCATCGGGCTGACCTTGGTGCGCCGCCTCGTCGAGCTGCACGACGGCGAGGTGACGGCCGACAGTTCGCCGCAAGGCAGCGTCTTCACCGTGCGCCTGCGGCGCATCGAGGCGCCTGCGCCCGAGCCTGAACGCCGGGCGCCGTCGTCGGCCCGCCCCCTGCGTGTGCTGGTGGTGGACGACAACGTCGATGCGCTCGTGTCGCTGCGGTCCATGCTTGAACTCGATGGCCACAGCGTCTCGGCCGCCGTGGATGGTGAAGCCGGCCTCGGCGCGCTGCTGGCCCAGCGGCCCGACGCAGCGGTGGTCGACATCGGCTTGCCGCTGCTCGATGGCTACGCCGTGGCCACCCGCGCGCGGGCTGCCGGGTACCCCGGGCGCCTGATCGCGCTGTCGGGCTACGGACAAGGCGGCGACGTGCGCCGGGCCCTGGTGGCCGGGTTCGATGCCCACCTGGTCAAGCCGGTGGTGCCGGCGCAGTTGAAGCAGCTGTTGCGCGTGCCATGACGGCGAGCGGGATATGCGATTGACAGGGATAAAACACCGCGCCGATTGGTAATGCGATTGGCTTCCTCTAGAGTTGTTCGAAAATCATTCTGTTGTCCATGAACCATGTATTGATCGTCGAGGATGATGCCGATTCGGCTCGCATGATGGCCGCGCTGATCGGCACGATGGGGCCCTACACCGTGGCCACCGCCGGGTCGCTGCGGGAAGCGTGCCTGCAGATCGAACTGCAGAGGCCCGACCTCGTCCTGCTGGACCTGCAGCTGCCCGACGGCAGCGGCATGGCCTTGTTCGATAACCCGGAGTTCACCGTCAATGTCCAGGTGGTGCTCATCACCGGGCATGCGAGCCTCGACACGTCCATCCAGGCCTTGCGGCTCGGCGCGGCCGACTACCTGATCAAGCCGGTGGGGGCGGTGCAACTGGAGGGCATCCTGTCGCGGTTCATGAAACCCGATGCGTTGCAGGCCGAGCTGTCGGCCATGACCGAGGCGCTTGAGCGCGAGGGGCACTTCGGGGCATTGTGGGGTCGCTCCGACGCCATGCGCCGAATCTACGACCAGCTCGCCCGGGTGTCCGGCACCGCCGCCACCGTGTTCATCACCGGCGAAAGCGGCACTGGCAAGGAGGTGGTGGCGCAGACCGTGCACGACCTGAGCCGCCGCCGGCACTCGCCGTTCCTCGCGGTCAACTGCGGGGCGGTGTCGCCGAACCTGATGGAAAGCGAGATCTTCGGCCACGAGAAAGGCAGCTTCACCGGCGCCGAGCGCCTGCACCAGGGGTTCTTCGAGCGCGCGCATGGCGGCACGCTGTTCCTCGACGAGATCACCGAGATGCCGCAGGAGCTGCAGGTCAAGCTGCTGCGGGTGCTCGAAAGCGGCAGTTTCGCGCGCGTGGGGTCCTCCGAAAGCCAGCATGCCGACGTGCGGGTCATCGCTGCCACCAACCGGCGCCCGCTCGATGCGGTGGCCAGCGGCCGCCTGCGTGAAGACCTGCTGTACCGCCTGAACGTGTTCCCGGTCGACCTGCCGCCGCTGCGCGAGCGGGCCACCGATGTCGTGCTGCTGGCGCAGCATTTCCTGAACGACATCGCGCGGCGCGAGGGCGAAGTCAAGCGGTTCGCGCCCGAGGCGCTCGAACGGCTCGGCGCCTACCGGTGGCCGGGCAACGTGCGGGAGTTGCGCAACGTCGTGCAGCGGGTGTACGTGATGACCCCGGGGCCGGTCATCGGCGACGACTGGTTGCCGCGGAACCCGCCCGAACCGGAAGATGAACCCGACCCGGAGATTTCGGTGAAGCTCGGCACGTCGATGGCGGAGGCCGAGCGCAAGCTGATCCTGGCCACCATGCAGCACTTCGACAACCACAAGGAACGCACCGCCGCAGCGCTGGGCGTGAGCCTGAAGACGCTCTACAACCGCCTCAAGTCGTATGCGGAGGAGGACGAGGCCGAAGCCGAGCCGTCCGACCCCGAGGCATCCCCCCGCTGAGGTTGCTCACGCCCGCAGGCGCTCCCGGTCGGGGAACGGCACGGTGTTGTTGCCGGTGAAGGGCTCGTCGTCGGCCTCGTCGCTCCGGCGAGCCGGGTCGGCGAGCATGCCGTAGCGTTTCAGGAAGGTGCGCAGCGTGTTGCGGGTGATGCCCAGCGTCCGCGCTGCGCGCACCTGGTTGTCGTGACTGTGGTGGAACGCGGTGCGCACCAGGGTTTCGCTGACCGCATGGAAGAGGTTGCGGTCGCCGGCCTCGATCAGCTGGACCAGCGTGTCGTGCAGGTCGTCGTACGGGCCGCGCACGGGCACCGGTGGTGACAGGGCCTCGGGTTCCGCAGCAGCCACGATCGGCACCGTGGGCGTGGCCACGGGGTGGGCCACGAGGCGCAGGTCGCCGGGCTGCACCACGCCGTCGCGGCAGATCACGAGCGCGAAGTGCACCACGTTCTCCAGCTCGCGGATGTTGCCCGGCCAGAAGTAGGCCAGCAGCGCCGCTTCCGTCTCGGGCGCCAGCGTGACGTGGTCGAGCGCGAGGCGGGGGGCGTACACCCCGATGAAGTGGCGGGCCAGCGGCAGGATGTCGCCTGGCCGCTCGCGCAGCGGGGGCAGCGTGACCGGGGCCACGTTGAGCCGGTAGTACAGGTCGGCGCGGAAGCGCTGGGCCTCGACCGCCTGGCGCAGGTCCACGTTGGTGGCGGCCACCAGCCGCACGTCGAGCGAGATGGGCTTGCGCGAGCCGAGCCGCACCACCTGGCGCTCCTGCAGCACACGCAGCAGTTTCACCTGCAGTGCGAGCGGGAGGTCGCCGATCTCGTCGAGGAACAGCGTGCCTCCGTTGGCCGCCTCGAACCAGCCGGCCCGTGATTGGGAGGCGCCGGTGAAGGCGCCCGATTCGTGGCCGAACAGCTCGGCGTCGATCAGGTTTTCGCTGAACGCACCGCAGTTGACGGCGACGAACGGGCCGCGGCGGCCGCTTCGGGTGTGCAGGTGGCGGGCGATCAGCTCCTTGCCGGTGCCGGTGTCGCCGATGATGAGGACCGACGCCTCGCTGCGGGCGATGCGCTCGACGTGATCGAGGAGTTCGACCGAGCGCGGGTCATGGAACAGCAACGCCTTCGCGCGGATCGACAGCACCCCGGCCGCCGACGGCGGCAGGGTCAACACGGGTTCGGGGGCGGTTGGGGCGAAGGCGTGCATGGCGTCGGTGTGTCCGTCAGGTCA
Organism: Rhizobacter sp. Root1221; assembly: GCF_001425785.1. Lineage (GTDB taxonomy): Bacteria > Pseudomonadota > Gammaproteobacteria > Burkholderiales > Burkholderiaceae_C > Rhizobacter. The sequence goes on along the minus strand of NZ_LMDI01000045.1, from coordinate 181,307 downwards.
CAGCGTCGCGATCGACACTTCCGTGGACTTCACGAGCGCCACGACGTCGCGTCCGGGCTTGAGGTCGAGCTCCTTGACCGATCGGGTGGTGATCACCGACGTGACGATCAGCCCCGACGGGGTTTCCACGTCCACCTCGGACACCACGGGCCCTTCGATGATTTCCTTCACTTTGCCGCGGAACTGGTTGCGGACGTTGATGGCGCTGATGGTCATGGATCGCTTTCCCTGGATGTGGATCGGTCGGTGGTGAATTCGGAGCACCTGTGTTGCAGCGCTCAGGGATCACGATAGTCAGCACGGCGGGTTGGGCCAACGAACAATTCCAACAAAGCTTATGTTGGCCCCCCACGTCGCTTCGCTCCTGCCCCCCCGAGGGGGGCGCCCCGGGTCGCCCGGGGGACCCGGGCTCGCGGGTGGCTTGATCTGTCGCTTCGCTTGCTCGCCTGGCGTTCGCGTTTCGGGGCTTTGCTCGCTGCGCGTCGCTTGCCCCCGCGCCTGCGGTCGTCCCGGCGGAGGCCGGGACCTCCAACGTTGCCGGTCGCGGCGATGTTGGGTCCTCTTGTTCCGTCAYCCCGGGCTCGCGGGTGGCTTGGTCTGTCGCKTCGCTTCGCTTGCTCGYCTTCGTTCGCGGGTCGGGGCTTTGCTCGCTGCGCGTCGCTCGCCCCCGCGCCTGCGGTCGTCCCGGCGGAGGCCGGGACCTCCAACGTTGCCGGTCGCGGCGATGTTGGGTCCTCTTGTTCCGTCATCCCGGCGCACCGGGGCTCGCTTGTTGTCAGACGCCGTGCTGGCGGAACCACGCCAGGGCCCTTCGCCAGCCGTCCTGCGCGGCTTCGGGGCGGTAGCTGGGACGGTAGTCGGCGAAGAAGGCGTGGGGGGCGGCAGGGTAGACGTGGATGGTGGACGGGGTGCCGGCTTCTTTCAGGGCCGCGTTCAGGCGGTCCACGTCGGGCAGCGGGATGCCAGGGTCTTCGGCGCCGTAGAGGCCGAGCACGGGGGCCTTGAGGTCGGCGGCGAGTTCGATGGGGTTGCGCGGGTGCAGCGCGTCGGTGGGGCCGGCCAGGCGGCCGTACCAGGCGACGGCGGCACGGAGTTTCGGCTGGTGGGCCGCGTACAGCCACGTGATGCGGCCGCCCCAGCAGAAGCCGGTGATGGCGGCGCGGGTGGGGTCTCCGCCGGCCCCCTCGGCCCAGGCCAGGGTGGCGTCGAGGTCGGACAACACCGTGGCGTCGGGGGCCTTGGCGACGAAGTTGGCTCGGAGTTCGTCGACGGACGCGGCGTCCTGCGCGCGGCCCAGGCGGTGGTACAGCTCCGGGGCAACGGCCAGGTAACCGGCCTTCGCGAAACGCCGGACCACGTCGCGGATGTGCTCGTGCACGCCGAAGATCTCCTGCACGACGAGCACGATGGGGAACGGGCCAGTGCCCTCGGGCGAAGCGAAATACGCGGGCAACCCACCAATGGTGATGTCGCCGTGACGCAGGCCGGTGTCCGGGGTGATGACGAGGGTGCCGGCCACGACGGGCTGCACCGCGGTGGCGAACGAGGCGGGGGTGGGGATGGTCATGGTCGTGCTTTCAGGAGAAGGAGGCCGTGGTCGTGCCGCAGCGTCTGGGTGGACGACCAGCCGGCCTCGCCGAGGGCCTCGTGCTGTTCGTCCGGGGTCATGTACAAGGCGGTGTCCTGCATGCCGCCGTCGCCGGCAACGTGGTCGCACAGCAGGAAGATGCCGTCGGGCAGCAGGAGGGATCGCACCTGCGTGTAGAGCGCCGCCGCGCGCCGCTTGTGGCGCAGTTCGTGGACGGTCTGGTTCGTGATCACGGCGTCGAAACGGCCCAGCCCGTCGGCCCAGCCGGTGTCGAGGAAGTTGCGGGTCACGAAGGTCATGCGGCCTTCCTTGTTGGCGAGGCGCGCGCGGGCGAGGTCGTGCATGGCGTCGGAAAAATCGAGGGCCACGAGCCGCAGGCCGGGCACTTCGTGCAACACGGTGTCTGCGAGCTCGCCGGGCCCCGAACCGAGTTCGAGCACCCGCGGGAAGGGGCGCCCGAGGGCCTTCAGTTCGGCAGCGAACCGCAGGAAATACGCGCGGCGCCAAGGCCGTTTGGTACTCGCGTCGCGGGCCCAGGCCTGGGCGTCGCCGGGTTCGCGAAGGTCGATGGGGCTCGGAACGTCATGGGGAACCAGCGTGGCATCCGGCAGTACGGGCATCGTCAGGGACTCCTTGGTCAGGGGGCAGGGTCGTCACGCGGCGAGGCGTTCCCCACGCACGCGCGGCAGCACGTGTTCGCCGACTTCCCTCGCTTCCTCCAGGTTGGGGTACCCGGACAGGATAAAGCGATTCACACCCACAGCGCGGTACTCTGACATTCGCTCGGCCACCTGCGCGTGCGAGCCCACGAGCGCGGTGCCCGCACCGCCGCGCACGAGGCCCACGCCCGACCAGATGTTGGGGTGCACCTCCAGGTCCCGCACGCGGCGCACGGTGCGCCCGCGGTGCAGGCCGCGCATGCGCTGCTGGCCCACGGATTCGGACCGCGCCAGCTGCCGTTGCGCCACGTCGATGAGGCTTTGGGGCACGGCGCGAAGCAGGCGTTCGGCCTCGTCCCACGCGGCCGCCTCGGTGGCGCGGGCGATCACGTGGATGCGCAGCGCGGTGTCGAGGGGCCGGGCCGTGTGGGCACGCAGCGCGGCAAGGCGCTCGGCCACCATGGGCGGCGTCTCGCCCCACAGCGTGTGCACGTCGGCGTGGGCGGCACTGACCCGCAGCGCGGCGTCCGAGGCGCCGCCGATCCACACCGGCGGCGCCTCGGTGAGGCCCGCGGGCAGGCCCGGGCTGTCGACGAGGTAGTGCGCACCGGCGTGCCGAAGCGGGCCACCGGCCCACACGCGGCGCACCACGTCGAGGAACTCGCCGGACCGCGCGTACCGCTGGTCGTGGTCGAGGAAGTCGCCGTAGCCCCGTTGTTCATCGGAGTTGCCGCCGTTGACGATGTGCACCGCGAGCCGTCCGTCGCTCAGGCGCTGCAGCGTGGCGGCCTTCTGCGCGAAGGTGGTGGGCAGCTCCAGGCCGGGCCGGGCGGAGACCAGCAGCACGAGGCGCCGGGTGTCCGCGGTGAGCATCGAGGCCACGAGCCACGCATCCTCGGTGGTGAGGCCGGTGGGCAGCATCGCCCCGTCGAACCCCGCCTGCTCGGCCACGCGGGCCACGAGTGCCAGGTAGTCGATGTCCGGCGTGCGCGCCGAGCCCCGTACGCTGCGCACGCCGCTGTTCACGAGGTGGTGGCCGTCGCCGCCGGACGGGATGAACCACAGGTAGTCGCACGGGTTGTTCACAAGGCCTCCTCGGCTGCGGGCACACGCACCTTCACGAGCGGCAGGACCTCTTCGCCGATGCGGCAGGCCTCTTCGAGGCCGCGGTCACCGGACAGCACCAGGCTGTCGGCCCCGAGCCGGTGGAACTCGGCGAGCTGTGCGGCCACCTGCCGGAGCGACCCCACGAGCGCCGTGCCAGCACGCGGCGTGCCCGGTGTGCGCCACGCGCCATAGCCGGTCCAGATGCCGTCGGCGGGCCGGTCGCGCACGGGCCCGCCCACGTGATGCTCGACAGCGGCCCAGGCCGCGGCCTCGGTGTCGCGGGCCACCACGTGCACGCGGCATGCGAACCGCAGCGTGCGCCCGCGGCCGGCGGCGAGGGCCTGCACGCGCCGCACCCGCCCGGCGAAGCGGTCCGGGCTGTCCGCCCACAGCGTGTACACGTCGGCGTGTTCGGCCGCCACCCGCTCCGCGGCCGGCGACGGCCCGCCCACATGCACGGGAGGCGGTTGCCGCAACGGGCGCACCAGGCCACCGTTCTGCAGCCGGTAGTGCACGCCCTCGTGGCGCAGGCCGATGCCGCCCGGGCGGCCGCGCCACACCTGCCGCACCACCGACAGGAACTCGGCGGCCCGCGCGAAACGATCGTCGTGGGGGATGAGGTCACCGTGCGCGCGGTGTTCCGCGATGTCGCCGCCGGCCAGCACCCCGACCAGCAGGCGCTGGCCGGTGAGCTGCTGCAGGCTCGCGGCGGCCTGCGCGGCCGCGGCGGGCAGCACGAACCCGGGCCGGAAGGCCACGAGGAACTTGAGCCGCCGCGTTTCGCGGGCGAGGCGTGCAGCCACGAGCCAGGCATCGGGGCGGTGCCGCCCGCTCGGCACCATCAGCGCGTGAAAGCCCGCCCGCTCGGCGGCTCGCGCCACCGTGACCCAGTGGCCGGGCCGCGCGGTGGGGTCACCCGGGTCCCGGCCCTGCAAGTCGCCTTCGGTGGGCAGGGTCCAGTGGAATTCCAGCGCCATGGGTCAGCGCAGCCCGATGCCGTGTGCGCCGAGGGCGATGTCGCGTGCGGTCATGAGGGTCTCACCAGGAAAAGTGCCAGTCGGCGAGTTCACGCCGGGGCGCCGCGGGGACCACGAGGGCCGGGCGGGGGGTGTCGCCGAACTCGCTGAGCACGTCCTCCTTGATGGCGGCGAACTCGGCGGTACCCCGGTCGCGGGACCGCGGGAGCGGCACGTCGACGATGCGCTTGATGCGGCCCGGGCGCGGCTGCATCACGACGATGCGGTCGCCCAGGTACACGGCTTCCTCGACGTCGTGGGTGACGAGGATCGCCGTGATGCCCTCGGCGCGCCAGATGCGCTCCAGTTCGGCCTGCAGGTGCCCGCGGGTCAACGCGTCGAGGGCGCCGAACGGTTCATCGAGCAGCAGCACCTCGGGCCGGTTCACGAGCGCGCGCGCGATGGCCACGCGCTGGGCCATGCCCCCCGACAGCTGGTGCGGGTAGGCCGTCTCGAACCCGGCCAGGCCCACCAGGCCGATGTGCTCCTGCACGGACTTGGCCTTGCTGCTCTCGCTGCCGGGGGCATTGAGCAGCCCGATGGCAACGTTCTGCCGCACGTTGAGCCACGGGAACAGCCGGTGCTCCTGGAACACGATGCCGCGGTCGAGGCTCGTGCCCACGATGCGCTTGCCGTCGAGCAGGATCTCGCCCTTGTAGTCGGCCTCGAGGCCGATCACGAGGCGCAGCAGCGTCGACTTGCCGCAGCCGCTCGTGCCCACGATGCTGACGAACTCGCCGGGGCGGATGGTGAGCGAGATGTCCTGCAGCACGGGCAGGGGTTCGCCCTTGACCTGGTACTGCTTGTGGAGGTTCTTGATCTCGAGGGTGCCGGCATGGGCCATGGTGACGATTCCTTGGTCGAACGGGTTTCAGTACTGCGCGGCCGAGTTGCCGCGCCAGGTCAGCGAATGCGCTTCGAGCCGCGCGGCGATCAGGTTGAGCACGAAGCCCACGACGCCCACGATCAACACCCCGAGCAGCACCTGGTCCATCCAGAAGTGCTCGCGGCCATCGGTGAGCAGGTTGCCGATGCCCTTGCCCGACGTGAGCAGGTACTCGGCGCCCAGCGTGGCGAGCCAGGCGTACAGCAGGCCGAGGTAGATGCCCGTGAAGATGGACGGCAGCGCTGCGCGCAGCACCACGTGGCGCAGCAGCTGCGTGCGCGAGAACGCGAATGCCCGGGCCACCTCCACCAGCTCGCGGGGCACGCTGCGGATGCCTTCGAACGTGTTCAGCATCACCGGGAAAAACGCCGCGAGCGACAGGAAGGCGATCTTCGCCGGGTCACCGAGGCCGAACCACACCGAGATCAGCGGGATCCACGCGAGCAGCGATACCTGCTTGATGGTGTGGATGGACGGCCCCACGATCTTCTCGAACAGGCGCGACAGGCCCAGCGCGGTGCCCACCACGAGGCCCGCGGTGGCACCGATCACGAACCCGGCGAGGAAACGCCCGAGGCTGGCCTGCAGCGAGTCCCACAGGTAGCCGTTGGCGGTCAGCCTGACAGCCGTGTCCCACACGGTGCCGATGGGCACGAACAGCTGCGTGTCGGTCCAGCCGAACCGGAAAGCGGCCCACCAGGTGCCGAGCAGCAGTGCCGGGAGCGTGGCGCCACGCAGCCACGTGCGGAGTCGGGAGGGTTTCATGACGTGACCTCAGAAGGATTCGCGGCGCCAGCGCAGCAGCCGGGTTTCGATGACGGAGAGCACCTTGTCGAGCGCGAACCCGATGGCACCCACCACGACGACGGCAGCCAGCACCACGTCGAGCTGGAAGAGCTGCCGGCCATACACGATCAGGAACCCGAGACCCTCGCTCGACGCCAGCAGTTCAACCGCCACCAGCGCGAGCCACGCGTGCGTGAGGCCGTAGCGGATGCCGTTCCAGAGGGTCGGGAAGGCCGAAGGAAACACCACGCGGCGCAACAGCTGCCACCGTGTGAAGCGGAACACCCGCGACACCTCGATCAGGCTCGTGGGCACGTTGCGCAGGCCGTTGTACGTGTTGACCGTGACGGGCACGAAGGCCGCCTTCGAGATCAGGATGATCTTCAGCGCCTCGTCGATGCCCACGACCATCATCAGCAGCGGCAGCCAGCCCAGGGACGGCACCTGGGCGAACAGCCGGAACGTGGGGTACAGGTAGTCACGCACGGCGGGTGACAGGCCCATCGACACGCCGAGCAACAGGCCGAGGCTGGTGCCGAGCGAGAAGCCGTACAGCACACGCCCGAGGCTGATGAGCAGGTGGTCCTGCAGCTCGCCGGTGCCCCACAGGTCGGCGAAGGTCTGCGCCACCACCAGCGGTGCGGGCAGGATCTGCGGCGGGATCAGTTCGAACTGCGCGCCCACCTGCCACAGCAGCAGCACGGCCAGCGGGAACGGCCATGACAGCAGCAGGTCGATGCCACGCTGGCGCCAGGCCGGGCGGCGTGCGGTAGGGGCCGGGGTGTCGGGGCGGGCCGCGGGGAGCGGCAACGCGGCCGTGGAGGCGGGAGGGGACATGGTGGTGAACTCCGGCGGGTCAGTGGGCGGCGCGGCGCCAGTGCAGCGCGCGGGCTTCGAGCCGGCGTGCCACGCGGTTGAGCACCGTGCCCACGGCGCCGATGGCGAGCATGCCGAACACGATCAGCTCGACGTTGAAGGCCGCGCGCCCCTTGATGACGATGTTGCCCAGCCCGTGCCCCCAGTTCGCCAGCAGGAACTCCGACCCGATGGTGGCCACCCAGGCGTAGACGAGCCCGAGCGTCAGGCCCGTGGCGATCTGTGGCGATGCGGCGGGCAGCACCAGCCTGAACAGCACCTGGCGCCGGTTGAAGCCGTACACCCGCGCCACCTCGGCCTGCGCCGCGGTCACGCCGCGCACACCCTCGAAGGTGCCCAAGGCCACCGGGTACAGCGCCGACAGCGAGATGAACACGAGCTTTGACAGCTCGCCATAGCCGAGCCACGTGGACAGCAGCGGCAACCATGCGAACAGCGAGATCTGCCGCACCGTGTGGAACGTGGGCCCGATCAGCCGGTCGGCGCGGCGCGACACCCCGAGCAGCGTGCCGAGCGCCACGCCGCCGGCGCCGCCCAGCGCGAAGCCGGACAGGTCACGCGCGAGGCTGAAGAGCACGCCTTGCCAGAAGGACGGGTCGGCGACGGTGGTGATCGCGGTGCGCAACACACCGGCCGGCGGCACGACCAGGCGGGTGTCCACCCAGTGCAGCGACGTGGCCAGTGTCCACGCGGCGATCAGCACCGCGGGCAGCACGAGGCCACGCGGGTCGAGGGAGCGGGTCGGTTCGGTCATGGGCACTTCTCAGAATGCGGCGCGGCGCCAGGTCTGCAACGCCGCCTCGGCCCAGCGCAGCAGCAGGTCGAGCACCACGCCCACCGCGCCGATCAGCAGCATGCCCACCACCACGAGGTCGAGCTGGGCAAGCTGGCGGCCCCACACCATCAGGTAGCCGATGCCTTCGCTCGATGCGAGCAGCTCGACGAACACCAGCGTGAGCCACGCCTGCATCACCGCCTGGCGCAGCCCGTTGAAGAGGCTGGGCGCGGCCGCCGGCAGCACCACGCGGTGCACCACCTGCGGCAGGCTGAACTGGTACACCCTGGCCACCTCCAGCAGCGTGTGCGGGATGTTCGCGATGCCCTTCAGCGTGTTGACCGCCACCGGCACCACCACCGCGATCGACACGGCCGAAATCTTCAGCGCCTCGTCGATGCCGGCAAAGATGATCAAGAGCGGGATCCAGCCGAGCACCGGGAACTGCGAGACCACGTCGAACGTGGGGCGCACGTACGCCCGCACCGTGCGCGACAGCCCCATGGCGAACCCGAGCAGCAGCCCGGCCGAGCCGCCGATCAGCAGGCTCCACGCCACCCGCGACGCGCTGATGGCCAGGTGGTCCTGCAGTTCGCCGGACGCCCACAACTCGGTGAGCGATTGCCACACGAGCGACGGCGGCGGCAGGATCTGCTCGGGCAGCCACTGCCGCTGCACGGCAGTGACCCACAGCGCGAACAGCAGGGCCGGCAGGATCGCGCCCGAGGCGACGTGGCCGATCCGTTGCAGCACCTCGCCGGACGCGAGGCGCCCGGGCCAGCGCGGCAGCGCCGGAACGGACGAGGACGTGGTGGTGGCCTGCATGGGGTCAGGCGAGCTTGCGGCCCGGCACCTTGACCTGGCCGTTCGCGTCTTCCTGCGGCCAGAAGTCTTCGAGCTTCAGTTCCTTCAGTGCGTTCTGGAGGTACTTGGGCTCGATCCAGCCGTCGATCGACACGTCGCGGCGAACGAGCTTGTAGCGCTTCACCTCCTCGATGGACTTCTGGATGCTGGACACGTAGTACTCGTCGAGCAGCGGGTTCTGGCGGTCGCGCAGGTCGCGGGTCTTGTCCCATGCGGCCTTGTAGTCGAGGTAGGCCGTGCCGGACGTGGCCCACAGCTGGTACTGGCGTTCGCGGTTGGCTTCCTGCGAACTCCAGTGCGCCACCTTCACGAGGCGTGTCACCAGCCGCTGCACGAGTTGCGGGTACTTGCCCTCGAACGCGTCGGCGACCCACACCGTGCCGGGGCGCGTGATGTTCGGGTCGTCGACGATCTCGTGGATGCGGCGCGCCACGCCGCGTGCCTCCAGGTCGAACGGCGCGCGCACGGTGCCGTCGATGTCGCCGGTGGACAGCGCGGCCAGCGTCGAATCGCCATCGAGGCTGATGACACGGAAGTCCTTGTCCGACAGCCCGAACTTCTCGAACCAGCGGTTCAGCGTGAGCTGGGCAGCGGTGCCCTTGAACGTGGCGATGCGCTTGCCCTTGAGCTCGGCGAGGGTCTTCGCACTCGACGCGGCCGGCACCACGAAGTAGCTGTCGCCCCCGCGGCCCGACGATGCGATCACCTTGTGCTTCAGGCCGGTGGACCGGCCCACGAGCACCGGCAGGTCGCCGTGGCCGAAGCCGAAGTCGACCAGGCCGTTGGCCAGCGACTCGTTCAACGCGGGGCCGGCGCCGGGGAAGAACTTCCACTCGATGCGGATGCCGTCGGCCTTGAACTCCTCGTCGATGGCGCGGAGGTGGTGGGTGTTGGCGATGTACGAGCCGCCGATCAGCGGGCGGCCACCGGTGCCGGCGCCGGGAAACCCGATGCGGATCACCGGGGGTTTGTCCTGGGCGAACGATGGGCGCGACGCGAAGGCGAGCGCGCCGACGGCGGCGGAGAAGGTGCGACGTTTCATGGGGATCTCGTGAGGAAGGTGGGGATCAGAAGCCGTACTGCAGCTGCACCTGGATGCCGTGCTGCTTCGCGGGCCGGTCGGCCGTCGCACCGGTGGCGGGCAGGTCGTTGCGCTGGATGAGGTAGTTCGCCTGCAGCTTCGTGGTCTCGGCGAAGAAGGCGTTCAGGCCCAGCGTGGTGATGCGGGTCCTGTCGCCCACGATCTCGGCCCGGGTGTCCGCATCGAACTCGTCGAAGCGCAGGAAGGCCTGGTACGACTTGGGCCAGTAGTCGTCGTACTTGGCAAGCGTCTTTTCGCTCGCCAGGAATTGCTCGCCCCACGTGTAGCCGAAGTTGACGTACTGGCCGCGCGACTTCTTCCGGAACGTGGGCGTGGTGTCGGACGCGGTGGCGGCGGGCGTGGTGAAGGTCTCGTCCTCGCCCTGCGCGAACTCGTAGGCGATGGAGTAGGGCAGGTGCGTGTAGTTGATGTCGAAGCCGGTTCGGCGCGACTTGCCCACCTGCACCACGGCGTTCGACGTGGTGTTGACGAGGTTGTTGAACCCCTCGTAGACCGACACGCCGAACTTCAGCTCGCGCAACCAGCTGTTGTAGTCGGCCGGCACGGTGAAGGCGGCGCGGCCCAGGAAGTCCTTGCGGCCGTTGTTGTCCGACTTGTTGGGGCCCGAGCCGTTGACGATGCCGGCGGCGTACTCCAGCAGCGCGACGCGGTAGTTGTTGGTCCAGTCCACATCGACGAATGCGTCGCCGCGGTAGATCAGGCCGATCTGCCGCTGGTTGATGCCACTCAGTGCCGACGTGAACAGCGCGGACGTGATGACGGGCCGGATCTCCTCGGTGGTCTGCGCCTCGAGGCCGAACGGCACCTGCTGCTGGCCGAACGTCAGCGTGCCCTTGCGGTCTTCGGAGCCGCCGTTGGTGGGCTCGAAGCTGTAGGCGATGTTCGCGTTCGTCAGGTTGAACTGCGTGCCGCCCGACGAACTTGTTCCGAGCGTGCGCGAGGCACTGGTGGCGGTGCTGGGGCTGCCCGCGAAGTTGCTCGCGGTGGTGAATCCGAGCTGGTACGTGAGGTTCTTGCCCTCGGCGTAGTCGCGGTACAGGTTGCCGGTGAACGACAGCGTCACGGCGGGCACGTCGAAGCTCGTGTGGCGGCCGGTGGCCTGCGGCGTCGTGTTGCCGCCGGTGGCGCCGTTGGCCTGGCCCGCGGCCACGCCGGGATTGAACCAGTTGCCGCGCAGTTGCACGGTGCCGCCGATCCGCGTGTTGCGCGTGACACTGGCACGGTTGCGCTCGGCGGTGCGCGACTGTTCGTACTTGTAGTTCTCGAGGTCGGTGCGAAGCCCCAGCACGTCGGCTTGCGTCGCGGGGGTGTTGGCGTCGCGGGTGGCCTGGTCCTGTTCGGGCGCGGGTGCGGGCGGTGTGGCGGCGGCGGTGACCGGTGTGGGTGCGGGTGCCGCTGCTGGTGCCGGCTCGGGCTCGGCCTTGGCGGCCGCCTGGGCCTTCGTCAACTCGATGAGCTGCTGGACCTGCTTGCGCAGCTCGTCGATCTCTCGCTTCAGTTGTCGGGCCGACTGGGCGTGGACCGCCGGGCTCGACAACGCGAGCACGAGGGCGCCTGTCAGGGCTGTCTTCTTGTTTGCGGGCACCGGGGAAACTCCTGGGATCGGGTGGGGGTGTCGTCTCCTTGATTGCAGATCGCGTGCCACGCAAAAACCGTGGATTGGCGCGGGTTTGCGGGCGATCTGGGGTCGGGTCTGCTGCGGTGGCAGCACCTGCCGGAGGAGGGCATGTTGTTTAAGGAACAGCATGTCGGGATGTGGGCAAAGTCTGGTAGCGCACACGATGGCCACAGCCGCGGCTCCTCGGGGCAGGGGCCCCGGCTTTCGCCGGGTGTGTGATTCAGGCGGCCCTGGTGCGGCGGGCCAGCGTGAACTGGTTTTCCGGTCGGTCGAGGCCCAGGTTCTCGCGCAACGTCTTGCCCTCGTAGGCGGTCCGGAACAGGCCGCGGCGCTGCAGTTCCGGCACCACCAGGTCCACGAAATCGTTGAGCGACTCGGGCAGCACCGGCGGCATCACGTTGAAGCCGTCGGCCGCGCCGTTCTCGAACCACGACTGGATTTCATCGGCGATCTTCTGCGGCGTGCCCACCACCACCCAGTGGCCGCGGGCGCCGGCCAGGTACTCGTACAGCTGGCGCACCGTGAACCGCTCGCGGCGTGCGAGTTCGATCACCACCTGCTGGCGGCTGTTGCGGCCTTTGGGCGGCTCGGGGTAGTAGGGCGGCGGGGCGTCGAGGTCCCACTTCGTCAGGTCGTCGTCGGGCCAGAAGTGCGAGATGGTGTTGAGGCCCACCGATGGGTGGATCAGCTTCTGCAGGTCGGCCCACTTGGCCTGCGCTTCCTCCTCGGTGCGGCCGATCACGGGCGAGATGCCGGGCAGGATCAGCAACTGGTCCGGCCGGCGGCCGTACTTCGCGAGGCGGCCCTTCACGTCCTTGTAGAACGCCTGCGCTTCGGCGAGACTCGTCCACGCGGTGAAGATGGCCTCGGCGGTGGCTGCTGCCAGCTCGCGTCCGGGCTCGGATGAACCTGCCTGCACGATCACCGGGTAGCCCTGCGGCGGGCGCTCCAGGTTCAGCGGTCCCGACACCTTGAAGTGCTTGCCCTGGTGGTTCACGGCATGCAGCTTGTCCGGGTCGAAGTAGACGCCGCTCTGCGGGTCCCGGGCGAACGCGTCGTCCTCGAAGCTGTCCCACAGGCCCTTGACCACGTCGATGAACTCGTGGGCGCGCTCGTAGCGTTGCTCGGGGTCGGGGTGGGCCTCGAGGCCGAAGTTGCCGTAGACCCGGTCGGACCCGGTGGTGACCACGTTCCACGCCGCGCGGCCCTTGCTGATGTGGTCGAGCGACGCGAACTTGCGGGCCAGCAGGAACGGGTCTTCATACGTGGTGGATGCTGTGGCCACGAAGCCGATGTGTTTCGTGACCGCCGCGAGGGCAGACCAGAGCGTGACGGGTTCGAAGTACGAGACGCGGCCCTGGCGGCTGAACGAATCGCGGTCACCGCGGTGGGCGACCCCCGGGCTGTCGGCCACGAACACCTGGTCGAACAGGCCGCGCTCGGCGATCTTCGCGACCTCGATGTAGTGGTCGATGTTGACGCCGGAATCGATCTGCGAGCCGGGGTGCCGCCAGGCGGCGATGTGGTGGCCGGTGGCCATGATGAATGCGCCGAGGCGCAGTTGCCGTTTGCTCATGTCTGTCTCTCCGTGGGGGATGGATGGCGCTGGACGCGCATTCCTTCAGCGCAAGCGGTGTGCCAATGCGAACAGCCCTTGCGCGGCTCCCTGGTGTTGCGGGAGAAGCAATGTCTGTTGCGCGGCCGACAGCGGCGCGGTGGTCCGCTGTCTCCGCAGCAGCGCGTTCACCGGGCCGCGTTGGCCGGCTTGCGGAACTTGAGCGTCATGCGATCGCTCTCGCCGATCGCGAGGAACCGCTCGCGGCCGGTGTCGCCCCCACGCAGCGTGGGGGGCAGCGACCACACGCCGTTCGGGTGGTCGTGGGTGTCCAGCGGATTCGCGTTCACGTCGCTGCGGCCCACGAACTCGAAGCCCGCGGCGCGCGCGTGGGCGATGACCAGCTCCTCCGGCACGTAGCCGCTGGCGATCACGCGGGCGAGCGGCGTGCCGGGCGGCGCACGGTGCTCTTCCACGCCCAGCACGCCGCCGGGCTTGAGCACCGCGTGGAAGGCCTTCAGCGTGTCGTCGAGGTGGCCCGCCTCGATCCAGTTGTGCACGTTGCGGAAGGTCAGCACGAGGTCCGCGCCGCCCGGGGGGCTGATGTCGGTGAACGCCTTGACCGGCAGGGTGCCCAGCACGACGCGGTCGTACGTGGCCGGCGCGGCGGCCAGCTTCGCGGCGAAACGCGCCCGCGCCGTGCGCGCTTCTTCACGCGGATCGTCCGCGGGATAGTGCGCCGCGTACAGGTGGCCCTGGTCGCGCAGGTAAGGCGCGAGGATCTCGGTGTACCAGCCGGCCCCGGGGGCCACCTCGATCACCGTCTGGCCGGGCGCCAGGCCGAAGAACGTGAGGGTCTGCAACGGGTGGCGTGCGGCGTCGCGCGTGCGGTTCGCCGCGCCGCGCTGGGGGCCGTCGAGCACGGCGGCGAGGTCGGCCGCCGAGGCGGTGGCGGTGCCGAGCAGGAGGGTGGCGGTGAGGGCGAACAGGGACAGCAGGCGGGCAGGGCGGGTGGTCATGGGCGGGTCCGATGGCAGTGAGGTGACCCGGGTCGCGCAAGCGCCGTACCAACGCGGCCGGGCCCCGGCTGTGGGTTGGCCAGCAGCGGTGCACCGGTGGTGTTGGATCCCCGGCACCTTGCTCCGGCCGCACTGCGCGTTTCGCAGCAGGCGCGGTGCGGTCATGGCACGGGAATCGCTACGATTGGAGGGCGCATCCCGCGCGATCACCGATCCGTTGCCATGACCCAGTCCCTTGCCCGCGAAACCACCCACCCCATCGACCCCCTCTTCACCACCCGCTGGTCGCCTCGCGCCTTTTCGGACGCGGTCATCGACGTGCCCACGCTGAACACGTTTTTCGAGGCCGCACGCTGGGCGCCGTCGGGCTTCAACGCGCAGCCGTGGCGCTTCGTGTTCGCGCGGCGCGACACGCCGGCGTGGGCACCGATCTTCGAGACCCTGTCCACCTACAACCAGGGCTGGGCCGCCCGCGCATCCGCGCTGGTGGTGGTGCTGTCGCGCACCGTGTGGCTGCCGCCGGGCAAGACGGAGTTGCAGCCGGTCGCCTCCCACTCATTCGACGCCGGCGCCGCCTGGGCGAGCCTGGCGTTCCAGGCCACGCTGTCGGGCTGGCATGCCCATGGCATCGGCGGGTTCGACAAGGACCTGCTGCGTGCCCGCCTGCAGGTGCCGGCCGACCACGCCCTCGAGGCCGTGGTGGCCGTCGGCAAGCTCGGGGACAAGTCAGTGCTGCCCGAAGCCCTGCAGGCGCGCGAAGCCCCCAACCAGCGTCGGCCGCTGGCCGAGCTGGTGGCGGAAGGTACCTTCGCGTTCGAAGGCTGACCAGGCGTCAGTCGGTTCGGCGCCGGCCGTAGACGGGCCTGGCCGACTTGAGCGGCGGCGGCAGCGGCAGGTGCCGGCCCGCCTGGTGCGCCCTCACGGCAGCGTCGATCTGGGCGTCGAAATCGCTGTCGAAGTCTGCGCTCAGCAGGGCGTCGCTGATCAAGGTGCTGCCGCGGTTGGCGCGGATCCATCGGTAGCGGTCTGCGTCGGTCAGTGGAAGGGCCTCGGCGGCGTCGGCCACCGTGCGCAGGTACGAGTCGTGCAGGGTCTGCACGCGCTCGTTGTGCGCTGCCATGTCCGGTCGGACCTCCGCACCTTCGGGCTTGTTGCCTGGGCGGTGCATGTTGAACTCCCCTGTGCGTCGGTGGCCGCCTGGCCTCCCGATGGTTCCAGTATCCGCACGCTGCCGGGCGGTGGTGTAGGACGATGCCTCGTCCCGGCCCCCTCATGCGTGGGGGCGTTCGGCCAGTTTTCACCCTCGCTGCCGGGTCATGCAGAAAAAGCGACGCGCGCACGTGGTCGATGGCGTGGTACGCGGATTGCTCGAACGGCCCGATGAACCATGTGGCCTGAGGAGAGGAGTGCCGATGCTCAGCGAAAAATGTTCGCGTGCGGAAGACCTGCGGGCCAGCGGCCGTTCGGTAGCCGACATCGCGGCCGAACTCCACGTGACGCGCCAGCGTGTGCGGCAGTTGCTCGCCTCGGCCCGCGCGGAGCGGCTGCGCCAGGTCAGCGACGATCCCTTCTTGCGGCTGAGCGCGCGCACGGCCAATGGGCTGAAGGCCGAGTTCCTCTACGTTCGCAAACAGCTGCTCACCGTGGACACGGTTGCCGAGGCGCTGCACACGGGCCGGTTGCGCACGGTGCGCAACCTCGGCAAGAAGAGTGTCGAGGAGATCGAGCGCTGGCTCGAGTCCGTCCAGGCCGACGAGGAACGCGACTTGCTGGAACAGGTGACCGACCCACCTTCATTTGCCCACCCGCAGCCGCCATGTCCCAGACCCTCACCCCGATCCGCCAGCTGACCCTTCTCCACCCGCTGCCCGACGCCGAGTACGCGCGGCTCCACGCCGCGGTGCCCGAGGTGCGTTTCGTGCGCGCCGACACCGCCGCCGACTGGACCGGTGCCGTGGCCCACGCCGACGCCGTGCTGCTGGGCCACCAGGGCGTGACCATCGACGACCTGCTCGGCGCGGCGCCCGGCCTGCGCTGGATCCAGACCGCCTCGGCCGGTGTCGACCGCGTGCTGACCCCGCGGCTGCGGGCGAGCCCGGTGGTGGTCACCAACGCGAGCGGCGTGCACGCCGTCAACATCGCCGAACACGTGCTGGCCCTTCTGCTGGGTTTTACACGCCAGCTGCCCGCACTGCGTGATGCGCAACACCGGCAGGCCTGGGCCACACCGCCGCTGCCAGGCCTCTTCGAGGCCGAAGGCCAGACGCTGCTGGTGGTGGGGCTCGGTGCCATCGGTGGAGCCGTGGCGCGCAAGGCCGCGGCCCTCGGCCTGAAGGTGACCGCCGTGCGCCGGGATCCGCACGGCGACGGTGTGCCGGGTGTCGAGCGAACCGTGGGCCTCGACGCGCTCGACGACGAACTCCCGCACGCCGATCACCTGGTCATCGCGTTGCCGCTCACCGCGGAAACCCGCGGCCTGTTCGGGGCCGAGCGCCTCGCGCGGCTCCGGCCCGGGGCTTACCTGTACAACATCGCCCGTGGTGGCATCGTCGATACGGGGGCGCTGCTGGCGGCGCTGCAGTCGGGGCATCTCGCTGGCGCGGGCCTCGACGTCACGGAC
The DNA here is from genome assembly GCF_001425785.1 of Rhizobacter sp. Root1221. Classification (GTDB taxonomy): domain Bacteria; phylum Pseudomonadota; class Gammaproteobacteria; order Burkholderiales; family Burkholderiaceae_C; genus Rhizobacter. The sequence goes on along the minus strand of NZ_LMDI01000045.1, from coordinate 164,836 downwards.
CCCGAACCGCTGCCGCCCGCGTCGCCGCTGTGGCGCCTGCCGCAGGTGGTGATCACGAGCCACACGGCGGGCCTCACGCCCAACAGCGCCCGCCGGCTTGTCGACATCACGCTCGACAACCTGCTGCGGGTGCGCGAGGGGCGGCCACTGCGCAACGTGGTCGATCGCGCGCGGGGGTACTGACGCGGGGCAACGCCTTTCGCACATCGATATGCACCCCTGCGGGAACAGGAGTTGCGCCAAGCCGGGTCCACCCCCTTCCTGGAGACCCCATGGCTGATTTCCCGACAGGCGATGAACCGAAACCCGCACGCCGCCAGTTCCTCGGTGCCACGGCCGCACTGGCCGTCGGTGGTTCGGCGGCCGCCGCCGAACCCCGGGCGGCGGACGGCGCCCCCGACCTGTCGCCGCTGCGCGAACGCGGCGGCGACCTGAACCAGCAGTTGCGCCGCAAGACCCTGAAGGTGCGGGTGGACCGCGCGAAGGCGAACTACGACGAGCCCATCGCGCGCCACCCGACCAACGGCGACGAAGACCGCTACCCCAACAAGATCGGCAGCGACACACGCGGCCTGCCACACAACACACGAGGTGAGGTGGACCTCGCCGCCTGGGGCCTGCTGCGCCAGGCGATCGACACGCGCCAGCAGGCGGACTTCGAGCGGGTGCCGCTGGGCGGCACCCGCAAGCTCGTCAACCCGCTCGGCACGCTGGCGGTGAACCTGGAAGGCATTTCGCCGCCGCAGATCCTGATCCCGCCGCCCCCCGTGCTGGCGGGCGCCGAGCGGGCCGCCGAGGCGGTCGAGGCCTATTGGCAATCGCTGCTGCGCGACGTGCCGTTCCACGCATACCAGGCCGATACCCAGCATCCGCTGGTGCTTGCAGCGGCACGCGAGATCGATGCGCTTCGCGGCTACACCGGCCCGCGTGATGCCAACGGCCGGGTCACGCCCCCGCTGCTGTTTCGCGGCACCGCGCGTTACGTGGACCGCTCGGACCGCTCCGGTTCCACCCCGCGCCACGTGGTGCCGCCCGGCGTGCTGGACGGCCCGTACATCTCGCAGTTCCTGCTCCGCGACATCCCGTACGGCCCGCAGTTCATCGCCGGCCAACTGCGGCCCCAGAAGCCGGGCAGCGACTTCCTGGCCGACCCCGCCGAATGGCTGGCGAACCAGGACGGCAAGGCGGCCACCCGCCGCCTCGAGTTCGACACACAGGTGCGGTACCTCCAGTCCGGTCGCGACCTCGCCGAATACGTGCGTGGTGGCGCGCCGGGCTTCTGGGGCGCACTGCAACTGCTGTCGACCGCCCGCAGCAGCAACCCGCTCGTGGTGGGGGGCTTCGGCGCCGCGCTGAACCCGCGCAACCCGTACCTCACCCTCAAGACGTCGGCGTCCGCCGCGGCCTCGTGGGGCACCGGGTACATCCAGGGCCTGCTGACCACTGCGACGTCGCGCAACATCCGCGCGAACTACTGGCAGAAGTGGTTCGTGCAGCGCACGCTGCGGCCCGAGGCGTTCGGCGGGCTCGTGCACCAGCGCCTGGCGAACGGCGTGTCGGCCTATCCGCTGCATGCGGACGCGCTGGGATCCGAGGCCATCGCCCGAAGCTTCGCGAAGTTCGGCACGTACCTGCTGTCGAGCGCGTACCCCGAAGGCGCGCCGAACCACAGCTCGTACCCGGGCGGTGCTTCGTCGAACGCCGCGGTGGGCGCCACCATCCTCAAGGCCTTCTTCGACGAGAACCACGTGATCGCCGACCCGGTGCAGCCGGACCCGTCCGACCCCGCGAAGCTGATCCCCTATGTGGGCCCGCCGCTGACGGTGGGGGGCGAGTTGAACAAGCTCGCCACCAACCTCGGCACTGGCCGCAACTGGGCCGGCATCCACTGGCGTTCGGACGCGGCGTCGTCGCTGCCGCAGGCCGAGGAAGTGGGCATCGCGTTGTTGCGCGACGAACGGTTCACGTTCCACGAGGCCTTCCAGGGCTTCCGGTTCACGCGGTTCGACGGCTCCGTGGCGGAGATCTGACCGGGCGGGCAGGCATCACCCCGGCGGCGCTTGTTGTCGTCGGACGCCCCTTGCAACTCGAGCTTGTGCGGCAGCATCTCAACGAGCCGGCGCTGCGGCGAGTCACACAGGCGTGGGCAAGGGCACTGAACTTCGTCGAGAGACCACAATTTGCCACGGGGATATGCCGTCCACTTGATTCCAAATCGGCCGCAGAGCACCAAGATGGGACAACGTACGTCGAGAAGGACCCCATCATGAGTGACAGGCGTATCCTCATCGTGGCGCACCGGACCGCGGCTTCGCCCAAGTTGCTCGCCGCGGTCGCCGCGCGGGCCGCAAGCGGGCCGTGCGCATTCACGCTCCTGGTCCCCCGGCCGTATTGGGACCCGGACACCGAGGAGGCGGCCATCACGCTCGAGCTCGCGATCCCGCTGCTTGACGCAGCTGCGGGCTCGCATGTGCAAGGGATCGTCGGGGCCACCGACCCGTACGAGGCCGTGCGCCAGACGCTCGAGCGCGAGAAGTACGACGAGGTCATCGTCTCGACGCTGCCAGAGCGGATCTCCCGGTGGCTGCACCTCGATCTCGCCCACCGCATCGAGCGGTTCGGTGTGCCCGTGAGTGTCGTGACGGCGGATCAGGCCGAGCGCAACCTCTCGCCCGGAGCCGGGTCCGGCTGATCGGACGGCGAGGGCCGGTCTCCTGGCTGATCGTGTCAATCGGTGTTGCGCACGGCCTGCAATCGGCGGATAGTCAAGCGACCGGGTACATCTCGGGCGGCTCCATCAGGCATGCGCCAGCGTGCAGCAAGTTGGTTGCTGGCGTCTCGCATTCTTGCGGGCTGAGCGCGGCAGGATGTAACGGCGGCACGGGGCGGCACGGAAATGCCCGCCGCGATCGCAGCATCGCATCTGACAGGAGACGAGATCATGGCACAACTAGCGAACTGGCGCCTCGAAGGCGAATGGCTCAAGAACTGCACCTGCGCCTACGGTTGCCCCTGCGATTTCAACGCGAAGCCGACTCAGGGTTATTGCAAGGGCTTCTTGGGCATGCGCATTGCGAAGGGGCACTTCGAAAGCACGCGCCTGGACGGCTTGACCTTCTTTGCAGTTGTCCACTTCCCTGGCGCTCTGCACGAAGGCAACGGCCAGTTGCAGCCGATCATCGATGAGCGGGCCAGCCCGGAGCAGCGCGAAGCCTTGTTCAAGATCATGTCAGGGCAGAACTCGGCGGAAGGGACGCTGTTCCACATCTGCAGCCTCATCGTGACAAAGATGCATGAGCCGATCTTCGCTCCGATCAAGTTCGACTTCGACAAGGCTGGCAGGACCGCACGCCTGGTCATCCCTGGTGTGCTCGAGACCGAGGTCGAACCGATCAAGAACCCGGTAACCGGCGCTGCGCATCGCATCCAGGTCGTGATGCCCGAGGGCTTCGAGCACCGCGAGGGCGAAGTGGCCTCTGCCAACATCCGCAGTAGCGGTGCCATCAAGTTCGAGACGCAGGGCAGCCACAGTACCCTCGCGCATGTCGTTCAGACGCCGCAGGGCGTGGCAGCCTGATGAGGTTCCTGCAGCCGCAGGGGTGATCACGCGGTTGGAGGCGTCGACGTGACCGCCGGCTCGCTGATCGAGGGGGCGTTGAGGCGCGACCGCCTCCTCGTCGTCTTCAGCCTGCTGCTCGTCGTCGTCTTGTCCTGGGCCTACTTGCTGGCCGGCGCCGGGATGATGCAAGCGATGGGCGACATGTTGATGCCGATGAGCGCTCAGCTGTGGACGCCTGGTCATGCGCTGGTCGTGCTCATCATGTGGGCCGTCATGATGGCGGCCATGATGCTGCCGAGCGCCGCGCCGATGATCCTGCTCTTTGCCACCATCGCGCGGCGCCGCAGCGAACGTGGCGAGCCGGCGACCGCGTCGGGCGCCTTCGCCTTTGGCTACCTCGCAGTCTGGGCTGCGTTCAGCCTCGCGGCGACGGCGCTGCAGTTCGGGCTGGAGAAAGCCGCACTGCTGTCGCCGATGATGCAGAGCACGAGCATCGTGCTGGCCGGTGCGGTGCTGATCGCCGCCGGCATCTACCAATGGACGCCGTTGAAGCAGGCTTGCCTGCGGTACTGTCGCTCGCCTCTGGATTTCATCATGACGCACTGGCGCCCGGGCGCGCGCGGTGCGCTCCTGATGGGTTTGCGTCACGGCGCTGTCTGTGTGGGTTGTTGTTGGATGCTGATGTTGTTGCTGTTCGTCGGCGGCGTCATGAACTTCGCCTGGATCGCAGGCATCGCCTTGTTCGTCCTGGTCGAGAAGCTCAGTCCGGCCGGCCACTGGATCGGCCGGGGTGCGGGCGTGCTGCTGGTCGCATGGGGCGGCGCGACCTTGCTGGCCGCAAGCTGAGAAGTCCCCACCCGCCGCCACGGTTGTCGCCAACGCTCGAACCGGTAACGACGCCGGTCGGGGCAACACCAAGGACCAGGGCCAGATCCAGGAGCGACGCAGGTCGTCGCGTGGCGGGCCATCGAGGGCGCCGTGCGTGGGCACCCGCCGGCACGTCAATCATCGAACGACCCCCGGCTGTTCGCATGCAGCTTCGCATACAACCCGCCCGACGCCAGCAGCGCCGCGTGGTTCCCTTGCTCGCGGATGCGCCCGTGTTCCAGCACCACGATCACGTCGGCGTCGCGCACCGTGGCCAGGCGATGTGCGATCACGATGGTCGTGCGGCCGCGGCGCAGCAGCGCGAGCGCCTGCTGGATCTCGAGTTCGGTGAAGCTGTCGATGTTGGCGGTGGCCTCGTCGAGCACCAGGATCTTCGGGTCGGCGAGCAGGGCCCGCGCGAAGCTCAGCAACTGGCGCTGCCCGATCGACAGGTTGCGCCCGCGCTGGCCGAGCGGGGTGTCGTAGCCGAGCGGCAGCCGCTCGATGAACGCGTGGGCACGCACCGACTGCGCCGCGGCGATGGCGTCCTCCCGCGTGGCCCCGGGCAGGCCGTAGCGGATGTTGTCGAGGATGGTGCCGCTGAAGAGGAACGGCTCCTGCAGCACCATGCCGATCTGGCGGCCCAGCGAGTCGAGCGTGAGGTCGCGCACGTCGTGCCCACCCACACGCACCTCGCCGGCGTTCACCTCGTAGAAGCGGTGCAGCAGTGCGGTGACGGTGGTCTTGCCCGATCCGGTGGGGCCCACGAGGGCCACCGTCTGGTGCGGAGCGATGGTGAGGTTCAGGTCGTGCAACACGGGCTGCCCCGGCCGGTAGCCGAACTGCACGCCACGGAACTCGATGCCGGGTTCGAAATCGGCGGGCAGGTCGATCGCTCCGGGCCGGTCCACGATGTGCAGCGGCACGTCGAGCACCTCGAAGATCCGCTGGCCGGCCGCCATGGCCCGCTGCATCACGGTGTACTGCATCGACAGCGTGCGGATGGGGTCGAAGAACTTCTGCACGTAGAAGATGAACGCCACCATCACGCCCACCCCGAGCGTGCCGTCGAGCACGCCCTGGCCACCGGCCACCACCACCACGGCCATCGCGATGCCCGTCAGGGTGTCCACGAGCGGCACCATCACCTGGGCCGCGCGTGATGAGCCGATCTGGGCCTCCCGGTTCTCGCGCGCCTTCACGTCGTAGCGCGCGAAGTTCACCGCCTGCCGGCGGTTCTCCTGCACGGTGCGGATGCCGTTGATGTTTTCGGCAAGCGAGGCGTTGACGCTCGACGAGGCTTCCCGGGCGCGCCGGAACTTGTCGCGTGCCCACGGCAGCCACACCAGGCGCACCAGCAGCAGGGCCGGCAGCGCGGCCAGTGTCAGGGCGCCGAGCCGCAGGTCCATCCACAACAACACGGCCACGATGCCCACCAGCAGGAACAGGTCGCCCACCGCCGACACCGAGGTCTCGAGGAACTCCTGCAGTGCATTGACGTCGCCTGCCAGGCGGGACATCAACCGGCCCACCTGGGTCTGGTCGAGCGTGGACAGCGACACGTCCTGCAGGTGCGCGAACATCGCCCGGCGCAGGTCGAAGATCACCCGCTGGGCCAGGCGTGCGGCCACCCATTCCTGCAGGAAGTTGAGCCCGCCGTTGAGCGCGACCAGCATGGCGAATGCGGCCATCACCGTAGACAACGGCGAGCCGGCGTGGCCCAGCATGCTGTCGATGGCATGGCGCACGGTGACGGGGATGGCCACCTGCACCGCGGTGTAGGCGACGACCGACAGCACCGCTGCCACCAGCACCCGCCGGTAGGGCCGCACGAACGACCACAGGCGCGACACCACGCGGGTGTCGAAGCGGCTGAAGATCTGTTCGCCGTGTTCGTCGTGTGCGATGGCGGTGCTCATGCCACCACCTCGTCATCGGCCGGCACGGGCGCGCTGTGGCGATGCTGCAGCGCCCAGAGGTCGGCGTAGTGCCCCCCGCGGGCCAGCAGCGTGGCGTGGGTGCCGCGTTCGACGATGCGGCCGGCGTCCAGCACGAGGATCTCGTCCGCGTGCCGCAGCGAACTCAGCCGGTGCGCGATGATCAGCGTGGCCTTGCCCGCCGCGGCCTGCTTCAGGCCGTGGCGCACGTGTTGCTCGGTGGCGGCGTCGATGGCCGAGGTGGCATCGTCGAACACCAGCACCGCCGGGTCGGCGACGAGGCCCCGGGCGATCGACAGGCGCTGCCGCTGCCCGCCGGACAAGGCCACGCCGCGTTCGCCCACCCGGGTGTCGTATCGGGCGGGCAGGCGGTCCACATGGTCGTGGATTTGCGCGGTGGTGGCGGCGGCCACCACCCGGTCCGCGGACGCGGCTGGTTCGGCATAGGCCACGTTGTGGTGGACGGAGGTGTCGAACAGGAAACTCTCCTGCTGGACCAGCGCCACGGCACCGCGCAGCGACTGCAGCGTCACCTGGCGAACATCCTGTCCGTCGAGCGTGATGCGCCCGCCGGTGACGTCGTAGAACCGCGGGATCAGCTGCGCGATGGTGGACTTGCCGCTGCCCGGGGCCCCCACGATCCCCACCGTGCGGCCGGGCCGCAGTTCGAAGCTGATGCCGGTGAGCGCCGGGCGGGTCTCGCGCCCGGCATAGGCGAAGTCCACCGACTCGAAGCGCAGCACCCCTTGGGTGAGCGCGAGGTTGGCAGCGCCGGGCCGGTCCCGGATCTCGGGTTCGCTGTCGAGCACCTCGAACAGCCGCGCGCCCGACGAGGCCGCGCGGGCGCTGGAGTTGACGATCATGCCCACCTGGCGCACCGGCAACTGGAGCAGCGTCATGAACGTCAGGAACTCGGTGAGTTGCCCCACGGTCAGCGTGCCGGCAGCGACCCGGCGGCCGCCCACCCACAACACGGCCCCCATCGCCACGTGGTACGCCACGTTCATCGCCGTCACCGATTGCATGCGGTAGGTGATGCGGCGGTTGGACAGCGCGAGCGCGGCTTGTGACAGCGCGTCGAAGCGCGCCAGTTCGAATGCCTTCGACGCAAACGCACGCACCACCCGCACGCCCTGCAGGTTCTCCTCCATCCGCAGCGTCAGGTCGGACATCATCGATTGCAGCCTGTCCCAGCTCAACCGCAGCAGCAGCGCCATGCGGCCGGCCCGCCACACGACAAACGGCACGAAACCCAGGGCGAGGCAGCCGAGCAGAACGTCCACGCCGAGCAGCCGCCCTGCACCGGCGCCCACCAGCAGCACGAGCGTGACGATGCGCAGCAGGCCCGATTCGAGGTACACGCGCACCCCCTCCAGGTCCAGCATGCCGCGGGCGATCAGGTCGCCCGAATGCACCTTGTCGTGGTAGCCGAAGCCCAGGCGCTGCAGCTTCTCGTAGAACGCGAGGCGCAGGTCGTAGCCGACCCGGTGCGCGAGGTTCTCGCCCAGGTACCCCTGCAGGCCCGTGAGCGTGCCGCGCACGGCACACGCGGCCACCAGGGCCACCGCGGTCCACCACAACGCCCCGCGCACCTCGTTGCCCGGTCCGGCGGCGAGCAGGTGGTTCGCCTGGTCCACGGCACGGCCGAGCAGCATGGGTGTGACGAGGTTGGACACCGCCGCGCCCAGCGCGCAGAGCACCGCGGCGGCAAAGCGCCACGGGTAACGCATCGCCAGGCGGGTGAGGCGGGTCAGCACGCGCGGGATCGCACGCACGTCGATGCGGCCGAGCCGCGTCAGGTCGGCGAACGGGTCGGCGCCGCGAAGGGTCTGTGTGGTCATCGGAAGGGTCAGGACGCGGGATTCGGGTACTTGGACTGGATGGCCTCGATGCCGTCGAGCACTTCGGCCGGCAAGGCCAGGTCCACGCTCGCCAGGTTGGATTCGAGCTGCGCGAGCGACGTGGCGCCGATCAGGTTGCTCGTGACGAAGGGCCGGCTGTTGACGAAGGCGAGCGCGGCCTGGGCCGGGTCGAGGCCGTGCTCGCGGAACAGCGTCACGAGGTCATACGTGGCGCGTTCGACACCTTCGCCCTTGTAGCGCCCGAAGCGGTCGAAGAGCGTGATGCGTGCGCCGGGCGGGCGCTGGCCCGCGAGGTACTTGCCGCTCAGGCTGCCCATCGCCAGCGGCGAGTAGGCGAGCAACCCCACCTGCTCGCGCAGCGAGATTTCGGCGAGGCCGGTCTCGAAGCCACGGTTCACGAGGTTGTATGAGTTCTGGATGCTTGCCGCGCGCGGCAGCCCGCGGGTCTCCGACAGGTGCACGAACCGGCTCAGGCCCCAGGGCGTTTCGTTCGACACGCCGAAGTGGCGGATCTTGCCGGCCTGCACCAGGGCCTGCAGCGCCTCCAGCGTTTCCTGGATGGGCACCGTGTCCTCGTCCTCGACGTGCGTGTAGCCGCGTGCGCCGAAGGTGTTGGTGGTGCGGTCGGGCCAGTGCAGCTGGTACAGGTCGATGTGGTCGGTCTGCAGCCGCGACAGGCTGTCGTTCACCGCATGTTCGAGGTTGGCGCGCGTGAAGCTCGTGGCACCGCCGCGGATGTGGCTGGGGCGCTGTGCGGTGCGCGACGGGCCGGCGGCCTTGGTGGCCAGCACGATCTTGTCGCGGCTGCCGCGCTGGCGCAGCCAGGTGCCGATGAACCGTTCGGTGGCGCCCTGCGTCTCGGGGCGCGGCGGCACGGGGTACATCTCGGCGGTGTCGACGAGGTTCACGCCGGCGGCGATGGCCGCATCGAGTTGCGCGTGGGCGTCTGCCTCGGTGTTCTGCTGGCCCCACGTCATGGTGCCGAGGCCGATCACGCTCACCTGGAGGCCCGTGCGGCCGAGTGGTCTGTATTTCATCGCGAATCCTGGAAGTGGAGGAGGGTAGGGAGGAGGGAACTCAGTCGACCGGGACGAGGAAGCGCTCGCCCAGCAGGCCGAAACGCTTGAGTTGCGCGCGGAGCACGTTGCGAGAGATGCCCAGCTCGCGCGCGGTGCGCACCTGGTTGTCGCCGCAGCGTTCGAAGGCGGTGGTCACCACCAGCTGCTCGATGGTCTCGAACAGCTGCGGCTGCTGTTGGGCCAGCAGCAGCCGCACCGAATGGCGCAGCTGCCCGAGGGCGTCCTCGGGTGCGGGGGGCGCCTCCGCCTCGCTGCTGGCCGCCGCCAACAGGCCGTGCGGCAGGCGCAGGTCCTCGCGCTCGATGCGGCCGTTCCGGGACACGATCACCGCGTAGTGCACCACGTTTTCCAGCTCGCGGATGTTCCCCGGCCACTCGTACGCGAGCAGCGCGCGCTCGACCGCGGGTGACATCGCGAGCGTCGCCGCACCCAGCTTCTTGCGGTAGATCTCGGCGAAGTGCTGGGCCAGCGGCAGGATGTCACCGGGCCGTTCGCGCAGTGGCGGCAGCGGCAGCGTGGCCACGTGGAGGCGGTAGAACAGGTCGGCACGGAAGCGGCCGGCCTGCACGGCCTTGGCCAGGTCCACGTTGGTGGCGGCCACGAGGCGCACGTCCACCGGCACCGGCTGGCGGGCGCCCAGGCGCACCACCTGCCGCTCCTGCAGCACCCGCAGCAGCTTGACCTGCAACGCAAACGGCATGTCACCGATCTCGTCCAGGAACAGCGTGCCGCCGTGGGCGGCCTCGAACCAGCCGGCCCGTGCGTGGCTGGCGCCGGTGAAGGCGCCGGCCTCGTGGCCGAACAGCTCCGCGTCCACCAGCGATTCGGCAAACGCACCGCAGTTCACCGCCACGAACGGGCCCGTGCGGCCGCTGCACGCGTGGATGTGGCGGGCGACCAGTTCCTTGCCGGTGCCCGTCTCGCCGATCAACAGCACCGTGGCCTCGCTGGCCGCCACCTGCTCCACCTGGGACAGCAGGCGCTCGGACTGCGGGTCGCTGAACACGAGCGCCTTGGCCCGGATCGACAAGGGCAGGGATTCGGCGTGGGGGAGGGTCAGCAGCTTGCGCAGCGGCGTGGGACGCGGTTCAGTCATGGCCCCGGGAATAGCAGCGAGCATGCCAAAGCCCCCTCACCGGGCGTGGCCCGGTGCGAACACCTGGCGCCCGGGCGCAGGTTGCTGCGCACGGAGCAGGGCCGGAGGTGGCGCGTGTTGGGTGTGCAGCGCCCGCTGCTGCGATCCGCGCAGCCGCAGCCCTGTTTTCACGGCGGACGGTTGGAACGCGGTTTGCAAACAGCAGGCCTTTCTTGTTGCCTGAACCGGAGCTTTCCCGATGACCACCTCCTTCTCCCGCCGCGCCATGCTCGGTGCCGGTGCGGCCGCATCGCTCGGCCCCTGGATCCTTCCATCGCGGGCCGCCGCGCCGGCCGTCGTGCGGTTCGGTGTGTCCACCGCCGGCATTGGCGATCCGCCACGCGTGGCCGGGGGCTGGCTGTCGGTGGCGCAGAACAAGGGCTACGTGGAGGAGGCGCTGAAGCAGGACAACATCCGCGTGGAGTGGACGTTCTTCAAGGGCCAGGGGCCGGCCGTCAACGAGGCGCTGAGCAACGACCAGCTCGACTTCACCACCCTCGGCGACCTGCCGTCCATCATCGGCCGGTCCGTGGGCATCAAGACGCGGCTCGTGCTGGTGACCAACGCGCGGTCCAGCGCCTACGTGGCGGTGCGGCCCGGTGCGGCCGAACGCTCGGTCAAGGACCTGCGCGGCAAGCGGGTGGCCTTCCACAAGGGCACGGCCACTCAGCTGGTGGCCAACCGCATCTTCGAGCAGAACGGGCTGACCGAGCGCGACTTCAAGGTCATCAACCTCGAGCCCGCCAGCACGCTCGCGGCGTTCGCGAGCGGCGACATCGACGGGATCTTCGGCTCGCTGAACCTCGTCACGATGCAGGACAAGGGGCTCGCCCGGGTCATCTACGACACCCGCGACAACGCCAAGGCGACGAGCGGCGGGCACATCCTCGTGCGCGAGGCCTTCGGTGACGCGCACCCGGCGCTGACCCAGCGGGTCGTCACCGCGCTCGTTCGCGCCGCCCACTGGGCCTCGCTCGACACGAACCGGGCCGAGGTGATCCGGCTGTGGGCGTCGGCCGGCAGCATCAGCGCGGCCACCTACGAGGCCGAATACCGCGGCATCCCGCTTGCGCACCGGTTGTCGCCCCGGTTCGATCCGTTCGTGGTCGCCAGCGACCGCCAGGCCGTCGAGGACGCCTACCGGTACAAGCTGATCCGGCGCAAGTTCGACGTCGACAGCTGGATCGACCGGCGCTATGCCGACCAGGCGGTGAAATCGCTGGGGCTCGAGGGCTTCTGGCCGTCGTTCGATCCAGCCGGCAACCTGCTGAAAGCGTGATGGGGGCCGCCCACGGGCGGCATCGGAATTGACGGCGGGAAAACCCCTCCGGGGCGACTTGTGGCACCCTCCTAGAATCTTTGTGCAAGTGCACAAGAATCACCAGGAGCTCGCCCCCACATGGCACCACCCCGTCCCGATGCGCCCGACGCCGACGCTGCGGCTACCGCGAGCAGCCCGCGCGTCCTGAAGAAGTACCCGAACCGGCGCCTCTACGACACCTACACCAGCAGCTACATCACGCTGGCCGACGTGAAAAAGATGGTGCTGGCCGCCCAGCCGTTCGTGGTGCGCGACGCCAAGACGTCGGAAGACCTGACCCGCAGCATCCTGCTCCAGATCATCCTCGAGGAGGAGACCGGCGGCGTGCCCATGTTCTCCGCCCCCATGCTCGCCCAGATCATCCGGTTCTACGGGGGGGCCATGCAGGGCATGATGGGTTCCTACCTCGAGAAGAACCTGCAGACCTTCACCGACATCCAGACCCGCCTGGCGGAACAGAGCAAGGGCATGCTGGAGCCGGCCGTCATCAACCCCGAACTGTGGACTCAGTTCCTGAACGGCCAGGTGCCGGGCGTGCAGGGCGTCATGGGCACGTACCTGGAGCAATCCCGGCAGATGTTCCAGCAGATGCAGGAGCAGATGGCCAAGCAGGCCGAGACCTTGTTCCCGAGTTTCACGCCGCCAAAACGCTGAAAACCGGCATCCGGGCACCGGATCGGCAGTCATCCCGGGATGACTGCTTCCCCGCTGACGTTCCGGCCCGGAGGCCGATGACCGCCGTTATGTCGGCACGACGGCGGTAGGCTGCCCGCGTGTCTTCCACAGCGACACCAGCACACCACCGGCGATCAGACCGAAGGTCACGCTCAGCGAGATCACCGGCGGGATCTTGCCGATGATGCCGACCAGGAAGATCTTCGAGCCGATGAACACCAGTACCAGGGCCAGCGCGTACTTCAGGTACTTGAAGCGATGGATCATGGCGGCCAGCGCGAAGTACAGCGCCCGCAGGCCCAGGATGGCGAAGATGTTGCTCGTGTAGACGATGAACGGGTCGGTGGTGATCGCGAAGATCGCCGGCACGGAATCCACCGCGAAGACCAGGTCGATGAACTCCACGAGCACCAGCGCCAGCAACAGGGGCGTCGCGTAGCGTTCGAGCCTGCCCGTGGCCGGGTCGTTCTCGCGCACCCAGAAGGCGTTTCCGCGCAGGCCATCGGTCACGCGCATGCGCCGCTTCAGGAACTTCAGCAGGGGGTTGCTGGCGATGTCCGGCATGTGGTCGGCAATGATCCACATCTTGACGCCGGTGAAGATCAGGAACGCGCCGAACAGGTAGAGCACCCAGCTGAACTGGCTGACCAAGGTGGCGCCGAGACCGATCATGAGCGCGCGCAGCACGATCACGCCCAGGATGCCCCAGAACAGCACCCGGTGCTGGTATTGCCGCGGGATGGCGAAGAAGCTGAAGATCAAGGCGATCACGAAGACGTTGTCCATCGACAGCGACTTCTCGATCATGAAGGCGGTGTAGTAGTCCATGCCGCTCTGCGCGCCCAGGTACCACCACACCCAGGCACCGAAGAGCAGCGCCACGCTGATGTAGCCGGCCGACAGCATCAGGCTCTCGCGCACGCCAATCTCGTGGTCGTCCTTGTGCAGGACGCCAAGATCAAAGGCCAGCAGCGCGACGACGATGCCGGCGAAACTGAGCCAGACCCAGGCGGGTTTGCCGAGGAAGTCGGCGGTCAGGAAGGGAATCAGGGCGTCCATGGAAATCTCGGAGGATGGTGGTTTGAGCGGTGACGGCGATGGCGCTACGGTGGCATCAACGGGCTGTTCCTGCCGCCAGGCGCCGGCTGCTTCCGGCCGAGGCTCGTCGGCGCAGCACCGCGATCACTCCGCTGAGCACAAGGCCCAGCCCGATGAGCAGGGCGCTTCCGAAGCCCCACACCACCCAGACCACCACCGACAGCCCGCTCCCCAAGGTGGGCATCCAATCGACCAGGCCCTGGATGGCAGGGGTGAGCGCCGACAGCGTCGACGTGAGCGCCTGGGCGAGTTCGGGTGGAACCCACGGTGCGATCCAGTCCGGCAAGCGCAGGGTGCCTGTCGGCGAGCCGCCGGCCAGGATGCCTGCATTCGCGAACGCCCAGGTGGCGATCGAATGGAAGGCCCAGGCGCCAAGCGACCAGAGTGCGAGAAGGCCGAATACCAGAAACCAGCTGATGGCGTAGAACATGTTGTTTCCCCTCGTGGATGCAGAGCCGCGATTCTTCGCCTTTGCCAGATTCGGAAAAACCAGCTCCTGCCAGAGCTAGACTTCGGTTTTTCCGAACGAGACCGGCATGCTGAACTACCGCCACCTGTATTACTTCTGGGTCGTGACCAAGGAGGGAGGCTTTGCGCGTGCGGCCGAACGGCTGGACATGGCGGTGCAAACCATCAGCGCCCAGGTGCGGGAACTCGAGAAGGCGCTCGGCCACCAGTTGCTCAAGCCGGCCGGGCGCGGCGTGGCGATGACCGAGGCGGGCAAGGCCGCGTTTGCCCGCGCCGAGGAGATCTTCCAGATCGGCCAGGTGATCCTCGACGAAGTGCGCGAGGCGGCCAGTGGCAAGGTGGCCCGACTGGCGGTCGGACTGTCGGACGGCATTTCCAAGCTGGCCGCACACGCGCTGCTGGAGCCGGTGCTCGCCACGCCGTCGTTGCGGCTGGTGTGCCACGACGGCGAGTTCGAGCAACTCCTGTCCGAACTCGCCCTGCATCACCTGGACCTCGTGCTCGCGGGTCAGCCCGCGCCGCGCAATCCGAACCTTCGCCTGACCAGCGAACGCCTGGTCGATTCGCCCGTGCAGTGGTACGGGCCAGCCGCACTGGTGCGCAAGGCCGACGTGGATCAGTTCCCGCAATCGCTGGACCGGCTGCCCGTGCTGCTGCCCACCGGCCATTCGGCGCTGCGCCTGACCCTGGACCGCTGGTTCGACGCCCAGGGACTGCGGCCGCGCATCGTCGGCGAATTCGAAGACAGCGCACTGCTGGCGGTGTTTGCCGCGCGCGGGATGGGTGTGTTCCCCATCAGCCGCCTCGGCGCCAGCGACGTGAGCTGGATGCGCGGATTGCGTCTGCTCGGCCAGAGCGATGAGGTCAAGGAAGAGATCCACGCCATCTGCTCGCGGCGCGGGCAGCATCATCCGCTGGTGCTGCAGGTGATTGCGGCGGCGCATTCCTGAACGAGCGCGACGCGGCGGGCCCACGAGGACGGCGTCCTGACGTTCAGGTTTTTCCGATGTTGGCGTTCTTCCAAAGCTGCTTTTTCAGTGACCTCGATCCGCCCATAGTGCGTCTGTCCCTCAATCGATGGAGATTCGCGATGCAAGTGCTTTTCAATTCCCGCCATCCGCAAGCCACTGAACTGCGCGACCTGACTGAGCGCCGGGTGCGCTTCGTCCTTCGCCGCGTGGGCTGGCTGGTGCCGCGCGCCGAGGTGCAGATGTCGGATGTGAACGGCCCCCGGGGTGGCATCGACAAGCGCTGCCAGGTGGAGCTCAGGACTGACGGCGCCGGGTCGGTGGTCGTCACGTCGGTGGCGAAAGACTGGCGAACCGCGCTCGACAACGCGTTGGCGCGGGCCGCACGGTTCCTGATGCGCCTGTGGCGCCGTGGCAGTGATTCCCGCCGCCTGCGTCATCGCCTGATCAGCGGCGAGGGCTGACCCGGGGAGGTGCCAAGTGGCAGGCCGGCTCGGGAAAAGCCCGTGCTGGCCTGCTTGCATCGCCCGAAAATGCAAGGAAATCAACGGATTCCGGTAGGTGTACCACCCATCTTTGGGCGCTCCTGTGCGCCATTCCCGCCCAAGAGCGGCCCGAACGGGCTCAGGATCGGCGAAAATCCCGGGATGACTGCTTCCACGCTCGCCGTTCCGGCCCCCAAGATCGGCTTCGTCTCCCTCGGGTGCCCGAAGGCCCTGACAGACTCCGAACTGATCCTCACCCAGCTGCGCGCCGAGGGTTACGACACCTCCAAGACGTTTGCAGGGGCCGACCTCGTCATCGTCAATACCTGCGGGTTCATCGACGATGCCGTCAGGGAGAGCCTCGACACCATCGGCGAGGCGCTGGCCGAGAACGGCAAGGTGATCGTCACCGGCTGCCTGGGCGCCAAGGCCGGTGAGGGCGGCGGCAACCTCGTGCGCCAGATGCACCCGAGCGTGCTGGCCGTGACCGGCCCGCACGCCACCCACGAGGTGATGGACGCCGTGCACACCCACGTGCCGAAGCCCCACGATCCGTTCGTCGACCTGGTGCCTGCGCAGGGTGTCAAGCTCACACCGCGCCACTACGCGTACCTGAAGATCAGCGAAGGCTGCAACCACCGCTGCAGCTTCTGCATCATCCCGAGCATGCGCGGCGACCTGGTCTCGCGCCCCATCGGCGACGTGCTGGGCGAGGCCGACCGCCTGTTCGAGTCCGGCGTCAAGGAACTGCTGGTGATCAGCCAGGACACCAGCGCCTACGGCGTCGACGTGAAGTACCGCATGGGTTTCTGGGACGGCAAGCCCGTCAAGACCCGCATGCTCGACCTGTGCGAGAAGCTGGGCGAGCTGGCTGCCAAACACGGCGCCTGGGTGCGCCTGCACTACGTCTACCCGTACCCGCACGTGGATGCGGTGCTGCCGCTGATGGCCTCGGGCCTGATCCTGCCGTACCTCGACGTGCCGTTCCAGCACTCCCACCCGGACGTGCTCAAGCGCATGAAACGCCCCGCCAACGGCGAGAAGAACCTCGACCGCCTGCAGCAGTGGCGCGAGATCTGCCCTGAACTCGTGGTGCGCAGCACCTTCATTGCCGGCTTCCCCGGCGAAACCGAGGCCGAGTTCGAGCACCTGCTGTCGTTCGTGCGTGAAGCGCAGATCGACCGGGCCGGGGCGTTCGCCTACTCGCCGGTCGAAGGCGCCACCGCCAACGACCTCGACGGCGCGCTGCCCGCGGCGGTGCGCGAGGAACGCCGCGCCCGGTTCATGGCCGTGGCCGAGGAGGTGTCCACCGAGAAGCTGCGCCGGCGCATCGGGGCCACGATGCAGGTGCTGGTCGACTCCGCCCCCGCGCTCGGCCGCAAGGGTGGGGTGGGGCGCAGCTACGCGGACGCCCCCGAGATCGACGGCAGCGTGAAGCTGCTGCCGCCCGAGAAGGCCTCGAAGACGTTGAAGGTGGGTGAGTTCACGAAGGCACGCATCGTCGGCGCCCAGGGCCACGACCTGATCGCCCAGCCGATCTGAACCGATGACGGACCCCCGCACCGGCCTCATCCACCACCCCTACGAGCCGCCCGCGGGGTTCGACGCCCCGGCGCCGGGGGTGTTCAAGGCGTCCACCGTGATCTTCAAGGACACTGCGGCGCTGCACGCCCGGGCCTGGAAAGACAAGACCGGCTACACGTACGGGCTGCACGGAACACCCACCACGTTCACGCTCGAGGCGCGCATCGCCTCGCTGGAGGGCGGCCTTCAGACCTTGCTCGTGCCCAGTGGCCTGGCGGCCATTTCGCTGGTCGACATGGCGCTGCTGAAACACGGCGACGAGGTGCTGATCCCCGACAACGCGTACGGGCCCAACAAGGAATTCGCCCGCCACGAGCTGGCCGCCTGGGGCATCACGCACCGCTTCTTCGACCCGATGGATCCCGCGGCCCTTGCCGCGATGATCGGCCCGGCCACGCGGCTCGTGTGGCTGGAGGCCCCTGGCTCCGTGACCATGGAGTTCCCGGACCTGCCCGCCTTCGTGCGCATCGCGAAACACCGCGGCGTGCTGACCGCCCTCGACAACACCTGGGGCGCGGGCCTCGCATTCAACGCGTTCGACCTGCCGTTGGCCGAGGGCGGTTCGGTGGGCGTGGACATCTCGGTCCAGGCGCTGACCAAATACGCGTCGGGCGGTGCTGACGTGCTGATGGGCTCGGTGACCACCCGCGACGAGGCCTTGCACCTGCGCCTGAAGCTGTGCCACATGCGCACTGGTTGGGGCGTGGGGGCCAACGACGTCGAGCTGGTGCTGCGGGCGCTGCCTACCATGGCGCTGCGCTACGACGCCCAGGATTGGGCGGGCCGGCGCCTGGCCGAATGGTGGGAGGCCCGGCCGGAGGTGACCCACGTGCTGCACCCGGCGCTGCCGGAAAGCCCGGGCCACGACCACTGGCAGCGGTTGTCCAGGCGCACTGCAGGGCTCTTTTCGGTGGTGTTCGACGAGCGCTACAGCGCGGCGCAGGTGGATGCCTTCGTCGATGCGCTGCAACTGTTCAAGATCGGCTTCTCGTGGGCCGGCCCGGTGAGCCTGGTGGTGCCGTACGGCCTCGCGTCCATGCGGGCCAAGCCCACGTGGAAGGGGGCCGTGGTGCGGTTCTCGCTGGGGCTCGAGGCGGTGGATGACCTGATCGCGGACTGCGCGCAGGCGCTGACGGTGGTGGGGCGCTAGCGGACAAAGCGGTCATCCCGGCGAACGCCGGGACCCACCGCCCGAGGGCGCACTGAAGAATCGATGGGCCCCGACTTTCGTCGGGGTGACGGGGGAGGGCTCAGTCCTTCGGACCTGATGAGACCTTATGTCTCATCAGCCGCCCCTTTTGCCTGCGGCGAAAGGTCCGGTGACCGGCTTCGCCGCTCAGTCCTTCGGACCTGATGAGACCTTATGTCTGCCCCTTTTGCCTGCGGCGAAAGGTCCGGTGACCGGCTTCGCCGCTCAGTCCTTCGGACCTGATGAGACCTTATGTCTCATCAGCCGCCCCTTTTCCCTCTCCCAGTCCTTTTCCTTCACGGAGTTCCGCTTGTCATGCTCGGCCTTGCCCTTCGCCAGGGCGATCTGCGCCTTCACGCGGCCGTCCTTGTAGTGCAGGTCGAGGGGGACGAGGGTGAAGCCTTTTTGCTCCACCTTGCCCACCAGGCGCTTGATCTCCTCCTTGTGCAGCAGGAGCTTTTTCGTGCGGTCGGCCTCGGGGTTGACGTGGGTGGAGGCGCTGCGCAACGCGTTGATGCGGCAGCCGATCAGGTACAGCTCGCCGTCACGGATGACGACGTAGCCATCGGTCAGCTGGACCTGGCCCGCCCGGATGGCCTTGATCTCCCAGCCTTGCAGCACCATCCCGGCCTCGTGCTGTTCTTCGAGGTGGTAGTCGTATCGGGCTCTTCGGTTTTCGGCAATGGACATGGCGGTGAGGTGGGGACGCTCGCTCTCAATACAATCCGTGCATTGTATGAAGCACATCAAGAAGTCCGTCCTCCTTTGGTATTCGCCTGCCGAGATGTACCGCCTGGTGACCGACGTGCGCGAGTATCCGAAGTTCCTGCCCTGGTGCCAGAAGGCCGACGTGCTGGAGGAAACCGCCACCGGCATGACCGCGCGCCTGCACCTCTCATACGCCGGGGCGCGCCACGCATTCACCACCCGCAACACCCACGTGCCGGACGCCAGCGTCACGGTGGAGTTGGTCGACGGGCCGTTCTCGATACTCCACGGCACCTGGCGCTTCACACCGCTGCCGGCACCGGCCGGCACCGAGCAGAAGGCGTGCAAGGTGGAGTTCGAGATGAAGTACGTGTTCTCGAACTTCGCGTTCGAGATGCTGCTGAGCCCGGTGTTCGACCGAATCGCCAACACGTTCGTGGACTCGTTCGTCAAGCGCGCCGAACAGGTGTATGGCCCCCGCTGAGCTGCGCGTCGAGGTGGTCTGGGGCCCCGCGCCGCACGACGTGCGCCGCGTGGCACTCGTGCTGCCGGCGGGCAGCACGGCCGCCCAGGCGCTGGCCGCCAGCGGGCTGCTGGCGGAGTTTCCCGGGCTGGCGGATGCCGCGCTGGGCGTGTGGGGCCGCTCCTGCGAACCCGGTCATGTGCTGCGAGATGCCGACCGGGTGGAGGTGTACCGCGGCCTGACGGTGGACCCGAAGGAGGCCCGGCGGCTGCGGCACGGGCAGAAGGGGCGTCAGCGCCCGAAGGGCTGACGCCGCCGCATCACTTGCAGTCGGACGCGATGATGTCGCGGGTGCGCTTGCTTTCCTCGGCGCGGATCTTGTCGTCGTACACCTCGCGTTCGCCGTTGGCGTTCGTGCGGGCCATGCGCTGGCCTTCGTCGATGGCCTTCAGGTACGACTTGGCCCGGGTGCAGTTCTCGGCCTTGGCGGCGTTGATCTTGTCTTCCTCGGCCTTGCGGGCAGCGGCCTGGTCCTGCTCGGCCTTCTTGCGCTTGGCTTCGAGTTCCGGGTCGGACGTGCGGGCCGGGCCGCTGGCCGCCTCGGCAGCAGCGGGGGCCGACGGCGCCGCCGGCGTGAATTGCGGGCCGCTGCGGCGGGCACCCACCGGGCGCTGCAGGATGGCCGATTCGGGCACCGTGCTGGGCGGGGGCAGGTCGCTGTATTGGACGCGGTTGTTGGTGTCGCGCCACTTCCACTGGGCCTGGGCACTGGTGCAGACCCCCAGGGCGAAGCCGGCGGCGACCATCGACAGGCCCAGTTGCAGGGAGAGGCGGGAAGGGCTGAATTTCATGGGCGAAAGTGTAGTGCCGCGCCGAGGTGTGCGGACCCCCCTCACTGTCACGGTTTGTGTGGGGCGGCGAGGACCGGTTGTCGAACGTGAAGTATTGCCGGTTTGAGCGTGGCTCGCCGGCCAGGTTCCGTGGCCCTGTCCCGGTCGGGGAGGGCCCGGGGCAGCGAGGGAGGCTCCGGAGTCCGTATAATTCTCTTTTGCGTCAGGAGCTTCCCTCATGCGCCTTCTTGGCAAAGCGCTCACCTTCGACGACGTGTTGTTGGTGCCCGCGTTCTCGCAAGTGTTGCCGCGCGACACTTCGCTTTCCACCCAGCTGTCCCGGAACATCCGCCTGAACCTGCCCCTGGTTTCGGCCGCGATGGACACCGTCACCGAAGCCCGCCTGGCGATCGCCATCGCCCAGGAAGGTGGCATCGGCATCGTTCACAAGAACCTGACCGCCAAGCAGCAGGCGGCCGAAGTGGCGCGCGTGAAGCGCTACGAATCCGGGCTCCTCCGCGATCCGATCACCATCTCGCCCGGCGTGCCGGTGAGCGACGTGATCAACCTGTCGCGCCAGCACGGCATCTCCGGCTTCCCGGTGCTCGAGGACGGCCGTGTGGTCGGCATCGTCACCGGCCGCGACCTGCGGTTCGAGACCCGCATGCAGATCCCGGTGCGCGAGATCATGACCCCGCGCGAACGCCTCATCACCGTGCGCGAAGGTGCCACGCTCGAGGAGGCCAAGGCGCTGATGCACAAGCACAGGCTCGAACGGGTGCTCGTCATCAACGACGCCTACGAGCTGCGCGGCCTGTTCACGGTCAAGGACATCACGAAGCAGACCAACTTCCCCAACGCCGCGCGTGACGCGCACGGCAAGCTGCGCGTCGGCGCCGCGGTCGGGGTGGGCGAGGGCACAGAGGAACGTGTCGAGCTGCTGGTCAAGGCCGGGGCCGATGTGCTCGTGGTCGACACGGCCCACGGCCACAGCGCCGGCGTCATCGAGCGCGTGCGCTGGGTCAAGCAGAACTACCCGCAGGTCGACGTCATCGGCGGCAACATCGCCACCGGCGCGGCTGCGCTGGCGCTCGCCGAGGCGGGTGCCGACGGCGTGAAGGTCGGCATCGGCCCAGGCTCCATCTGCACCACCCGCATCGTCGCGGGCGTGGGCGTGCCCCAGATCACTGCCATCGACAACGTGGCCAAGGCGCTCGCGGGCAGTGGCGTGCCGCTGATCGCCGACGGCGGCATCCGCTACTCCGGTGACATCGCCAAGGCCATCGCGGCCGGTGCGCACACCGTGATGATGGGTGGCATGTTCGCCGGCACCGAAGAGGCGCCGGGCGAGATCGTGCTGTTCCAGGGCCGCAGCTACAAGAGCTACCGCGGCATGGGCTCCATCGGGGCCATGCAGCAAGGCAGTGCCGACCGCTACTTCCAGGACAACACCGGCGCCAACCCGAACGCGGACAAGCTGGTGCCGGAAGGCATCGAAGGCCGCGTGCCGTACAAGGGCTCGATGATCAGCATCGTGTTCCAGATGGCGGGAGGCCTGCGCGCGTCGATGGGTTACTGCGGTGCCGCGAGCATCGAGGACATGCGCAACAAGGCGGAGTTCGTCGAGATCACTTCGGCCGGCATCCGCGAGAGCCATGTCCACGACGTGCAGATCACCAAGGAAGCGCCCAACTACCGCATGGAGTGACGCGCGTCGAACGCGTGTCCACCGTGCTCGCGTTCCGTCACTTCCGGCACCAGCCGCGGCCTGGATTCGAGCCCGCTGCCGGTGCCGCCCATTGATTCCCTCTCTCGCAGCAGCAGCATGCACGACAAGATCCTGATCCTCGACTTCGGCTCCCAGGTCACCCAGCTCATCGCGCGCCGCGTGCGCGAAGCCCACGTCTACTGCGAGATCCACCCGAACGACGTCAGCGACGACTTCATCCGGGAATTCGCGCCCAAGGGCATCATCTTGTCAGGCAGTCACGCCAGCACGTATGAAGACCACCAGTTGCGCGCGCCGCAAGCCGTGTGGGATGCCGGCGTGCCGGTGCTGGGCATCTGCTATGGCATGCAGACCATGGCGGTCCAGCTTGGCGGCAAGGTCGAGTGGAGCGACCACCGCGAGTTCGGCTACGCCGAGGTGCGGGCGCACGGGCACACCGCGCTGCTGCAGGCCATCGAGGACTTCAGCACGGCCGAAGGCCACGGCATGCTCAAGGTGTGGATGAGCCACGGCGACAAGGTCACCGAACTGCCGCCGGGTTTCAAGCTGATGGCGTCCACGCCCAGCTGCCCCATCGCCGGCATGGCCGACGAGGCCCGGGGCTACTACGCCGTGCAGTTCCACCCCGAGGTCACGCACACGCTGCAGGGCGAGGCGCTGCTGCGCCGTTTCGTGCTCGACATCGCGAAGGTCAAGCCCGACTGGGTCATGCGCGACTACATCACCGAAGCCGTGGAACGCATCCGCGAGCAGGTGGGTGACGAAGAGGTCATCCTCGGCCTGTCGGGTGGGGTCGATTCCAGCGTGGCCGCCGCGCTGATCCACCGCGCCATCGGCGACCAGCTCACCTGCGTCTTCGTCGACCACGGCCTGTTGCGCCAGAACGAAGGCCAGCTCGTGATGGACATGTTCGTGGGCCGGCTGCACGCCAAGGTCATCCACGTGGACGCGAGCGACCAGTTCCTCGGCCACCTGGTCGGCGTGACCGACCCCGAGAAGAAGCGCAAGATCATCGGCCGCGAGTTCGTCGAGGTGTTCCAGGCCGAGGCCAAGAAGCTCACGAACGCCCGCTGGCTGGCGCAAGGCACCATCTACCCCGACGTGGTGGAGTCGGGTGGTACGAAGAGCAAGAAGGCCACCATCAAGAGCCACCACAACGTGGGTGGCCTGCCCGAGACACTGGGCCTGAAGCTGCTGGAGCCACTGCGCGAGCTGTTCAAGGACGAAGTGCGCGAACTGGGCGTGGCCCTGGGCCTGCCGCCCGAGATGGTGTACCGCCACCCGTTCCCGGGCCCGGGCCTTGGCGTGCGCATCCTCGGCGAGGTCAAGCGCGAGTACGCCGACCTGCTGCGCCGTGCCGACGCCATTTTCATCGAGGAACTGCGCAACACCCGCGACACCGCTTCGGGCAAGACCTGGTACGAGCTGACGAGCCAGGCGTTCGTGGTGTTCCTGCCCGTCAAGAGCGTGGGTGTCATGGGTGACGGCCGCACCTACGACTACGTCGTTGCGCTGCGTGCCGTGCAGACCACCGACTTCATGACCGCCGACTGGGCCGAGTTGCCGTACAGCCTGCTCAAGAAGGTGTCGGGCCGCATCATCAACGAGGTGCGCGGCATCAACCGGGTGGCCTACGACGTGTCGAGCAAGCCGCCTGCGACCATTGAGTGGGAGTGAGGCGCGCAGCGTTCTCTGTACAAGTCCGTCGTAGGAAGAGCCTCCAGCCGCATTCGCCAATTGTCGCTGGCCGGGTTGCCGAGGCCCCGAGGCTTGACCGCGAACAAGGCGGCGGGTGAACGCTCGCGCGGTGGTGGCGCCGGTTCGCCCTCAGGCTGCTGCGGGGGGTGTCATCCGGCCGGTGACCGGCGACGCGCGGCCGGCGCCGAAGTCATGGCAACCGGGCAGTGCGCTGCAAGGCCGGTAGAAGGTCGCCCCACAACCTGCCGAAAGACCTGAGCATGGCGTTGGCGTCCGGGCTATTCCATCCCGCTGCGTCATCGCATCGTGATGCGCAGGCAGCTGGAGCGCGCGGTCGCCGCGCCGCACCTGCCCGACTTTTCAGACCCCGTGGTCATGGCTCGCGCGTGAGCGGAGGTGAAGGTCACCGAGCAGTGGGACTCCCCGGCGCTCGCGCACGACGAGGTCGCGTGGCAGCGCGGCTCGCTCCCTGGCACCAGTCCGATGCGCATCCAAGGGGGAGGATTGGCCAAAATCGCCCCTCAAGGAATCTTGCCAGGCGCCGAAACTCCCCTTGTCGCCAATTGCACGTGTCCTCCTTCCCCCGAACCTGCACCACCCGCCAAAAAGACACGAGAGGCAGAAGAACGCTTCGGTGTGGCGCAGCTTCCAGCAGTTCCCCCCAAGGACACCCTTCATGAAACTCGGCGTGAAACTCCCGCTGGCCTTTGCCGCGGCCTTACTTCTGGTTCTTTGCGCCGCGCTGTACGGCATCCACAGCCTGAATCAGTCGCTCAATACCTACGCCACGACGGTGCAGGCAAGCCACAACAACCAAAGCACAGTCAACAACCTGGCCGTTTCGTTCAAGACGCAGGTCCAAGAGTGGAAAAATACGCTGTTGCGCGGCAAAGATCCGAAGGCGCTGGAGGCGCATTGGAGCGCCTTCAACAAGATCGAGCGCGAAATGGGCGAAAAGATCAAGGAACTGGCCACGGCGCTACCCGCTGGTGGCGAGAAGTCGCTTGTGGAGAAGTTCGGCGACGCGCACTCCGCGATGGGACAGAGCTACCAGAAGGCCTTCGAGTCCTTCAAGGCGGCCGGCTTCGACCCGGCCGTGGGTGACCAGGCGGTTCAAGGCATGGACCGCGAGCCAATCCGGCTCCTGGCTGAGGCGGGCGACAAGATCGCTGCCGGCAGCGCGGCCATTTCAGCCGAGGCCGAAGCGGCCGGCAAGCGCGCCACGGTGATCAGCCTGGCGCTCATGCTGATGGTCTGCGCACTGGCCTTGTTCGGCGCCGTGCTGTTTTGCCGCACCATCACGCGTCCGCTCGGTCAAGCATTGGCGATTTCGCGCGCGGTGGCCGACGGCGATCTGATGATCAGCATCGACGTGCAGGGCCAGGACGAAACCGCTCAATTGCTGCTCGCGTTGAAGGACATGCAGTCCAGCCTGGTCCGCGTGGTCAGCGACGTGCGCCAGAACTCCGAGAGCGTGGCCACCGCCAGTTCTCAGATCGCGCAAGGCAACGTGGATCTGAGCCAGCGCACCGAAGAGCAGGCCAGCGCGCTCGAAGAGACCGCTGCGTCGATGGAGCAACTCGGCTCGACCGCCAAGCAAAACGCCGACAACGCCAGGCAGGCCAATCAACTGGCGCTGAGCGCTTCCTCGATCGCCGTCAAGGGCGGCGAGGTCGTGAGCCAGGTGGTCGAAACCATGAAGGGCATCAACGACAGCTCCAAGAAGATCACCGACATCCTCAGCGTCATCGATGGCATCGCCTTCCAGACCAACATCCTCGCGCTCAACGCCGCGGTAGAAGCCGCGCGCGCCGGTGAACAGGGCCGTGGCTTCGCGGTAGTGGCTTCCGAAGTGCGCAACCTGGCCCAGCGCAGCGCCGAGGCGGCCAAGGAAATCAAGACGCTGATCACGGCCAGCGTCGAACGCGTCGAGCGGGGCACGATGCTCGTCGACCAAGCTGGAGCCACGATGACCGAAGTGGTGGGTTCGATCAAGCGCGTTGCCGACATCGTGGGCGAGATCAGCACCGCCAGCACGGAACAGAGTGCCGGCGTCGGGCAGGTGGGCGAAGCGGTGAGCCAGATGGACCAGGCTACGCAGCAGAATGCCGCGCTGGTGGAAGAGAGCGCTGCCGCTGCAGAGAGCCTGAAGGGCCAGGCGCAGCAGTTGGTGCAGGCGGTGTCGGTGTTCCGGCTGGCCCCTCACGGCACCCAGGGTGCAGGGAAGTTCGCGGGCGCGAGCGCGTGAAGAACGTGTTTCGCTGAGGGCAGCGACCACGAGAAAGACCAGGCCAACCAGGGGCGGTTGGCTTGGACGGACAAAGCGTGGCTGGACGGCGAGTACCACCAGCTTCAACAGTCCCGGCGTCGCTCGCTATAACGCAGCGATCGCGCCCGTTCAGCGTGGCTCCGGCCTGGATTGGATTTCGGCACCCGGGAGGGGGCCGGGCGCGCCCACGCGCAGTCCGTCCATGACGAGGTCCATGAGCCGGCCAAGACGCGGTTGCCAATCTCCGCGGGGATCGATCTGCCAAATGCCTGCGATGGCCAGAAAGAAGTCCTCCACGGTGACTCCGGGACGGATCGTTCCTGCTTGGTGGTTGGCGTCCAGCAGGAGTTGGGCCGCAGCTGGCACGGAAGCGTAGCCCGAGGACGTCCCCGCGCATGCGCGCGCACTTGCGGCCTTGCCAATCGCGTCGGGCAAGCCCGCCTTGGTCGCCGCGTACTGGGCAAGACCATCCATCCACTGGCGCAGGGCTTGCTCCGGTGGGCGCGTGCGCAGCAGTTCGCCCGCGAGATTGGCAACCTGTTCCATCTCGTGGCGGTAGACCTCGATGACGAGCGCCTCCCGGCTCGGGAAGTTTCGGTAGAACGTGGCCTGGCCGACCCCCGCCTTCTTCGCAATGGCACTGAGCGCCACGTCGGGGGAATGAGTCAACTCGGCCACCGCAACTTTCAGGATGCGCCCGCGGTTCTCCAGCGCGTCAGAACGCAAGCGTGTGTCCATCTCCGGCACTCCTCCTGTCAACCCAACTTGATAAACGGACAATTGTCCGATATGCTTCGCGCAAGCGGATGGCTGTCCGCTTAACCATTTTACCGGAACACCTTGAAAGGCTCTTTGTGAAAACCTCTGGCAACACCATCCTCATCACCGGCGGCACTTCAGGCATAGGACTCGGATTGGCGCTGCGCTTCCACGAGGCCGGCAACAGGGTGATTGTCGCCGGCCGACGCAAGGAACTGCTCGACCGCATCACGACCGACAACCCGGGAATCGAAGCGGTCATGCTCGATGTGGCAGACGGCGCTTCGATCGTCCGCGCAAGCGAAGCGATCGCCGCCCGCTACCCGGAACTGAACGTCCTGATCAACAACGCAGGCATCATGCAGTGGGAAGATGTCCGCGACGCCACCTGCCTCCAGATCGCCGAGGACACGATAACGACCAACCTGCTCGGTTCGATTCGCATGGTGTACGGGTTCTTGCCGCACCTGTTGAAGAAGGGCGACGCAGCCATCCTCAACGTGACCTCGGCGCTGGCCTTTGTCCCCTTTCCCGCGACGCCGACCTACAACGCAACGAAGGCCGCCCTTCACTCGTTCACCGAGAGCTTGCGCGTCCAGCTTGCCGACACCTCAGTCCAGGTGACAGAGATCGCGCCGCCGGGCGTTCGGACAACGCTCCTGGGCCAGGAGCAGGACGAAAATGCCATGCCGCTGGAGGACTTCCTCTCGGAGGCCATGACGCTCCTCCAAGCCAATCCGAAGGCGAAAGAGATTGTCGTGGAGCGCGCCAAGTTCCTGCGCTACGCCGAGGCCAACGGCGAGTACGGGAACATGCTGGCCATGCTCTCGACCATCAAAGACCCGCGCAGTTAAATGATCGTGCCGGCCTGCGTATTGGCGTCTCACGACCGAACGGGTCGGCGGGTCGGCGGGCCGACGTGGAGGGTGAGCTTCCAGCCTCGCTGCCAGCATTCGCGAGATGAGGTCGACCCACAACTTGCGCAAGTTGTGGGTCGCTAGGTTTTCGCGGAGGTGAAGTATGGGGCTGCCTCTTCGTCAGCCTTCTTTCGATAGCTGGCAATTTGATCCTCATCGGCCTGTGCCAGCGCCGCCGCGAGCGAGGTGGCGTCCAGGTCCCGGCAGTACGCGAATGTTCCGGGTTGTTGCCGCCACGAGCCGGCCAACGATCCGGCATCGATGGTGTCGAAGCCCATCGCGCGGATGACGTCCTGCACCAGTGTCTTGGACTCGGGGTCGTCTCCGGCCACCGGGACACAGATGCGGCCCGGCGTTCCTGCAGGGAGGCCGCCCTGCGCCAAGCTGCCCGCGAGGATGCTGTTGAACGCCTTGATCACCGGCCTGCCCAGCACCGTTGCCACCCACTGACTGTCGGTCAAACCGTTGTCGATCTCGACGATGGCGCCATCGCGCGTTGGATAGTAGTTGCCGGTGTCGACGACCACGGCGGAACTCGACCGCAGTGTCTCGAGCGGCAGTTGCGGAACAGCGGCCTGAGGAACGGCAATGATGACGAGATCCCGAGATCTCGCGGCCTCTTCCGCCGTGACAGCCGTGGCGCCGGTGTCAGCCGAGATCGCCGCCAGCGACTGCGGACCTCTGGAATTGCCGATCGATACCTCATGTCCGAGAGACACCAGGTGCCGCGCAAGGGTGCTGCCAATGTTGCCTGAGCCGATGATTCCGATGTTCATGAGCGTTCTCCGTGAGGTTTGGCGGTCACTCGGTCAATGCCTTCATCTCGCGGAAGAGGTCGGCCTTGCCTTCGAAGCCGATGCCCGGCAGGTCGGGCAGTGTGACGTAGCTGTTGTCGACCTTCACGCCGTCGGGGAATCCGCCGAAGGGCTGGAACAGGTCGGGGTAGGACTCGTTGCCGCCCAGGCCCAGGCCGGCCGCGATGTTCAGCGACATCTGGTGGCCGCCGTGCGGGATGCAGCGGCTGGGTGACCAGCCGTGCTCTTTCAGCATCTCCAGCGTGCGCAGGTACTCGACCAGGCCATAGCTCAGCGCGCAGTCGAACTGCAGCCAGTCGCGGTCGGGCCGCATGCCGCCGTAGCGGATCAGGTTGCGCGCGTCCTGCATCGAGAACAGGTCCTCGCCTGTGGCCATCGGGTTCTTGTAGTACTGGCGCAGCGTGGACTGCAGCTCGAAGTCCAGCGGGTCGCCCGGCTCCAGGCGATGGCGGTCTCCAGATCGAAGCGGCCGTTGGCGTCCACGCACAGCTTCTGACCGTCCTGCAGCACTTCCATGATGGCGTCTATGCGGCGCAGGTCCTCGTCGAGAGACGCTCCGCCGATCTTCTTCTTGACCACCCTGTAGCCGCGGTCGATGTAGCTCTTCATCTCGTCCTGCTCTTCACGGGTGTCTCCTGCGGGTCGGTTGGGGTTGCGGTGTCGAAATGATCGTCGGCAACGCGGCGCTTGCCCAATGCCGTTTATCTAGTCTTTGATGCCTTGAAAGCACCGCCATGACCATGAACCTTTCGTGGCTCGACGACTTCAGGCCTCAAATCGAAGGTGGCAAGGTGAAGGTGTTCGCGGTGACCAGCAAGGACCGCATGAAGCTGCCTGCACTGGCCGGCGTACCGACGCTGGCCGAAGGCGGCCTTGCCGACTTCAGCGTGACGGTCTGGCAT
Source organism: Rhizobacter sp. Root1221 (assembly GCF_001425785.1). Lineage (GTDB taxonomy): Bacteria > Pseudomonadota > Gammaproteobacteria > Burkholderiales > Burkholderiaceae_C > Rhizobacter. Next base: position 135,519 of record NZ_LMDI01000045.1, on the reverse strand, counting down.
GGGCTCTATGCGCCGCGCAACACGCCAGCGCCCGTGCTGAGCAAGCTGAACGAAGCGCTGCGCGGGGCACTCAAGGATCCGGAACTCATCAAGCGCCAGGAGGCGCTGGGGATCACGGTCGTGTCGGACGCCCGCGTCGAACCGGCGGCGCACAAGAAGTTTGTCGAAGGCGAGGTCGCGCGCTGGGCCAAGGTCATCCGAGCCGCGGGCGCTTACGCGGATTGATGTCTACGGCCGGCGCTGGAGCGTGGCCGCCGAGCTGCTGCCCTCGCTGCCACGGCGGTACTCATATTCATGCGAAGTCGGCTGACGCGGGTGACCCGCGCACTGGCCCGGTTTCGGTCGGCGCCGGAACCACGCCATCCGCAGCGCGTCCGTCACCAGGCTGGCCTGCATGTGCGCTTGCATGCTCCAGCCCACGACCTGCCGGACCGGCCGTTCGCCGCTTACGCCGCCATTGTCCAGGCGACTCACCGGTCGCAGCTTTGAACGCGCGGCTGAGCGCAATGTCGCTGCCGTAGCCCGTCTGCTCTGCCGCAGTCGCGATCGACTGACCGGCAGCAAGGATCAGCTTGGCTCGATAGATGCGCCACGTGGCGATGTACGTCAAGGGCGGCACGCCGATGACCGACTTGAACAGTGCCGCGAAAGTCGACCGCGACATGCCGGCGTCGCGGGCGAGTTGTTCCAACGTCCATGGCTGCACCAGATCGGCATGGATCCGGTGCAGCGTTTGCGATAGCTGTCGATGGGTCAGCCCTGCGAGCCAGCCTTCCGGCAAATTGCCCTCTGAACTGGCCCAGGTTCGGATCGCTTGAATAAACAGCACGTCGAGCAGCCGCCCAACGACATAGGAACCGCCAAGCGATGCCTGCGCCTCTTCAGCTCCGATCTGTTCGAGGACCGAGACCATCCGTCCCGCATCGGATGCCGGCATCGAGACATGGACTACATCGGGCAGCAGCGCCGACAGGGGCTCGCCCGCTGCATGGTCAAACGAAAACAAGGTCGAAAAGAACTCGCATGCCTCGCCGCCGCCGCCGAAGGAGACTGTCTCGCCGGTTACGTGGTCTGCAATCTGCCAGCAAGGTACTGCAACCCGATCCGGCGCATCGCCCAGTATGCCCAGGACTCCCTGTTTGATGATGAGGCAATCGCCCTCTTGAGCGACCACCGGCGGGTGACCGACATGGGTGAACCAGCATTGACCCTTGGCAATGACCACGAGCCTTGCCTGGCCGCCGCTGTCGAACGACATCGCCCAAGGTGCATGGGCGCGCAGCCGGACGAAGAGCGAACTTTCGAGGTGCATGGCGCTAAGGACGGAGTCGAAGGGGTGCATATCAGATCTGGACGATTGGTTATGAATCGAATACTCCATGTAATTGATGATCCGATCAAGCTCAGCGAACATGCGTTTCACCAATCTGGAGTTACCTATGAAGATCTGCCGTTTGCAGAAAATCGGCTCAATCGACGGCCTGGAGTTACGCGAGGAGCCCACGCCCACCCCCGGTCCGGGCGAAGTCCTGGTCCACATCAAGGCGACCTCGCTCAATTTCCGTGATCTCACGATCGTCAACGGCTGGTCGCCATTTCCCCTTGAAGAAGGACGCGTGCAGTTGTCCGACGCCGCTGGCGTAGTCGAGGCGGTTGGCCCGGGCGTCACCCGTTTCGCCGTCGGTGACCGCGTCGCGAACAACTTCATGCCGGGCTGGCACGCAGGGTCGTTCCGCGAGTTCGCGCCGCAATATGGCACTCAGGCCGATGGCTGGATGGCTGAATACCGCGCTGTCGACCAGAACGAATTGGTCGCAATCCCTGATTCGATCAGTTTCGAGGATGCCGCGACTTTGCCCTGCGCGGCAGTCACCGGCTGGAACGCCGTCGCAGGCGTCGGTCCGCAGCACCGGGTACTGACGCAGGGAACCGGCGGCGTGTCGCTGTTTGCGCTGCAGTTCGCGAAGGCACGTGGCGCCCAAGTGATCGCGACGACGTCATCGAATGAAAAAGCGGAGCGACTGCGTGCACTCGGCGCAGACCATGTCATCAATTACGCCGAGAACGCAAACTGGGGCGAGCAGGCAAAGGCGCTGACCAATGGGCGAGGCGTTGATCGCGTGGTCGAGGTCGGCGGCCCTGGTACCTTCGCGCAGTCGCTCAAGGCAGTCGCGCTCAGTGGTCAAGTGTCAATGGTCGGCGTGCTGGCGCAGGGTGAAATGCCTGGCTACCTCGACATGTTCCTCACCTTCGCGCGGTTCCAGACGATCGCGACGGGTAATCGCCAGGATCTGGAAGACGTCATTGCGGCCGTTGCGCACAACGGCATCCGTCCCGTGATTGACAGCCGCTTCACCTTCAACGACGGCAAGGCCGCATTCGAGCATTTCGGCAAGCGCAACGTGTTTGGCAAGGTTGTCATCACCAACGATGCTTGAAAGATCTGCGCTCCATGGGCGGTTGCCCAGGAGCGCTCCAATCACCTTGCCTGGACGTCAGCATCGCTAAAGCTGACCCGGCAGCGGCTCGTCGCATCCACTCGGCCGAGTTGAATATCAAAGCGGCGAAAGGTGCTCGCTGGTCTTGAAACCTGGGCAGAGCGATTTTGCGAGAGCCCTGGGCACGCGTGGCTGGCCGCCAAACTTCTCATTCATGCGGTCCACGACGCTGACTTCCGGGGCTGGCACGCAGTCCTGCGTCAGGGACCCCTATCACGCACCACAGAGTAGGAACTGCTCATGATCGACACCCCTAAGCATTCGCCCGCTCGAAAGGCACTTGTCATACTTTCGTCGGCGCACGAGCTTCCCTTGAGCGAGCCCGCCGGCCACGCCCCCATATCGACCGGCTTCTTCTTGATCGAGCTGGCGCAGGTGTTAAAGGAATTCGGCGACAGCCACGAGTTCGTGTTCTGCACGCCGGATGGTGCCGAGCCGCAACTAGACATCAACGGTCTGTCACTCCCTTTCATGGCGACCGACCGCTTCACCGGCGCCATGGTGTCTCAGATGCTCGCGCCGAAGTCCTTCGCGAGCCGCCGGCCGGATCTGGTGGCCCGCAGGGCTGCGGAACTCCGCCTCGCAGCGCGCTATCTGGGCGAACTTCCAGTTTCACAGGTCTTGCCGAATACCGACCCTGAAGTGGCCGCGTTTCGCGGTGAGGTCGAAAATGCTCTACGCGGTTCTGCGAAGGCGGACTATCTGTCGGCGCGACGAGTGGTTGAGCGTCACCGAGATCCGGGCGACACCTTTTCGCTCGCAGATTTCGACTTCATCCATTTCCCCGGCGGTCACGCGCCGATGGTCGACTTCCGGGATTCGCCATGGCTGGGAGAGATTATCAATCTCGCCTATGAGCAAAAGGTCGTACTGTCGCTGATCTGCCATGCACCGATTGCGATGACCTCTGCGGCTTTACGCATTGACGAACACGGCAATCCTCTAGCGACCCCGGGCCACCCGTTCCTCGGTGCGAAGCTGACCACGGTGTCGAAGCTCGGGGAGCTGATCGCACTCACAACCAACTATCCCAAGATCCCTGGCAAGAGAACTCGGCTGCCTTACTACCTCGACGAAGTGCTGAGGGCGTCTGGCTACGACGTGCTGGTTTCGACCAATCCTGCCGCTGCGCAAATGGTCTGGGAACCTGGCCTCCGCCTACTCACTTCCAACGGGCCCTATGCCATGGATATTCATGCGGCTAAATTGCTTGAAGTAGTGAGATGACATTGCCGAGGAACATTGCAGCCAGCCGTACCCCGATCATTATTGCGGGAGCTGTGGTCGCGCATCGTGTTCAACATGCTGGTCTCCAACACCGACGATCACCTGCGCAACCACGGCTTCATCCTCGTGCCCGGATCGCAAGGCCTGAAGCTCAACGTCAGCGAGGCCGACAACGCGATGGATCTCGATCTGGCGCGTTCGGTGGCGCCATACTTTCGGGTCTCCAGGAAGCTGGCCGACGAGGTGGTATCGCGCAGCCAGGCCGTGGTGAAGCAGTGGCCCAAGATCGCCGACAGCCTGAAAGTTCGTGCCCGAGAGCAGGAGCGAATGGCGTCTGCGTTCCAGCTCGCTGGCTGATCAGACCAACTGTCTGACAGCTTGGCAGAATTGCCTGCACGCCGGGCCCGTCGAAGTCGCCGTGATATCGCAGACGGGCGCCGGCTTGCGCCAACTGGGGAAAAAATGGAAGCATGCAGGTTCGTGGGCGTCGGAAATCATGGCGTGGGAATGACCGGGGGGGTGCATGGGCACGGAACAATTCTCGCTGTTCGGTGACGCCGAACGCCCCGCGGCGCCTGCCGCTCCCAAGCCGCTTCGGCGGCGGGTCGAGGTGTTCTTCGCCGTGCGGCCCGATGCGGCCACGGCCGCGCGCATCGACGCGGTTCGCCGCCAACTGGCCGCAGCCCACGGGCTGAAGGGTTCCGGGGTGGAGGCGCATCGCCTTCACGTCACGCTGTGCCCTCTGGACATCGAGGCGAGATCATCCGACGTGGCGCGGGTGTGCGAGGTGGCATCGCGCCTGTCGCCACCGGATCTCTCGGTGGCATTCGACCAGGCCATGAGCTTCTCGGGCGGTCCCCTGGTGCTGACCGGTGGAGACGGGCTCGGCGCGCTGCGTTCCTACCAGCAGGGGCTTCGGCATGCGCTGAAGCAAGCCGGGTTCGACGTGCCGTCATACACGCTGCACCTCACGCTGATGTATGGCGACCGGCGCCATCTGGTGCCGTCCACGCCGGTGGACCCGGTGGGTTGGCGCGTGAATGAACTGGTGCTGGTGCACAGCCACGTGGGGCAACACGTGCACGAGGACGTGGCCCACTGGCCGCCCCGTTGAGGAGGGGCCGGCCAAGGCCCGGCGCAGCCTGGGGCCTTGGCGAATCACCCGCGCGAAGCGGGTGACCGGGAACACCGCTTACGCGGCCTTCTTGGACGACTTGGCGGCCGGCTGGGCCGCTGCAACGGCAGCCTGTTGCTGCAGGCGGGCGTCCTTCTTCAGTTGCTTCGCCCGCTTTTGCTTTTCGCGGCGGATGCCGCGGTCCTTGTCAGCGCTCATAACGACCTCTTTGTTGTGGAAATGGGGCGCCCGCCTCGGGCGAACGCCAACCCCGTTTGTACCACCGGACCGGGCCGGTGGCGCTGGCCGCAAGGCAGAATGGGGGGAAGGGCATCGACCCAGGGAGAAAAAACACATGCGCACCTTCATCCGCCTCGGGGGCCTCCTGGCCACCCTCGCCGTGCTGGCCTTCGCCGGCAAACACCTGTTCCCGGCCCGCACGGTGGGCGACGTGACCGTCCCGTCGCCGCTCGCCACGCCCGCCGAGGCCAAGGCCACGATCGACCAGGCCCGGCGTGACATCGATGCCGCGGCGAAGGCGGCAGCCGACCGGGCGTCGGCCGCGGAGTGACCTTCAGCAGCCCGCCACGAACGCCTCGATCACGCCCGCGGTCTCGAACGGCAGCGACTGCAGCAGGCCGTGCGGGCCGTCGAACGGGGCCATGCTGGTGTGTGGCGCCTGCGCCTGCACCCATAAGGCTGCGGCCGCGGGCACCACGCGGTCCTCGCGGCCGCGCAGGTACAGCGTCGGTACGGTGACGGCCCGCAGCCGGTCGCTCATGTCGACCGCCATCACGGCGCGTGCCCGAAAGCGCATCACGGCCGGTGACACGGAGGCCAGTGACTCGGCCAGCAGCCGGCGCAGCGCGGGGCTGTCGAACCGCCCCAACAGCACGCGGCTCAGGCCGGGCAGGGCGGTCAAGGGCATTGGCACGTGGGCCATGATGCGGCCGAGCACGGCCGCGCGGGGCCGGGGATTGCGCGCGAACGTGGCGCACAGCACGAGGCCACGCAACCGGGGCAGGCCTTCCGCTGCCAACGCGATGGCGATGGGCCCCGAGAACGATTCACCGAGCACCACCACGTCGTCGTCGGCGGGCAGGGCCTGGCGTGCAACCGCGAGCAACGCGTCGTAGCCAAGCGCCCGGTCTGGCGGGTAGCTCACCACCACCACCTTCAATGCGGGATCGAGTGCCGCCAGGAACGGCCGGAACGCGATACCCGTGCCGTCCATGCCGGGCAGCAACACCAGCGTGGTCATGGGCCGTTGCCGGCCACCAGCGGCGGCGGCACGCGCAGCCAACCCCGCAGGCGGTCGTGCGCGATGCGCACCCCGCTGGCGTCGCGCACGAGCGGGTAGCGCTCGCGTGTGGACCCGAACGGGCCGGGGTTCTGCTGGATGACTTCGACGTGGTCCGGCCCCACGTAGCTGACGATGGCGACGTGCCCGTACGGGTTGAGCACCCAGGGTGCGAAGACGACGAGGTCCTCGGGCTGCGGCACGGCGCCCGCGCCATTGCGGAACTGCAGCATGCGGCGTTCAAGGTTCATCTGGCCGTCGGGCACGCCCGGAGCGAAGAAGCTTTTCGCGTGCCCCATCGACTGCGGCATGCGGTGGCCGAACCGCGCATGGTAGTAGCGCTTCACGAACTCCACGCACTGGAACTTCAGCCCCAGGTTGTAGCCGTCGGGCGTGGTGCGCCGGCCCGTCGTGACGTTGATGCCGCCGTTGTAGTACACGGCGACACCGTTGAAGGTGTCCAGCGTGTCGCCCACGGCGTGGGACGGGTTGATGTTGGCGCGGGTGGCGGCCAGGTAGCCGCCGGTGAGCACGACGGCGAGGGCGGCGAGGAGGATGAGTTTGAGGCGATGGGTCACGGCGGCATGCATGCTAATGCATGCCCCACAGCATGCCCCACAGGCGCCTGATCAGAACTTCATCGACGCCGACACGCTGGCGAGCCAGGTGCGTCCGGGGGCCGGTTCGAAGAATCGCCCATTGCCCTCGTTCACGATCACGGAGCCGGCGTAGCGGCGGTCGAACAGGTTGTCGACCCGCACGAAGCCGCCCAGCGCCCAGGCCCCGAGCTGAAGCACATGCCCGGCGTGGGCGGCGGCCACCACATGGGCGGCGGCGGCATCCGTGTTGGCGTCGTTGACGAACACACCGGTCACGTAGCGGGCCTCCACGCCACCACGCCAGCCGAGCGGCGGCAACCAGCCGACGGACGCGAACAGCGTGCCCCGTGCAAGGCCCGGGATGCGGTTGCCGGCCGGGATGGTGAGGTTCGGGGTGGCGCACGGCGTGCCGGCGCAGGTGGTGAAGCCGTCCTTGTAGCGGGCGTTGAGCAGCGTCGCCGCCACCTGCGCCTGCAGGTGACGTTGCCACTGGTTGGACCAGCCCACCTCGACCCCGGTACGCCGGGTGGCGCCGGCATTCTGGAACGTGGCGCGCCCGCCGGTGTTGCCCAAGGTGACGATCTCGTTGGCGGTGCGGGTCTGGAACACGGCGGCCGTCAGCGCACCCCAGCCGGCGATGCGCGCCTTGACACCGGCCTCGGCGCTTCGGCTGCGCGAGGCCTGCAGGCCGAAGTTCATGCCGGTCTGGCCACCCGGGCGGTACGCGAGCTCGTTCAGCGTGGGGGTCTCGAAACCGCGGCCTGCGGTGGCGTACCAGTGCAGCGATTCGTTGGGCGTGTACATGACGCCCAGCACCGGCAGCGTGGCGCCGTAGGCGGACTGGCCGCTGTCGTCGGGGTTTGTGCCCACGATGTAGTCGTCGTCCGAGCGGAACCGCACGCGGCTGTGCCGCAGGCCGGCATTCAACCCCCACGCCGGTGTGAATTGCCACGCGGCTTGCAGGTACTGGTCGTTGTTCGAGACCGCGTTGTGTTCGTCGCGGCGCAACGCCCCCTTCACCCCGAGCGTGGTGCCGTCGAAGTTCTGGTAGCCCTGGCGGTGTTCGTCGAGGTCGTCCCACGCGATCCCGCCGACCAGGTCGAGCGGTCCGCCCAGCAGGCGGGTCTTCCAGGTCCAGCGGGCGTCGAGCCCGCGGTAGTCGCGCGCCAGCGAGATCACGCCACCCGGGTGCAGCGGACTGCCTTGCGCGCCGGTGGGGATGGACTGGAACTGCTCGGTGCCGCGGTGGCCCGTGTAGCCCATCAGCCGCAGGTCGTGTTCCGCGGTGATGCGGCGCTCGTACACGAGGCCACCCTGCGTCTGGTTCATGCGCTTGCGGGTGTCGAACGTGGTGGCCGATGGGTCCACCCCGCGCGGATTGGTGTCGAACTGCGCGCGGTTCAGCCCCAGCGGGTCCTGCGCCTTCGGCAGTGCGACGCTGTTGGCCACCAGCGTGACGCGGCTGTCGGTGTCGGGCCGCCAGGTGAGCTTCGCGTTGCCCAGGTTGCGCCGGGCCTCGCTGTGGTCGCGATACCCGTCGGTGGTGAAGCGGCTTGCGCCGACCACGTAGCCGAAGTCGCCGCCGGTGCCACTCGCCTGCGTGGCCAGGCGCAGCAGGCCGTCGCTGCCGGCCGTGACGCCGAAACCGATGCGCGGCGGGCCGGCGGGGTCTTCGGTGAACACCTGGATCACCCCACCGGACGAGTTGCCGTACAGCGCCGAGAACGGCCCGCGCAGCACCTCGATGTGGCCCACGGTGCCGATGTCCACGTGCGTGATCTGCCCCTGGCCGTCGGGCAACGTGGCCGGGATGCCGTCGACGTACAGGCGTACGCCGCGGATGCCGAACGTGGACCGCGCGCCGAAGCCGCGCACGGAGACCTGCACGTCCTGGGCGTAGTTCTGGCGGTCGCGCGCCAGCACGCCGGGCACGGCGCCGAGGGACTCCGAGATGTTGACCTGCGCGCGGCCGGCCCGGACCTCGGCCCCGTCGAGCCGGTCGATCGAGGCGGGGATGTCGTCGGCGGGCGCCTCGGTGCGCGTGGCGGTCACCACGACCGGCGGGAGCTGGGCGACATCGGCCTGCGCCAAGGCGGCGGCCGGGGTGACGATCGAGCAGAGGACGGACCGGTGGAAAAACTGCGAGCGGATGGACATGGCAACTCCGTTGGCGAGCAGTGTGCCCGGATCCGGCATCGATGCCAGCCTGGATTCGCCTGTTTCGTCCACGCGCTGAAGCCGGGCGAGTTTCCACGCCGTTGCACCGGCATCGGGGTCTTGTCGTCAGGCCAGCAGTGCCGGGAGCGCGCACAGCGCAACCAGCAGCACGGCCATGCCGAAGAGGTGGTCATGCTTGATCATGGGGCGTTCTCCAGTCGCATGTCCATTTTTAGCAAGTTCCGTGCGAGCAGGAATCGGTGGGTCGCAGGCGCCTTCCTTGGATCGTCGGTACCTCCGGCGAAATGCCGTCGTTCATCCTCGCCAGCCGCGGCCCGCGCGGTTGACCGTCAGCGACGCCGCAACCACCACCAGCACGCCATAGGCGATGGGCTCGTAGGCCGGGTCGATGCCGACGGCGGCAATGCCCACCCGGAGCACCGTGACCGTGAGCACGCCGATCAGCGTGCGGGCGAGCCCGCCCGTGCCGCCCGTCATCGCCGTGCCGCCGATCAGGACGGCCGCGATGCTCGGCAGCAGCAGGCTGTCGGCGATCGCGGGATTGCCGCTGGAGGTGCGCGCCACCATGGCCATGCCGGCAAATCCCGAGAACAACCCGCTCAGCGCGAACGCCAGGATCTTGACCCGGTCCACGAAGATGCCCGACATCAAGGCGGCGCGCGGATTGGCCCCGATCGCGCGGACGTGGCGCCCGAAGGGCAGCCAGTGCATGCAGAGGCCCAGGCCGGCCAATGCCGCGGCGGCGAAGGCGAAGGCGTGTGGCACGCCGAGGCTCGTGCCGTCGAGCCAGGCGAGCGCCGGGTGGCCGGCGTCCACCGGGATGGTGGTGTGTCCGATGGACAGGGCCAGGCCCGACCAGATCCCCAGCCCCGCGAGCGTCACCACGACCGAGGGGATCTGGCCCCGCGCATGAACGAAACCCTGGAATGCGCCGAGGAGACCGGTCAGTGCCAGGACCCCCAGCACGCCGGGCAGCCCGGCCGCAGGCAGCACCAGCGCGATCAACACGGAGGCCAGTGCCGCGAGCGCGGCCATCGAGAGGTCGATGCCGCCCAGCAGGATCACGAGCGTCTGCGCGGTGGCGAAGAGCAGGATCACGCTGGATTCCCCGGCCAGCATGCCGAGGTTGTCCAGGGACAGGAAGCTGCCGTGGGCAAGCCCCAGGGTGACCAGGAGGGCGGTCAGCACGGCGAACGGCGCGAAGGCGCCGATCGCCTGCCCGACGGCCGCCCGGGCGCGCTGGCCCCGGCCGCTGGAGGGGGCCGGCGGAAGGCCCACGTCAGACCATCCGTTCGAGAATCTGCGCCTCGGACGGCCTGGCCGCCGTGGCCGGGAACCATCCTGTCACCTCACCATCTTTCATGACGAGGATGCTGTCGCTCAACGCGGTGAGTTCTTCCACGGTGTCGGCGATCAGCAGGATGCCGATGCCGTTGCCGGCGAGTTCGCGGATCAGCGCGGCGATCTCGCCCTTGGCGCCTACGTCGAGCCCGCGCAGCGGGTGGTCGAGGATCAGGATGTCCGGGGGGCGGGCGACCAGCCACTTGGCCAGCATGAGCTTTTGTTGATTGCCGCCGCTGAGGTGGTGTGCCGGTGTCTCGGGCGCCGGCGGCGTGATCCGCAGCCGATCGATCCAGCGGCGCACGATCCCGCGCTCGCGCGCCAGGTCGATGAACGGGCCGCGACGCAGTTCGCGCAGGCGTGCCAGGGTCATGTTCTTGCGCACGCTCAGGCCGGCCACGATGCCCTCGGCCCCTCGCTCCGCCGGCACATAACCGATGCCCAGGCGAACGGCGTCGCCGGGTTGGCCGGGACGGACGGGCCGGCCGTCGAGCACGATCTCTCCATGGTCGGGCGGTTCGGCGCCGTACAGCGCGCGGCACAGGCTCTCTCGCCCGGAATTGCCGGCGCCGGCGAGCCCGAGCACCTCGCCCGCGTGCAGTTCGAAGCTCACCGACCGGTAGCCACGGGCGCGGCCGAGCGCGCGCACGCTCAATCGGGCCGGTGCCGCCAGGTCCGCCCGGGCCCGCGGTGGCGGCCCGCCGAACCCGGCGCCCGGTTCGTGGCCCAGCATGAGCCGCTGCACTTCGGCGACGTCGCAGTCGTTGCACGCGCGCTGTGCGATGCAGCGGCCGCCGTTCATCACGTAGAGGCGATCGCAGACACGCAGGATCTCGTCGAACCGGTGCGAGACGAACACCACGGAGGCGCGGCCGCGCAAGCGCTCGATCAACGCGAGCACGGCCTCGATCTGCAAGGCATCGAGCATCGAGGTCGGTTCGTCGAGCAGGATGACGGGTTCCTTGCGGGTGCGCTCCTCGATCGCGAGCACCTTGGCCAGTTCGACTTCCTGGCGCTCCGCGAACGACAAGGTGTCGGTGCGGGACGACGGCGCGATGCGCGAGCCGAGCTTGTCGAGCTGCACCGTGGCCAGGGCGTCGAGCGTTTTCCAGTGGTACAGGCCGGCCCGCAGCGCGGCGTCCTCGTGGCCCAGCAGGATGTTCTCGGCGACGCTCAGGTTCGGCAGCAGCGACTGCTCCTGGAAGACCATGCCGATGCCGGCACGCGTGGCCTCGGAGACGCTGCGCGGGCGGATCGGCCGCCCGTGCAGCACGATGCGCCCGCCATCGGGCCGGTAGACGCCGGCCAGCACCTTGAGCAATGTCGACTTGCCCGCGCCGTTCTCGCCAACCAGCCCCACCACCTCGCGCGCCCCCACGTCCAGGCTGACGCCATCGAGCACGCGCGGGCCGGCGAAGGCCTTGCTCAACCCCTCGACACGCAGCACGGCTTCGGTCATGTGATGACGCGCAGCCGGCTGCGCAGGTGCCAGGTGGCGAGCAGCGTGGCCGAGAGGATGATCGCGCCCTCGACCGCCTTCTGCAATTCGGGCGTGATCCCGACGAAGATCATGCCGTTGGCCAGCACCGCCAGCATCAGGGTGCCGACGGCCGATGGCAGCACGCCGCCGCGGCCCCCGCTGAGCGACGTGCCCCCGATGACCAGGGCCGTGACGGTTCCCAGCATCTGGCCGAGTCCGATGTCGACATGGCCCAGCCCGATGCGCGCCGATCCCAGGACCCCACCCAGCCCCGCGAGCAGCCCGCAGAACGCCAGCGCAAGCACCTTGTACCGGTCCACGGGCAGGCCCGCGACGCGGGCCAAGGGCTCGGCACCTCCGATGGCGAGGCTGTAGCGCCCGAAACGGGTGTAGTACTGCAGCACGCATCCGAGGGCCACCACGGCTATGGCGACCCATGTCAGGTTCGAGGCGCCCAGCGTGCGCCCGAGGCCGAATTCGCGGACCATCGGGTCGCGGATCAGGGGCGGCTGTCCGCCCGACAGCAACATCGCCAGTCCCAAGGCGGCGGACCAGGCACCGAGCGTGGCCATGAAGGACGGCACGCCGAGCCGCGTGACGGCGATGCCGCTCAGCAGGCCGATCCCGAGGCCCGGCAGGATGGCCAGCAGCATGCCGAGGGCGCCCAGATCGAAACTGGCCCGGCTGTTCAGCACCAGGAGCGCCATGGTCAGCGAGCTGACGGCCATCACGCCTTCGGTGGACAGGTCGATCGCTCCCTGCTGCACGACGAAGGTCATCCCCACCGCGAGGATCAACGGGATGGCGGCACGATCGGCGATCACCCGCAGGTTCTCCGCGGACGCGAAGCGCGGCTCTGCCAGGCCGAATGCCACGCACAGGGCCACCAGCGCGACGCCAGGGCCCCACTGCTGGAATGAGGCGAATCTCAAAATGCCTTGCCCGTGCTTCGGCCCCAGAGATTGGCGCAATCCCATTCGCGGGCGTACGCCGAGACCTGTGGCTCGCCGCTGAACGAGGCTGCGTTTTCTTTCGTGATCACCTGGAGGGCGAGATAGAACTCGCGCTTCTCCTTGGGCCAGGTCTTCGGCTGAGGCGCCTGCCCGGTGAGAACGCACACCCCCATCGCCAGGCCGATGCTCCCCTGGTAGTAGGCATCGCTGGACACCGTCGCGACCATTTCGCCCTTGCGGATCGCCTCGATGGCCTCGGGAATGCCGTCGACGCCCACCACCGGGATCTTGCCGGCGAGGCCCGCGGCCCGCAGGGCTTCGAGCGCGCCAAGGGCCATGTCGTCGTTGGCGGCCCATACCGCCTTGATCTGGTTACCGTACTTCGCCAGCCAGGTCTGCATGACCGGGAAGGCGGCGGTGCGGTCCCAGTTGGCGGTCTGCTGGTCGAGCAGCTTGACCCCGGGCTGTTTGCCGAGCACCTGCTGCAAACCGGCAAAGCGCTTGCGCGCCGGGTCGGTGTCGAGCCGCCCCTGCAGCGCCACGATGCCGCCCTTGCCGCCGATGGCGTCGGCCAGGCGACGGGAGATGGCAACGCCGGCTTCCAGGCTGTCCACGGCCACGTGCGCGATCCACTGGTCATGGCCGTTGAACGGATGCAGCCCCTCGTTGTGAGCCCAGTGGCTGACGATCCAGGCGCCGGACCGGTTCGCCGCATCGACCATGGGCTTGATGACGAGATCGGCGTTCGGCTCGACATTGATGATCGTGCACGCCGGGTTGGTGCTCAACAACCCCCGCATCAGGGAGATCTGCTTGTCGGAGTCGCCCTGGTTCAGTTGCAGGACGTAGTTCTGTTCCAGTCCGGCCCACCGGGCAAAGAGGCGCCCACCCTTGTCGAGGTTGGCGTGGTAGGGCTGCGCGAGTTCGCGCATCGAATTGACCAGCCGGATCTGCGATTTTTCGCATAGCGGCGCCGCCACGGCGCTCCAGGCGACGAACAAGGGGATGGCCATGGCGGAGGAGAAGCGCGGGCGCATCGGGTGCCTTCCTGGTCCACATTCGGAAGGCCATCGTACCCGCGGCGTGCGGCCATGGCTACACACCAGATCCATGGGATGGCGGGGGGGCCTCAACCGAACGCAGGCTCGCGATGACGGGGTCGAGTGCCAGGACCACCGTCGTCAGCAGGGCCTCGGTCTCGGCCGTGCCGGCACCCCTCCTGCAGGCGTGCTCGAGCGCACCGGCGGCTTCTTCGATGGCGTGCGCGCCCAAGGTGCCCGCCGCGCTCTTGAGGTCGTGTGCCAGGCGCTGGGCCGTCCGCACGTCGTGCACGGCGCAGGCGTCGCGAAAGCGGTCTGCAAAGCCGGCTTCGCCGTCCCGGAACATGCAAAGCAGGCGCCGGAAGAGGGCTTCGTCGCCCATCACGTTCGCGAGCCCGAGCCGGCTCTCGATGCCGGACAGCCCCGCGAGCCCCGGCGGTGCGGACGGCCGAATCCAGCGCGCGAGTGTCGCGAACATCTCGGCGACGTTGATGGGTTTGGCAATGTGATCGTTCATGCCCGCCGCCAGCACCTTCTCGCGATCGCCGACCATCGCATTGGCCGTCATCGCGATGACCGGGAGCGTTTGCCAGCGCGGATGCGCGCGCAGCGCACGGGTCGCCGCATAGCCGTCCATGACCGGCATCTGGCAGTCCATCAGGACACCGTCGAAGGACTCGCGCGCCAGCATGTCCAGCGCCTCGCGGCCGTCGTTGGCGACCCGCACGATGATCTCGGCGTGGCCCAGCAGGTCGCGTGCGAGTTCCTGGTTGAGCGGATTGTCTTCGACCAGCAGGATGCGTGCGCCCGCGAGGCCGGCCCGGTGGCTTCGCAGCGCCTCCTCGTGCAAATCGCGGCGCGTGATGCGCTCCTGGGGCTGGCCGATCGCCTGGAGGCAGGCGTCGAGAAGCGTGGAGGGCGAGACCGGCTTGGTCAGCGTGGCGGCCGCGGCGAGTTGTTCGGTGGCCATCCGCCGCGACATGTCGTCGCGGCTGAATGCCGTGAGCATCATGACGGTGGGTGGCGGGTGGTGCAGGGCGATCTGCGCCAGGCGTTTGAGGCAGTCGACGCCGTCCATGCCGGGCATCTTCCAGTCGAGCAAGAGCAGGTCGTACGGCGCATGGCGCGCATCCGCCGCGGCGATCGCCTCGATCGCCGCGGCGCCGTCGTTCGCGGCCGAGGGTTGGAGACCGAGCGCGCGAGCCGTCTGGAGCAGCACTTCCCGGGCGCAATCGTTGTCATCGACGATCAGCGCCCGGGCGCCCTGCAACTTGGCCGGGGTGGTGAGCACGTCATGGGCGGCGCGCTCCTGCCCGCGACCGAAGGCCGCGCTGAAGTGGAACCGGCTGCCCCGGCCCTGGATGCTGTCCACGCCGAGCTCGCCCCCCATCATGCGCACCAGGTGGTGGCTGATCGCCAGGCCCAGGCCCGTGCCGCCGAACCGCCGGCTGGTCGACGAATCGCCCTGTGAAAACGGCGTGAAGAGCCGCTCCTGCTCTTCCGGGGTGATGCCGATGCCGGTGTCGCGCACCTCGAAACGCAGCTGCACCGAGGCTGCATCGTGCGCCAGCACCTCGACGCCGACGACCACCTCGCCGCGCTCGGTGAACTTGACCGCGTTGTAGCCCAGGTTGAGCAGCACCTGGCCGAGGCGGGAGGGGTCCCCCACCAGTGCCCTGGGCAGGTCCGGCGGCAGTGCGAACACGAGTTCCAGGCCCTTTTCCTCCGCCCGCATGCCGATCAGGTTGGCCAGGCTGTCCATGACATCGCCGAACTCGAACGGGATGCGCTCGATGTCCAGGTGACCGGCCTCGATCTTCGAGAAATCGAGGATGTCGTTGATGATGCCCAGCAGCGACTCGGCCGCCTGGTTCACCTTCTGCACATAGTTGAGCTGCTGCGCATCGAGGCCGCTTTGCAGCGCGAGGTACGACATGCCGAGGATCGCGTTCATGGGCGTTCGGATCTCGTGGCTCATGTTGGCCAGGAATTCGCTCTTGGCCTGGTTCGCCGCCTCCGCCACCTGCCGCGCTTCCCGTTCGGTCTCCGCCCGCCGGCGTTCGGTCAGGTCCAGCACGAAGGCCACGCCGTGCTCCTGGGAGCCTTCCAGGAAGGCCGCGCCGAGCAAGACCGGGACGCGCCGGCCATCCCGGTGGATGAACTCCTTCTCGTAGAGCGTGCACGTGCCGGTTTGCCGGAGTTCCGCCGCCGCGCGGGCATCTGCCGGGCGGTACTCGGCCGGCGTCATGCTGACCCACCCCACGGGGCCGGCCAGCAGCTCCTGCGCGCTGTAGCCGACCAGGTCGAGGAAGGCCCCGTTCGCCTCCGTGACGTGACCGTCGACGTTCCAGAAGAAGATGCCGATGATGTTGGATTCCACGATCCGGCGGACCCGGCTGTCGCGCTCGCGCAGCGAGGCCTCGGCTCGCCGGCGCTCGATGTTCTCCCGCTGGAGGTCGGCATACAGCAGCGCGTTCTCCAGCGAGATGGCGGCTTGCCCGGCCAGCAGTTCCAGCACCGTCAGGCGCTCCGCGGAGAAGGCGTGCGTGACGAGGTTGTTCTCGAGGTAGAGCAGGCCGATCAGCGTGGCCTGGCGCGTGATGGGCAGGCAAAGCACCGACCTCGACTGGCGCAGGGCCAGGCAGGGATCGGTGGAAAAGGGGTTCGCCTGCGACGCGTCCGCCAGCAACACCGGCGTCTGGCTGCGCCGGACGTAGTTCAGGATGCTCGACGGCAAGGCCGGCGCCTGCAAGGACTCCCCGAGGAGCAGCTGCACCTCGACCCCATCTTGCGCCGCCATGGCCACGGCGGCACGCATCAGCCCCTCGCCGCGAACCAGCAGCAGTTCCCCGGTCTCGGCGCCGGCATTCTCGAGCACGATGTGCATCAGGGTGTCGACCAGCTCGTCGAGCACGATCCGCCCCGAGATGGCCTGCGACGCCTTGACCACCGACAACAGGTCCACCTCGGCCACGCTGCGGGCCGGGAACGCGGGGAAGGGCGACTCGGGGTGCGCGGCTGCCGTGGTGGCCGCCGAGGGGGCCACCGCGACGCCCAGTTGCGGGTAACGGGCCTCGAGCTGCCCGACCTTGGCGTGGGCCCCCCAATGCGCGAAACAGCCTCGGGCCTCGAGCAGGTGTGCGCGGGCGGCGGTCGTGGCGCCGCGTGCCAGATAGAACTTCGTCGCGAGCTCGTGCGCGATCCCCTCCGTGCCGCCGAAGCCGTTGTCGCGGGCAGATTGAATGGCTTGTTCGTACAGGCGCATCGCGTCGAGATCGCGGCTTTCGAGGCGTGCGATTTCGGCGCCTACCAGCGCGGCGCGGCCGTGGAAGTTCCCGGGACAGTTCCGGGCCCACTCCGCCAGTTGCTCATGGTGGCCGCTCAGCGCGGCGGCATGCCGCTGGCGCTCGTCGGGGCCGGCGTCGCCGCAGCGCGCCGCCCGGGCCAGGGCGGCGAAGAAGTGGTACTCGGCCAGCTCGATGTGTGACGGCGAGGTCCAGCGCAACGGCTCCGCCCTGGACGCCGCATGGAGCGCGGACGCGCCATCGTCCATCAGGAAGCGCGCCTGCAACTTGCGGATCCAGTACCAGCACGCGGCGATGGCGAGGCGGGGGTCTTCGTCCAGGTGGTGCTCGAACGCGGCTTCGTCGAATGGGGCATCGGTGGACAAGGCTGGCCCGGACGTCGTGCCGCGCAACGTCCGGACCAGTTGCCGCTGTCCGGTCATGATGTCGACGACCAGGCCGAAGCGCGCCCTGGACGCAAACGCGAGCCCGACCTCCACCTCGCGCTCGATCTCCTCGAGCGGCGCTTCGCTGGCGAGCAGGTTGGTGACCTGGTGGTTGCCGCTGTAGACGGCGAAAGTCAGGTCGCCGCTTTCGTTGGCCACGTCGAACGCCCGCCGTATCCAGGGACGGCCGGTGCGGAAGGGATGTGTCCACGGGTTGACCACATTCCCGAAGTGCAAGTACACGCGTGCCTTGTAGCGGCCCAGTCCGCGCTGGTCCACCAGGGCCAGGCCCAGCCTGCCGAAGCGGTACCCGTCCTGGTAGTTGCCGAAGCGGGGCCCGAGGAACATGCCGAGCCATGCGTAGCCGATGCACGAACCGTCGCTGTGCCCGTGCGCCAGGCTGATGTTGGCCATGCGCCCCACGACCAGGCCAAGGAGGTTCTCGTCCGTGAAGAGCGTGGGCGGCAGGATCGCGGTGAGCACGTCCATCGTTGCGCGGGCGTCCGGGTCGCTCATCATCGGCAAGTCGATGAGTTCCTCGATCTTGCGTTCGCCGAGAAGCTGGAACATGCGTTCGAATTCATCCCGGACATCCTCCCGCGTCGGGTGCGGTGACCACTGCACGTTCACCCGCCGCAGGTAGGCCAGGCCCGCCTCGACCCCACGGTCGCTGCGGTCCAGCGTCGTGTAGAGATTCACCCGGGCGCAGGTGACGGCGGCCAGCTCGGCCAGGCCGGTGGCGCGATCCGCCAGCATCGACAGCCGTTCTTCCGCCGGCACCAGATCGCCGGTCAGGTACTCACACTCGGCCCGATGGAACTCGAGCGCGAAGCTGAGATCGTGGCGGCGCTCCCAACGGTCCTGAGGCAGCATCGTGAGGCCCGCCGCCAGATACTTCAGTGCCGCCGCATAGGCGGTCGATGCCTTGGCGCGCCTGCCGGCCACGAGATTGAGCTCGGCGACCCGTTCGCGTTCGCCGGGCAGGGTGATCAGTTCGGTGCTGCGGTTGAACTGGTTCACGATCTCGAAGATCTCGGCGTCGATCTCGGCGGGGGCCATCCGCGACGCCAGCAACCGGCCGATGCGCAGGTGCTCCGCCGCGCGCTCGCCCTCGGAGAGGAGCGAGTACGCGGCTTCCCGGACGCGATCATGCGGGAATGAATAGGTGTCGTCCGCGCGGGAGACCAACCCGGTTCGTACCGCATCCCACAGGGCGGCGTGGGTCTGCGCTGGCGGCACCCCTTGAATCATGCCCAGGCGGCTGGCCTCCACGTCGCTGCCGAGGCAGGCCAGGAGCCTCATGGCGGCCTGCGTGGCGTCGGGCAGGCGGTTGAGCTTGCCGACCATGAGATCGACGACGTTGTCGGTCAACCGCTTCGCGCGGATCCTGGCGGTGTCCCAGGTCCAGGCCGCGGTGGCGGGGTTGAACACGAGCAAGCGCTCCTCGGCCAGCGCGAGGATGAACTGGTTCGCGAAGAAGGGATTGCCGCCGGTCTTCTGGTGCACCAGTTCGGCCAGACCTCGAACGTGCCCGGGTGGGCAGTGCAGGGTCTCGACGAGGAGCCGTGCCACGTCGCCGAGCCCGAGGGGCGCGAGAACGACCTCGTGGACCGGCACCTTCCCGGCACGGCGGATCACCTCCAGCGTGCGCGACAGAGGGTGAAGGGCGTCGACCTCGTTGTCCCGGTAGGCTGCGATCAGCAGGAGGTGGCGCAGGTCAGGCTCGCTGATCGCATGTTCCAGCAGGGCCAGCGTTGCCGAATCCATCCACTGCACATCGTCCAGGAACAGCACGAGCGGGTGCTCCGGCTGCGCGAAGACCTCCAGGAATCGCTGGAACACCCGCTGGAAGCGATGCTGCGTGTCCTGGGGCGGCATCTCCTGGGCGTCAGGGACGGGGGGCTGCTGCCCGACGATGAACTCGAGCTCGGGAATGAGCGTGACGATGAGTTGCCCGCTCGTGCCCAGGGCCGCCCGCAGCGCCTCGCGCCAATGGGCCACCTGCGCTTCGCTCTGGCCCAGGATCTGGCGGATGAGCGCACGAAAGGCCTGTGCCAGCGGGGCGTAGGGGATGTCCCGCCGGTGCGGGTCGAACTTGCCCGCGGCGAACAAGCCACGACGCGGGACAAGCACCCGGTGCAGTTCGTTGACCACCGACGACTTGCCGATGCCGGCATAGCCGGACACCAGCACGAACTCCGGTGCCCCATCGGCTGCGACCCGGCCGAAGGCCTCGACCAGGGTGTCGATCTCGGCCTCGCGCCCGTACAGTTTCTCCGGGATGCGCAATTGGGCCGACGCGTCACGCGAGGCCAGCGGGAACGCGTCGATTCGCTGCAGGGTCTCCCATTGGGTGAGGCACCTGCGCAGGTCGGCCTCGAGGCCGGTGGCGGTCTGGTAGCGGTCCTCGGCGGCCTTGGACAAGAGCTTCATGACGATTGCCGAGAGCATCTCGGGAACGCCATGCACGCGGGCCGCGGGTGTCGTCGCCTGGCGGGCGAGGTGGCAATGGAACAGCTCGATCGGGTCCGACGTGTCGAACGGCAGCACGCCGGTCAGCATTTCGTAGAACGTGACGCCGAGCGCGTAGAGGTCGCTTCGCGAATCGATCGAGCGGTTCATCCGCCCGGTTTGCTCCGGTGCCATGTAGGCGAGCGTGCCCGCGACGTCCTCGGGTGACGCGGGCGCATGACGCTCGCGCGGCTGGCGGGTGGCGATGCCGAAACCCATGAGATGAACGTGGCCGGTCACCGGGTCGACCAGCACGTTGGCTGGCTTGATGTCCTTGTGCACGATGCCCCGATCGTGGAGGTGCGCGAGCGCGGCCGACAGCGCGCACGCGATGTGCAGGAACCGGGTGGGCTCCATGGGGTGTCCGACGAGGCCGTCGAGAGGCTCCCCACCGGGGTCCGAGAGCAGCAGCACCTGGCTGCCATTCCAGCGGACGAACTCAAGGGGACGAACCGCCCACTTCGGATCGAGTTCCAGCATCAACGCATGCTCATGGACGAGCCGCCGGGCGCCTGTCGACCCGGGGGACTCGGCGGCCACGGCCTTCGCCAACCGCGGTTCGGTGGCGTTCGGCGTCAGCACCCGATACAGCACGAACTCCGCGTCACGCCGCATGATCTCGAAATGCTGATCTGACGGAGTCATTGGCCCCACGTCGCTTTGCTCCTGCCCCCCCGAGGGGGGCGCCCGCGGTCGCCCGGGGGACCCGGGCTCGGCGGTAGCTTGATCTGGCGCTTCGCTTCGCTTGCTCTCCTGGCGTGCGCGGTTCGGGGCTTTGCTCGCTGCGCTCGCTCGCCCCCGCGCCTGCTGTCGCACCGGCGCAGTCCCGGCTGTCCGGGCAAAATCTCGGGTCATCCCGGCGAACGCCGGGACCCACCGTGTCCAGGCGCTGCGACGTCCCGGTCACCTCTGGCCGGGAACCCAGTGCCGCGAACGGCTCGATGTGCCACTTCGCCGCGGTGGCCCGCAGACGGCCGTGGCCGGCTCTGATACGGTATTGGGGTCATTCAATGTGTTCTTCCAGCCATGTCGCCTGTTTTCCCCCTGTCCGAGTCGGACACCGCCGTGCTCCGCGCCTTCGTGCAATCGGGCGACGAGGTCTGCCGCATCACTGCCCCCGGCGGCCGCCCCAGGGGGCTGCTGTCGGGCACGGGGGCGGGCGTGCTGTCGGTGGAGGCGGACGGCGGCCGGTGGGTGGTGCCACCCGGCCACGCGATCTGGGTGCCTCCCCAACGGTTGCATGGCTTGCGGCCGCACGGCCCGTTCTCGGGCTTCAGCGTGTACATCGCGGAAGGCGCCTGCGGCACGCTGCCGGACAGTCCGCGAGTCGTGCGCACCTCGGGCCTGCTGCGCGAAGCGGTGTTGCGCGCAGTGGATTGGGCGGGCGGCCCGAAGGACTCCGCGCAGCGCCGCATCGCCGAAGTCGTCTTCGATGAGATCCGCGCGTTGCCCCACGAACCGTTCGGCCTGCAAATGCCGCGCGACCCCCGGCTGCTGGCCATAGCGACCGGGATCCTCGACCATCTGGCGGACTCGCGCGGCCTGGAAGACTGGGCGGACGCCGCGGCCATGGCGCCACGCACGCTGACACGGCGCTTTGCCTCGGAAACCGGCTTCAGCCTCGCGGACTGGCGCCAGCGCGCGCGCCTGATGCAGGCGATGGCGTGGCTCGCGGCCGGCGTGCCGGTGAACACCGTGGCGATCGACCTCGGCTATGACAACGTGAGCGCGTTCATCGCGATGTTCCGCCGCACGCTCGGCACCACGCCAGGCCGGTATTTCGCCGTGCCCGCACGCGCGGCGTCCCCGACCCCGGCGGCTTGAACCGCGGCCTCCCGAGGTGTATAAGGTTTCCAACGGCTCATTCGCACACGTTGAAATCGCGAATCAAGGAGCATCACATGCGCAGACGAATTTATTGGCTGCTGCCCGACCTGGCCAGTGCCCGGCGGACGATGAACGACCTGTTGCTCGCCCGCATCGCGGAGCAGCACATCCACTTCGTGGCAAAGGAGGACGCTGACATGACGGGCCTCCACGCCGCCAACCTCCTGCAGACCTCCGACGTCATCCGCGCGGCCCAGGCCGGGTTGGTCATCGGTGGCGGTGGCGGGGTCGTGGCCGGGGTGCTGGCCGCGGTGTTCTTCCCCATCGTCGGTGACCAGCCCCAATGGGGCATCGCCGCGGTGCTGGCCATGGCAGGGGCGGCGGTGGGCGCGTGGGCGTCGAGCATGATCGGCGTGTCCACCCCCAGCAACCGGCTGAAACGTTTCGAGACCGCCATCGAGAAGGGCCAGATCCTGCTGATGGTCGATGTGCCGCGTTCCCGCATCGACGAGATCGAAGCGCGGTTGCAGGCCCTGCATCCCGAGGCCCGCCACGAAGGCGTGGAGCCCAACATTCCCGCGTTCCCTTGAGGCGCGCCGCCCCGCCCGGGCGGACCGTTGTTGCCGGAGGCGACCATGGAATTTCCCCTTCACCTGCACCTGCATCGCTGGGAGCGGCGCACCCCTGACTGGACCGCCGCCGCGGTGGCCGGTTTCGCAGGCGGCGCCGTGCTGATGGTGCTCGAGCTGGTCTGGTCCGGCATGTCGCTGGGTGACGCGGGCCCGTGGCGCACGTCGCACCTCGTGGCGGCATTGCTGCTGGGGCCAGAGGCCATGTGGAGCGCGTCGCCGGGTTTCGACGCGGGGCTCGTGGTCGCGGCGCTGTTCACGCACTACCTGCTCGGCATCGCGTTCGGGCTGCTGCTGGGGTTCGTGGCCACGGGGTTCCACTACGAGTCCAATGCCAGCGCCATGGCGGGCATCGGTGCGGCCTTCGGGGCGCTGCTGTATGTCGTGAACTTTCACGTGATGGTGCGGTGGTTCCCGTGGTTCATCGAGTTGCAGGGCTGGCCCACGTTCACGGCACACGTGGTGTTCGGCCTCACGGCGGCGCTGCTGTACTGGAAACTGGCGCGAAGCGCACCCGCGCGGCAGCGGCTCTTCTGACGGGCGGGGCGCGGGACCGCACAGCAGGCTCCCACCATGGCAATCACTGTCGTCCTGCTCCTCGTTGTCATCGGGTCGCTGCTGTTCCATTGGCTCACCCCGTGGTGGACAACCCCGCTCGCGTCCAACTGGGGCCGGATGGACCAGACGCTGTCGATCACCTTCGTGATCACCGGCATCTTCTTTGCCATCATTTCCTTCGCGCTGGTGTGGATCCTGTGGCGCTACCGCCACCGCCCCGGCCACACGGCGGCCTATGAACCCGAGAACCACCGGCTCGAACGCTGGCTGATCGGCGTCACCACGGTGGGCATCGTGGGCCTGCTGGCGCCGGGACTCGTGGTGTACGCCGACTACGTGCGCCCGCCGAACGACGCGATGGTGCTCGAGGTGGTGGGGGAGCAGTGGCAATGGCGTTTCCGCTTCGAGGGCCCCGACGGGCGGCTGGGCGGCACCGACGCACGGTTCGTGACCCCCGACAACCGGTTCGGCCTCGACCCGGCGGACACCCGGGGCCTCGACGACGTGCTCGTGTCCGGCAACGAGGTGCACGTGCCGCTCAACCGGCCCATCCATGTGCTGGCCCGGTCGCACGACGTGCTGCACGATTTCTACGTGCCACCGTTTCGCGCGCGCATGAACATCGTGCCGGGCCAGGTGAGCAGCTTCTGGTTCACGCCCACGGTGGCTGGCCGCTACGAATCGATGTGCGCGCAGCTCTGTGGCGTGGGGCACCCCAACATGCGCGGCATCGTCGTGGTCGAACCCGAGGCAGCGTTCCACGCGTGGCTCGCGCAGCAGGGCACGTTCACCACCGCACTGGCCGAAGCCGCGAAGGCCAAGGCGTCGGCGGTGGCCGGCGGACCCCTCGTGGACCAGGGGCGGGCGCTGGCCGGCGCCAAGGGCTGCCTGGCATGCCACAGCATCGACGGCCGCGCGGTGGTGGGTCCCACGTGGAAGGACCTCTTCGGCAAGATGGAATCGATGGACGACGGCACCACCGCCAGGGTCGACGAGGAGTTCCTGCGCGGCTTCATCCGCAACCCCACGGCCCGGTCGGTCAAGGGCTATCCGCCGGTGATGCCCAAGGTGGAACTCACCGAACCCGAGCTTGACGCGCTGGTCGCGTACATCAAGGCGCAAGCGCCGCAATGAGGGCACGACATGGCCTACGTCATCCCGAGCCACCCTGACGAACCGCACCACGCACCCCAGAGCTTCTGGATGCGCTACGTGTGGAGCCAGGACCACAAGGTAATCGCGGTGCAGTACAGCTGCGTCGCCATCGCGGTGGGGCTGGTGGGTCTCGCGCTGTCGAACCTGATGCGGTTGCAGATCGGGTTCCCCGGCGTGTTCGACTTCATCAATGCCGAGCGGTACTACCAGTTCGTCACGATGCACGGGATGATCATGGTGATCTACCTGCTCACGGCGTTGTTCCTCGGCGGTTTCGGCAACTACCTGATCCCGCTGATGGTGGGGGCGCGGGACATGGTGTTCCCGTACCTGAACATGCTCAGCTTCTGGTTCTACTTCCTGTCGGTGATCGTGCTGATGACGAGCTTTTTCGTGCCGGGCGGGCCCACCGGCGCGGGCTGGACGCTGTACCCGCCACAGGCCATCCTGCCGGGCACGCCGGGGCACGACTGGGGCATCATCGTGATGCTGGTGTCGCTGCTGATCTTCATCGTGGCGGCCACGATGGGGGGCCTGAACTACGTCACCACCGTGCTGCAGGCGCGCTGCGAAGGCATGACGCTGCTGCGTTTGCCGCTGTCGGTGTGGGGCATCTTCGTGGCCACCATCCTGGCGCTGCTGGCGTTCCCGGCGCTGTTCGTGAGCGGCGTGATGATGCTGTTCGACAAGACCCTCGGCACGAGCTTCTTCATGCCGTCGCTGGTGTCGATGGGGCAGGTGTCGGCCCACAAGGGCGGCAGCCCGCTGCTGTTCCAGCACCTGTTCTGGTTCTTCGGGCACCCCGAGGTGTACATCGTGGCGCTGCCGGCCTTCGGCATCGTGTCGGACCTGATCAGCGTGCACGCCCGCAAGGCCATCTTCGGCTACCGCACGATGGTGTGGGCCATCGTGGCCATCGGTGGCCTGAGCTTCGTGGTGTGGGCGCACCACATGTTCGTGAGTGGCATGAACCCGTACTTCGGCTTCTTCTTCGCCACCAGCACGCTGATCATCGCGGTGCCCACCGCCATCAAGGTCTACAACTGGCTGCTGACGCTGTGGCGCGGCGACATCCACCTGTCGGTGCCGATGCTGTTCGCCCTCGCGTTCATGCTGACCTTCCTGCTGGGCGGGCTGACGGGGCTGTTCCTCGGCAACGTCAGCGTGGACATCCCGCTGTCTGGAACGTACTTCGTCGTGGCGCACTTCCACATGGTGATGGGCGTGGCGCCGTTGCTGGTGGTGTTCGGTGGCATCTACCACTGGTTCCCGAAGGTCACCGGCCGCATGCTCGACGACCGGCTCGGCCACCTGCACTTCTGGGTGACGTTCCTCGGCACCTACGCGATCTTCTTCCCGATGCACTACCTGGGGCTGCTGGGCATGCCGCGCCGGTACCACAACTACGTCGGCTACGAGTTCATCCCAGCCTCGGCCCACACGTTCAACGCGTGGATCACGGTGCTCGCGCTGATCGTGGGCGCCGTGCAACTCGTGTTCGTGTTCAACCTGCTGTGGAGCGCGTTCCGTGGCCGCAAGGCCGACCCGAACCCGTGGGAGGCGGCGTCGCTCGAATGGGCCACGCCCGAGACCCCGCCAGCCCACGGCAACTGGGGCCGTGACCTGCCTGTCGTGAACCGGTGGGCCTACGCCTACAGCGTGCCCGGTGCCCGCCGCGACTTCATTCCCCAGGACGCTCCATCGAAGGACGGCGGCCAGGAACCTGCCAACGGAGGTTACTCATGAACACCTCGGCGCTTCACCTCGGACAGCCCGGCGAGGCCGCGCGTGAGCGTGCGCTCAGCGCGGGGTTGTGGGTTTTCCTGGTGGTGGTCACCAGCCTGTTCTCGCTGTTCCTGGCTGCTTACGTGATGCGGCTGAGCAGCCCGGATGCCACCGCCATCCCGATGCCATGGCAGCTGTGGCTCAGCACCGCGGTGCTGGCACTCGGCAGCGTGATGATGCACCGGGGCCAGTTGATCGCGGGTGGTGCGTGTGCCTTGGGATTCCTGGTGGTGCAGTGGTGGGCCTGGCAGGCGCTGCAGGCGGCCAACGTCGTGCTCACCGGCAACCCGGCGGCGAGCTTCTTCTACCTGCTCACCGCGTTGCACGGCCTGCACGTGGCGGGGGGGCTCGTGGCCTGGGCAAACGTGCAAGCCGAACCCACGCCAGGCCGCATCGCGTTGTGCGCGCGGTACTGGCACTACCTGCTGTTGCTGTGGGTGGTGCTGTTCGCGGCGTTCGCATGGATCACGCCCGACGTGGCACGCGCCATCTGCGGGGTGACGGCATGAGCGCGGTGCCGGTGACCAGCAGTGGTGCCCGCGGCCTGGTGTCCGATTGGTCGGCCGATCGCCAGGCTTTCCACGTGCCGTGGGGCAAGGCGATGATGTGGGTGTTCCTGCTGAGCGACACCTTCATCTTCGGTTCGTTCCTCACCGGCTACATGACGGTGCGCGCGTCCATCACCGCGGCCTGGCCCAACCCGAGCGAGGTGTTCGCGCTGCACGTGGGCGGGGTCGAGGTGCCGTTGTTGCTGATCGCCATCATGACGTTCGTGCTGATCACCAGCAGCGGCACGATGGCGATGGCGGTCAACTGCGCCTACCGCGGTGACCGGGCCAACGCGGCCACGCTGATGATCGTCACGGCCGGCTTCGGCGAACTGTTCGTGGCCATGCAGGCGTTCGAATGGTCGAAGCTGATCATGGAGGGCATGCGGCCCTGGGAGAACCCGTGGGGCGCGGCACAGTTCGGGTCCATCTTCTTCATGGTCACCGGATTCCACGGGCTGCACGTGACGGGCGGGGTCATCCTGCTCCTCGTCGTGGCGGTCAAGCTGCTGCGGGGTGACTATGCCGCGGCTGGCAGCGAGCAGATTGTGGAGATCGTGGGCCTCTACTGGCACTTCGTGGACCTCGTGTGGGTCTTCATCTTCGCGCTCTTCTACCTCTGGTGAGGCCATCCATGAGCACCAAGACCGGTCAACAACACCCCATCGGGCTCTACCTGAAGATCTGGCTGCTGCTGTTCGTGCTGAGCACGCTGTCGTACATGGTCGACTACTTCCACCTCAGCGGCTACCTGCGGTGGGGGCTGATCCTGTTGTTCATGATGCTGAAGGCGGGGCTGATCGTCGCGGTGTTCATGCACCTCGCGTGGGAGCGGCTGGCACTTGTCACGGCCATCCTGCTGCCCACGTTCGGCCTGCTCGTGCTCGTGGCGCTGATGGCCATCGAGGCCGGCCACACGCACGCGATCCGCCAACTGTTCTTTCGCTGACCACCGCCCATGGCCCACGCCGTCGGGACTGCCGCTGCCCGTGCCCCTTGGCGGCGGTACGTCGAGTTGACCAAACCGCGGGTGGTGGCGCTGATGGTGTTCACCGTCGCGGTGGGCATGATGCTGGCCGCGCCGCAGGGTGTGCCGTGGCGGGTGGGATTGTTCGGCACCGCCGGCATCGCGATGCTCGCGTGTTCGGCCGCGGCGCTGAACCACCTGATCGACCGGCGGGTGGATGCGGTCATGGCACGCACCCGTGCCCGGCCGCTCCCGAGCGGCACGCTGCAGAGCGTGCAGGCCGCGGCGTTCGCGGCCGTGCTGGGTGCCGGGGGCACCGCGCTGCTGGTGGCATTCACGAACAACCTGTGCGCGGTGCTGACGCTGGCCTCCCTGGTGGGGTATGCCGGTGTCTACAGCCTGTTCCTGAAACGCAGCACCCCGCAGAACATCGTGATCGGCGGTGCGGCCGGCGCCGCGCCGCCACTGCTCGGCTGGGTGGCGGTGACCGGCCACCTGGACGCCGGCGGGATCGTGCTGTTCCTGATCATCCTGGTGTGGACCCCGCCGCATTTCTGGGCCCTGGCGATCCATCGGCGAGACGACTACGCCCGCGCTGCGCTGCCGATGCTGCCCGTGACACACGGCGTGCCGTTCACTTGCCGGCGCATCCTCGGCTACACGCTGCTGCTGTGGGCGGTATCGCTGCTGCCGGTGGCCATCGGGATGGCCCACCTCCCGTACCTCGTGGGAGCAGCCGTGCTCGGCGGGCGCTTCACGTGGCTCGCGTGGCGGCTGCGGCAGGACACCCGGCTGGCGATGCCGGTGTTCCGCTTCTCGATCGCCTACCTCGCGGCCCTGTTCGCACTGTTGCTCGTGGACCACTGGTTCACGCCGGGTGGCGGCTGACGGAACATCTCCCCTGCGAACCGGCTCCAACCGGAGCCGGCCATTGGGTCGCCGGAAGGAGGTTATCGCCATGACGAAGTTCTTCAAGCATTGGCAAGATCCGGTCAACGCGCTGATCGGGTTGGGCCTGTTCCTGTCTCCCTGGCTCTTCGATTTCTCCAACCAGTCCACCGCCGCCGCGAACGCCGCGCTGGTGGGCATCGTGCTGATGGCGGTGGCCATCGGGGCCACGGTGGTGCCTCGGGCCTGGGAAGAATGGACCGAAGTGGCGCTCGGGCTGTGGCTCGTCGTTTCGCCGTGGGTGCTCGGGTTCGCCGACCGCATGGACATCATGCGGATGACGGTGGGGGCGGGCGTGGTGGTGCTGGTGCTGGCGGCGTGGACGCTGGCCACCGACAAGGACTACAACGGCTGGATGCGCGGCCGCATGGCGCACTGAGCCAGGGCTCTCTGTCGCGCCGGCTGCCCGCAGTGCGGTCGGCGTGCCGTCCGGAGGTCGTGGTCCGTCGCGACCTTCCCGGCGGCGATCCCGGGCGCGGGGCCGATCAGGTCGATCGGACTGTCGCCCGTGGGCGAACTCGTGCCGCGACGACGGGCCCTCGAGGCCGGCGGGCTTGTTCCGCATGCGAACGCGCCGCGAAACGCACCGCGACCGCCGAAGCGATTCACAAAGCGCCGTGGTTCGCTGTCGCGGCTTCGCAGGCCGCGCAAATGATGAAACCACTGCAAGGCTTTACAGGATGAGTTCGCCGGCAAACCGTGTGACAGTCCAGCGCGGTGCCGGTCGAAGCGGTGGTTTCACCAGGGGCGTGCGAAGACGAACGCCCCGCACCGGTCTCGGCGATGGACAGATTGGGCGATACCGTGGCGCGCTCCAGTCGGTCGATCGTTGCACAACGATCCCAACTCAAACAAGGATTTCTCCGCCATGGAAAAGATCGAATCGGCGCCCGATGCGGACATCGTGCGTGCCTGGCTTGTCGAATTGGTTGCCGGCTATCTCGAATGTGCACCGAGTGCCATCGTGCCGGGTGAATCGCTTTCGGAGTACGGACTGGATTCGGTCTACTCGCTGACGGTATGCACCGACATCGAAGAGAAGCTGGGTTTGTCGCTGGAGCCGACCATCATCTGGGACTACCCGAGCATCGATGCCCTGACGGGTGTGCTCGTCAAGCTTCTGGCCGCCCGAACGGACTCTGGCCGGGACCACCTGACGGCGGGCCATGGGCGGAGCCTGCCTTCCGGTGCCCTGGCCGCCGAGGCGCAACTGCCTGACGACATCCATCCCGATCCCTCGGCCGTTCCCGCCGCGGATGCACCGTACCGCCATGTCCTGCTCACCGGCGCCACCGGATTCGCCGGCGCCTTCTTGCTGCGAGAGATCCTGGATCGTTCGGAGGCCCGGGTCTTCGCTCTCGTCCGAGCGCCTGACACCGGCGCCGGCCTCGATCGTGTGAGGGACAACCTGCGCCGCTACGGCCTTTGGCGCGAAGCCGATGCGCCGCGGCTGGTGATCGTTCCCGGCGATCTCGGCCTTCCCGGCTTCGGCCTCCCGGACGACGCGTATGCGGACTTGGCCGAACGCATCGATGTCATCTTCCACAACGGTGCGGCGGTCAACTTCGTGCTGCCGTATGCCCGGCTCAAGTCGGTCAACGTGCTGGGCACCCAGGAAGTGCTCAGGTTGGCCTGCCGACGCCGGATCAAGCCGGTTCACTTCGTTTCGTCGATGGGCGTGTTTCCGGAGCGCGCGGGGGTGAACCATTTCGATGAAACGGAACTGCTGGCGCCCGACGGCGTGATGGGCAGCTACCGGCAGTCGAAGTGGGTCGCGGACCGGCTGGTGACCCTGGCTGGACAGCGTGGCTTGCCGGTCTGCGTGTACCGGCCCGGCAACATCACCGGGACACAGACCACGGGGGTATGCACGACCGATTCGATCATCAACGACTTGCTCAAGGGCTGCATCCAGGCTGGAAGCGCGATGGAGTTCAAGATCGACATGCTGTTGATTCCGGTCGATTTCTGCGCCGCCGCCATCGCGCACATCGGGCTGGGCGGCCGGCGGCACGGGGTGATCTTCAACATGCCCGGCGCACGCCGCCTTCCCTGGCGCAAGTTCATCGACATGGTCAATGGATGCGGTTACCCGGTACGGACCATTCCCTATGGCGAGTGGTACGCGAAACTGTCGGCGCCGGAGGCCGCGAACAATGCCTTGCGGCCCTACATGGCCCTGTTCGAGAAAAACGCGCCGAGTGTCGACATCGGGGTGCACGGCAACGAACCACGCATCGCCACAGGCAACCTCGATGCTGCCCTGGCAGGCACGGGGATCGAATGCCGGGCGATCGACGAATCCTTGATGGAGACCTACCTCGACTACTTCAGGTCGATCGGCCATCTGCCGCCGCCTCCGGGCCTTGCACACGCGATGAGCCGCGACGTGGAAGAGAGCGTCGTCGCCGACGTCGCGGATCTGTAGGAGGGGCCGCCCCATGACGAGCACGATGAGTGCTGCCCTGGAACGGGCGGCAGGCATTCCCGCGCTGGTGCGTTTGCGCGCGGAGGAGCTGCCGGGCCAGATCGCGGTGCTGTCGGCAGCGCACCGCCAAGGACAGGTCGAAACCTTCCTGACCTTCCAGCAGCTGGACCAGGAAGCCCGGCGCATCGCGTCGTGGCTTCAGGCCCGGGCGCCGCAGGGGGCGCGGATTCTGCTGCTCTATGCCTCCGGCGCCCGATTCGCCTCGGCGTTCCTGGGGTGCCTCTACGCGGCGATGGTGGCCGTGCCGGCGCCGCTTCCGGGAACCTATCAGCAACAACGGCGCCGGGTCACCTCGATTGCCACCGATGCCGAAGTGGCCGCGGTGCTGACCGAGGAGAGTGAATGGCCATCGGTGTCCGATTGGGCGAACACCGAAGGCTGGGACCCCCTCCCGCATTTCGTCACCGACGCTGCCGGGCCGGGTGACCTCGGTGATTCGCAGGCCTGGACGATGCCCGCCGTCACCCGGGAGACATTGGCATTGCTGCAGTACACCTCCGGCTCGACCGGCGACCCCAAGGGCGTGATGGTCACGCACGGCAACTTGTTGTGCAACATCCAAAGCATCGCCACCGGGCTGGGCCTGACCAGGCCGCTGCGTGTTGGCGGCTGGATACCGCTGTACCACGACATGGGGCTGATGGGCCACCTGTTGACTGGCTTGTGCCTGGGCGGGGGCTGCGTGCTGATGAGTGCCGACGCCTTCCTGCGCAAGCCTTTGCGCTGGCTCCAGTTGATCGCCCAGTACGGCATCGAATTGTCGGCGTCGCCCAACTTCGGCTACGAGCGCTGCGTGCAACAGCCGGCCGACGCGGCCATTGGCGGGTTGGACTTGTCCCGCTGGAAATACGCCTGCAACGGATCGGAGCCGATCAAGCCCGGCACGCTGCGGGCGTTCGCGGCACGCTTCGCCGATGCCGGCTTCCGGGCGGAATCCTTCTTTCCGTGCTACGGCATGGCCGAGGCCACGTTGTTCGTCTCGGGCAGTTCAGGCCGAGCCCCCGTGGTTCGGGTGATCGACGCGGTGAAGCGGGAGGCACACGAGTTCCAGCCGGTGGCGCATGACGTGCCGGGCCAGGCGATGGCCAGCAGCGGCCGGCCTTGCGGCGTGGACCTGCGCATCGTGGACCCACGCACACGGCAGGCGCTCCCGGAGGGATGCATTGGTGAAATCTGGTTGCGTGGCGGCGGCATTGCCCAAGGCTACTGGCGCAAGGAGGCCGCGACGCGCGACATCTTCAAGGCACGCTGTATCGATGGGGAGGGACCGTTCCTGCGAACCGGGGACCTGGGCACCTGCCTGGCGGGCGAGTTGTTCGTGACGGGGCGGATCAAGGAACTCATCATCGTCAAGGGCCGCAACCTGTATCCGCAGGACATCGAGCAGGAACTTCGCAACCAGCACGAAGAACTGGCCACGCTGGCCGGCGCGGTCTTCTCGATTCCGGGCAAGGGTCAGGAGGACATCATCGTCTGCCACGAGATCCGCCGGGCACCGTGGAGCGTGGAACGCTTGAGGGAGATGGCCGTGGCCATGCGGGCCACGGTGACGCGGGAGTTCGGCGTCAATCCCGTGGGCGTGCTGCTGCTGCCGTCACACAGCGTGCTGCGCACGACCAGCGGCAAGGTGCGGCGCGGCTGCATGCGCGACCTGTTCCTCGCCCGTGCACTCGCGCCCTTGTACCAGCACCTCGACCTGAGCCTGGCGACATGACGGACCGGCAATCCCCTTCGGTGGAACTGGACGCGCTGCTGGCCGAGGCTGCGCGCGACGGTGGCCCGTTTTCCACCGCCCGCAGCGCAAGGCTGGATGCCCTGGAGGCTTTTCCGGCCGAGGCCTGTCGTGTGCTCGACGACTTTGGCCTGCCGCGGTATTTCGTGCCGGCCGTGCTGGGTGGCCGGCTCGACGACATGTTCGAGCTGATGCAGCTGTTGCGCGTCGTCGCCCGCCGTGACCTCACCGTGGCCATCGCCTACGGCAAGACCTTCCTCGGTTCGGCACCCGTCTGGGTGGCCGGCCGGCCCGAGCAGGCGGCGTGGCTCGCAGGACAAGTTGGCGCTGCGACGATGGTGACCTGGGCCCTGACCGAACGCCACCACGGCAGCGACTTGATGGCCGGCGAACTCAGCGCTGCGCCGGAGGCGCATGGTGGCTGGCGGCTCGATGGGCAGAAATGGCTGATCAACAATGCCACGCGCGCGCCGCTGGTCTGTTTGCTGGCACGCACCCGTGTCGCGGGCGGCGCCCGGGGCTTCACGCTCTTCCTGGTGGACAAGCGGCAGCTCACTGCCGACAGCTTCACCTGCCTGCCCAAGGAGCGCACGCACGGCATTCGCGGTGCCGATATCAGCGGCATTGCCTTCCACGGCGCTCCACTGCGAGCTGACGCCGTGGTGGGGACGGCGGGCTCCGGCATCGAGGTGGTGCTCAAGACGATGCAGCTGACACGTACCGCCTGCGTTTCGCTGTCGCTCGGCGCGGGCGATCACGCCTTGCGGCTTGCCGCGAGTTTCATCCGGCGGCGCGGTACCCATGGACGGCGCCTGAGCGAACTGCCGAACGTTCGCTGGTGCCTGGGCAGGGCGGCCACGGGGCAGCTGTTGTGCGAGGCGGTCAGCCTGGTCGCGGCGCGCAGCATCCACGCCTTGCCTGATGAAATGAGTGTCGTGGCGGCCATCACCAAGGCTTTCGTGCCAAGCGTGGCCGACGAGGTGATCGCGCAAGCCGGAGAGTTGCTGGGCGCCCGTGCCGTGCTGGTGGATGAGTACGCGGACGGCATGTTCCAGAAGCTCGAACGCGACCATCGCATTGTCGGGATCTTCGACGGCAGCACCGTCGTCAACCGCAATGGCCTGATCAACCAGTTTCCTCTCCTGGCCCGCGCCTACGGCGAGGGCCGATGGAACGCAGACGGACTCGAGGTGGCAGTTTCGCCATCCCGGCCCCTGCCGGCGCTGGACGCGACCCGCTTGTCGCTGCTGTCGCGCCAGGGCTGCAGCCTGGTGCAGAGCGTGCCGGAAGCGGTGCGCGAACTGCGGCAGGCGAATGCCGGCATACCGTTGATCGAGGACCTGGCGCAGGCCTTCGAAGCGGCCACCGTCGATGTCATGGCCGAACTGGCCTCCTGCAGGCCCTCATCGCGCGAAGTGCCGGCGGAGGCATTCGAACTTGCCTGGCGCTATGAACTCTGCTTTGCGGGGGCGGCTTGCCTGCGCCTGTGGTTGCACCGTCCGGCTGACCGGCGCCATGCGACATCCGGCGGTGCGCTGTGGCGCGACGCCATCTGGGTGTCGGCATGCCTCGCGCATGTGCTCACGCTGCTGGGCAGGCCCGCGGACGGTGAACCGGCGTATGAGCAGGTGGCCGAGGTGCTGTTGGCGTTGAACGAAGGCCAGTCGCTGACGCTGCTGGCGAGCGGTACCGACCCGGAGACGCAGCCATGAACGGGCGCGATGCGATGAATGAAAGTGGCATCGGCCATCCCGATGCGGCGCGGTTCGAACGGCGCCTGGGGGACCCCTGGGACGAAAGCAACCCCCTTGGCGTCTCGGCGGTGCTTGCTGCCGACGAGCGGGGCCACGTGCTGGATGCGGGGGAAGCGCTGCTCGACGAATTCGACCTCGCCGCGGCGTTCGTCCCGCCTGTTCACGGTGGCGGCCTGCATCGCGTGGACCATCTGATCCAGTTGCTCCGCGCAGCCTGTCGCCGCGACCCCTGCCTCGGTTTTGGCTACGGCATGAGTTCGCTGATGGCCGCGGCGCATGTCTGGACCGTCGGGAGCCCTCCACAATGCCGGTACGTGGCCGGGCTGCTGCTGGGCAAGGGCAAGCTGGCCTGCGCGTACCACGAACTTGCGCACGGCAACGACATGGCCGGTATCGAGTTTGCCGCCAGGCCGGCCGGCGGCGGCCTGCTGCTCAATGGCCGCAAGGAGGTCATCGGCAACGTCGGCCGGGCCAAGGCGATGGTGCTGTTCGCGCGCACCGGCGAGCATGTCGGCAGCCGCAGCCACTCGCCCCTGCTGATCGACCCGGCCGGCTTGCCTGCCGGGCGCTTCCGGCAGTTGCCCCGGGTGCCGACCTCGGGTGTTCGCGGCCTGCAACTCGGCGGCGTCGAGTTCCTGGACTGCCCGGTTCCGCAGGACGCCGTGATCGGGCCGCCCGGCCATGGGGTCGAGACCGCCTTGCGCGCATTCCAGCTCACCCGCATCGCGCTGTCCGGCATCACCGTCGGCGTGCTGGACAGTGCCCTGCGCACCACCGTGCGCTACGCGCTGGACCGCACGCTGTACGGCCGCGCCGTTGCGGAGCTGCCGCTCCCGCGTGCCGTTTTCGTCGACGCATTCGTCGACCTGCTGGTCAGTGACTGCATGGTTTCCGTGGGGGCCCGGGCCTTGCACTGCCTGCCGGGGCAGGCCAGCGTGCCGGCGTCGGCGGTGAAGTCACTGGTGCCCCGCCTGCTGGTCGGCGCCACCGTGGCCTTGTCCAGCGTCATCGGTGCGCAGTTCTACCTGCGCAGTGGCCCGCATGCCCTGATGCAGAAGCTCGTGCGGGACATCCAGCCGCTGGGCTACGTCCATGCATCGCGAGCCAGTTGCCAACTGGCCATCCTGGCCCAGTTGCCGCAACTCGCCAAACGGTCGTGGGGCGCGGGGGAGGGCGCACCACCGCAGGTCTTCCGTCTCGGTGAAGCGCTGCCCGCCTTGCACTTCGACCGCCTCTCGCTCTCGGCAGGCGGAGCGGATCCGCTGATGGAGGCGTTGCTGGAGACCTTCGAGCAACTGCCTGTCGGCAGTGAGGAGTCGCGCGAGATCCGGCGCCTCACCGAGATCTTCGTCGACGAGTTGCTCGAGTTGAAGCGCACCTGCGCCGAACTCCGCCCCCTGGAGCTCGCGCCCCAGGCGGCACGGCGCAGCTACGCGCTGGCGGACCGCTATGCCGTGCTGCTGGCCGCCAGTTGCTGCGTGAATGTGTGGCGTCACAACCCGTCCGGTGCGGGCGACTTCATGGGCAACCCCGCCTGGATCATCGCGGCGCTCAGCCGGCTGGCGGTGCGGCTGGGCCGGCGTTCCGCCGGCATGTCCGGCCCGCTTCGCTCATGCTTGTACGAGGAGTTGGTGGGCCGTCATCGCGCCGCGGTCTCCTTTGACCTGGCCTGCACCCCGCTTCATCCCGGGGCCGGCCGGACCGGGGCGCCTTGATGAAGGACAAGGTCGTCCTGGTGACCGGTTCGTCCCGCGGCGTGGGTGCCCGCGTGGCAACCTTGCTGGCAGGCCTGGGTGCCCGCCTG
The DNA here is from genome assembly GCF_001425785.1 of Rhizobacter sp. Root1221. Lineage (GTDB taxonomy): Bacteria > Pseudomonadota > Gammaproteobacteria > Burkholderiales > Burkholderiaceae_C > Rhizobacter. The sequence continues at coordinate 99,353 of NZ_LMDI01000045.1, read as the reverse complement.
GTCATCCACTGCCGGCAGCGCGCGCCGCTGGCCGGGAAGGTGGCCGAAGGCATCACCCGGTTGGGCGCGCAGGCCCTGGTCGTGCGGGCGGACCTGACCGTGCCACAGGACACGCACCGCCTGTTCGGCGACGTCGCGCGGCGCTTCGGCAAGCTGGACGTGTTGGTGCTGAATGCCAGCGGCGGCCTTGAAATCGACAAGCCTGCCGACTACGCGATGCGCCTCAACGTGGACGCACAGTTGCGTGCGGTCGATGCGGCCTTGCCGATGATGCCGCAGGGGGGGCGGATCGTCTTCGTGACCAGCCATCACGCGCATTTCCACGGGCAGCGGCGCACCGTCGGTGAGTATGAGGCGGTCGCCGCCACCAAGCGTGCGGGCGAGACCGCCTTGCGTGAACGCATGCCGGAACTTGCCGCGCGTGGCATCCGTCTGGTGGTGGTGAGCGGCGATGTCATCGAACGCACGGTGACCGCCGTCCTGCTGGAGCGGGCCCGCCCCGAACTCTTCGCCCGGCGGCGGGCGCGCCTCGGCTCGTTGTTGAGCGTCGAGGAGTTTGCCCGTGCCGTGGCGCGCGCTTCCCACGACCCGGATGCGGTCAGCGGTGACACCGTGTACGTGGGTTCGACCGAACCCGACGGTGACGGCCCGACCGGCCACTCCGGATTCATTCACACCTCCTGACGAGACCGATGCATGGAATTGAGCCTCTTTTTCTTTGCGAACGACAGCACCCTGCCGCGGGGCGAAACGGGCGGCCGCTATCAGCTGTTGATGGAGGCAGCCCGGTTTGCCGACGCACACGGCTTCAGCGCGGTCTGGACCCCCGAGCGGCATTTCCATCCATTCGGCGGGCTTTACCCCAATCCGGCGGTGACCGGCGCGGCCATCGCTTCGGTCACGCGCCGCATCGGCATCCGGGCCGGCAGCGTGGTGGCGCCGCTGCAGGATCCGCTTCGCCTGGCGGAGGAGTGGTCGGTGGTCGACAACCTTTCCGATGGCCGGGCTGCCGTGTCGTTCGGTTCGGGCTGGCATCCACATGACTTCGTGCTGCGCCCGGATCACTACGCCGAACGGCATGCCATCACCGAGGCCACGATCGACACGGTGCGTCGACTGTGGCGCGGCGAGACGGTGCAGCGAATCAACGGCAGTGGCGCAGACGTTCCCGTGCGGGTGTATCCGCCGCCGGTCCAGCCGGAGCTTCCCATCTGGCTGACCAGCGCGGGCTCGGCGGACACGTTCCGGGCCGCCGGCCGCATGGGGACGGGTTTGCTGACGCATCTCGTCAAGCAGGGGGCCGATGTGCTCGCGGCGAACATTGCCGAGTACCGCGAGGCATTCGTGCCCCACGGCCCGGCCGTGGGGGCGCGGGGCCATGTCACCCTGATGGTCCATACCTTCGTGGGGCACGATGAAGGCGTGCTGGACGAGATCCGCGAGCCGATGCGCGAGTATGTGCGCGGCTCGCTCAGCCTGTTCAGCACCGGCAACACCGCACCGGCGCGCCCCGGTGGCCGCGAGGTGACGGAAGCCCAGCGGCAGCAAGTCATCGACCTGAGCGTCGAACGCTACTTCAAATCGCTGGGACTCTTCGGCAGCGTGGAAAGGGCCGTGCAGGCGGTCGAGCGCTTCCGCGCCATGGACATCGACGAACTCGCCTGCCTGATCGACTTCGGGGTGCCGACGGCGACGGCGCTGAAAGGCCTGGAGTCTCTCGAACTCGTGCGGCGACGGGTCAGCCGGTGTGGAGAAACCCGGCATGCCTGAACAGGCCGCCGCACGCGCGCGGCCATTCACCAGCGGTGATGCACCTCGGACCTGGCGAACCGGCGGTAGATGTCCTCGACGCCGGCCATCTGTGCCGGCGACAGTGGCGGGAGGTCGGCCGCGGCAAGGTTGTCCTCCACCTGCGAAGCCCGTCGGCCGCCTGGAATGGCGCAGGTCACCGCCGGGTTCATCGCGATCCAGCGCAACGCGAACTGCGGCAGCGACATGCCCGCCGGCACCAGCGGGCGCAGTGCTTCCACCGCCTCGAGGCCTCGTTCGTAATCGAGGCCCGAGAAGGTCTCGCCCTTGTCGAACGCAGCGCCGTCGCGGTTGAACTGGCGGTGGTCGTCGGCGCTGAACTGCGTGGTGCGGGTCATGCGCCCCGACAGCAGGCCCGACGACAGCGGCAGGCGCGCGAGGATGCCCACGCGGCGTTTGAGCGTCTGCTCGAACAGCAGTTCGGCCGGACGCTGGCGGAAGATGTTGTAGATGATCTGCACCGACTGCACCCCGGGGTACTCGATGGCCTTCAGCGCCTCCTCGACCTTCTCGACCGACACACCGTAGTGCCGCAGCTTGCCGGCCTGCACCAGGTCGTCGAGCACGCCGAACACCTCGGGGGTGTAGAACACCTCGGTGGGTGGGCAGTGCAGCTGCAACAGGTCCAGCGCCTCGACACCCAGGTTGCCGAGGCTGCGTTCGACGAAGGCGGTGAGGTTGTCGCGGTTGTAGCCACCGGCCACGTGGGGCGACAGCCGGCGGCCGGCCTTCGTGGCCACGTAGAACGGCTCGGTGCGCTCGCGGCGCAGGCGGGCGATGAGCCGCTCGCTGTGGCCGTCGCCATACACATCCGCGGTGTCGAAGAAGTTCACGCCGAGGTCGAGCGCGCGGTGGAGCGCCGCCATCGACTCGGTGTCGTCCACCTGGCCCCAGGTGCCGCCGATGGCCCATGCGCCGAAACTGATGGTCGAGATCTTCCAGCCGGTGCGGCCCAACTCACGGTATTCCACGGTGCTCTCCAAGGGGCGCTCACGGCGCGGGAGCCGCATCGTACGAACTTCGGCACCGATTGCCCAATGACATTCCCGCACGGCGCCATGCCAAACCCGGCATGGGAGAGGCAAGGACACCGGTCGTTGATACAGTGGGCACCGATTCCCCACCGCCACATGACCCGACACCCGCCCCATCGCCGCCTCGCCCGGGCCACGTCCAGCCCGGCCCGGAGGGCGTGCGGGTGAGGGCGGTGCTGGCGGGCGTGCCCGCGCCCGGTGCCGAACCGCCGTCGCTGCCGAAGTTCGCGGCACTGTCGCTGCTGTTGCACGTGCTGGTGGTGGTGTGGTTCGGCAGTGCCAGCGGTGACGGCGCCCGCGCGCCGGGTCGTACCGGCACGGTGTTCGGCCCGTTGACGGTGACGCTCGCGCCCCCGCCACCCCTCCCACCGCCACCGCCCGACCAGCCGGTGCCTGAAGACGACCCGGTTCCCGCTGCGCCGTTCGAGGAAGCGGCACCGCCGCCGCGACCCGCCACCTCGCGGGACGTCATCCACCTCCCGCCGCGCCGCGACTTGCCGGCCGCGCCCCGCATCCCGCCCGTGGACCGGAACCCCGCCCGCCGCGAACCGCAGCCGCCGGTGTTTGCCGCGTCGCAGCCGGTGCCCGTGCCGCCGCCTCCGGTGCCTGCGCCGCCACCGCCACCGCCACCGCCAGCACCAGCACCAGCACCAGCACCAGCACCAGTGCCAGTGCCAGTGCCAGTGCCAGTGCCAGTGCCAGTGCCAGTGCCAGTGCCAGTGCCAGTGCCAGTGCCAGTGCCAGTGCCACCGCCGCCCGTGCCCGTGCCGCCGCCCCCGGTGCCTGCGCCACCGCCGCCCGTGCCCGTGCCGCCGCCCCCGGTGCCTGCGCCGCCGCCGCCCGTGCCCGTGCCGCCGCCCCCGGTGCCTGCGCCACCGCCGCCCGTGCCCGTGCCACCGCCCCCGGTGCCTGCGCCACCGGTGCCTGCGCCGCCACCGCCTGTGCCCGTGCCGCCGCCTCCGGTGCCTGCGCCGCCACCGCCCGTGCCCGAGCCACCGCCCCCGGTGCCTGCGCCACCGCCGCCCGTGCCTGTGCCGCCGCCCCCGGTGCCTGCACCACCACCGCCTGCACCGGTGCCACCGCCTCCGGTGCCTGCACCACCACCGGCTGCGCCGGTGCCTCCTGCGCCCACACCGGCACCACCGGCACCCACGCCAGCGCCCGCGCCAACACCGGCATCGGCACCGGCACCGGCACCGGCACCGGCATCACCCGCCCCATCGCGGGCGCCCGCGCCCAGCGGGGGCCCCGCGGCAGGAGGTGTCGACCTGCGCGGCGGCCCTACGGGCGGGCCGGCGGCGGCACCATCGCCAGCCCCGGTGATGACCACACCACCGCTGAAGCTTGACCTGAATCCGGCGCGCGGCAACGGCCTGCCGTCGAACCCGGGCTCGCGGGGGGCGCTGAACCTGATGCCACCGCCGCCCGAACGCAAGTCGAAGCTGGCCGACGACATCCAGAAGGCCGGCAAGCCGGACTGCCGCAAGGCGCACGCGGACATGGGCGTGCTGGCCGTGATACCACTTGCCCAGTCAGCGCTGAGCAAGGACGGCGACTGCAAGTGGTGAGGGGTCAGCGGCGGCGTCGCGCCGCGGCCACCAGCGCCAAGCCGGCGAGGCCCATCCACACGGCGGGGGCCTCGGGCACCGGGGTGGCCAGGTCGAAGGTCACCGAGGTGGCCTCGAAGCTGATGGTCATCCCGGCGCGTGAATCGGCGAAGTACGTCTGCAGGCTGGGCAGGGCGTCCGGGTCGAGGTGCAGCGTGGACGCATCTAGGCCGGTGAACAGGCTGCCGGTGGGGCCGGTCAGCGTCAGGATGCCACCGCCGAAGCGCGGCCGGAAATCGGTCAGGAACTGCGCGGTCTGGGTGCCCGCCCCACCGCCGCCCAGCAGGATGAGGCTCGGAAAGTCGCTCGAGCCGGGAGGCGGGGAAGCCCGGTGGACGTCGAACTGCTCACCAAGCACCCGGAAGGTCATCGACAGGAACCCGCCGTGCCCGTTGAGGAAGTAGGCGAATGAACCGTCGTCGCCGCTCAGGTGGAATTCCGGATCCGGCACGTTCACCTCGAAGCTGCCGGTGATGGTTGCGCCGTCGTAGTCGTCGATGGGGCGGGGCGGCGGAAAGTTCAGCGGCAGGGGTTCGGCCGACGCGATGCCGGCGAATGTGCCACGCAGCACGATGGCTTGGGCAGGCCAGCACGTGCATGCGCTGGCGACGGCCAGCAACACCGTGCGCCATGGGAGGTGAAGGAAGGGCATGGCAGGTCTCCTGCGCGGGGATGAACCACGGTAGGCGGCGCGAGCGCCTTCTTCAACCAGAAACAGCGGCAACGCGCGATGCGCGTGGGCGTGCGCGACTTCCCGAAACGGCTCCAGCGCGTGCCTCATGAGCGCGTAACGAACGGGTAACGTGTGCGTAACGGATGCGTAACGGATGAATCAGTTTTCATCATCGAACCATCATGACGGACAGGGTGCGAGTGCCTAGCATCAGGCTCAATGAAAGGCGTACCTCAATCGATCTGTCACGGAGTGCCTTCGATGTCGTTCTCTTCAACCGCAAAGGTCTTTCCTTTGAACTCCGCAACGCGCTTGCCGGACAGTGCCCGGCCCGAATTGACGCTGCTGATCCAGAACGTGCCCGACACCGAACGCACGAAGGCCGCGGCCTTCCTGCGGGTGGGCAGCGATCGCCTGGAATGCGACTGGGCGCTGGTGTCGAGCGGCGATGTCGACGTGCTGCTGCACGGCGGCGACGGGCCCGACACCATACCGGGTCTGCTGGACGAGCCGGTGGCGACACTGCGCCTGGTCGATGCCTCGGAGAACACGCCCGCGAAGCGGAACGCGCTGGCGCGGCCGTTGCAGTTCGAGGACTTCATGAACGCGCTCGCGGCCGCGGAGGGCAAGATCATGGGGCCGGCCGTCAAGATGGCGCCCACGCCGGTTCCGCCGCGCGCACCGGTTGCCGTGGCGGCACTTGTCGCGGTGGCCGCCGTGGCGGCGCCCATCGCGGTCGCCGCACCCGTCGCGGTGAAGGCGCCAGCCGTGGCAGTCCAAGCGACATCATTCATGCTGGAGTCGCGTGGCGCCTACCGATTGCGCCGTTGGCCACCGAGCCGCCTGCTGCTGGGCCACCGATACCACGCGCGCCTCTCCGGTTTCATGTCAGTGCGCCATGTGGGGCTCGACGAACTGGCCCGCCTGAGCAATGTGAGCATCGCGGACTGCCAGTCTTTCCTCGTGGCACTGGGTACCGAGGGGCTGCTCGACGTCAAGGTCGTGCCGGCACCGGTGTCGCTGCCGTCACCGCCGCCTCGGGCCGCCGCCCCGTGCCCCGGGCAACGGCCCGAGATCGGCCTCTTCGGCAAGCTGCGACGCCGGCTTGGCCTGGACGCTTCCAAATAAATGAAACAGCACAAGATCGTCTTCACCGGCACACCGGGTGCGGGCAAGACCACCGCCATCGCCGCACTGAGTGACACACCACCGGTCACGACCGATGTGCGGAACACCGATGCCGCACTTGGAAAAGAGTTCACCACCGTGGGCATGGACTTCGGCCTGTGCAACCTCGGGGATGGGTGCAGCGTGCGCTTGTTCGGGACCCCCGGACAGCAGCGGTTCGAATTCATGTGGCGCATCGTGGCGACCGACGCCCTGGGTCTCGTGATCCTCATCGACAACTCCCGGCCGGATCCGCTGGCCGACCTGAACGTTTACCTCGAGGCGTACAAGGACATGTTGCCCACCATGAACTGTGCCGTCGGCGTTGGCCGCGTGCAGGAGTGCCCTGTTCCCACGCTCGACGACTTCGCCGACGTGCTCGACGCGCGCGGCCTCGTGCTGCCGGTGCTGCCCGTCGACGTGCGCCGGCGCGAGGACGTGCTGATGCTGGTGGACACGGTGCTGGCACAAGCGGAGGCCCGGGAATGAGCTCCCACACGATGCATGATGCCCGGTTGCTGGCCGACGCCCAGCGTGTCGCCGATGCCGTGCTGGCGGGCCTGGAGGGGCACGGTGTCGTTGTCGTGGCCACGATCGACGGCTTCGACCTGGCGGAGGCCGGCAGCCGGCCCGTCAATCGCGTGCGGCTCTCCGCGATGGTGAGTTCCATCGCGGCGCTCGGCGACGCGGCCAGCGTTGAAACCGGCATCGGCGCCACGCGCTGCCTCGTGGTCGAGTCGAGCGAGGGGCGGCTGGTCGTGCGCTGCATGCAGTCGCATGGCCAGGCGGTGGTTGTCGTCGTGCTGACCGATCGTTCCGTCTTGCTGGGCCTCGTCTGGAACCAGCTCGCATCCGCCGAACGACTTCTCCTTGTCGCATGAAATCCGAACCCGTTGCCCGGCGACTGAACGACCTGATGGATCAGCCCGGCATCACCGGTTGCGCACTGGTGGACACCGACACGGGCCTGATCTGGTTGTCCAGCGGCCAGGTGCCTGACGACCGCATCTGGGAGGCCGCCGTGAGCTACTGGCGCCTCCACCGCCGCCAGCATGCGGAGTTCGCCGGGCTCGGGCCACTCGGCGCCGCCGTGATGTACCACGAGCGCGGCGTGCTCGCGGTGCTGCCTTGCTGCAGCGATCCGGACATCCTGATGGTGTCCCTCGGCGAGCACCGGGGTGTGGACTGGCTCGCCTGGCAAAAACGCGTGCGCGAGTTCGGACGGTTCGTGCAGTTGCACGGGCGCTCCTGACGCAGAACCTGTTTTCCCTCGTCACCAGGCCGCTTCGGGATCACCCGAAACCGTGCCCGGTCTTCATTTCACTCACCCAAGGAAATACCATGGCTACCATCCGACAAACTCTCGATGAACTCCTTCTGGTCGACGGCGCCATGTGCGCAGCCGTTGTCGACTCCACGAGCGGCATGATGCTCGGCTCCGCGGGATCTGGCGTCGACATGGAAGTGGCTGCGGCCGGCAACACGGAAGTCGTGCGCGCCAAACTCAAGACCATGCGCGCCCTGGGCATCAACGATGTGATCGACGACATCCTGATCACGCTGGGCAAGCAGTACCACATCATCCGTCCGGTCTCCCGCAAGGAGGGCGTGTTCGTGTACTTCGTGCTCGACAAGTCGAAGTCGAACTTGGCGATGGCTCGCCGCAAGGCGCAGGATGTCGAGCGCGAACTGACGATCTGACCGTCTCTGCCCCAGCGGACCTCGGCCCACCGGGACGGTGGCGGCCCAGGTTCGCTTGCGTTCTTCATTGACCGGCACGCCGCACGACGAGCGCGGCCGCCACCGGTGCCCGACCCGCCGGCACCCACACCCCGGCCGGCTTTCCCCGCCTCGACCGGGTGCCGTCAGGCCGCAACCCCGGCTCCTGGGTTCGATCTCCATCCGATCCTCGGTGTGTCAGCGCGGCCGTCGCATAAAATCGGTCATTCTTCTCCCCGACACCCGCCGCACGCATGAGTTCCCCCGCCGACGAACACGCCATGCGCATTGCGCTTGACCAGGCCCAGAACGCCTGGCTCGTAGGCGAGGTGCCGGTGGGCGCCGTGATCATGCGGGCAGGCCAGGTGATCGCCACCGGCTACAACCGCCCCATCACCGAACACGACCCCACGGCCCACGCCGAGATCGTGGCTTTGCGCCACGCGGCCACGTTGCTGGGCAACTACCGGCTGCCGGAGTGCGAGCTGTACGTGACGCTCGAACCCTGTGCCATGTGTGCCATGGCCTTGATGCACGCCCGCTTCAAGCGCGTGGTGTTCGGTGCCACCGACCCCAAGACGGGCGCCGCCGGTTCGGTGGTCGACCTGTTCGGCGAGCCGCGGCTCAACCACCACACTCGGCTCGAAGGCGGTGTGCTGGCGCACGAGTGCGGCCAGGTGCTCCGCGATTTTTTTGCCGAGCGCCGCGAGCAGTACCGCCAGCGCCGCGCCGTGCCCACCCCCGAACCGGAGACCGTGCCCGGCACGGAGCCGGTGCCCGACATTCCCACCGGCGACGTGATCGAGGTCGACGCGATCTTGCCGCCCTACTGAGAAGCTGACTGCTCCCCATGACCTCGTTGACCCTGTTCACCCCGTCCGGCGTCGTGGCCAAGGCGGCACCGCTGCGGCTGGCCGCCAAACGCCTCAAGGGCTTCGGCTTCGACGTGTCCGTCGACGAATCGGCGCTGGCGAAACACCAGCGCTTTGCCGGTGACGACGACCTGCGCCTGGCCGCACTGCACCGCGTGGCCGCGCAGGCTCCGTCGGTCGCGCTGGCCACGCGCGGCGGGTACGGGCTCAGCCGCCTGCTCGACCGCCTCGACTGGAAGAAGCTCGTGCACGCGGCCGAACACGGCACACGCTGGGTGGGTTACAGCGACATGACCGCGTTGCAGCTGGGCCTGCTTGCGCACGGCAAGGCCGAATCGTGGGCCGGGCCGCTGGCCGTGAGCGACTTCGGCGGTGACACGCTCGATGAAGTCACCCCCGACTGTTTCGTCGAGGCCATGACGGGCGCGCTGGAGGCCGTGGGCTTTCGCACCGAAGACGGCTTCGACGGTGTCGAGGCCAAGGGCACGCTGTGGGGCGGCAACCTGTGCGTGCTGAACTCGCTGCTCGGCACACCCCACTGGCCCAAGGTCAAGGGTGGCATCCTGTTCCTCGAGGACGTCAACGAACACCCGTACCGCATCGAACGCAACCTGCTGCAGCTGCATCAGGCCGGGGTGCTCGATGCGCAGAAGGCCATCCTGCTGGGGTCGTTCACCGACTTCACGAAGTCGCCGCTCGACCGCGGCTACTCGCTCAAGACGGTGGTGGCGCACCTGCGTTCCCTCACGCGCACGCCCATCGTCACCGGGCTGCCGTACGGCCATGTGGCCACGAAGGTGTGCCTGCCGGTGGGGCGCAAGGCCTCGCTCGCCGTCCAGGGCCGCGACGCCTTCCTCGGCTGGGGCACGCCGCATGACCACGCGCACCACGGACACGACGACACGCATGGCCCCGACTGCGGCGATGGCTGCGGCCACGTTCCTTCAAACGGCAAGCGGGCGCGATGAACCCGCGCTGGCTGTGGGCAGTCTTGCTGGTGTGCCTGGCGGGCTGTGACAACAGCCCGCACCCGCAAGGGAGCGAGCGCACCAACACGCTGTTCATGGCCTTCCAGGAGCGCTCGCCGCGTTACCTGGACCCCACGGCGTCCTACGCCAACAACGAGACCCCCGTGGTCTACCACGTGCACGAACCGCTGTACGGGTACCACTACCTGAAGCGGCCGTACACGCTGGTGCCCAAGGCGGCCGCCGAGGTCGTGCAGCCGCACTACCTGGATGCCAAGGGCCAGCCACTGCCCGACGACGCACCTGGCGACCGGGTGGCCGAGAGCGTGTACGACATCCCCATCCGCCGCGGCGTGATGTACGCGCCGCACCCGGCCTTTGCCCGCGACGAACAAGGGCACTACCTCTACCACGCGCTGACGGCGAAGGACACCGAGGGCAAGCGTTCGCCGTTCGACTTCCCCCATACCGGCACCCGCGAGCTGGTCGCCGACGACTTCGTCTACGCGTTCAAGCGCCACGCCACGCCCCGCATCGAGGCGCCGGTGTTCGGCATCTTCGCGGAGTACGTGGTGGGGCTGAAGGCCTACGGCGAGCGCATCCGTGCCGAGGACAAGGCGCTGCGGGCCAACCTCGACCCGGCCGACCGCGACAAGCCGTTCCTTGATTTCCGGCGCTGGCCGCTCGACGGGGTGCAGGCGCTCGACCCGCACACGCTGCGCATCCGCATCAAGGGCAAGTACCCGCAGTGGAAGTACTGGCTCGCGATGACGTTCGCCGCGCCCATCCCGTGGGAGGCCGAGAAGTTCTATGCGCAGCCCGGCATGGCCCGCAACGGCATGGCGCTGTCGCGCTGGCCCGTGGGCACCGGCCCCTACATGCTGCGCGAGTACGAACAGGACCGCCGCCACGTGCTGGTGCGCAACCCGCTGTACCACCTCGACCCGTACCCGTGCGAGGGCGACGACGTGGACCGCGCCGCGGGCCTGCTGGCCGACTGCGGCAAACCCATGCCGTTCATCGACCGCGTCGAGTTCAATGTCGAGAAGGAGCGCGTGCCGCTGAAGTCCAAGTTCGCGCAGGGGTACATCGACGTGCCCGAGATCGAGCGGGTGGATTGGGGCGTGGAGTTCCTGGCCGACATGAACGACGCCGACGCCACCCGCGACCGCTTCGACGAACGTGGCTTCCGGTTCCCTCAGACGGTGGACCTCACCACTTGGTACATGGGCTTCAACATGCTCGACCCGGTGGTCGGCAAAGGCGACACGCCGGAGCGCGAGGCGAAAAACCGCAAACTGCGCCAGGCGCTGTCCATCGCGATGGATTGGGAGGAAGGGTACGGCCGCATCTTCCTGTACAAGGCTGGCGACGCGGCACATGGCCCGCTGCCCGCGGGCATCTTCGGCTCGCGCCATGGCACGGTGGAAGGGCACAACCCGGTCACCCACCACGTGGTGGACGGCAAGGTGCTGCGGCGCCCGGTCGAGGAGGCGCGCCGGCTGCTGGCCGAGGCCGGGTACCCGGACGGGCGCGACGCCCGAACGGGCCGGCCACTTGTGCTGAACTACGATTTCCAGCGCGCCCCCACCCCGGAGCTGAAGGCCGAACTCGACTGGACGGTCAAGCAGTTCGCGAAGGTGGGCGTGCAGCTCGAGATCCGTGCCACCGACTTCAACCAGTACCAGGAGAAAACCCTCAAGGGCAAGCACCAGATCTTCTTCGGCGGCTGGGTGGCCGACTACCCCGATGCCGAGAACTTCCTGTTCCTGCTCTACGGCCCCAACTCCAAATCAAAACACGAGGGCGAAAACGTGGCCAACTACGAAAGCGCCGGGTTCGACAAGCGCTTCCGGCAAATGCAGTTGCTCGACGACGGGCCCGAGAAGCAGCGGCTCATCGACGAGATGGTCACCATTGCCCGCGCCGACGCGCCGTGGATCTTCGGCTACCACCCCTTCGCCGCGGGCGCGTACGCCCCCTGGGTGCACAACGGCAAACCGGGGGTGATGGGCCGCGACGTGATCCGCTACCACCGCATCGACGCGGCCCTGCGCGCGCAGCGGCAGGCCGAATGGAACCGGCCGGTGACCTGGCCGCTGTGGGGCGGTGCGGCCGCCGGCCTCGTGCTCGTGGTGCTGGGCTGGCAGGCGTACCGCCGGCGCGAGGGCGCCGTGGCGCTCGCCGGGAAGGGCTGACCGATGGGCCGCTACCTGCTTCGCCGCACCTGGTACGGGCTGCTCGTGCTCATCGGGGTGAACCTGCTCACCTTCGCGCTGTTCTTCACCGTCAACACCCCCGACGACATGGCCCGCCTGAACATCGGTGGCAAACGGGTCACGCAGGACCAGATCGCCAAGTGGAAGGCCGAACGCGGCTACGACAAGCCGCTCTACTGGAACGACCGGGCCGAGGGGGCGGCGAAGGTCACGAACACGGTGTTCTGGGAACGGTCGGTGTCGCTCTTCGCGCTGCGCTTCGGCCGGTCGGATGCAAGCGGCGCCACCGACATCGGCCACGAGATCGGCGAGCGCATGGTGGTGAGCCTGCAGCTCGCGGTGCCGTTGTTCGTGCTGCAGGTGGTGGCCAGCGTGGCGTTCGCGCTCGTGCTCGTGTTCTTCAAGAACAGCCGCATCGACTTCTGGGGCGTGGTGCTGTGCGTGCTGATGCTGTCGGTCAGCAGCCTCTTCTACATCATCGTCGGGCAGTTCCTCTTCTCGCGTGTGATGCGGCTCGTGCCCATCTCGGGCTGGGCCCCGGGGCTCGATGCGGCGCGGTTCCTCGTGCTGCCGGTCGTCTTGTCGCTGCTGTCGCGCCTGGGAGGGGAAGGGCGCCTGTACCGGGCCATGTTCCTCGAGGAGATCGGCCGTGACTACGTGCGCACCGCCCGCGCGAAGGGGCTGGGCGAGGCCGTGGTGCTGGGCCGCCACGTGTTGCGCAATGCACTGATCCCCATCATCACCAGCGCCGGCAGCTACCTGCCCTACGTGTTCCTCGGCAGCCTCGTGTTCGAGAGCTTCTTCGGCATTCCGGGCCTGGGTGCGTACGTCATCGATGCCATCTCGGGCCAGGACTTTGCCATCGTGCGGTCGATGGTGTTCATCGGCTCGCTGCTCTACGTGGCCAGCTACGTGCTCATCGACGTGGCGTACACGTGGGTCGATCCGCGGGTGAGGCTGTCATGACGGGCGCGTGGCCGTTGTTCGTGCTGCTGTGGTCCGATGGGGTCGTGCTGCTGCTGGCCGTCGCGCTGATCGCCTACGGGTGGCGCGTGCGGGCCCACGCCAGCCGCCGCCGTGACTGGCTCAAGGTGTTCCGCCAGCCGGCGGCGCTGTGTTCGGCCGTGGTGCTGGGGGCGTTCCTCGCGGTGGCCGTGGCCGACAGCATTCACTTCCGGCGCGCGCTTCCCGCGGCCGGCGGCGCGGGATCGGTGCAGGCGTACGGCACGCAGGTGGAGTCGGTGCTCGACCTGGTGCTCGCGCCGCTGGCCCGCAGCCGCGAGGTGACGTACTCGGCCCCGCTGGCCGCGCGCGCGTTCGCCAAGGCCGCGCAAGGCACCGAGCGGGTGTTCCCGCGCCTGCTGCACGGTGGCGTGCACCTGGGCGACGACACCACCGAGCGGGTGCCCGACGTGGCGTGGCGGGCAGGGGCGGGCCTCGTGGCCGGCCTGGCCGTGTCGGCGGTGCTCTCGCTGGGCGTGTTTGCGGCGTTGCGCGGCCGCCAGGGGCTCGTGGCGGCCTGGCGTCACGACACCGAGGTGCCGTGGCGCGCCGCGCTGTGGACCGTGCTGGGGCTCGGCGCACTCGTGGGCCTGGTCACCGCGCTCGCGCCGCACTACCACCTGCTCGGCACCGACCGCACCGGGAACGATGTGCTGTTCCAGTCGCTCAAGAGCGTGCGCACCGCGTTCGTGATCGGCACCTTGTCCACCATCGCCACGCTGCCGCTGGCCGTGGGCCTGGGCATCGTCGCTGGCTACTTCCGGGGCTGGGTGGACGACGTGGTGCAGTACACCTACACCGTGCTTTCGTCGATCCCGAACGTGCTGCTGATCGCCGCGTGTGTGCTGATGATGCAGGTGTTCATCGACACCCACCCGGACCTGTTCGAGACCGGCGCCGAACGCGCCGACGTGCGGCTGTTCCTGCTGTGCGTGATCCTCGGCCTCACCGGTTGGGCCGGGCTGTGCCGGCTGCTGCGCGCCGAGACGCTGAAGCTGCGCGAACTCGAGTACGTGCAGGCGGCCACGGCGTTCGGCGTGGGCCCGTGGCGCATCATGGTGCGCCACGTGTTCCCGAACGTCGTGCACCTCGTCATCATCACCACCGTGCTCGATTTCTCGGCCCTCGTGCTGTACGAGGCGGTGCTGTCGTACGTGGGCGTCGGCGTCGACCCCACGATGAACAGCTTCGGCGGCATGATCAACCTCGCGCGCAGCGAGATGTCGCGCGACCCGGTGGTGTGGTGGTCGTTCGCCGCGGCGTTCGGGTTCATGGTGGGCCTGGTGCTGGTGGCCAACCTGTTCGCCGACGGCGTTCGTGACGCGTTCGACCCGCGGGCGCGGGTGTTTCGCGTGCGCCGCCCGGCGCCACCGAAGGAGGTGTCCTGATGGCCATCGAGGTCGATGACCTGCACGTCGAACTCGATGGCGACGCCGGCCTGGTGCGGGCCATCGAGGCGCTGCACCTGAGCCTGCGCCAGGGCGAGACGTTCGCACTGGTGGGGGAGTCCGGCTGCGGCAAGAGCATGACCGCCCTGGCGTTGATGCGGCTGCTGCCCGAGAACGGCCAGGTGACCCGGGGCAGCGTGACGCTGGGTGGTACGGAACTGCTGTCGTTGCCCGAATCGCGCATGCGGGCGGTGCGTGGCGGCCGCATCGGCATGATCTTCCAGGAGCCGGGCACCAGCCTCAACCCGGTCATGACCATCGGCGACCAGGTGGTGGAAAGCATCGAGGCCCACACGCCGCTGCGCGGCGATGCCGCGCGGGCCAAGGCGGTGTCGTGGTTGCACCGCGTAGGCATTCCCGAGCCGGCGCGCCGCGCGGCCGACTACCCGTTCCAGCTGAGCGGCGGCCAGAAGCAGCGGGTGATGATCGCGATGACACTCGCGGCCGAGCCCGACTTCCTGGTGGCCGACGAACCCACCACCGCACTCGACGTCACCATCCAGGCCCAGGTGCTCGACTTGCTGCGCAGCCTGCAGGAAGAGCAGGGCATGGGGCTGCTGCTGATCACTCACGACCTCGCGGTGGTGGCCGGCATGGCGCACCGCGTGGCACTGATGTACGCCGGCCAGATCGTGGAGGTGGCCGAATCGGCCGACTTCTTCCGCTCGCCGCAACACCCGTACGCCCACCTGCTGCTGCGGGCGCTGCCCGACGCACGCAAGCGGGGCGGCCGGCTCGCGGCCATCCCCGGCACGGTGCCGGCGCTGTCGGCCGCCTTCACGGGCTGTCGCTTCGCGCCGCGCTGCGACCGCGTGATGCCCGACTGCGCCCACGTCGCGCCGGTGCTGCTGCCGCTCCCACCTGATCGCCAGGTGCGTTGCCTGCTGTTTCGCGACGGGGCCGCGGCGGTGCTGCCGCCACCCACGCTCGCGCTGCCGCCGGTGCCGCCACCGCGCGCCGAGGCCGAACCCCTGCTGGAGGTGAGTGGCCTCACGGTGCGTTATGCGCCGCGCGGCGGCTGGTTGCGCCGGTCCGTCCCGACCGCTCCGGTGGTGGATGACGTGACGTTGTCCATCGGCGTGGGCCGCACGCTGGCGCTGGTGGGCGAGTCCGGCAGTGGCAAGACCACCACCGGCAAGGCCATCGTGCAGTTGCTGCGCGGCCAGGCCGAGGTGGCTGGCCGCGCCACGTTCGCCGGGCGCGACCTGTTCCAGCTGCAAGGGGCGGCGCTGCGGGAAGTGCGCGGGGCCATCCAGATCGTGTTCCAGGACCCGTTTTCGTCGCTGAACCCGAGGCTGCGGGTGCTGGACTTGCTGGAGGAGGGGCTGATCGCATTGCGTCCAGAACTCGACGCGGCGGCCCGGCGCGCGCGCATCGACGAGCTGCTCGAGCGGGTGGGCCTGCGGCCGGACTCGTTGTGGCGCTACCCGCACGAGTTCTCCGGCGGCCAGCGCCAGCGCATCGCCATCGCCCGCGCCCTGGCCGTGTCGCCCCGCCTGATCGTGTGTGACGAGCCCACGTCGGCCCTCGACGTGTCAGTGCAGGCCCAGATCCTGAACCTCTTGAGAGACCTGCAACACGAGCTTCGCGTTTCTTACTTGTTCATCACGCACAATATCGGCGTTGTCGAATACATCGCGGATCACATCGCGGTGATGCGGCAGGGACGAATCGAGGAGACAGGTCCGGCACAGGAGGTGCTTGCACACCCGCGTACGGACTACACGCGGCGCTTGCTTGCCGCCGTGCCCAGGGTCGCCTGATTCGGCAGGAGGCGGGGCCGGCGCGGCGGGTTTGGGGGCGCCGCACCCGCAGGGACAAGAACGAGAAGTACGCATGCAACCATCCGCCATCAGCCTTGCCGTGTTTGCCTTGTCCGCGGGCGTGGACGTGGCACACGCCCAGGAAACCACCCAGCTGCCCAAGGTCGAGGTGACGGGCAGCCACATCCCCCGCATCGAGGCCGAGCCGTCGGCCCCCACCGTCGTCATCACCCGCAAGGAGATCCAGGCCACCGGCCTGTCGTCGGTGAAGGAGGTGCTCGATACGCTGGTGGGTTCGAGCCAGCTGCAGACCGGCTCGAACCGCACGGTGTCGGACATGACAGGCTCCTACTCGTACGCCGCCGGCGGTTCGGCGGTGTCGCTGCGCCACCTGGGGCCACAGGCCACGCTCGTGCTGCTGAACTCGCGGCGGTTGTCGTCATTTGCGATGCACGACGACCCGGGCATGTTCACCGACCTGAACACCCTGCCGCTCGACGCGGTGGAGCGCATCGAGGTGCTGCGCAGCGGGGCGTCGGCCATCTACGGCTCGGACGCCATCGCCGGGGTCATCAACATCATCACGCGCAAGGACTTCCGCGGCGCCACGCTGCGCGCAAGCCAGGAGCGCTCCACCAATTCGAGCGACTTCCGTACCTCCACCGTGGGCCTGACGGCCGGCGTCGGCGACTGGGTGGAAGACCGCTTCAACGTGATGCTCAACGTCGAGCTCTACCGCCGGTCCGCCGTGTCGTGGGCCGACGTGCTGAACGACGTCAATCCCGAGTCCACGAAGTACGGGTTCGCGGTGGGTTCCCGTTCGCGCTGGAGCAACCCGGGCAACATCAACGGCGTGGCGCTCGCGGGGTGCGATCCGTCGGCCCTCGAGGGCCCCACCTGCACCTACGACAAGTACCAGCGGCTGGAAGCCCAGCCGGCAAGCGACCGCGGCAGCCTGTTCCTCACCGGGCGCCTGGCCATCCAGCCCGGTGTCGAGGGGTTTGCCGAGGCGCTGTACGGCCGCTCGAAGACGATGTACATCCTGCCCGACCCGGCGTACGACGTCGAGACGGTGATCCCGTGGTACGACCCGTCCACCGGGCAGCTCAAGCTCTTCCGCGGCCGGGGCCTGCCCGCGGGGCACCCGCTGAACTTCACCGGCCAGGATGAAGCGCCGCTCACGTACCGCTTCAGCGACGCCGACTCGCACATCCTCGTGGAATCGGTGGCCTACCGCGCGCTCGCCGGCCTGCGGGGCACCGAACGCGGCTACGACTGGCAAGGCGCGCTGGGCCTGACGGGCAGCACCGTGCGCTACGGCGCCCGCGGCGGCTACAGCGACAGCGGCTTCAAGAGCCTGATCGGCGACTACAACCTCGCCAACGACCCGCAGTTCTTCAACCGCGGCTACCACATCGGCGGCGGCAACAGCGCCGAGGTGCTGAACACGCTGTTCCCCAGGTACACCCAGACCGGCCACATGAAACAGGCCTTCCTGGACGGACGCGTGTCCGGCCCCATGGGCACCTTCCGTGGCCGCCCCATCGACGTGGCGGTGGGCTTCGACTTCCGGCACGAGTCACTCAACGTGGCGGCGTCCGACAACCTGGTCAACGGCGACATCGTGGGCTGGGGCATGGCGCAGACCCGGGGCAGCCGCAACTTCGGCTCGGTGTTCAGCGAGGCCAACGTGCCGCTCGCGGAGCACCTGGAACTGCAGGCCGCCGCGCGGGTGGACAAGTACCAGCAGTTCCGCGCCAACGTGTCACCGAAGCTCGGGCTGCGCTTCGAGGCGTCGCGCGCACTCCTGTTGCGCGGGCACGTGGAGTCGGGCTTCCGCGCGCCCAACCTGGTGGAGAGTTCCAATACCACGCTGTACTCGTTCGACTCCCCGGTGTCGGACCCGAAGCGCTGCGAGCAGGCCGCCCGCCTCGCGAGCGACCTCGCCACGCAGGCCGAGAACCCGGCGCTCACCGACGCCGCCCGCGCGGCGCTGGTCACCCGGGCCCTGGTGGTGCAGTCGCTGGAATGTGCCGGCAGCGTGCCGGCCATCCGCAACAGCAACCCGGGCCTGCAGCCCGAGAAGTCGCTGGGCAAGACCGTGGGCCTGGTGTTTTCGCCGAGCGAGCGGTTCCTGGTGGAGGCCGACTACTGGCGCATCGTGCGCCGCAACGAGATCGGCTCCTCGAGCGGGCAATCCCTCGTCAATGCCGAAGACACGCTGGCCGCGGGCCGCGTGACCCGCCTGCCGTTGCTGGGCGACCGGTCGTTCACGGCCGACGAACAGGCCGCCTACGGTGTCACCGCCGGGGCGCTGTCGGGCATCAACAGCCAATACGAAAACACCACGAAGACGGCGGCGGCCGGGGTGGACTTCGGCGTGCGCAGCCGCATGCCCACCGGCTGGGGCGTGGTCACCACGTCGCTGCAGGCCTCGTACCTGAGCGACTTCTACCAATACAGCACGTTCCGCGGCGGCTGGGGCGACAACCTCGCGGGCCGCTATGGCTACCCGCGCTGGCGTGCGCACCTGACCACCGGGCTCGACACCGGTGGGTTCCAGCACGCGCTGCGCCTGAACTTCACCGGCCGCACGAAACTGCAGGGCGACTTCTACGACGTGGGCTGGTCCGACCAGGATTGCCTGGACAGCGGCTGGAGCCTGGGCGACTGCCGCGTGCGCCGTTCGTTCACGCTTGACTATGCGCTCGGCTACACCGGCGTGCAGGACCTGACCATCTCGCTCAGCGTCCGCAACCTGCTCAACACCCGCCCGCCCGTGGACCAGCGGGCGTTCTACGAACTGGGCGGCTCGGCCATCCCGCAGAACCTGGCCGACGTGTACCGCCGCACCGTGCGCGTGTCGCTCGAGTACAAGTTCCTCTGAGTGACTGAGACGCTCAGCGCGGGGCCAGCCGGATGGCCCCGTCGAGCCGGATCACCTCGCCGTTGAGCATGTCGTTCTCCACGATGTGGCGAACGAGTTTCGCGTAGTCGTCGGGCGTGCCGAGCCGGCTCGGGAACGGCACGCTGGCGGCCAATGCATCCTGCACGGCCTGCGGCATGCCGAACAGCATCGGGGTGCCGAAGAGGCCCGGGGCGATGGTCATGTTGCGGATGCCCACGCGCGCGAGGTCGCGGGCGATGGGCAGTGTCATGCCCACCACACCCGCCTTCGACGCGGCGTAGGCCGCCTGGCCCACCTGGCCGTCGGTGGCCGCCACGCTCGCGGTGGAGATCAGCACGCCGCGTTCGCCGGTGGGCAGCGGTTCGTGGGTGCTCATCGCCTCGGCGGCCAGGCGGATCATGTTGAACGTGCCGATCAGGTTCACGCGCACGGTGCGGTCGAAGACGGCGAGCGGGTGGGCGCCGTCCTTGCCCACCGTCTTGGAGGCCGGGGCGATGCCCGCGCAGTTGACGAGCCCGCGCAACGTGCCGAGCTGGGCGGCGGCCGCCACCGCCGCCTGGGCGTCGGTTTCGCTGGTCACGTCGCAGTGCACGAACACACCGCCCAGTTCGGCGGCCAGCGCCTGGCCGGCGGCATCCTGCACGTCGGCGATCACCACGCGCCCGCCGTGTGCGGCAAACATGCGGGCGGTGCCTTCGCCGAGGCCCGAGGCCCCGCCGGTGACGAGGAAAACGTGGTTCGCGATGTCCATCAGGTGATCTCCAGGCAAAGAAAAGCCGCTCGATGAGCGGCTTGTCGTGGGCAGCGCCGGGGCGCGTCAGGCGAGCGCGGCGAGCGCCCGTGCCGTGATCTCGTCCACCGTGCCGGTGCCCGAGATCTTGCGGTAGCGGGGCGCGTCAGCGTCGCCGGTGGCGGACCAGCTCGAGTAGTAGTCGACGAGCGGGCGCGTCTGGCTCTGGTACACGTCCAGGCGCTTGCGCACGGTCTCTTCCTTGTCGTCGTCGCGCTGGATGAGTTCTTCGCCGGTCACGTCGTCCTTGCCGGCCACCTTCGGCGGGTTGAACTTGACGTGGTACGTGCGGCCCGAGGCCACGTGCACGCGGCGGCCGCTCATGCGTTCGATGATGGCCGAGTCGGGCACGTCGATCTCGAGCACGAGGTCGAGCCTCACGCCGGCATCCTTCATGGCGTCGGCCTGCGGGATGGTGCGGGGGAAGCCGTCGAACAGGAAGCCGTTCGCGCAGTCGGCCTGCGTGATGCGTTCCTTCACGAGGCCGATGATGATGTCGTCGCTCACGAGACCGCCTGCGTCCATCACCTTCTTGGCGGCCACGCCGAGGGGAGAGCCTGCCTTCACGGCCGCGCGCAGCATGTCACCTGTGGAGATCTGAGGGATGCCGTACTTCTGGCAGATGAATGCCGCTTGCGTGCCCTTTCCGGCGCCTGGCGCGCCCAGCAGGATCAGTCTCATGAAATTACCTCGGTTTTTTGGGGAAGCTTGTGGGGCGCCTGGTTCGCAGCGAGGGCCCGCCGATTGACACGAGAATAGCATGGGCACCGCCGGATCCTCCCCGAGGGAAGCCCGCGTTGACGCGTGGATCGGACGGGTTCGTCAGCACCCGGTCAGGCGAACAGGGCACGCACGCGCGCGAGGTCCTCGGGGGTGTCCACGCCCGGTCCGGGCCGGCTCGGCGTGACGTGCACCGCGATGCGCTCGCCGTGCCACAGCACACGCAGTTGCTCGAGCGACTCCACCGCTTCAAGCGGGCAGGCGGGCAGCGTGGGGAACCGCCGCAGGAACCCGGCCTGGTAGGCGTAGAGGCCGATGTGGCGCAGCGGGGCCGGTGAAGGCAGGGCCGTCACGCCGCCGGCATTGCCGTCGCGCCACCACGGCATGGGCGCGCGGGAGAAATACAACGCACGCCCGGCGCCGTCGAGCACCACTTTCACCACGTTCGGGTTCACGAATTCGTCGACCGCATCGATGGCGTGCGCGGCAGTGCCCATCACGCATTCGGGGCGCTGCGCCAGCAGGGCCGCGCAGGCGTCGATCAGCGCGGGGTCGATCAGCGGTTCGTCGCCTTGCACGTTGACGACCACGTCGGTGCCGTCCAGGCCGAGGAGGGTGCAGGCTTCGGCCAGGCGGTCGCTGCCAGTGGCATGGTCGGGCCGCGTGGCCACGCACGCGATGCCGTGCGACTGGCACGCCGCGACGATCTCGGCGTCGTCAGCCGCCACCACCACACGCGACGCGCCGGACAGCGCGGCACGCTGCGCCACACGCACCACCATGGGCAGGCCGGCGATGTCGGCCAATGGCTTGCGGGGCAACCGGGTGGACTGCAGCCGTGCGGGAACGAGGACGGTGAAGGTCACGCGGCCGCTCCTGTGGCGGCCGGCGCGGCATCGAGCGACCGGGCTTCGGATTCGAGCATCAGCGGCATGTCGTCGCGCACGGGGAATGCGAGGCGGTCTGCGTTGCAGACGAGTTCGTGGCGCTCGTCGGTGGGCGGGCGGCGGTGTTCCAGCGGGCCCTTGCAGATCGGGCACACCAGCAGGTCGAGCAATCGGGTGTCCATGGATGTCTCCGGTGCGATGGTCATCTAGTGCACTAGGCCCGCGGCCGGTGGGGCAGCAGGCGGAAGAGTTCGGCCTCGAAGGCGGGGCCGAGGGCAAAGTCTAGCGTGGCGACGTGCACGCGGGTGCCGGCGCACGCAGCAGGCCGCAGCTTCACGGCATCCTTCTCGGTCACGACAACATCGGGTGTGCCGTGGGGCCAGGGGATGGTGGCGAAGTCGTGGTGGTCGGGCAGCGGCAACTCCTTCACTTCAAGCCCGGCGGCGTGCAGCATGCCGAAGAAGCGGCCCGGCCGGGCCACCCCGGCGGCGGCCACCACGGGCCGGCCGCACAGCGCGGCGAGGTGGGCGCGGGTGGCGGGTGCGCCGCGCCACCAGTTGGTCAGGTCCACCACGCCGCGCAGGCCGCGGGTGGCGGCGTGGCCAGGCCACGGTGTGGACGGGGCTGGCGCGTTGTACACCACGAGGGTGCGCGCGGGCGGATTGCGGCGGAACGGTTCACGCAGCGGCCCGGCCGGCAGCAGCCAGCCGTTGCCTGCGCCCCGCTCGTCGAACACGATGACCTGCACGTCGCGGCCGAGGCGAACGTGCTGCAGGCCGTCATCGCTCACCAGCACGTCGATGGTTGGATGGGCCGCCAGCAGCGCGCGCCCGGCGGCGGCGCGGTCGCGTCCCACGGCCACCGGGGCGAGGGACCGCAGGTGCATCAGCAGGGGTTCGTCACCCACGTCACGGGGCGACGACTCGGCCGTGACGAGGCGCACGTCGCCGCCAGTGCGGCCGAAACCGCGCGAGACGAGCCCCGGGGTGTAGCCGTGGCGGCGAAGCAACTCGACGAGTGCGAGCGTGGTGGGGGTCTTGCCGGCGCCGCCGGCCACGAGGTTGCCCACCACGATCACCGGCACGGGCAGGCGTTCGGTGCGGACCCAGCCGGCCGCGTGCGCCAGCGTGCGCAGGGCATACACGGCCCGGTAGACGACCGACACCGGCCACAACACCACCGCCAGCGGGCCGCGGCGCAACCACGCGGCTTGAAGCCGCGTGGCGAAGGTTGGTGAACGCATCTCGACGCCGTTCACACCTTGTCAGTTGGACTGCGAGCCTTGCGCGGCAAAGGTCAGCTTGGGCAAGCCGGCACGGCGGGCGGCATCCATCACCGCGATGACCGACTGGTGCGATGCCGCAGCATCGGCCGACACGATCAGCGTGGTGTCCTTCGCGCCGCCGGACGCGGATTGGAGTTCACTGGCCAGTGCCTCGACGCTGCGCGCGGCGATGGGCCGGCCGTCGATGGCGTAACGGCCGTCGCTGGACACCGCGACGATCACCTCGCGCGGGTTGTCGCGCGGGCGTTCGGCGTCAGCCACCGGCAGGGTGACCTGCAGTTCGGTGAACTTCGAGTACGTGGTGGACAGCATCAGGAAGATCAGTACGACGAGCAGCACGTCGATGAACGGGATCAGGTTGATCTCCGGCTCCTCGGGGTGGTGCTTGCGAAACCTCATGGACATGGTGCGGTGCCCTTTGGTTCTTCAGGCCGCGGCGGTGGCAGCGACGGGCTTCTTCACCGAGAAGCGCATCAGGTGCGGCACCATGCGTTCCGACGCCTGCTCCATCTCGAGCGTGTAGGCGTCGATCTGGCCACGGAAGTAGCGGTAGAACATCAGCGACGGGATCGCGATGATCAGGCCGAAGGCCGTGTTGTACAGCGCGATGGAGATGCCGTGGGCGAGCATGCCGGGGTTGGTGCCGCCCGTGGGGGCCTGCGAGCCGAAGATCTCGATCATGCCGATCACGGTGCCCAGCAGGCCCAGCAGTGGCGCGGCCGAGGCGATGGTGCCGAGCGTGTTCATGAACCGTTCCATCTTGTGGACCGCGGCGCGGCCGGCGTTCTCGAACGCGTTGCGCAGCACGTCTTCCGTGATGCGCGGGTCGGCGATCACGACGCGCAGGCCATTGGCCAGCACCGCGCCGAGGACGGAGTTGTCGGCCAGCTTGTTCACCACGTCGGCGGCGGGCAGGTGGGCGCGCGTGACCGAGACCACCTCATCCAGCAGCTTGGCCGGCGCCACGCGGGACGGGCGCAGGCTCGAGAGCCGTTCGATGATGAGCGTCAGGGCGACGACGGAACAGAGAATCAAGGGCCAAATCGGCCAGCCAGCGGCTTGTATGATCGAAAACAATCCGGTCCTCTTTGCAGTGTTGTTCGCGGGGAAAATGCACCCCGGGGGCCGGGGCGAGACGGGCGATTATGGCCCGAAGGCGGGCCAAGTTCGCGACCTTGTGCAACGCTTCGTAGTTGCCATTGGGGTATGCCCCCAAACGATTGCCGCCGCCCACCGCTACCGTCCACCGCAACTGTGGATAACTTTGTGGGCAACTGGGCTGGGAAGTGCCGGAAGCCGCGAAAAATCAGGGCATCCAACAAATTGCTCAAAGTTTAGGCATGAAAATTCTGTTGAAAATCAATCACTTGCATGATTGTGAAAGCGCGATGACGGCGCCGAAGGCCCGCCAGGCCCCGCAGGCCGGGCTTGTGGAGTTCTCAGGCCGCGCCAGCGCTGGCTTTCCCCATGATTGAGCCCCGCACCCCCCAGCGGGAGCGCCTGGTGTGGGGGGTGGCGGCGCTGGTTCACGCTGTGGCCGACACCCTCGCGGCCCGCTACGCGTCCTGCACCGTGCGTGGGGAACTGTCGGGATTCACGAAAGCCGGCAGCGGCCACTGCTACCTGAGCCTGAAGGACGCCGACGGCGGCAACGCGCTGCTGCGCTGTGCGATGTTCCGCCGCACGGCGGCCATGCTCGACTTCGTGCCCACCGATGGCCAGCTCGTCGAGGTGCGCGGGCGCGTGGCCGTGTACGAACCGCGTGGCGACCTGCAGTTCGTCGTCGAGGCCATGCGGCCCGCGGGGGCGGGGGCGCTCTTCGAGCAGTTCCTCCGCCTGAAGGCGCGGCTGGAGGCGGAAGGCCTGTTCGACGCCGACCTGAAGCGCCCGCTGCCGCCGTTCCCTCGCACCGTGGGGGTGGTCACGTCGCTCGGCGCCGCCGCCTTGCACGACGTGTTGACGGCGCTGCGCCGGCGTGCGCCACACGTGGCGGTCGTGCTGTACCCGAGCCTCGTGCAAGGGGCCGACGCGCCGGCCTCGCTGGTGGCGGCCATCGAGTCCGCCGGGCAGCGCGCCGAGGTGGATGCACTCATCGTGTGCCGGGGTGGTGGTTCCCTCGAGGACCTGTGGTCCTTCAATGACGAACGGGTGGTGCGGGCCATCGCGGGTTGTGCGATTCCCGTGGTGTGTGGCGTGGGCCACGAGACCGACATCACCTTGTCCGACCTGGCCGCCGACGTGCGCGCGCCCACGCCCACGGCCGCGGCCGAACTCGTGGCGCCCACGCGCGACGCCTGCCTCGACGACCTGGCCGGGTTCGCGTTGGCCATGTCGAACCGCGTGCACCAGGTGCTCGACACACAGGCCCAGCGCCTCGACCGCGCCACGCTGCGCCTGATGCGCCCGGCCGACGGCGTGCGCCGGCATGCGCAGCGCCTCACGCTGCTCGCACAGCGGCTCGGGGCGTCCACGCGCCAGGTGGTGCGCACGCAGTCGCAGCGGCACGATGCGCTGTCGGCACGGCTCGTGCGGGCAGCCACCGTGTCGCACGCGGCGCAGCCGGCACGCCTGGACGCGCTGGCCGCGCGGCTGCAGCGCGCGGTGGGCGTGGCCCACGACAGCCGCCAGGCGCGCCTCGCCGCGCTCGGGGCACGGCTCGAGGGGCTCGACCCGAAGCGCGTGCTGTCGCGGGGCTACGCCTGGCTCGAGGATGCGGGCGGGCAGGCCGTCACGTCGGCCGCCAGCCTGAGTGCGGGCCAGGCCGTGCGGGCCGTGCTGGCCGATGGGGAAGTGTCGGCCGAGGTCACCCAGGTGGTCATGACCAGTCCCTGATACCGCTGTGCCGGCGAAGGGCGTTCGCGCTGCCTACAATCGCTGAGTCAGACCCCCTCGAAACACCGAAAGGAACAAGCATGGAACACACCCTGCCACCGCTGCCGTATGCCCAGGATGCGCTCGCTCCGCACCTCAGCAAGGAAACGCTCGAGTACCACTACGGCAAGCACCACAACGCCTACGTCACGAACCTGAACAACCTCCAGAAGGGCACGGAGTTCGAGAGCCTGTCCCTCGAAGAGATCATCAAGAAGTCGTCGGGCGGCATCTACAACAACGCAGCCCAGATCTGGAACCACACGTTCTTCTGGAGCAGCATGAAGCCGGCCGGCGGCGGCGAGCCCAAGGGCGCGCTGGCTGCAGCCATCGAGGCCAAGTTCGGCAGCTTCGCCGCGTTCAAGGAAGCGTTCACGAAAAGCGCCGTCGGCAACTTCGGTTCCGGCTGGACGTGGCTCGTGAAGAAGCCCGACGGTTCGGTCGACATCGTCAACACCGGCGCCGCCGGCACGCCGCTGACCACCGCCGACAAGGCGCTGCTGACCATCGACGTGTGGGAACACGCCTACTACATCGACTACCGCAACCTGCGCCCGAAGTTCGTCGAGACGTTCCTGACGTCGCTCGCGAACTGGGACTTCGCTGAAAAGAACTTCGCCTGAGGATGGGGCCCCCCAGTCGGCTGGCGCCTCCTGCCCCCAAGGGGCGCCACGGGTCGGCCGGGGGACCCGTCCTCGCGTGTGGCTTGATGGGCGGCTTTGCTTCGCTCGCCTTGCAAGGAAAAAGGGCCGGTCACTGACCGGCCCTTTTTTTCTGTTCGTGTGTCTCAGGGCTTGAATGGCTCGCCGGTCAGGCGCGCGCCCGGCTTGATGCCCCGCTTGGCAAACCAGCCCACGTTCATCTCGAGCACGAAACGCACGGGCTTCTTCGAGCAATGCGAGTCGAGCGTCTGCGGCTTCATGTCCTCGATGTTGATGACCGTGCCGTCGTCGGCGATGAACGCGGCCGACAAGGGCAGCAGCGTGTTCTTCATCCAGAAGCACTGCTGGGTGGCCTCGTTGAACACGAACAGCATGCCGTCGTTGTTGGGCATGGCGGGCCGGTGCATCAGGCCGGTCATGCGCTGCTCGTCGGTCTGGGCGACCTGCGCACGGATGTTGTAGATGCCCGCGCCGAGCTTGATGGTGGGCAGGTCCTGTGGGGCCTGCGCCTGGGCAGAGGAGATGGCCCACGAGGTGGCGAGGAGGCAGGCGAGGGTGCGAAGGAGGGTCATCGGGACGGGCGGGGGCGGTGGGCTGTGGCGATTATGGCGTCGAGCGCCCCATTCGGGGGCGCGGTCTCCGGCGCAAGGGGGCTCATGCGTGGCATAGAATCGGAGAGGGCTTATCCAGTTCCACTATTTTCCATTGCATCGACCGGAGCAATCTCATGTATCAGCACATCAAAGTGCCCACCAGCGGGCAGAAGATCACCGTCAACGCCGATTTCTCATTGAACGTTCCGGATCAGCCCATCATCCCGTTCATTGAAGGCGACGGCACCGGTGCCGACATCACGCCCGTGATGATCAAGGTGGTCGATGCGGCCGTGGCCAAGGCCTACGGTGGCAAGAAGCAGATCCAGTGGATGGAGATCTACGCCGGCGAGAAGTCCACCAAGGTGTACGGCCCCGACGTGTGGCTGCCCGAAGAAACGCTGCAAGTGCTCCGCGACTACGTCGTGTCGATCAAGGGTCCGCTGACCACCCCGGTCGGTGGCGGCATACGCTCGCTGAACGTGGCCCTGCGCCAGGAACTCGACCTGTACGTCTGCCTGCGCCCCATCCAGTACTTCAAGGGTGTGCCGTCGCCGGTCAAGGAACCCGAGAAGACCAACATGGTCATCTTCCGCGAGAACTCGGAAGACATCTACGCCGGCATCGAATTCGAAGCCGAAAGCGAAAAGGCCAAGCGCCTGATCAAGGTGCTGCAGGAAGACTTCGGCGTCAAGAAGATCCGCTTCCCGGAAACGTCGGGCATCGGCATCAAGCCGGTCTCGCGCGAAGGCACCGAGCGCCTGGTCCGCAAGGCGATCCAGTACGCCATCGACAACGACAAGTCGAGCGTCACGATCGTGCACAAGGGCAACATCATGAAGTACACCGAAGGTGGCTTCCGTGATTGGGCGTACAACCTGGCCCAGAAGGAATTCGGTGCCCAGCTGATCGACGGCGGCCCTTGGTGCAAGTTCAAGAACCCGGTCACGGGTCGTGAAATCACGGTCAAGGACTCCATCGCCGACGCGTTCCTCCAGCAGATCCTGCTGCGCCCGGCCGAGTACTCGGTGATCGCCACGCTGAACCTGAACGGCGACTACGTGTCCGACGCGCTGGCCGCCCAGGTGGGTGGCATCGGCATCGCCCCGGGTGCGAACCTGAGCGACTCCGTCGCCATGTTCGAAGCCACCCACGGCACCGCACCGAAGTACGCTGGCAAGGACTACGTGAACCCGGGTTCCGAGATCCTGTCCGCCGAAATGATGCTGCGCCACATGGGCTGGACCGAAGCGGCCGACCTGATCATCAGCTCGATGGAAAAGTCCATCGCGTCGAAGAAGGTCACGTACGACTTCGCCCGCCTGATGGAAGGCGCGACCCAAGTGTCGTGCTCGGGCTTCGGTCAAGTGATGATCGACCACATGTGATCGGGTTTCCGGGCATCGCCCGGAATCTGATCCGAAGCCCCGCTGCCTATGAGGAGCGGGGCTTTTTTGTTGCCCGTTGTCGCCTTTGGTCGCCCTGCATCGCCAAAAAACGGGGCCATTTCAGGGGCCATAATGGGGCCATGGATGGCTACTGATACTGCCCCGTGCGTCACGTCAACTACACGCTCAAACCCATCACGCTCGACAACGCGAAGCCACGCGATAAACCCTATTCGCTGACCGACGGGGGCGGCCTGCTCGTCGAGATCCTACCCTCGGGCACGAAGACATGGCGGTACAAGTACCACCTCAACGGCAAGCGTGAAAAGGTGACCCTCGGGAACTACCCGGCGCTCTCGGTGAAGCAGGCGCGGGAGAAGCACGACGAGATGCGCCTGCAGGTCGACCAGGGTCACAGTCCCGCCAAGGGCAAGCAGACGTCTGTGCGCTCCGCGAAGGCCGCCGCGGCCGCGGCCGTGTCGTTCAGAGCCTTCAGTGCGCGCTGGGTGGACGAGACGCTGTTCTACCGATCGGAGACGTACCGCGCGCAGATCAACCGCTGGCTCGACACGTTCGTCAACCCGGTGATTGGCGACCTCGACATGCCGGACGTCGGCGCCGGGCACATCCTCGAGATCCTCGACGGACTGCTGGACAAGCCGACAACGGCCGACGGCGTGCGCAGGGTGATCCAGCAGGTGTTCAGCTTCGCCATGCGCAAGCTCGTCGTGAAGGCGAATCCGGCGTTCGGCTTGAAGGGGGCGGTGGTGGTGCCGCCGGCGACCCACCACAAGCACCTGACCGAGAAACAGCTCGGCGCGTTCCTGCGGTGCCTCGATCAGCAGGCTGGTGCTCACGCGGCGACGATCATCGCGACCAAACTCCTGTTCCTGACGATGGTTCGCAAGAGCGAGCTGCTGCGTTCACAGCATGCCGAGTTCGACCTCGATGCCGGGGTCTGGGACATCCCGGCGGAGCGCATGAAGATGAAGAAGGCGCACCGGGTGTACCTGTCGCGCCAAGCCGTCGACCTGTTGCGGCAAATGTTCCACTTCAGTGCCGGCAGTGACTGGGTCTTTCCCTCGGTTTTTCGCCGCCGCGTGCCGATGGGGGACGTCACCCTCAATCACCTGTTCAGTCGGATGGCGTACGGCGTTTCAGGCTTCAGCCCGCACGGAACGCGCGGCACGGCCGCGACACTACTCCTCGAGCACAAGGTTCGGAAGGATGTGGTGGAATTGCTGCTGGCTCATGCGGAGAAGGACAAGACAAAGGCCGCTTACCTGCACCACGAGCTGGCCGATGAACGGCGAACCGCGCTTCAGTTTCTGGCAGACCGCGTAGAGCTCGCGGCCTCCGGCGCAAGGGTTATCCCGCTTCGCGCCGTGAGCTGATCACTTCGAAACTCACCGTCAACAACGACAGGGGGGAGAGTATGGAAGCAGCAACTGGATCGGCCGTTGTGGGTGCAGTGGCGGCCATCAGCGGCGTTGTGCTGGGGCAGTGCATCGGGGCGATTAAAGACTGGGTGACGGTCCGAACGAACCGTGAGAAGGATGCTGCGTACTTGGCCATCCTCGTGGGTGGTCACTTGGAGCGCTTCGTCGACGGATGCTGGGCGGTGTCATTCGACGATGGCACGGCAGAGGGCAGACCCGCAGGGGAGCAAGGCTTCCACCAAATCACGGTGCAGGCCCCGACGTTCGAGCCCATGACGTTCGACGTCGACTGGAAGTCGTTGCCGTCCAAACTCATGTTCGAGATCCTGCATTTGCCATACAAGGCCGACGGATTGGCGGTCGAGATCGATAGACACTTTGAGTACGGGGACTGGCCGGAGTACTACGATGAATTCGCGGTCCGCCAGTACAAGTACCTCTCCCTCGCGATCTACGCTGCCGATTTGGTGCGTCGGTTGCGGCGGGCTGCAGACCTCCCGCTCGAGATTGATGCGACTGCCGGTCGCGAGCGCGCATCCCGAATGGCGGAGAGACTGGCGTTCCTTAACGAGCGCCAAAGCGAACGCGAAACGCGGATGCAGCAGCGGCAAGCCAAGCAAGAAGCCGGGGCGTGAAGCACCCCGTCAGGTTGCTGGTGCGCTCTCTGGCGCGACCTGTGCGGCCGGCTGCCCCAACGAGCGTACGACCTCTATGGGCCACACCACCGTGCGGCTACCCGCTAGGTGCGTCCCCTTCGGCACCTTGCCGGCTGCCAGCCATTTGTACCAGGTGGCTCGGTTAATGGGCAGCAGCCCTGGCTGGCCGGTCTTGGTATTGCGGCAGATCTCGGTGGCGCGCACGAGGGCTCCGGCGGGGTAAGTCAAGCGGTGGGCGTTCATGTCGGCTGCTCCTGCTTTTCGGCCCCTCGGGCCATCGTGTTCATTCGCTGCTCGCCCCACTCGGCCGCCTGCAGGGCCGTGGGCCGGTCGACGATCGCTGCCAGCTGGTCCATCACCTGCAGGCCCCTCTTCGCGAGCTGGTACTCGGGGCCGGCGAACACCAAGCGGCCAGTGCTGCGGTAGCGGGCAACGACCTGCTCAAGCAGCTGCAGCTGCTCGGCCATCTCCGGTTCGCCCATGCCGAGGAGCTCGGCGACGCGGCACCAGGTGAGCGTTCCGCCAACCTGCTGCCAGAGGATCGACTCGTCGGCCTGGCCGGTGGCGATCGCGTCGAGGTTGACGACGTGGGCTAGGGCCAAGTCGCGCACCTGGTCTGGGACGAGTTTCGGGCGAAACGCTCGCGGCAGTCGGTTGAGCAACTCGCTGCGGCTCGGAGTGCGGCGCTTCACAGCAGCGCTCCCTGTTCGGGCGGCCGTGGCTGCTGAGCGATCCAGGCCTGGACCGCACGGGCGGCCTCGACGTAGTCGCAGCTGGGCGTGCCGTTCACTTCTTGGCCAAGCTGGAACGTCCGCCAGATGCGATCGCGCAGCTCTTGTGGCAGGGCGCACCAGTGCGGCCGGCAACCCCACATCGCTGGCGGCACCTGCCGCTCGCAGCCCGGCCAGTGGCAGTGATGCCGGCGTGTCTGGGCTTGGGACTTCACGTAGGCAGCCTTGCTCACGACGGCTCCTTCAGCGCAATCGCCGCGTCCAATTCCTTGAGAGCAGCTTTCGCATCGGCGACGTAGCGAGGGTCGAATCCACCAGCGAGGTGGATCACCGCCTGGCAGGCGTGCAACTCGTTGCGCACGCGCTTCAACATGGCGACGGGTGCCGCGTCGATGCGCGCTGCCGCTGCGAGCGCACGGACGTCCGCGGCCAGTTGGCCGCCGACGTTCAGCCCTAGGGACTCCGCGGCCGCATCCAGCGTGGCGAGCTGACTTGGGGTCATGCGGCCTCCGTAGTGATCGAGCGAGGGAAAGGCCATGCGGCTTGCAGCACCGGCTCGGCGCCGGCGGAGCCGGCTTCGTCCTTCTGTTCTTGCGCCGAAGGCGCAGTGGCCTTCGCCTTGCTCTTGCGCGGCTTCTTCGTCTCGGCCCCGGTGCGGGGGAAGGGCCAAGCACCGGGCCCGGCATCGCGCACCTGGTCATCGCCGGTCGGCTCGCTCTCCTCCGGCGCGCGCGCAGCCAAAGCAGGGGTGGAAGCGCCTTCGACGAGTTCGTCCAGGGCGATGCGGTACTCGGTGGCCACGGCTTCGAGGTACTCCGCAGGAGCGGCGTTCTTGTAGTGGCACTCGGCGTTCACCGACATCGCGACCGCGAGCATGAGCGTGCCGATCTCGAAGGCCGACATCGCCGCGAGGCGCTCGGTCAGTTCGTTGCGGTCGGAGGCACCGTAGGCCTCAAGCAGGGTCTCGTCGTCGTCGTAGTCCATCTGCGAAACGACGTAGCGGGCGATCAACCGCATGTCGAACTCGGTGCGCTCACGACCCTGGACGACTTCGAGTGCGCGCTTGAACAGGCCTTGGCGGCGCTCGTGCTCGCGTTTGACGTTGGCCTCGTCCTCCTTCGCTTGCCGCCGCCTGGCCTCGGAGTCGAGGGCGTGTTGAGGCGAGGGGGCAGGCGCGGTGGACTTCATACCCGCGGCCTGCATGTCGGCGACCTTCACTGCCTCGACCGTCTGGCCGGTGCGCTGATCTTGGATCGTGAACACCTGAGGCTTCTTGTCGCCGGCGACCTTCTTCAGTTCGGCGCGAACCGCTGTGACAGCGATGAATCCGCCCTTGAGCTTGCCGTACGCGTCGATCGCCTGGCGCGCCTTGGTGCCTTCGACGACCACCTTGCCGGCTTCTTGCAGCTTGGCGGCCTCGCGCTTCAGGTGCGCCTTCTTCTTGCTGTCGAAGCAGTCCGGGTCCGTGCAAACGTCTGGACCGGTGTTCGTGTGTGACCAGCGGTGGCTCCCCTTGTCGTCCAGAAGATCCTCGAATTCAGGCGCGTTACCGCTGCGTTTCGTGCATCGCACGCAATGGCCTGCCGCCGGCACGAGCATCTCGTCCTCGATGTCGAACATCGCGCCCTTGAGCTTGAGGGTGAATCGTTCGTTCAGCAAATCGCGGATGCTGCGGAAGCTTCGCTTGCCGCCGTCCGTCGGATCGCCGTTGCGCCCCTTGATGTCGGACAGCGCCTTCTGCTGCAGCTTCGTGCCGCCCACGCGTGCGATCAACAGGCCGACTTCGCTGCCGATCTCGCCGGCCAGGCAGGCCTTGCGCACTTCGGGGCACAAGGCCAGAAGCTTCAGTCGGCCGTAGACGTAGCTGCGGCTCTTCCCGTGCTGCTCAGCCAGCAAGTCGGCCGTCATGTTGTGCTCGTCGATCAGCGCTTGGAAGCCTTCAGCCTCCTCGATCGGGTGCACGTCTTCCCGCTGCAGGTTCTCGGAGATCTGCGCCCGCTTCACTTCCTCGTCGGTCATGTGCCGCACCATGACTGGCACCTCCACCAAACCGGCCAGACGGGCAGCTCGGAAGCGGCGATGGCCGAACACGATCTCGTGACCGACAGTCGCGTCAGCGTCGCCTGCGAAGAGAGGCGGCACACGTGGGCGAACGAGCAGCGGTTGGAGGATGCGGCCATGCGCCCGAATGTCAGCGGCCAGTTCCAGCAGCGTCGTGTCGACGAAGTTCTTGCGAGGGTTGAACGGGCTCTCGTGAAGGTCGGCGATCCCGATGGTGATGATGGTGTCGGTCATGAGGGAATCTCAAGAGGATGCGTCCGCCGCGGCGGACAGGGGGGCGGACGCGAGCGCGATGGCCTTGGCCTGCCGCGCCGCATCGAGTTCGGCGAACTTCATGAGGAAGGCCGCGCGCCAGTGCTGCCAGTCGCGGTCACCGTCGGCTTCGAAGTTCTTCCACGTGACGGGCGGATACGACCTGGTACACGCCCAGGTGGGCCCCTGGTTCGGCATGAGGGCCTCGCGCTCGGTGCTCAGTGCGGTCATGTCCGCCCAGTGGATCTCGCGGCTGGATGAATAGAACGGCGTGATCAATCGGAACTTGCGAAGGACGCTGGACTGCACGCGTTGTTCCTCGCGGCGCAGCGCGCCACCGGTGGCCATGTCCAGCGTCTGCTTGAGGGGCGCGGACATGTCGCCGAAGTACGCCTCGTGGGCGTCGTGCATCAGTGCGGCCAGGAGCACGTTGGGGTTCGTCGCACCGGCCTGCCGTTCGAGCAGCTCAACGACGAGCAAGCTGTGCTCGGCCACCGAGTACGGGCGCGAGGCCTGGCCGGTGTATCGGTTGATCTGGGACAAACCTTGGGCGATGTCCAGGATGTCGATGGTTGCGGCCTCCATGTACCGGAGATCGACGATGGCGCCGGTGATGGTGAGCATCCAGGTCATGCCGGCACCCCGGGTTCGAGGTGCACCAGTGCGCCCAGCGTGTTGACCCGGTCGAGCAGGCACACGGCGGACGGGAATGCGGCACGCAGGGTGAAAAACACCAGGCCGGGCACATCGCGCGACGGGGCCGCGGCGATGTCGTCGCCGAGCTGGCGCACCAGGTGGCGGATGTCGATCACACGCACGGCACCGTTCAGCTTGACCGCTCGGTGGTACGGGCAGGGCTCGCCATGTTGGAACACGGGGAGCAAGGTCACCGCAGAGCCATCACGCAGCATGATCTCGCTGCGTTGGGCGCCCACGGTGAACTCGTGGTGATCGGGGCGGTTCAGGGTCACGAGGGGTCCTTCCAGTCGAGGGTGGTGAAGTAGTCGCCGGAGTTCACCGGCTGAATGCCGCGCACGTGCCGCAGCTTGAGGACGGCGTTGCCGTCGTGGGTGGACAGGCCGATGCCGCTGCCGAGGATGAGGACGGCAGAGTGCTTGCGGAGAAGTGCGGCGCGCTCCTTGAGGCTCTCCAGCTCGTCTGCCTTCACGTGCTGCACGGCCACGAAGGGCAACGCGTCGCCAGGTTGCAGCACCTGGACGATCAGGTGTCCGCCGCCGTCGGTGCTGATGCGCACCTCCGAGTGCTTGAGCAGGAAGCCCGCCACGGAGCACTTGAGCGGGCCGAATTCGACCGAGGCTGACTCGGCTTGCAAAGGAGCCGGCGCGACGCGCGGGCTGGCTTGCACGGCGCCCACGTCAAGCAGCCTTGGTGAAGACGTAGAGGATGGGCGTGGCGGCCAGCAGGAGGCCCGTGCTGGCGCCCCAGAGCCAGACCGTCAACTGCCGCTCTTCGCGGCCTTGCGCGCGGCCGGCGGCGTGTGCCTGCCGCTTGGCGTTGTCGAAGAGCGCCTGCAGCCGCTCGTGTCGCTTGATCGCCACCTCTTCGGCCAGGCGCGCGGCCTCGGCCCGCCGCCGGGCCGCGTCTTCGGCCGGGAACGCGATCGGATTGCGAACGGGCCTGACGTGGGCCAGCGCTGGCGGGCGCTCTGCCAGGTCGGGGTCGGCGTGAAACTCGGTGGCGGCGAAGTCGGCCATATGGGCTCCTGGTTGTGCAGGCGTCTGCACGCCCGCGGGGCGAAGAGGGCGGGTCAGGGGGAGGGGTGGGCGCAAACGCTGCAGGTGCGCAGATTTCCGCCGAAGGTGTCGATGGCTACCACCACCGCATCGCAGCTACACGTCGCGATCACGTGCAACGTGCCGCGGGCGCCGTTGCGCAGGGTGTACTTGGCCAAGAAGAGGCGGGCGGGCTTCATGTGCGGCTCCGCGCTGTATAGCCTTCGCCGGCGCGCTGGAACGCGGCCTCATCGTCGGCCGTCACGGCGTCGAGTTCAGTGGCCGCGCAGTTCAGCGCAGCTGCCAACGCGCGCGCCTCGCTCGCCGTCGGGTATGCGCACAGCGAACCGTTGTCGGTGGTGATGGAGACCGCGAGTCGGCCGGGGAGGGGCGACGACGCGCTGTCAGGGGCCCGATGGACGGTGACGACGATGTCAATGCGACCGGGAAGTCGTGGATCGGTGAGCCGGATGTCGATGTTCATTGCGACACCACCACCAGGCTGCCGAAGTCATCGATGACGGCGTCGAGATAGATGCTGGTGCCGCAGATTTCCTGGCGAATGCGCCACGCATCGGCGCGGCTCCAGGAGGTGGCCTCGCGCATGCGATACCAGAACGCGGACCCCAACTCGCCGAGAGCGGAGGTGGGGCCGAAGTAGATCTGGTCGGACTCCACTCCAGTGCCCGATTGATGGCCCGCGATGCGCGAGCCGACGATGGGGGGGAGGCGGCGCCGAGGGGTCTGGCGTGGCTTGGAGAGTGCCGGGGGCCGGCTGGCGATGGTTTGCATTTGCGCTCCCGAGGACCGGAATTGGTCAACGGAGCGAATTCTACAAACGTAGAACTTGTGATGTCAACAAGTGTAGAAGGCTGGCGCAAAAAAATGCGGGCGCCTTCTGTCGCACCCGCAGTCGCCGCCTACTTGCTTGCCCGGTGTGCGGCCAGCAGTTCCGTCAGCAGATGGTTGGTCATCTGTTGTTCTTCGAGTTGTTTAAGCACTCGACCGTTCATCTTGATCATGATGAACGGTAGAACGATCCATGTCACAAGGAGCACCACTCCAAGTACGAAGAGCAACAAACCGATCGTTCCGCCAATGCTGTTTCCCATCACTTTCTCCGTGGTTGAAATGCGAGAACGTTGAGCCCCGTACGGCTAACGTCGACTAGTACGCCTCCGCGCCAATGGCTCCTGACGAACTGAAAGCAGGCCGCGGACGAAGGCCACCACCTCGCGGCGATCCTGTTCGTGCAACACCTTATAGAACTCTTCGGGAGTCACACCAGGAAGTGGCCAACTGCTCGGATGGGCGGTGTCGTTCGCGCGGATTGGAATTGGCGCTCCGGCAACTGGCTTGGTAGCTTGGTCTGTCCAGTCCCGTGAACTGTCGAGCAACTGTTCAAGGGATAACCCCAGGGCTCGTGCAATTGCGGGGGCGTACTTGGATCGCTGGCTTCCGCGAACTTCCAGAGCGCTAATGGTGCCGACGTCAACGTCGGACCTCTCAGAGAGTTCCTCAAGCGTGAGTTGAAGCTTGTCGCGGTAGTACCGGATCTGTTTCCCCAGGGTCATCTGAGGGAAGTTAAACACTTGTTGAATCGGGCGCAAATACACTTGTTGAGCTTGTAGTTCTACACATGTAGAATCTTTCGACATGGATGCAATCGGAAAAGCAATCGAGCTGATCGGGCCCTCGAAGGCTGCGACTCTTTTTGGGGTCTCCGTCCAGGCCGTGTGCTTCTGGCGAGATGGGCGGCGCCGGTTCCCCCCCGAGCACTGCGCAGTCCTGGAGCGTGAGTGCGGGTTCCAGTTCCGACGTTGGGACATGCGGCCCGCCGACTGGCATCGAGTTTGGCCAGAACTCGTTGCTGCGCCGGGTGCTCCTCCGGTTCCGCAGCCCGATGCCGCTTGACTCCAGGCAGTGCGCGGCTGGCAGAGGCGTGCCAGTTTCGCAGCGAATCGACACCAGTTCCATCACAACGACGAGCGAGGTTTGCTATGGGCATGAGCGTTCTTGACGCGCTGTACAACACGGTGCACGACTTCGACGGCGGCGCGGAGGCGTTGGCGCCGCGCATCGGCAAGCGGGGCACCTCGCTTTGCCACGAGGTGCGTCCGCCAGCAGGCAGCAACGCAAAGGCCGGCCTGGTCGATGCGCTGAAGATCATGGAGATCTCGCGCGACTTCCGCACGCTCCACGCGATGAACGCGCAGCTGGGGTTCATGGCGCTGCAGTTGCCCCAGCTGGATGTGGCTCACGAGGACACGATGGGCCACCTCGCACACGTGGCGAAGGAGTTCAGCGACGTGCTGCAGGTGGTTGCCGTGGGCGCAGCCGATCGGGTCATCACCGACACCGAACTGTCGGACCTTCACCGCCAGTGGGGCGAGCTGATGGCTGCCGGCCAGGCTCTGCTTTCCAATTTCGCTGCGAAGAACGCCGAGGGCAAGCGCGTCCATCCGATGGAGGTGCGCCATGCAGCCTGACGACGTGGCCAAACCGGTGCCATTCCGGGGCCTTGCCATCAACACAGTGGTGTGGGCGGCTTCCCTCTGGGGCGCCATCGAATGGAAGGTCAACGGTATCGATGGAGCGGGCAACGTGCTGCTGGCCTGGCTCTGGTTCTTCGGCGTCTTCGGGCTCCTGAGTGCCCGGGTGGACCCGAAGGACCGGTTTAGCAAGGCGAGGGCGTGGGCGCGTCTGCCTGCGCGTGCTGCTGCCCTTGCCGTCGCGGCCGTCCTCGTGTGGTTCGGTGCGTTCGGGTGTGTTGCGCTGATCGCAGCTGGCTTCGTCGGCACGGCCATCCATCGCAGCCGGCCGGAGAAGCCATGAACGACACGACTGGGAACTCCGCAGCGTTGGATCTGACGTGCACCGACAAGGACGGCTTGATCAGTGCACGCGCTCGCTGGCCCTTCAGCGCCGGGGCCGATCTGGTTGTCGTCCGTCTGCGTCAGCCGTTCGAGCGTCAATCTCGGCCTGTCGTTCTCGACGCCACTCGTATGGGACACGCGCCCCTTGCTCAACAGGTGCGGACCTGATGCGCCCGCGCGGTGAGATCCGCGATGCACTCGCGCAGGCGTTCATTCGCCTGCTGAGCGACCGTGGCCTGCTGGTCGAGGGCGTTGCCGTCGACGGTGTTTCAGTGCGGGAGTCCGCAGCCGCCGCACAGGTCGGATTCGACGCCGCCCGGCGCACGGTCGAGAACATGGTGCGCGCGGGCCAGCTCGTGCGCATCAGCTCGGTGAAGCGCGCAGGCTCGCAACACTGGGAGGGTCTCTACGCGCCGGCTGAATTCGTGCCCGGGCATGCATGCGGCGTTGCCGCGCTGGCGAATGCCCTGCAGTCCATCGCGGCCCCAGTGGCCGCTTGATCGCACAACAACGAAAAGAACATGCCTTCACGACCGATGCGGCGCCAAGTCGCAGGTGTGACCCCGTGCGGACGAGGGGCAGCCCATGGCTGAACGTCCAATTGACTTCGCGGAGTTGGCCGACGCCTTGTTGCGTCGAGCCGAGCAGTTGGTGGCCGAATGGCTGCCGGGCGGGGCGGTCAAGGGCCACGAGTACGTGTGCGCGGACCTCTCGGGCGGGGCAGGGGGCAGCTGCAGCATCAACCTGAACACCGGCATGTGGGCCGACTTCAGCGGGGACGATTCCGGCCGCGACCTGATCAGCCTGTACGCCGCGATCCAGAACCTCAGCCAGATCCAAGCTGCTCGCCGCCTGGTTGAACTGATGGGATGGAGCCGCCACCAAGTGGCATCGCAGACGTCTGCACGCCAGGCGCCACCGGCTGCTCAGCACGAGCGGCGACCAGAACCGCCCGCGGCGGCAGACGAGTCGCCCAAGCAGGACGGCAAGAGGAAAAGCGTCTGGCGGGCCGTGACGCCTGTGCCGGCCAATGCACCGCCGGCCGACTTCAAGCACTGGCACTACACGGATGTCGCCGGGTCCTGGGAGTACAAGTTCGAGGGGCAGCTGTACGGCCATGTCGTCCGCTTCACCACGAGCGACGGCGGCAAGGAGATCCTGCCGCATACCTGGTGCGTCGACGAGAGCGACGGGCGCGGGACGATGCGGTGGCACTGGAAGCAGTGGGACGAGCCTCGGCCGCTGTACGTGCCAGCCACGCTCCTGAGCGGCGATCCTCGCAACACGCCCGTCGTCCTGGTCGAGGGCGAGAAGTGTGCATTGGCAGGCCACCAGTTGCTGGGCCACGAGTTCGACTTCGTGAGTTGGCCCGGCGGAGCCAACGCATGGGGCAAGGCGGCTTGGCGTTGGCTCATGGGCCGAACCGTCTACCTGTGGCCCGACTGCGACGCCAAGCGGGTCAAGCTTACGAAGGACGAACGCGAGGCTGGCCTGGCGCCAGAGTCGAAGCCGCTGCTGGACGAAGCCGTGCAACCGGGCATGAAGGCCATGGTGAAGATCGGTTCGGTGCTTGTCGCCAACGAGGGCTGCACGGTGCTGATGTGCCCGGTGCCGAAGCCAGGGAACGTCGAGGACGGCTGGGATCTGGCCGATGCGATCGCCGGTGGCTGGGGTGCAGAAGAGGTGCGCGCGTTCATCCGGGGCGCGCGTGAGTTCGTTCCGCCGGACGATGCTGCCCGCGCGAAGGCCGCCGGCCGATCTACCCCTTCTTTGGCTGGCGCAGCAACAGGCGAGGGCGCGGCCGCTGCTGACGACGGCCCCGATCTCCGTTGGCGCTCGCGGCTGCTCACCACGCAAAAGGGCGCGACGCTGGCGGTGCGCGACAACCTGGTGCTGGCTCTCGATGGCATCCCGACCGACGGGATCCCTGGCATCGACGAAGTCCAGGGCGTGATCGCCTTCAACGAGTTCACGAACAACGTGATCAAGCTCAAGGCGCCGCCCTGGGGTGGACGCGCTGGCGCCTGGGAGGAAGAGGACGAGCTCGAGATGGGCAACTGGCTCACCCGAGAACACTGGCTCCCCAGCATGCCGCGCGGCACCCTGGAGGAGGCCGTGCTCATGGTCTCGAAGCGGCACCGGTATCACCCGGTGCGCGAGCGCCTGGAAGGCCTGCGTGGTACCTGGGACGGTGAGAAGCGCCTGGCTGGCTGGTTGCGTCGAGCATGCATGGGCGAGGACGAGATCGACGCGCCCACACAGCAGTACCTGGCCCGCGTGGGGACTTGGCTGTTGATGGCCATGTGCGCTCGCGTGCTGCCCGAGAAGAAAGACGGCAGCCGGGTCATCTGCGGACCGGGAACGAAGTTCGACTACATGGTGATCTTCGAGGGCGCCCAGGGCGCTCGGAAGAGCACGCTGGCCTCCGTGCTCGGCTGGGAGTACTCCGCGGACACCGGCCTGGTGCTGGGCGACAAGGACAGCTACCAGAACCTGCAGGGCATCTGGATGTACGAGTGGGGCGAGCTGGACTCCCTGAGCAAGGCAGACGTCACCCGGGTGAAGCAGTTCGTGTCGAGCCAGAAAGACCGCTTCCGCGCGAGCTTCGACAGGCGACCGAAGGATTACCCGCGCCAGGTCGTGTTCATCGGTACGACCAACGAGGACCACTACCTCACCGACCCGACCGGCAACCGGCGCTTCTGGCCTGTGGCCGTGACGCGTGAGATCGACATCGCCTGGGTGCTGGAGAACCTGGACCAGATGTTTGCCGAGGCGCTGACCTACGTCGACGCCGGCGAGCGGTTCCACCCGACGGCGGACGAGCAGCGCAAGCTCTTCGACCCTCAGCAGCTTTCCCGCACCGTGGAGAACGCGATCGAGTCGGAGATCACCCGATTCCTCTATGACGAGACGCAGCACGTGGCCCATGGTTCTCCCAACGGCGCGCTGCTCGACGAGATCTCGATGACCGAGCTGCTCAAGCGCATCGGCTACACGACGGACAAGCAGACGTCGGTGGTGATGCGTCAGGCGGGATCGGCCATGCGCCGCCTTGGCTGGCCCGTGCAGCGTTCAAGCAAACCGGGGCGGCCACGGGTGTACGTCCGTCCCCGCTCGCTCCCACCGCAGCTGCAGCCGATGGCCGGCGGCAGCCAATCCTTCAACAGCCCGACGCAGGGCAATTCAACAGTAGGGGCCCTCAGTGACTGCCCGTTCTGACCAGCGAGCGCGTGGCGACGCGGAAAAGGTCGAACCAGTCCAGGCCGACCGCATGTAGTCGCACGCGACCAGGCGCCCCTGGATCACCTGTCCACGTTGTCCACGTGCTCGCATCGATTCTTCAGCCCGGCACTGTTCCGGAAACTGAGGCCGAGGGCGGAGCCATGTCCAGCGGTCCAGGTGTCCAGGTCAAAGCGCCAGCGGGCGGGGATGCACCCGCTCGCACTCGCACGCGTGAGGGCTCGGATGTACTCATTCCTCTACGAAAGGACATGGACAAGATGGACAAGAAAGAAGGTGGAGCGAAACGGCGATACGACTGGCTGCCAGTCGAGATGCCTGTGGTGGCCCGCCTGGTGCGGGAGAAGCGTGCCCAACACGGAGACGCCCATGTCAATGAGTGCTGGCGCCGCGGTGTCCTTCAGCTTGAGCCGGGATGGTTCTTCGCACGGGAGGGACCGTTGTGCGTGGGCACGCCGTGGGACACGCCGGCGATGGCGAACTTTGCGGCCTTGAGCGTGACGTCTACCCAGGCGCTGCTTGTGATGCGAGATCCGGGAGGCAACGATGGCGCGCATTGAGTGGATCGAGCAGCGTCTGCAGAACTGGGTGAGATGGAAGCTGATGAGCGGGCGTGGTGTGCTGGGGTACGCCAGCGTGAACCTCGCGGCTGCTGACATGCCGCGCGAACCGTACGCCGACGTGCCGATCCCCACTTCAGACATCGACGCCAGCGAACTGGACGACGGCATCGAGCGATTGCCCTCCGAGTTGAAGGCAACCGTCCACGAGGTGTACCTGGGCACGAACACCCTGAGGGAGAAGATGCGGCGCCTGTGCATCGCCGAGGCCACGATGCACGCCCGCATCGGTCGGGCCCATCGCCTGCTGGCCGATCACAT
This sequence comes from Rhizobacter sp. Root1221, assembly GCF_001425785.1. Taxonomy (GTDB): domain Bacteria; phylum Pseudomonadota; class Gammaproteobacteria; order Burkholderiales; family Burkholderiaceae_C; genus Rhizobacter. The sequence goes on along the minus strand of NZ_LMDI01000045.1, from coordinate 57,096 downwards.
CACGGCACGACAAGACAGGCGGAAGATCGAGCGCGAGCGCGTGGAGGGCCTTGTGACGGGACGCCGGCCAATTTGAGGGGGGTTTTACGGACGAGAGTAAACCGCTACATTTCAGGCACGCTGGGGAGTAGCCCCGGTAGGTAAGACATACGCAACGCCCGGCCGCCTCATCAGCGCGCCGGGCGTTTGCATTTGCAGGCGTCTGAACATGCCCAAGGCAGCAAAGCGGCCGTGCACGTGGCCCGGATGTGGCGTGCTGGTCCAGGGTGGAAGCCGATGCGAACTCCATCCGCTGGTGCAGTGGGCCAAGCGTCATGGTCGCGATGGCAACACCACGCAACGCGGGTACGGCCATGCCTGGAGGAAGTTGCGCAAGCTGGTGCTGGAGCGTGACGGCTACCTGTGTCAGGTGGCCAAGGCCGAGGGTCGGCTGGAGCCCGCGACCGAGGTAGATCACAAGATCAACAAGGCGCTCTGGCTGCAGCTGCACGGCACGCTCGATGGGGTCGATGACCCGAGCAACCTCCAGGCGATCAATGCGGTTCGGCATGCCCTGAAGACCAGGGCCGAGGCCCAAGTTGGTGCCACGGGTGCCGCCGTGCTGGTCCGGCGCGCGGTCGCGGCCGAGGCCGGGGGGGAGGGGGAAAGTCCAGGGCCCCTCAACAGGTGACCGACGCGCCAGGCAGATTTTTGCGCGCGCAGGTTTTGGGGGGTGGGGGGTCAAACTCAGGAGGTTGAGGTGGGTGCACGTGGGCCAGCGGCCAAGCCGCCAGAACTGAAGTTGCTGGAGGGCAACCGCGGCGGGCGCGCGATCGACCTGACCTCGATGTTCCGTCCCGAGGTGGGTGCGCCGCCGATGCCTCGCGATCTGAGCAGAGAGGGCAAGAAGGCGTGGAAGCGCCTGGTGCCGGAACTGCTGCACTACAACCTGCTGTCGAAGGTTGACGCTGACGCGCTCGAAACCCTCTGCGAAATCATCGGCCTGCTGAAGGTGCTGCGCCGCTCAATCAACGCGAAGCAGGAGCTGCTGCTGAGCGAGAACAAGGACCCGGCCGCCGCCATCGAGGTCAGCACGCCGAACGGCATGCGGATCCAGTCGCCCACGTACCAGGCGCTTAACCGCGAGACCGAGAAGCTGCGCAGCTGGCTGGCCGAGTTCGGGCTGACGCCCGCGCAACGCGCCCGCGTGAGCACAGCCATTCGGTCGCAGCTTCCTCTGTTCGATGTGAACAAGGGCGGCGAGGCAGCGAAGCCAGACCCGGCGGGCGCCCGCAGCTTCGCGGATTTCTGACGTGGCGACTTACCTCCACCGCGCTCGGGCCTACGCCGAGCGGGTGACCCTCGGGCACGAGGCGGCGGGTCGACTGGAGAGGCTTGCCTGTCAGCGCTTCCTCGACGACTACGAACTGCGCCAGGGTCACGACGATTTCCCCTATCGCTTCGACGAGGCGATCGGGGCCAGGGCGTGCCGCTTCGTCGACCTGATGCCGCACATCAAAGGCGAGTGGGCGAGGCCGGTCTATGAGGACGGGCAGCTCGCGTACGCCACGCTCAACATGGAAGACTGGCAAGTGTTCAAGACGATCAACCTGTTCGGCTGGGTGCATGCCACCACCGGCTTGCGCCGATTTCGCCGCGCCTACGAAGAGGTCGCGCGAAAGAACGCCAAGTCCACATGGGCCGCTGCCGTGCTGCTCTTGCTGCTCGCCGCCGATGGTGAACCAGGCGCGCAGGTGTACAGCGCGGCGACCACCGGCGACCAGGCACGCGAGGTGTTCGACGTCGCGCGCAACATGGCCGACCGCAAGCCCGACTTCAAACACAGGTTCGGCGTGGATGTCGGCCGCCACGACATCACTGTCGCCAGCACGGCAAGCGGTGCGAAGCCGCTCAACGCCGAGGGAACCACGCTTGACGGGCTGAACATCCACGGGGCCGTCGTCGATGAGCTGCACGCCCACAAGACCAGGGCCCTGTTCGACGTGCTGGACAGCGCGACGGGGGCTCGAAGCCAGCCGTTGATCATCATGATCACGACGGCCGGCAGTGACCGCAGTGGCATCTGCTACGAGCAGCGCGACTACACGATCAAGGTCCTCGAGCGCACGATCATCGACGAGACCTGGTTCGGCATGATCTTCACGATCGACGAGGGCGATCTCTGGCACGACCCGGCGGTGTGGCGCAAGAGCAATCCGAACCTCGGCGTGAGCGTCAAGGTCGATGACCTGCAGGCCGCGTGCCGCAAGGCGCTTGCGACGCCAAGCGCACAGGGAAACTTTCTGACGAAGCGCCTCAACGTCTGGGTGAACGCCGACAGCGCCTGGATGGACATGATCGCGTGGGATCGCTGCGCGAACCCCGGCCTGACTGTCGACCAGGTGCGCCACCTCCCTTGCGTTTCCGGGCTGGATCTGGCGAGCAAGGTTGACGTGGCCGCGAAGGTCAACTTGTTCATCGATGAGGCGGCGGACAAGTACTACCTGATCCCGACGTTCTGGCTCCCGGAGCGGGCGGTGGAGCAAGGGCGCAACAGTCAATACGACGGGTGGCGCCGTGCGGGCCACATCAACGTGACCGACGGCGACGTGACCGACTTCGACCAGATCGAGCAGGCCGTCCGCGACGACCTGGCGGACCTGGATCTGCGTGAGGCCGCGGCCGACCCCTGGCAGGCCTCCCAGCTCATCAGCCACCTGATCGACGACGGCGCCCCGATGGTGGAGTACCGCCAGACGGTGCAGACCATGAGCGAACCGATGAAAGAACTCGAGGCACTCGTGCTTCAAGGCAAGTTGGAACACAACGGAAACCCCGCGATGACCTGGATGATCAGCAACGTGGTGTGCCATCGGGACGCGAAGGACAACATCTATCCGCGCAAGGAGCGGGATGAAAACAAGATCGACGGCCCGGTGGCGGCGATCATCGCCCTCGGTCGGGCCATGGCGACCCGCGAAGCGTCCTTCACCACTGGGTTCGTGGACGTGAGCGCGGCGCCTGTGCAGACGTCTGCAGGGGTGCCGGCATGACCGGCGCCCTGGCGCTGCGCCAGACCGGCACGCTTGCGACGTGGCTGGCCGGTCGCGACGGCTCCCTGGCGCGAGCTGGGGTGGAGCAGGTGGCCAATGCCACCTACAGCGCCGACGTCATGGAAGCCTTCGGCGTGACGCCAGGCGCCGCCGGCATGGTGGTCAGCCCGGCGTCGGCGATGCGGGTGGCCGCCGTTTTTGCGTGCGTTCAGCGCATCGCCGGCGGCATCTCCACGCTGCCCATCCATGCGTACACGACGGACGGCGACACGAAGTCGCTAGCGCCCCGCGACGCACTCTGGTACCTGCTGAACGAGCAGCCGAGTGAGCAGTACACCGCGGCCAGCCACTGGGAGGGCGTCAGCGTTGCGCAGTTGCTGCGCGGCGACGGCTACACGTGGATCCGGCGTGGCGTGAACAACACCATCAGGGAGCTGCTTCCTCTGCCGTGGGGCGGGGTCAGCCCAGTGCAACAGCCAGACGGGGCCGTCCGGTACTACGTCAACTTGGCCCAGTACGGAATCACCACCTGGCTCGAACCTGCAGAGGTGCTGCATTTCCCTGGCTTCGGGTTCGACGGCGTGAGTTCGATGTCGGTGATCAAGCACGCTGCACGCAACGCCACGGGGAACGCCCTGGCGATGGACGAGTACAGCGGACGGTTTTTCTCGAACGGCGCGCATCCGTCCATGGTGCTGTCGACCGACAAGGGCATGAAGCCCGAACACATCGTCGCGCTGCAGACCGCGTTCGCCACGAAGTACGCGGGCGTGCAGAACGCCCACCGCATTCCGCTGGTACTCACCGAAGGCATGACGGCCAAGGAGATCAGCTTGAGCGCCGAGGACGCGCAGCTGCTCGAGGCGCGCAAGTTCCAGGTCATCGACATCGCCCGGGCGTTCGGGGTTCCGCCTCACATGATCGGCGAGACCAGCGCGTCCACGAGCTGGGGCAGTGGGATCGAGGCTATGAGCCGCGCGTTCGTCACCTACACGCTGCAGCCGCACCTGGTCCGCATCGAGCAAGAGCTGAACCGGAAGCTGTTTCCGAAGAACAGCGGGCGCTTCGTGCGCTTCGACCGTGAAGCGCTGATCGAGGGCGACAGCAAGGCGCAAGCGGAATACAACCGCGCGGCCCTCGGCGGCCCTGGCACCGGGCCAGGCTGGATGACACAGAACGAAGTCCGCAAGGCGAAGGGACTGGCCCCGCTTCCGGGCACCGCGGGCGAACTCTTCGACCCGCGCAAAACCACAGGGAAAAGCAATGAAGATCCTGCAGCTGCTGCGTGACAACGCGTCCCGCGAGAAGCGGCCAACGAACCTGGTGCGCAACGGCGCGGAGGCGTCGCTATACATCTACGACGTGATCGACCCATGGTGGGGAGTCAGCGCCACTGCGGTGGTGGAGGCGCTGGCCCAGGTCGCGGATGCCGAGTTGCTCAACGTGTACATCAACAGCCCGGGCGGAGACGTCTTCGAGGGCCGCGCGATCATGGCTGCGCTGCGCCGGTTCTCCGGCCGCACCGTTGCGCACATCGACAGCCTCTGCGCCAGTGCAGCGACGAGCATCGCCCTGGCGTGCAACGAAGTCGAGATGGCCGACGGCGCGTTCTTCATGATCCACAACGCCAGCGGTCTCGTGTGGGGAGACAAGACCGACATGCGTGAGACGGCCGACCTCCTCGAGAAGGTCGAGGGTTCGATCGTGGACGACTACACGAAGAAGACCGGCAAGGATGCCGCCGACGTGATCGCGTGGATGGATGCCGAGACCTGGTTCAACGCGGCCGAGGCGCTCGAGCACGGCTTCGTCGACCGGGTGACCACGGCGACCACCACTAGCAACAACTGGAACCTCTCCGCATTCGCGAAGGCACCGAAGGCCCTCGCACAACCGATCAAGCCGCCCGCGCTCCCGGCGCCGGGCAAGTCGATGGGCCCGGCCAACGCCAACCGCCTGCGCCTGCTGCAAGTTGTTTAGCGCTCTCGCGCGTGACAAACCGAAGGGGGCCGGTCGCCCTCGACATCACGAAAGGTCAGAGATGACGATCCAACAACTGCGCGAGAAGATCCAGAACCTCGCCACTCAAGCCCAAGCCATGCTCGCCGAGAAGGGCGAACAGGTGTGGAGCAAGGAAGACCAAGCCAAGTTCGACGGCTTTGCCGACGAGATCGAGCGGGCCCAGAGCCAGATCCGTGCGCAGGAGCGCATGCGCGAGCTGGAGGCCGACAGCTTCTTCAACGTCAATCCGAAGAAGAAGGACGACACGGCCGAGATCACGGTGAAGGATGCCGTGGCCATCTACCTGCGGCATGGCGCCAACGTGACCGCGGAGCAGGCCGTGGCCATCCGCAACGCCATGTCGACCACGACCCCGGCCGAGGGCGGGTACACCGTCCCCTCGGAGATCGCGGCCATGGTCGTGGACGCACTCAAGGCCTTCGGCGGCATGCGAGACGTTGCGCAGGTGATCTCCACCGACTCCGGAAGCCCGCTGAACTGGCCCACCTCAGATGGCACCGCGGAAGTCGGCGAGATCGTGGCCGAGAACGCTGCTGCGACGGGGCAGGACATGACCTTCGGCACGGCGGCGGTCAATCCGTTCAAGTACAGCTCGAAGAAGATCGCACTTCCGGTCGAGCTGATCCAGGACAGCGCGATCGACATCATCGCGTTCGTGCTGAACCGCCTGGCAACTCGTCTCGGCCGGATCACCAACCTGCACTACACGACGGGCACCGGCACGGCACAGCCGTTCGGCGTGGTCACCCGCGCGACCGTGGGTAAGACCGGGACGACTGGCCAGACCCTGTCGGTCATCTATGACGACGTGATCGACTTGATCCACTCGGTCAACAGTGCCTACCGCAGGAATGCCCGTTTCATGCTGGCGGACTCCAGCCTGAAGGTCCTGCGCAAGATCAAGGACACGAACGGCCGTCCGATCTGGAATCCGAGTGACGCCGAGGGCATCACCAGCGGCCTGGCGGGTTCGCTTGCCGGGTACGGCTACACGGTGAACGACGACGTCGCAGCCATGGCCGCCAATGCCCGGTCGATCGCGTTCGGCGACTTCCAACAGTACGTCATCCGTGATGTGTCGAACAGCTACTCGCTGCGCCGGTTCGACGACTCGGCTTTCGCGCTCAACGGCCAGGTGGGATTCTGCGGCTGGATGCGCACGGGCGGCAACCTGCTCGACACGGCCGCGGTGAAGGTGTACGTCAATTCGGCCACCTGATCCCTTCATTGACAACCTGGGCGGCCAGCGGCCGCCCCCATCGGAGTACTCCATGACGAAGAGACAAAACACCGAGCAGACGTCTGCACTGAGTCCCGCACCGGCATCCCTGGTCGACGCCACCCCGCTTGCCGTTGTCGAAGTTGGCGCCGCCTCCGAAGGCGCTCCCGCCGCGCCAGGGACCGAGATCAAGGTTGTCGCCGAGCAGACGTCTGCACCGAGTCCCGCACCGGCATCCGTGGTCGATGCCACCCCGCTTGCCGTTGTCGACGTTGGTGCCGCCTCCGAAGGCGCTCCCGCCGCGCCAGTGACCGAGATCCAGGTTGTGAAGGTCGAGGCGTTCGTGCTCTGCGATTGCCTCTTCGGGCAGGCATCCCAACTGGTGGAACTGAGCGAAGCCGACGCCAAGGCCGGCGCCGCCACTGGCGTGCTGGACCTGCATCCCGACGCCGTCGCGGCGGCGAAGGCCAAGCTGTGAACCTGCGCATCGTCACCTCGCCGACGTTCGAGCCGGTGTCGATGCTCGAGGTGTTTCAGCACTGCCGGATCGACGGAGATCCCGAGGACCCGCCGGAGTTCGAGGCGGGCATCCTCCCCGTGTACATCCAGGCGGCGCGCGAGCACGCCGAAGCGCACACGGGCCTCGTGCTCACGGACGCTGTGTATCAGCTGCGGGTCGACGCGTTCTGCGATCCATTGCCGCTGCCGGTCTCTCCGGTTGGCTCCATCGCCTCCCTGCGGTACATCGATGCCGATGGCGTCGAGCAGCTGCTGGACGATGCGGCCTACTGGCTGGACGATGACCCTGGCGCGCCAAGTGTTCGACCCGTCTACGGCTCGTCTTGGCCGGATGCGCGTGACGACGTAGGCGCCATCAGGATCAACTTCCAGGCGCCGTACGTCGCTTCCGACAGCACCGCCGCCGTGCCGGCAAGCATCAAGCAGGCGATGCTGCTCATGATCGGCCACTGGTACGAGAACCGAGAGCAAGTGGTTCTCGGGACCATTGCGACACAAGTTCCGATGGGTGCGTCCATGCTGCTCGACTTCTGCCGCTGGTCCCCGAGGATCTGATGCGCGCCGGATCTCTCAAACAGCGGGCGGTGTTCGAGGCGCCGACCCAGATCTCCGATGCCACCGGTGGGGTTGCGATCGGCTGGGTTCGAAGGGCCGAGGTCTTTGCCTCAATCGAGCCCATCGGTGGCCGTGAAGCGATCTTCGGAAATCAACCGCTCGGCGAGATGGACACCCGCATTCGGGTGCGCTGGTCGCCAGCGCTGTCGGCCGTGTCCTCGTCGTGGCGCATTCGTCACGGAACCAGCATCTACAGCATCGTGCGCCCCCCAGCGGAGATCCGTCTCGGTCGGCGCGAGATTGAGCTGATGTGCAGCAGCGGCGTCAACGCCGGCTGAAGCAAGCACCTTGTATTACCCGCCCGACAGGGCACTTCTCGGAAGGACGATCATGGTGATCAAGACAGGCGCACGGGTGCGGCAAGTCGTGCCGCAGCTCGAAGGCGAAGTGGTGGAGCGGCGCTTCAACGAGGGCTCCGAACAGATGGAGTACCTCGTCGTATTCGTCACCAGCGACGGCACGCCGGGCGAACGGTGGTTCCTGCAGTCCGAAGTCGAAGAGGTGGCAGCATGAAGGGGGCAGCGAAGGCTACGGCTGTGGCGCGGGCCTTGGGTGCGATGGGGTTCCGCAACGGCTTCTCCGAGGTTGCACGGGCCGCAGGCCGGTTCACTGCTGTCCTGCGCGACAAGGACGGCAACGAGATCTCGCGCCGCGAGTTTCCCAACCTGGTGACGACCCAGGGCAAGAACGACGCACTCGACAAGTACCTGTCGGGCTCCGCGTACACGGCAGCGTTCTACGTTGGGCTGATCAGCTCGGCCAGCTACGGCGCCGGCCCCGTTGCGGGGGACACCGCTGCATCACACGCTGGATGGTTGGAGGCCGGTGCAACGAACGCGCCCACCTACAGCGGCGCCCGCAAGACCGCCGCCTGGTCGGCCGCCGCCTCTGGTAGCAAGTCGTTGTCGGCCGGTGCGGTGTTCACCTTCACCGGGTCCGGCACCGTGAAGGGCTGCTTCCTGACCACTGCCTCGGCCGTGGATGCAACGAGCGGGATCCTCTACAGCGCAGGTCTGTTCACCGGGGGCGACCAACCGGTGGTCAGTACCAACACGCTGACGGTCACGTACACCGCGAGTCTGTGATCCGTACAGCCCCGCCCGTCCGGGTGGGGCGCCACTGAGGCGCGCGCATGGCAATCCTGTTCGTCCAGAAGAATTCGACGCCCTGGCGCACCCTCAACAGCACCGGTGCGCAGGCCGTCAACGCGCTGCCGAGCGCAGTCACTGCTGGAAACTGCCTCACGCTGCAGGTGGGCAACTACCCGGCCGGCATCGACACGATCACCGACAGTCAGGGCAACACTTGGTTGCAGGGCCGCGTGAACGGAGACGGCGACAACAATTTCATTGAGATCTGGTATGCGCTGAACGTCGCGGCCGGAACCACCACGGTGACGGTGGATGCGCTGCCTGGCGGCGACAACGACTACTTCTCAGGTGTTCTGCAGGAGTTCAGCGGGGTGGTGCTCACGAGCGCGCTGCGCGACTCTGGGGCCTCGAGCATCAGCAGCGTTTCCAGCGACGGCACCAGCACGCAAGTGGGTGACCTTGTTCTGGTGGGGATGGTTGCCGACGCAGGCGCAAACCCGCTGAACTTTGCCAACCCGACAGGATTCACCCTGGATGATGTGGAGCAGGACAGCACCACAACGACGGGTTACCTTGCCTCGCACATGGTGGCGACGGCGGCCGGCAGCCAAGCGACCAGCAGCATGAACCCGAGCGGCTATGACGTTGAGGCCGTCATGGTAGTTCTCGCAGCCGCCGGGTCCGATGGGAGCTTCATCGCTGCACAGACTGACGCGGGCGCCGCAACAGAGGCGCAGGGGGGCGCGGCAGCCCTCGAGCAAGCAGTCGCGGAGGCCGGCGCGGCGGACACTGCGCAGGCTTCGAGTGCTGCGGGTGCTGCTGCGCTGATCGAAGCGACCGGATCGAGCGAGTCGCAGGCCTTCACGCTTGGCCTGCTTGCCGGCGTGAGCGAAGCCGGTGTGGCCGGAGACACCCAGTCGATCGCTCTGGTGGCCAGTGTCGCCATGGCGGAATCAACCGCGGCGAGCGAAAGTGCCGCCGCGACTGGGGACTACGTGGCAAGTCTGGTGGATGCCGCCTCTGGCTCCGACGCCGGCAGTGCGGGGCTTTCGGCATCCGGGGAGCGGAGCGAACCCGCCGCGGCGAGTGAGGTCAGCAACGGGTTGGCCGCAGGTGCGTTCGAGGTGGCGACCACCGAAGTGGCTGCGCCTGTTGAGTCGGTGGCCGGTGCGGGCAGTGCTGTGCCGTTCATTGCCGAGGCCGTCGCGGCGAACGACAGCCAGGCGCACACGCTGGCGGCCGGCGCTGGGGTCACGGAGGCAGCGGCCGCGGTCGAGACAGCAGGGGCAGTCGTGGCGGCGCCAGGACAGTTCGCCGGTTCGATCATTGAGGAATCGAATGGCACGGACGCTTCAACAGCAACGGGCCAGACCGCGGCCGCCGTGATCGAGGTTTCGGCTTCGACGTCACAAAGCGGGGCAGCACTCGGCGTGTTTGCGTCGCTGATCACTGCGGCGCAAGCGGCGGATCTCGCCGTGGGGCACTTCAGCGAGACCGGTCCCGGCGAATCCGAAGCGTGGCGCTTCGTGGTGCCGGGGCAGGGAATGAGGTTTGTGGTGGGCGCGGAGGGCATGCGCTTTGTCGTCGCCGCGTCTGGCGGCACCTACGTAGTACTTCCGGGATAAACAATGGCAACGACCGGCTCAGCGTGGGATCTTTCGAACAAGTTCAAGCCAGTGGCACGCTTCGACCTTGACGCGGTGCGAGACATCCCTTTCGACTGGACGTCTTGGCTGGCCGACATCGAGTCCGCGTACGCCTCACACGCGGTGATCGCTGCTGACGGCCTGGAAGTGGTTCAGACGAGCGTCGCGGCCGGTGTGGTCATCGCCCGTGTTCGGGTCGCACCGGATGCGACCATCAAGCTGAACAGCCAGCTGCGTGTCACCTGCCGGATCACCGCGGCAGACGGTCAGGTGGAGGACCAATCGGTCTTCCTCAAGATGGTGGAGAAGTAGGCATGGCCCGCTCGATCGTCGTCAAGGGCCTCCGCGAACTGGGGCTGAAGTTCAAACAGCTCGACGAAAAGGTGCAAAAGAACGTTGCGCGGTCCGCCACGTCAGCCGGTGCCACGGTGTTCAAGAAGGAGATCGCCAGACGCGCTCCTGTTGCGGACGAGCCGTACAGGATCGAAGACGTGATGGTCGAACCGCGCAACCTCGAACGCAACGTCGTGGTGAAGCGTTTGAAGCCATCGCAGACGTCTGCAACGTCGGAGCACCTGGTGGTCATGCGAGGCAAACGCAAGTACGGATACGCCTCTCGGGTGGCTGTGCTGCAGGAGTTCGGTACCGTCACCGCGCCGGCACAGCCGTTCTTCCGGCCCGGTGCAGATGCCGCGGCTCAGCCGGCGGCCGCGGCGGTGTCCAAGCGATTCGGGGATCGGATCAAAAAGGCCATCAAGGATCTGGAAACGTGAACCGCCAAGACATGCTGGCCGCCGTCGTTGCGGCACTGACCCCGCTTGTGGGTGGTCGCGTCTACGCCAGGCTGTTCCCCCAGCCAATCAACGCTGCCGCTCCCACTTGGCCAGCCATCCGCATCACCGTCATCGACGCGGTGCCGTCGGAATCCATCTGCGGTGATGGCGGGGAGGACACGGCGGACTACCGCCTGCAGCTGGACGTGGTCACAGATGCTGCGAAGGGAGGGATCGAGTTGTCGCAACTGCGCTCCCAGGTGCTGACCGCGATGCGCGCCCTCGGGCCGGAGTTCATCTGGGCGGCCGAGAACGAGTTCGACGAGGCCGCGACCAAGACCGCTCGGGTCTCCCTCGACTACGTCGTCTACCTCTCCAGCGTCTGAGCGAACCAATTCTCCATCGGGGCCGCCAAGTGCGGCCCTTTTTTTATCCAAACGAAAGGCGATCAACATGCCCTCCGCAAAGCGCTACAAGTTCCCGGGCTCGCAGTTCCGGGTGCAGATCGGATTCCTGGCCACGAAGGCGATCACCGCCGTCACCAACGATGACCCGGCCAACGTCACCAGTGCGGCACACGGCCTCGAGGACGGGACTCCCGTCAAGGTCGCCGGCGTCGTCGGCATGACCGAGCTGAACGGCAACCTGTACGTCGTGCAGGAGGGGGCCACCGCGAACGACCTGGACCTGATCGGCGTGGACTCGACCGACTACACGGCGTACATCTCGGGCGGCACCCTCGCGCCTGCCGACATGTCCCCGTTCTGCGAGCTGCAGAACTTCAACCAGCAGGACGGTGCTGCGGACGAATACGAAGCCACGACGATCTGTTCGAAGGCCAAGGAGTTCGAGATTGGGTTGTCGGATCCGGGCACCATGCAGCTCGACTACCTGGCGGCGTTGAACTCTCCGATTCAGGTGGCAATGCGGGCGGCCAAGCGATCGGGTGAAATCCTGGCCTTCGATCTGCTGTTCCCAAAGGACGGCGGGCGCGTCGTTGCCCTGGGATCGGTGCAGTCGCAGAACCTGACCGGCGGAAACGGCGGCCTGTGGCAAGGCTCCGCCACCATCCGCCTCACCGGCGAGATCTACGTTTTCGAAAGCGGTGTGGCGTGAGCGCGCTCGATCGCATGAGCCTTCGGGCCGCCGTCGCCGCGGCGACGAATCCGCCGCCGGTCAAGGTCGAGATTCCTGGGCTGGGTGAGGTTTTCGTTGCCGTACAGACCATCTACACGGCGAGTCAAAACCGCAAGCGACTCGATGCCTTGCGCAAGGACGACGGCTTGGATGTGGGGCGTTCGCTGTCGATGGTCCTGTGCGACGAGGCGGGGGCGATGCTGTTCGACATCGATTCGGAGGCGGACGCGCACACGCTCTCCAGCCTCACGCCCGATGTGGTTCGACGGATCTACGAAGCCGCGAACAAGGCCAACGGCCCGAAGGCGGGCGACGAGGGAAACGCCTAGACCCGCGGCAAGAGTTCCTCTTCGACCTGGCCGAGCAGCTCGGCATGACGGTGGAGGAGTTGTCACGGGTCATGACCGAGGGCGAGATGCAGGCGTGGGTGGCAAGGCGCAAGCCGCTGGCGTTCCGCCGCATCGAGAAGCTGTTGGCGCAGATCACGGCGTTCATCGCCTGGTCGACCGGAAACAAGGATTTCGAGTTCGACCAGGCTGACCTGTTCAGTCTCAAGCGCCTGTGGCCCGAAGACGAGGGGAAGGGCGGGGCGGAGGTGGCCGCCGCTGTCTTCAGCGCCGCCGGCGGAGGGCTGAAGGTGCACCGCGTCAGACCGCGGCATGAACGTCAAAAAGGAGTGAAGTAGATGGCAACCGGCAAGATCGCGAACCTGAGCGTCGGGGTGTCGCTCGATGCGGCGGAGTTCTCGAACGGGCTCACGAAGGCCGAGCTGGAGGCTCGGCGTTTCGAGCAGCAGATGACCACGCGTGCTGTGGCAATTGGAACCGCTGTGGGTGTCGGCCTGGCCGGTGCCGCCCTCGAGCTGGCACAGGCGCTGCCGAACATGTTCAGCGCGGCGATCGATGGCCTCGACGCGTTCAACGATCTGCGCGACGCGACCGGCTCCAGTGTCGAGAACATCAGCGCCCTTGACGACATCTCGCGGCGCGCTGGCGGAACGTTCGAGACCGTTGAAACCTCGCTGGTGAAACTCAACAAGGCACTGCAGGACGCTGGAAAGAACGACGCGGCGGGGATCGCCATCCGCGAGATCGGACTGGACGTCGAGGCGCTGAAGAAGCTCGACCCGGCCGAGGCCCTGGTGCAGATCGCTGTGGCGCTCAACGGCTTCGAGACGGACGCCAACAAGGCAGCCGTGGTCAGCGCGCTGTTCGGCAAGTCGATGAAGGAGCTTGCTCCGTTCTTGCAGGACGTGGCCGACAAGGGCGAGTTGGTGGCCACGGCTACGTCCGACCAGGCAGCCGAGGCAGAGAAGTACAACAAGCAGTTGGCCAACCTCCAAGCGAACGCCACCAACTTTGCCCGGGCGCTGACCTCAGAAGTGATCCCGGCGCTCAACCAAGCGTTCGAGTACTTCCGCGGCGACATCGAAGCCGGCAGCTTCGGAGGCGATGCCGCTCAAGCGCGGGCGCGCGCTTTGTCCGCGTCCCTGTCGAAGGTCACTGATGAACTGATCAAGCTGCGCGAGGTGGACAGTCCCACCTCCGAACAGCAATCCCGCATTGCTCGCCTCTCGAAGGACGTCGAGGTGCTCTCGCGCAATGCGGCGAAGGCGAGCGACGAGGTCAAAGGCATCTACGGCACCGGCCCAGCTGTGGCCGCGCCGCAGGAGAAGCTTCCGGACCTTGCCGGTCAGGTCGAGGCGGCGAAGAAGCGCGAAGAGGCCGAGAAGAAGGCGGCTGCAGAAGCGGCGCGAGCATCCGCTGCGGGGACCGCTGCCGCAGCACGCGCCCATCAGGAGGCCGAGACCTACATCGACAACCTGCGAAAGAGGATCGAGAAGACCGAGCATCTGTCCGAGGTGGAACGTGTTGCCGCGGACATCGCAGCTGGCCGCCGATTCGACGATGCAGCCCAAGCAGGCGCGGCGTTCGCGGCCGCTGCACGGCTCGATGCGGACAAGGCAGCTGCGGCCCAGAAGAAGTCGGAGCTGGAGACGACGAAGGCGCTGGCCTCCGTCCAAAAGCAGCTCGCGGATGAAGTCGCTTCGATGTACAGCGAGACGCGGACACCTCAGGAAGAGTACATCGCGCGCATCGAACGGCTCGACGAACTGTTCGCTGCCGGGCGCATCTCGCTCGACTTGTACGGTCGGGCAGGGCAGCAGGCTGTCGACCGGATGAACGGTGCTGCGGAGAAGGGTTCGGAGGCGTTCAAGCAGGCGACTGAAGCCGCGAAAGAGGCCGAGCGCAGCATTCAGCAGACGCTCGGTGCCGAACTGAGCGAGATGCTGGGTGGAAACTTCGACGACATCGGCAAACGGTGGGTCAGCCTGCTCCAGAACATGGTCGCTCAGGCATTGGCCGCCGACCTGATCGGTTCTCTCACAGGCAAGGGGGGCGGCAACACCGACGCGCTGGTGAACGGCTTCGCGAAGCTGATCGGCGGGGCCTTCGGAGGTGGATACAACTCGGGCGACACGTACCAGAACGGCAGCTACAGCGAGGGCACGCAATTCCTGCCCGAGCTGGCTACGGGAACCAACTTCGTGCCGCACGACGGCTTTGTGGCGTCCCTGCACAAGGGCGAGGCGGTTGTGCCAGCGAAGTACAACCCGGCCAATGGCGGCGGAGGGGGGGGCAGCGTCACGGTCGAGAACCACGGCCAGGATGTCCAGACACGCAAGGGTTCAGACGGCAACCTCCGGGTCATCGTGCGCGGCATGATGCGCGAGGAGATGACGTCCGACCTTGCGGCCGGTGGCCCCATCTCTCAGGCGCAGCGCCGGACGTTTGGGCTCAGCCGTCAACTCGAGCGGAGGGGCTGAGGTGCCCCTTCCAGATCTGAAGCTGCCCGGCGGACTGCCGTACTTTCTCGCGTCCGGCCATGCGATCGAAGTGCGCGAGGTATTCGGCAACTCGACGCCCACAACGGGTCACAGCCGCAAGCGTCGCAAGTTCACCATCGCACCTCGCGTTCAGTCGGTGTCCCTGCTGCTTGAGGGGGACGAGATGAAGGCGCTGCACGATTGGTTCGAGCAGGACGCGGCCGCGGGTTCGCGGCCATTCTCCGCGTTCGTCATGACCGAGGGCGGTGCGCCGATGTGGTGGGAGGCCATGTGGTTCGAGCCCTACACCACGTCGGCCCTCGCACGTGGGCGATTTCGGCTCAATGGGCGTTTGCTGCTGACGGGCGAGCCCAGCCTGGACGGGCCCGGTCGGAGCAGTTTCGGCGGCCGTGTGTCGATTCCGGCTACCGGGACCGCTATGCCATCGGTCGGGCGGCCCTTCTCTGGGCGGGTCAGCGTGGCTGCGTCCGGGTCCGTGCCGGTTCAGCACGATCGGCGGTTCGCCGGCCGCATCACCATCGAGGCAACCTGATGGCCGATTCGTTGATCTACCCATCCGGTTTGCCGTGCCCACGCATGTCGGAGGTCCAGTCGAAGGAGCGCCGGCTTCTTTCTCCTGAGGGCGGGACCGCCGGACCGCTGAAGTCTCGCGTTCTGCAACGAGATCTCTTGCAGCGCGAGCAGGCCGCATTCCTGTTCACCTTTGCGCAGGCCGAGGTGTTCCGATCCTGGTGGCGAGACACGCTGGTCTTTGGCGGGTGCTGGTTCGGAGCCCACTGGCCTTTGCCGCAAGGCGTTCCCGAGGGCGCATATCGGTTCCGCCGGTTTGTGGGTACGCCGACTTGGTCCGAGTTTCTGCCCGGGGTCGGCTGGAACGTCACTGCGGTGTTGGAGGTGCGCGGCCTGGGCACGCCGGAGGTGACCGGCGGAGGTGGCGGCGACTTTGCCATGGGCTGGTGCGATCCGGTGCAAGAAATGGATGTGGCCACGCCAGCGCAGTCCAACTCCGGCACGCTACCGGATGAGAACAACGGCGGCAACGCGCTGTGCGGCGGCATCGTAGGCGGAGCTGGCGCGCTGGCCGACGTGGAGTTCACCCTGGTCAGTTGGGTGCCGATCATCGAGGCCGACGACCCGCCGGAGGTTGGCAACCGAACGGACCCCGGGTTTCTCGGGATGTTTGATCTGGAATGGTTCCTTCATCGAGACCCGGAGTTCAACTTCATAACCGCGATTTCTGGCGGTGTAGCCAAGGTCTCCGCCACCGTGGGCGGTGTCGCGTGCCCTGGTCTCCTGCAGGCAACGTGCATCCCGACGTATTTCGAAGGAGAGTGGAACGGGTACGCGAACATTGAATGGTTGTGGGTGGCATCGTGAGCATCACCGCCCTGATCCTGAGCCGCGAGCCCGTCACGATGATGCTGCCCGCCGGGGTGGTGGCCCTGAACCACTGCGAGACCTTCACGACCACGGCCGGTATCCATGCGGCCCGGCGCCGCGCGCTGGCCCGGGTGCGGACGGAGCACGTGTTTTTCCTGGACAGTGACGACAGCCTGCCGCACGACATTGCCGACGTGCTCGACGAGTGCGTGGCCGCCGGCCGGCCGCTCGCCTACACCGACGAACTGACCGTTCGGCCTGGCATGGCACCGCTTCGCAGCAGGCCGGCACCGTACGATCCCGTCGTGCATGCCGGCTCCCCGTTGATGGTGCATCACCTGGCGCTGATGCAGACCGCCGCTGCACTGTCGGCGCTGCGGTTGATCCCGTCTGGTGATGTGTGGATCGAGCACCCGCTTTACTGGCAGGTGGCCCAGGGGGGCGCGGCCTATGTCCCGCGTGTGGGCTACCACTGGCACCGCCGCATGAATGGCATGCACCGCGCGAGCGGCATCGTTGCGGCCCAGGCGCGCGGCACGGCTTGGTGCATCCGCCGTTCCGGAGCAGATGAATTCAAACGCAGAACCAGAGATGCTGCCGTGGCGCGCGCGGCAGGCTTTTAGCCAACTCACCAACACGAGCCAGATTTTTGAGCATGCCAACATACCTACCCCCGAGAAAGGGCGTCACGTTCAGCGAGGCCTACGCGGAGGCGGCCGTGTACGCGCCGGTGCGTCGTGCCATGCTGCTGACGTACGAACTGTGGCATCCCACGCTGCCGGAGCCGGCGCGTATTGTTCACGACATGGCACCGCTGGAGGCCATGCTGGAATCAACGGCCCCCAGAGATGCCGGTGAGGTTGTCACCTTCATGGCCTCGTACGTCGAGGCCTCGCGCAGCGAGGAGTCCGACGACGCGGCCACTCCGACCGTCAATGTCACGATCGACAATGTCTCGGGGCTGCTGTCGGATGCGTTGCGAATTGCGAGGGGAACCAACATCCCCTGGGAGCTGATCGAGCGCGTGTACGCCAGCGATGACCTGAGTGGGCCTGCCATGCTCCCGGTCCTGCGACTCACATTCACGGAGTCGACCATCGACGGCACTTCCGCGACGCTTCGCGCTTCCTATGGGGACCCGGTCAACGTCGCTGTTCCCCGGCTCACCTACAAGCCGGAAGAGTATCCCGGCTTGACCGCCCGATGACAGTTCGCCATTGGGCCACGGTCCTAATTGGGCGCGCATGGACCCCCGATTTCCACTGCTGGGCGCTTGTGCGCCTGGTCTTCGCGCAGCGGTACGGCATCGCCATGCCGGACGTCGCCGTGGCTACTGATGACAACGTCCGGGCGATCAAAGGCGCGGCTGAAGCCTCCGGTTGGCGACCCGGTCCGGCACCCGCACAAGACGGAGACATCGTGCTGATGCAGGGCCCGTTCGGCCGGCACGTGGGCGTGATCATCAGCACGCCCGCGGGACTGCGGCTGCTGCACAACGACGGCCACATGTCCGACCGAGGGCCCCGCGGCGGCGTCGTGGCTCAGCCCCTGGCCGACGCGACGCGCGACGGCTACCACCGGTATGAATTTTGGAGACGTTCCCTGTGACTGCTGTCGTTGGCCATTCGACATCGCCTGTGCATGTCCTTCGCTCGGATGAAATGCGCCGGGTGGTGCCAGGCACGATGTTGCTCGACACCCGCCCGGAGGCCTTTGGCGTGCTGGTGCCGCGGCTGAATGGGGATTGGCTCCTGCCCAGCGACTACGTGAGACCTCTCTTCGATGGCGACGTCCTGGAGTGGCACGAGATGCCGCAGGACAAGGCCGCCCTGCGCACCGTGCTGCAGGTGGTGGTCACCATCGTGGCCGCGTACGTCGGCGGTCCGGCGGGTGCGGCTATCGCGATTGCCGGCAGCCTGGCGATCAACGTGCTCATTCCCATCGAGCCTCCGCGGGTGGTTGAGCAAAAGTCCTCACAGGTCTACAACACCGGCCTGTCGGGCAACCAGGCAAGGCCCTTCGATCCGATCACAAAGGTCATGGGCCGACATCAGCTGTTCCCGAACTACGCGGCCATGCCGTACGCCGCATATACGGCCTACGGGATCGGTGACGATGACACCGAGATCGGTGGCGAGCAGATGTTCTACGCGTTGTACGCTGTCGGCGTTGGCGACCACGCTGTTGAGCGTGCTCTGATAGACGACACGCCCGTTTCGCACTTCCAGGATGTGCTCACGGCCCGGTACCTTCCGCCCGGGGTGGCGCCCACGGCGGTCAACCCGTACGTGATCACGGTACCCGAGGTCGCAGGGCAGGCCCTTTTGACTGGGCTGTACGTGGGTGGATTCGCGGCCTGCGGTCCGAGGAAGGTCACGAAGCGTGTGGAGTACGACATCCTGATGCCGACCGGCATCGGGCGAGCGAACGACGAGGGCGAACTGGGCAACCACACGGTTCAATGGCGCGTCGAGATGCGTCAGCTCGACGAGTTCGGCGTGGCGGTCACGCCTTGGAGCGTGTACCACACGATCACGAAGGAGGGCGCGACGAGCAAGGCTCGACGTTGGACGTTCGCCATCACGATGGACGCCGCGATTCGGCCCGAGGTGCGCATTGTTCGAACCGACGTGCGCGATGAGAACTTGCGTGTTCGCAACGACCTGGTGTTCGCCAGCATGAGAGCGTTCGTCGACGGTGCGGCGCCGCTGAATCCGAACGTGGCGCACTACGAGCTGGTGATGCGGTCGAGTGAGCAGCTGTCGAACATCAGCCAGGGCCGACTGTCCCTGATCGTCAAGGCGATGACGCGCACGTGGTCCGAGGCAGATGGTTGGTCGGAGGAGGTGGAGACGCGCAATCCGGCGTGGTGGTTCGCCGAACTGGCAACGTCGCCGATCTGGGGGCTCGGGCTGCCCGATGAACGTGTGGACCTGGACACGATCGCTGCGTATGCAGCCATTGCCGACGAGCGGCAGGATCGATTCGACTACGTCATGGACGCGGCAACCGACGGCTGGTCAGCCCTCCAACTCGTGGCCCGCACCATGAGGTGCCGCGCCTTCCGGCGTGCCGGTGTCCTCACGCTGGCGCGCGATCAGTACGAGGCCCTGCCCACGACAGCATTCACCCACCGCAACGCCACCGGGATGAAGTTGCACGAGCAGCACCCCACCGGGCGCGAGCCCGACGGCGTGATCGTCGAGTACTTCGACTACAGAGCGTGGGAGTGGATGCCGGTCGAATGCCCGGCCCCCGGCGCGGAGAGTGTGCAGACGCCTGCACGTATCCGACTGCCTGGGATCACCGGACCGACGCATGCTCGACGGGAAGGGCTGTACGAAGCGGCTTCGATGGCTTTGCGTACGCGTACCGTCTCTGCCGTGGTTGAGATGGAGGGTGTGCTGCCGGCGTTCATGTCACCGGTTCGGTTCATGCCCGACGTTGGGGGCTATGGGCAGACTGGCGACGTCGCCGAATGGGATCCGGCCACCCTGACGATGACGTTGACCGAGCCCCCGGATTTTTCCACAGGCGCGCTTTCCATCTCGCTGGTCCGCGCTGACGGCACGGTCACGGACCCCATCCCTGTGACCTCTGGGGTGAACTCAGACCAGGTCGTGTTGCTCTCTGCACCTGATGCGGTGATCTTCACCGACGACGGCTCTCGCGAGAGGACCAAGTTTCTCCTCGGTGTCATCGGCACCACCGACGAGTTGGTGAAGATCAGCGCGATCGCCGACGGTGGCCTCAATGACGATGGCCTGCAGCTCTACCAGATCTCTGCGGTCATCGACGACGACCGGGTGCACGAGGCGGACAACGATCTCTTGCCTGGCCCTGGTGAGGTGCAAGATCCCGTCGATCCGTCCGACGAGGTCGACGATCCGAACGATGGCGGCGGCGGCCAGGTGGCCAGCATCCCGCGCCTAACTGGCCAGTTCGAGTACCCGGCATTCTTCACGCGCCTGCATGAAAAGGCATTCCAGTTCAGAACGGACGGGACGCTGTGGATCAAGCTGGTTGTGCCTGCGATTCAAGGGTCAACTGTCACCTACTGGCAGCAGGCAAATCAGTGGATGCTGAGGCCACCAGTCGAGGCAACCGAGGCCGCACGCTTTGAAATCAGGTGGACGCCACTAACCGAGTTCGCAACCGTCGGGGCAACTCCGGAGTCGAGCGTTTCCCTATCCGCCAACTCCGGGGTTTGGTATCCGATCACTGAGGCGCGAACGTTCTCCGTGTTCCTGCCGGACATGGACCCGATGGAGAACGTCCCCATGTTTTACATCGGTCGGTGGATCTTCGAGATTCGAGAAGTTGCGACTGGCATCGTCCAGGCAACGGGCAACTACCGCGGCGACGCGGACAACACCACACCAGGAAGCTAAGGCAAGCACCATGGCAATGACAGACTTCGGCAGAAACAAGCTGGCCGACTATTTCCGCGGAAGCGACTTCACAGGCCTCGAGTCCTGGTGGATGGCCCTGGCCTCGGCAGCCGACATCGATGGAATCACGGAGTTGAGTGGCGCCGGGTATGCACGGCAGGAGATCGTGACGTCGCTGGCCAACTTCGCCGGCACTCAAGGCGCGGCCAGCACGCTGCCCAGCTCTGGCAGCTCGCACGCAACATCGAACAACAACCCGGTGGATTTCGGCACGGCCGGTGCTGCGTGGGGCACCGCGTCCTACGTTGGTTTCATGGACGCAGAGACGGATGGCAACTGCTGGTTCTGGGTGCCGATCGCCGTTCCTGTTGTGATCAACAACACCGATGAGTTCGCCATGCCAGCGGGGGCGATCCAGCTTGTGCTTGGGATCACCGGGGGGTTGTCGAACTTCTTCTCCAACAAGCTGATTGACCGGATGTTCCGCGCTCAACCGTACTCGCCTCCCGCGGCGTGGGAGATCGGCTACACGACCAACGCGCCGACGAACTCGACGCCAGGCACCGAGCCCGGTTCGGGCAGCTATGTGCGCGCGGAGTTTGCGCCGGACTTCACCACGCTGTCTTCCACTGTCGAACCAGGTGATACCGGTGCGAGCGACGCTGGCACGACGGGGCTCATCTCGAACAACGTGGAAATCGTGTGGCCCGTCCCCACGGCAAACCAGGGCAATGTCACCCATTTCCAGGTGTTCGACGGATCCGGCGGCTATCTGTTCTGGCGGGCGTTCGATACGCCGAAGACCATGTCCACGGGCGGTTTGGCTCCACGGTTCGATCCCGGAACGATGGAGTTTCTGTTGACCTGACCTCGTCCCAACACCGCACACATGCCCGCCTCGAGCGGGCTTTTCTCTTTCTGAAGGACGCTATGGCAGCACCCGTTCAGCCGCTTGACATCGTGTCCGTGGCGGTGGCCATTGCGGCCGCTGCATTCAGTCCCGAGATCGCGGGAGTGGTCGGCCCCTACGCCGTCATCTTCATTGGCGCGCTGCTCGGTGGCGCTTGGTCCTCGTCCCGCCTCGAGCTGTCCGGGCGGTGGGGCACGCTGAAGTATCTGGCGGGCATCGTGATCCTCGCATTGCTCCTCACGGTTCCGGCTGCTGAGCTTGCTACGCGGTACTCGGAGGGCCTGCCGTTCAACTACGTGCTCGGTCCCGTGGCCGTGCTGATCAGCGCGCTTGGCCCCGACGGCCTGCGCAAGTGTGGCCGTTGGCTGCTGCGCCTGAAGCGCCTGCCCGACGTTCCACCGCTTGATCCACCCAATCCACCGCCTCCGGGGAGTGATCGATGAACTACCTCGAACAGCAGTACCTCCTGTCCTTGGCGAACTTCGCAGCGTGCTCGGGGCTCGGGTGGTGCTGCGTCTGCCGATTCGCAGTCATGAGCAGCGCCACCACGCGATGGGACGTCCGTCTGAACTTCGCGCTGTTGTTCGCCGCGGCCACCGCCAGTGGCTTTGCCCCATTGCTGTTCCGTGAGTGGCCGGGATACACGCAGGTAGGCCTGGCCGTAGGGACCCTCGCGGTCCTCGTCTCCGGTGCGCGCGAGTGGCGAGTGGGGCTTCCTGAATACGCCCGCACAGATGCGGCCCCGCTGGGGCCTCCCTAATCTTCAACG
This sequence comes from Rhizobacter sp. Root1221, assembly GCF_001425785.1. Classification (GTDB taxonomy): domain Bacteria; phylum Pseudomonadota; class Gammaproteobacteria; order Burkholderiales; family Burkholderiaceae_C; genus Rhizobacter. The sequence continues at coordinate 34,744 of NZ_LMDI01000045.1, read as the reverse complement.
ACGAAAGGTCATTCATGAAATCACATCTTGGCAGCGTCGTGGCACTGTCCACGGCGTCTGCTTCCATCAGCGTCTGCGCCGTGCAGACGCCTGCACGGGGGGCTCAGCGATGACCGCCACCCCAAGGCTTGATCCGACCAGCGAGATGCGCCTGGTCGGCGTGAGCCCTCTGCTCGTAGATGTCGTTCGTCGTGCTGCTGAGCGCGTCCCGTTCCAGCTCTTCGTTGTCGAGGGACTCCGCACGGCAGCGCGCCAGGCGCAGCTGTACGCGCAGGGTAGGACGGCGCCCGGAAAGGTGGTCACCTGGACCCTGGCATCGAAGCATATCGACGGGCGCGCGGTTGACCTGGCGCCGCTCCGCAACGGTGGAGTCGACTGGTCGGACCCGAAAGACTTCGACGCGATCGCGCGTGCGATGTTCGATGCAGCTTCGGAGTTGGCGGTGCGGATCCGTTGGGGTGCCGACTGGGATGCCGATGGCAAGCCGCGTGAGCGAGGCGAGGGCGACAGTCCGCACTTCGAGCTGGGTTCACCATGATCATCTCGCCAAGGCTGATGCTGGCCGGGGCCATTGCCGCGATTGTTGTTGCGACTGTCACCGCCCAGGAGGTGCGGATCGGCAACCTCAAAACCGAGTTGTCCGAGCTGCGCTCGACGACCGCTCGGCAACGCGAGGCCGCTGTGACTGCGGCGATTTCCGTTCTGAAGGCGCGACTACTGGAGGGCGAGCGCCGCGCCCGGCTTACACAAGAGGCACTCGATGATGAACGAACGAAGAGGGAGAACCTGGCTGCCGACCACGCTGCTGCTGTCGGCGCTGGTGAGCAGCTGCGCGCCGCTGCCACCCGCGCCGCCCGTCGTTGTGCCGGAGCCGCAGATTCCACCGATGCCGGCGGCGGCGCGCCAACCTTCGACACCGGAATGGTGCTTGCCGACGTGCTCAGCCGGATGGAAGCGCGAGGTGCAGACCTGGCTGACCTTGCTGGACGCCGCGGGCTTGCCGGCGAAACCTGCGAGCGAGAGCGTGACGCGCTGACTACGCCGTAGAGTCCGAAATCGGGACGAGGTAGTATTTTCCCGATCTATCAGGGGAGAGCACGGATGCGCCGTAGGGTCATGCGCGAGACTGGGAGGTTCGTTGTTTTCGATTGCGATGGCGGCAAACACACAGTGCGCTTGCTGCAGCAGTTCGAAGAGATCGTGTCCGCGAAGCGCATCAAAGTCGAGCCGACAAGCAAGGCCGTTCACCAACTGGAAGATGGCGATCTCGTTGTCGCGCTGGACGACCGGGTGTTTGAAGTTGTCCGTACGCGGGAGCTTCTGACAAGGCCATAGTCCGTGGATAACTTCAATGAGCATGCTGTTATTTTGTACAGCCTCATGGCGGGCGCGGATGCGCTCCGCTGCTTGCATCCATAGGCCCGCTTTCTCAGCAGACACCTTGGCCCAGGGCGACGGGGCAATGCCGGCATTCTTTGGGTATGACGAGGGTTTACGCTAGTGGCAAAATCAACACGTTTGATCGCACGTGGCGTATACCTGCAACATCCATAACAGTCGGTGAAGCCCACGTCGAATGGGCTGCCAAGGAGGATCGTCATGATCACGTGCATCAATCGTCTTCGTCAATTCGGAATCTTCACCGACTTCAATGGGACGAAGATTCAGAAGTTTGGCAAGAACAACCTTGTCTATGGTTGGAACGGGACAGGGAAGTCGACGCTGTCCAATGTGTTTTATTGTTTGGAGCATCGCTCGCTGATTCCTCGCTTCAGCGCAGCACAGTTTTCCATCGCCTTGGAGAACGGCTCCACCATTACGGAAGCCACTCTTGCCACGTCTCCGTTGAAGATTCACGTCTTCAATCAGCGTTTCATTCACGAAAACATTAATTGGGACAAGTCGGTTAAAAGCATTCTTCTTATAGCCAAAGAAAAGATTGCCGACCTGCAGAAGCTAGAAAAAGTCAAGCTGGACGTTTCTGTAAAGAAGAAGTCCTACAGCGATAAGATCGATGATGCCAAGAAACAACGCGAAGCACTCGATAAGTTTCTGACAGGCGCCGCAAAAAAAATGAAACTCGGGCTTCAAGCGGTTGATACAAGCGATAGTTACTATTTGAACTATGATCGTCGCAAGTTGTCTGGTTTTATTCAGAGTAACGCTGAAGCGCTGTTGAATGCTGACTCCGTACTTTCCGATGCCAAAGTCATAGATTTAACTAACGCAGCGAAGCCCGACCAGCTCCCAAGTCTTGTGTTCACTTCGACGGCGATTGAGACTGATTACTATAAGAAGGCGGCGGCTCGCATCAGGGATCTTATTGGTACTACAGCGGTGAATCAGGCCGTTCAGCGATTGGCCGATAACCCTGATATCCGGGCTTGGGTCCAAACAGGTTTGGAAATTCACAAGACACACGATTCCCGGTCTTGCGAGTTCTGCGGTTCAACGTTCACGCAGCTTCGGGCTGAAGCACTGGCTGCCCATTTCAGCAGAGAGTTCACTGACTTTCAAACTCGGCTGCAAAATGCTGCGAGCTGGATTGAAACACAGGGCGCTCCGGTAAATAACTTGCCGGCTGCAACAAGTTTTTATAAAGAATACTCCGCCGATTGCGAGCGATTGCAAAAGCAATACTCTTCAATTGCGGAGAAAATTAACCAGCCGATTGAAGGGTGGCGCGAGGCTCTCAAGGCAAAGATCACCGACCCTGCAAGGACGGACATCCAGATCGTGGATGTCGCTGAGGAAAACGTGACTGACTTCAATGCAGTATTGAAGGCCATGATTGAAGTTGTCGGTCGACACAACAATAAGACTACGAACTTTAAGGCGGAAACTTCGAAGAACAAGGCTGCATTAGAGCTTCACTTTGCAGCTGCCGAGATGCAGGAGTTTGATTATTCGGGTTGTGAGAAGAGATGCAATGACATTGAGTTAGAGGCAAAGAATGAGTACAAGGAAATTGAGAAACTTGACCAACAGGTTTCGAGCCTAGAGGCGCTTCTTTCAAATGAAACAGTAGGCGCAAAGGAGTTTAATGATGTCTTGCACCGTTTCATCGGTCGCTCCGAGTTGTGCCTTAGCTTTAACCAGAATAAAAAAGGTTACGAGATCATCAGGAATGGGGTGGGCGAGCATGATGGAAACTTGAGCGAAGGCGAAAAGACGGCCATTGCATTCGTCTACTTCATCACAAAGCTGAAAGAAAATGGAAACAACATCAAAGATACGATTGTTGTTGTGGACGATCCGGTTTCAAGCTTTGATTCGAATCACCTGTTTCACGCCTACTCATTCTTGAGGACTCAGTGCTCGGAAGCGTTGCAGTTGTTCGTGCTCACCCATAATTTCACTTACTTCAAACTGGTCCGCGATTGGTTCAGCGGAACGAACAGGAATCGAAGGGCGGACAAGAAGCCGGAGAATTGCTTCTTTTACCGACTGGATGCCCCGCCGGGTTCGCCCCGACATTCCCTGCTCGTCGACGCCGACGATTCGCTAAAAAATTACGGATCTGAGTATCATTACATCTTCAAGATGCTCTACGAGTACAAGACGCGTACCACTCTGAATCGTGATGAGGCCTTCCTGACTGCCAATCTCGCGCGAAAGCTTATGGAGTCATTTTTCTCTTTCAAATTTCCCAAGCGTAGAAGTGACATAAGTCAACTTATGGACGTGGGTTTGAAAGGATGTGTCATCACGACACCTGAGTTGAAAGAGAAAATTTATCGTTTCATCAACAAGTATTCTCACAGCGACGTAATTGAAATTACTGAAGAGTCTGCTGAGAATCTGGCGGGAGAAAGTCACAGTGTGGTGGGCAGCATCTTTCAGTGGATGGAAGAGGTTGATAAGAAGCACTATGACGAGATGGTCCAAGTTGCCACGGGTGCTTGACCTACTAATTGGCGTTGCACCGCAATACCGTCGATTTCATTGCAGCTGGTGTGCGGGTGGCGCTTACTTTGTTGGTGCCAGGGCGCGGCTACCGGTCGCGCCCTGAGCCACGCCCAAGACGAGCAGCCACCTAACGCCATGCGCGCGACCAAGTAGCGAAAGTGAGGGAGAGGTCTCACAACCTTCTCTGCGTGGATTCCGCGCGATGGCCGGAGGGCTGCGTAAATGCTCACAATCGGGTACCCGTCCCGGGAACCACGCCTGTACAAATTCGATCAGGGGCTGTGCGAATGAACAGCAGCGTTATGGGGCCACAGATGGGGCCACAAGCATTAGTCATGAGGTAGTGGTCATAGGAAGAGGTAGGTCATGATCGACCACATGTGATCGTGTTTCCGGGCGTTGCCCGGAATCTGATCCGAAGCCCCGCTGCCTATGAGGAGCGGGGCTTTTTTGTTGGTTCGTGTCGCAGGGTGTTGCCTGGCGGAAGCCTCGCCTGACTGCTGGAGCCATCGCTCGTTGACTCAGCGGCTGTTGAACCGGTCCATGGCCGCATGGGCCCTTCGTTGCTTGTCCACGGTTTCAGCGGCGATGTTGTCCATGGTCTCGCCTGCCGGCTCGTCGCGGGAGTAATAGGCAACGCTGGGATCCTGGACCGCCAGTTTCTCGTCTCGCAGGTTCAAGGAATCCCTGTTCTCTGACAGATATTTCAACAACCCATGGCCGACCACAGGCCACTGCTTGCTTTGCAGAAACGCGTTGGCCGCGTCCCTGTTGATGATCAGCGCATGAGGATGCGAACCCTGTTCGCCACCTGCGGGCTCAGGCTTTGGCGCAGCGAGACTGCTTCGACCCATTCCTTGTCCGTGGGATGAATCCGTTCATCGCGGGTTCTTTCATGTCCGGCAGGTCAGTGCGCGGTGCGAGCGAAGGTCACCACATGGTCGACCGCCGGACGGATGCCGATCCATTCGCCCAGCTGGTGGTCGTGGTGCGACGGCACGAGGGCCAGCAGCTGTTCGCCGGTGGCGAGGCGCAGGGTGTAGAGGAACTCCGATCCGCGGAATGCCTTGCGTTCGATGCGGGCCTTGACCGGGCTGTCGTCGTCGTGGATCACGTCGTCGGCGCGAAGCAGCACGTCACATTCGCCTTCGGGGTACGCGCCGGGCAGCGGGCACTCGGTGGCGTCGGCGAGCTGGCCGAGGGGGGTATGCACGCGGGCCCCGTCACCGTGGCTGACGATGCGCGCCGGCGCGAACACGCCGTGGCCGATGAACTGCGCGACGAACCGGCTCGCCGGCCGGTGGTACAGCGAGTACGCGTCGTCCCACTGTTCGAGCCGGCCCTGGTTCATCACGCCGATCATGTCGCCCAGTGCAAAGGCTTCCAGCTGGTCGTGGGTCACCACCAGCGCCGTGGTGCCGCTGTCCTTCAGGATCTGGCGCACGTCGTGGGCCAGGCGTTCGCGCAGGTCCACGTCGAGGCTCGAGAAGGGTTCATCCAGCAGCAGCAGGCGAGGTGCCGGCGCGAGCGCACGGGCCAGCGCGATGCGCTGCTGCTGGCCGCCGGAGAGTTCGTGCGGCGCGCGGGCGCCCATGTGCGCGAGGCCCACCAGCACCAGCATGTCCTGCACGCGTTGCAGCTGTTCGGTGCGCGGCCGGCCATGCAAGCCGTAGGCGACGTTGTCGGCCACGCTCAGGTGCGGAAACAGGGCGTAGTCCTGGAAGACCATGCCGATGCGGCGGTGCTCGGCCGGCACCCGGGTTCCGGCGGCGGCATCGCTCAACACCTGTCCGTCGATCGTGATGCGGCCAGCGGCCACGCTTTCCAGGCCAGCCACGGCGCGCAGCAGCGAGGTCTTGCCACAGCCCGACGGGCCTACCAGCACACCTACCTGGCCCGCGGCCATCTCGAGCGATACGCCCTCTACCGCCGGGTGCGTCGCCGTGCTGCGGGCGTAGCGCACGCCCACCCTGTCAAGTTGCAGAAACATGGTTCAATCATACCGATGGCTTTACGAACTCCCATGATTCGCGTTCCCCCTGGAGCACCCGAGCAGCCCGGCGTCCCATGCGCTGGCTGCTGATCCTCTGTTGCGCCGTGGTCGCGCTGCCGGTGGCCGGCGTGCTCGGGTCCTGGCTGGTGATGGATGCCGCCGCGCTGCAGGTGCTGCAGCACCTGGCTGCGACGGTGCTGCCCGGTTACGCGCTCCAGTCGCTCTGGCTGATGCTGGGGGTGGCGGCGGGGGTCGGGGTGCTGGGTGTCGCCACGGCGGTTGCCGTGGCGCTGTTCCAGTTCCCGGGGCGCACCGTGTGGGAGTGGGCGCTGTTGCTGCCGTTGGCCATGCCGGCCTACGTGCTCGCGTACGCGTACACCGATGCGCTGCAATTCAGTGGCCCGGTGCAGGTGGGATTGCGGGCGGCCTTCGGCTGGCAAGGGGCGCTGTGGCCGGACGTGCGCAGCCTGCAGGGTGCGATCGCGCTGTTCGTGCTGTGCCTGTACCCGTACGTCTACCTGCTGACCCGCGCAGCCCTCGGCGAGCGGGCCGTGCACATGATGGAGGCGGCACGGCTGCTCGGAGCGAGCCTGCCGCGGCGCGTGCGCACTGTGGCGCTGCCGCTGGCGCGCCCCGCGGTGATGGCCGGTGTCGCGCTCGCGCTGATGGAGACGCTGGCCGACTACGGCGTCGGGTCCTACTTCGGGCTCGGCACGTTCACCACCGGCATCTACCGTGCCTGGTTGTCGATGAACGACAGCAACGCCGCGGCCCAGCTGGCTTCGATCCTCCTGGTGGTGGTGGCCGTGTTGCTCGCGTTCGAGCGGCGTGCGCAGAACCGCATGCGGTATGCCGCCACGCGCAGCGGCGCCTTGCATGCGGGCGAGGCTCAACCTGTCGCGCTGCGTGGTGCTTCCGCCGCGGTGGCCACCCTGGTGTGCGCCGTGCCAGTCTTGCTGGGTTTCCTGTTGCCTGCGGGGTGGCTCGGGGTGATGCTGTGGCGCGAAGCCACCACCAGCGAGATGGGCCTGCCACTCGCGCGCTTTGGCGCGTGGGCATGGTCGAGCTTCCGGCTCGCGGGCCTGGCGGCCGTGGCCGCCACGCTGCTGGCCCTGGCGCTGGGCTTTGCACTGCGCCAGCGTGGCTCGCGCCTTGACGCGGTGCTGGCCCTGGGGGCCCGCACGCTGTCCCTCGGGTACGCGCTGCCCGGCGCCGTGGTGGCGGTGGGCATCCTGCTGCCGGTGGCGTGGGTGCAGGCCCGATGGCCCAGCCTGGGCGCGTCGGCCTTGTTCACCGGCACGGTGGCCGGCGTGTTGTTCGCCTACCTGGTGCGTTTCTCCGCGGTAGCCTTGCAAACGGTGGAGGCGGGGTACACCCGTGTGCCGCTGTCGATCGACGAAACGTCGCGCATGCTCGGCGCGGGCCGGTGGCGGCTGTTCGGTCGGGTGCACCTGCCGCTGCTGCATCGTTCGGCGCTGGCGGCGGTGCTGCTCGTGTTCGTCGACACGATGAAGGAGCTTCCGGCCACGCTTGTGCTTCGACCGTTCGGCAGCGACACGCTGGCAGTGGTGGCCTACAACCTGGCCCGCGACGAACGGCTCGCCGAGGCGTCGCTGCCGTCGCTCGCCATCGTCGCGGTGGGGTTGGTGCCGGTGGTGCTGCTCGCGCGCACGATGGTGCGCGCGGCGAACGCCACGGCTTGACGAGGGGCGGTTACTTGTAGCCCACCCGGTCCAGCATCTGCTGCACCTTGGCCTGGTTGGCCCCCACGGCGGCCACCGGCACCGCCTCCTGCTTGAAGGTGCCCATGGCATCGAGGGCCGGGTTGGCAGGCTTCACGCCGGCCACCGCGGGCCATTCGTTGTTGCCATTGGCGAAGTAGGCCTGGGCCTCGTCGCCCGCGAGATACTCGAGGAACTGCACGGCCGCGGCGCGGTTCTTGGCGTGTGCCGCCACGGCGCCGCCGGCCACGTTGACATGGGTGCCTGCCCCTTGCTGGTCGGGGAAGACGATGGCCACCTTGTCCATCACGGCGCGGTCCTCCGCCTTGTCGCTGCGCATCAGGCGCGCCAGGTAGTAGCTGTTGGTGAGCGCGACCTGGCATTCACCGGTGGCCACGGCCTTGATCTGGTCGGTGTCGCCGCCCTTGGGCGCGCGGGCCATGTTGTTCGACAGCCCTTGCAGCCAGGCTTCGGTCTTCTCGGCGCCTTGGCGCTCCAGCATGGACCCGAACAGCGACAGGTTGTAGGGGTGCGAACCGGAGCGGGTGCACAGCCGGCCCTTGTTCTTGGGGTCGCCCAGTTCGGCGTAGGTGTCGACGTCGTCCTTGTTCACCGAGGCCTTGTTGTAGACCACGACGCGGGCGCGGGTGGAAAAGCCGAACCAGGCCGAGCCCTGGCCCATGTCGCGGCCGCGCAGCGTGGCCGGAATGCGGGACTGCAGCACGCCGGACTTCACCGGCTGGAACAGGCCTTCCTCTTCCGCCTTCCACAAGCGTGCGGCATCGACCAGCAGCACCACATCCGCCGGGCTGGAGGTGCCCTCCGACTTCAGGCGGGTCAGGATGCCGGCATCGTCCGCATCGATGCGGTTGACCTTGATGCCGGTGGCCTTGGTGAAGTTCGCGTAAAGCGCCTCGTCGGTCTGGTAGTGGCGGGCGCTGTACAGGTTCAGCACCTTGTCCTGCGCCTGCGCGGCGAAGCAGGACATCGCGGCGGCGATGGCAACGAGGGTGGGGCGGGCGAACGCAAGTGACGTCATCGAGGATCTCCGGAAGGTGCCTGCGCCCATCCGGCGCCTGGCGGCGGGGGAAGGGCGGCGGGCTGGACAACACGAACGCTTCCCGTTCGTGATCCGGGAGTCTAAACGCGTTGCCTGCGCATTGGCAGGAACACCGTGGCCCGCAACCCCCCTTCTGGCTGCGGTGCATGTCGCCTCAGTTCGTCGAAGCCGTCCTGGCTGGCCTCGCTCGCCTCGCTCGCCTGCGTCCAGCCTTCGCGCTTGAAGAGCCGCTCGATCAGCCGCTTGACGTTGGCCGTCTTGCGCAGTCGCAGCAGGTCACATGGGCTTCGCGGTGCCGCGCGATTCGGCCACGGCAGGGTGCACCCAGCGGGCCAGTGTCGCGAACATCTCCTCAAGCCTGATCGGCTTCGTGATCTGGTCGTTCATTCCCGCCGCGAGCACCTTGTCGCGGTCCCCGACCATTGCGTTGGCGGTCATCGCGATGACCGGCAGATCGCGCCACTGCACCTGCTGGCGCAGCGCGCGCGTCGCGGTATAGCCATCCATCACCGGCATCTGGCAGTCCATCAGCACGCCGTCGAAACGCTCGCGGCGCAGCATCTCGAGCGCCACCTGGCCATCGCAGGCGACGCTGACGACGATGCCGGCGCGGCTCAGTATCTCCAACGCGAGTTCCTTGTTGAAGGCGTTGTCTTCGACCAGCAGGATGCGCGCACCGCGCAGGCTGGGCCAATGATCGGCAAGATCTTCCTCGGACCGCGCGCTGCGCGTGGCGTGCCGCGCTGCCTGGCCGGGCGCCGCGCGGGGGGCACCGGACAGCGGCGCCCTTTCGGTCGGGGCGGCCGGCTCCTCACGGAGCCACGTCAGGTCCAGCGTGGCGGCGATCGCGTCCAGAAGGGCCTTCAGTTCGATGGGTTTGCTGATGAAGGCATTCGCGCCCACCGCGCGGCAGCGCGCCTGCGTTTGTGCACTCGCGTTGGCCGACGCGGCAATGACAGGCAGCTTGGCGCCTTCCGGCAAGAGCCGCAGCCTCCGGGTCGCCTCGAAGCCGTCCATCATCGGCATCACGAGGTTCATCACGATGAGGTCGGGCCGGAACCTGGCCACCGCGGCGAGCGCCTCTTCGCCATTGCCGGCCTCGGCCATCTCGAAGCCCAGCGTGGCCAAGGCATCGAGCAGCAGCGCGCGCCCCTGCGGCACGTCGTCGACCACGAGAATCTTGCGGCGCGCCCCTTCGTAGCCGATCGGCACGCCGCGCGCAGTCAGCGCCTGACCCTGGGTCTGCATCGCCGGTACCTCGATCTCGAACGCGAAGACGCTGCCCTCGCTCGGCCGGCTGCGGACCTGGATGTCGCCGCCCATCAGGCGAACCAGCTGTCGGCTGATCGCCAGGCCCAGGCCGGCGCCGCCCTCGCGTCGCTTGACGTCGGCCACCTGCTCGAAGGGCCGGAACAAGCGCGCCAGTTGCGCCTCGCTCATGCCGATGCCTTCGTCTTCCACTTCGAAGCGCAGGCGTGCCGTCGCATCGGCCTCGGCGCCGGTCCCCGGTGACTGCAAGCGCGTTGCGCGCAGCGTCACCTGCCCGGTGTCGGTGAACTTGATCGCATTCGAGAGCAGGTTGAGCAGCACCTGGCGCAGTCGCTTCTCGTCGACACGTATCGTGGCTGGCAGATCCGGCGTCGCCTGGTAGACGAATAGCAAACTCTTCTCCTCCGCCTTGACGCGGATGATGTCGCCCACCACCTGCAGAAACACCGGGAGGTTGACCTCGGTGGGGTACAGGTCGAGCTTGGCCGCGTCGATGCGCGACAGATCGAGGATGTCGTTGATGAGCGTGAGCAGGTGCTGCCCGCTCTCGTCGATGATCTTCAGCCCCCTGGCTTGCCGCTCGGTCAAGGTCTTGTCACGTTGCAGGATCTGCGCGAAGCCCAGGATGCCGTTCAGCGGCGTGCGCAGCTCATGACTCATTTGCGTCAGGAACTCGCTCTTGGCGAGGCTTGCAAGCTCCGCCGCCGCGCGCGCATCGCGCTCGATCCGGGCTTGTTTGCTCGCGGTCTGATCGAGCACAAAGCCCACGGCGTGCTCCGACCCGGGCTCGGGCGATGCAACGCCGACCAGGACCGGCACCCGGCTGCCGTCCTTGCGAATGTATTCCTTCTCGTAGGGCCTGCAGGCACCCAGCGCGCGAACTTCCGCCATGGCCCGGTCGGTCGCGTCACGGTATTCCGGCGGTGTCAGCGTCGCGCGATGGATGCGCCCCTCGCGCAAATCGTTGCGGTCGTAGCCGACGATGCGCAGGTAGGCATCATTGGCCTCGATGACACGGCCCTCCAGGTCGAAAAAGACGATGCCGGCGAGGTTGGAATCGATCATCTGCTGCAGGCGCGTCTGGCCCGAACGCAGCGCCGCGTCGCTGCGTTCGAGATCGGCGACGCGCTGCTGCAGGGTGCCGACTAGCTCGCGCACCCGTGCAGCCATCTGCGCGAAGGCGCGCGTGAGCACACCGACCTCGTCGGGCCGCGCCGCCGCGGGCAGGGGCGTGTCGAGATCGCCTTGGCGGATCTCATCCGCCGCCCGCGCCAGGGCACTGATCGGCCGCACGATACCGTGCGTCACGCGCAGCGCGACGGCGATTGCCAGCAGCAAGGCGACCGCGGCCACCATCACGATGACGTTGCGCGTGTGGCCGACCTCGACGAGGATCGCATCGAGCGACTGCTCGTCGATCAGTGTCCACAGCACGCTGCTCTGCCCGGGCGGCCGGATGCGCGCGAACACCTGCAAGGTCTCGGGCCGATCGGCGGACGCGTACAGCGTGCCGGCCGATTGGGCCAGGATCACCGCCGCATCGTGCGGACGCTCGCTGCGCAGCGACACGCCGTCGCCGCGCAGGTGGGCGAAGCGGCGTGCCGGATCGGGGTGCAACAGGTAGTGCCCCTGCCGGTCGACGACGTACGTGGTGCCCGCGGGGGCGGCGGACGCCTCGAGCGCGCCCAGAACCGGCGCCACCAGCGCGTCCAGCACGACCACGCCATCGAGCAGGCCGCTGTCGCTCTGCAGCGCCGTCGCATAGCGCAGCACTGGCATGGCGGGATCGTGGGCGCCCGGCGCCTGCAGCGCGAGCTCCGAGATGAAGGTCGATTCTTGGCCGGGAATCGCTCGCAGCTGCAGCGCGCCCGCGAAATAAAGCTCGGACGAGCGATCCGCCAACTCGCTGGGCGGCAGCACAGCCGGCGCGCCGGCCCCGACGCGCGCGCAACTCGCCTCGTGGCCGCTGCTGTCGAGCAGGCACAGGCGGCTGTAGCGCTCGCCCCAGCGCTTGAGCAAGGCGGTGAAGTAGCGCTCCACCTCCCGCGCGACGCTCGCGCGCTCGGCGCCCGGTGCCGCATTCAGGTAGCGGCGCAAGACGGACGCCTGGGCGATGACTTGCAGATCGGTGCCGATGTCAGTGAACTGACGATTGGCCGCCGCCGCGCGCACGCCGGCGCCGCGCAGACCCTCGTCGCGGGCGATCTGGATGATCAGCTCGCTGCTGCGGCTGAGGCTGTAGATGGAGATGATCGCGGTGGGCAGCAGGATCACGGCGACGAACGCGGCGATCAACTGGTGCCGCAGACCCAGGCCCGACCAACGCGGCATCACGCGGGCTCCCGCTGCGGCGCATTCATGCGTGCCAAGCCCTCACTTGGCCGGGGCCGTGAAAAGCGCATCGGCCTGCTGCTGGGCGCGTGCGGCAGCCTGCTCAGGCGTCGACTCTCCGCGCAGCATGTCGTGGTACACGCTGCCCAGAACGTCGGCCAACGCCGGCCACTGCGGCACCGCCGGGCGCATCCAGTCGTCGAGCTGGCCGGCGCTGCCCAGCCGCGCGACGGCCTGGAAGGCCGGGTAGCGCTGCGCAAGCGCGGGGTCGCGCATCACCGAGTAGCGGGGCATGCCACCGTTGCCTTGCTGCGCCAGCCAGCGCTCGATCTCGCTGCCCGTCAGCCAGGCGAGGAACGGCCAGGCGATGTCACGCCGCGCGCCGATGTTGGCGGGGATGCCCAGGCTCCAGGTGCCGATCGACGTGACCGGCTTGGCGCCCGGCGCGTGCGGCGCTGCCTCGTAGCCGACCCGCCCGGCGACCTGCGAGCCGGGGTCTTCCTCGACCAAGTAGCTGCGTGCCGCCCATTCGTAGGTCATCACGCAGCCGCCCTTGGCGAAGCGCACCGGCCGCTGGTCCCAGGCCATGTTCAGCACGTCGGGTGGCGAAAACGGCAACAGGCTCTGCGCGAAGCGCGCCGCGGCGATGCCGCGCTCGGTGTTCAGGGTCGGCCGCCCGCCGGCGTCGAGCAAGGGCTGGCCGAAGGCCGCGTAGAAATGCGCCATCTGCTGGCCGAGCGCCTGGCCGCGTTGGCCGTTCCAGCAAATCCCGAACTGACCCTGCGCCGGTTGCGTAAAGCGCTTCGCCACCGCCAGCAACTCGTCCGTGGTTCGCGGCGCGGCAAGGCCGGCCTTCTCGAACAGGTCGCGGCGGATCCACAGCAACTCGGGGTGGGGCTGGATCGGCAGGCCGAGCTGTCGGCCCTTGAACTGCCCCTGCCGGTAGCCGATCTCGAGGAAGTCGTCGGGGCGGATCGTCGCCGCCGACGCCTTGATCCAGTCGTTCAGCGGCAGCAACACGCCCGCGGCGCCGTACTCGCCGGCCCACACGCTGTCGAAGCTGACGATGTCGTAGGCCGAGTGCTGGTCCTGCGCATTGAGCAGCGTGAGCCGGCGCACGTCGTTGTAGCCGACCACTTCGATCTCGATGCTGCCCCCGGCGCGGCGGCCCAACTCGCGCGCGCCCGCGCGCAGCGCGATGGAGAACGGGTCGCCGACGATCAGCATGCGAACCGTCTGCCCGTGCAGGAAGCCCGCGGCCACGGGCGCGGCCGGCGGCAGGTCGGGCTGCGGCTTGTACGATTTGAAGAAGAACAGGGTGGCAGCCGCCAGAGCGGTGGCGCCGATGGCAATCATGGACACGAGGCGCTTGGACATAGACTAGCTCCCGGCTCGCGGACGGCGACGGCGACGTGCTTGCGCGGCCTGGCCATATGCCGTCGTTCAGCACGACACCGATTCTGCGCCCAAATGATGTGCGGCGGGAGTTCTATCGCCCTGAATCGGGGGAGTGGAAAGCGTTGGGGTCCGGTCGGGCGCCGGTGGATTGCGACGATTGAAAGAGGGTGTCGGTCCACCAGCCCTTCATGGCGTGACCTTCCCGGCAAACAAGTAACCTTCACCGCGAACGGTGCGGATCAGCGCCTGCGCGGACTGGTTGTTGCCGAGTTTCTGACGCAGGCGAGACACCGCGAGGTCCACGCTGCGGCCCTGCACCTCGGCGCCGGCGGACGCCGTGGCGTCGACCAGCTGTTCGCGTGTCAGCACGCATCCCGGCCGCGACACGAAGGCAGTCAGCAGGCGGTACTCGGCGTTCGACAGCGCCACGATCACGTGCGACGGGGACGTCAGCAACCGCTGCAGGCTGTCGAGCGCCCAGCCGTCGAAGTGGATGTACCGGCCGCCTTCGGGTAGGGGCGGGCCGGCGCGGGGCACTCGCCGCAGCACGGCATGGATGCGGGCCACCAGCTCGCGTGGCTCGAACGGCTTGCCCAGGTAGTCGTCGGCGCCCATTTCCAGGCCGAGCACGCGGCTGATCGGGTCACCCTGCGCGGTGAGCATGATCACGGGCGTGGTGTGCTGCTGCTGGCGCAGCCACCGGCACAGGTCGAGGCCGCTTTCGCCGGGCAGCCTCACGTCGAGGATGATGAGCTGGAAGGTGTGGGCCCGGAGCGCTTCGCGCAGTCCGGCCCCGTCCGGCGCGGCGTCGACCACCATGCCGAAGCCCCGAAGGTAATCGGAGAGGGTGGTGCGGATCTGTTCGTCGTCGTCGATGAGAAGGCAGCGGGTCACGGCAGCGCAGTGCAACAAAATCCACATGCTGACCGGCGCGTGTATCGATCATGTGGCCGGTTTGTTTCCGCGGTGACGCAATCGGCACCGACCCGTGTACGATTCGCGGTTCGCACCGCAACGCCCTCGCGCGCCGGGTTTCCCGATGCCGCGCCTGGTGCCGTCCCCTGGCCCGAATGTCTGCGATCCACGGAACATGAACTGGCAGGACCTGCAGTACCGACTTCGCGGCCGAGGCCGCCGCCGACTGCGCACCTACCTGGTGGCGCTCGTGCTGGCCACGCTCGTGCCCACGCTGGTGGCCGGTGCGTTTGCGCTGTGGCGCACCGCCGATTCCTACCGCGAGGCTTCGGGCAACCGGCTCGCCGACACGGCCCGCACGTTGGCCCACGCCATCGAGCGCAACCTCGGCAGCAAGACAGCGCTCGTGCAAGCGCTGGCGGCACCGTCCGGCGGTGCGGCCGGCATCGCCGGGTTGCAGGAATGGCTGGATGGCGCCGGGCTGTTGCCAGGGGCGCTCGTGGTGTCCGAGCCGGCCTCGGCGCTCACGGGGCGTGACGGCGCCGGGCTGCTCACCGCGGCCGGCCTGCCGGCCGACACCGCCTCTGCCGTGACGGTCAGCGGCCGCCCGGCCGTGTCCAACCTGCTGGTCGATCCGCCTCGGCTGGCCATCGTCACGCGCCAGGTGCGCCGGGGGGAACCGGTGCTGGTCGGTGTGCTGGTGCCTCCGCACCAACTCGTCGATCTTGCGCCGCAGGACGGCGCCACCCAGGCCAGCATGCTGGTTGCGGTGACCGATGGCAACGGGCGCCTCCTCGCGCGCTCACGCGATGCCGCAAGCATGGTCGGCCGGATGGTGCCCGACTGGGTGAAGGTGAGTTCGCACGCCGAAACCCACGGGCTGTTCGAGGCGCGCACCGCGGAGGGCCTGCCCATCAAGTTCGCGTTCCAGCGCCTGGCAGGCACGCCGGGGTGGGTGGTGGTGGCGGGGGAACCGCTCGATACCTTCAATGCGGGCTGGCAGGACCTGCGGCGCCAGCTGCTGCTGGGCGGGGCCGTCGCGGTGTCGCTCGCGTTGCTGATGGCGGTGTGGCTCGCGCGCCAGGTGCTTCACCCCGTGGCGCGCCTGGCCCGCGACGCGGAACATGCTGCCGAGGGCCGGCGCAGCGCGGCCTCGCCGGACGAGGCCACCACGATCGCGATCCAGGAATTCGAGGCACTCCGTGAGCGCATCGAGGGCTCGCAGGCCGCCCTGCACCAGCGGGCCGAGGACGCCCGCCGCAATGCCGAGGCGCTGGCCGTCAGCGAGCGGCGCTACCGGACGCTGGCGCAGGCCGGGGCGCTCGTGCTGTGGCGCGGCACCACCGATGGCCTTCTGTTCGCCGCGGCGGGCTGGGAGGCGGTGACCGGCCAGCCGGAAGCGCGAGCCCTCGGGTTCGGCTGGATCGAGCAGGTGCACGACGCCGAGCGGCCGTCCGTCAACGCCATGCTCGGCGAAATCGCGGCCGGCCGGCGCGAGATGGATGTGGAGTTCCGCCTGAAGGTGCGCGACGGCAGTTGGCGCTGGGTGCGGGTGCGCGGGGTGCAGGTCGATGAACCCGGCCGGTCCGGGTCGGAATGGGTGGGTGTGCTGGAGGACATCGATGAACGGCGCCGGGCGCAGGCCCACGTCGCCCACCTGGCCCAGCACGACCCGTTGACGGCCTTGCCCAACCGCACCCGTTTCCGCGCGCGGCTGGCCGAGGCGCTCACGCGGGTCACCGATGGCGATGGCGTGGCCGTGTTGTATGTCGACCTCGACCGCTTCAAGGAAGTGAACGACACGCTCGGCCATCCGGCGGGCGATGCCTTGCTGCTCGCGGTGACACAGCGCCTGGCCCACGTGGTGCGCGAGGGCGACCTCGTGGCGCGGCTCGGGGGCGACGAGTTCGCCATCGTGCAGTCGGGCCTGGCGAGCCCGCGTGATGCGGAACACCTGGCCGGCCGCATCGTGTCGGCGCTCGGCGCCCCGTACGAGTTGAAGGGGCACCAGGTGGGGATCGGTGCGAGCGTGGGCATCATGGTGGCGGCGTCCCGCGATGCCGACCCGGACCGCCTGCTCGCGTGTGCCGACATGGCGTTGTACGGCGCGAAGCAGGCCGGGCGCGGGCGCTACCGGTTTTTCGAACCGGACATGGAGGCGCGCCTGCAGGCGCGGCGCGAGCTCGAACGCGAGTTGGGGCAGGCGCTGGCGCGCCACGAGTTCGAGGTCAGCTACGAGCCGGTGGTCAACGTGCGGTTCGGCACGGTCTGCGGCTACGAGGCCAAGGTGCACTGGCGGCATCCCCGGCGCGGCCTGGTCGAGCTGCAGGAGGTGCATTGCCTGGCCGACGAGATCGGTGTCCTGCGTCCGCTTGGCGACTGGATCCTGCGCCAGGCCTGCCAGGACGCCGCACGCTGGTCCGATGACCTGCGGTTGTCGGTCGACATCAACGCGGGCCAGCTCGAGGACCCCGCGTTCCCTGGCGTCGTGGCCGAGGCCTTGCAGCGGTCGGGGCTCGGTGCGGGGCGGCTGGAGCTCGAGGTGGGTGAACACGTGTTGTCGGGCGGTGGCGAGCGGCTGCTGGCCGCGCTGCACCGGCTGAAGGACCTCGGGGTGCGCATCGCGATCGACCATTTCGGCTCGAGCCGTTCGGCCCTTGGCCTGCTGGGCCGGTTCCCGTTCGACAAGGTCAAGATCGAGGAATCGTTCGTGCGCCAGGTGGGCCTGGACAAAGAGGGCGACGCCATGGTGCGTGCGCTGACGACGCTGTGCGACACGCTTGGCATTGCCAGCGCCGCGTCGGGCGTGGACGTGCAACGGCAACTCGACCTGCTCAGCAGCGAGGAGTGCGTGGAAGTACAGGGCCGGCTGTTCGGCAGCATCCGGCGCGCCGCCGACTTGGCCGGCGGGCTGGTGGATGGGGCGCTCGCCACGGCGCCCCCAACCGCCTGACCAAACGACATGAAACCGCCCACCGCGAACGACGGGCGTGTTCAAGCCGGCCCGGGTGGCGCCGGGCCTCAGCCGTGTGGCAGATCAGCGCAGGAAGGTCAGGGCGACGCGGCCAACGCACCCGATACCGAGTTCAGGGCCTCGTCGGCCGTGTCGTCGAGGGGGATGGATTCGCTGTCGTCCGAGACACCTGCGGGCGTGCGCAGTGGGCGGATGTTCTGTGCCAGGCGGCCCTTGGGGCCCTGGACCAGCTCATACGACACCTGCTCGCCTTGCTGGAGGGTGCGAAACCCTTCCATCTGGATGGCAGAAAAATGGGCGAACACGTCGTCGCCACCACCTTGGGGCTCGATGAAACCAAATCCCTTGGCGTCATTGAACCACTTCACCGTACCTACAGTCATTCTGGGTTCTCCCGATCCCTTGTTGTGCACAAATTCTCGGTTTGCAAAGGCCAACTTGTCAATACCACGGTAGGGGGTGGGAGGGTGAAACGGGGTGCCCCAAAATAAATGTCAGGGGAGTCCCATTTCCGGGCTTGACGAGGCGCAGATCGGCGCAATATCCATCCGTGTGACCGATAGCGTGCCGACTCGATAGAATCATTCCATGCCAGAGGAAAAGCCGATCCCCCCACAGACGCCGAAGCCCGCATTGCCCGATGAAGGGCAGGGAGCTGTCGTCGCCGAGCGTCAGGCCGCCAAGACGGAGCCGCCTCGCATGTACCAGGTGGTGCTGCTCAACGATGACTACACGCCGATGGAGTTCGTCGTGATGGTCCTGCAGGAATACTTCAAACGAGATCTGGAGACGGCCACACAGATCATGCTCAAGGTCCACAAGGAGGGCCGGGGCGTGTGCGGTGTGTACACGAAGGACGTGGCAGCAACGAAGGTCGAACTGGTGGCAACCGCCGCACGCCGCGGCGGGCACCCTTTGCAATGCATTATGGAGGCCGCATGATTGCGCAAGAGCTTGAAGTCAGTCTGCACATGGCGTTCGTCGAGGCGCGCCAGCAGCGCCACGAATTCATCACGGTGGAACACCTGCTGATGGCGCTGTTGGACAACCCGTCGGCCGCTGAAGTGCTGCGCGCGTGCTCTGCGAGCATCGACGAACTGCGCAAGAGCCTGGCCCAGTTCATCAAGGAAAACACGCCTACGGTGGGGGGGGCCGAAGAGGTGGACACCCAGCCCACGCTCGGTTTCCAGCGCGTCATCCAGCGCGCCATCATGCACGTGCAGTCCACGGGCAGTGGCAAGAAGGAAGTGACGGGGGCCAACGTGCTCGTGGCCATCTTCGGCGAGAAGGACTCGCATGCCGTGTACTACCTGCACCAGCAGGGGGTCACGCGCCTGGACGTCGTCAACTTCATCGCCCACGGCATCAAGAAGTCCGATCCGCCGGAAACGCCGAAGGCCAACGATGGCGCCAGCCAGGAGGGCGAGAAGGAGGAGGGCGAAGCCAAGGGTTCGCCGCTCGACCAGTTCACGCAGAACCTGAACCAGCTCGCCCGCGAAGGCAAGATCGATCCGTTGATCGGCCGCGAGCACGAGGTCGAGCGTGTGATCCAGATCCTGTGCCGCCGCCGCAAGAACAACCCGCTGCTCGTCGGTGAAGCCGGCGTGGGCAAGACCGCCATCGCCGAGGGCCTCGCGTGGCGCATCACGCAGAACGACGTGCCGGAAATCCTGGCCGACGCGCAGGTGTACTCACTCGACATGGGCGCGCTGCTGGCCGGCACCAAGTACCGCGGCGACTTCGAGCAACGGCTCAAGAGCGTGCTCAAGCACCTGAAGGACCAGCCCAACGCGGTGCTGTTCATCGATGAGATCCACACGCTGATCGGCGCCGGTGCGGCGTCCGGCGGCACGCTCGATGCCAGCAACCTGCTGAAGCCCGCGCTGAGTTCGGGTGCCATGAAGTGCATCGGCGCCACCACGTTCACCGAATACCGTGGCATCTTCGAGAAGGACGCGGCCCTGTCGCGGCGCTTCCAGAAGGTCGACGTGGTCGAGCCGTCCGTGGAGCAGACCGTCGAGATCCTGAAGGGCCTCAAGTCGCGCTTCGAGGAACACCACAGCGTGAAGTACGCGCTGGGCGCGCTGCAGGCTGCAGCCGAGCTGTCGGCCAAGTTCATCAACGACCGCCATCTGCCCGACAAGGCCATCGACGTGATCGACGAGGCCGGTGCCGCGCAGCGTATCCTGCCCAAGAGCAAGCAGAAGAAGACCATCACGCGCAACGAGGTCGAGGACATCGTGGCGAAGATCGCCCGCATCCCGCCCGCGAGCGTGTCCAGCGACGACCGCTCCAAGCTCAAGACGCTCGACCGCGACCTCAAGAGTGTCGTGTTCGGCCAGGAGCCGGCCATCGACGCGCTGGCCGCTGCCATCAAGATGGCGCGGTCCGGCCTGGGCAAGCCCGACAAGCCGATCGGCTCGTTCCTGTTCAGCGGCCCCACGGGCGTTGGCAAGACCGAAGTCGCGAAGCAGCTGGCCTTCATCCTCGGCATCGACCTGATCCGCTTCGACATGAGCGAGTACATGGAGCGCCACGCGGTCAGCCGCCTGATCGGTGCGCCTCCGGGCTACGTCGGGTTCGACCAGGGTGGGCTGCTGACCGAAGCCATCACGAAGAAGCCGCATTCGGTGCTGCTGCTCGACGAAATCGAGAAGGCCCATCCGGACGTCTTCAACGTGCTGCTGCAGGTCATGGACCACGGCTCGCTGACCGACAACAACGGGCGCAAGGCCGACTTCCGCAACGTCATCATCATCATGACGACGAACGCGGGCGCCGAGACCATGAACAAGGCCACCATCGGCTTCACGAACGCCCGCGAGTCGGGCGACGAGATGGCCGACATCAAGCGCCTGTTCACGCCGGAGTTCCGCAACCGCCTGGATGCCATCGTCAGCTTCCGTGCGCTTGACCAGGAAATCATCATGCGCGTGGTCGACAAGTTCCTGCTGCAGCTCGAAAGCCAGTTGTCGGAGAAGAAGGTCGAGGTCACGTTCACCGACGCGCTGCGCAAGCTGCTCGCCAAGAACGGGTTCGACCCGCTGATGGGCGCTCGCCCCATGCAGCGCCTGATCCAGGACACCATCCGGCGCGCGCTGGCCGACGAACTGCTGTTCGGCAGCCTGGTCGATGGCGGCCGCCTGACGGTGGACGTCGATGCCGACG
Organism: Rhizobacter sp. Root1221; assembly: GCF_001425785.1. Classification (GTDB taxonomy): domain Bacteria; phylum Pseudomonadota; class Gammaproteobacteria; order Burkholderiales; family Burkholderiaceae_C; genus Rhizobacter. The sequence goes on along the minus strand of NZ_LMDI01000045.1, from coordinate 14,006 downwards.
GCAAGACGGTGCTCGACATCCAGCCGCCGCGAAAAAGCGACAACCCCAGTCGGCTGGCGCCTCCTGCCCCCAGGGGGCGACCCCGGGTCGGCCGGCAAAGCCGGTCCTCGCGGGTGGCTTGATCTGGCGCTTCGCTTCGCTTCGCTTCGCTTGCTTGACGCCCGCCTTGTGCGGGCGTTTTTGATTCGGCCCGCGCTCCGCTCTCGCTGCCTTCACTGGCGTTCGGCCGGATCCTGCTTGAAGTAGTCGCGCAGCAGCCCGTAGACATCCGGATGCACGTGGCGCAGGTCGTGCGGTGCCACGAAAAACACCTCGCACGCCACCGCGAAGAATTCTGCCGGGGCCTCGGCGGCGTAGGGGTCGAGCATGGTTTCCACGCCGGCCTCCACGTCGGCGCTGAAGGCCTCGTACTCGGCCGCGAAAACCCGTTGCCATGTGTCGTGCAACGCGCGGTTCGGCAGCGGCGGGATGCCGTCGGACTGGCCGTCGTTCATGTCGAGCACGTGGGCGAACTCATGCACCACGACGTTGTAGCCCCATTCCGCGGTGTCGCCCGCTTCCTCGACGTCCTGCCACGACAGCATCACCGGGCCGCCTTCCATCGCCTCGCCGCTCAGCGGCTCGTCGTAGTGGTGCACGACGCCGTCGTCGTCCACCACCTCACGGCGCGCCACCACCTCGCCGGCATGGACCACGATGCCGACAAACCGGTCGTAGTGGTCGAGGCCCAGGTTCAAGATGGGCAGGCAGGCTTGCGCGCCGATGGCCACGGCCATCAGGTCGGTCACGGCCAGGCCCTCGGCCCCGTGGAACTCCTTGCGGGCGAGGAACAGCGTGGTGAGGTCCCGCAGGCGCGCGGCGTCGGCGGTGTCGGGCAGCGCGAGGAACGGGAAGCGCGCCAGGGTCAGGGCCCACAGCGCGTCGGGGATCGGGCGCCGGTTCAGCGTGCGCTGGTCACGCCAGCGCTGCAGGCTGGCCCACCACTTTGTCATCGGATCAGGCGCGCGAAACGGCCGCTGCCACGCGGTGCAGCCCGGCCGCGGACCACCGCAGCACCTCGGCGCGGTAGGGCGGGTGGTCCAGGTCCCAGTCGGACAGCACGTGGCGCACGTAACCGGGTGCCATGGTTTCCGTGCCGGGCCGGTGGGTGTGGCCGTGGATCATCGTGGCCGACCGGGCGGCCTCGAGCCAGGCCACGGCTGCGGGGAAGTCCACGTCGGCCCAGTCGGCGGGGGCCGAGCGGCCGTCCTTCTTCTGTTCGCTCTGGTGGCGCATTTGCGCACCGATGCGCACCCGTTCGGCTTGCGGCAGCGACAGCGCCTGCTTCTGCCAGGCCGGGTTGCGCACCATGGCGCGGAACTGCTGGTACGCGGTGTCGGACAGGCACAGCGCATCGCCGTGGGTGATGAGCACCCGCTCGCCGAACCCCACCATCACGGTGGGATCGTCGAGCCCCTTCAGGTGGCACGCGGCCAGCATGTCGGCGCCGATCAGGAAATCACGGTTGCCGATCATGAAGGCCACGGTGCGTTGCTGCGACACCTGGGCGAGCACCTCGACGCATTGCGCCGCAAGGCCTTGCGTGCGCAGGTCGTCGCCGACCCACATCTCGAACCAGTCGCCGAGGATCACGACGGCATCGGCCGGGGTGTGTTGCAGGTGGGACTTCCACGCCTCGAAGGTGTGGGGCGTGTCGTCGCCCAGGTGCAGGTCGGAGATGAAGTCGACCGCTTTCCAGTGCGCCGGCACGGCCCATTCGGTGGCCGCCGCCGCGGGGATGGTCAAGGCCGGGGTCGGCCGGGGATCAGTGTTCACGGCGGGGCGTCACCTGGTCAGGCCACCTTGGCGCTCTGGATCACCACGTCCTCGACGGGCACCTTTTCGTGACCACCCTTGTTGCTCACCTTGACACCTTCGATGGCATCGACCACCTCGGTGCCGGCAACGACCTTGCCGAACACGGCATAACCCCAGCCGGACGCGCTTTCGGCCGTGAAGTTCAGGAAGTCGTTGTTGGCGGTGTTGATGAAGAACTGCGCCGTGGCCGAGTGCGGTGCGCTCGTGCGCGCCATCGCCAGCGTGTAGTGGTTGTTCTTCAGGCCGTTGTTGGCCTCGTTCTGGATGGTGGCGTCGGTGGGCTTCTGGCTCAGGCCCGGGGCGAAGCCGCCGCCCTGGATCATGAAACCCTTGATGACACGGTGGAAGATGGTGCCGTCGTAGTGCCCCTTCTCGACGTACGAGATGAAGTTGCGCACGGTGTTGGGGGCCTTCTCGTCATCGAGCTCGATGCGGATGGTGCCGTGGTTGGTTTGCAGTTCAACGTGTTGGGTCATGTCATTTCTCCAGCGTGGCCTTCTTGATGGTGATGGGCTCGGCCGGTACGTCCGAGTGAGGGGATTTGCGGGTGGTCTTCACCGCGCGGATCTTGTCGACGACGTCCATGCCCTCGACGACCTTGCCGAACACGGCATAGCCGTTTCCGTCGGGCGAGTTTTCGGCGTTGAGCATGTTGTTGTCGACGACGTTGATGAAAAACTGCGCCGTGGCGGAGTTGGGGTCTTGCGTGCGGGCCATCGCGATGGTGCCGCGGCCGTTCTTCAGGCCGTTGCGCGCTTCGAGCGGGATGGGCGCGCGGGTGGGTTTCTCCTTCATGTCGGCCGTGAAGCCGCCGCCCTGGATCATGAAGCTGCCGATCACGCGGTGGAAGATGGTGTCGGTGTACTGGCCATCCTTCACGTACTGCACGAAGTTGGCCACCGTCTTCGGCGCCTTTTCGGCATCGAGTTGCACGACGAAGTCGCCGGCGCTCGTCGAGAACTTCACTTTTTGTGCATGCGCCGAGGCGACCGCACCCAGGCCGATGCAGGCCACGACCACGAACTTCTTGAGGTTCATCCAATCACTCCTTCGAAGAATATCTTCCATTGTCCACCTTCCTTGCCCCAGTACTGGCGCTTGACCTGTCCGGTGCGCTGACCTTTGTTGACGAGCCCGAACGTCACCACCAGCACATCGCTCTGGTCCCGCCATGAGAGGATCGACACGTCCTTGAGTTCCGCGGCACGGCCCTGGGCCGCACGCAGTTCCTTGGCGAGCGCCAGGTCCCAGGCGGGCGTGCCGTTCGAGAACCGGGCCGAATAGAACGGCATCAGCAGTTCTGTCTTGCCCGACGACCGCGCCGTGCGCCACTTCTCCAGCAGCCGCCGGGCATCCTGGCGGGCCACGCCGGCCTGCACCGGCGTGACCCACTGGATGGCCTGGGAGATGAGCACCGGCGTGCTGCGCGGGGCCACGTCGTGCAGCAGGCGCTGCATGTCGTCGTTGGCCAGCACCACGCACCCGTCGGTGCTCTGCGGGGTGCGCGCGAAGTTCTGCTGCGGCACCCCGTGCAGCCAGATGCCATGGCCGGTCTTGCCCTGGCGGCGGTCGTACTCGTTCGGGTAGTTGAGCGGCAAGGCGCCGGCGCCGTAGAAGTCCTGCAGCTGGCCCGGGTCGAGCCGGCTGGTGATGAAGTACACACCGAGCGGCGTGCGCTGGTCACCCTGGGACTGCTTGCCCACGCCGAGGCGTCCCACCGACACGTAGTGATCCGCCACGAGCCGGAACCCTTGTTGCGTGTTCTCGAACAGGTAGAGCCGCGAGCGGCTCGCGTCCACCGCGATGGCGTGGCGGCTGCTGGCCGGCAGTTCGATGAATTCGCGGGGCAGGGCGCCGGTGGGCGGCCGTTCGGTCAGCGCGGCGAGCCGCAGCGAGGCTTCGCGCCGCAACTGCGCGAGTGGTTCCTTGGCGTCGGCCGGGAGCGATGCCGGCAGGCCACCGAGGCCGGCGAACGCGCCCTGGCGCACGAGCAGCAGGTCGGCGTAGAGGAGTTGTGCGAGCTGGAAGTTGGGCACGTCGCGGGCCAGCGCTTCGGCGCGCTCGAGCGCCACGCGCGACTGGCCCGCCTGGATCAGGCGGTACACGTCGATCAACCGGGCTTCGGGTGACTGCGCCGGCGCCGCGGCAAAGGCCAGCAACGGCAGCAGCAGGACCGCGGCCAGCCAGCCGCGGCTCGGCACATTCCAGGATCGGATCACGAACCGCTGCTTTCCTTCTGGATCAACCAGTGGCCGGACACGAGGACCATGTCGAGCCGCTTGCGGCTGGCCACCTTGAGCGCGTCGGCGCGGTAGGCCTGGTGGAACTCGACGGTGGCCCGCTCGCCCTTGACCTCGATGTCGAAGTTGGTCAATGCCACCGAGATGCTGCGCTTGCCGAGGATGCGGGCGCGTCGTTCCTCTTCCCAGGCCTTGCGCGTCTTGCCGCCGGAGAAGTCGCGGGTGTAGGCGGCGAAGTAGCTGTCGAGGTCCTTGCGGCTCCAGGCGCTGGCCCAGGCGATGGCGGCGGCCTGCGGGCCCTGGGTGTCGGTGGCGGCGGGCTTCGGCGTAGGCGCTGGGGCCGGGGGCTCCACCGGCTTGGGCGCGGGCTTGGCGGCGGGCGGGGCTGGCGGCACCGGGGCCGGGGCAGGTGTGGGTGCGGGCGCGGTTGCGGGCGCAGCAGCCGGTGGACGAGGCGCGGGCGCGGCGGACGCCACGGTGCGGCCGGCCGTGGCCTGGGGCGAGAACAGCCCGCGGATCATCGACAGCTTGGGTGCCACCTTGGTGTTGTTGGTGCCGTCGATCTGCAGGGCCTTCGAATAGGCCTGGCTCGCGAGCTTCGCGTACACGTCGCCGAGGTTCTCGTAGGCCGTGGCATAGCTCGGGTTGGTGCGGATGGCGGCCTCGAGGGCGCGGCGGGCCTGGTCGTACTGGCCCTGCTTGCTGTACAGCACGGCGAGGTTGTTCTGAGGCTCCGGCAGATCCGGGTGGTCGGCGGCGAGCTTGTTGAACACCTCGATGGCCTCGGTGTTCTTGCCTTGCTCGGACAGGATCAGGCCCTTCAGGAAGCGCATGCGCGCGTCCTGGGGGCGTGCCGCGAGCGATTGATCCGCGCGATGCGCGGCATCGGCGAACTGGCCCGCGGCAAAGAGCCGGTCGACATCGGCAAAGTCGTCGGCGAACGCCGCGGTTGGGGTCAACAGCAAACCGGCGGCGGCCAGACCCAGGCATCGCGTGCGTAGACGATTCATCGACATCCTGATGGCGGGTAGGGATGGCCCTTGGAGCGGGAGGCCCGGGGGCTCGGACGGCCGCAGCGGGGCAGCCGGTATACTCTGAAAATTGTATCGCAGCCCCTGCCGCGGCTCGCATCCCGATCATCCCTGTCCCCAGCTGTGTTCGGCCGGTGCCCCCCGCGGGCGTGCCGGCAGTTCGCGCGCCTGCCATTTTTCGTATTGCCGATGAGCCTGCGCATCTTCAACACCCTGAGCCGCCAGACCGAGGCCTTTTCACCCATCGAGCCCAACCATGTCCGCATGTACGTGTGCGGCATGACGGTGTACGACCTCTGCCACGTGGGCCATGCCCGCATGATGGTGGCGTTCGACGTGGTGGCACGCTGGTTGCGCGCAACCGGGTACCGCGTCACGTACGTGCGCAATGTCACGGACATCGAAGACAAGATCATCAAGCGTGCGGTCGAGCGCAACATCTCCATCCGCGACCTCACGCGCGAGATGACGCAGGCCATGCACGACGACACGGCCGCGCTCGGTGTGTTGCCGCCCGACGCCGAGCCCCGCGCCACCGACTACGTGCCGCAGATGCTCCAGATGATCGGCACGCTCGAAGCCAAGGGCCTCGCCTACCGCACTGCGGCGGGCGACGTGAACTACGCCGTGCGCAAGTTTCCGGGCTACGGCAAGCTCTCAGGCAAGTCGCTCGACCAGCTCCGGGCCGGCGAACGCGTGGCCGTGGCGGGCGACAAGGAAGACCCCCTCGACTTCGTGCTGTGGAAGGCCGCCAAGCCCACCGAACCGGCCGACGCCAAGTGGGACAGCGTGTATGGCCCGGGCCGCCCGGGCTGGCATATCGAGTGCTCGGCCATGGGTTGCGCGCTGCTGGGTGAACACTTCGACATCCATTGCGGTGGCGCCGACCTGCAGTTTCCGCACCACGAGAACGAGATCGCCCAGAGCGAAGGCGCCTCCGGCAAACCGTTTGCGAACGTGTGGATGCACAACGGCTTCGTCAACGTCGACAACGTGAAGATGTCCAAGTCCCTGGGCAACTTCTTCACGATCCGCGACGTGCTGAAGCGCTACGACGGGGAAACCGTCCGCTTCCTGATGCTGCGCACGCACTACCGCAGCCCGTTCAACTTCAGCGACGCCCACGTCGACGACGCCCGCAGCGGCCTGCGCCGCCTCTACACGGCACTCGACGCCGTGGGTCCCGTGGCCGACACCCCGATCGACTGGACCACCGGCCCGGCCGCGCGGTTCCGCGACGCGATGAACGAGGACTTCAACACGCCAGAGGCCCTGGCCGTGCTGTTCGAGTTGGCCAGCGACATCAACCGCACCGGCTCCACGGCGCAGGCTGCGCTGCTGAAGGGCCTGGCCGGCGCGCTCGGCGTGCTGCAGCAGAGCCCGCGGGCCTACCTGCAGGGCGGGGCGGCCGCGGACGAGCCTGCCATCCAGGCGAAGATCGACGCGCGCAACGTGGCGAAGAAGGCCCGTGACTTCGCGCTCGCCGACCGCATCCGCCAGGAACTCCTGGCCGACGGCATCGTGTTGCAGGATTCCCCGCAAGGCACCACCTGGACGAAGGCCTGACGTGGTCCGAACAGTCACCCCTGATTTCTGGGACGAGGCGTGCCGGCACCTGTCGAAGCGCGACCGCGTCATGCGCAAGCTGATCCCCGTGTTCGGCGACGCCCGGCTGCAGAGCCGGGGCGATGCCTTCACCACGCTCGCCCGGTCCATCGTGGGCCAGCAGATTTCCGTGAAGGCCGCGCAGTCGGTGTGGGAGCGGTTCACCGCCACGGTGGATGGCGCTGCCGAGCGGGTCAAGCCCACGGCCGTGCTGGCCCTGGCGCCGGCGCAGATCCGCGAGGCGGGCCTGTCGGCCCGCAAGGTGGACTACGTGCTCGACCTGGCCCGCCACTTCGAGAGCGGCATGGTGCACGTGAAGCAGTGGCAGCAGATGGACGACGAGGCCATCATCGAGGAACTGGTGGCCATCCGCGGGATCGGACGCTGGACCGCCGAGATGTTCCTGATCTTCCACCTGCTGCGCCCGAACGTGCTGCCCCTGGACGACCTGGGCCTCATGAAAGGCATCAGCCAGAACTACTTCAGCGGCGAGCCGGTGTCGCGTGCCGAAGCCCGGGAAGTGGGCGACGCCTGGGCACCATTCCGGTCGGTGGCCACATGGTACATTTGGCGGAGCCTTGAACCTCTGCCTGTCCCAAACTGAGCGAGGCGCCGCGGCATCTGGCGCCGAGCGCGAATGTCGCGTTGCAACAACGTCGAGCCCCGCAACCAGCGGTGCTCCCAGACCAGCAGGACCCCCATCCGATGAGCAAACGTCACTTCCTTGAATTCGAGCAGCCCATCGCCGAACTCGAAACGAAGATCGAAGAGCTGCGTTACGTCCAGAGCGAATCCGCGGTCGACATCTCCGACGAGATCGACCGCCTCGGCCAGAAGAGCCAGCAGCTCACGAAGGACATCTATTCCCAGCTGACCCCGTGGCAAGTGGCGCAGATCGCCCGCCATGCGCAGCGCCCGTACTCGCTTGACTACATCAACGAGATCTTCACCGACTTCCAGGAACTCAAGGGCGACCGCTCCTTCGCGGACGACCAGTCCATCGTCGGCGGTCTCGCGCGGTTCAATGGCCAGGCCTGCATGGTCATCGGCCACCAGAAGGGCCGCGACACGAAGGAACGCGCCGCGCGCAACTTCGGCATGTCGCGCCCCGAGGGCTACCGCAAGGCCTTGCGCCTGATGAAACTCGCCGAGAAGTTCGGCCTGCCGGTGTTCACGCTCGTCGACACCCCCGGGGCCTACCCCGGCATCGGCGCGGAAGAGCGCGGCCAGTCGGAAGCCATCGGCCGCAACATCTTCGAGATGGCGCAGCTCGAGGTGCCCATCATCGTCACCATCATCGGTGAAGGCGGCTCGGGTGGTGCGCTCGCCATCAGCGTGGGCGACCAGGTGCTCATGCTGCAGTATTCGGTGTATTCGGTCATCTCGCCGGAAGGCTGTGCGTCCATCCTCTGGAAGACGTCGGAGCGTGCACCCGAGGCCGCCGAGGCCATGGGCATCACGGCCCACCGCCTGAAGGCCCTGGGCCTCGTCGACAAGATCGTCAACGAACCGGTCGGTGGCGCCCACCGCGATCCGAAGCAGATGGCGGCGTACCTCAAGCGCGCGCTCAACGACGCACTGCGCCAGGTCCACGACCTGAAGCCGAAGGAGCTGCTGGACCGCCGCTACGAGCGCCTGCAGTCCTACGGTCGTTTCTCCGACACCAAAGAGCGCTGATCCGCGCCGTGCGGGGCATCGTCGCGGTCGCCACCAGTGGAGGCCGCGACTCCACCGCACTCCTGCACGCCACCGCCGTGGCGGCGCAGGCACAGGACCTCCAGGTCCTGGCATTGCACATCCATCATGGCCTGCAGCCCGACGCCGACGCGTGGTTCGACCACGTGCGCACGCAGTGCGAACGCTGGGCCGTGGCCGGCTTGCCGGTGCGGTTTGCCGGCCACCGGCTGACCGGGCGGCCCGCCCGCGGCGACAGCATCGAGGCCTGGGCCCGCGAGGCCCGCTACACGGCACTCGCGGCCCTGGCCCGCGCCGGCGGCGCCACCGCCGTGCTCCTTGCCCACCATCGCCGCGACCAGGCCGAGACCTTCCTGTTGCAGGCCCTGCGGGGCGCTGGCGTGGCCGGGCTCTCCGCCATGCCCGCCCGTGTCGAACGCGACGGGCTGGTGTGGCTGCGGCCGTGGCTTGACCGGTCGCGCGACAGCATCGAGGCGTACCTCGCGCAGCACCGACTCGGCTTCATCGACGACGGCAGCAACACCGACCCGCGTTTCGCCCGCAACCGGTTGCGCCTGGCCGTCTGGCCGGCGTTGACCCGTGCGTTCCCCGACGCCGAGGTGTCGCTCGGGGCGGCCGCGCGCTGGGCCCAGCAGGCGAGCCGTGTGCTTGACGACGTGGCCGCGGCCGACCTGCTGTCGTGCGCCGATGCGGGCGGGCTCCGGGTGGCCGCCTGGCAGGCACTGGGACCGGACCGCGGCGCCAACGCGCTGCGCCTGTGGTTGCGTGGCCAGGTGGGGGCGGCAGCACCGGCGTCGTTGGTGGCGCGGCTCCAAGGTGAACTCGCCGGTACCGGCCCTGGGCAGTGGCCACTCGGCCAGGCCACGCTGCGGCGGTACCGGGGCCGGCTGACCTGCCACCACGCGCGTGCCGACGTTGAGTCTCTGCGTCGCGAGACGGGGCTGCGCATCACGCGGGGAGGGCGGTACCGCTTGCCGGGCTGGGGCGGGGAGCTCGTGGCCTCGCGTGTGGCCGAAGGGGGGGTTCCGATCGCGTGGCTCGCACACCTGGACCTGCGCGCCCGCGGGGGGGGTGAACAGTTCCAGGCGGGGCTCCAGCGGCCGGCGCGCAGCCTCAAGAAGCAGTACCAGGCGGCGGGCGTGCCCGAATGGGAGCGCGATGGCCCGCTGGTGTTCAGTGGCGGGCAATTGCTGTTCGTGCCGGGGCTCGGCATCGACGCCAGGGTGGTCGGATTGCCCGGTCAGGCCCAATTGGCGCTGCATTGGCACCGCCTGCCCGTGACGGAAGCGTGACCAACGCCCGCCGCAACCGCTAAAATCCCAGGTTGCGCTTCGCAGCGCATCCCTTCATCTCTGCGAACCCTTTTCATGGCACTCATCGTTCACAAATACGGCGGCACCTCCATGGGCTCCACGGAGCGCATTCGCAACGTCGCCAAACGGGTCGCCAAATGGGCCCGTGCCGGGCACCAGATGGTGGTCGTTCCCTCGGCCATGAGCGGCGAGACCAACCGCCTGCTCGGCCTGGCCAAGGAACTCTCCCCGGCGTCCACCACCCCGGCGCTGCTGCGCGAGCTCGACATGATCGCCTCCACCGGCGAACAGGTGTCCGTGGGCCTGCTGGCCATTGCGCTGCAGGCCGAAGGCCTGGAGGCCGTGAGCTACACCGGCTGGCAAGTGCCCGTGCGCACCGACAGCTCGTTCACGAAGGCCCGCATCCAGAGCATCGACGATGCCCGCGTGCGCGCCGACCTGGCCGCCGGCCGCGTGGTCATCATCGCGGGCTTCCAGGGCCTGGACGAGAACGACAACATCACCACGCTCGGACGTGGTGGTTCCGACACCTCGGCCGTGGCCGTGGCGGCCGCGATGAAGGCCCACGAGTGCCTCATCTACACCGACGTGGATGGTGTCTACACCACCGACCCGCGCATCGTGCCCGAGGCGCGCCGCCTGGCCACCGTCAGCTTCGAGGAAATGCTCGAGATGGCGAGCCTGGGTTCCAAGGTGCTGCAGATCCGTTCCGTCGAATTCGCCGGCAAGTACCGCGTGCCCCTGCGCGTGCTCTCGAGCTTCACCCCCTGGGACATCGACATCGCCGAAGAGGCACGTTCCGGCACCCTGATCACTTTTGAGGAAGACGAAAAAATGGAACAAGCAGTTGTGGCTGGCATCGCCTTCAACCGCGATGAAGCGAAGATCACCGTGCTGGGCGTGCCCGACAAACCCGGCATCGCGTTCCAGATCCTGGGTCCGGTGGCCGAAGCCAACATCGACATCGACGTCATCATCCAGAACGTCTCGCACGACGGCAAGACCGACTTCTCGTTCACGGTGCACCGAAACGACTACGCGCGCACCATCGAGCTGCTGAACACGAAGGTGGTGCCCCAAACGGCTGCCACGAACGTGGTGGGCGACCCGAAGATCTGCAAGGTCAGCATCGTGGGCATCGGCATGCGGTCGCACGTGGGCGTGGCGAGCAAGATGTTCCGCGTGCTCGCCGACGAGGGCATCAACATCCAGATGATCACCACGAGCGAAATCAAGACCAGCGTCGTGATCGACGAGAAGTACATGGAACTCGCGGTGCGCGCACTGCACAAGGCGTTCGATTTGGACCAACCCACTGGCTGAACCGGAGTTTTCCGGGTTAGAATGCGCGCTGTGCTGGAGTCGTGACCGAGTGGCCGAAGGTGCTCCCCTGCTAAGGGAGTATGTGGGCAAAACCTGCATCGAGGGTTCGAATCCCTCCGACTCCGCCATTTAAGTAGTTGATTTCTAAAGGTTCTTTCGGAATTCACCCCGGGCCTGCAGACAAACTACAAACAAATCAGGCGAATTTTTTCGCCGCGCACACCGCAAAACGCCCCCTCCTGCAGGGGGCGTTTTGCTTTCCGCTATCCGGCAGAATTCGGGCTCTTAGGGAGCTTTCATGAAATCGCCCGGCGAAGCGCTATCGATCAAGCTGTGGGAGACAGTCGAGAAGGGCGGGGGCGGGCTGCTCGGCCCGTGGCAGGCGCGCAGGATGGGTCGGGCGATTGCCATGGCCCGGCGAGAGGAAGTTCTTTTTGTAGCTCAAGCGGAGGCCGAAGCGTCCGCATTGAAATCCGGACAGGCGCGACTGGATTATTCCGGCCCGACCCTACGTGTCTGCTACACAAGTGAGCGCTCGGAACCGACAGGTCGCATCGAGCCGAGCTTCAGCCTGCCAAGGGCTGCCGAGCGAGCGCTCGGCCTCGCCGCGGCCGACTATCTCGCTGCGGAGGTGAACCAGACGAAGGCGATATTTCACGCGGAGTCGTGGCTCGAAACACAGGTGTCACCAGTTCCGGACGCGTCCGTGGATGACGATTGGCTCGCGGCTTGGCGCGCGAATGCTGGCCGAACTTCGGCTGAGCAAATGCAACGGCTATGGGGCCGCGTCCTTGCCGGGGAGGTCGCCGCCCCGAACACCTATTCACTGCGAACGCTCGACTTTCTGCGAACCCTTTCAAAATCCGAGGCGGACGAAATCGCGAAGGTTGCGCCATTCGTCGTGGAGGACACAGTACCAAGCGGTTTCGGAACGCTACTCAACAAGCGAGGTATCAGTGCCGCTTTACTGATGCGCCTTCAAGTCCTCGGACTCTTGTCTGGCGTCGGGGGACTCGGCATGGGCAGACGATACTCGCCGGGGGCGCAGCGAGAGGTGGAATTTCGTGTCTGCGGACATGTCGTCGTGGTGAGGTGGGCACGAGACTCGCTGAGCACACAGTCCGTGGATTTGAACGGGTTTCAACTGTCACCGCTTGGGGTCGAACTCATTACCCTGTGCGAGGTCCAGCCAGATGCTGAGTTCATCGAATCGTTCGCGGACCACCTTGCGAACCAGCACCTCGAGGTGTCGGTGTGTTCGTTGGAGCGTGGCCCCGATGGTCGGGCGCGCAGGGTCAACTGTCGCGCGGTGAAAAACCGGCTCACGGAACTCCTTGACCGGCGATCGGACGAGCCGCCGGAAGTGTGATCGCGGCGTTCATCTGCTCACCTCGCTGTGTGGTCGGGGACCTGAAAAGTCCGCTTTGCAGCCTAGGCGGTCATTCCGTGCGCAACTCCTCCTATCATCTGCCCATGACGCAGACCTTGATCGAGCATGCCAGGCGATGGATCGAAGCCTCATGGCGCGAGGAGGGGGCCAAGTTCGGCGTGGACAACGTCCCAGTGGCGCAGTTCGATGAGCTGGACGTTGACGATATGGATTCCCCGCTGAGAAACCAGGGCACTGCTACGTGGTTGCGTAAGCTCCCCCAACCAGTAGACACCTGAATCTGGAGAATGCGGCCTCACAAGGAAGACGAGGACGCGATGAGAAAGAGCAAGTTCAGCGAGAGCCAGNCGTAAGCTCCCCCAACCAGTAGACACCTGAATCTGGAGAATGCGGCCTCACAAGGAAGACGAGGACGCGATGAGAAAGAGCAAGTTCAGCGAGAGCCAGATCGTGGCGATCTTGAAGGAAGGCGAGTCGGGGCTGGCCGTTGCCGAGGTGTGCCGCAAGCACGGCATCAGCGCGGCGACGTACTACGCGTGGAAGAGCAAGTACGCGGGCGTCTCGGTGAGCGACCTGACGCGCATGCGCGAATTGGAGGCTGAGAACGCCAAGCTCAAGCGCATGTACGCCGATCTGGCGCTGGAGAACACCGCGCTGAAGGACGTTGTCTCCCGAAAGTGGTGACGCCGTCTGCGAGGCGGCAGGCGGTGCAACTCATGGTCGAGGAGCACCGTGTGCCAGTCAAGCGGGCCTGCGCAGCTGCAGGCCTGTCGCGGGCGGCGTACTACCGCGGGCCAGTGGATGGCCTGGTGCGAGATGCCGAGGTGATCGAGGCCCTGAACGCGATGGTCGAACGACGCAGCCGTTGGGGCTTCTGGAAGTGCTTTGATCGGCTGCGCCTGGACGGGCGGCAGTGGAACCACAAGAGGGTCTGGCGCGTGTACTGCGAAATGGGATTGAACCTGCCGAGGCGAACGAAGAAGCGTGTGCCTCAACGCGACCCGGTGCCGTTGCAGGCCGGCGAGTTCGTCAATCAGGGCTGGGCCCTGGACTTCATGCACGACGCGCTCTACGACGGCCGCCGGTTCCGCACGCTCAACGTGATCGACGAGGCGAACCGCGAGGCCCTTGCCATCGAGGTCGGCACGTCGATCCCAGCACGGCGCTTGATCCGCACGATCAGCCGCCTGATCGACTGGTACGGCAGGCCCGATTCAATCCGCCTGGACAACGGGCCGGAGATGACCTCGCATGAGTTCACCGAGTGGGCCGCGGCCAAGGGCATCGCGTTGCGCTTCATCGAACCGGGCGAGCCGAACCAGAACGCCTATATCGAGCGATTCAACCGCACGTACCGGACCGAAGTGCTCGACACGTACCTGTTCCACTCGATCCAGCAGGTTCAACACATCACCGAGGAATGGCTGCTCGACTACAACGAGCACCGACCTCACGACGCACTGGGCGGGCTGCCACCGCGCAAGTTCCTGCCCAGGCTGACCACCGTCGCAGACTCCAGGAATGGGCTGTCTACTTGACGGGGGAGCTTACG
>NZ_LMDI01000044.1 GCF_001425785.1 Rhizobacter sp. Root1221 | reverse complement strand
GGTTCGCCTCCAGTTGCTCCCCACCCCGCCTCTCAGCGACGCAGTTACCTTCGGCTTCGGGGCTGTGACTTACCCCGACGCGGACTTGCACCGCGCTGATACGCGCCATCGTGGGCGCACTCATCCCGGCGAATGCCGGGATCTGCAGCGGTGGCCGAGAAAGCCGGTGGTCAGCGAAACGTTGGAGATCCCGGCCTGCGCCGGGATGACTAGCGTCAGAGAAACCGGCCGTACCAGATCGACACCATCATCGCCGCGCCCAGCGTCAGCAGCCACTGCTGGATGGGCGCGGGTTCGGTGCGGGGCCGGCGCTCCACGTGGCGGTGGTTCAGGAACAGCGCCACCGAGGCGCCGCCCGACAGCACGAACACCAGCGCCAGCGTCAGGCCCACGATGGACCCGTTGTGGTGGGCGGAGATGCCCATCACCATCTGCCCCATCAGGCCTCCGACCAAGGCGCAGGCCAACATCTTGTTGGACAGGTACGGAACGACGGATCGGGCGGAGGGCTTGCTCATGGGGGTCTCGCGGTGAAGGCTCCAATCTAACGGGTCCCCGCCGGCCGCGTTGACCTGAAAACGTGTGGTTACTGACACCAGTTCCGGCTTTTGGAGCCGGTGCCGTCCGACACACGGCCCGGCCGAGACTGGTGATACTGGGCCGGCATGCCCACAATGGACGATCTGGTGGTGGCCCGCCCGCAGGGCCTGTACTGCCCACCGGGCGATTTCTACATCGACCCGTGGCGGCCGGTCTCGCACGCGCTGATCACCCACGCCCACGGCGACCACCTCCGTGCCGGACACGCCCACTACCTGACGGCCGAACCCGGGCGGCAAGTGGTGCAGGCGCGCGTCGGTAACGTGGCGCTCGACACCCTCCCCTACGGCGAACGCCTGGTGCACCGGGGGGTCACGGTCTCGTTCCATCCCGCCGGCCACGTGCTGGGGTCCGCCCAGGTGCGGCTCGAACACGGCGGGCGCGTCTGGGTCGTCTCCGGCGACTACAAGACCGGCCCCGACCCCACCTGCCCGCCGTTCGAACCCGTGCGGTGCGACACGTTCATCACCGAATCGACGTTCGGCCTGCCGGTGTTCCGTTGGGCGCCGCAGCAGCAGGTGTTCGCCGAGATCGACACCTGGTGGCGTGCCAACGCCGCCGCCGGCCGCGCGTCGGTGCTGTACGCGTACGCGTTCGGCAAGGCGCAACGGGTGCTGGCGGGCATCGATCCCGCCATCGGCCCCATCGGCCCCATCGTCATCCATGGCGCCATGAGCGCGATGAACGACGCGTACCGTGCGAGCGGGGTGGCGTTGCCCCCCACGCAGCTGGTGCCCGACACCGACCCGGCCGACCTGCGCCGCGCCCTCGTGCTCGCGCCCCCGTCGGCCCAGGGCAGCCCGTGGCTCAAGCGTTTCGGGGAGTTCAGCGACGCGTTCGCGTCGGGCTGGATGCAGTTGCGTGGCACCCGCCGGCGGCGTGGGCTCGACCGCGGTTTCGTGCTGTCCGACCACGCCGACTGGCCCGGCCTGCTGGAAGCCATCACGGCCACCGGCGCGCCACGCGTGATCGTGACCCACGGCTACGTGGACCCCTTGGTGCGGTACCTCGCCGAACAGGGGTGGGAGGCGGGTGCCTTCAAGACCGAATACGGCGACGAGGCCGAGGGCGACCCGGAGGTGACCACGTGAAGGCGTTCGCCCACCTGTTCGCCGAACTCGACGCTACCACGTCGACGAAGGCCAAGACCGACGCGCTGGAAGCGTACTTCCGAAGCGCCCCCCATGCCGACGCCGCGTGGGCGCTCTATGTGCTGGCCGGCGGCAAACCGCGCCAGACCGTGCCCACCGGCCTCATCCGCAGCACCGCCCGCGAGATGGCCGGCGTGCCCGAGTGGCTCTTCGACGAGAGCTACGACGTCGTGGGCGACCTGGCCGAAACGGTGGCCCACATCCTGCCGCCCCCCACCGCGGCGGTGGACGTGCCGCTGCATGTGTGGATGCAGGAGCGGCTGATCGCGTTGCGTGGCCAGCCGCCCGGCACGCTGGCCGTGGCCTTGCGCGGCTACTGGAACGAACTCGACACCGCCGGCCGCTTCTTGTTGACCAAGCTGATCGGCGGCGGCTTCCGCGTGGGCGTGGCCCGCAACCTGGTCGTGCGGGCGCTGGCCCAGGCCGCGGGGCTCGATGCCAAGGTACTGGCGCAGCGGATGATGGGCTACACCGACAAGCAGCACACCCCGTCCGCCGCGGCGTTTGCCGCGCTGATCGACCCCGGCCATGTGGCCACCACCAGTGGGCAGCCGTACCCGTTTTTCCTGGCGCACCCGCTGCAAGCGCCGGTCGAGTCGCTGGGCGACCGGGCCGACTGGCTCGTCGAATGGAAGTGGGACGGCATCCGCGCGCAGTTCATCCGGCGCGGCGGCGAGGCCTGGTTGTGGTCGCGCGGCGAGGACCTGCTGAACGGCCGCTTCCCCGAGATCGACGGTGCCCACGGGCGCTTGCCCGACCACACGGTGCTCGATGGCGAGATCGTGGTGTGGCGCGACGGCCGCGTGATGCCGTTCGCCCAGTTGCAGCAGCGCATCGGCCGCAAGAACGTCACGAAAAAGATCCTCGCCGACTTGCCTGTGGCGTTCCTGGCGTACGACCTGCTGGAGCTGAACGGCGAGGACCAGCGCGCGCTGCCGATGTGGCAGCGCCGCGAGCGGCTCGAGGCCACCGTCCCGGCCGACGACACCTCACCGCTGAAGGTGTCGCCCCGGGTGGATGCTGCCGACTGGCCCGCGCTCGCGGAACAGCGTGGTGAATCACGCGCCCGCGGCGTCGAGGGGTTCATGCTGAAACACCGCGACGGCCGCTACGGCACCGGCCGCACGAAGGACGTGGGCCTGTGGTGGAAGTGGAAGGTGGACCCGTACACGATCGACGCGGTGCTGATCTACGCGCAGAGCGGCCACGGCCGGCGGGCGAACCTCTACACCGACTACACCTTCGCCGTGTGGGACGGGGACGCCACCGACCCGGCGAACCCGCGCCGCCTCGTGCCATTCGCCAAGGCCTAGTCCGGCCTCACCGACGAAGAGATGCACCTCGTGGACCAGCGCATCCGCCAGACCACCACCGAGAAGTTCGGGCCGGTGCGCAGCGTGACACCCACGCTGGTGGTGGAGCTCGGGTTCGAGGGCATCCAGGCATCTCCCCGCCACAAGTCGGGCCTGGCCGTGCGGTTCCCACGCATGCTGCGGTTGCGCTGGGACAAGCCGGTGGACGAGGCCGACACGCTCGCCACGCTGCGCGCGCTGTTGCCATGATGCCGTTGCACCACCGCGACCCGCGTGGAAACTCCCCGTAGGAAGCATCGCGGAGCGCAGCGGATTGGAGGTTGCCGCCGCGCCCCGCCGGACCGTGACAAATGTCGCGTGGGTTTTGGTGAACATCGCCACAACCGCGACAGACGGTCACCCCGCGCGGGGGCCCCCTGTGGAAAGATCCTGAATTGCCCTCAGCGGCCCGGCTGCCCACCCTGTCGTACCGGCGGCCCGATCTGGAGTCACCCCATGAAGTTCATCCTGTCCGGCCTGCTGGCCGCCCTTGCCATCGCCTCGCCGCCCGCGTCTGCCGAGATCTACGTGGGCCAGACCTCGGGGTTCACCGGCCCGGTCGCCGCCTCGGTGAAGGAACTGACCGAAGGCGCCCGCCTGTACTTCGATGCCGTCAACGCCGCCGGTGGCGTGAACGGCCAGAAGATCGAGCTGATCAGCCTCGACGACAAGTTCGAACCGAAGCTCGCGGCCGAGAACGCGCGTTCGCTCGTCGTCGAGAAGAACGTGGTCGCGCTGTTCCTGAGCCGCGGCACACCCCACACCGAGGCCATCGTGCCGCTGCTCGCACAGCACAAGGTGCCGCTCGTGGCGCCCAGCACCGGCGCGATGGTGCTGCACAAGCCAGTCAACCCGTACATCTTCAACGTGCGCGCCACGTACCAGCGCGAGGCCGAACGGGCCGTGCGCCACCTGAGCCTGATCGGCCAGGACCGCATCGCGATCCTCCACGCCGACGACTCCTTCGGCGCCGACGTGGCCATCGGGGCCGACGCCGGCTTCATGGGCGTGGGCAAGAAGCCCGTGCTCAAGATCGCGTTCGACCGGGCCAAGCCCGACTTCAGCCAGGCCGCGCCGGCCGTCGTGAAGGCCGATGCGCAGTCGGTGATGGTCATCGGCACGGCCGCGGCAGTGGTGGACGCCACGAAGGCCATCCGCGCCCTCGGCTCGCGGGCCACGATCGTGACCGTGTCGAACAACGCGTCGGTCGGGTTCATCAAGCAGATGGGCACCAACGGCCACGGCACCATCGTCACGCAGGTGTTCCCGTACGAACGCTCGATGTCCGCCCCCATCGTGAAGGAGGCGTCGGACCTCGCCCGCGCGAAGGGTTTCGACGGCGTGTCGCCCGCGCACATGGAAGGGTTCAGCGCCGCGAAGGTGCTGGTCGAAGGTCTCAAGCGCGCCGGCCCGAAACCCACCCGCCAGGGCCTGATGGCCGCCCTGAACACCATGCAGAAGGTGGACCTGGGCGGCATGGAGCTGAGCTTCAGCCCCAGCGACCACACGGGGCTCGTCTACACCGACATGTCCATCATCAGCGAAGACGGCAAATTCCGGCGCTGAAACCTCCCGCGAACACGGACCATGCGCCGCCTTCCGTGGGCCCGGGGAGAAGGCGGCGCGGTGCTCACGGCTGCTTCGCGAGCCGGTTGACCATCCCCACGATCGCCTTCATCTGTACGCTCGACCTGTAGGCATAGTTCCCGCCGGTGTAGCCCCACCAGTCCCAGCAGCCTTGCGGGTTGAAGGGGACGGTCGACTTGTTGACCTGTGGATACAGCACGAGGATGTTGTTGTTGTCGGCCCAGTTGTTGTAGCCGGTGTCGGTGTAGAACTGGTTCCCGACCGACTCGGTGGACTGCGCGCAGCCGTGGATCGCCACATGCACCTTGCAGTGCGCATCGGATGCGGCGCAGCTCTGCGGCACGTACAGGTACGCCGTGTCGGCCATGCCGGTGGTTGCGGGTGCATAGGCGCGCTGGTTGAAGCTGACGATCTGGCCGGTGGGTGTGTCGACACGCGGCTTGAGCGTTCCGTAGATGTGCTGCAACAACGCCCCGGCCTGGTCGTACCCCGCGTCACCGAGGTTGCAGCGGCTGATGTACGGGGTGGCGTTGGCCGAACAGTCGTTGCCGAAGCTCGGCGTGATCACCGCGTGCCCGGCCGGCAGCTCGTTGACGTACTTCAGGTTGTCTTCCTTGATGCCCACTTGCTGGAAGAACGACACGGTGGCATCGACCGCCGGCTGGCGCACGACGGTGTCGTCGGTGCCGCTGAAGACGTAGACGCGGCGCCCGCCCAGGCTGCTGAGCGGGTCGATCAACCGTGAGCTGGCGAAGCTTTTCGCGGCGCTGACCATCAGCGCCGGATTGGGCGGGAAGAAGGGCACCTGGCCCATGCAGATGCCCGCGAAGGTCATGCTGTTGGCCGCGCAGTAGTACGGCCCGCCGGCCACGACACCAGCGCCGATGATCGAACGCGAGTAGGCCACCTGCAACTGCACGGCCATGAACGCGCCGGAGGAAAGGCCGGACACCGATGTCTGCTGCGGGTCGGCGCCGTAGGCGGGAAGACTGTCCGGTGGTGCGGCGATCACGGGGCCGGCGAGAAGTCCGGCAAGTACGACACTGGCGAGGCTGCGAGTCGTGTACATCGTGTCTTCCTTGAGGTGATGGTGTTCTGAGTCTGCGGGCAATCGGGGCCGCGAAGAACCATCCCTCTGCGCGGCCGGGGGCAATTTGCTCAAAAGGGCCACGAGGCTGTCACGCCTGCGGCGCAAGCGCCGCGCAGTGGACCGCCCGTCGCGTTTCGCCGGTGCGAAGTCCGCTTCGCATGACCTGGCGGCGGCACGCGCGAACTGTGAACAATGGGCACACACACCCGCGACGGCCTCGCAGCCTTGGGCGCGGTGCAATCAATGTGCTTGAGGCATGCAGCCGGCGTTCGAGCGAAGCGAAGGACATGTGCTCATGGGCTCGGGAATTTCCCATCTTGGTTCCGCATTGAACAGCGTCTGCGGCCGCCGGCAGGAGGTCGCGTCTGCCCCCGCCACGCAGCCAGGGCGGCAAACCGGCGAATGCGGCCACGCCGGCCCGTTGTCCGGCTTGGCGGGAATGCGGTGGACGCGTGGCGGCTCGCTGGCGGAAGAGGCCATGCCCGCGCCGCGCAGGCGGGCAGGCAAGCCCGCGGTGAGTTCCCGGCGTCCCGCATCGACGTCTGACGCGCTTGTCCAGATGCCTGCCTGCGTCCGTCCTGATTCATCGCTATCGGCGTTGCCATCCCCGCTTCTGGGAAAAATCGCCCTTGCCTTGCGCAGCCCGGACCTGTTCGAGACGTTCAACCATCTGCATGCGTTGTCGATGACGTCCCCGGAACTTCGCGCGCAGGTGCTGGGCGACGAGCGCTTGCGCTACGACCATCTCCAGGGCTTGGTCGAGGTGGCCAACACCCTGGCGGAAGTACTCCCGTTCGACAGGTGCGCCCATGACATGCTGTTCTCGCTCGACACGATGCTGACGCTCTTGTCGCCCCGCAATCGCGAGCACATCGTCAAGGTGGCCACCCGCGTCGGGGACGGCAGCATCGAGGAAGCGCACAAGGCGCGCATGCTGGTCATGCTGGTGCGTGGCGCGGGCCAGTTGACCGAGTCGCAGCGCGAACGTGTGGTTTCCGCGGTGATGGCCCAGCCGTGCCGGCTGGCCAGCTTGACGTTCGCCATGGAACATTGGAGTGAAGCGCAGCGCGAGCGCATCGTGGCCGCCGCGGCCGGCGCCGAGGAACGTGTCCTTGTGGATGCCCTGGAGGGCCTGGGCGCTGCGATGGCGCATTTGACCGAGGCCCAGTGCGATCGCCTCCTGGCTGCGGCAACAAGCCTCTGCGACCAGGCCTCGCGGGCCGATGCGCTGACACACCTGTGCGCCGGAATGAAGCACCTGAGCCAGCCCCAGCGCGAGCGCTTCATCGACGCGATGGCCGACCTGCCCAACCAGGCCAAGGCGAAGGTGCTGGCCGCGATGGGAGAGGCGATGGCACACCTGGATGAAGCACAACGTGCCCGCGTCTTCGATGAAGCCCTGTTCGGCACGAGCGATCTCCAGGTCCTTCTCGAAGCCGAGGCCTGCGCACTGATCGGCATGGTGGACGGGATGGCGCATCTGCCTCCCGCGCAACGCGAGCGTCTCCTCGATACGGCCATCGGCCTCGATCATGCGAAGTTCAAGGCGCGCGTCCTGGCCAGGCTGGGCGCCGGGATGGAATCCCTGAGCGAGGCGCAGCGTGATCGTCTCGTCGATGCGGTGATGGGCATGGCTGACCAGGACGCGAGGGCCATGTCACTGGCCGGCTTGGTGGGGAACATCAGGCACCTGGGCATCTCCCAGCGCGAACGTGTGCTTGCCGCGTCATTGGCGGTCTCCCCTCCGCATGTGAAGTCGCAACTGCTGGGTGGATTTGCGGACGCCATGGCACACCTGGGCGAGGTCCAGCGGGAGCGTCTCCTCGACGCTGCCATCGGCATCGGCCCGGAGGCCGAGCGTGCCGTTGCATTGACGGGGCTTTCAGGGGGGCTTGTGCATCTGAGCGACGCACAGCGCGATCGACTCATCGACGCAGGGTGCGCCTTGGAGCGCCCGCGCCTGAGAGCGGGCATGATGGCCGCGCTGGGTGCCGGGGCGGCGCATTTGAGCGAGGCGCAGCGTGACCGCCTGCTGGACGAGGCCGCCCGCCTTGCCGTGCCGCGGAACTTCTCTGTCGCGCTGAAGGGACTGGCGGCCGGAGCCGGGGCATTGAATGAAGCGCAGCGCGAACGCATGGTCGGCCTCGTGACCGGAATTCACATCGAAGAGGATCGGGCCGGGGCGGTGGCAGCGCTGGGCGCCGGCTTGGCACATCTGAGTGAATCGCAGTGCGAGCGTCTCCTGGCGTCGGCCATCGACATCCGCCCTGGGCGGAGTTGGCGGACCGTGGGACGTGCCTTGAAAGAACTGGGCGTCCGGATGGAGCACCTGAGCCCGGCGCTGCGCGAGCGTCTCGTCAGGGTCGTGATGTCCGTGCCTGACGAACAGGCCAAGAGGGCCGGGCTGGACGGACTGGTTGCCGGTGTGGCTGCCATGGTGGAGAACCTGCATCGGCTGTGGGCAGCCACCTCCGATTGACCTGGCGCCAGGTGTTCCGCGCCATTGAAGCCTGAGGCATCAAGGCTCTCGTTGGCACCAGCCATGGTCGTCCTCGCAGTGCGCAGAGTTTGTGCCGCCCGCTCCGCGGCTACGCGTGCTGGAGAAGCAGACCGATCCATGTTCGATCCTCGTCCAGGATTGGATTCAAGGCATCACCGGGGGCGGCATCAGGCGCGTCGGTCGCACTGGCGTTTACGGGGGGGCGCCTGAAGTCCTATGCCTCGCCGCCCCCGCGTGGGCTGAACATGCGGGGGAAGAACACCGGCGCGCCGCGGTCCTTGAGCTTGTATCCCATCGGAGGCCGGTTCGCACTGCTCTCGACGATGCCGGTCTCTGCGAGGAAATCGGCCGCGAGCATGCGCGTGCGGAAGCTGCTTTTGTCGACCGGTCGGCCGAGCACGACTTCGTAGGTGCGCTGCAGTTGCGGCAGAGTGAACGGCTCGGGCAGCAAGAAGGCCGGCAACGACGTGTACTCGACCTTGCTGCGCAGCCGCTCGACGGCGGCGCGCAGGATCTCCTCGTGGTCGAAGGCGAGGCGCTGCGACTTACGGCCGCTGGCCAGAAGTTCGTCGACCTTGAACCACGCAACATCGGCCGCGTTAGCACCCTTGGCAAGCTCGACACCTTCGGCCGGCATCAGCGCGAAGAACGCATGCGTGGCTGACCATCCGCGCGGGTCACGTGCCGCACCGCCCCAGCTGCCGAGTTGCTCCAGATATGGGCTCGCGACGCCGGTCTTCTCGCGCAGCTTGCGCCGCGCGCAACTCTGCAGGTCGGCGTCAATGTCGACATTGACGAAGCCGCCTGGCAGCGCCCATTGCCCCGGGAACGGCTCACTCGTTTCGGTCGGGCGCTGCACGAGCAGCACCTCCAGCCCGCCGCCTCGCACTGTGAAGATCACGATGTCGACGGTCGTGTACGGGAGCGGAAAGGCCGGACGGGGGACTCTCGTCGCCGCCGGTGCCCGTGCCTTGCGGTTGCTCATTGCCATGTATCCGGAACTTTCCGCTTGACCACTTTCAAGCATGGTTGTACTGTACCACTATTGAAAGGTGTATTGAGCAACTAACAATGAGCAGAACGATCACTGATATCCGCAACGCTGCGCAACTGATCGAAGTGATGCAGGCCGGCGCGCGCCCGAAGTATCTGTTCTTTTGGGGCCACCGGGCCGCCAGGGACGGTCGCGTCACGGCGTCATGCTTCAGCCAATGGTGGCCGGCTGAATTCCAGGTCGACGGGATCGAGTACGCGAGCGCCGAACACTACATGATGGCCGAGAAGGCGCAGCTGTTCGGCGACGATGCGATCCGCGCGCAGATCCTCGCTGCGCGCACGCCGGCCGAGGCCAAGGCGCTCGGCCGCAAGGTCGCAGGATTCGACGACGAGCATTGGGAACGCGAGCGGTTTGCGATCGTCGTGGCCGCCAACGCGGCGAAGTTCGATCAGCATGTTGCACTGCGCGAGTTCCTGGTTCAGACCGGCGATCGCGTGCTCGTCGAGGCGAGCCCGGTCGACGTGGTCTGGGGCATTGGCCTGCCGGCCGGCCATGAGGATGCCGAGCGGCCCGAAAGCTGGCGGGGGCTCAATCTGCTCGGCTTTGCTCTGATGGAAGTGCGCGAGCGCCTGACGAAGAACCGAATTACCAAGGAGAAAGAAGATGAGCACCCCCGAGCTGACGCAGATCAGCAAGTTCCTTAGCCTCGTGCTGCGGCACAACCCACAACGCATCGGCATCGAGCTCGATGCGGCCGGATGGACGGACATCGAAGCGCTGCTCGCCAAGGCCGGGCAAGCCGGCAAGCCGATCACGCGCGAATTGCTCGAGAAGATCGTCGCCGAGAGTGACAAGCAGCGCTTCGCGATCAGCGACGACGGCTCACGCGTCCGCGCCAACCAGGGCCATTCGGTCGAGGTAGACCTCGAGCTGCCGGTTGTCGCGCCGCCCGAGCTCCTGTATCACGGCACGGCCGACCGCTTCCTGCCCTCGATCCTGCGTACGGGCCTCGAGCGTCGCAATCGTCACCACGTCCACCTGACCGCCAACCGGGCGACCGCCATTGATGTAGGCAGCCGCTATGGCCGGCCGGTCGTGCTGAGCGTAGCGGCGCGGCGGATGGTCGAGGCAGGACACGAGTTCAGGTGCTCCGCGAACGGGGTGTGGCTCGTTGAGGCGGTGGCGGTGGAGTTCATCGAGGTCCAGTCATGAGGCCGGTTTCGGCGAATCGATCTGACCGTGCGGCGATGGCGCAGCAGACGTTGGCGATTCTCGAGGCGGGCGGCTATTCGGCCGCCTCGGGTGCATGGGTCTCGCTGGAGACTTCGGTGGTGCACTGCCTCAATGCAACACGGCTCCACGAGCCTGAACAATTCGATGCACTGATTGCGCGCCGCGCGCCGGCGGATGCAACGATGCCTTCGGCGACGCTCGAGGTTCGCAACGAGACGACGCTGGCCGGCATCGCGAGGCTTGTCGCCGCCGGTGAAGGACCGGTCTCGGCGCTGAACTTCGCCTCGGCCAAGAATCCCGGCGGCGGGTTCCTTGGTGGCAGCGAGGCTCAGGAGGAATCGCTCGCGCGCAGCTCGGCGCTGTATGCATCGCTGTTGCGGGAGCCGTCGTACTATGAGCGGCACCGCGCGACGACATCGTCGCTCTACAGCGATGCCATGATCGTGTCGCCCGACTGTCCGGTGTTTCGCGGAGACTCGGGCTGCTTGCTCGAGCGCCCGATGACTGCCAGCTTCATCACCTCGGCGGCGCCCAATGCGGGCGCTTTGGCGTCAAATCAGCCAGACCTGTTGCCCAACCTGCACACCGTGCTGTTGCGCAGAGCCGAATGCGTACTCGCGCTGGCCGCGTCGCGTGGCGATCGGTGCATCGTGCTCGGCGCATGGGGCTGCGGCGTGTTCCGCAACGACCCGGCAATGGTGGCAGATGTGTTTGCCGAATTGCTTATCGACCGCGGGTGGGCGTCAAGCTTTGCGCATGTCTGCTTCTCGATCCTGGATCGGTCGTCGGGAGGCCATGTCTTGAGCGCGTTTGAACGCCGTTTCGGATGAGCAGGCCTGGCCGCGCCGTGAAGGTCGCGCTTCCGACCGCAACAACAAGAACGACAACATGGACAACGAACCTCTGATCAAGGTCGCGCAGCCGCTACCCACTTCGCTCTTCAACGAGCAGCGCGCCCTCTGGCCAGCGCAGGGCGAGCATGTTCTCGCGCACTACGATGTCGACAGCATCGTTGTTTACCAGGCCTTCCGCGAATCGACGGGGCGCTATGCGATCGAGCACCAGCGCTTCGGTGAGCCCGACTACAGCCTCGATCGCATGAGCTGGATCAAGCCGAACTTCCTCTGGATGATGTATCGCTCGGGCTGGGGCACAAAACCGGGGCAGGAGGTGACCCTCGGCCTGCGGATTCGCCGCAGCTTCTTCGATCAGCTGCTCGCAAGAGCTGTCGCGTCGTCGTTCGACCCCGCGTGCGGTCCGAGCAAGACCGAATGGAAGGCCGCCGTCCTGAGTTCAGAGGTCCGTCTGCAATGGGATCCCGACCATCTACCGGATGGCAGTAGGTGCGAACGCCGTGCAGCGCAACTCCACCCGCACACGGAGCGCGCCGACTGCGAAGCGCCACGGAGCAACCCTACGGCTGTTGCTGCAACCATGCGCGCGGTGACACGCCAACCTTTTGCGTGAACACGCGGGACAAGGCCGCAGCACTGGCATACCCCAGGTCTCCCGCCAGCTGCTTCACCGCAATGCCGCGCCGCAACTCCGCCTGCGCGATGGACAGGCGCCAGTGCGCCAGGTAGTCCGCCGGCGTCTCGCCCACATGGGCCTTGAACGACGCGGCGAACACACTGCGTGACAGGCCCGCGCACCGCGCCATCGCTTCGAGCGACCACGCACCCCCCGGCCGCTCGTGCACGGCCACCAGCGTGCGCGCCAGCGCCGGGTGGGCCAGGCCTGCCAGCAACCCGAGCGGCACAGCACCTTCGGCCGGGTGGTCCAGCAACCACCGCAGCAACTGCAGCAGCAGCACCTCGAACAGGCGGTCGGCCAGCAGCCGCTGGCCGCAACGCACGCGCTCCGTCTCGGCAAACAGCAGGGCGAGCGTGTGCTCGATGCCTTCAAGCTGCGCGATGGGCAACACCACCACGGGCGGCAGCGCGCGCGCGAGCGGGTGGTTCTCGCCACCGTCGAACGCGAGCGTGGCGCACGTGAAGTCGCTGTCTTCCTCGGGGGCGTTGTGGAACGCGTGCGCGAGCGGGCGCGGATAAAACAGCACGCTCGGCTCCCGCACCTCGATGCGCGGTGGCGCACCGGGCACGAGGCCATGGGTCACGGCCATATCTCCCCGCCGCATCACGTGCAGGAACCCGAGGCCCGGACGCGCCGCGTAGTGGGTCACCCCACACAGCGGCCCGGCATGGAACAGGTGCGCCCGGACGCGAAAGCGCTCGAGCAGTGCCGACAGGCGATCCACCGGTTCGAGATGATCAGACATGTTTTCAGGACCGAATGATGCCCATCGTGCCGGACGCCGCGAGACACTGACCGCCGTGCCGATGCGCAACCCTACTCCGCAACGACAGGATCCGCCATGTCCCGCCTGCGCCTCGTCCAGACCCGGACACGTTCGACCCCGTCCCATCGGTTCACGAACTGTGTGAACATCGCGTTCGACGCTCCGGTCGGCTTGCCCGCCGTGCCCCTCCAACGCGCGGCCTGAACCCCCATGAAGAAAAAGTGCCTGGTGTTGCGCCATGTGGCGTTCGAGGACCTCGGTGTGTTTGCCGAGGGACTCGCGTCGCGCGGTTTCGAACTCGATGTCCGGCAAGCCGGCGTCGATGCACTCACCAGCGCCGACTGGCACCAGGCAGACCTGGCGGTCGTGCTCGGGGGCCCCATCGGAGTCTACGAGACGGGCCGCTACCCATGGCTCGGTCAACAGATCAGCCATCTGGGCGAACGGCTCGCCGCCGGAGGCGCCACGCTCGGTGTGTGCCTCGGGGCGCAGCTGATCGCCGCGGCGCTCGGCGCGCGCGTGTACCCGGGCCGCGCGAAGGAGATCGGCTGGGCGCCGGTGACGCTGACGCCGGCCGGACTCGCCGGACCGCTGCGCGCGTTGGACGGGGCCCCGGTGCTGCACTGGCACGGCGACACCTTCGATCTCCCCGAGGGGGCCACGCTGCTGGCGTCCACCGCCATCACCCCCCACCAGGCGTTCGAGGTGGACGGCCATGTGCTGGGCCTGCAGTTCCACCCCGAGGTGGACCCGCGGCAGGTGGAGGCCTGGCTGATCGGGCACACCGGTGAACTGGCGCACGAAGGCATCGACCTGGGCACGCTGCGCGCCGACACGGCCCGGTTCGGCGCTGCGGCGGCCCAGGCCGGACGCACGCTGATGTCGGCCTGGCTCGACCGGACATTTCCTACGGGACGCTGAGGCTCCGTCCGTTGGGCACGGGCCGCGATCGGGCGTGCAATGGGGGTTCCGACCTGACAGGAGGACCCCTCATGAACCTCACTTCCCACCACTGGAAGCCTGTCCTGTGCGGCATCACCGTGCTGCTGGGGCTGGCCGCGGCCACGAGCGCGGCCGCAGCCGGCACCGAATCGGCCGAGGCCGAAATCCTCATGATGGACAAGAACGGCGATGGTGTGCTCACCGCCGCCGAACACGCCGCCGGCGCCCGAACCATGTTCACCGCGATGGACACCGACCAGGACGGCCGTGTCACCGCCCCCGAGATGGACCAGTACACAGCCCGGACCACCCGGCACGAGCGGGATGCGCAACCGATGTCGTCGGCCGAGAAGATCAAGCTCGTCGATGCCAACGGCGACGGTGTGCTGACCGCAGACGAACACCGCGACGCGTCGGCCCGCATGTTCGACACGATGGACACCGACCGCGACGGCACGCTCGACCGCGCGGAACTGGCCACCGGCCACGCGAAGATGCTGCTGAAACGGCCGAAGTGACAGGACGACGGTGGGCGGCGGCGGCGCTCGTGTAGGCTACCCAGCCTCGCGACCACCCCGGAACCCGCCCGAGATGCTGCTCACCTCCCTGCTGCTGGGCCTGTCGATCATCAGCGCCTGGTGCCCGCCGGTACGGGTGGCCGGCCGCGGCGTGCCGCCCTGGATGTTCCTCCTCGCGGCCACGCTGGCCAGCGCCACGTGGCACGGCCTGGCCGACGTGCGCGGTGTGGCCGCCGTGGCCGTGCTGGTGGTGGCGGCCCAGGCGTCGCTCGCGGTGCATGGGCGCTGGCCGCGTGCCTTGCTGACCGCGTTCGCCGCGGCACTCGCCCTGGCCCTCGGGCTGCGCCTCGTGCCCGGGTTCGTGCCCATCGTGTGGGTGCCCGACCTGCGCCTGAGCCCCGATGCTGACCCGTTTCGCTTCACCGCCCACGTCGACCCGGGTGCCGCCGGCCTGGTGCTGCTCGCGTGTTACGCACCACGCTGCCTCACGGCTGCGCACTGGCGTGCCACGTTCGCCAGCGCCTGGCCGGTGATGGTGGCCACCACCGTGGCGGTGATCGGACTCGCGTGGGGCATCGGCCATGTCCACCCCGACTTCAAGTGGCCGTGGTTCGCCGCCGCCTTCCTCGCGAAGATGCTGTTGTGGACCTGCGTGATGGAGGAGGCCTTCTTCCGCGGGCTGCTGCAGGAGCGGCTGATGCGCGTGCCGGCGCTGGCCCGCGGTCCGGGCCTGGCCCTCGCGGTCGGGGTGCCCGCGGGGCTGTTCGGCCTGGCGCACGCCGCCGGCGGGTGGGCCTACGTGGGCCTGGCCACGCTCGCGGGGGTGGGGTATGGCATCGCGTACGCGCGCACCCGCCGCATCGAGGCGGCCATCGCCACGCACTTCGTGCTCAACGCGGTGCATTTCGTGGCGTTCACCTACCCACGCGTCGCGGCCGGGTGACACCGCGCCCCGTCGGAGTGCGGGCGGCCCTATCGCAAGCTCAGCTATCGCGCCGGGTGCCCCCTGCGCACGAACGCTTCCGCTAAGGTGATCCGAGGTTCCGATCGACACGGAGGTCCGCGTGGCTTTCCGCACCCTGCTCTACCGCTATTTTTTCTTCGGCTGGTTGTTCCACGACGTGAATCGCGGCAACCTGTTCGAGCGTTCGGCCGCGTGGCGGCACAACCAGACGCAAGCACGGTGGTTGCCCACTTACATGCGCCGCTGGTTCGTGCTCGGGGTGCTGCTGTACGTGGGCGGCGTGTTCGTGGAACACACGTTCTCGGCCACGGTGCTGTCGAGCTTCCTCTACATGCCGTGGGTGCTATGCGTCTCGTTCAACGCCACCGCGTTCGTGGCCTGGGCCGGGCTCAAGTCGTTGCCGGGGCCCGCGCCATGACGCGGCGTGTCAGTAACCGATCTCCACGCGGTACCCGCGGAACTCCAGCACCGCCGACTTGAGCCGGATCTGCTTCAGCACGAGGCCCTTGCCGAGCGCATCGCCCTCGTGGAACACCTGGCCGTTGAGCACCACCATGCGCTCGGCCGGGCGGTCGGAGTACATGGCGCCACCCACGTTCAGTTTCGGCAGGTCGCGCCGCACATCCTCCGGCAGTTCGTTGACGCTGTAGACGCGGTTGCTGCCCGCGGCCGGTGCTGCCGCGGGCGGCACCATGGTGATGCCTGGTGGCACCCCCGGTTTGGCCGCCGGGGTGTCGGGCAACGCCGCCCGCGGTGCCGGCTTGGGTGCCTCGGGTTTCGGCGCATCGGGCAGCGGCGGCGGAAAGTTCGGCAGCGCGTCGGCGCTCGGCAGCGGGGCCGGGGCCGGTGCGACGGGCACGGGTTCAGGCGGCGGCGGCGGGGCTGCGGCCACCACCGGCGCGGGCGGCGGCTCGCTGCGCGAGAGGAACGTCCACCCCCCCGCGGCCGCGAGCGCCAGGGCCACACCCCCCAGCACCCACAACCATGGGCGGGCGGGGCTGGCGGGCAGGTCGGCGTCGGGATCGCTGTCCACCAGCACGGGCGGTTCGGTCAGGCCCGTGGGGGGTGGGGGCACACCGCGGCGCTCCGCATCGGCCTTGCGCAGGGCATCGAGGATGTAGGACATGGCGGCCTTTCAGGGAGCAACCGGTTCGGACGACAGCTTCGGTTCGTCCACCCCGGCTACCCGGTTCAGTTGCATCAGCGTGGTGGGTCCCGGCAGGCCGTCGGGCTTCAGGCCCTGGGCCAGCTGGAACGCGGCCACGCGGGCCTGCAGCCGGTTGTCGAACACCGACGGCGAGGCGGGTGGCGCTTCGCCCCCGGCCTTGGCCAGCCCGGTGGCCAGCCAATCGACGAGGGCGCCTTTCTGCCCCTTGTCGACACGGTTCGTGAACCCCGGCGGCACCCGCCAGAGCGTGGCGTACTCCCCGCGCCAGATCTTCGCGAGCGACACGAGGGAGATGCGCTGCGACACGTCGCCCATGCGCAGCACCGCATGGCGTTCGCCGAGCCCGGTCAGCAGCGCGTACGCCGGCTTGTCGCTTTCATCGTGCAGCGTGACGATGCCGGGGCGGTCGAGCTGGCGGATGACGGTGAGGTCGGCGCTGCGGCGGAAGCACTGCAGCTCGTGCTGGCGCGCGGCGGCACACGCGTCGTTGCCGGCCAGGTCGGCCTTCCAGGCGGCGCCGAGTGCCCGCCAGGCGTCGTCCTCGACCCGGGTGGGTGAACCAATGCCGGTCTTGACGGCCGCGGCCGACGGCGCGCGCGCTGGAGCGGGCGCCGATGCTGGTACCGGCGGCGCCGCCGCCACGGCATGCACGACGGGCGCCGGCCGCGGTGCGGCGGCTCGCCCGGACCACAACCAGGTGGCCGCACCGAACAGCAACGCCCCGCCGAGCACCCCA
Organism: Rhizobacter sp. Root1221; assembly: GCF_001425785.1. Taxonomy (GTDB): domain Bacteria; phylum Pseudomonadota; class Gammaproteobacteria; order Burkholderiales; family Burkholderiaceae_C; genus Rhizobacter. The sequence goes on along the minus strand of NZ_LMDI01000044.1, from coordinate 3,696 downwards.
GCCCCCAGCAGCAGGCCGCGGCGCGGCGCCGGCAACGGCGGCGGCTCGGGTTCGTTCTTGTAGAACACCTCCTCGGCGGCGCGCTCGACGGTGGCCAGATCAACGGTGCGCTTGCCTTCGGTGTACGCCCCCAGCAGCGCCCGGTCGCACAGCAGGTTGATGCGGCGTGGCACCCCCCGCGTGAGCTGGTGGATGCGCCGGCGCACCCTGCGGTCGAAGGGCCGCAACTCGGCCTGTCCGGCCACCGCGAGGCGGTGGCGGATGTACTTGGCCGTGTCGGCCTCGGACAGTGCGGGCAGATGGAACCGCGCGGTGACCCGCTGCGCGAGCTGCTCCAGCTCCGGGCGCGCCAGCATCTCGCGCAACTCGGGCTGCCCGATCAGGATGATCTGCAGCAGCTTGCGTTCGTTCGTCTCGAGGTTGGTGAGCAGCCGCAGCTGTTCCAGCACCTCGGCGGCGAGCATCTGGGCCTCGTCGACGATCAGGATGTTGCTGAGCCCGATGGCGTGCGTGCGCAGCAGGAACTCGTTGAGCGGGTCGATGAAGTCCTTGACCGTGGCATGGGCCGGGTCGGGGTGCGCGACGGGCACGTGGAACTCGCCGCAGATGGTTTTCAACAGCTCGAGCACCGTGAGCTGCGGGTTGAAGACGTACGCGACGTTGCAGCGCCGGGGCAAGTGTTCGAGGAAACAGCGGCACACCGTGGTCTTACCCGCACCAATCTCGCCGGTGAGCAGCACAAAGCCCCCGCCCGCCGTGGCGCCATAGCGCAGGTGGGCGAGCGCTTCGCGGTGCCGCTCGCTCATGAACAGGTAGCGGGGGTCGGGCGCGATGGAGAACGGCTGCTGTTTCAGGCCGAAGAATTTCGCGTACATGGGGGCAGAGGATACTAGGATGAGGCCCCCCAGTCGGCTATCGCCTCCTGCCCCCACGGGGCGACCCCGGGTCGGCCGGCAAAGCCGGTCCTCGCGGGTGGCTTGATCTTTCGCCTCGCTTCGCTGGCTCGGCCCACTTCTTCGGCCTTCAGCGCGGCATCGACGGGTCTCGTCGAACGGGTGACTTAGACTGGGCCGTCGTGCACTTGCACGTCGTTGTCCCGGGAGATCCTCTTGAAGTTTCAGATGGCGAAGAACTCGCTCTTCGCGGTGTTACTGCGTTCGCCATGGTGGATCAGCCTCGCCATCGGCCTGGCCCTGGGCCTGGTGGGTTTCGCGCTGCTGCCCGTCCAGTTCCGGGTGGCGGGCGCGCTGTCGGGCATGCCCTTCATCGTGATCTGTGTCATCGCGGCCCGCCGCCAGTGGCACCTGCCCAGCGCGGCACGTGTCGCGCAGACGCAGCAGGCGCTGGCGGCCATGACGTGGCCGGCCTTCGCGGCGCTGCTGGAGCAGGCCTTCCAGCGCGATGGCTACACGGTGCAGCGCAGCCAGGCCGACAGCGTGGATTTCGAACTGGAACGCCAGGGCCGCCGGATGGTGGTGTGCGCGCGGCGCTGGAAGTCGGCGCGCACGGGGCTGGAAACCTTGCGAGCCTTGCAGGGCTCGCGTGAAACCCGGGACGTGACGGATGCGCTGTACATCGGCCTGGCCCCATTGAGCGACACCGCGGTGCTCTATGCCCGGGACCACGGCATCACCGTGTGGCAGGCGGCCGAGCTGGCCCATGCCTTGCGCGACCTGCCGCTGCCGCCGCCCGCCGTTCGTTGATCGAACCCGCAACGGCACCATTGAAGCGCGGCGGGTTGGCCACGCATTCTTCGCATGGATGCACGTGTGTTCGCACTGCACCTGTCTTGCGCCGAGGTGGCGCATAGGCTGCCCGTTGTCGACCTGGCGTCAAAGCCAGCCTCACCGGGCAGTAGATGAGATTCAGCAACCTTTTCCGATCGAACCGCACGAACGCGGGGGCCAGCAGTTCGTCAGCGCAGCGCCAGGAGCCACCAGCACCGGAGGCGCACGCAGCCCGCACCCCGCCCGGATCGCCGTTGGGAATGCTGCCCCGCCGCCAGGGTGCCGAATCGGCCAACGAAGGCAGACCCAGGCCAAGAGCGGAAATCAGGCATGGCGCGAACGTGGCGGCAGGAAGTTCCGCACCCATGCCGAGCCAGGCCGTGCTGGAGCACGCGTTCCGCATGATGACGGGAGTAGATCGCCACACGATCGACGGGATGACCGCGGAGAACACGCTTGCCGTGACCCATCATCTGCATGCCGTTATCACGACGCGGCCATCGCAACTGGACCCGAGGGTACGCAACGCAGCGCAGCAAGCGAATGGCAGCGCGGAACAGTTGATACGCAACCTGCTGGCTTTGGTAACCGCAAGTTCGCCCGTGCTGCCCGCGAATCACGACGGCAATCGCTCGCGCATGCCGCGCCCGGAGGTGTCGAGAAATGCGATCGCCATGCTCCCTGACGTGCTCGACACCGAACCGCCCGAGGTGAGGGGCAACGTGATGCATCATCTGCAGAACATCGCGACGCTGCGAACGGACGAACTGGCGTCGGATGTGCGGCGAGCGGCACGAGCGGCGAACAACGATCCGGAACAACTGGTGCGCAACCTGCTGGCCATGGTGAGAGCAAACCCACTGCAGGCAGCCTCAGACATGCGGCGCCAGATGCTGGCGGATGCGATGAACATGGTCACTGGCGCGCACGACACCGACCTGACCGAGGAAACGGGCCGCAACACGTTCAACGTGATCAACCATCTGCAAGACATCGCGACGAAGCAACTGCACGCACTGAAGCCGGAAGTCCGGCAAGCGGTGCAAGAAGCAAACAACGATCCGGCACAACTGGTGCGCAACCTGCTGGCCCTGGTGACAGCACGCCCGGCTGTGCTGTCGGATCGGCCCGGCTCTGTGGAGCAGCCCGCCATGCCGAGCCGGCAAGTGCAGATCGATGCGATGGACATGATCACTGACTTGCACGACACCGACCTGAGCAAGGAGACGGGCCGCAACACGTTCAATGTGATCAACCATTTGCACGACATCGCGACACTGTCACTGGACGAACTGAAGCCGCCTGTCCGGCAAGCGGCGGAAGAGGCAGACAACGATCCGAAACAACTGGTGCGCAACCTGCTGGCCCTGGCGACAGCAACCCCGCCTGTGCTGTCGGATCGGCCCGGCTCTTCGGTGCAGCCCGCGAATCCGCCAGACGAAGGCGACCAAACGAACGGCGCAAACGACGCACCGCAAGCAAGCCGCCCAGCACAACTCATCCGGTCAAATGCTTTCAATGCCGAGCGTTACCGCACCGTGGTCGGCGAAGGCCCTGGCGCTGCAACTCCGTCCCGACCGGGGACAGCCAGCAGGGGAAGTTGACCCTTTTCGGAACCGGTGGCGGAGAGTCAGCCAAGCACCCAGCGAGGCGTCACGGCCGCCAGGCCAACGTCGTCCGCGTGTTGACGTCGGTGGCCGAACCGACGACGGATGCGGCCTCCACCAGGCCCGACCGGTCGCCCGCACCGAGGTTGAGGCCCGCGCCGCGGTACTCGACGTCGCCGTGCAGGTTCAATGTGCCCGATGCGCCCTGGTTCGGTTCGAAGAAGCCGAGCGGGTAGAACGTGGTGCGCACCTGCGCGGAGCCAGACACCGTGAAGGCGTTGTTGCCCCACGGGCTGCCCGTCACGCCGATGACACTGAGGCCGCCCACGGTGCCGCCGGTGACCGAGCCGTTGGCCACGATG
>NZ_LMDI01000043.1 GCF_001425785.1 Rhizobacter sp. Root1221 | reverse complement strand
CGCAAGCCTTCGCCGCCGCCCAACCGCCCCTGTTCAACTGAGGGGGAAATTATTCCGGACAGTAGTGGGCGTTCGCCGGGATGACCCGAGATTTTCCCGGGACAGCAGTGGGCCTCCGCCGGGACGACAAGATGGGCGGCATGCGCATCGCAGGCCGGGAGTCCATCGCTGTTCTGCGCGGGTGGTTTGATCTCCGGTGTCAGGCGCGCTCGGCGCCGGCTTCGGCCTGGGCCAGGGCGGCATGCACCTCGTCGTCCTCGACGGGGTCGAAGTTGTCGTACCAGACGGCCACCGCGCGGAACGGTTCGGGCATCTGGGCGCAGACCACCGCGTCGACCACGCGGCTCACGCGCGAGCAGGCGTCTTCCGAAGCCACTGGCAACACCGCGACGATGCGTGCCGGGCGCAGTTGCCGCAGCGCCACGGCGGCGACCCGCATCGTCGCGCCGGTGGCCGCACCGTCGTCGACCAGCAACACGGTTCGGCCATGCACGTCGAGCGGCGGACGCCCCTCGCGGTACAGGGCCTCGCGGCGGTCGAGTTCGGCGTGTTCCTCGGCGGTGATGGCGTCGATGGTGTCGGCGTGGATCTCCAGGCTGGAGACGATGTCTTCGTTCATCACGCGCGCGCCACCCGAGGCGATGGCGCCCATCGCCAGCTCCGGCTGGCCGGGCACGCCGAGCTTGCGGACCACGAACACGTCGAGCGGCGCGTGCAACGCCTCGGCCAGTTCGGCCGCGACGGGCACGCCGCCACGCGGCAGCGCGAGCACGGTCACGTCGGGGCGGTGGGCATAGCGGACGAGCCGCTGGGCCAGGTCGCGGCCCGCATCCCGGCGGTCGCGAAAGATCAGGTCGGTCATGGTGGACCTCCATCGGTTGCCACCCCCATGTTGCGGCAATCCGCGTGCCCCGTCACCCGTTCCTGAGCCAGTCCCATGGGTAGATGCCACGGTCATGGCCATCGCGGAACAGCAGCTGCAGGGCGTAGCGGCCCACCGGTTCCGCGCCGGTCAGCTCCGCACCGTCGCCGGTGGGCGCCCGCCCTGCCAGCCGCAGCGAGCGGCAATCGCCGCAGCGGCATTCGGCGCGCAGGCGGGTGGCGGGCCATTCGGTGGTGGATTGGTCTTCCCAGCGCAGGCGCAACGCACCACGGGCGACCTCCACGGCCTCCGGCAGCCCGTTCATCGCCCCACCCGCCCGATGGCCAGCCGTGCCGCCTTGCGCACCTCGGGGTCCGGGTCGGCAGCGGCGGCCTCCAGCGCGGGCAGGCCCGCCGGGTCACCCACCTCCCCCAACGCGATGGCCGCCTCCTTGCGCAGGTTCGCCATCGGGTGGGTGAGCGCCTCGGTGAGTTCGGGCAGCGCCGCCGGGTTGCGCAGGCGGCCCAGCGCGCGGGCGGCACGCAGGCGCACCTGCCAGAAGTCGTCCCGCATCGCGGCCTGCAGTGCCACCAGCGCGGCTGGTGGCACCAGTTTCGCCAGCGTGCCCGCGGCCTCCTCGCGCACCGGCCACACCGGGTCGGCCAACGCCGCTTCCAGTGCGGGCAGCACGGCGGCGATGCGATCGCCTTCCGCCAGGCCCAGCGCGCCGGTGGCGGCGCGGCGCACCTCGGCATCGGGATCGCCGGTGGCCAGGCGACCCAGGGCGGGCAGCGCATCCACCTGCTTGAGCCAGCCCAGCACACCCACCGCCTCGCGCCGCACCACGGCGTCGGGGCTGCCGAGGGCGGCGGCGGCCGGTGCCGCCGCCGCCGGCAGGCGCAACTCGCGCAGCGCCCGCAGTGCGGCCGCCTGCACGCCAGCATCGGCATGGCGCGCCCACGGCAACAGGCGTTCACCTGAACGCGGGTCTTTCAGTTCGGTGAGGCTCTGGGCTGCCGTGGCGCGCACGGCCGGGTCGGTGTCCAGCAGCGCGTGGGCCAGGGCGTCCACGGCCTCGGGGGTGTCCCAGCTGGCCAGGCGCCGCGCGGCTTCATCACGCACCACGGCGGCCGGGTCGCCGGACAACGCGGCCACGAACGCGGGCAGGCCGGCCTCGTCCTCCTCGTCGGCGAGTTCGAGCAGCGCGATGCGGCGGATGGACGGGTCGTCGCTCGACAGGCGGGCGGACAGGGTCATCGGAACAATCTCCTAAACGGCGAAACGCCAGGGTTCCTCGGCACGGGGTGCACCGAGCGGGGTCAGGCGTGGCAGCGGGTCCCCTTCGTCGGGTTCTTCCAGCAGCGCGAGGCAATGGCGCTTCAGGGCCGCGAATTCCGGCGTGGTCAGCAACGACGCATCGCGCGGCCGCGCGAACGGCAAGGCGATCTGCTCGACGATGCGGCCCGGCCGCGCGCTCATCACGACGATGCGGTCGGCAAGGAACAGCGCCTCGTCGATGTCGTGCGTCACGAACACGACCGTGGTGCGGATGCGCGCCCACACGTCCAGCAGCAGCCGCTGCATCTTCACGCGTGTCAGGGCGTCGAGCGCCCCGAACGGCTCGTCCATCAGCAGCACGGCCGGGTGGTTGATCAACACCCGGGCGATCTCGACCCGCTGCTGCATGCCCCCCGAAAGCTGCGAGGGGTACCGCTCGGCGAAGTCGCCGAGGCCCACGCTGGCAAGCAGTTCGCGGGCGCGCGTGCGGCGTTCGCCCTGCGGCACGTTTTTCATCTGCAGGCCGAACGCCACGTTGTCCACCACCCGCTTCCACGGGAACAGCGTGTGGTGCTGGAACACGAGCCCCCGCGACGGGTCCGGCCCGTCCACCGGCTGGCCGTCCACGCGGATGCGGCCGGCGGTGGGTGCGAGGTGCCCGGCCAGCGCCCCGAGCAGCGTGGACTTGCCGCAGCCCGACGGCCCCAGCAGGCACACGAACTCGCCCGGGGCGATGTCGAGGCTCAGGTCCTGCACCGCCTCGAACCGTTGCACCCCGGCCCCGAGGTGGATGCCGATGCGGTCGACCTGGACGTGCCCGCTCATGCGCCCGCTCCCTGCCAGGGCATCAGCACCCGGGCCGCCCGGCGGATCAACGCGCTGCTGCCCATGCCGAACAGCCCGATCCACAACATCCCCACGACGATGCCTGCGTAGTTCTGCAAGGTGTACGACTCCCACGTGTAGTAGCCGATGCCGTACTGGCCCGAGATCATCTCGGCCGACACGAGGCAGAACCAGCACGTGCCCATGCCGATCGACAGCCCGGTGGCGATGCTCGGTGCGGCGGCGGGCAGGATCACCTGCGAGAACACCCGCTGCCCGCGGCACCCGAGGCTGCGGGCCGACGCCACGAGGCGGGCGTCCGCCCCTTCGACCCCGTGCACCGTGTTCAACAGGATCGGGAACACCGCGCCGGTGAAGGTCACGAAGATCATCGACACCTCGGATGACGGAAACATGAGGATCGCCAGCGGGATCCACGCCACGGCTGGCACAGGCCGCAGCACTTCCAGGGGCGGTTGCAGCACGGCCTGCGCCCAGCGGAAGCGGCCGATCAGCAGCCCGAGGCCGATGCCAAAGGCGGCCGCGGCAAGGAACCCCGCGGTGATGCGCAGCAGGCTCCACCCGAGGTGGCGCAGCAGCTTCGGCGATTCGAGCAGATCGAGGCCGGCCTGCGCCACCTCGAGCGGCGGCGGCACGTTCGCGAACGTGATGACCGGCGTGCGAACGTGGTACGTGGCCAGCAGGTGCCACGCCACCACGCACGCAGCGATCGACAACGCACCGGCCAGCCAGCGCGACAGGGCCCCGGTGCCGGCGGGCCGCGCCGGGGCCACCGGGGCGGCCAGGGTGGCGGAGGTGGAACTCACGGCCGCACCTCGGTCAGCGGGCCGACGCCACGTGCACCGTGGTGTCGCGTGCCGCGGCGTAGTCCACCACCTTGCCCTTGTGGGCCGAGGCCCACGCGGTGGCGGCGTCCTTCAGCAAGAAGGCGTGCAGCTGGCCCTTCGCATCGGCCGCGAACCACGCCTGGTTGGCCAGCAGCTTGATGCCGAGGTTGTCATCGTGCGCGAAGATCACGCGGATCTTGCGGCCCGCGGCCGTGGCCTTCTTCGCGTCGGCGAACGCGTTCTCGGGCGAGGCGTAGTGGCGCACCAGCGGCTCACCCTCCACCCACACCTGGGCCACGCGCTTGAACTCGGTGATGGGCTTGCCGGTCAGGTGGTCGTTGGCCTTCAGCGGCAGCTTGTCGTAGTGCTTGAGCTGCACGTCGTAGTCGAGCCCGGACTGCTGGAAGGAGGCGCGGATGTACTTGTCGTCGATGAAGGTGTCGGCGGTCAGGTCGGCGTCGTGGCGCTTGAGGATGCGCAGCGTGTCGATCGACGTGGCCAGGGCCTGGCGGTACTCGGGCTTCCACGTGAAGTCACGCGTCTGCAGGCCGAGCGGGCCGTGGAACAGGTAGTTCACCTCGGCCTCGATGCCGGTCACCTTCGCGATGAGTTCGCTGTACTTCTCGGGCTCGGCCGCGATCAGGCGGTTGGCCTCGATGGCCGCCCGCAGGTAGGCCACCACGATCTCGGGGTATTGATTCGCGTACTCGGCGCTCACCAGCGCGCCGTGGAACGTGGGTGCGTTGGCCTGGGCACCATCGAGGATCTTTCGGGCAAAACCGCGGTACGGGAACAGGTCGGCGAACGGCACGAAGTCGGCGTGGGCGTCGATCTTGTTGGCCTGCAAGGCGGAGCCGGCCACCTCGGGCGCCTGGGTCACGATGTTGACGTCCTTCTCCGGGTCGATGCCCTGCGCCTTCAGCGCACGCAGCAGCATGCCGTGCGACGTGGACGCGAACGGCACCGAGATCTGCTTGCCACGCAGCTCGGCAAGTGACTGCACCTTCGACTCGGCAGGCACCACGATGCCGTTGCCCGAACCGATCGTGCTGCCCGACAGCACCGACAGGAAGATGCTCTTCTTGCCGGCCTTCAGGTGGGCCGCGCCGTTGAGCGAGCCGGGGAAGTCGGCCATCGCGCCGAAGTCCAGCTTGTCGGCCACCATCTCGTTCGTGAGCGGGGCGCCCGACGTGAAGTTCTTCCACTGCACGTCGTACGTCACGTCCTTGTATTTGCCGTCGCGGGGCAGGTACTTCTCGAGCAGCTTCAGCTCGCGGATCAGGAGGCCACCCGTGGCGCAGTTGATCGTGGTGTCCTGCGTGCCGATGGCGACGCGGATGGTTTCACCGGCCTTTGCGCCGCTCAGGGCCAGCGCGAGGGCGAGGCCGGCCAGGGGAATGCGGAGGTTCATCGGAAGGTCCTTCAGCGTCAGCGGAGCAGGTAGGGGATGTCGACGTGCACGGCGCCCGTGGGGCAGTCCTTCTCGCAAGGCATGCAGTACCAGCATTCATCGAACTTCATGTAGGCCGTGCCCTTGGACAGGTCGATGGCCAGCACGTCGAGCGGGCACACGTCGACACACACGGTGCAGCCCTTGTGGGCAATGCATTTCTCGGAATCGACCGTGACGGGCACGGCCGACGGGGTGAATGCGATCGGGGCGATTTGCATGGGGTCTCCTTCTCGGTCTCTCAGGCCGGCACCGCGATGCGCAGCTCGCGGTAGGCGTTGCGTTCGGTGTCGTTGACGGGCACGACGTACGGCTCGATGGGGCGCTTGAAACTCGTCATCGCGCCGTGTTCGTCCTTCTTGAGCTGGGCGTGGCAGAACCACTCGGCATCGTTGCGCTCGGGGTAGTCGACCCGCGCGTGGTACAGCCCCCAGCGGCTTTCGGTGCGGTACAGCGACGCCCGCGCGGCCATCTCGGCGCAGTCGCGGATCGCGTGCACCTCCATCGCGCGCATCAGCTCGTGCGGGTCGCGGGCTTTCAGGTGCTCGAGGTCCTCGCGGATGCCCTCGAACCGTTCGAGGCCGATCTCCATCTTCCGCGTGACCTTCGGCGGCTGCAGGTGGTCGTTGACGAACCGGCGCAGCTTGAACTCCACCTGGTTCGGCGGCAGGCCCCGCTCGCGCTGCAGCGGCGCCCACACGCGGGCACGCTCCTGCGCCACCTGCTGCGCATCCACCGGCGCGAAGTCGTGTTCGGCGCACCACGCGGCCGAACTTTCACCGGCCAGGCGGCCGTACACGAACGCACCGAGCATGTAGTTGTGGGGCACGCAGGCCATGTCACCGGCCGAGTGCAGGCCGGGCACCGTGGTGCGCCCGTGTTCGTCCACCCACACGCCCGAGGCCGAATGGCCGCTGCACAGGCCGATCTCCGAGATATGCATCTCGACGAGCCGCTCGCGGTAGTTGGTACCGCGGCCCGCGTGGAAACGCCCGCGGCTCGGCCGCTCGTTCGTGTGCAGGATGGTCTCGATGGCCGAGATGGTTTCCTCGGCAAGGTGGTCGAGTTTCAGGAACACCGGGCCCTTGCCACCCTGCAGTTCCTGGTAGAACTCCCACATCATCTGGCCGCTCCAGTAGTCGCATTCGATGAAGCGCTGGCCTTCGGCGTTGGTGGTGTAGCCGCCGAACGGGCCGGTGACGTACGCGCACGCCGGGCCGTTGTAGTCCTTGATCAGCGGGTTGATCTGGAAGCACTCGATGCCCGACAGCTCCGCGCCCGCGTGGTACGCCATCGCGTAGCCGTCGCCCGCGTTGGTCGGGTTCTCGTACGTCCCGAACAGGTACCCCGACGACGGCAGGCCCAGGCGCCCGGCCGCGCCACAGGCGAGCACCACCGACTTGGCCCGCACCACGTGGAAGTCGGCCGTGCGGCAGTCGAACGCCATCGCACCGGCGATGCGCCCATCGGGCCCCGTCAGCAGCCGGGTGGCCACGAGGCGGTTCGTGATGTCGACCCGCGTGCGCTTGAGCTGGCGGTACAGCACCTTCTTGATGTCGTGCCCCTCGGGCATCGGCAGCACGTAGCTGCCCATGTGGTGCACCTTCTTCACCGCGTAGTCGCCGGTCTCGTCCTTCTCGAACTTGACACCCCAGCGGTCCAGCTCCTCGATCATCGGGAAGCTGTTCTGCGCATAGGCCATCACCGTCTTCTGGTTGACGATGCCGTCGTTCGCGATGGTGATCTCGCGCACGTACTGCTCCGGTGTGGCATGGCCGGGGATGATGGCGTTGTTCAGGCCGTCCATGCCCATCGAGATGGCACCACTGCGTTTCACGTTCGCCTTCTCGAGCAGCAGCACGCGCAGTGCGGGGTTGGCCTGCTTGGCCTTGACGGCGGCCATCGGGCCGGCGGTGCCGCCGCCGATCACCAGCACGTCCACTTCGGTCTCGATCGTGTTCATCGGGTTCGTGTCCTCGGGGTTTCAGCGGCGTTGCAGCCGCATGCGGTACTGGAAGCTGTCGGAGCGGCAGTACAGGTGTTCGTAGTCGACGGGGTTCCCGCCGCGGTCGTGGGTCAGGCGTTCGATGTGCAGCACCGGCGCGCCGGTGCGAACGCCCAGGTGGGCGGCGAGGGCCTCGTCGGCCAGCCGGGCGCCGAGGGCCAGGTCGGCGTGGCCGAGCGGCGTGGCGCAGTCGTTCTCCAGGATGAGGAAGATGTCGCGCGTGGCCAGGTCTTCGCGCACCACCCGGTCGCCGAGGGCCTGCGGGAGCCAGGTGTGGTCCACCGACACCGGCTCGCGGTCCAGGTACCGCACACGCTGCACCTCGGTGACCGGTGTGCCTGGCGCGAGGCGCAGGCGCTCGGCCACCGTGGCGCTGGCCGGCACGGTCTCCCGGCGCAGCACGCGGTTGAAGGTCTCGTGGCCCATGGCCCCCATCGCTTCGGCAAAGCCCTGCAGGCGGCCCAGCTCCTGGAACGGCTTGTTCTCGGCCACGAAGGCGCCCTTGCCCGGCACCTTGAAGATCATGCGGGCGCGCTCGAGGTCACCGAGCGCCTGGCGCACGGTGATGCGGCTCACGCCGTACTTGGCCATCAGCGTGCTCTCGGACGGCACGCGGTCATGGGGCTGCCAGGCGCCCGACAGGATGCGTTCCCGCAACTCCTCGCGGATGCGGCTGTACAGGGTGGTTGCGGGCGGTCGGGCGGTGCTCAGGGAGGTCATGCGGCTCGCGTCAACAGGTCATGTCAGGACCGTCTTTCGCAAGCCATGTGCCGCCCTCCTGCACGAGCCTCGGATCACACTCAAGCCATTGATCTGCAAGGATATTTGCGAGGATCAACGCGCACCAGCGGTCACCTCCTTGCGGTCGGGAATCCAACAGTGCACCGTTGACTTCCCAACACACAACCACTCGGCTGCTTCAAACACAACAGTTCAGCGGAGGCGTTTCACGCAGGCGTGCGTGCGCGCGGCGCGCGCCGCGCCACCTCACCCGGCGCCACGCCCAGGTGCCGCTTGAACGCCCGGCTGAACGCCGCCTCCGAGTGGTAGCCGACCCCTTCGGCCACCTCGGGGATGGCCCCGCCGTGTTCGCTCAGGCGCGCGTGGGCCACGTGCATGCGCCACTGCGCCACGTACTGCATGGGGGGCACCCCCACCAGTTGCGTGAACCGTGCGGCGAAGGCAGACCGTGACATCGCCGCGGCGCTGGCGAGGGACACGAGGGTCCATTCGAACGCCGGGTCGCGGTGGATGCCCGCGAGCGCGGCGCCCACTGCGCGATCCTGCAGCCCGCCGATCCAGCCGGTGCGCGCCGATGGGTCGTTCTCGATCCACGCGCGCAGGGCCTGGATGATCAGGATGTCGGCCAGGCGCGTGACCACCGCCTCGCCGCCGGGTCGCATCTGCCGGGCCTCCACGGCCAGGTGCTGCAGCGTCGATTGCATCCACGCCGACTCGGCACCATCGACCCACAGCGCCCGCGGCAACATCGCGATCAGGCGCCGCGCGGCGGGGTCGTCGAAACGCACCGCCCCACACAGCAGCGTCGCGGGGTCACCGCTGCCGCCGAACCGCAGCAGTTCATATCGGCCGCCGGTGTATGCCCGAGGCAGGTCGAACAGGTCCACCCGCGGGGTGTCGGGCTGGCTGACCAGGGCGTGGCCTTCGCCATGGGGCACCAGCACGAACCCGCCGGGCTGGAGCCGCCGTGGCGCCCCATCGCCAGTGTCCACCCAGCAGAGACCTTCGGTGACCACATGGAACATCGCACACCCCGGCATCGGCGGCATCGTGACACCCCAAGGCGCCCTCACCTCCGAGCGGCAACAGAACACGGCGCTCATGCGCAACGCATGCAACGCCTCGCCGAGCGGATCGGCGGAGGGCCAGGGGCCGGAGGGCGGTGGGGTGTGCATGGCCTGAACTGTGCGCGGGCCCGGCCTGTTCGTCCAGCGACCCTGGACGTTCGAGCAGCGATGGAAGATTCCAGGGCATGGTTCATCCGGCCTTGCGCCCGGACACTGGACTCCCCGAACTTCTCAAGGAGATCCACATGAACGTCCTGGTCATCGGCGCCACCGGCGGATCCGGCCGCGCCACCCTCGACGCCCTGCTCGCCGCGGGCCACCGGGTCACGGCGTTTTCCCGCGGTGCCGCCGCGTTGCAGGGCCTGTCGCCCCAACTCCGGTGCCTGCCGGGCGACGCCACGAACCCCGGGGACCTGGACCGTGCCGTGGCGGGACAGGATGCGGTGATCGTCACCCTCGGCATCACCGAAAGCGCGGTGGCCGTGCGCTTGCGCGGGCCGCGCAGCACGCCGCTCGACGTGAGGTCCGCCGGCACCCGCCACACGGTGGACGCCATGCGCCGGCACGGTGTGCGGCGGCTCGTGGTGCAGTCGACCTACGGGGTGGGCGCCACGCGCGGTCGACTGCCCTTCATCTACCGCCTGATGTTCCGCGTGCTGCTGGCCCCGCAGATCGCCGACACGGAACGGCAAGAGGCCACCGTGCGCGGCAGCGGCCTCGACTGGGTGCTGGCCCAGCCGGTGAACCTCACCGACGGGGCGGACGACACCCCCGCCTTCGTGTCGGCCGACGGGGCCACCCGCCGCATGCAGGTGGCCCGACGGCAGGTGGGGCGGTTCCTCGCGGAAGCGGTGGCCACGCCGGCGTGGGTGCACCGGTCGGTGGCGTTGTCGGGCGCGTGACAGCCGGGGCGTGGGCCGTGCTAAAACCTGCCTCCATGCCCACCGCCGCCCCCAAGAAGGCCCCCGTGCCCCGCAAGACCGCGCGCGAACCCGCCGCCGGCACACGCCGCCAGCGCCAGATCGCCGACAAGCGCGCCACCATCCTCGGCGCCGCGCTGCGCCTGTTCTCGCGCTACGGCCTGCACGGCACCACCATCGACCAGGTGGCCGCCGCGGCCGACGTGTCGAAGACCAACCTCTTCTACTACTTCGCCAGCAAGGAGGCACTGTACGTCGCGGTGCTGCAGGACCTGCTCGACGTCTGGCTCGAACCGCTGCGTGGCTTCGCCGCCGAGCAGGACCCGCGCGAGGCCCTGGCCGGCTACATCCGCGCGAAGCTCGCGTTGTCGCGCGACCAGCCCGAGGCCTCGCGCCTCTTCTGCCTCGAGATGGTCCAGGGGGCGCCGCTGCTGCGCGACGAACTGGCGCGTGAACTGCGCGAGCTCGTGGACCGCAAGGCCGAGGTCATTCGTGCGTGGGTGGCGTCGGGCCGGCTGGCGCCGGTGGAACCGCACCACCTGGTGTTTGCGCTGTGGGCCGTGACCCAGCACTATGCGGACTTCGCGGTGCAGGTGGAGGCGCTCACGGGGCGCACGCTGGCGGATCCGGTGTTCTTCGAGGAGACCGTGGAGAACGTGCAGCGGATCGTGTTGCAGGGCATCGGTCCACGCCAGCCGTAGCCCGCGACATCAAAGCCGACGGCTTCGAGACACAGGAGAGGCTACCCTCCTGCTACAGCCAACAGCGCCTTCGGATTGGTGCTCGCAATGGCCAGCAAAGTACGCGCTGCGCCGCTTGGCTGCTTGCGACCTTGCTCCCAGCCTTGCAATGTGCGGACAGACACGCCCATCAGCGCTGCAAACTGGGACTGAGACAGGCCGGTCTTCTGGCGGGCCTCAATGACCGGCGATGACACTACGCGAACTTGACCGGCCTTCATCTCCTTCACGGATTGCAGAAGGTCAGCCGCGAGATCGCGCTTGGCCTCGTACGCTGCGATTTCAGCTTTGGTCAGGGGTTTACTCTTCGAGGGCACGGCGGATCTCCTTCAACTTGGGACCAGTCAGGTTGTCTGTCTTCGCCTTTGCGTACAGCGTGAGCAAGACAACTTCACCTTCAGCGGTGCGAGTGAAATAGATCACCCGAACACCACCCGATTTGCCCGAACCTGCTCGCCCCCAGCGGACTTTGCGAATGCCGCCGGATTCGGGCACGACATCTCCGGCGGCAGGGCGCTCCGCGATATAGGCCGCGAAGGCTCCTCTCTCTTTTCCGTCCAGTACAGAGGCCACTGGCGCTGGAAAAGGAGCGTTTCGACAACGGTGAGCATCCGTGCACTATACGCCCAAGGCGTACAAGTGTCTAGCGAAACACCCCTCGGGGCGGCCAACGCGGAAACAGGTGACACGTCGGCTCTACTGCGGTCGGCGTCTTCCCGATGATTCGAAGGCGGCAAGGATATTCAGGTCGCACCCACGTCACGTTTCCCGTGGGCTGTCGACCACCAGGATTCCAGCGACCGTGAAGAACGCCCATCAAAGCGGGCATCGTGGCGGGTGTGCGCATGCCAGAATCCGGGCCCATGACCATGGCTGGACGCAGTTTTTTCACAAGACGCCATGTGGCCGCGCTGCTCGTGTGGGCGCTAGTGGCCTGCGTGGGCGCGACGTTCCTGGCTCAAGCACGCCTGGAGCAACTCCGGTCCACCTTCGAAACTGATGGGCGCATCGTCCATCGCAGGCTCAGTCAGTGGGTGGTTCAGTACGACGCGGTGATGGCGACGCTGGCCCTGCTGCAGCCACCGGCCGTCGAGGCAGCAACAGGTAACACCGCCGGAACAGCAGCAGCTGCCGTGACGCGCTTGCCGTCGGTCTATCCCCAGATCCTGTCCGTCCAGCAGCGAACGGCGGACGGAACGTGGCCCCCTGCGCTGGCAGCTTCGCTTTCAGCGGCGGAAGCCGCGTCGCGCCGGTCGGGCCATCCAGAGATGGCATTGATCGATCTGGACGCCGGCCGTTATCACTTGGTGATAGCCGGCTCGCCGTCCAGTTACGCGTTGCAGATCGATCTGCTCGCCACCATACCGCGTGACGAGTGGCCTATGGACATGGCATCCAGTCCCGTGCGCGTCACGCTGGAATGGGGTGGCGCCGCATTCGTGGTGCAACCGGGCCGGGTCAGCGACGCCACGGGCATGTGGTGGAACTACGGCTTCCACAAGCGGCTGATGGTTCCGAGCCAGCCGCTGGACGTGGTGGCGCAGCGTACGGTCGGACTTCGCGAACTGCCTTGGCTCGCCATGCTGACCTGGTGTGTGCTGACAGGGGCCGCCTGGGTGGGGGCGCTCGCAGCGTGGCGCCAGCGGTCATCGCGCAGACGGGCAGAGGAGTTGCTGCGCCTGGGACAGGTTGCACGTCTCAACGCGCTGGGGGAGCTGGCAGCAGGCATGGCGCATGAGCTGAACCAGCCGTTGACCGCGCTGCTGTCCGGCACACAGGCCGCGAAACGGCTGCTGGTTGAAGATCAGCCCGAACTGGAGGCCGCCCGGATCGCCATGTCCCACGTCGTGGAGCAAGCTCGACGCGCGGCCGCTGTCGTGGGCCGCTTGCGTCGCCTGGTGGAACGGCCCGACTTGGCAGGCAACGTCCAGCCGTTGCCCCTGGCCGCCGCCGTACAGGATGTCCTGCGACTGCTGGAGCCCGAACTGGCAGAGCGCAGCATCGCGACCACAGTCACGGACGATCCCAGCCTGCCGCCGGTGCTCGCAGAGCCCGTTGCCCTGCAGCAGATCATTCACAACCTGTTGATGAACGCCTTGCAGTCGCTGGAGCAGGTGCCGTCCGGCGAGCGTCGTTTGAGCATCGCCATGACCAGCGCCGATGACAGTCGGGTGCACCTGTCGATCCATGACTGCGGGGCGGGCATGGCAGCGGAGACGCGCCAACGCCTGTTCGAGCCGTTCTACACCACGCGTCCCGGCGGCCTCGGTCTTGGCCTGACGCTGTGCGAAAGCTTGGCTCAGGCCATGGATGCTCGATTGACCTTGGCGCCGCAGGCGTCGACCACCGAGCGCGGGGCTGAGTTCATCCTGACGCTGTCCACCGCCTCTTCGAACCATGATCGATAACGCGTCTTCGCTCTCGCCCCTGATCCACCTTGTGGACGACGATGCGGCCGTGCGCGATAGCCTGAGCCTGCTCATCAGCACCGTCGGGCTGCGCGTGCGGGCCTGGTCCGATCCCCAAACCTTTGTGGCGGAAATCGATCGCACCAGCATCGGTGCCATCGTGCTCGACGTCCGCATGCCCGTCCTCGGCGGCTTCACGGTATTGGAACATCTGGCGGCCAAGGGTGTGGATCATCCGATCATTCTGCTGACCGGTCACGGCACGGTGGAGATGTGCCGCCGCGCCTTCAAGGCCGGGGCTTCGGAGTTTCTGGAAAAGCCCGTAGATGACGAACTGCTGATTGACGCCCTGCAGAGTGCGGTTCGTCAGCACGTGCGATCCCGCGAGCGGCTCCAGGCGGACCAGCAGGCGCTCGACCGCTACGCCCAGTTGTCGGCCCGCGAGCGCGAGGTACTCAGCCTCATCGTCGAAGGCCTGACCAACAAGGAGATCGGTCGGGCATTGAGCCTGTCGCCGCGCACTGTGGAGACCCACCGTGCCAATCTGCTGGCCAAGCTCGGCATGGATTCGTTAGCGCAGGTGATACGGCGGTATGCCTCATTGGCGCTGGGTTAGCGCTGCGCGGGCAGCGTCGGGGGACGTCGCGTAGTTCTACGGAGCCTCGCGCGTAGCCGCACGAATGGGCGATTCGAGGGTGGTTTTCTACAGTCTCCGGACGGCGCCACAACGGGTGGCGCCGATCTCGAACCGCAGAAATCCAGCACCTGAAACCACCATGCAGCATCCCCTCGTCAAAGCCGCAGTCACACTCTCCCTGTTCGTTGGCGTCACCGTTCATGCCCAAGGTGTGCGGCACGAAAAGAACATCTCATTGGATCTGGCCACGCAGATTGCGGCTCAGGCCGTGGCCACCTGCACCGCCAACGGCTATGCCGTCACGGCCACGGTGGTGGATCGCGCGGGTACCGTGCGTGCCGTCCAACGCGCCGATGACAGCGGCCCACATACTATCGACTCCAGCCGCCTGAAGGCTTACACCGCAGCGTCCGCGAAAGAGAGCACGTTGGCCATGATGGAGCGTGTGCAGAAGAACCCTGCGGCCGCCAACCTCGCGCACATTCCCGGCTATCTGTTGCTGGGCGGCGGCGTGCCGGTGAAGGTGGGCAATGACGTCATCGGTGCAGTTGGCGTGGGCGGCGCGCCTGGCGGCCACCTGGACGAGCAGTGCGCCGTCGCAGGCATTGCCAAGGTGCAGAGCCAACTGAAGTAGGACGCCGCGGGATGCGGTCAGGGCGAGTACGCCCTCCCCCTCCAAGCCGCCTCAGCCTTGTGAGTGATCTTGCAGAAGCCGCGGGGCGGCTGCGCGCAGGATATCCAGCGTCTCGACGCAGCACTTCAGGCAGAGGCCAACAACCTTGCCGATCACAGGAAAAAACCATGAACCCGAAGACCATTATCGCCATCGTCGCTGCGACTCTCGCAGCGGGTACCGCAGTCGCCCAAAGCGAAAACAACAAGGATCACGACATGCCACCGCATCAAGTGACCCGAGCAGAAGTGATCGCCGATCTGGAGCTCTACATCCAGTCCGGATTGCGAGACATCGAGATGCGCGAGCCGCCCGACCTCAGCGACCGGAGCCATCAAGCGGCGCGTGCCAGGTACGAGGAGTTGCGGCGCTCGCCTGCCTTCGCCGCCCGTGTGCAACAGATCGCTCAACAGCGTGGCGAAGCGGTTCGGGTCAACTAGCCAACGTCGGGTTTAGGCAGCACCTGTCATTCGGTTGTTGAATCTGTTTGGCTGCAATCACCCTGGAGCCGAGGCAACATCGCAGCGTCTCCCGCCTTTCGGATGCCGCGAGTTCGAACGTTGTTCCAGGGTCCTGCGCCCGTTCCTCCTGACGATCAGGCCTCGTCCCGATGACTCGAGCGCGGCGAGACGATTCAGGTCGCCCTCACGTCGTGATACTGCCGGCCAAAGTAGACGAGCCCATGAGCCTCGGCATGGGTAGCCAGCGACTGCACCTCGCAAAACAACACCTCATGCGAGCCCACCTCGGCACGCCGCACCACACGGCAGTCGAACGACACCGCGGCATCGTCCACCACCGGCGCGCCGGTGACGCCGGTGTGCCACGACACCGCGGCGAAGCGGTCCGCCATCGGGGTCTTGCCCCCGAAGAGGCCGGAGATCGATTGCTGACCTGCGCCGAGCGCGTTCACGCACAACACGTCGTTGGCGGAGAACACCGGGTACACCGAGGCCCCGCGGTTCAGGCACACGAGCAGCGTGGGCGGGTCGTCGGTCACGCTGCACACGGCGGTGGCGGTGAAGCCCGCGCGCCCGCCCGGGCCGTCGGTGGTGACGATGTTGACCGCCGCGCCCAGCCGGGACATCGCGTCGCGGAAATTTTCCTTTGGCGGCAGCATGGTGGTCACACCAGCCGGCCGGCGCCGGCACGCGCCAGGAACGCGAGCAGCTGGGCGTTGAAGGTGGGGCTGTCGGTGACGGTGTGCGCATGGCCGCCATGGGGCACACGCTCGAACGTCGTATCAGGCAAACCGTCCGCCAGGCGCTGCGAGCAAGTCCACGGCACGAGCGTATCGTCCATCGCAGCGGCCACCATCACGGGCACGCCGATGCTGCCAAGGCGCGCATCCACGTCGAATGCCCGCAGCGCCGCGATGCGCGCGCGCATCGTGGCCTCGCCGGGGAAGTGGGCGAAGGCATGGTCCACCTCAGCCTGCACACGCGCTGCGTTCGCGGCACACCACGCGGCGGGGTACAGGAAGATGGGCTGCGCCTCCACGTACGCGCGGGGGCCGTGTGCGGCCAGCAGCGCCAGCCGGGCGTCGAAACACCGGGCGGAATGCGGGTTGGGGGCCGACCACGCGTTGACGAGCACGAGGCTCGACACGCGGCCCGGTGCGTCGAGCGCGAGCTGCAGCCCCACGAGCCCGCCGAGCGCATGGCCCACGAGGTGGCATGCCGCCGTGCCGCTGGCGTCGAGGACCTCGACCACGTCCTGCGCCATGTGGGCGATGGTGTACGGCGCGGGCAACGTGCCGGGGCTGCGCCCGGTGCCACGCTGGTCGTACGCGATGACGCGGTAGCCAGCCGCCAGCAACGCGGGCAGCTGCGGCTGCCAGAAGGCCGCCGCGCCCCCGAGGCCGGACGACAGCAACACGGTGGCAGCCCCGTCGGGGCCGTGCACGTCGAAGGTGACCGGCATCGTCAGCCCACCTGGCCCACGTGGGCGATGGACGCGATCTCGACGAGCGCATCGGGTTTCACGAGGCCGCACTGGATGCAGTAGCGGGCCGGCTTGGTGCCCGGGAAGAACTCCGCGTACACCGTGTTGATCTTCCCGTAATCGGCCCAGTCCTTCAGCATGATCATGTTGAAGGTCACATCGTCCATCGTGCCGCCAGCGGCCGCCACCACGCCCTGGATGGTGGTCAGCACGTGGCGCGCCTGCGCGGCGGCATCCCCCACGTGCACCACGTTGTTGTCCTTGTCGAACGGCAGCGTGCCGGACACGTACAACACGCCGTCGGCCAGCGTGCCGGGCACGAACGGGGCGATGGGGGTGCCGGTGCCCGGCGGGATGATGGCTTGTTTGGGCATAGGGAGGTTCTCCGGGAAGGGGTTCAGGTGGCGACGGCACGCAGGAACTCGGGCACCGTCGACACCCAGCCGAAGAAGGTCTCGATGTTGTAGACCGAAGCCTGCTGGATGGTGGTGTCGCCGAGCTGGTGCGTGGCGTCTTCGAGCATCACGCCGAAGTACTCGAGGTGGAACGCGTCGCGCAGGGTGGCCTCCACGCACACGTTGGTGGCGATGCCGGTGAACACGAGGTGGCGGATGCCCCGCGCACGCAGCGTGCTGTCGAGCGTGCTGTTGAAGAAGCCGCTGTAGCGGGTCTTCGGCACCACGAGGTCGCCGGCCTGCGGTTGCAGCGCGTCGACGAGCGCGTAGTCCCAGCCGCCCTCGGCGAGGAAGCGCCCCTGGAGCGCCGGGCGCTGGCGCATCGTCTTCAGCGCGTTGGACTTGTACCAGTTGGGCGACCCCGGGCCGCCAGCCTTCTGGTAGGCCGGGTCCCACCCGTTTTGCAGGAACACGACCGGGATGCCGGCCGCCCGCGCTGCCGCCACGCAGGCGGCGATGTTCTCGATCACCCCCTGCGCGCCCGAGATGTCGAACCCCGCCTGGTCCACGTAGCCGCCGATCGATGCGTACGCGTTCTGCATGTCGACGACCACGAGCGCCGTGTCCGTGGCCCGGAACGCGACGGGCTCGGGGCGCGCCGGCAGCACCAGGGCACCGGCGGTGCCGAAGGCGCCCACCGGCGTCGTGGAGGTGATGGTGGTGTTCTTCATGGGCCGGTCCTCACGCGGCCACGGGCTCGGGGGCGACCACGCGCGACGGCACGGTGGCCTGCACGTGGGCCCGGCTCGCCATCAGCGGCTGGATGCGGGTGCCGAAGGCCTCCACGCCGGCCACGAAGTCGTCGAACGTCAGCAGAACCCCTTCGGTGCCGGGCACCTCGGCCATCTCGTCGAGCAGGCGTGCGACGGTCTCGTAGGCCCCCACCAGCGTGCCCATGTTGATGTTGACGGCGGACGTGGGGTCGGCCATCTGGCGCACGTTGGTGTCGGTGCCCGAGCGGGTGTCGGCCGCACTCTGCTGGCCGAGCCAGGCGATGGCCTCCTGGTCGGCGCCCGCCTTGTAGTGCTCCCACTTCGCGCGGGCGGCCTCGTCGGTCTCGTCGGCGATCACCATGACGAGCACGTACGTGGTGACGTGGCGGCCCGTCTTCGCGGTGGCCTCGATCAGCTTCTGCGCCGCCGGGGCAAACGCCGTGGGCGTGTTCACGCCTTTGCCGAAGCAGAAGTTGTAGTCGGCGTACTTCGCGCTGAAGTCCATGCCGGCGTCGCTCTGGCCGGCGCAGATCACCTTCATCGGCGCCTGCGGTTGCGGGCTCACGCGGCAGTCGTCCATCTGGAAGTGCGTGCCCTTGAAGTCGGACTGCCCGGTGGCCCACAGGTCGCGCAGCACCTGCACGTACTCGGCGAGGTACTGGTAGCGGGTGCCGAAGAACTGGTCGCCGGGCCACAGGCCCATCTGCGAGTACTCGGGGCGCTGCCAGCCGGTCACGAGGTTCACGCCGAAGCGCCCGCCCGAGATCGAATCGATCGTGGACGCCATGCGGGCCACGATCGCCGGCGGCATCGTGAGCGTGGCCGCGGTGGCATACAGCTTGATCTTCGACGTGACCGCGGCCAACCCGGCCATCAGCGTGAACGACTCCAGGTTGTGGTCCCAGAACTCGGTCTTCCCGCCAAACCCGCGCAGCTTGATCATCGACAGCGCGAAGTCGAAGCCATGCGCTTCCGCGCGCACGACGATCTCCTTGTTCAACGCGAACGTGGGCCGGTACTGCGGCGCGTTCTCGGAGATCAACCAGCCGTTGTTGCCGATGGGGATGAAAACGCCGACGTTCATGGAGTCACCTGTGGGCCAAGGGAGGCACCGTGGCACTCCCGGACCATCCCTTTGCACGCACCGTGCCAGGCCATGAACATCAATCAAATCAGCCACTTGCAAAACTTCGCAGACCAAATGATCCAACATGGATCACTTGGTCTGGTGCGTGCACCCCATGCCGGTGCGGCACCGACAATTGAAACGCGCCCCGGCAGCCGTGAAGCGCGGTTGAAACCTGCAGCGCCGAGACTTCCCCGATCCATCCAAGGGAGCTTCCATGAAAAAGACCAACCACTTCTTGCCGGCGGCGATGTTCGCCGCGCTGCTCGGCACCGCCACGCTGGTGCTCGCCCTCGGGGCACCGCCGCCGGCGCCGCACCCGATGCAGGCCAGCGCCAGCAACGGGCCGCCGCCACTCGAGCCGGCGAGCCTCGAGAATCCCGTGAGCCCCCTTGCGTTGTGGGCTCCCTGAGCGCACGTTCGCTGCTATCTTCCGGGGCACCGACCCCGTCAGCCCCCGGCCATGACGCAACCGTTCTTCCGCACCCTCACCGGCAAGACACTCGCCCACCTGGCGGCCGGCGGCGCCTTCGTGTTGCTGCTCACCAGCCTGTTCGGCACCTACGTGCTGTACCGGCAGGCCGAGGGCCGGGCCATGTCACGCCTGGCCGACCAGGTGGTGGAACGCGCCCGCCTCGCACAACACGTGCTGCAGCACACCACCGAGCAGGTGAACCCGCTCACCGGCACGTCCGCCGAAGCCTGGTCGCCGTACCAGAGCGCCGACTTCCTGATCCGCATGCTGCCGCCCCCGTCGGCCGAGGGCCGGCACCTGCTGTTCATGGCCGACGGGCAACTGATTGCCGACAGCACGCTCGGCGAGGCCGTCTGGAAGGACGTCGGGAATTTCCCGCTGAGCCGCCTCGGCGGCGACCTGCCCCAGGAACTGATGGACGCCGCGACGCGCGCGTACGTCGACGTGCAGACGGGGCACACCCACCGCCGCCGCATGTATTTCGCGGTGGCCCGCATCGAGCACGCCGGCTGGTACATCGCCACCGCCGTGCCCGGCACCACCATCCTCGCGCAGGCATGGACCCCCGCGGTGTGGGCCTTCGGACTCGGGCTCGGGGTGCTGCTGAGCCTGCTGCTGATCTTCACGTGGGTGCTGCGGCGCCACGTGGCCGCGCCACTGGGCCAGCTGACGCTGGCGGCCGAACAGCTGGCCGCCGGTGACACCACGGTGCGCCTGCCCGAAACCCGTGACGACGAGCTGGGCCGCCTCGCTGCCGCGTTCAACCACATGGCGGGCAACGTGGCCGAGCGCGACAACGCGCTGCGGGAAGACAAACGCCAGATCGAGATGGCGCTCACGTCGCTGCGCATGACGGAGGAACGCTGGCGGGCGATGACCGACAACGCGTCCGACTTCATCGCGGTGGTCAACGAACAGGCGGTATTCCGCTACGTGAGCCCGCCGGTGGAACGCATGCTGGGCTACACACCCGACGAACTGGTGGGCCGCCCGGCGCTGTCGCTGCTGCACCCGGACGACCTGGAGCGCATCCGGCCCCGGCTCGTCAAGCCCACCGGCATCCCGTCGCAGTTCCGTTACCACCACAAGGACGGCCGGTGGCGGGTGCTCGAAGCCGTGGGCCGCGACCTGCGTGACCACCCCGCGGTGATGGGCCTCGTGCTGAACGTTCGCGACGTGACCGAGACTGCCCATGCCGAGGAGGAACTGGCCCGCCAGCGAGACTCGCTGCACCAGAGCGAAAAACTGTCGGCCCTCGGCGGGCTGCTGGCCGGTGTGGCCCACGAGCTGAACAACCCGCTCGCGGTGGTGGTGGGCCGGGCCAGCCAGCTGGAGACCGATGCGGAAAGCATGGCCGACCGCAACACCGCGGCAAAGATCCGCCAGGCCGCGGAACGCTGCGCCCGCATCGTCAAGACCTTCCTCGCGATGGCGCGGCGCCAGGCGTCGGTGCGCGAGCCGTCCGACATCAACGTGATCATCAACGACGCGCTCGACGTGCTGACGTACACGCTGCGCAGCGGCGGTGTCACGCTCGACCTGAACCTCGCCCCCGGCCTGCCACCCGTGATGGCCGACGCCGACCAGCTCGGCCAGGTGTTCATGAACCTGTTCACCAACGCCCACCAGGCCATGGCCAGCCGGCCCGCGCCGCGGGTGATGCGCATTGCGAGCCGGGTGTCCCCTGACCGCACCAAGGTGCATGTGACCGTGGCCGACAACGGGCCGGGCATCTCGCCCGAGGTGCGCACCCGCGTCTTCGAACCGTTCTTCACCACGAAGGCGGTGGGCGAAGGCACGGGCGTGGGGTTGTCGGTGAGCCTCGGCATCATGCAGTCGCACCACGGCGCGCTGGCGCTGTGCGAGCCCGACGGCAGCACCGGCGCTTGTTTCGAGCTGACCCTGCCCGCGCTGCGGTCCACGGCCGCACACCCCCGCCACGGCCCGGGGCCCACACGTTCGACCGCCGACGGCGCACACGGCGCACGCATCCTGGTCGTGGACGACGAGGTGGACATCGCCGAAATCCTGCGCGACATCCTCACGCCGGCGGGCCACCGCGTGGTGCTGACCCACAACGGCCTCGACGCGCTGCGCCGCCTCGACACCG
Source organism: Rhizobacter sp. Root1221 (assembly GCF_001425785.1). GTDB lineage: Bacteria > Pseudomonadota > Gammaproteobacteria > Burkholderiales > Burkholderiaceae_C > Rhizobacter. The sequence goes on along the minus strand of NZ_LMDI01000043.1, from coordinate 1,358 downwards.
AGCCGTTCGACCTCGTGCTGACCGACCTGAAGATGCCCGGCATCGACGGGCCGGCGCTCTACGCCGAGCTGACCCGGCGCCACCCGCACCTGCAGCACCGGGTGATCGCCATCACCGGCGACACGCTGGGGTCCAGCGCCCGCGAGTTCGTGCGCACGAGCCAGGTGCCCGTCATCGACAAGCCGTTCGAGGCGCAGGAGGTGCTGGCCCGCGTCGCGTCGCACCTGCTACTGGCGCGCAGCTGACGCGGTGGCCGCGCTGCCGGCCGACGCGGCCATCACACACACCACCGCGCCCCACTGCAACGCGGTCAGGCGTTCACCCAGCATCACGTGACCGGCCATCGCCCCGATGGCCGGGGCGGCGCTGACGAGGATGCCGAACACCCGGCCCGGCAGGCGCCTCAAGGCGGCCATTTCGAGCGAGTACGGCAGCGCGCTCGACAACACGGCCACGGCCAGGCCGGCCAGCAGCACCGCCGGGGAGGCCAGCGCGGCACCTGCGTGGGCCACGCCGATGGGCACCGTGAGCAGCGCGGCCACCAGCATGCCCCCGCTGACGGCCTGCCCGCCGCCGAGCGCCGACACCCGCTTGCCAAACGTGATGTACATCGCCCAGCACACGGCCGCCCCCAGCGCGAAACCCACGCCCACGGGGTCGAGTGTGCCGCCGCGGGCATCGATGGGCAGCAGCAGGGCGAGGCCGGTCACCGCACAGGCGACCCATGCAAAGTCCGCGGGCCGGCGCGATGCCAGCAGCACTACCGTGAGCGGCCCGGTGACCTCGATGGCGATGGCCAGCCCGATGGGGATGCGCTCGAACGCCTTGTAGATCAGCAGGTTCATCAACCCCAGCATGCCGCCGTAGACGACCAGGTTGGGCACATCGCGCCGGGCGATGCGGGTGCGCCAGGGCCGCCACAGCGCCAGCAGCAACAGGGCAGAGAGCCCGACGCGCAAGGCGGTGACCCCTTCGGTCCCCACCAGCGGAAACAACGATTTGGCCCAGGCCGCGCCCACGTTCTGCGAGACGAGCGACCCCATCACCGCCAGCGCGAACAATGGGGCATGGCGGGGTTGGCGGGTGTCCTCCATCACCCGAGCATAGCGCCGCGATCGTCCGGGGCGGACCGCCCCGTTGCCTCGTCCCCTCGTTGGCGGAAGCTCGCTGCTGTCCGGGGAAAATCAACCTGAATGGCAGCGTTGCCAGCTGGCATCGGAGATGCCGCCGATTCATCGGTGGGTCGACTCAATCGCACCGTTGTCATCCCGGCGAAAGCCCACTACTGTCCGGAATAATTTCCCCCTCAGTTGAACAGGGGCGGTTGGGCGGCGGCGAAGGCTTGCGCGGCTTGCCTT
>NZ_LMDI01000042.1 GCF_001425785.1 Rhizobacter sp. Root1221 | reverse complement strand
CAACTTCAAAGTCCGGATGTACGGGTGCAACTCTCTTCCTGCCAGCCAGACCATGCCAACAAAGTGCTTGCGAAACAGGGGCGTCCATGTACGGGATGACTGCCCGGTGTGTGTCGGGCCTAGCTAGCGCCCGCGCCAGAACAACCCGTCCAGCTCCTTCATCGTCAGCTGGCGCCACGTGGGCCGGCCGTGGTTGCACTGGTCGGAGCGTTCGGTGCGCTCCATGTCGCGCAGCAGCGCGTTCATCTCGTCGAGCGTGAGCTGGCGGTTCGCCCGCACGGCACCGTGGCAGGCCATGGTGGACAGCAACTCGTGCTGGGCGCGTTCGATCACGGTGCTGGCGTCGAACTGGCTCAGCTCGGCGATCACGCTGCGCGCGAGTTCCACCACGTCACCGCCATCGAGCGCCGCGGGCCGCGAGCGCACGGCCAGCGTGGTGGCCGACAGCGCGGAGATGTCGAGGCCGAGCTTGCGCAGGTTGTCGCCCTGGGATTCCACCGTGGCAATCTCTTCCGCGGTGGCCGGGAACGTGGCCGGGATCAGCAGCGGCTGCGCTTCGATGTCGGCGGTGCCGAGGCTTGCCTTCAGGCGTTCGTACACGATGCGTTCGTGGGCCGCATGCATGTCGACGATCACGAGGCCGTGGTTGTTCTCGGCCAGCACGAACACCCCACCCACCTGGGCGAGCGCGCGGCCGAGCGGCCAGTCGCCGTCGGGCAGGCGGCTGGCCGGTGCGGCGGCGGGTGCTGCTGCGGCCGGAGACTGCCCGGGCACCCGGTACGCCGCGGGCACTTCCTGGGCGTACAGCACGGCGGCCTGCTGCAGACCGAGCGACACCTGCTGGCCCGGCGGGCGGAACGCGCCGAACCCTTCCGACGGCGGGTTGTAGGCCACGGGTTTGGGGCCACGGGCCCACATCTCGTTGTCGGCCGCGGCCAGGGCTTCCATGGCAACGGCGGTGTCGATACCCGCCTGCACCGGTGCCATGGGCACCGCCCCGCCCGCCTGGGGCGCGGCCAGCGCGCCCTCGACCGCACGGCGCATGGCCTGGTGCACCTCGCGTGAATCGCGGAAGCGCACCTCGATCTTCGTCGGGTGGACGTTCACGTCCACGCGGTCGGGGGCGATCTCGATGTACAGCACGTACGACGGCTGCCGGCCGCCGTGCAACACGTCCTCGTAGGCCGAGCGGATGCCGTGCGCGATCAACTTGTCGCGCACGTAGCGGCCATTGACGTAGACGTATTGCTGGTCGGCTCGGGCGCGCGCGGCCGCGGGAATACCGGTGCGGCCGGTCACGCGCATGGGGCCGAGGGTCATGTCGACCGGGCGGCTCTGTTCGATGAACTCACCACCGAGCACGTCCTGCACCCGCTGGTCGGGTGACGCACGGCGCCACTGCTGCACCACCTTGCCTTCGTGCCACACCGAGAACCCGACGTCGGGGCGCGTCAGTGCGTGGCGGCGCACGGCGTCCACGCAGTGGGCGAGCTCGGTGGCGTCGGTTTTCAGGAACTTGCGGCGCGCCGGTGTGTTGAAAAACAGTTCGCGCACTTCCACGCTGGTACCGCGGCCGCGGGCCGCCGGGGCCAGCTCGCCTGATCGCGCATCGAGGCGCTGCGCGTGGGGTGCACCTTCGGTGCGGCTCGAGATGCTGACCTCGGCCACCGACGAGATGGCCGCCAGCGCTTCCCCGCGAAACCCCATCGTGGCCACGCTTTCCAGGTCGTGCAGCGACCCGATCTTGCTGGTGGCATGACGCCGCAATGCCAGCGGCAGTTCCGTGGCCGGAATGCCGTGGCCGTCGTCCTCGATCAGGATGCTGCGCACGCCCCCGGCCACGAGCTTCACCACCACCTCGGTGGCGCCCGCGTCCAACGCGTTGTCCACCAGCTCCCGCACCACCGACGCCGGCCGCTCCACCACCTCGCCGGCCGCGATCTGGCTGATCAGTTCATCGGGCAACTCACGGATGGGGCGGCGCTCAGGAGGCTGCAAAACGGCGTTCATCCGGGCATTGTAGGGAACCGCACCCGCCCGGCAGCAGAGCGAGCGCAGCGAAGCGAACGATCAAGCCACCCGCGAGGACCGGCTCTGCCGGCCGACCCGGGGTCGCCCCCTGGGGGCAGGAGGCGCCAGCCGACTGGGGGGCCTCATCCAAGGGCCGTACAATCTTTTTTATGGAAATTGTCACGTTCTTGATCGACTTCATCCTGCACGTCGACGTGCACCTCGCCAACTTCGTGGCCACGTACGGCGCCTGGGTGTACGCCCTGCTGTTCCTGATCATCTTCGTCGAAACAGGCCTGGTGATCATGCCCTTCCTGCCCGGCGACTCGCTGCTGTTCGTCGTGGGCGCGCTGTGTGGCGCGGGGCTGATGAACCTGCCCTTGGCGATGGGCCTCCTGATCGTGGCGGCCATCCTCGGCGACCAGGCCAACTACGCGATCGGCCGCTACTTCGGGCCGAAGGTGTTCCAGTGGGAGAACTCGCGCTTCTTCAACAAGAACGCGTTCAACCAGGCCCATGCGTTCTACGAGAAGTACGGCGGCGCCACGGTGATCGCCGCGCGGTTCATGCCGTTCCTGCGCACGTTCGCGCCGTTCGTGGCGGGCGTGGCGCTGATGACCCGAAGCAAGTTCACGCTGTTCAACATCGCCGGCGCGGTGCTGTGGGTGGGCGGCATCACGGTGACCGGCTACCTGTTCGGCAACATCCCGTGGGTCAAGGAAAACCTCGACAAGATCATCTGGGCTGCCATCTTCATTCCGGGGCTGCTGGTGCTTTTCGGCGCATGGAAGGCACGGCGCAAGTCGGTGGCCGCGCCGGTTTGAAGATGAATGTGTCCCTGCTCGTGCGGTAACGCGCGTGCCTACCGCGAGCCCTCGAGCGAGCGCAAGCCGGCGATCACGGGGTCCAGGCGCTCGATCACGGCCGCGAGCAGCGCGTCGATGACGGCCGGGCCGGCGCCGTTGGCGCAGGCTTGTTCCAACGCTTCAGCGGCCTCGCGGACGGCCGTCGCCCCCAGGGTGCCGGACTCGCTCTTCAGGTCGTGCGCCAACCGCGTGGCCGTGAAGATGTCGCGCGCTGCACAGGCGGCGCCAAAACGGGCCGCAAAGCCGGCTTCCCGATCACGGAACATGCCCAACAAGCGCCGATAGAGCTGCTCGTCGCCCATCACCCCGGCCAGCGCAGCCGCGCTCTCGATGCTCGGGAAACCACCGCTCGCCGCAGCAACCTCCGGTCGAACCCAGCGCGCCAGCGTGGCGAACATTTCGGCCACGTTGATCGGCTTGGCAATGTGGTCGTTCATGCCGGCCGCCAGCACCTTCTCGCGATCGCCGACCATCGCGTTGGCTGTCATCGCAATGACCGGCAGATCGCGCCACTCCGGGTGGCCACGCAACTCGCGCGTGGCCTCATAGCCGTCCATGACCGGCATCTGGCAATCCATCAGCACCGCGTCGAAGCGTTCGCGCGCCAGCATGTCGATGGCTTCGCGGCCGTTGTTGGCGACCCGAACCACGATCTGCGCGCGGCCCAGGAGGTCACGGGCCAGCTCCTGGTTGAACGAGTTGTCCTCAACCAGCAGCACATGGGCACCGGCCAGGACCGCACGGTTGCTCTGCAGCGCTTCTTCACGCAACTCGCCTCGCAGGGCATGCTGGCGCGGCTGGCCGATCGCTTGCAGGCTGGCGTCCAGCAGCGTCGAAGGCGTGACCGGCTTGGTCAGCGTCGCCGCCACGGTGAGCCGTTCGGCCGCCAGCGCGCGCGCCATTTCATCGCTGGAGAAGGCCGTGAGCATCAACACGGTGGGCGGCGGGTGCGCCAGAGGCATGCGGGCCAGCTGCTTCGCACAGTCGACACCGTTCATGCCCGGCATCCTCCAGTCGAGCAAGAGCAGGTCGAAGGGCTCGCCACGCGCATCCGCCGCCACGATCGCCTGGATGGCTTCGTGGCCACCGTTGGCCGCCGAGGCGCGCAGCCCGAGTGAACCAGCCATGTGCACCAGCACCTCGCGCGCGGCGTCGTTGTCGTCAACGACGAGCACACGGGCGCCGTGCAGGCCGTCATCGGACAAGGCCGCATCGTTGGCGGCGCGTTCGAGCCCGATGCCGAAGTTCGCGCTGAAGTAAAACCGGCTTCCGCGCCCCGGTGTGCTGTCGACGCCGAGTTCTCCGTCCATCATGCGCACCAGGTGGTGACTGATGGCCAGGCCCAGTCCGGAGCCGCCGAACCGGCGGCTCGTCGACGCGTCGGCCTGCGAGAACGGCTTGAAAAGCCGCTGTTGCTCTTCGGGTGTGATGCCGATGCCGGTGTCGCGCACCTCGAAGCGCAGGCGCACCGAGGTAGTGTCGCGCGCGAGCACCTCGACGCCGACGACGACCTCCCCCCGCTCGGTGAACTTGACCGCGTTGTTGCCCATGTTGATCAGCACCTGCCCCAGCCGCGAGGGATCGCCTACCAGCGCGTTGGGCAGGTCCGGCGGCAAGGCGAACACCAGCTCCAGGCCCTTCTCTTCGGCCTTCATGCCCAGCAGGTTGGCCAGGCTGTCCATGACATCGCCGAGGTCGAACGGGATGTGTTCGATGTCCAGGTGACCCGCCTCGATCTTCGAGAAATCGAGGATGTCGTTGATGATGCCCAGCAGCGACTCGGCCGACCGGTGCACCTTCTCCACGTAGTTGTACTGTTGCGGACTCAGGTGGCTTTGCAGCGCCAGGTACGACATGCCGAGAATGGCGTTCATCGGCGTGCGGATCTCGTGGCTCATGTTGGCCAGGAACTCGCTCTTGGCCTGGTTCGACGCTTCGGCGACTCGCCGCGCGTCCCGTTCGGCTTCACTCTGCCTGCGCTCGGTGATGTCGCGGGCGATGGTGGACGCGCCGAAAACTCGCCCGCTGGCGTCCTTCATCGGGGAAATCGTGAGGGCCACATTGATCGCCTGCCCGTCCTTGCGCAGGCGGGTCGTTTCGAGGTGCTCCACCCCTTCGCCCTGTTTCAGCCGCTCCATGATGGTGGCCGACTCATCCTGCAACTCGGGAGGAACCAGAATCGAGACGGAGCGGCCCACCATCTCGGCAGAGGTATAGCCATAGATGCGCTCGGCGCCACGATTCCAACTGACGATGGTTTGGTCCAGCAGCTTGCCGATGATCGCGTCATCTGACGATTCCACGATGGACGCAAGATGGGTGATCTTCTCCTGATCCCGCAAGCGCTCGGTCACGTCGATGAAGGTCACGACGATTTCCTCGATTGCGTTTCCCGTACCGAATACCGGATTGGCACTGGCCATGAGCCAGACGTCTTCCGCGTTGCCCGGGCGATGCACACCGACCATGAGGTTCTTGAGCGGTTGCCGTGTGGCCAGCACTTGATTGACCGGGTACTCCTCCAACGGCATCACGGTTCTGTCTTCACGGAAGAAGTGCCAATCCGAATCGATGGAGGTCTTCCCCAGCAACTGATCTTCCGTGAGCCCCAGCAACCGCTGCGCAACGGCATTGCAAGTGACGATGCGGGTATCTGCTGCATGAACCACCACGGCCGCCTGAAGCTTCTGGATCAGGGATCTGTATTTCTCCTCGCTCGCGCGCAACGCATCGTCCACCCGTTTGCGCTCGGTGACGTCGATGAGGTTTCCTGCTACGCGCACAACCTTGCCTTCCGCATAAACGGGTTCGGCGGTCAGGCGGACCCACAGAGGCTTCCCTCCGAATGTCGTGAACGGGAACTCGAGGTCGTAGGGTTCAGCGCGCTCACCGGCTCCGCGAAACGCGGCGAGTATGGTTGGCCTGTCTTCGGGCCTGTAGCACTTCAGGCTTTCCTGAATGTGGTCCAGACCGGGAGTGGCGGACAGCTCATGGATTCTGTAGAGCTCCTCCGTCCAGAATGACTTGCCCGACGAAATATCGTATTCCCAACCGCCAACCTTGCTGAGTCGCTGGGAGATATTCAACCGGGCTTCGCTTTCCTGCAGCGCCTTAACGGTGCGAAGATGTTCTTCGACCTGCTGACGAAGCCGCCAGTTTGCCATCTCCAGTTCCGCTGAACGCTCCCTGACCCTTTCCTCCAGCGTATGGCGCGCCGCCTCCAGCTCGGCATTGCGCGCCTCCAGATCCGACAGCGCATGCCGCAACGCAAGGTGAGTACTAACCCGCGCGAGCACCTCCTCGGCACGAATCGGCTTGTTGATGTAGTCAACGCCGCCGACCTCAAAAGCCTTGACCTTCTCACGTTCATCCTGGAGGCCGCTGAGAAAGATGACGGGGATGGAACGGGTTCGTTCCTCCTGCTTGAGGCGCTGGCATACCTCGAAACCATCCATGCCGGGCATCTTGATATCCAGCAGGATCATCGCAGGCGGGTGCATCTTCGCGCTGAAAAGAGCCACCTCGCCGTCGGTAGCCAATCGCACGCGGTAGCCCGCGCTGCTCAGCACGCCTTCCAGCAGCTTGAGACTGGCCGGTGTGTCGTCAACTACAAGGATGTCGTCCGGATAGGTATCAACATCGCTCATGAGACCTCCCCTTCCTTCAATCCATTCAGGATCTCGAGAAGCTCTTTATACTGCAAATTCTCCGCCATGCGGCGCAGGCGTTCGCCCAGCTCGTGGTCCAGGCTGCTGATATGACCTATCACCTCGAGTATGCGGGGGCCTTCCAGCAATTGCGCGGCCCTCAACAACTCATCAACAAGAGGCGGGGGAAGTTTCCGAAACTGATCTGCATTCAACGCCCGTGCTGTGATCCCGGCACCTGCGGAATCTGGGGCAGAATGCCGATAGCGTATGCCGAGGTGTTTGGCCAGCGCGTCGAGTATCTCCGAATCCCTATAGGGTTTTCGAATGAAATCATCGCAGCCTGCCGCCAATATCTCGCGCCGCTCATCCTCCAGGGCGTGAGCCGTGACGGCAATGATCTTGGTGTGTTTGCCAGCTTCGGTCAATTTGATGTGCCGGGTGGCTTCTTTCCCGTCCATGACGGGCATGCGCACATCCATCCAGATCAGGTGGGGATGCCATTCCTCGAATATCTCCACCGCCTCCTTGCCATTGGCAGCTTCCCGCAGGTCAAAGCCCAGCGGCTCAAGCAGCTTGTACAAGAGCAGGCGGTTCTCCGCCTGATCCTCAACGACAAGGATTCGGTAACGCGGCTGCCCCGCTTCAAGCCCGATGACGCGGCCGTGATGTAGCGCGACGGGCGTCTCCTCGGCGGAAAGCACTGCCACTGGAATCTCGAAGTAAAACACCGAACCGCGCCCTGGCTCGCTGGCAATGCCAAGGTGCCCGCCCATGAGATCGACATGCTGTTTGCAGATGGCCAGTCCCAGCCCGGTTCCGGCGTCCCTGGCAGGCTGGTCAGCCAGTTGCACAAAGGGTTGGAACAGGCGCGCCAGGTCTTCCTTCCGGATGCCAGGGCCGCTGTCCTTCACTTCGAATCGAAGGCGCGCCGATTCCGGTGACTCCCGGTGTGCGATGCCTGCACGGAGAATCACGCCGCCGGTTTGCGTGAACTTGATGGCGTTTCCGATCAGATTGATCAACACCTGGCGCAACTTGCCCGAGTCAACGTTTGCACGGCGGGGAAAATCCGGGGCTTGCTCCACCGTGAAATCCAGGCCCTTCTCCTGCGCCTTGACATGCATCAGCGACCACATCTCCTGGATAACCTGGTGCAGATCCGCAGGGAATTCCTCGAGCAGCACGCGCCCGGATTCGATCTTGGAGATGTCCAGGATGTTGTTGATCAGGTTCAACAGGTGTTCGCCGCTACGGGTGATGATGTTCAGACTCTCGATCTGTTTCCCGGTGGCCTCCGGGGCAACCTTCAGCAATTGCGCGAATCCGAGCACGGCATTCAGCGGCGTGCGCAGTTCGTGGCTCATGTTGGCCAGAAAGACGCTTTTCGCGCGATTCGCCCGTTCCGCCTGTTCTTTCGTCACGATCAACTCGGCAGTGCGCTCCACAACCCTGATTTCCAGGGACTCCTTGTTTTTATACAGCTCTGAACGGGCTTGGAGCAGATTCCGGATCATCGCCACGAAAGCATTCTCGAGAATTTTCAGTTCGTTGTTTCCCTTGGTGCTTACAGCGATTTTGACATTCTCCAGGTTGTCAAAATTCAGTTGCTCTGCTGCGCGCGTCAGCTCCGCCAGCGGCCTGCTCAGCAAGTACCTTGAAATCAACAGGAAAAGTATCCAGAATCCTATTATGTTGACGATTGCGCAGGCAATCATGAAGATAACGCTTGATTTCAGCCGGTTGACAATTATCTTTTCGCTCGAATAAATCGTTACAGCGCCCACCCGGAACGAGGCATTGTCCCGCAGATGGTTTATCTGGAACGTTTTCCAGAAAAGCCCGGAAGACGCATCAATACTTGGGTGGCTTGTATCCACCCTTTCGGCGGGCACCAAATCGGACAGATGTAGAACACTCCCCCTTTCCCCCAGATATTCCCCCTTTGAGTTCACAACCTCTATGCCGACAACGTTCGGAAGTTTAATTATTCCATTCAGGGTGGATTGCAGCTGGTTATTATTGAGCTCCCAAAGCGCCTGTTCCAATGAGGGCTGAAACACCTGCTTAAGTATTTCCAACTCTTCAAGAACGAGATTTCTTGTGTGCACATATTCCGCGGTGATTTGCGCACCCGTTACCGTCACGACAAGAACGATGTAGAAAGAGAACACCACCCTTAGAAGCCTGGTGGCAATCGAGTCTTTGATGGGTACGAGGCCCTTCAACATCATGATTGCCTACGCCAATGCTTCGGCAATTACGGCGTGTGCCACAAACTTTTATCGTTCAACGGCGTTTCCTTCGACAACAACGGATTTTTCAGTTCAAAAATCCTCCTGCTCTTGAGATTGGCTCGTTCCAAAGCCTCTTTCATGTCGGGATGATTATAAAAAAGCCTGTCGAATGAGCCGTCTTTAAGAGCCATTCGGAACCCGCGCTCGAGTCTGTCGGCCAGTTTTTTGTTGTTCTTGTTGGTAAAGATATATCCGGGCGTTGGATAGTAGATCAGCAGGTCGGTTTCCACAGACAAGCCGGGAATGTTCATGTCCCGCAACTCTCGCCATGGTTCGTGGGCGACTCTGGGAAAATAATCAAAACGCCGTTCTTTCAACATGGCGAAGAGTTCCCTATACCCTGAAGTTGCCACCACGTTGAGCCCGTTGTCGCGAAAGACCTTCGTCTCCGGCCATACCTCGTTCAAACCGGCCCACAACTTCTGCAAATCCGCCAGCGTGCGGACTGCCGAAAACTTCGGCTGATCGCTTTCATTGATGATCGCGATGTGATAGCCGTACAGCCCTTTGTCAAACGGGATCCGGATGGGATGAAGTTCCTGCTCGCGCTCTGGTGATGTCGATGTCAAGATCACATCCACATAGCCTTGCTTTACCATCTCGAAATCCCTGGCCTGTGGAAGCTCTTGTTGCGGCGCTTGAATCTTGAAGGGGCCATCGGTCTTTGCAGTCTTTTCCAGGATCAACTGCAATACTTGGTATTTATATTCCTTGGTATCGTCATAGTTCGATGCGGTTCCCCTGAAGGCACGGACCCTAACCACCAGCGGCTCTGGCTCAGCCGCCAAAACGGGTAACGAAGAGGGGCAGGCCGCAAAACAGAAGATGACCAACGACGCAAATTTCAAGTATTGTTTCATTTTCAGATCCTCAGTTTGAATCAACCGATCCGGTTTGTTCCGGACGAGTTATTTCACTTTGCAAGTGGCTCCCTTCGCAAACTGTGTTGTCAGACCAACCAACCGAGTGCCGGTCGACCCAAGGCACTGAACCAGCGGAGGTCGCTGGGCGGGTGGCAAGTGGCCACGCCGCGAAACTTTTGAAACCAGCCTTTGAGGCGGCTGTGATACGAGTTCACGTCCTGCACGTGCCAGGCACCGTCGACGCGGCTACCGGCGGAGAAAGGTTCTGTCGCTCAGGCAGCCTGAGACTTGAACACCGCGTTGGTGGCCGCTCGATGCGCCAGGGAGAACAACGGGTCGGCAGCGGCCACGACACGCCCCTCGGAACGATCGTACTGCCGCTTGCGGGTCATGTGCATCTTTCGACGCCGCCCACCAGGATCCGAGGGGGTGCAGGTGAAGAGTGCGTTCAAGTGGGCCTCGCCCTCCTTGAACGGCCTCCATTCAGCCCCCGGCCAAGCTACAACTGCCGGTTGCGGGCCAACGGCGGGTTCTTCGCGAAGTACCGCCGGATCCCGGTGACCAACGCATCCACGAGCTCGTGCTGGTAGTTGGCATCGCGCAGCTTGGCTTCTTCCTCCGGGTTCGAGATGAACGCCGTTTCCACCAGGATGGACGGGATGTCGGGCGCCTTCAGCACCGCGAAACCGGCCTGCTCCACCTTGCCCTTGTGGAGTTTGCCCACCTTGCCGATCTGGCCAAGCACCTCCCCGCCGAGCTTGAGGCTGTCCTGGATCTGGGCCGACGTGCTCATGTCCAGCAGCGCACGCATCACCGTGGCGTCCTTGGCCTTGATGTTGACGCCGCCCACCGCGTCGGATGCGTTTTCCTTGCTGGCCATCCACCGCGCAGCGGCACTGGTGGCCCCGCCCTGTGACAGTGCGAACACCGAGGCACCACGGGCCTGCGGGGTCATGAATGCATCGGCGTGGATCGAGACGAACAGGTCGGCCTGCACACGGCGGGCCTTGCGAACGCGCTCTTGCAGCGGCACGAAGAAGTCGGCATCGCGGGTGAGCATGGCGCGCATGCCAGGCAGTTCGTTGAGCTTGTCGCGCAGCTTCAGGGCCACCTGCAGCACCACGTCCTTCTCGCGCAGGCCGCTGGGCCCGATGGCACCCGGATCCTCGCCCCCATGACCGGGGTCGAGGGCCACGATGATGAGGCGATCGATGCGGGCCTGGCTCATGGGCGGCGGCTTGCCGGCCACGGCCGGTGGTGCAGGCACGGGCGGCTGCACCCCGCTCGGGACACTGGCCGGCGGCAACGGCGCCTTGCCCACGCGGCCGATGAACTCGCCGAGCGCGTCCTGCACGGCTTCGGCGGCCTGCTGTTCGGCGCTCTGCTTTTCGTTGACCAGCGCCAGCAACGGATCGGCCTCGTGCACCGGGTGCAGGTCGAACACCAGGCGATGCTGGTAGGCCGCCGCCGGCGCCAGCGTGAACAGCTGCGGCGCGGTGGCCTGCTTGAGGTCCAGCACGAGCCGCACGATTCGCGGCTGGTTCTGCCCCACGCGCACGCCGGCGATGTACGGGTCGTCGGCACGCACCTTGCCCACCAGCTCGCGCAGCGCGGGGCTCAGCTCCAGCCCGTCGATGTCGATCACGAGGCGGCGCGGGTTGTCGGCCATGAAGTGCTTGACCGACAGCACCGTGTCGGACTCGAGCGTGACGCGGGTGTATTCGTCGGCGGGCCACACCCGGACGGCCACGAGGCTGGCACCGAAGGCCAGGTCGGCCGTGCCGAGGGACAGCACGACGCTGCCGAGCGATTGCAGGACGGTGCGGCGCCTCAAGGGAGCAGCTCCAGGCCGAGGGGGGTGCATGCGGTGAAGGTCACGCGGCGTTCGTCTCCGTCGAGAGGCACAAGTTCCACGCGCAGGTCGGGCTCGGGCAGCAGGCCGGCGGCCTGCTCGGGCCACTCGGCCAGCTTGAGGCCGGGGCTGGCGAACACGTCGCGAAAGCCGGCGTCTTCCCACTCCTGCGGGTCGTTGAAGCGGTAGAAGTCGAAGTGCCAGGCATCGAAGCCCGGGAGGGGGTACGCTTCCATCACCGCATACGTGGGGCTCTTCACGCGGCCCTGCACACCCAGGGCATGGAGCAGGTGGCGCACGAACGTGGTCTTGCCGGCGCCGAGGGTGCCGTGCAGTTCCACGAACGCATGGCGAAGCGCCGGGCGGGCCGCGAGTTGCTGTGCGGCCTGGTCGCAGGCGGCCTCGTCGGGCCAGTGCTGTGTGCGGGTTTCTAGAATCGGCAAATGACGGACACCCGGATCAATGTGGGGGAAATGCTCCCGGCCGCGCTGGTGGAACAGCTGCGCGGCTGGGCGCGTGCGCTCGGATTTTCCCAGATCGGCGTGGCAGATGTGGATCTGTCGTCCGCCGAGCCGGGACTTCTGGCGTGGTTGAACAACGGCTTTCACGGCACGATGGACTACATGGCCTCGCACGGCCTCAAGCGGGCGCGCCCCGCGGAACTCGTGCCGGGCACCGTGCGGGTCATCACCGCCCGCATGGACTACCTGCCACGCGGCAGCCAGCACACCGACTGGCAGGCCATCGAATGGGCCCACCTGGGCCAGCCCGCCAACGCCGGCATCTCCACCTACGCCCGGGGCCGCGATTACCACAAGGTGCTGCGCAGCCGGCTGCAGAAACTCGCCGACCGCCTGACCGAGGCCGTGGGCCCGCACGGCTACCGCGTCTTCACCGACTCGGCGCCGGTGCTCGAAGTGGAACTGGCCTCGCGCAGCGGCATCGGCTGGCGCGGCAAGCACACGCTCACGCTGCACCGAGAGGCCGGGTCCATGTTTTTCCTGGGCGAGATCTACGTGGACCTGCCGCTGCCGCTGTCCGAGCCGGTGACCCCGCACTGCGGCCAGTGCACGGCCTGCATCGACGTGTGCCCCACCGGCGCCATCGTGGCCCCGTACCGCGTGGACGCGCGCCGCTGCATCTCGTACCTGACGATCGAACACGACGGCCCCATTCCCGAGGACCTGCGCCCGCTGATCGGCAACCGCATCTATGGCTGCGACGACTGCCAGCTGGTGTGCCCCTGGAACAAGTTCGCGCAGCGAAGCACCCTGCCCGACTTCGACCCGCGCGCGCCCCTCACCCACCCGAGCCTGCTGGCGCTGTGGGCGTGGACCGAGGCGGACTTCCTGCTCCACACCGAAGGCGGCCCCATCCGCCGGATCGGCTACGAACGCTGGCGGCGCAACCTCGCGGTGGGGCTCGGCAACGCGCTGCACGCGGACCCCCAGCGCGCCGATATCCGCGGCGCGCTGGTGTCCGCCCGGGACCATGCGACGCCGCTCGTGCAGGAGCACATCGACTGGGCCCTCAGGTCACCCACCCCAGCACCGCCAGCCACCACGGAATGCTGACCATCCCGAGCAGGATGGAGACCGACACGAGCCCCGCGACAAACGGCCCGTCGCCGCCCATGCGGGCGGCCAGCACGTAGGCGCTCGACGCGGTGGGCATGGCCGCGAACAGGACGACGATCAGCCGCTGTTCCGGTGGCAGCCCCACCGCCAGGGCGAGCCCGATGCCCACCGCCGGCAATACCGCGTGTCGGATCAGCACGAACACGAGGCCGAGGCCCGGCGCGGCCTTCAGCCCGCCCATGCGCAGGCCGGCCCCCACCGCCAGCAGACCCACCGGCAGTGCCGCCACGCCGATGCGCTGCAGCGTGGTGCTCACGGGGTCGGGGAACTTGAGGCCGGACAGATTGGCGACGAGGCCCAGCACCGTGGCCACGATCAGCGGGTTGCGGACGATTTCGCGGGCATACGAATGCCCACCGTGCCGCGCGAGCGGCCACACGGCAGCCACGTTGCACACCGGCACCCCCACCGCGAGCAGCAGCGCCATCCACGCGACCCCGCCCGGACCGCCGAGGCGTTCGGCCAGCGCCAGCGCGATGAACGAGTTGAACCGGAACGCCACCTGGGCGCCCGACGCGTGCAGCCGGCCGTCCACCCCCGGCCAGGCACGCACCGCAAATGCGAGCACGATGCCGATGGCCAGCACCGCCACGCCCACCAGCGTGAGGCTCAGCGTCTCTCCGGGTTTCAGCGGGCTGCGCACCACGGAGTTGAACAGCAGCACCGGGAACAGCAGGTAGTAGACGAGTTTCTCGGCGGCCTCCCACACGGGCCGGTCAAGCGTCGAGTAGCGGCACAGGCAGAAGCCGCAGACGATGAGGAGGAAATCGGGAAGCAGCAGCAAGGCAGTCGACATCGCGCCAGTGTGCCAGCGGTGCGGCTGCGTAGTTTCCACAGTCGCAACCCGCCCGGGCACGATGCAACATCCACCGCGAATGGTCGATCACGGGTGCCCGGCATGACGGGCTCACATGCGCGATACTGCCGCGCAACTTCCCCGTGCTCGGCCCCGCACCGTCGGCCCCCTGCCTCACTTCTCATCAGTACCAGGAGACTCGCCATGCAACGCAGAACCCTCGCCACCGCCACCGCGCTCGCCTTGCTGGGTGTCTCCAGCGGCGCCTGGGCCCAGGCGGCCTACCCATCCAAGCCGGTCCGGCTGGTGGTTCCGTTCGCCCCGGGTGGCACCACCGACATCATCGCGCGCACGCTCGCCGAGAAGCTCGGCGGCCCGCTCGGCCAGACGGTCGTGGTGGAGAACAAGGCCGGTGGCGGCGGCTCCATCGGCGCCGGTGAAATCGCCCGCTCGCCGGCCGACGGCTACACGCTCGGCATCGCCACGGTGAGCACCACCGCGTCGAACCCGGCCATCAACCCGAAGATCGGCTACAACCCCATCACCGACTTCACGCAGATCATCAACGTGGCCGCCACGCCGAACGTGATCGCGGTGCACCCGAGCTTCCCCGCCCGCGACTACAAGGGCTTCATCGCCGAGCTGAAGAAGAACCCCGGCAAGTACTCGTTTGCCACGTCGGGCACCGGCGGCATCGGCCACCTGCAGTTCGAGCTGTACAAAAGCCTGACGAACACCTTCGTCACCCACATCCCGTACCGCGGCGCAGGCCCGGCGCTCAACGACACCGTGGCCGGCCAGGTGCCGATGATCTTCGACAACCTGCCGTCCGCCCTGCCGTTCATCAAGGACGGCCGCCTCATCGCCATCGCCGTGGCCGCGCCCACGCGCCTCGCGGTGCTGCCCAACGTGCCCACCTTCAAGGAAGTGGGCCTCGAGCCGGTGAACCGCATGGCGTACTACGGCATCCAGGGGCCGAAGAACCTGCCGAAGGAGATCGTCGACAAGGTGTACGCCGCGGTGAAGAAGACGATGGAAGACCCGGCCGTCAAGGCCCGCATCGAGGGCACCGGCTCGCTGCTGGTCGGCAACACGCCGCAGCAGTTCACCGCCCAGGTGGCCGCCGAGTACGAGGTCTACAAGAAGGTCGTTGCCACGCAGAAGCTGACGCTGGAGTGACCAGCGAGGCGCTGCAGCGCAGCCAGGGCGCGATCGACCGGTTCATCGACGCGCTCTGGATCGAGGACGGCCTGTCGCCCAACACCCTCGCCGCGTACCGCCGCGACCTCACGCTGTACGCCCAGTGGCTCGACCGTGACAAGGGCAAGGCCCTCGACGACACCACCGAGGTGGACCTCCGCGAACACGCGGTGGCCCACCACACCGGGCGCAAGGCCACCAGCGCGAACCGGCGGCTTGCGGTGTTCAAGCGCTACTTCCGCTGGGCGCTGCGCGAGAACCTCCTCAAGCGCGACCCCACGCTGAAGCTGCTGGCGGCCAAGCAGCCGCCCCGTGTGCCGAAGGTGCTGAGCGAGGCCCAGGTCGAGGCCCTGCTCGACGCGCCCGAGGCAGACCAGCCCCTCGGGCTGCGCGACCGCACGATGCTCGAACTGATGTACGCAAGCGGGTTGCGGGTGAGCGAACTCGTCACGCTGAAATCGGTGCACCTCGGGCTCGACGAGGGCGTGATCCGCGTGACCGGCAAGGGCAGCAAGGAGCGGCTCGTGCCGTTCGGCGAGGAGGCCCACGCGTGGCTGCGCCGGTACCTGGCCGAGGCGCGTGCCGGGATCCTGCATGGCCAGGCCTCAGACGCGCTGTTTGTCACGGCCCGCGGCGGCCCGATGACCCGCCAGATGTTCTGGCAGCTGGTCAAGAAGTACGCGGTACGCGCGCACGTGACCGCGCCGCTGTCGCCCCACACGCTGCGGCACGCCTTTGCCACCCACCTGCTCAACCACGGCGCCGACCTGCGGGCCGTGCAGATGCTGCTGGGCCATGCCGACATCTCGACGACGACGATCTACACCCACGTCGCCCGAGAGCGCCTCAAATCCTTGCACGCGACGCATCATCCCCGCGGCTGAACGGCGCGTGTTCCAATCTCGCATGGCCACGATCAAATTGAAGAAACCGGCGACGCCGGGCCGTCCGTCCGAACGCACCCCCGACCGCGCCCCGGTGCGGGGCGCCGGCTCGGGTGCCCGCAAGCCCCGCCCCACCCTGGCCGAGGCCGAAGCGCAACGTGCCGAGCGCGAAGCGCGTTACCAGGAGCAGCTCCGCCAGCGGTTCGGCGACCGGCCGCCCGAGAAGTTCATCCGCCGCGACGACACCCCGCGCGGGGCCCCCCCGGGCCGCGACGACCGCCGTCCGGCCCCCCCGCGGCGCGATGCCGACCCGCGCCGCGGCAATCCGGCCTTCGGATCCGACGAACGCCGGCCACCACGCCCCCGCGACGCCGATGCCCCGCCCCGCCCTCCCCGGCGCGAAGGCCCCGGTGCCCCGCCGGCCTACGGCCGTGATGACCGCCGTCCGCCCGCGCCCCGCCGCGAGGGCCCCGGTGC
This sequence comes from Rhizobacter sp. Root1221, assembly GCF_001425785.1. GTDB lineage: Bacteria > Pseudomonadota > Gammaproteobacteria > Burkholderiales > Burkholderiaceae_C > Rhizobacter. The sequence goes on along the minus strand of NZ_LMDI01000042.1, from coordinate 17,071 downwards.
ACCGCCGGCCTATGGCCGTGACGACCGCCGCCCGCCCGCGCCGCGCCGCGAGGGCCCCGGTGCACCGCCGGCCTATGGCCGCGACGACCGCCGTCCGCCCGCGCCCCGCCGCGAGGGCCCTGGCGCACCGCCGGCCTATGGCCGTGACGACCGCCGCCCGCCCGCACGGCGTGAGCCACCTCCGGCCCCGCACGGCCCGCGCCCGAGCGGCCGCAACACCGCGTTCGGCCGCGACGACCGCCCGGCGGCCCCGCGCCGCCGCGACCATGACGACGACGATGACGACGACCAGGTGAGCCACCCCGAGGTGCCGGGCAGCATGCGCCTGTCCAAGCGCATGAGCGAGCTGGGCATCGCGTCGCGCCGCGAGGCCGACGAATGGATCCCGAAGGGCTGGGTGCGGGTCGACGGCCGCGTGGTCACCGAGCTGGGCTCGCGTGTGCTGCCCGAGCAGCAGGTCACCATCGACGCGAAGGCCCGCCACGTGCAGGCCCAGCGGGTCACGGTGCTGATCCACAAGCCGGTGGGTTACGTCAGCGGCCAGGCCGAGGACGGCTATGAGCCCGCGTACGTGCTCGTCAAACCGGAAAACCAGTGGCGCGAGGACCACTCCGGCATCCGCTTCCTGCTGTCGCACCTGCGCAACCTGGCACCGGCCGGCCGGCTCGACATCGACTCCACCGGGCTGCTCGTGCTCACGCAGGACGGCCGTGTCGCCAAGCAACTGATCGGCGACGAGAGCGAGGTCGAGAAGGAGTACCTCGTGCGCGTGCAGAGCCGCAACGGCGAACCGCTGTCGCAGCAATCGCTCGCGCTGCTGAACCATGGGATCGAGCTCGACGGTGTGCAGCTGCGGCCCGCCGTGGTCGAATGGGTCAACGACGACCAGCTGCGTTTTGTGCTGCGCGAAGGCCGCAAGCGCCAGATCCGCCGCATGTGCGAGGCCGTGGGCCTCGACGTGCTGGGGCTCAAGCGCGTGCGCATCGGCAACGTCATGCTCGGTGACCTGCCGGCGGGGCAGTGGCGCTACCTGCGGTTGGACGAGCGGTTCGAGTAGGGCCTCCGCACCGGGGTGACGGGGGCGGCCCTCCCCTACCTCCGCCCAAACCGGTACGCCCCGGGCCGCTGGAACACGTTCACCTCCACCTTCCCGTTCGTGCCTTCGTGCCCGAACGCCGCACGCGCCCGCACCACCACGCCGGTGCGGGTGGCATCGCAGCGCAGCCGGGTGAGCTCAATCTCGGCGTGGTCGTTGTTGACTTCGGGCAAGGCCAGCGTGTGGGCCGCTTTGTTGATGCCGCGCCCGTCGGTGTACAGCCATTGCACGTACAGCAGCGACTGCGCATTCAGCGTGGCATGCACCACGCGGTACACCCCGGCCTGCCCCGCGGCACGCCAGTCGCCGCAGGTGGTCACCCAGTTGATCTGCGCGGGGTGCCGGGCCTCCACCTCGGCCAGCGGCACCACCCGCCCCAGGGCGTGCGCCGCGCCGGCCACCCAGAAGCACACGGCCGCCGCGGCCACACATGTCGTTGTGTTCATCGTTTCTCCCTCAGCCATCGCACCCGGTCATCTTAGGAAGCGGCCCGGCCGGGAGAATTCCCCCTTCGTGGGGATCAACGCACCGCGGTGATCACGTGGGCCTGCATGCGGCCTTCGATCGGACCCGTGCCAAACCGGTAGGCCAGCGCCGCCTCGGCCATCGCGGTGGCGGCTTCCAGCCCGCCGATGTCGCGCGCCTCGATTTCCGCACGCAGTGGCGAGCCCTGGCACATCGCCTCCGCCGGGATCCGCGGCGACGCGGCGTGGCTGCGCGACTGCACCGTGTGCATGTGCGGTGCGGTGAACCCGCCTTGTGCCACGTCGCGCGCGATGGCCACGAGGTCGTGGTAGCCGTGTGGCACACGAGCCAGGAAGCGTGGCGGGTCCAGCGGGAAGGCCGACGCCATGGCCGTGGTCACGGTGTCGGCAAATTCGTTCCTCCCGAGTCGGTCCCACACGTTGAAGAACAGCGCGCCCCCAGGTGCCAGCACCCGATGAGCCTCCGCGAAGCCCTTCACCTTGTCCGGGAAAAACATGGCGCCGAACTGGCACACGACGGCGTCGAACGCCGCGTCGCCGAACGGCAGCTGCATCGCATCCGCCACTTGCCACACCACCGGCCGGGCCGTGCCGAGCGACTGGGCCAGGTCCAGCATCGCCGGGTTCAGGTCGGTGGCGGTGATCGCCACGTGCGCCGGCAGGTGCTCGGCAAGGTGCCGCGTGACGACACCGGTGCCGGCCGCTACCTCGAGCACCCGGGCGCACGGGCGGGCCAGCACCCGCGCCACCAGTTCGGTGGCGTACGGCTCGAACAGCATCGGCACCATGTGGGCCTGGTACAGGCTTGCGATGGCGGTGCCGAAATGGGTGTCGGGACGGTTCATGGTCACCTCCTCCGCGCCCCGGGCCGGGCGCGTGCGATGGTGCCCCCGCAGGACCCATCGCGCCTATTCTGCGCCTTTGGCGGGCCGCTCAGAAGCTGGTCTTGGTCTTCACCAGGAACTGCACCTTCCTCATGTCGGGGGCGGTGTTGAGCGGCACCGCCACGTCGATGTGGAGCACATTGCTGAACGCCGCGCGCGAGCTCACGATGCGCAGCCCCACGCCCACGTCGGCCAGCCAGCCGGGGTTGACCGTGTTGACGTGGGCGCCGCCCCAGGCGCGGCCCGTGTCCGCGAACGCCGCCCCGCCGATGCGAAAGAGGCGCCACACATGCAGGTTGGTGTAGAAGCGCTCCTCCACCGTGAACAGTGCGCGGCGGTCGCCGCCCTGGTAGCGCAGCGGGTAGCCGCGCAGGCCGTTGTCGCCACCCAGCAGCAGCGTGTCGGTGGGCCCCGGGTGGGTCAGCATGTCCCCCGCGGCGGACGCGTAGAACAGCCAGCGGCGCCCCTGCGGCAGGTAGTACTGTGCCTGCGCACCGAGCTGCTGGCGCTGCGCCCGCCCGCCAACCAGTTCCCCCTCGATCTTCGCCGCCGCGATGAGCATGTGGCGGCGCCACGGTTCGAACCCGTGGCTGATCGACCCCTGGTACAGCAGCGCGTCCTCGTTCGAACCGAGCGCGGTGGTGGCCCACCCCAGTTGCACGGTGGACGCGAGGCCCAGCGAGAAAAACTCCGGCCGGCCAATCAGGTTGCGGTTCAGCTGCCGGTCGTAGCGGTCCTCGATCAGTTCGTGGCGCACGAACGGCGCCACCCGCTTCCGGTCGGCCGGCAATTGGGCGGGGGCCGCCTCGCCCGGCGCCTGTGCATAGGTGTCGTTCTGGAACGAAAGCCCGAGCGACCAACGGTGCACCCAGCCGTCCACGAGGCCGGGTGACCAGCCGCCGAACAGTTCGGCCTTCGACTGGCGGTGCCGGTACCGTGCCGCCGTCACGCCATTGGCGTAGACGGACTCCAGCCGGTCGTCCTTGCTGGCGGTGACGCCGGCCGTCCAACGCGTGTCGAGCGCATAGAACGGCCGCACGACGGCCGCCTCGTCACGCCGGCCATCGCTGTTCTGCGCATGGCTGTAGCTGACGGCCGTCCAGCTGTCGAACGCGTGGTCGTTCAAGAACAGGAATTCGTTGCCCGATCTGTCCACGTTGCGGAAGCGGCCGAGGCTCAGCGACACGCCGGTGCCGAGCAGGTTGTATTCCTTCAGGCGGATGCCGCTGGTGTTCGTGCCCCCCGAGCGGCCTACGCTGAACCCGGGGTCGAGCGACCAGGTGTCGCGGGTCTCGACCTCGATGTCGACGATCCCGTCGTGCCAGGCCACGGGCCGGATCTTCACGTCGTACAGGTACCGTGCGCCACGCAGCACCCGTTCGGTTTCCTCCATCTGGCGCACCGACAGCCGGTCGCCGGACTTGAACAACAACGCGCGTTCGATGACCTCCGGGCGCGTCTGCCGGTGCAACGCGTTGGCCCAGCGGAACAGCAGGCGGTGTTCCTTCGGGTCGGCCAGGTCGAAGATGTCGCGCGTGAGCACGCGCACCGTGCCGATGGTGGCACCGGCCGCTTCCAGTTCCGCGAAACCAGGCACGGCCGGGGCTTCCTCGCCGGCCGTGGCCGCAAGCGGACACTGAAGAGCCAATGCGAGCACCCATCCGTGCCATCGTTCCCCGGTGTGCCGCGCGGAGGAACGTGGGCTGGTGACTGCGGTGGACGGCATGATCGGGGTGCGTCCGGCGGGCCGGAGGCGAAGAGCATCGATGGCATCCATGCTCGGCGCGGTGCCTTAACGCGTGCTTAAGAACTGGTGCTTGTCACGCCCCGTGTTCGAGGGGGCCATCACCTACTCTACGCCGTTGTCACGCCGCGTGCATGAACCCGAGATCGCGGTCGAAGTTGCGCAGGTTCGGGAACACGAGGTCGAGCTGGCTGTCGCTCGCACCGAACCACCTGCCGAGCGTGCCGCCCAGCTGGTCCACCGACACACCGGGCAGGAACGTGCCCGAGCCGATCTCGTCGGGGTGGTTGAGGCCCACCTGCGGGAAGCGGCCGTAGATCTCGCGGCCGCGCACCGCACCGCCGGTGACGAGGTGGTGCGCACCCCAGCCGTGGTCGGTGCCGTCGCCATTGCTCGCGAAGGTGCGGCCGAAGTCCGAGGCGGTGAACAAGGTGACCTGGTCGCGCATGCCCAGCGCGCCGAGCGCGTTGTCGAAGTAGCCGATGGCGTGCGACAGCATCGCCATCAGGTTGGCGTGGGTGGTGTTCTGCCAGTCGTGGGTGTCGAACCCGCCCACGCTGACGAAAAACACCTGGCGGCGCACGCCGAGCGAATCGCGCGCGCCGATCACCCGCGCCACGGTGCGCAGTTGTTCGGCCACCGGGTTGCCCACCAAGGTGCGCGTGAGGGGGTGCAGGTACTTCGGCGTGCCGGGCGCGGTGGACGCCGAATAGGCCGCATTGAATGCCACCTGGGCATCGAGGCTGCGCTTCGCGATGGCCGCGTGTTCCCGGGCGATCAGGTTCGGCTGGTCACCGGGGACGCTGCCTTGCGTGAGCAACTGGCGGTATGCGGTGCTGGCGATCGACGAGCCGAACAGGCCGCCCGACACCCCGTCGATGGGCACCGCGCCGGTGTTGCTCACCTGGTACTGCGCCACCTGCTGCCCCGCGAGGAACACCGCGTTGCCGGACACCGAGATGCTCGTGAACGCCGTCTGCGTGTTGGCCGACGCGAGCATGTCACCCAGCCGCCCGCCCCACCCCTTCCTGGCCCCTTCCGGGCCGAGGGCCTGCCACGTGCTCTGCTGGTCGTTGTGGGACCCGAGCTTGGCCGGTGCGGCCTTGGTCTTCGCCTTCAGTTCCGCGCGGGTCACCGGCATCACCAGCGGGCCGGCGTTGGCCACCACGGCCAGGCGCCCCTGCCCGAAGAGCGACTGCACTTCGGGCATCAGCGGATGAACCGCGAACGACCGGTTCGCGTTCTGCGCATACGCCGTGAAGTCGGGCACCAGCGGCAACACACCCCCGAGTGATTCAGGGCTGCCCGGCGCGGCGGCGCCGTCGGCCGGCGTGCCCGCCGCCTTCAGTGCGATGGGGCTCGTGCCCGTGGAGCGCACCGTGGTGTAGGCCTCCCACGACGCCGTGTCGGTGGGCAGCACCATGTTGGCCGAGTCGTTGCCACCCAGCAGGAACAGGCACACGATGGCCTTGTAGTCGCTGGCGGCCGCGGCCGCGGCGTTCATGGCCGCGAGGTTCATCGCGAACGGCAGCGCGCCGGACCCGACCGTGCCGGACAGCGCGGCCGCACGGCGCAGGAATTCGCGGCGCGAGGTGTGGGAGGCAGGGGAGGAAGAGCGCATGGCGGTCACTTCTGGACGACGTAGTCGGGGGAGGCCATCGTCAGCAGGATGGCGATGCACACGCGGTCGCGGCGCGCGGCCTTGACCTGCGCGGCATTGGTGTCGGTGGCCGCCGGCAGGGTGCGGCCGTGGACGGCGCCGATGATCAGCTGGCGATGGGCCGCGGTCATCTGGCCCGACATCAGCACGAGGTTCAGCCGGTCCACCAGTGCGCCGGGGTCGTGCGCCAGCGCCATCTCGGCCGCGTAGTCCTGCTGCACGTCGCGCGTGGACAGCGGCGTGAGCCAGGCGCGGATGTAGTTCGCATAGTTGGCGAGCGACACCTCGTTGGCGATCTGCCATTCCGGCGCCACGAGCCCCGCACCCGCCACGTCGCTGTTGGGCGGTGTGTAGTTCGGCCGGAAGAAGTTGAACACCGACGGTGCGTTCAGCGGTTGCTGGTGCAACATGCTGGCCGCTTCACCGGCATCGATGCCGATGTAGCGGCCGCTCGTGGACTGCGCGTTGAACGCGCGCATGAAGTGCGCGAGGCGCAGCACTGGCTCGCGCGGCTTGCCGAACGTGGCGGCCGTGGGCTGCCAGGTGCGGGCTTCCGGGTCCAGCAGCACGGCGCGCACCACCGCCTTCATGTCGCCCCGCACGCCAGCGCCGTTGTTGTTGAACGCACTGGCCACGCGGCCCACGTAGGCCGGGCTCGGGTTGCTCGTGACCAGTCGCTGGATCAGCTGGCGCCCGAAAAACGGGCCCACGTTGGGGTGGTTGAACAGGCGGTCCAGAGCCACCTTCATGTCAGCCTCGGCGCTGCTGGAACCGGCCGGGATGGTGGTGCCGAGGAAGGTCTTTTCGCTCGTGGAATGGAACTTCGCGTACGCCTGCATGGGGCGCCAGTCGCGGTCGGCGTGGGGGTCGAGGCCCTGGAAGCGGCGGTCGGTGCGGTCCCCCGCGTTGGGGCCGGCGTACCAGCTCCAGCCGGTGAACACCATGGCGAGGCCCTCGATGTCGGCCGTGGTGTAGGTGTCGGTGGCCACGCCCCCCTTGAGCGTGCCATCGGTGTTCAGCTCGTGCAGGCCGATGGTGAAGAGCTGCATCGCCTCGCGCGCGAAGTTCTGGTCGGCGTTGCGGCCTGCGGCAGCGTCTTCCTTCTGGTTGCGCAAGGTGCTGAGGTACACCCCCATCATCGGGTGCGTGGCCACCCCGTCGAGCAGCTCGCGGTAGTTGCCGAAGGCGTTCGAGGCCAGCACGTCGTAGTAGGCGGCCATGCCGCGCGGCCGTGTGGCCAGCGTGGCATCGGCGAACGACACCACGAAGATCTCGGACAGCGCGAAGGCCACGCGCTGGCGCAGCTGGTCGTCGCCGGCGATGGCCTGGGTCCACCAGGATTCGCGGAAATGCGCGGGGGTGAGCGTGGTGCCGCTGGCAGCGAGGGTGTTGACAAAGGCGCGGTGCGACCTGGCCGGCAACGCGAACTGCTGGTCGAGCCAGGCCGCGTAGCCCACCTCGCTCAGGTGGGCGATGGCGGACACCGTGGGGCCGCTGGTGGCCTGGGCGAGGAAACGGGCGGCTTCGGTGGCGGAGACGGTGACGTCGCCGGGCATGGGTGCCGGCGCGGGTGCCGGTGCTGGAGGAGCGGGCGCGGGTGCCTCGCCTGGCGACACCGGCGGTGGCGCTGGCGACGCGGGTTCACCGCCTCCCCCACCGCCGCCACAGGCGACCAGCGCACTCAACCACAGCACGCCAACGCCCGCACGAACCCCAGGACCGAACCAACCACCACGCAGCACCAAGACGAACTCCAGACCCCCCGCGGGCCGCGGTCGCTCTGTTCCGTCCCGTCGTGCGGGCGGCCGGCGTTCTGGCCCGACGGAATTGTCGAGTCCCGTCAGCGTCGGGAACCCTGGAAAAGGTGCGGTTCAGGCGCCCTTCTCCGCGGGTGGGCTCACAGGTACGACGTGATGGCCGGCGGGTTCATCCAGTTGTTGTGCAGGCCATCGCAATGGCGAAGGGGCACCGCCGCGAGTTCCTCGGGGGTCACGCCGTCGAGGCACGCGATGTTGATCGACACGAAGGCGCCGCCGATCTCCGGCACGTCGCCGTACCCGAACGGCGCCAAGCCGCAGGTGCGGCAGAACACGTGGTGACCCTGCCGGGTGTTGAACTGGTAGTCCGACAGGTTCGATTCACCGGACAACTGGCGAAAGGCATCGGGCTTGATGCTCGCGCCCCACCAGCGGCTCTTGGAACAGTAGGTGCAGTTGCAGCGCGACGTGCCGGTGGCCAGGTCGAGCTCGGCTTCGAAACGGACGGCGCCGCAGTGACAGCTGCCCTGGTAGGTCTTCGTCATGGTTGTCCTCCTCTGGAACCAATCACGATAGCGGCGGCCTGCTGACAGCGTGCTGTCAGCAGGCGATCAACCTCACAGGCGTTGCTGGGTGCCGGGGTCGAACAGCGACGCCCGGGCGGCATCGATGACCAGGCCGACACGCTGGCCCACCACCGCATCCACGCTCATGGGCACGGTCACCGACACCGGCTGCCCCTGCAGCGACAACCACACCACGAGGTGCGAACCCATGGGCTCCACCAGCGTGACCTGGGCGTCGCCACCGAGGCCGTCACCGATCTCGAGCGACAGGTGTTCCGGGCGAATGCCGAGCACCACGCGGCGGCCAGCCACCGGTGGCGTGGCGAACGCGTAGCGGTGCAGCGGCACCGCCAGCGGCGCCTTCGAGAACGTCACCTGCCCGCCGGGCGCCACGATCAGCTCGCCCTCGATGAAGTTCATGCTGGGCGACCCGAGGAACCCGGCCACGAACATGTTCGCCGGGCGGGCGTACACGTTCGACGGGGTGTCGATCTGCTGGATCTTGCCTTCGCGCATCACCGCGACACGGTGAGCCAGCGTCATGGCCTCCACCTGGTCGTGGGTCACGTAGATCATGGTGGAGCCGATGTCCTGGTGCAGCTGCTTGAGCTCGCGGCGCAGTTCACCGCGCAGCTTGGCGTCGAGGTTCGACAGGGGTTCGTCGAAGAGGAACACCTTGGCCTCGCGCACCAGCGCCCGGCCGATGGCCACCCGCTGGCGTTGCCCGCCGGACAGCTGCGACGGCTTGCGCGTGAGCAGTTCCTTCAGGTGCAGCATGGACGCGGCACGGTCCACCCGCCGGGCGATCTCGCGCCTGGGCACGCCGTTGATGCGCAGCCCGAACGACATGTTGCGCTCCACGTTCATCGTGGGGTACAGCGCATACGACTGGAACACCATGCCGATGGAGCGGTCCTTCGGATCGGCCCACGTGACGTCGCGCCCGCCGATGCCGATGCGGCCGTCGCTGGCCTCGAGCAGGCCGGCGATGGCGTGCAGCAGCGTGGACTTGCCGCAGCCCGACGGGCCCAGCAGCACCAGGAACTCACCCTCCTCGACATCGAGGTTCAGGTTCTCGAGGATGGACAGCGGCCCCATCTTGACCTGCAGGCCCTGAACGGAAACACGGGACATCGGATTCAACCTTTCACGGCACCGGCCGCAATGCCACGCACGAACCAGCGGCCCGAGACGAGGTAGATGAGGAGCGGCACGAGCGAGGTGAGCACCGTGGCGGCCATGTTGACGTTGTACAGGCGCTCGCCCGTGGTCGTGTTGATGATGTTGTTGAGCTGCACAGTCATGGGCAGGTGGTCACGCCCGGCGAACACGAGGCCGAGGATGAAGTCGTTCCAGATGCCCGTCACCTGCATGATCACCGCCACCACGAGGATGGGCAGCGACATGGGCAGCATCAGCTGCAGGAAGATGCGCCAGAAGCCACCGCCGTCGATGCGCGCCGCCATGAACAGCTCGTTCGGGATCGACGTGTAGTAGTTGCGGAACAGCAGCGTCATCACCGGCATGCCGAAGATGGTGTGGATCAGCACGATGCCCGGCAGCGTGCCGAACAGCGACACCGCCGCGAACGCCCGCACCAGCGGGAACATGATCACCTGGTAGGGCACGAACGCCCCCAGCAGCAGGACGCCGAACAGCAGGCTGCCGCCGCGCGGCTTCCAGAACGACAGCGCGTAGCCGTTGAGTGCCCCCACCAGGATGGACAGGATGGTGCTGGGCACCACGATGGCCACGGAGTTGAAGAACCCGCCCTGGATGCCCTCGCACTGCAGCCCGGTGCATGCGCTGGACCAGGCCGTGGCCCACGGTTCCAGCGTGATCCTGACCGGGAGCGAGAACAGGTTGCCAAGGCGGATCTCCTCCATCGGCTTGACCGAGGTGATCAGCATCACGTACAGCGGGAACAGGAAGAACACCGCCGCGGTGAGCAAGAAGGCATAGAGGCCGATGCGGGCCGGCCTCCACGCGGACCGCCGCGGCCGCGCGGCGGCGCGGGGCAATGCCACCGGGGCCACGGAAGGGTCCTGCATCGTCGTGGTGCTCGTGTTCATCGGTGCCCCCCGTTGCGGGCGGCGCGCGCACGAGCGTACATCCAGGGCGCGAGCAGCGCCAGCACCGTCATCAGCAGCACGGTGGAAGCGGCGGACGCGAGCCCGATGTTCGAACGGACGAAGAGGTTGTCCATGATGAACTTGCCGGGCACTTCACTGGCGAGGCCGGGACCGCCCTGGGTCATGGCGACCACCACGTCGTACACCTTCACGACACTGACCGCGAGCAGCACCACGGCAGTGCCGATGGACGGCCCGAGCATGGGCAGCACGATGCTGGTGTACACACGCCACGTGGGGATGCCGTCGATGCGGGCGGCTTTCCACAGGCTGTCGTCGATGCCGCGCAGGCCGGCCAGCATCAGTGCCATCACGAGGCCCGAGGCCTGCCAGACGGCGGCCAGCGCGATGGCATAGATCACCTTGTCCTGCGTGGCGATCCAGTCGAACGTGAACGACTCGAAGCCGAGGCTGCGCACCGTGGACTGGATGCCCAGTTGCGGGTTCAGCAGCCACTGCCAGATGAGGCCCGTCGCCACGAACGACATCGCGTACGGGTACAGGAACACCGTGCGCAGCACCCCTTCCCCGGCCACCTTCTGGTCGATGAAGACCGCGAGCAGGAAGCCGAGGATGAGGCACGCGAGGATGAACACGGCCCCGAACAGCACGACGTTCTCGAGCGACAGCATCCACCGCTCGGAGCCGAACAGGCGCACGTACTGCGCCATCCCGACGAAGTCGTTGATGGGCAACGTGCGCGAACTGCTCACCGACACCCGCACCGACCAGAAGACAGTGCCGAGGTAGGCGAAAAGCACGGTCACGGCCATGGGCAGCATCGCGGCGTAGACAACGCCGTGACGCAGCCACACGCCGCGGGGGCGCGTGGGCACGCTCAACCCTTGATGGCCGCGCTGATGGCCTTCGCCGCATCGTCTGCGGACTGGTTGGTGTTCCAGTACTTCGTGACGATGTCCTGCACCTCACCCCCCACGTCCGGCGGCACGAGCATCGCGGAGTTCGGCAACTGGCGCGCCGTGTCCTTCATGGCCTGCAGGCCGGTCTGGGCACATACGTCCATCGACTTCGCGTCCACGTCGGTGCGGATCGGGATGGAGCCCTTCTTGTTGTTGAACGCCACCTGCGTCGCCGGGGCCGTCATCACCGTGGCCAGCAGTTGCTGCGACTTGATGGCCGCGGCATCGGTCGTCTTCGGGAACACGAACACGTCACCATCGATGATGTACGGGGACTTCGGACCGAAGCCCGGGAAGCAGCCGAATTCCTTGCCCGCCGTCTGCCTGGCGGCCTGGAACTCGCCCTTGGCCCAGTCGCCCATGATCTGCACGCCGGCCTTGCCCGAGATGACCATGGACGTGGCGTCGTTCCAGTTGCGGTTCGGGGCGCCAGCGTCGGTGTAACCCTTCAGGCGCTTGAACGACGTCAGCACGTTCTTGAACGCAGGAGAGGCGATGGCTTTCGCATCGCGGTCGCGGTACACCTTCAGGTACAGGTCCGGGCCGCCGACGTGGGCCAGCAGCGCGTCGAACACGAGCTTTTCCTGCCATGGCTGGCCGCCGAAGGCGAGCGGGGTGATGCCGGCGGCCTTCAGCTTGTCGAGTGCGGCGAAGAACTCGTCGGGCGTCTGCGGCTCGGCCTTGATGCCGGCCTTCTCGAAGGCGGACTTCGAGTACCAGAACCAGGCGGGCATGTGGATGTTGACCGGCACGGCGTAGAAGTGGCCGTCGATCTTGATGGCCTTCAGGATGGACGCCGGCAGGATCTTCTCCCAGTCGTTTTTCCTGGCCACGTCGTCGACGTTGTTCAGCATGCCGCCCTTGACGATGTCGAGGAACTGCTGCGAGGTGTTGAACTGCGCGGCGGTGGACGGGTTGCCCCCCACGATGCGGTTGATGGCAGCGGCACGCGCGGCCTCGCCACCGGCGATGGCGTTGTCCACCCACGTGCCGCCGGCGGCCTTGTACCCGTTGGCCAGTTCCTGGACGGCGGCGGACTCCCCGCCGGATGTCCACCAGTGGATCACTTCAGCGCGGTTGGCCTGGGCGTGTGCGGCGCCGGCGGCCAGGATGGCCAGGCTCGCGCCGATGGCCAGGGAAGTCGTGCGGATCATTGTCGATCTCCTGTTGGTGAGGGCCCTCGCCCCGGGGGGTACTCTTTCGGGACGCGGGTGTCAGGCGCCGCGCCGGCGCGCTTCGAGAAATGCCTTCAGGGCCAGCGCGCTGTCTTTCACGGTGCGTTGCTGGGTGTCGTAGTTCACGTGGACCAGGCCGAACCGCTTCTCGTAGCCGTAGGCCCATTCGAAATTGTCCAGCAGCGACCACGCGAAGTAACCCTTGACGGGCACACCCGCGCGCATCGCTTCGTCGACCGCCGCGAGGTGGGTGTTGAAGTAGCGCAGCCGCTGCTCGTCCACGACGCGGCCGGCCACCGGTTGGTCGTCGCTTGCCATGCCGTTTTCGGTGATGTAGATCGGAGGGAGGCCAGGGTAACGGTTCTTGAAGTCGATCAGCAGGTCGCGCAGGCCGTCGGGGAACACCTCCCAGCCCATCTGCGTGCGTTCCACGCCGGGCAGATCTTCCTCGACGTAGCCGTGTGAACCATCACTCCGGACGTTTGACCGGAAGTAATAGTTGATGCCAAGGTAGTCGGTGCGGGTCGAGATGATCGCCATGTCGCCGTCGCGCACAGGGGCCTTCGCGGTGGGCCACAGTTCGGCCAGCTCGGCCGGGTACCTGCCCAGCAGCAGCGGGTCGAGCACCCAGGTGTTCCCGTGCGCGTACGCCAGTTCGGCGGCGCGGCGGTCGCGGGCCGAGTCGCTCGCCGGGGTCATCCTGGTGACATTGGCGACCAGGCCCACCGGGGCCTCGTCGTTGGCACGCACCGCCGTCGTGGCCAGACCGTGGCCCAGCAGCAGATGGTGCATCGCCTCCACGCCGTAGCGCACGTCCTTCAGGCCAGGGGCATGGCGCCCGGTGGTGTGGCCGAGGTACGCCGAGCAAAAGGGTTCGTTCAGCGTGGTCCAGGTGCTCACCCGGCCGGCGAGTTCGCGGCTCAGGATGTCCGCGTACTCGGCGAAGCGGTACGCGGTGTCACGGTTCAGCCAGCCACCGCGGTCCTGCAGGTGCTGCGGCAGGTCCCAGTGGTACAGCGTCAGGAACGACTTCAGGCCGCGGCGCTCGAGGCCGTCGAGCAGCTGCTTGTAGAAGTCGATGCCCTTTTCGTTGCGGCGGCCGTCGTCGTGCAGCACGCGGGACCACGACACCGAGAACCGGTACGCGTCGAGCCCGATGTCGCTCAACAACTGGAGATCGGTTTCCCAGCGCCGGTAGTGATCGCACGCCACGTCTCCGTGGTCGCCATGGGCGACGGCCCCGGGCACCTTGCAAAAGGTGTCCCAGATGGACGGGTGGCGGCCGTCGGCCGCGGTGGAACCCTCGATCTGGAACGACGCGGTGGCGGCACCGAAGAGGAAGTCGGGCTGCCACATGGCCGAGCCGGCCGGGGGGGAGAGGACAAACTTGTGTGAGTTCAGCAACGTGTTCACCTTGGTCGTCAATCGATTGTTTGGAACCGGTTCCGTCGATTCGCATTTAACCAGCGGCGGGGGTCGGATTCATCAGGGGCATCCCTGGGGTGGGTCGTTGGGTGCCGGTTCCGGGACAGCCTTCGCCGGAATGCCCGCAGGCGCCGGTGGACCTGGCTGCAGGCCTATCCCCCGCCAGCCTCGTACACCAGGATGTCCCCGGGCTGGCACCCCAGGTGTTCGCAGATCTTCTCGAGGGTCTCGAACCGCACGCCCTTGACGTGGCCCTGCTTCAGCAGGGACAGGTTGGCTTCGGTGATGCCCACCTGGCGGGCGAGGTCCTTCGACTTGACCTTGCGGTCGGCGAGGAGCACATCGAGTTTGACGACGATGGGCACGCGGCGGCCTCAGACGAACTGGGCGAGGTCGTCGGCCAGGTCCGACGCGCGGGCCAGCACGGCCGCGACCTTCCAGACGATGGCGGCCAACAGCAGCAACAGCACCTGGCTCGAATCGAGGCCCAGCGCCAGCCGGTGGCCGCCGCTGGCGAGCAGGCCGACGAGCGGAGGCACGACGGTGCCGGCCACGCCCGCCGCGAACATGGCCCCGGCACACGCGCGCAGGTGGCGGGCAGTGCCGCGCAGGAAATGCGCCCCGCAAGCAAACGCCAGGAAACACCGGCGGGCGAACAGCAGGCTGGCCGAGATGCACGACACGGGCACCAGGGCGAGGCCCGCACAGGCGGCCTGCACCGGCAGGCTCGGCAGGGCGCCGTCGGGCCACAAGACCGCGCGGCCCGCCACGCCGCCCCACCCCAGGACGGCCAGCGGCAAGGCCAGTGCCGCGACGAACAGGGCCTGGGCAAGCCAGCGGCTGGACGGATCGGCGGGGGCGTTCGGTGCGGCCATGGGTTCTCTTGCGTGGCAGATGGATCGGAGATAGATTATCGTACAACAATAATTTGTCATTGCAAAACAACGTCGAGGATCATTGGATGCCCCACCCTGCCCGACCGTTCGCCACCGCCCTGCTGCTGGGTGCCCTCGCGGGTTGCGCCGACACCCATTGGGAACGCGCCTTGTACGAAGGCATGCGCCAGGGCGAGCGCCCCTGCCAGCGCAGCACGGCGGACCACCGCCATGCCTGCGAGCCGCTGCCCGCGTACGACACTTACGAGGCCGAGCGGCGCAAGGCCCAGGGCGGATCAGCCCGATAACACGGCGAGCGTCACGCCGGCGGCATGCAGGCGCCGCACCAGCACTTCGCCGAACGCCGTGGCCGGGGTCAGCACCCCGCCATCGGGCGGCAGCAGGTCGGCGTTGCGCACCAGCGCCAGCGCGGACTCGCACACGAACACCGTGGTGGCCCGGTTGCCGGGATCGCCCTTGGCGGCCACCCGCGCGCGCAGCACGAGGCCCGACCGGCTTCGGCCCACCAGGTCGCAACGGAACCCGCCGCGGTCCATCTGCTGTTCGGTGGGCCCCTCGCCCGGCGCCGGCAAGAACCGCGCGACAAGCCGGCGGCCCGCGGCCCAGTGCATCAACAGCCCTGCGGCCCCCATCGTGGCGCTCAGCACACCCGCCTTGACCGCGCCACCGATGCCCCGGCCGGTGCGCAGGTACTCGTGGTACACGAGGTTATCGCCATAGGTGTGGTCGCCACGCGCCCGCAGCAGTGCGGCGCTGCGGCGCACCACCCGTGTGTTGACGGGGCCCATGAGGAACGGGCCCAACCACGCGCGAAAGTCCGGGTGGTGCCGCGGGCCCACCGGGTCGCGATGAGGCGCCTTGTCGCCGGGTGCCGTGCCTTCCGGGTTCAGCAGGAACGGGTTGCCCAAGGCGGTGGCCTGGTCCGACGCCATCAGGTTCAGCATGGAGGCGGCGGTGCCCCCGTTGAACCCACCGCGCATCGAAAACGCCGCGTTGACCTCGACACAGGATTCACCGAACCGCTGGCGGATCTCGCGGGCAAGCCACCACGCCCCGAGGTCGGATGGCACCGAATCGAACCCGCAACAAGGCACGATGCGGGCCCCGCTCGCCCGGGCCTCGGCGTCGTGCCGGTCGATCAGCCCGCGCACCCAGGGGGTCTCGCCGGTGATGTCGACATAGTGGGTGCCCAGGCGAACGCACGCGGCCACCAGGTCGCTGCCATACAGCGCAAAGGGGCCGGCAGTGTTCAACACCACACGGGCCTGCGCTGCCAGCGTCGCCAGTGCGGCGGGGTCGTGGGCGTCGGCCACCAGGATGCCGGCCTGCGCGGCGCGCGCCCCCGCCGCCGCGCGCGTGGCTTCCAGCCGCTCGCGCGAACGCCCGGCCAGCGCCCAGCGGAGGCCGTCGCCGTGGCGCGCGAGGTAGGCCACGGTCTGGCGCCCCACGAACCCGCTGGCGCCGTAGAGCACGATGTCGTAGCGTTCATCCATGGCGGCATTCTGCCGTCGGCGGATTCCCACACACCAACGGGCCGATCACGGGTTCCGCCGCACCGCCGCTTCACGGCCCAATGGGGAGTCCGATCCGAGGAGTACCAACATGCTCGAACACCTGCCCGATGTCGTGGGTCTCGCATTGCGCGACCAGCGTGCCGGCCTGGACAAGATCGCCTTCAACCAGGTGAACCTGCGCCAAGGCGCCGGTGCCCTCACCGTGGCGAGCCTTGCCTTTACCGACCACGCGCCCATTCCGGCGGACTACACCGCGGACGGCGCGGGCGTGTCGCCACCGTTGCAATGGACCGGCGTGCCACCGCAGGCCGCATCGGTGGTGGTGATCGTGGAGGACGCCGATGCGCCCACGCCCCAGCCCCTCGTGCACGCCATCGTGGTGGGACTCGATGGCGCGAACGGATCGCTTGCCCCAGGGGCGCTGCCGAGCCCCGGCCACGACCCGATGGCCGACGTGACGGCCGGCCGCAACTCGTACCTGCAGGCCAGCTGGTTGCCCCCCGACCCGCCGCCGGGCCACGGCACGCACCGCTACGTGTTCCAGGTGTTCGCGCTGGAGGCCGGCGCCCGGCTGGACGGCACGCCAGGCCGAAGCGCCGTGCTCGACGCCCTGCGCGAGCACGGCCTCGCGGGCGGCTACCTCGTGGGCACCTACGAGCGCCCCGACGGCGCGGAACGTGTGGCCCAGAGGGCCACCGTCACGGCACCACTGGCCTAGGTGTGAAGGTTCAATAGGTTGTTGCGGGTGTTCACCCGGAGAGGTTTTGAGAGACTGGCATTCGCCAAAACCCCAGTCCGACTCATAGCCCGGATCCCG
>NZ_LMDI01000041.1 GCF_001425785.1 Rhizobacter sp. Root1221 | reverse complement strand
TGATCAACCCGATCGCGATGGAAGAAGGCCTGCGCTTCGCCATCCGTGAAGGTGGCCGCACCGTCGGCGCCGGCGTGGTTGCCAAGATCATCGCCTGATCGACTTTGTGTGATGGGGCCCTGCCGGCGGCGCTGCTGCCGGCTCCGGTCTTCTCATGGCGGTTCGCCTTGCTGGCGAACCGCATCGCTCTTTAAGGAAACATCATGCAAAAGCAAAAGATCCGCATCCGCCTGAAGGCATTCGACTACAAGCTGATCGACCAATCGGCCCTCGAAATCGTCGAAACCGCCAAGCGCACCGGCGCCATCGTCCGCGGTCCCGTGCCGCTGCCCACGCGCATGCAGCGTTTCGACATCCTGCGCTCGCCGCACGTCAACAAGACGTCGCGCGACCAGTTCGAGATCCGTACCCATCAGCGCCTGATGGACATCGTCGACCCCACCGACAAGACCGTGGACGCGCTGATGAAGCTCGACCTGCCGGCCGGCGTCGACGTCGAGATCAAGCTGCAGTAAGGCAGGTGCCCGCAGGGGGCGTGCGTTGCAATGCGCGCGCCATCTGCTACACTCGCAGGCTTTCCGCAATCCACGGGTGAAAACTCGTGGGTTGCGAAATCCATTTGGCGGATCCGCAAGGGTCACGCCATCAAGTCAGCCCGACCAATCGATGTCGGGTATGTGAAACAAAGGCTCCGCAAGGGGCTGGAGAAAAACCATGAGTCTTAGCAATCGTCTCGGATTGCTGGGCCGCAAGGTGGGCATGATGCGCATCTTCACGGACGACGGCGACGCCGTGCCTGTGACTGTGCTCGACGTGTCCAACAACCGCGTGACCCAGGTTAAAACCGCAGAGACCGACGGCTACGCTGCCGTCCAGGTGGCGTTCGGTGCCCGCAAGGCATCCCGCGTCAGCAAGCCGGAAGCCGGCCACCTCGCCAAGGCAGGTGTCGAAGCTGGCGAAGTCCTGAAGGAATTCCGTGTTGCGGCTGACGTCGCTGCCGGCTTCAAGCCGGGCGCACAGATCCCCGTGACCACGTTCGCCGTGGGCCAGCTCGTCGACGTGCAAGGCACCTCGATCGGCAAGGGCTTCACCGGCACGATCAAGCGTCACAACTTCGGCTCGCAGCGCGCGTCGCACGGCAACAGCCGTTCGCACAACGTGCCGGGCTCCATCTCGATGGCCCAGGATCCGGGTCGCGTGTTCCCGGGCAAGAAGATGTCTGGCCAGCGCGGTGACGTGACCAAGACCATCCAGAACCTCGACATCGTTCGCATCGACGAAGCCCGCCAGCTGCTGCTGGTGCGCGGCGCCGTGCCGGGTGCCAAGAACGGCCACGTCGTCGTCAGCCCCGCGGTCAAGGCCAAGGCCAAGAAAGAAGGAGCCAACTGATGCAGCTCGAGCTCCTGAACGAACAAGGTCAGGCTTCGTCGAAGGTCGATGCGCCGGACACCGTGTTCGGCCGTGACTACAACGAAGCGCTGGTCCACCAGGTCGTCGTTGCGTACCAGGCGAATGCTCGCCAAGGCACGCGCGCCCAGAAGGACCGCGAACAAGTCAAGCACAGCACGAAAAAGCCGTGGCGCCAAAAAGGCACGGGCCGCGCCCGCGCCGGTATGACGTCGTCGCCGCTGTGGCGTGGGGGTGGTCGGATTTTCCCGAACATGCCCGACGAAAACTTCTCGCAGAAGGTCAACAAGAAGATGTATCGCGCCGGCATGGCCGCGATCTTCTCGCAGCTGGCCCGCGAAGGCCGTCTGGCCGTGGTTGACTCGCTGACCATCGACGCGCCGAAGACCAAGCTGCTGGCCGCCAAGCTCAAGGCCATGGGCCTCGACTCGGTGCTGGTGATCGCCGACCAGCTCGACGACAACCTGCTGCTGGCTTCGCGCAACCTCGCCAACGTGCTGTTGGTCGAGCCGCGTTACGCCGATCCGCTGTCGCTCGTGCACTACAAGAAGGTGCTGGTGACCAAGGGTGCGATCGAGCAACTCAAGGAGATGCTGGGATGAGCACCGTGAAGCATGATGAGGGCCGTCTGGCCCAGGTGCTGGTGGCACCGATCGTTTCCGAAAAAGCCACTTCCGTTGCCGAGAAGAACAACCAGGTGTTGTTCAAGGTCCTGCGCGACGCGACCAAGCCTGAAATCAAGGCCGCCGTTGAACTGCTGTTCAAGGTCGAAGTCGAGTCCGTTCAGACCGTCGTGCAAAAGGGCAAGGTCAAGCGCTTCGGCCGTTCCATCGGCCGCCGCGACCACGTCAAGAAGGCGTACGTGTCGCTGAAGGCTGGCCAGGAGCTCAACTTCTCCGGGGAGGCCGCGTAATGGCCGTCATCAAAGTCAAACCGACGTCGCCCGGCCGCCGTGCCGTGGTGAAGGTGGTGCACAAGCACCTCCACAAGGGCAAGCCTGAAGCGTCGCTGCTGGAGCCGCAATTCCAGCACGCTGGCCGTAACAACAACGGTCACATCACGATCCGTCACAAGGGCGGTGGTCACAAGCACCACTACCGTGTCGTCGACTTCGTGCGCAACAAGGATGGCATCCCCGCGAAGGTCGAACGCATCGAGTACGACCCGAACCGCACGGCTCACATCGCGCTGGTGTGCTACGCCGACGGCGAGCGCCGCTACATCATCGCCCCGCGCGGTCTTGAAGTGGGTTCCACCGTCCTGAGCGGCGCCGAAGCGCCGATCAAGGCTGGCAACACGCTGCCGATCCGCAACATTCCGGTGGGTTCGATCATCCACTGCATCGAGCTGCTGCCTGGCAAGGGTGCCCAGATCGCGCGTTCGGCGGGCACGTCGACCACGCTGCTGGCCCGCGAAGGCACGTACGCCCAGGTTCGCCTGCGCTCGGGTGAGGTCCGCAAGATCCACATCGACTGCCGCGCCACCATCGGTGAAGTGTCGAACGAAGAGCACAGCCTGCGCCAATACGGCAAGGCCGGTGCCATCCGCTGGAAGGGCATCCGTCCGACGGTCCGTGGCGTTGCCATGAACCCGGTGGACCACCCGCACGGTGGTGGTGAAGGTCGTACCGGTGAAGGCCAAGCGCCTGTGTCGCCGTGGAACACCTTGACCAAGGGCTACCGCACTCGCAACAACAAGCGCACGCAGACGTTCATCGTTTCGCGTCGCAAGAAGTAAGGGGCCGCCACAATGACCCGTTCGCTCAAAAAAGGTCCGTTCGTCGACCACCACCTTCAGGCCAAGGTCGAGAAGGCAGTTGCGATCAAGGACAAGAAGCCGATCAAGACCTGGTCGCGCCGGTCGACCATCCTTCCCGATTTCATCGGTGTGACGATTGCCGTGCACAACGGCAAGCAACACGTCCCCGTGTACATCACCGACCAGATGGTCGGCCACAAGCTCGGTGAATTTGCGCTGACCCGCACGTTCAAGGGGCACCCGGCCGACAAGAAGGCCAAGAAATAAGGAATGACGATGGAAACCCGTTCAATCGTTCGCGGCGTCCGCCTCTCTGCCGACAAGGGTCGGCTGGTGGCTGACCTCGTCCGCGGCAAGAAGGTGGACCAGGCGCTCAACATCCTGACGTTCACCCCCAAGAAGGCTGCCGGCATCATCAAGAAGGCCTTGGAGTCCGCGATCGCCAACGCCGAGCACAACGACGGCGCCGACATCGATGAGCTCAAGATCAAGACGATCTTTGTGGAACAAGGTGCCACGCTGAAGCGTTTCTCTGCCCGTGCCAAAGGCCGCGGCAACCGCATCAGCAAGCCCACCGCCCACATCTACATCACCGTCGGCAACTGAGGCGCACAGACCATGGGACAAAAGATTCACCCAACCGGGTTCCGCCTGCCGGTGACGCGCAATTGGGCGTCGCGCTGGTATGCGTCGAACGCCAACTTCGCCACCATGCTGGCCGAAGACCTGAAGGTGCGCGAGTACCTGAAGGCCAAGCTCAAGAGCGCGGCCGTGTCGCGCATCCTGATCGAGCGCCCCGCCAAGAACGCCCGCATCACGATTTTCTCGGCACGTCCGGGCGTCGTGATCGGCAAGAAGGGCGAGGACATCGAAAACCTGAAGGCCGAACTGACCCGCCGCCTTGGCGTGCCGGTGGCTGTCAACATCGAAGAAGTGCGCAAGCCTGAAGTCGATGCACAGCTGATCGCCGACAGCATCACGCAGCAGCTGGAAAAGCGCATCATGTTCCGCCGCGCGATGAAGCGCGCCATGCAGAACGCGATGCGCCTGGGCGCCCAAGGCATCAAACTGATGTCGTCGGGCCGCCTGAACGGCATCGAAATCGCACGTTGCGAGTGGTACCGCGAAGGCCGCGTGCCCCTCCACACCCTGAAGGCTGACATCGACTACGGCTTCTCCGAAGCCAAGACGACGTACGGCATCATCGGTGTGAAGTGCTGGGTCTACCGCGGTGACCGCCTTGCCAACGGCGAAGCGCCTGGCATCGTGACGCCTCCGGGTGCCGAGGAAGATCGCCGCCCGCGCCGCAACGCGCGTCCTGGCGACCGTCCGGGCGCTCCGGGTGGCCGTGGCCGTCCTGGTGGCGACCGTGGTCCCCGTGATGGCGCAGCCCCCGCAGCTGCCGCTGGCGACGCGAAGACCGCCGCCGTGAAGCGCGTGCGCAAGGCCCCGGGCCCTGACGCTGCGCCTGGCGGCGAAGGCAAAGGAGAATAAGCATGCTGCAACCCGCACGCAGAAAATACCGCAAGGAACAGAAGGGTCGTAACACCGGCGTCGCCACCCGTGGCGCTGCCGTTTCGTTCGGCGACTTCGGCCTGAAGGCCACCGAGCGCGGCCGCATCACGGCCCGCCAGATCGAAGCAGCTCGTCGCGCGATTTCGCGTCACGTGAAGCGCGGCGGCCGCATCTGGATCCGCATCTTCCCGGACAAGCCCATCTCGCAGAAACCCGCCGAAGTCCGGATGGGTAACGGCAAGGGCAACCCGGAGTACTACGTCGCTGAAATTCAGCCCGGCAAGGTGCTCTACGAAATCAACGGCGTGCCTGAAGAGTTGGCTCGTGAGGCGTTCAAGCTGGCTTCGGCCAAGCTGCCGCTGAGCACGGTCTTCGTGTCCCGCCAAGTGGGCGCTTGAGCCCACACGGAGAACGACATGAAAGCATCTGAACTCCGCGCCAAGGACGTCGCTGGCCTCGAAAAGGAAGTCGCTGACCTCCTGAAGGCCCACTTCGGCCTGCGCATGCAGAAGGCCACGCAACAGCTGACCAACCACACGACGCTGGGCAACACCCGTCGTGACATCGCGCGCGCCAAGACCATCCTGGCCCAGAAGAAGAAGGAGGCCGCGAAATGAACGCCACGCAAGCCACTGAAAAGAACACGCGCACCCTGATCGGTCGCGTGGTCAGCGACAAGCGCAGCAAGACCATCACGGTCTTGATCGAGCGTCGCACGAAGCACGAGCTGTATGGCAAGATCGTTGCCAAGACCAGCAAGTACCACGCCCACGACGAAAAGGGCGAGTACAAGATGGGCGACGTCGTCGAGATCTCGGAATGCCGTCCGATCTCGAAGACGAAGGCCTGGACGGTCACCCGTCTGGTCGAGAAGGCCCGCGAGGTCTGATCGGCGCCGCGCTGCGGGAAACCTCTTCGAGGGGACTTCCGCGGCAAGCGGCATCATCACGGTCGGAACGCCGAGCAATCGGTGTCCGGCCGTTTTTCATTCTGGATCGAGGAGATCATCATGCTGAAAGTCGGAGACAAGCTGCCCGCGGGCGCGCTGCAGGAGTTCATCGAGGTCGAGGGCGATGGTTGCTCGCTTGGCCCCAACAGTTTCGACATTGAAAAGACCGCTGCCGGCAAGACCGTGGCCTTGTTTGCGCTGCCCGGCGCATTCACCCCCACCTGTTCTGCCCAGCACGTGCCGGGCTACATCCAGCGCGCCGCCGAATTGAAGGCCGCCGGTGTCGATGAGGTGTGGTGCGTCTCGGTCAACGACGCCTTCGTGATGGGCGCCTGGGGGCGCGAGCAGAAGGCCGCGGGCGCCGTGCGCATGATGGCCGACGGCAGCGCCGACTTCACGAAGGCCACCGGCCTGACGCTCGACCTGACCGCCCGCGGCATGGGCGTGCGTTCGCAACGCTACTCGGCGCTGGTGGTCGACGGCGTGGTGAAGACGCTCAACATCGAGGCCCCGGGCAAGTTCGAGGTGAGCGACGCCGACACGATCCTCAAGCAGGCCCGCGCCCTCAGGGCGTGACCTGGCGGCGGGCGCCCCTTGGCGCCTGCCCTCACATCGGATGCGAAAGAGTGTTGACATCTCTATCGCGCCGGTGCACAATCCAAAGCTTCGCCGAATTTCCGGCTGCATCAGTTGGGCTGCTGTACTTGCCCCACGCACGGTGCATGTCGGCGTCGGCTCCGCCCAAACAGTGATCCTCCTCGAGGTGATCTGACGGGCCCAAGACTGATCGCAGCGGCTTTCATGATGGTCATGAAAGCGTTTGTGGCCAAGTTGGGGACTGAACATGATTCAAATGCAATCGCGGCTTGATGTCGCGGACAACACTGGTGCGAAGTCCGTCATGTGCATCAAGGTGCTCGGCGGTTCCAAGCGTCGTTACGCCGGTATTGGCGACGTCATCAAGGTCAGCATCAAAGAAGCTGCGCCGCGTGGCCGCGTCAAGAAGGGCGAAATCTACAGCGCAGTGGTTGTGCGTACCGCCAAGGGCGTTCGCCGCCAGGATGGCTCGCTGGTGAAGTTCGACGGCAATGCCGCCGTTCTCCTCAACGCCAAGCTCGAGCCCATCGGCACCCGCATCTTCGGCCCGGTCACGCGTGAACTGCGTACCGAGCGCTTCATGAAGATCGTGTCGCTGGCCCCCGAGGTTCTCTAATTCGCCGGGCCTACAGGTCAGCATCGAGCCGGTTGAAGGACAGCTTATGAACAAGATTCGCAAAGGCGACCAAGTCATCGTGTTGACAGGTCGCGACAAAGGCAAGCGTGGCGCAGTCGTGCAACGCGTCGACGAAGATCGCATCGTCGTCGAGGGCGTGAACGTGGTGAAGAAGCACGTCAAGCCGAACCCCATGAAGGGTACGACCGGTGGCGTCGTCGACAAGACCTTGTCGATTCACCAGTCCAACGTCGCCATCTACAACCCGGCCACCGGCAAAGCCGACCGCGTCGGTTTCAAGTTGCTGAGCGACGCTGACCAGCAGTCCCGCAAGACGAAAGAGAAGGCGGTTCGCGTCTTCAAGTCGAGCGGCGAAGAAATCAAGGCATAAGAGGTCCGTCATGGCTCGTCTGCAACAGTTCTACCGCGACAAAGTGGTGGCCGACCTCACTGCGAAGTTCGGCTACAAGTCCAGCATGGAAGTGCCGCGCCTGACCAAGATCACGCTCAACATGGGTGTGAGCGAGGCGGTGTCGGACAAGAAGGTCATGGAACACGCCGTGAGCGACCTGACCAAGATCGCCGGCCAGAAGCCCGTGGTCACGAAGTCGAAGAAAGCCATTGCCGGCTTCAAGATTCGTGACGGCGTGCCCATCGGTTGCATGGTCACGCTGCGTGGCGTCCAGATGTACGAATTCCTGGACCGCTTCGTGACGATCGCCCTGCCGCGCGTTCGTGACTTCCGTGGTATCTCCGGTCGCTCGTTCGATGGCCGTGGCAACTACAACATCGGCGTCAAAGAACAGATCATCTTCCCCGAGATCGAGTACGACAAGGTGGATGCGCTGCGTGGTCTGAACATCAGCATCACGACGTCGGCGAAGAACGACGAGGAGTGCAAGGCACTGCTCGCGGCCTTCAAATTCCCGTTCAAGAACTGAGGCGGCCCATGGCTAAAACTTCCCTCATTCAGCGCGAAGAAAAGCGCGCCCAGCTGGTTGCCAAGTACGCCAAGAAGTACGCGGAACTCAAGGGCATCGCAAACGACGCCAAGAAGACCGACGAGGAGCGCTACGCTGCCCGTCTCGAGCTGCAGAAGCTGCCCCGCAATGCGTACCCCACCCGCCAGCGCAACCGCTGCGAACTGACCGGGCGTCCGCGCGGCACGTTCCGCAAGTTCGGCCTGGCCCGGAACAAGATCCGTGAACTCGCCTTCAAGGGCGACATTCCGGGTGTTGTCAAGGCCAGCTGGTAATCGGCACGACGATCAGGAGATATCCGTATGAGCATGAGTGATCCTATCGCCGATATGCTGACCCGCATCCGCAACGCACAAATGGTCCAGAAGGCCACGGTGCGTCTGCCGTCGTCGAAGCTGAAGGTGGCCATTGCCCAGGTCCTGAAGGACGAGGGTTACATCGAGAACTTCGCCGTGCGCGGTGAGCCCACCAAGCCCGAACTCGAAGTGGCGTTGAAGTACTACGCTGGCCGTCCGGTCATCGAGCGCATCGAGCGCGTGAGCCGTCCCGGCCTGCGCATCTACAAAGGCCGCCACGACATTCCGAACGTGATGAACGGTCTGGGTGTGGCCATCGTCACCACGCCAAAGGGCGTGATGACCGACCGCAAAGCACGCCAAGCCGGTATCGGCGGCGAAGTGCTTTGCTACGTCGCCTAAGGAAGGGGTAGAAAGAATGTCCCGCGTAGGAAAAATGCCGATCGTGCTGCCACAAGGTGTGGAAGTGACGATCACGGCTGAACAAATCATTGTCAAGGGTTCGGCTGGCACGCTCGTGCGCCCGGTCAACTCGCTGGTGACGGTCAAGAATGACAGTGGCAAGCTGCTGTTCGCGCCGGCCAACGACTCGGTGGAAGCCGATGCGTTGTCGGGCACGTACCGCGCCCTGGTGGCCAACATGGTCAACGGCGTGAGCAAGGGCTTCGAAAAGAAGCTGACGCTCGTCGGCGTGGGTTTCCGTGCTGCCGCCGCTGGTTCGAAGCTGAACCTGCAAATCGGTTTCTCGCATCCGGTCGCGAAAGACATGCCTGCTGGCGTGACGGTCGCCTGCCCGACGCAAACCGAAATCGTGATCAAGGGTTCCGACCGCCAGGTCGTGGGCCAGATCGCCGCCGAGGTCCGTGCGATCCGTCCTCCCGAGCCTTACAAGGGCAAGGGCATCCGCTACGCGGATGAAAAGGTCACGATCAAAGAGACCAAGAAGAAGTAAGGAGCGCATGACATGTTGAACAAAAAAGATCAGCGCGTTCGCCGCTCCCGCCAGACCCGTGCACGCATTGCCAAGCAACGCGTTGCCCGCCTGACCATCTTCCGCACGAACCTGCACATCTACGCCAGCGTCATCTCCGATGACGGCGCGCGCGTGCTGGCCAGCGCCTCCACCGCCGAAGCCGATGTCCGCAAGGAACTGGGCGCCGCCGGCAAGGGTGGCAACGTGGCCGCCGCCGTCGTGATCGGCAAGCGCATCGCCGAAAAGGCGAAAGCTGCCGGCGTCGAGAAGGTTGCATTCGACCGCGCAGGCTTTGCGTACCACGGCCGCGTCAAGGCCCTGGCCGACGCTGCCCGTGAAGCCGGTCTGCAGTTCTAAAGGAATTCGAAATGGCAAAGTTTCAACCCCGTGCCCAGACCGAAGGCAATGACGACGGCCTGAAGGAAAAGATGATCGCGGTGAACCGCGTCACCAAGGTGGTGAAGGGTGGTCGCACGCTGAGCTTCGCTGCGCTGACCGTGGTCGGTGACGGCGATGGCCGCATCGGCATGGGCAAGGGCAAGGCGAAGGAAGTTCCCGTCGCCGTGCAGAAGGCCATGGAATCGGCTCGCCGCAACCTGGTCAAGGTGTCGCTGAAGAACGGCACCATCCACCACAAGGTGGTCGGCGAGCACGGCGCTTCGCACGTCCTGATGATGCCCGCTCCCGAAGGTACCGGCATCATCGCCGGCGGCCCGATGCGCGCTGTCTTCGAAGTGATGGGCGTGACCGACATCGTTTGCAAGAGCCTCGGTTCGCCGAACCCGTACAACCTCGTTCGCGCCACGCTGAACGCGCTGAAGAACACGCACACCCCGGCGGACATCGCCGCCAAGCGTGGTCTGACGGTCGAAGAAATCATCGGCTGAGCGGCCCGTCCGGAGAATTGCAATGACTGACAAACAAAACGCCAAGAGCGGCGCCACCGTCAAGATCAAGCTGGTGCGCAGCATTGCGGGCACCCGCGAATCGCACCGTGCCACGGTGCGTGGTCTGGGCCTGCGCAAGCTCAACAGCGAATCTGAACTCGAAGACACGCCCGCCGTTCGCGGCATGATCAACAAGGTCTCGTACCTGGTCAAAGTGCTCTGAGCGGAGAAAAGAACATGGAACTCAATACCATCAAACCGGCAGCTGGCGCCAAGCACGCCAAGCGCCGTGTCGGTCGCGGGATCGGTTCGGGCCTGGGCAAGACCGCAGGTCGCGGCCACAAGGGTCAGAAGTCCCGTGCCGGTGGCTACCACAAGGTCGGCTTCGAAGGCGGTCAAATGCCGCTGCAGCGTCGTCTGCCGAAGCGTGGCTTCAAGTCGGCCTTGCTGAAGTACAACGCTGAAATCACGCTGGGCGACCTGGAAGCGCTGGGCCTCGACGAAGTCGACGTGCTCGTGCTGAAGCAGTCGAAGCTCGTGGGCGAGATCGCCAAGGTCGTCAAGGTCATCAAGACCGGTGAACTGACCAAGAAGGTCGTGCTCAAGGGCATCGGCGCCACCGCTGGCGCCAAGGCTGCCATCGAGGCCGTCGGCGGCTCGCTGGCTTAATCGCGTTCCACAGGACCTGCTTCAGTGGCAACCAACCCGAATCAGCTGGCCAAGAGTGGCAAGTTCGGCGACCTGCGTCGCCGGCTTGTGTTCTTGCTGCTCGCACTGGTGGTGTATCGCATCGGTGCGCACATCCCCGTGCCCGGCATCGATCCGGTCGCCCTGCAGCAGATGTTCAAAGGTCAGCAAGGCGGCATCCTGAGCCTGCTGAACGTGTTCTCCGGCGGTGCGTTGTCGCGCTTCACCGTCTTCGCGCTCGGGATCATGCCGTACATCTCGGCATCGATCATCATGCAGCTGATGGGCTATGTCGTGCCCAGCATCGAAGCGCTGAAGAAGGAAGGCGAAGCCGGCCGCCGCAAGATCACGAAGTACACGCGTTACGGCACGCTGGGCCTCGCGCTCTTCCAATCGCTGAGCATTGCGCTCGCGCTCGAAAGCTCGGCTGGCCTGGTGATCGAACCCGGTTTCGGCTTCCGCCTCACCGCGGTGGTCAGCCTGGTGGCCGGCACGATGTTCCTGATGTGGCTTGGTGAGCAGATCACCGAGCGTGGCCTCGGCAACGGCATCTCGATCCTGATCTTCGGTGGCATCGCAGCGGGTCTGCCTGGCGCCATCGGCGGGTTGTTCGAGCTGGTGCGCACGGGTGCAATGAGCTCGCCGGTGTTCCTGTTCATCGCGGTGCTGGTGGTGGCAGTGACCTATGCCGTGGTCTACGTGGAGCGCGGTCAACGCAAGATCCTCGTGAACTACGCGAAGCGCCAGGTGGGCAACAAGGTGTATGGCGGCCAGTCGTCGCACCTGCCGCTGAAGCTGAACATGTCGGGCGTGATCCCGCCGATCTTCGCGTCGTCGATCATCCTGCTGCCGGCCACCATCGTGGGTTGGTTCGCCACGGGCGACAGCCTTCGCTGGCTGAAGGACATCGCCGGCATGTTGTCGCCTGGCCAGCCGATCTACGTGATGCTGTACGCCGCCGCGATCGTGTTCTTCTGCTTCTTCTACACGGCCCTGGTGTTCAACAGCCGTGAGACCGCGGACAACCTGAAGAAGAGTGGTGCGTTCATCCCGGGCATCCGGCCGGGTGATCAGACCGCTCGCCACATTGACCGAATCCTTTCGCGCCTGACGTTGGCAGGTGCGGTGTACATCACGGCGGTTTGTCTGCTGCCTGAGTTCCTGGTGTTGAAGTACAACGTTCCCTTCTACTTCGGTGGCACGTCGCTGCTGATCCTGGTGGTGGTGACGATGGACTTCTGGGCTCAAGTGCAGTCGTACGTGATGAGCCAGCAGTATGAGTCTCTGCTGAAGAAGGCGAGTTTCAAGTCCAGCTGAGGGCCCGAGCCCTCGGACGGCAGTGAGCTGAACGAGTACCGACGAACACGAAGCTACCCGCATGGCGAAAGACGACGTCATTCAGATGCAAGGTGAGATTCTGGAGAATCTACCGAATGCGACGTTTCGTGTGAAGCTGGAAAATGGGCACGTGGTACTCGGTCATATCTCGGGAAAGATGCGGATGCACTACATCCGGATCCTGCCGGGCGACAAGGTCACGGTGGAATTGACACCGTACGATCTGAGCCGGGCGCGGATTGTGTTTCGGGCGAAGTGAGCCCCCAGGTGATCCGGTCGGGCTGGGTGCCTGTGGATCACGAGTATTGAATTGTTGAAGCGGTCTGAAAAAGGGCCTAGGAGAAGAGCATGAAAGTTGCTGCATCAGTCAAAAAGATGTGCCGGAACTGCAAAGTTATCCGTCGCAAGGGTGTGGTCCGCGTGATCTGCACCGATCCGCGCCACAAGCAGCGCCAAGGCTGATCGCCTTCGACATAGCGAATAGAGGACGCACATGGCACGTATTGCTGGTATCAACATTCCGCCCCAGAAGCACACCGAGATCGGTCTGACCGCCATCTACGGGATTGGCCGCACCACGGCGCAGAAGATCTGCACCCAATGTGGCGTTCCGTTCGAGCGCAAGGTCAAGGACCTGACCGACGGCGATCTGGAAAAGATCCGTGAAGAAATCGGTCGCATGACGATCGAGGGCGATCTGCGCCGCGAGATGTCCATCAACATCAAGCGCCTGATGGACCTCGGTTGCTACCGCGGTTTCCGCCACCGCCGTGGCCTGCCCGTTCGTGGCCAACGCACCAAGACGAATGCCCGCACCCGCAAGGGTCCGCGCAAGTCTGGCGTGGTCAAGAAGTGATTTGAGAGAAGGTCGATATGGCTAAAGCACCGAACACCGCCGCTCAACGCGTGCGCAAGAAAGTCCGCAAGAACGTTGCCGACGGCATTGCCCACGTTCACGCATCGTTCAACAACACGATCATCACGATCACCGACCGCCAAGGCGGCGCCCTGTCCTGGGCTTCCAGCGGTGGCCAAGGCTTCAAGGGCTCGCGCAAGTCGACCCCCTTCGCTGCCCAGGTGGCTGCCGAAGTGGCCGGTCGCGCCGCTCAGGAACAAGGCATCAAGAACCTCGACGTCAAGATCAAGGGCCCTGGCCCGGGTCGCGAGTCGTCGGTTCGCGCCCTGGCGTCGCTGGGCATCCGGATCAACTCGATCTCGGACGTGACCCCGGTTCCGCACAACGGCTGCCGTCCGCAAAAGCGTCGTCGCATCTGATCGTTCAGCGTTTCCCTTCGCCGGCAATCACCTCGTGTGCTTGCCGGCGGTTCCGTTGAAGCCGCAAGGTTTCACTAAGCCCACCGTCTGAGCGACCACAACAACACGCGCCAGACTCGCGCGAGCACCGGGGCCTGCCCCACGCACGCGTCAGATTGAAAAAGGAATTCACGTGGCACGTTATCTCGGCCCCACTGGCAAACTCGCCCGCCGCGAAGGCACCGACCTCTTCCTGAAGAGCGCCCGCCGCCCCATCGGCGACAAAGTCAAGTTCGAAGCGAAGCCCGGCCAACACGGCCGCACCTCTGGCACGCGCACCTCGGACTTCGGTCTGCAACTGCGTGAAAAGCAGAAGGTCAAGCGCATGTACGGCGTGCTGGAACGTCAGTTCCGCCGCTACTTCGCCGAAGCAGAACGCCGCCGCGGCAACACCGGCGCCAACCTGCTCATGCTGCTGGAATCGCGCCTCGACAACGTCGTGTACCGCATGGGCTTCGGCTCTACGCGTGCCGAAGGCCGTCAGCTGGTGTCGCACAAGGCGATCACCGTGAACGGTCAAGTCGTGAACATCGCCTCCTACCAGGTCAAGGTGGGTGACGTGGTCGCCGTGCGCGAGAAGTCGAAGAAGCAGCTGCGCATCGTCGACGCCGTCAAGCTGGCCGAGTCGCATGGCATGCCGGCCTGGGTCCAGGTGGACGCCAGCAAGCTCGAAGGCGTGTTCAAGAAGACGCCGGACCGCGACGAATTCGCGTCCGACGTCAAGGAAGCCCTGATCGTCGAACTGTACTCGCGCTGATCGTTGGCGCTGGCCGCGGTTTCGTTGCCCCTTGCGAGGGGCAACGGAACGCGGCCGATTGTGTTTTCCTCGTTCGGCAGCGGTGCCAGCCGCTCCGGTTGGTCCCTCAGCCTTATCGGTGTAACGAGCCGAGGGTATTGAAAGAAAGACCTCATGCAAACAAACTTGCTCAAACCCAAAGCCATCAATGTGGAGCCGCTCGGCGGCAACCGCGCCAAGGTCACCCTCGAGCCGTTCGAGCGTGGTTATGGTCACACGTTGGGCAACGCGCTGCGTCGCGTGCTGCTCTCGTCGATGGTCGGGTATGCGCCCACGGAAGTCACCATCGCCGGTGTGCTCCACGAGTACTCCACCGTTGACGGTGTGCAGGAAGACGTGGTCCACATCATGCTGAACCTCAAGGGCGTGGTGTTCCGTCTGCACAACCGCGACGAAGTGACGCTGGTGCTGCGCAAGGAAGGCGAAGGTCCGATCACGGCCGGCGACATCCAGACGCCGCACGACGTCGAGATCATCAACCCCGAGCACGTCATCGCCCACCTGGCGCAAGGCGGCAAGCTCGACATGCAGATCAAGGTCGAGAAGGGCCGTGGTTACGTGCCGGGCAACATGCGCCGTTTCGGTGACGAGCCCACGAAGTCCATCGGCCGCATCGTGCTCGACGCGTCGTTCTCGCCGGTGTCCCGCGTGAGCTACACGGTCGAAAGCGCCCGTGTGGAACAGCGTACCGACCTCGACAAGCTCGTGATGGAAATCGCGACCAACGGCGCCATCACGCCGGAAGAAGCGATCCGCGCGTCGGCGAAGATCCTCGTCGAACAGCTTGCCGTGTTCGCCCAGCTGGAAGGCAGCGAAATCGCCGCCTTCGACCAGCCGGCCCAACGCAGCACGCAGTTCGATCCGATCCTGCTGCGCCCGGTCGACGAGCTCGAACTGACGGTGCGTTCGGCCAACTGCCTGAAGGCCGAAAACATCTACTACATCGGCGACCTGATCCAGCGCACCGAAACCGAACTCCTGAAGACCCCGAACCTCGGCCGCAAGTCGTTGAACGAGATCAAGGAAGTTCTGGCCTCGCGTGGCCTGACCCTCGGCGCCCGCCTCGAGAACTGGCCGCCGCAAGGTCTCGACAAGCGATAATCGCTCTCCCGGGCCTGCGCAAGCAGGACCCAATCCCTGGGTGGCCTCGTGCCACCCGGTGCCCCGGCAGTACCTGACACGGCTGCCGGTTTCAAACTCAAAAAGGAATGCACCATGCGCCACCGTAACGGCCTCCGCAAACTCAACCGCACCTCGTCGCACCGCCTGGCGATGCTGCGCAACATGACGAACTCGCTGCTGACGCACGAAGCCATCAAGACCACGGTCCCGAAGGCCAAGGAACTCCGCCGCGTCGTCGAGCCGCTGATCACGCTCGCCAAGGAACCCACGCTGGCCAACCGCCGCCTGGCTTTCGACCGCACCCGTGACCGTGACGTCGTCACGAAGCTGTTCAACGAACTGGGCCCGCGCTACAAGGCACGCCCGGGCGGCTACACCCGCATCCTGAAGATGGGCTTCCGCGTGGGCGACAACGCCCCCATGGCCTTCGTCGAACTGGTGGACCGTCCGGAACCCACCGAAGCCGCTGACGACACCGCCGCCGAGTAATCCTCGACACGGTTCCAATGCCGAAGGGCCAGCAGATGCTGGCCCTTCCTGTTTGTGGGGCGGCCGCGCGAATCGCCAGGTCGTGTCGTGAGGGCTAACCCGCAAGTCTGGGCGCTCCATGAGTTCCTTTGGCACACTGCGTCCACATGCCTGAACCGATTTTTCGCATCACCAACCTGCGCAAGGCCTTCGGCGACAACACCGTCGTCAATGACCTGTCGCTCGAGATCCAGCCAGGTGAATGCCTGGGCGTGATCGGCCCGAACGGCGCCGGCAAGACCACCACGATCCGGATGTGCCTGGGCCTCGTGGGCCCGGATGGCGGCGAGATCGAGGCCTTTGGCCTTCCCATTCCCGCACAGGTGCGCGAGGCGAAGAAGCGCATGGGGGTGGTGACCCAGTTCGACAGCCTCGACCCCGACTTCAGCTGCGCCGAGAACCTGCGCGTCTACGGCCGCTACTTCGGACTGCCCCACGCGGTCATCAACGAGCGCATCCCGAAGCTGCTCGAGTTCGCAGCGCTGCAGTCCAAGGCGAATGCCCGGCCCGGTGAACTGTCCGGCGGCATGAAGCGGCGCCTGAGCCTGGGCCGCGCGCTCATCAACGACCCGCAGCTGCTGTTGCTCGACGAACCCACCACCGGCTTGGATCCCCAGGCCCGCCACGTGATGTGGGAGCGGCTGCAGAACCTGCTGCAGCAGGGCAAGGCCATCCTGCTGACCACGCACTTCATGGACGAGGCCGAACGGTTGTGCGACCGCCTGCTCGTGCTCGACCATGGCCGCAAGATCGCCGAAGGCACACCGCGCGGGCTCATCGCCGAGCACCTCGAGCGCGATGTGGTGGAGGTCTATGGTGACGGCGCGCTCGTGATCGCATCCAGCCATGCGCAGTGGGCGCAACGGGTGGAGACCCGCGGCGAAACGGTGTTCTTCTACCTCAGCGACCCGGCGCCGCTGCTCCAGGCGCTCGGCGCCCACAAGAACCTGCGTGTGCTGCACCGCCCCGCCAACCTCGAGGACCTCTTCCTCAAGCTCACCGGCCGCCAGATCCGCGACGACTGAAAGCCCCGACCATGCTCGTGTCGATGTATGCCTCCCCCCAGCTCACCCGCGGCTTCTGGCCGGTAGTGCTGCGCAACCTGCTCGTGTGGAAGAAGCTGGCCGTGCCCAGCGTGATCGGCAACATCGCCGAGCCGTTGATCACGCTCGTCGCCTTCGGCTACGGCCTCGGATCCATGATCGGGCAAGTGGAGGGGCTGCCGTACATCGTGTACCTCGCGTCGGGCAGTCTCGCCGTCAGCTGCGCGCTGGCGGCCACGTTCGAGGGTCTGTACTCGGCCTACTCGCGCATGGAGGTGCAAAAGACCTGGGAGAGCATCATGAATGCCCCCATCGCGCTCGACGACATCGTGTTCGCCGAACTGCTGTGGGCGGCCATGAAGTCGATGTTCACCGTGGCAGCCATCCTCGTGGTGCTGTTTGTCCTGGGCATCAGCCGCGAACCCACGATGCTGCTCGCGCTGCCCGTGCTCTGGCTCGTGGGCCTCACCTTCGCGGCCATCGCGCTCGTGTTCAACGCGCTGGCCCGGGGCTATGACTTCTTCACGTACTACTTCACCCTCGTGATGACCCCGATGACGTTCATGTCGGGCGTGTACTTCCCCATCTCGCAGATGCCCACGCCGCTGCAGTGGATCGCCCAGGTGCTGCCGCTCACACACGCCGTGGCACTCGTTCGGCCCCTGATCATTGGTGAGTGGCCGGCCCAGCCATGGCTTCCGATCGCCGTGCTGCTGGCGTATGCCGCGGGCGGCTACTACGTGGCCCTGGTGCTGACACGACGTCGCTTCTTTAAATGAGTGACGACATCCCAAAGCTGTGCTATAGTCGAAGGCTCAGTCGCGGGGTGGAGCAGTCTGGTAGCTCGTTGGGCTCATAACCCAAAGGTCGTTGGTTCAAATCCAGCCCCCGCAACCAAGTTCAAGTCAAAACGCCGGCCCATTGGGTCGGCGTTTTGCATTGTGCGCGGCCTATCGGGGGCGGCGGTTTCGTCATCCCGCGGCGGTTGGCCGGACGCGAAGCCCGAGCCCGTTCCCTGGCGAAGTCGGGTTCGTTCCATGCGCCTGGTCAGCGCTCTCGTGATCCATTCTGTGGATAACCTGGGGGTGACCTGTGTGCACACTGTGCGCAGGCGCGGATTGCCACCATCTGGGGGAACCTCCCGGGCTCCAGGATGGTCCGAGCCCGCGGCTGCCGCATACAATCGAATGCTTTACCGTCGGCAGCGTGCCGCCGGCCATTGCCGGTTTCCAAAGAGGATTTCAAGTGTTCATTTCCGAAGCTTTTGCCCAGGCCGCCCCGGCGGCCCCTGCGGCCGCCCAGTCGCCGTTCGGCGGCCTGACGGGCATGCTGCCCATCGTGCTGATGTTCGTGGTGCTGTACTTCGTGATGATCCGGCCGCAGATGAAGCGCCAGAAGGAGCACAAAGCCATGATCGACGCCATCGCCAAGGGCGATGAAGTCGTGGTCGGCGGCGGTGTGCTCGGCAAGATCACCAAGACCGGCGACAACTACCTGCACGTCGAGATCGCCTCCGGCGTCGAAGTCCAGGTGCAGCGTTCCGCCGTGGTCCAGGTCCTGCCTAAGGGCACCATCAAGTAATTCACCCGCGATGTGCCGGCGCGGCGGTCCTTCGGGCCGTGCGGCCGGCCCGCAGCGGGTCCGTCCCGCGAAAGACTCGTCATGAACCGCTACCCTTGGTGGAAGTACGCGATCATCGTGGTCGCATTGTTGGGGGGCTTCCTCTACACGCTGCCGAACTTCTTTGGTGAGGCCCCTGCCGTGCAGGTGAGCAGTGGCAAGGCCACGCTCAAGCTCGATGCTTCGCTCGAGCGCCGTGTATCCCAGATCCTGACCGACGCCGGTGTCAAGCCCGACTTCGTCCAGTTCGAGGGCAACTCGATCAAGGCCCGCTTCACCGATACCGACGTTCAGCTGAAGGCCAAGGATGCACTCAGCCGCGCGCTGAACCCCGATCCCGCCGACCCGAGCTACATCGTCGCCCTGAACCTGCTGTCGCGTTCGCCGCATTGGCTCACCGCGATCCGTGCGTTGCCCATGTACCTGGGCCTCGACCTGCGGGGTGGCGTGCACTTCCTGATGCAGGTCGACATGAAGGCCGCGTTGACGAAGCGCGCCGAAGCCCTGACGGGTGACATCCGCACGCTCCTGCGCGACAAGAACCTGCGCCACGCCGGCATCGCCCGCGACGGCAACAACGTCGAGGTGCGTTTCCGCGACCGCGAAACGCTCACGGCCGCCCTCAACACGCTGACCGACCAGCTCCCCGACCTCGCGTGGACCGAGGTGCCGGGCGGCACCGACCTCAAGCTGTCCGGTGTCCTCAAGCCCGACGTGGCGCGCCGTGTGCAGGAAACCGCCGTCAAGCAGAACATCACCACGCTGCACAACCGGGTCAACGAACTCGGCGTCAGCGAACCGGTGATCCAGCAGCAGGGCGTCGACCGTGTTGTCGTCCAGTTGCCTGGCGTCCAGGACACCGCCAAGGCCAAGGACATCATCGGCCGCACCGCCACCCTCGAAGTGCGCCTGGTGGATGACAGCACCGAAGCCCAGTCGGCCATGGCCGGCAGCGGCCCGGTGCCCTTCGGCACCGAGCGTTACCTCGAACGTGGCGGCCGCCCGTTGATCGTCAAGCGCCAGGTCATCCTCACGGGGGATAACCTGAACGACGCGCAATCGGGGTTCGACAGCCAGACGCACGAGGCCACGGTGAACCTGACGCTCGACGCCAACGGCTCGCGCATCTTCAAGGACATCACCCGCGACAACATCGGCAAGCGCATGGCCATCCTGCTCTTCGAAAAGGGCAAGGGTGAGGTGGTCACGGCACCGGTGATCCGTTCCGAGATCGGTGGCGGGCGTGTGCAGATCTCCGGGTCCATGACCTCGGTGGAAGCCGCCGACACGGCGCTGCTGCTGCGCGCCGGTTCGCTCGCCGCCCCGATGGAGATCATCGAGGAACGCACCATCGGCCCGACGCTCGGCGCCGAGAACATCGGCAAGGGCTTCAACAGCGTGCTGTACGGCTTTGCCGCCATCGCGGTGTTCATGTGCGTCTACTACCGCCTGTTCGGCATGTTCTCGACGCTCGCGCTGGCGTTCAACCTGCTCCTGCTGGTCTCGGTGCTGTCGCTGATGCAGGCCACCCTGTCGCTGCCCGGCATGGCGGCCATTGCGCTCACGCTGGGCATGGCCATCGATGCCAACGTGCTGATCAACGAACGCGTGCGCGAGGAACTGCGCGGGGGGGCGTCGCCTCAGGCCGCCATCCACGCCGGCTACGAGCGGGCGTTCGCCACCATCCTCGACTCCAACGTCACCACGCTGATCGCTGGCATCGCGCTGCTCGTGTTCGGGTCCGGCCCGGTCAAGAACTTCGCGGTCGTGCACTGCATCGGCATCCTGACGTCCATGTTCTCGGCGGTGCTGTTCTCGCGTGCACTCGTGAACCTCTGGTACGGCCGGCAGAAGAAGCTCAAGACGGTCTCCATCGGCCAGGTGTGGGTGCCCCCGTCGGTTGTGGCCTCGTCGGCCGTGGCGGCCGACGAGCCGGCCAAGACCTGACCCTCATTCCAAGAACAACAGAGGATTTCCATGGAGTTCTTCCGCATCCACCGCGACATCCCGTTCATGCGGCATGCGCTGGTGCTGAACATCATTTCGGCCGTCACCTTCCTGGCTGCCGTGTTTTTCCTCGTGACCCGGGGGCTGCACCTGTCGATCGAGTTCACCGGCGGTACGGTCATCGAGGTGGCCTACCAGCAGCCGGCCGACATCAACAAGGTGCGCCACTCGGTCGAGACGCTCGGCCTGGGTGAAGTGCAAGTGCAGAACTTCGGCACCACACGCGACGTGTTGATCCGCGTGCCGTTGCGCGAGGGGGTCAAGCAGGCGGAGTTGGTGACGCAGGTCTTCGGCGCCGTGTGCAAGGCCGATGGCGGCACTGTCAGCACCCGCCAGGAAATCAGCGACAAGGGTGAGCAGATCAGTCGCCCCGAATGCCGTGCGGGCGATGTCGAGCCGGTGACGTTCAAGCGCAGCGAGTTTGTCGGGCCGCAGGTGGGCAAGGAGCTGGCGCAGGACGGCCTGAAGGCGCTGCTGTTCGTGATCATCGGCATCGTCGTGTACCTGGCCATCCGCTTCGAATGGAAGTTCGCGGTGTCGGCCATCATCGCCAACCTGCACGACGTGATCATCATCCTGGGCTTCTTCGCGTTCTTCCAATGGGAGTTCTCGCTCACCGTGCTGACCGCCGTGCTGGCGGTGCTGGGCTACTCGGTGAACGAGTCGGTCGTGATCTTCGACCGGATCCGCGAGGCATTCCGCAAATACCGCAAGCTGACGACACCGCAGGTGATCGACCACGCCATCACCAGCACCATCAGCCGCACCATCATTACCCACGGCAGCACACAGCTCATGGTGGTGTCGATGCTGCTGTTCGGTGGCCCCACGCTCCACTACTTCGCGGTGGCACTGACCATCGGCATCCTGTTCGGCATCTATTCGTCGGTGTTCGTGGCGGCAGCCATCGCCATGTGGCTGGGTGTCAAGCGCGAGGACCTCGCAAAACCCACCGCGAAGGACCTGGATCCGGATGACCCGAACTCCGGGGCGGTGGTGTAGAGTTAAGCTCTGGTCAAACCTCGAAGCATCCACCAATCCTCCATGGCGACCACTGCCGATTCGTTGGCCCTGGCCGCCCAGGCAAGGCGCTCCTATGTCGAGCGCCTGCTGAGCGGCGTGCCCGGGGTGGTCCATGCCGTCGAAGACGGCAGCCGCTTGTTGGCCACCCAATCTGCCGAACACGGGCTCCAGTACAAGCGGCGCGATGTCGCGGCAGACCTGCGCAAGGCGGCCCCCACCTGGATCAACGGCATCGTCTCGGCCCTGCGCGGCGCGCTGGGCAACGGCATGGTCGCGGTATCCCGGCCGGGTGACCTCACACCCCTGGGCCGGGCGCCCAGCATGACGCTCGTTGACGACGACACCATCGAGGTCGAAATCCTCAGTTCGCGGCTCGCCCTGGCCATGATGGACCGGGCCTCCTGGGAGTTCACCGACCTGCGTTCGCGCATGTCGTCCCTTGAGCAGCGCGATGAACTCGACACCCACGACGTGCTGCGCCCGCACGTGCTGGCGCGCATCGTCACCACCACCTGGCGTTCGTCGTCGATGAGCCAGGATGCGTGGCGCACGTTGCAGGCGGTGTTGCACGAGGAATTCGCCCACTTCGCCGAAGAGGCGTACCACGAAACCAACCGCTGGTTGATCCAGCAGCGTGTGCTGCCCGAGATCGACCTGCGGCCATTCATTCGCCGCACACGCGCCGGCGGCGGAGTGCCGGTCGTATCGGGGGGGGCGGCCCTCACGGGCGCCAACAGCGTGTTCGCGCGCAGCAACGTGGGCGAAGAAACCCGCATGATGACCCGTGCGGGCGGCTTTGCCCGCGGGTCCGATCATGCCGAAGCGGTGCTCGGGCGGCTGAACCGCCTGATCGGCCGCCAACTGCCCGATTTCGCCGGCACGGCGCCCATGCAGCCGGCATCCGCCGAGTTGAAGAACGCCATCGCCGAAGCCCAGCAAGGCATCCAGCGGCGCCTGAGCGCCGGGTCGGGCCAGGTCGGCGGCGAGGTGGTCAGCACCCCCGCGCTGATGGAGGAGTTGCACCAGCGCAAACAGGCGCTGAAGTCCGCCGCCACATCGCCGGTCGAGCGCGCCACCATCGAGATCGTCGCGCTGCTGTTCCAGAGCATCCTGACCGAGGAGCGCATCCCGGCCGCCGTGCGGGTGTGGTTCGCGCGGCTCCAGATGCCGGTGCTGCGCGTGGCGGTCAGCGAACCCGACTTCTTCGCCACCGTCGAACACCCGGCCCGCCGCCTGATCGACCGCATGGGTGCGTGTGTCATGGGGTTCGACACCACGAGCCGAATGGTCGGCGACACGCTCGAGAAGGAAATCAAGCGGGTGGTGCAGGTGGTCGAGGCCTACCCGGACACCGGCCGCCGCGTGTTCCAGACCGTGCTGACCGAATTCGAGAAGTTCCTGGAGCATTACTTCAAGAACGAAAACGAGGCCAGCCGTCGCGGTGTCTCGCTCGCGCAGCAGGTCGAGTTGCGCGAGACCCTTGCCATCCAGTACACGATCGAGTTGCGCAAGATGCTCAACGAGGTGCCGGTGCAGGAAGGCGTCCGCGAGTTCCTGTTCCACGTCTGGGCCGATGTGATGGCCATGACGTCGGTGAAGTACGGTGTGCACAGCGCCGAGACCAAGACCATGAAGCGGGTCGCCGCCGACCTGATCTGGTCGGCGAGCGCCAAGGTGTCCCGCGAAGAACGTGCCGAGGTGATCCGCCGCCTGCCACCGCTGCTGAAGACGCTGCGCGAGGGCATGGACCACGCGGGCGTGACGGCCGAGAAGCAGGACGAGCACATCCAGCGCCTCAACAACTCGCTGGCTGCGGCTTTCACCGCGAAGACGGCGGCGATCCCGCGCGAGCGCCTCGAGGAGTTGATGGTCAAGCTCGAAACCCTCGAGGAACTGCTGCCCGATGCGGAGGACGTCGAAATCGACGAATCCCTCGTGCTGGACCTGTCGGGTCACGAATCGTCCGAACTCGAGGTCGTGGGTGAGGGGGGCTCGATGCCCACGCCGGCCATGCTCACGTGGGCCCGCGAACTGCAGGTGGGCGGTTGGTACATGCTCGACTACCGCGGCCGCAACGAGGTGGTCCAGCTCGCGTGGCAAGGCATGCGCCGCCAGCTGACCCTGTTCGTGTCGCCCCATAGCCGTGGCATCCTGTTCCAGCAGCACCGCCTGGCCGCCTTCCTGCAGGCCGGCCTGCTGGTGCCCGCACAGGACGAGTCGTTGACGGTCCGCGCCACGCGCAGCGCCCTCGCCAAGCTCGACGTGGATCCCAGTCGCTTGTTGAATTAGGCCCCATGGATTGAGCCCCCTACGGCGCTTCGCGCCGGCCCCCCCCATGGGGGAGCCCACGGTCGCCCGGGGGACCCGGGCTCGGTGGTGGCTTGATCTTCGGCCTCGCTTCGCTCGCCTCCTGCCTGGCGTTTGCGGTTCGGGGCTTCGTTTTGCTCGCCCTGGGTTTGCGGCCCCGGCCCGTTCGGGGGGGGCGGGGCCGTGTGGCGCGCGAGCGAAGCGATGCAATGCCCCGAAGCGCGGCAGCTGGGCGGCCGTCGAAGCCGCTGACTGGAACATGCCCCTACCCATCGTCTTCGAAAGCCGTGACTTGCCGCCGCGGTCGCTACAAAAGCCGATGTGCAACCGCTAGAGATCGCGGCCTCCGTTGGGATGGCGCGATGTGTTGTACAGCACCCCGGGTCTGCTCGCACTGTGCCCCGACGTTTCGGGGCATTGCATCGCTTTGCTCGCTCGCCATGCGGCGTCATCCCCTTGATGGGATGACGCCGCAGGCCCAGGGCGAGCAAAGCGAAGCCCCGAATCGCAGGCGTCAGGCAGGCAAGCGCAGCGAGGCCGCAGATCAAGCTACCGCCGAGCCCGGGTCTCCCGGGCGACCGCGGGCTCCCCCATGGGGGGACCGGCGCGCAGCGCCGTAGGGGGCCTCAATGAATCAGCCGGTCTTCTTCGGCAACGAAGAGCTCATCGAGGATGAGGGCGTCGGGTTCTTCGCCCAGGCTCCAGAAGACCATCAGCACGATGATCTTCAGGTCCTCGAGATCCACCGGGCCGCCAGGGATGGCGGTGGCGCGGTCGACGACCATCTCGCGCATGGGGGGCGGCAGCACGCCGGCCGATTCGAGGAAGGAGATGAAACCGATGGAGGCTTCACCGAGGTGTTCCTGTTCGGCCGGGGTGTACACCCGCATGCTGTGCGGCTGTTGCTCGCCCGAGTACGACTGGCCGGCACTCGCGAGGCCGTCGAGCCAGTTCAGGGCTTCCTCGATCTCGTCGGTCTCGAAGCCCATGGCGGACAACTTGCGCGTCAGCTGGGCGTGGTCGGGACAAGCGTCGGGCCGCCAGTAGTTTTCGTACAGGTAAACAAGCACGTCAAACATGAAACCACTATACCGCATGGCCGGGGGCGGCGACCTCGGGCGGGGCGGTGTTTGCCAAGCAATGCCGAACCCGGTCGACTTGGGGCGCGACCGCGCGCGATCAGCCGGGGCCGAGGCGCTGGAACCGCTGACCTGGCAGGCGGGCCACGCGGCCCTCGAACTCGAGCTGCAGCAGCCGGGCGGTCAGCGCGGGGGCGGTTTCACCGGTGCGGGCGACCAGGGTGTCGAGGTCGACCGGGTCGTGGGCGAGCGCGTCCAGAAGGATGTCGGGGGCCCCGGGCCGGGGTGCTCCGGTACGCGAGGCGACCTGCGCGGGGGCGGCCCAGTTCAGTTCTTCCAGGATGTCGGCCGTGGTCTCGACCAGCTTGGCACCCTGCTTGAGCAACGCATGGCAACCGCGAGACTGGGGCGCATGGATCGATCCGGGAACGGCAAACACCTCGCGGCCCGATTCGGCGGCGAGCCGCGCGGTGATCAGCGACCCTGATGCCAGCGCCGCCTCGACCACCAGCGTGCCGCGGGTCATGCCAGCGATGATCCGGTTGCGCCGCGGAAAGTGGGACGGTTGGGGTGTGGTGCCGAGCGGGTGCTCGCTGATGAGAAGGCCCCCGTGACGAATGCGTTCGGCCAGCGGGCCGTGCTGCTTCGGGTAGACGATGTCGAGGCCGGTGCCCACCACGGCCACCGTGCCGGCCGGATGAGCGAGTGCGCCGGTATGGGCCGCGGCGTCGACACCGAGCGCCAGGCCCGACACCACGGTGAGCCCGGTGCCTGCCAGTTCGCCGGCGAATGCCCGGGCGTGCCCGAGCCCGGCCGGGGTGGCGTTGCGGCTGCCGACGATGGCGACGGACGTGGCCTGCAGCAGCGGCAACCGCCCTTCGGCGTAGAGCAGCAACGGCGGGCCGGCGGCGTGGAGCAGGATGTCGGGGTACCGCGGGTCACCGAGCGGGATGATGTCGCGGGCGACCCCAGCGGGCGCATGTTCCAGCCATGCGACCGTCTGGGCCCACAGGCGGGCGAACAAGGCGGGTTCGTGAGACAGGGCGGCCGCAGCGGCTTCACCGGCCACGGCTTGGCGAGCCCCTGCTGGCGCCGACAGCACCCGCTGCGGCGAGCCGAACGCGGCCAGCAGCCGCCTCAGCGCCGAGGCGCCAACCTTCGGGGTGGTGGTGAGCCGGACCCAGGCGGCCAACTCGTCGAGGTCGGCGCTGGGCATGGCAAGGTCGCGCGATGGGCCGCCCAAGGGGACAAGGGCGGCCGCAGGGAGGCGATCAGGGGGCGGTGAAACGGTCGCCCGAGGCCACCGGATCGTTCACCGACAAGATCAGTGCGTACGACATGCGGTTGAAGACGCGGAACACGTACAGCAGGCCGTGACGCTCGTCGGGCAGCTTGATCGTGGGCGACTTGGGGTCGGTCTTGTCGATGATGCGCTTGCCGTCGCGCCACAGGGCCAGCACGTGGCCGGGTTCGAGGCCGTTGCGGGCACCGCGGTTCAGCGACACGATCTGGTTCTGGCCGGCCAGCAGCGCTTCGCCATACACCGCGACGATCTGGCCGTTCATTTCACCTTGCGGCGCACGCGGCACGTGGTTCACGAACTCGCGGGTGGGCATGGGGGCGAGGCGGTCGCCCGTTTTCATTTCCTGGCGCGTGGACAGCACGGTGACCGTGTCGGGAATGATGTCGCCCTTCTGGGCCACGCTTGCGCCCGGCGAGTCGCCACGGCGGCTGAGTTCGACGGTG
The DNA here is from genome assembly GCF_001425785.1 of Rhizobacter sp. Root1221. Classification (GTDB taxonomy): domain Bacteria; phylum Pseudomonadota; class Gammaproteobacteria; order Burkholderiales; family Burkholderiaceae_C; genus Rhizobacter. The sequence goes on along the minus strand of NZ_LMDI01000041.1, from coordinate 8,063 downwards.
CCGAGGAACACGCCTTCGTAGCCGAGGATTTCCTGCGTGGTGGGGTCCTTGAGCGGGACGGGCTCGCGGAACACGCGGAAGTTGGTCAGGCCTTTCAGGTCGCCGCGGGTGTAGGCGAGGTCGCCGCGGGTGAGCAGCACCCGGTTTTCCTGGGCCGACACGATGCGCGGAGCCTTGTTGAGCTCCTCCGTGTCGAAGATCACGGCTTCGTTCAGGAACGGCTCGATCTGGGCGAGGTTCACCGCAGGGATGCCGTTGTTGACGTCGGTGGCCCGCACACGGGGCGACAGGCGGCCGCTGCCACCGCCAACCGGTTCACCCACGCGCAGGCGGCCGCGACCACTCGACTTGTCGAGGAACAGCACCTGGCCTGGGTAGATCAGGTGCGGGTTGCGGATCTGGTCGAGGTTCATGCCCCACAGTTCCGGCCAGCGCCACGGGCTGGTGAGGAACAGCTTGGAGATGTCCCAGAGGGTGTCGCCGGTCTTGACGGTGTAGCTGTCGGGCGCACTGGGCGACAGTTCCGACAGCGCCACGCCGTCTTCAGCGACTTGCTGGGCGGTGCTGCGTTGTTTGGGGGTGATGGGGTAGTTGCCGGCCTGCGCCATGGCCACACCAGCGCTCAGGGCCAGGACGGCAGCGACTGCAGTGACGCGAGGAGTGGACAGGGCAAAACGGTGGCTTCGGGTCATGAAGATGGGTCTCCGGTCGCGCAGGCAGCACAATGGCTGAAATGTAAGCTCCGCCGCGGCTCCTTGGTGCAGGGGGCCCCGAGATCGGCGAAAATCTTCATTCAGTTTCACAGATTCTGCCCATAAACCATTGATATCGCAACGAAAGTGACCAGCTGATACCTCTCCGCCGGGCGCCCTTACGGGCACCGATGTTGTGTGGTTCCCACAAGGTTGCTGTGGCAGGCACTGCCCTTCGTTTCCGATCCGACCGTCGACTTTCCATGGCCAAGCTCTCCATCCTCCGCTACCCCGATCCCCGGCTGCACACCGTTGCCAAGCCGGTCACCGTTGTCGACGACCGCATCCGGACGTTGGCCGACGACATGCTCGAACTCATGTACCAGGCCGACGGCGTGGGCCTCGCGGCCACGCAGGTTGATGTCCACGAACGGTTGATCGTGATCGACACGTCCGAGGGACGGGACGACCCCCGCGTGCTGATCAACCCCGAACTCATCGCCCGCAGCGAGGAGATGACCTTCGCCGACGAGGGCTGCCTGTCGGTGCCGGCCATCTACGACAAGGTGCAGCGGCACGCACAGGTCACCGTGCGGGCGCTGGGCCGCGACGGCCTGCCGTACCAGTTCGATGCCGAAGGGCTGTTGTCGGTGTGTGTCCAGCACGAGATGGACCACCTGATGGGCAAGGTGTTCGTCGAGTACCTCAGCTCACTGAAGCGCGACCGCATCAAGACCAAGATGCTGAAAAAGACGCGCGACGAGCAGAAGTCCTGATGAACGTCGTCTTTGCCGGCACGCCGGAGTTCGCCCAGGTGGCGCTGGAGGCGTTGATCGCGGCCGGCCATGCCGTGCCGTTGGTGCTGACCCAGCCCGACCGGCCCGCCGGCCGAGGCATGAAGCTGCACCCTTCGCCGGTGAAGGCGTCGGCGCTGGCCCATGGCATTCCGGTGGCCCAGCCGCGCAGCCTCCGGCTCGACGGGAAGTTTCCGGACGATGCGGTGGCGGCACGCGCCCAGCTGGAGGCGGCTCGCCCTGACGTGATGGTGGTGGCTGCATACGGCCTGATCCTGCCGCAGTGGGTGCTGGACCTGCCGGCCCGCGGCTGCCTCAACATCCACGCGTCGCTGTTGCCCCGCTGGCGGGGCGCCGCGCCGATCCACCGGGCCATCGAGGCGGGTGACCCCCAGACGGGCATCACCATCATGCAGATGGATGCCGGCCTCGACACCGGCGACATGCTGCTCGAGGCCACCGAGGTCATCGCGCCGGACGACCGCACCGCCACGCTGCACGACCGGCTCGCCGCATTGGGCGGCCGCCTGGTCGTGGACGCGCTGGCCCGGCTCGGCGAGCTGGTACGCACGCCGCAACCGGCGGCCGGGGTGACCTACGCCCACAAGATCGAGAAGGCCGAGGCCGAGATCGACTGGACCCAGCCGGCGGCCGTGATCGAACGCCGGATCCGGGCCTTCGACCCGTTCCCGGGGGCGTCGGGTCAGCTCGCGGGCGAAACCGTCAAGCTGTGGGCGGCCGATGCCAGCGACGGCCAGGGGGCGCCGGGCACCGTGCTGGCGGTGTCGCCCGACGGGCTCACCGTGGCGTGTGGAGACGGCAGCCTGCGGGTCACCGAACTGCAGCGCCCGGGGGGGAAGCGCCTGCCCGCCCGCCAGTTCCTGCAGTCGGCAGGCGACCTCGTGGGCCAGGTGTTCGCGCCGCGGAGCGCTTGAACTTCCACCCGGCGGGCGCATCTGACGCGCTGTAGACCACACAAACCCACACGAGCGGGGAACCCCAGCCATGTTCAACATCCTGAAGACAGCCGTGCTGATGGCCGCCATCACGGCGCTGTTCATGGCCATCGGCGCGATGATCGGCGGACGCAGCGGCATGATGATCGCGCTGCTGGTGGCCGTGGGCATGAACTTCTACAGCTACTGGTTCTCGGACCAGATGGTGCTGAAGATGTACAACGCCCAGGAGGTGGACGAGACGTCGGCGCCGCAGTTCTACGGCATGGTGCGCGACCTGGCGCAGCGCGCCCAGTTGCCCATGCCGCGGGTGTACCTGATCCAGGAGGACGCCCCCAACGCGTTCGCCACCGGCCGCAACCCCGAGCACGCCGCGGTGGCGGCCACCACCGGCATCCTGCGGGTGCTGTCCGACCGCGAACTGCGCGGCGTGATGGCCCACGAGCTGGCGCACGTGAAACACCGCGACATCCTGATCAGCACCGTCAGCGCCACCATGGCCGGCGCCATCTCGATGCTGGCCAACTTCGCGATGTTCTTTGGCGGCCGCGACAGCGAAGGCCGCAGCCACAACCCGATCGTCGGCATCCTGGTGATGATCCTTGCGCCGCTGGCCGCGAGCGTGATCCAGATGGCCATCAGCCGTGCCCGCGAGTTCGAGGCCGACCGGGGCGGCGCCGAAATCTCGGGCGACCCGCAGGCCCTGGCGAGCGCGCTGCAGAAGATCGAGCACTACGCCCGCGGCATCCCCATGGCCGCCGCCGAGCGCCACCCCGAGACCGCCCAGATGATGATCTCCAACCCACTGTCCGGTGGCGGGTTGCGGGGGCTCTTTTCCACGCACCCGTCCACCGAGGAGCGGGTGGCACGCCTGCTGGCGATGCGGTGACGGGGCGGCGCCCGCCTCAAGCGGGCGCTCGCTTGACCGATATCCCGTGCAGAACTACCCTCTCGCCCCATGTTTCGCCTGCCGCTCCTGACTGCCGCTGCCCTGTCCGCCCTGCTGCTGTCCGGGTGCGACCTCCTCGGAGACTCCCCCGAGAAGATCGCCGCCGCCAGGGAGGCCGACGGCCGCGCCATCGGCGGTGCCTGCCGTCACGCCGGGCGTGCCATCGAGGACTGCTACGCGCTGAACAAGAAGGCCGACAAGGCCGCCGTGTTCGCCGGCTGGCGCGACATGAACGACTACATGCGCGAGAACAAGATCGACACCGTGGCCCCGCAGGTCACGCCGCCGGTCGCCAGCGGACGCAAGGCCGAACGGTCCTCCGAGTCGGCGAAGGCCGATGGCGGGGCCGTCTCGGCATCCGAGTCCGCGGAAACCGTCGTGCAGGTGGAACGCAAGCCGGCCAAGGCCACCGTGAAGCAGGACGGCGACCACTGATTTCCTGCTGACGCCGGGGCCGAGGCTCCGCGCGCCCCCCTTGCGCCCATGAATCCTCTCCGAGCGGCCGCCGCCCATCCGCAGTTCCGTTCGGGTGTCCGTGACATGGCCGCCGTCACCCTCGGGGTGGCCGCCTGGGGGCTGGTCACCGGCGTGGCGATGGTCAAGGCGGGCCTGGGCGTGCCGCTGTCGCTGTTCATGAGCCTGACCATCTACGCGGGCAGCGCCCAGCTCGCCGCACTGCCGTTGATGGTGGTGGGGGCCCCGGTCTGGGTGATCTGGGCCACCGCGGTCTGCGTGAACCTGCGCTTCATCATCTTCAGCGCGCAGATGCGCCCGTTTTTCATGCACCTGCCACTGCGCTGGCGGCTGCTCGCGGGCTACCTCACCGCCGACCTGACCTACGTGCTGTTCATGAAGCGTCACCCGGTGCCCGGGGACCGCGAGGCCCAGGGCGCCTACTTCTGGGGCAACGCGTCGATGAACTGGCTGTCGTGGCAGGTGCCGTCCGTGGTGGGCATCCTGTTGGCCAACGTGATCCCCACCCAGTGGGGCCTCGGTTTTGCCGGGGTGCTGGCGCTGCTGGGCCTCGGCTATTCGCTGATGTCGGACCGGGCCACGGCGGTGTCGGCCGCGGTGGCGGGCACCGCGGCGGTGGCGGCGTTTGCGTTGCCGCTGCGCCTGCACATCGTGGTGGCCATCGCGGCGGGTGTGTGCGTGGGGCTCCTGATGGACCGCACCGCCACGGCGGGTGAGGCTGCCCGATGAGCGGATGGGAGGCGGTGCTGACCATCGTGGGCCTGACGGTCATCACGGTGGTGACCCGCGTGTTTTTCATGGCAACCGACCGCGAACTGCCCCTGCCCGGGTGGCTCAGGCGCGGCCTGCGCTACGCCCCGCTCGCGGCGCTGGCCGCCGTGGTGGTGCCCGAGGTGGTGATGAGCCAGGGCCACCTGATCGCCACCTGGCGGGATGCGAGGCTGTTTGCCGTGGCCGCCGCCACCGCATGGTTCTTCTGGCGGCGCACCTTGCTCGGAACCATCGTGACCGGCATGGTGGTGCTGGTGCCCTTGCGCTTGCTCCTTGGCTGGTGAACGATCGTGCGGGAAGTCGTTCGCCTTTTCGGTCCGCTTTGATGTCCAATAGCGCCCTGAAAGGGAGGCCCTCCGGCGGCGTCCCGCCCGCCTATTCCACTCTTGTTGCGATCCCATGAACGTCATCCGCTTTGAAGATCTCGTGGCCCAAGGCCAGGCTGCCGGCAAACGTGTGTTCATCCGTGCCGACCTGAACGTGCCTCTCGACGACGCCGGCCAGATCACCGAAGACACCCGCGTGCGTGCCTCGGTGCCCTGCATCGAGCTGGCGCTGAAGGCCGGCGCCGCCGTCATGGTCACGTCGCACCTGGGCCGCCCCACCGAGGGCGAGTTCAAGCCCGAGGATTCGCTGGCCCCGGTGGCCCGCCGCCTGGGTGAGTTGCTCGGCCGCGACGTGCCCGTGGTGGCCAACTGGGTCGACGGCGTGGACGTCAAGCCGGGCCAGGTGGTGCTGCTCGAGAACGTGCGGGTCAACAAGGGCGAGAAGAAGAACAGCGAGGAACTGTCGAAGAAGCTCGCCGCCCTGTGCGACATCTTCGTGCACGACGCGTTCGGCACGGCCCACCGCGCCGAGGCGTCCACCTACGGCATCGCGCAGTTCGCCCCGGTGGCCTGCGCCGGCCCGCTGCTCGCGGCCGAGATCGACGCCGTCACGAAGGCGCTCGCCAGCCCGAAGCGCCCGCTGATCGCCATCGTGGCCGGCAGCAAGGTGAGCACCAAGCTCACCATCCTCAAGTCGCTGGCCGACAAGGTCGACGGCCTGATCGTGGGCGGGGGCATCGCCAACACCTTCCTGCTCGCGGCCGGCCACCCCATCGGCAAGTCGCTGGCCGAACCCGACCTGGTGAACGATGCCAAGGCCGTGATCGAGGCCATGAAGGCCCGCGGCGCCGCGGTGCCGATCCCGGTGGACGTGGTCACCGCCAAGGCGTTTGCGGCCGATGCGCCCGCCACCGTCAAGGACGCGGCCGACGTGGCCGCCGACGACCTGATCCTTGACATCGGCCCGAAAACCGCCGCGCTGCTGGCCGACCAGCTGAAGGCCGCCGGCACCATCGTCTGGAACGGCCCGGTGGGCGTGTTCGAGTTCGAGGCGTTTTCGCACGGCACCGAAACGCTGGCCCGTGCCATCGCGGCATCGAGCGCCTTCAGCATCGCCGGCGGCGGCGACACGCTGGCGGCCATCGCCAAGTACGGCATCGAGAAGGACGTCGGCTACATCTCGACCGGTGGCGGCGCTTTCCTGGAAGTGCTCGAGGGCAAGACCCTGCCGGCCTTCGAGATCCTGCAGAAACGCGCGCAGGGCTGAGAGGCTGACCTTTCGAATTTCCCGACGGCGGACGTGCACCCCGCTTCCGCCGTTTGTTTTCCTCACGGCGGGTGGAAGATCCCACCCGCGCATTCCTTCACCGCTACCCTGTCCGGAGAACCGCTACATCATGCCTCGCGCCACCAAGATCGTTGCCACCCTTGGCCCAGCTTCCAGTTCACGCGAGGTGCTCGAGCGGATGATCCGCGCGGGTGTCGACGTGGTGCGGTTGAACTTTTCGCACGGCACGGCCCAGGACCACATCGACCGCGCGAACCTCGTGCGTGACGTGGCCCGTGCCGCCGGCAAGGAAGTGGCGATCATGGCCGACCTGCAGGGCCCGAAGATCCGTGTCGGCAAGTTCGAAGGTGGCAAGACCATCCTCGAACCCGGCCAGTCCTTCGTGCTCGATGCCACGATGAAGGAGCTGGGCAACAACGACCGCGTGGGCCTCGACTACAAGGAACTGCCCCGCGACGTGCGCCCCGGCGACACGCTGCTGCTGAACGACGGCCTGCTCAAGCTCACCGTCGAGAAGGTGCTGGGCGAGGAAGTGCACACCACGGTGGTGATCGGCGGCGAGCTGTCGAACAACAAGGGCATCAACAAGGCCGGTGGTGGCCTGACGGCTCCGGCGCTGACCGCCAAGGACATGGAAGACATCAAGACCGCGATGAGCTTCCAGTGCCAGTACCTGGCCATCAGCTTCCCCAAAAGTGCCACCGACATGGAAATGGCCCGCCAACTGGCCAACGTGGCCGGTGAGCCGTGGCGCCACAAGCCCGCGCTGATCGCCAAGATCGAACGCACCGAAGCCATTCCCGCGCTCGAAGCCATCCTGCGTGCCAGCGACGGCATCATGGTGGCCCGCGGTGACCTGGCGGTCGAGGTGGGGGCGGCGGCCGTGCCGGCGCTGCAGAAGCGCATGATCAAGATGGCCCGCGAGATGGACCGGGTGGTGATCACCGCCACGCAGATGATGGAATCGATGATCGTGAACCCGGTGCCCACCCGCGCCGAAGTGAGCGACGTGGCCAACGCGGTGCTCGACGGCACCGATGCGGTCATGCTGAGCGCCGAGACCGCTGCCGGCCGTTACCCGGTCGAAACCGTGGAGATGATGGCAGCCGTGTGCGTGGAAGCCGAAAGCGCCGAGGAAATCGCGCTCGACGCCAGCTTCACCAACAAGAAGTTCGGCCGCATCGACCAGTCCATTGCCATGGGCGCGCTGTTCACGGCGTACCACCTGGGCTGCAAGGCCATCCTCGCGCTGACCGAGTCGGGTTCCACCGCACTCTGGATGAGCCGCCACAAGATCCACGTGCCCATCTACGGCCTCACGTCGCAAGTGACCAGCCAGCGCCGCATGACGCTGTACCGCAACGTCAGCCCGCTGCTGATGCCCAACTACACCGACCGCGACGAAGCCTTGAAACACGCCGAAGCGCTGCTGGTGGAGCAGGGCGTGCTGAAGCCGGGCGACACCTACGCCATCACCTGCGGCGAACCGATGGGCTACCCCGGCGGCACCAACATGCTGAAAGTAGGCCGGGTAGGTTAGCCCCCTACGGCGCTCTCGCGCCGGTCCCCCCACGGGGGAGCCCGCGGTCGCCCGGGGAACCCGGGCTCGGCGGTAGCTTGATCTGTCGCTCGCTGCGCTTCGCTCTCCTGGCGCACGCGGTTCGGGGCGTTGCTCGCTCGGCCCCCTGCTCCTGTCATCCCGGCGCACGCCCACTACTGTCCGGAATAAATTGGACCGAGGTCACGTAAGTTGTTGCGAGCACTCGCTGTTTGGGATAAATCCCAGAGCGCCAACTCAAAACAACCGAGGAGC
>NZ_LMDI01000040.1 GCF_001425785.1 Rhizobacter sp. Root1221 | reverse complement strand
AAGGCAAGCCGCGCAAGCCTTCGCCGCCGCCCAACCGCCCCTGTTCAACTGAGGGGGAAATTATTCCGGACAGTAGTGGGCGAAAGCCGGGACCCACTGAACGCGGGGGCCTGAGCGTGTGATGCAGAGCAGGTGGTGCCTGCAGCGGGCCCAAACGTTCCACGCTGTCGAGAGAAGCGTTGAGGCCGGGGGTATCAGGCCAAGTGTGACCGGAACGTCGCGGCGTCTGGCCACAGTGGGTCCCGGCTTTCGCCGGGATGACCCGACATTTTCCCCGGACAGTAATGGGCGAAAGCCGGGGGAGCAGTTCGACTCACAACGTCATCGGCAACCGGAACGTCAAGGTCACGTTCGGCGTGTCGGACGTGAGCCCGGCGCCGAGCGAGAAGCTCACGGTCTGCTTCTCGCTCAGGCGGTGCGAGAAGCCCAGCAGCAGCGTGCCCAATTGCAGCCGCACGTTGCCCGCGGGAATCTGGCCGTTGACCTTGGTGTGGAGCACCAGGCTGTGCTCGTAGCCGATGCTGAACGACGATTTCTCGTTGAGCGCGAGGCCCATCCCGAAGTTCACGCCGATCACGCCACCCGGGGCCACCTTGCCGATGAACGTGGGCGTGTTGTTGTTCAGCGCCGTCACGTTGTCCCGCGCGAAGCTGTGCAGGTAGCTCACGGTGCCGAACAGCACGGCGGGGTCGGACGGGTACAACACGGTCAACGCCGGTTGCAGCCCGTAGAAGCCGGAGCCGGTGGGCAGTTCGTCCTGCAGCCCCGTGATGCCTTCGGTGTTCACCTCGAACGGGTCCTTGCCGGTGCGGGTCTTGAACCGCAGGCTGCTGATGAAGTAGGGCTTGTCGGCCCCCCCGTCGTTCAGCTGGTAGCGGCCCACCAGCTCGATGTCACCGATGTCGTGGCCCTTGGCATTGAACGCCGTGTCGCTGGCCGCACCCGTGGCCAGCGGGCGGCCCACTGTGTCGTCGTTGCGCAGCACGTAGGGCAGCCGGAACTCCATCTCCGCGCGGTTGCCGAGGCCGTAGCGCCCCGCCAGCGTGGTGGTGATGCTGGTGCGCTTGACTTCGCGCACGTCGATCAGCCCGATCACGATGGCCGGGATGATGGTGTAGCCCACGAGCACGACGCGGTTGCTGGTGGAGTAGGCGTACTGGAATGACGGCTCGAACACGAACTTGCCCTTCGGCGTGAGCACGCCGGGCTGCTCGAAGAGCGGTGCCACGTCGGGCTTGCGCTGCTCCGGCGCCTGGCCTACCGGCTCGGGGCCCGAGGGCCGCGCCGACGGTTCCGGCGTGGGTGACGAGGCGCCCGCCTGCGCGATCAGCGTCGGCGGACGCGACACGGCTGGCTGGGGATCAGGGTCGACCTGACCGCGGGTCGCGCCGGCCATGCGCAAGTCGGATTCGTGGCTGCCCTGGGCATGGGCACCGACCAGGCTGCCCGTGCAGGTCGCCGCGCACAAGGCGATGCGTCCGAACTGCTGCAAGCGTTCTTGGTTCATCGAGAGTCCTCCTTCAAGGTCTGCCAGTTGACGTGGATGCCGCTGGTGGTCAGTGCGCGACGTCAGGCGCGCCTGCGGCGATTCAGGGGCCCTTGCACAGGCCCAGCACACGTTCGGCCTGACCGCACTTGGCCGCCGCGGCCGGTGCCGCCGGCGGGGGGGATGCGGCCACCGGCGCGGCGGCCGGGCAACTGCGCAACACCCGCTCGGAGGGCGGGTAGTACAGCCACCCGCGGCCGAGCGGCGGCAGGGCCAGCTCCACGTCGCGCCACTTCGGGTGGCCTTCGGTCTGGAGCAGGTTGAAGTTCTGGCACAGCGAGCGCGCGAACCTCGCCAGGTGCTCGATGGTGGGCTTGTACGTGTAGTCGTACGTGACGAGGAATGCCTTCACGGCGAGGCCGGGCACGTCCTGGTCGAGCCAGTTCGGGTAGCTGGCCGAGCGGATGGTGGCCGCCACGTACGTGCGCAACGCCGCCCGGGTGGCCGCGTGGTTGGGGTCCACCTTCAGCAGCCGCACCAGCTGCTTCGCCTCGGGTTTCATCTCGGCGAGGATCTTCGCCGGCTGGCCCGCCACGATGGCCACCACGTCGACGGTCTTGTCGGTGGCGAGCTTGACGAGGGCGTCCTCGTTCGAGAGGTAGCTGGTGCTGGCCTCGGCCAGGGGCTCGTCGTACATCAGGCGGTAGATGGTGGTGGCGCTCATGGCCGTGCCACTCTGCAGCGGGCCCACGTTGATCTTCTGGTTGCGGATCTCGTGCACGAACTGCAGCGGTGAATCCGCCCGCACGATGAAGTAGATCTCCTCGTTGTACAGCGGCACGATCACGCGCAGCGGCCGGATCAGCCGCCCCGCCTCGGCGTTGCCGCTTGATGCGTAGTCGAGGAAGGCCTGGTATACGTCGGACTGCACGATGGCGAACTTGACGCCGGTGTCGTAGCGAAGCCGGTTGACGTTGTCGGCCGAACCCTTGGAGGGAAGCACCTCGAGCGCGATGTCGGCCTCGGGGGCGACGAACTTCGCGAGGTCCTTGCCGATCTGGATGTAGGTGCCCCGTTCGGATGCCGTGACGATCTTGTAGTCTGCCGCCGCGTGCACGGCGGGGCAGACGACGAAGGCGGCGACTGCGACTGCTGCAGCCAGGAACCTTGCGACCATGGCGTTTCCCCTCGGCGTGGCCGGCTCGGGCGCGCGCTGCTTGTTGTCGAGCAATGGTGTCCGTGCCGATTGGATCGGGCGCGATCACCACGGGCTCGAAGCTTACGCCCGCCGACACCGCAATGGAGTGCCCTGACTAGGGGGGAGGAAATGGTTGCTTCGCGGCCACGTTTCCACCATCAACGGCACGCGGCGCACGCGGGCTTTCCTTCGCCGCAGAATGCGTTGGCCGCCTACTGAGGCGCGGCACCTCGTGAAGGACTCGATCATGGCAACTTCTCGTCATCGTTCCTGGCCGCTGGCCGTCGTGGCCGGCTCGCTCGCATGCCTTGCCGCCGTGGCCCTGGTGGCCTTGCGGTCGCCGCCCGCGCAGGCGCAATCGGCCTCGCTGGTGTCGCCACCCGCCTGCACCTGCTCGCCGCCCGCGTCCGTCGTCGGGAACGAGTTGCTCAACTGCACGTGCGGGGCTTTGCAGTGCGTGGTGGCAGGGAAGGGGGCCGCCGTGCAGCCGGCGCTGGTGTGCATCAAGTAGCACGTGTAGGCATCGGCCCACGCCCGATCGCGCCGATGCCTGCCTACGCCCGCACGCCAGGGGCCTAAGCTTGGGGTTCATTGCCAAGCCCGAAGGAGCCCAAGATGTCCAACTCATCGAATGCCCGCCACCCGCAGCACCCCGAGCACAACAAGCCCGGCAAGTCGGCCACCCAGAAGAACGAGGCCAAGCGCACGCCGGAAAGCCGCAACGACCGCGAGTCGCACCTGGGCAGCGACAACCAGACGAACGCGCGCAAGGGCGGTGCTGGCGGTTCGTCGCCGAACCAGTCGCATTGACCGGCCGCGGCGGCGTCAGCGAGGTGCCGCGCAGGCGTCGCGCACGAGGCCCCGCAGCCACCGGTGGGCCGCGTCGGCATCGAATCGCGGGTGCCACAGCAACGACACGGTGATGGTGGGCAGCGGCACGGGCAGCGCGAAGCTGAACATGCCGTCGCGCAGCGCCTGGGTGTGCCGTTCGGGCACGCTGGCGATCAGGTCGGATGCCCGGGCCAGCGCCAGCGCCGCGGAGAATCCGCCCACGAACGTGGCGATGTCGCGCACCATGCCGGCCTGCGCCAGCGCGTCGTCGATGGGGCCCTTGTCCCGCCCCTGGCGTGACACGGCCACGTGCCGGCCGCCGCCGTACCGTGCGGTAGTGACATCGCCCCGGCTCAGCGGGTGATCCTGCCGCACCACGCCGATGAATCGGTCGTGGAACAGGGCCTGTGCCCGCACCTCGGGGCCCGTCGCCTTTCCCACCACGCCGGTTTCCATGTCGACGCTGCCGTCGCGCAGTGGCGTGCTGTCCTTGTCCGGCTTGGGCACGAACCGCAGCCGCACGCCGGGGGCGTCGCGGGCGACACGGGCCAGCAGGCCGGGCCCGAACGTCTCCACGAACCCTTCCCGGGTGCGAAGCGTGAACGTGCGCTCGAGCTGCCGCAGGTCCAGTTGTTCGGCGGGGCGCAGCACCGCCTCGCCATCCTGCACCAGCTGCCGCACCCGTTCGCGCAGTTCGAGTGCCCGCGGCGTGGGCACGAGCCCGCGGCCGGCCCGCACCAGCAGGGGGTCGCCGGTGGACTCGCGCAGCCGCGCCAGCGCCCGGCTCATGGCCGACGGGCTGAGCCGCAGGCGCCGTGCAGCGCGCACCACGCTGCCTTCGGAGAGCAGCACGTCGAGGGTGACCAGCAGGTTGAGATCGGGCGTCGACATCCCTCGACCTTAGTGCAGTTCGATCGTGGCATGGCGTCAGGCGCAACAATAAAGTGCGACTGCTGCGCCTTCCGCTGTGTATGGCCGCGGACTACGCTTCTGACAACAGCCCGTGTCGGGTGCCACGCAGGAACGGAGTCCGAGTTGAAATCCTTGTTTGCAGGGCCTGGTGATGCCACGGCCGCACCGGCGGTGCCCGCGGTCGGCTGGGTGCTCGCCGGCCTGTCACTGTGCATGTTGATGCCCTCGCTCGGCATCAGCATTGCCAACGTGGCGCTGCCCACGCTGGCCCACGCCTTCGGTGCCACGTTCCAGGATGTCCAGTGGATCGTCCTTGCGTACCTGCTGGCCGTCACCACGCTGGTGGTCAGCGCCGGGCGGCTCGGGGATCTCATCGGCCGCCGGCGGATGCTCCTGGCTGGCATCGCGGTGTTCACGGCGGCCTCGGCCTTGTGCGCCGCGGCGCCCACGCTCGGGTTGCTGGTGGCGGCGCGGGCCGTGCAAGGTGCGGGTGCGGCCACGATGATGGCCCTCACGATGGCGTTTGTCGGCGAGACGGTGCCGAAGGCCCGCACCGGCCGTGCGATGGGCTTGCTGGGCACCATGTCCGCGTTGGGCACGGCACTCGGGCCGTCGCTCGGGGGCCTGCTGATCGCCGGGGGCGGCTGGCGTGCCCTCTTTTTTGTCAGTGTGCCGGTGGGGGCCCTGACCGGGTGGCTCGCGTTCCGTCACTTGCCGGCAGACCGCCCCCGGGCGTCCGCCACACGGGCCGGCTTCGACCCCGCGGGCACCTTGCTGCTGGCGTTGACGCTGGCAGCCTATGCGCTGGCCATGACGTGGGGACGCGGCCGGTTCGGCCTCCTGAACGGCGCGCTGCTGCTCGCAGCCTTGGTGGGGGCCGCACTGTTCGTGCGGGTCGAGGCGTGGGCCGCGTCTCCACTGGTCCGGCTGGCGATGTTCCGCGATCGTGCGCTGGTGGGCGGCCTCTCGATGGGCGCGCTCGTCTCGACGGTGATGATGGCGACGCTGGTGGTGGGTCCGTTCCACCTGTCTCGCGCCCTCGGGCTCGGCGCGGCGCAAGTCGGACTCGCCATGTCCGTGGGCCCGCTGGCGGCAGCGCTGACCGGCGTGCCGGCAGGCCGCCTGGCCGACCGGTTTGGCGCGGAGCCCATGATCTTCATGGGGCTTCTCGGCATGGCGGCCGGTGGGGCCGTGCTGGCCATGATGCCGGCGGCACGCGGTGTGGCAGGTTACCTGGCACCCATGGTGGTCATCACCGCCGGCTATGCGCTGTTCCAGGCCGCCAACAACACCGCCGTGATGGCCGATGTGTCACCGGACCGCCGCGGCGTGGTCTCGGGCTTGCTCAACCTGTCTCGCAACCTCGGGTTCATCACGGGGGCGTCGGTGATGGGGGCGGTGTTCGCGTTGGCCACGGCCAGCATCGACATCACCGCGGCAACGGCCGAGGCGGTGGGCACCGGCACGCGGATCACGTTTGCGGTTGCCACGCTGCTGGCGGTGGGGGCGCTGGTGATCGCCTGGCGTGCCCGCCGCGGTGTCAGCGGCCCGGGTTGCAGCTGCCGTTCGTGTCCCTGATGAAGCAGAACTCACCCGTCAGGCTCGAACTTTCCCACGGCACCTGGACCCGGCCGGTCTCGCGCGCCACACCCAGGCGAACCTGCTTGAACAACAGCTCGACCGGCAAGCCCGGTGACTGCATGCTGATCAGCAGGTGCTTGGTGTACAGGCTGTTCTTGTCGCCGGGGTTGTCGAGTGCGACGCCGCCCGGCGCCGTCGAGAACGCGACCATCGATCCGAGCGGTGCCTCGACCGGCGCCAGGCCCGCCGGCGTGGCGCCACGAAACTTCAGGCGCCGGCCGTCGGGACCGACGAGCTCGACCCCGGAGAACGGGTTGTTGCGGCACGCGTCGAGGATGACGATGTTGATGCCTTGTTTCGTGTCCCCCAGGCGATCGAGCAGCTCGTTGAGGTCGGCGCTCTTGGCCACCACCTCGTCCTCGCCACGGATTTCCGTGTCGACGGGCAGCAGGTAGTTGCGCCCCTTCAGCTGCAGGCCATGGCCGGCGTAGTAGACGACGCGCACGCTGGCCGATCGGGTGCTCAGCGAAAACTGGCGGAACGATTCGATCAGGTCGCGCAGCGAGGTGTTCTCGCGCAGCAAGACCTCGAAGCCCAGCGCGCGCAGCGACGCGGCCACGGCCTGCGCGTCATTGACCGGGTTCTTCAGTACCCCCACGCGATACGCGCTGTTGCCGATGACGAGCGCAACCTTGCGCTCGCCGGCAACGGCGGAAGCGCCAGGGGCCGCCAGGCAGGGCACACCGGCCGCTGCGAGCGCCAGGCCCGCACACAGTCGACGCCGGGCGGCTTGCATGGCGGCTCCGGTCACTGCCGCGCCGGCAGCGCGTCGACGACGGTCACCGCATCGACGATGGCGCTCGCGGCCAGCTTGTCGCTGCTGGCCGGCAGCTGCTGCTCGGGCACGCGAACGTAGTAGTCGCCGAGCTGGCCCGGGCCGGCGGCCAGGCTGCCATGCACTGCGACCAGCAGCATGCGGATGTCGGTCTCGCGTGCATCTGCCTTGAAGTTCACCTTGAGGTACGGCCCCTTCTCGACCACGGTCGGGTGGAGCGCGCGGATCTCGGTGTAGTCGTCGCGCTGGAGCACCAGCGTGGCGATCACGGCGGTCTGCAGGGCGACCACGGCCATCGCGCCGGCGAATGCCGGCCGCAGCATCGGTTGCGGGAGGACACCCACCAGCCAATCCCGCAGCCGCTCCAGCGGGGAAGTTGACGCCGGCTGCCTCGCGCCCCGCGATGCCGGACGCGAAGCACGGATGCGTTGCAGCGTGCGCGCCATGCCGACCTCGCTCGAGACCGCCGGAACGTCTTCACGCAGGCGGGTCTGCAGCGATTCGTACCACTGCAATTCGGCACCCGCCGACGGGTGCTCGTGCAGATAGTCGTCGACCCAGGCGCGGTCGGCGGCGGACAGGGTGCCGTTGGCGTAGAACGGGAGCAGTTCGTCGAAGCGGGGTTTCATGATGCAGCTCCTGAAGGGCCTGCAGCGCCGGCGAGCGGATCGCCCTCGCGTTGAAGCAGCAGGCGCAGGCAGTTCTTCAGCTTCTGCCGCGCATGGAAGAGGCGTGTCTTCACGGTGTTCTCCGGGCACGCTTGCAGCGAGGCGACCTCGGCCAGCGAGAGCCCTTCATAAAACACCAGGTGCACGCACTCGCGGTGCTCGTTCGACAGCTTGGACATGCAATGACGGACGCCCTCGCTGCGTTGCCGGCCGGCCAGGATCTCGAACGCGTGCGGCTCGTCGGCCGCGACGGTTTCGGCCATGGCGTCGATGTCGTCATGGATCGTGTCGGGCTTGCGCCCGCGGAACGCCATCAGCACCTTGTTGCGCGCGATCCCGATCAGCCAGGTGCTGAACTGCGATTCACCGCGGAACCGTGCGGGCTGGCGCCACACTTCGTACAGGGTGTCGGACACGATTTCCTCCGCCTGGGCCGGGTCGCCAAGTTGCCTCAACACGTAAGCGTAGAGCTTGCGCGAGAAGGCGCGGTAGAGGTGGCGGAACGCCTCTTCATCGGCCTGTTCGATCCGGCCGAGCAGGCGTAGCACCTCGTCGTTGTCCATTCTTGTTGCGCCGGGAGCGCCTGCGCTGAGGGTGGTGCGTACATGGTAATCGCCTGGATTGTTGGTTGGGAGTGGGGCGTGCGCGCGGCGGCGTGGAACCCGGGCCTCACTCGCCGCGAAATTGAACGCGGCGCTGCTCGGCGGCATGGGGGGCGAGGTCGGGCAGCATGCCGCGCTGGCCCATGCCGACGACCCGCAGGCGGGCAGGGTCAATGCCGTGCGCCGCGACCAGGTACTGCTTGACCGACTGAGCGCGCCGTTGCGACAGCTGCTCGTTGTATTGCGCCGTCCCGGCCGCGTCCGTGTGGCCTTCGATGGTCACCGGCTGGGCAGCCGGCAGCATGCGGATGCCTTCGGCCAGCGCGTCGAGCTGCCGGCGCGCCGCGGGCTGGATCTCTGCCGAGTCGAATCCGAACTGCACGGGCAGCGCGAGCGCCGACGGGCCTTTGGGCTCCGATGGGCCGGCCGCGTCCGTGGCAGCCGAGTCGTCGTCGACCGTCGCCACGCGCTCGGCCGGTGCCGGCTTGCCGGCCCGGACGCCGTCGAGCAGGCGCAGCGAACGCATCTTGATGGCCGGGCGCGCTTCCGGCGCGCCGAGGATGCGGGCCACGTCGCCCGGGTCCACCGTTTCGGTGGGGCCGTACACGCGCACGTCCTGCGCGAGAGCGGGTCCCGCGAATGATGCGAGGACGAGGGCGGCGAGGATCAGGCTGCGGTGCGACATGGTGAAGGCCTCGAAGAGGGTGGACTCCCGACTGGGTTGCAGGTCCGGCGCCAGAGGTTCATTTTTTTTGCCAAGTGAACGGCAGCTGGAGCACCGTCCTCAACAGTGAGGAAGCGCCAATGCAGATGACAGCGCAGGATGCGTGGCGTGTAGGTGGTCACGGCAACGGAAGGGGCAGGTATGAGTCATCAGGACCGAACGCCACCAGATCGAGTGATCTGTGCCGGGCACGCTCTCACGCGCGCCGGGCGCCGCTTGCTCGTGCCGCCACTGCTTGGTTTCCTGATTGCGAGTTGCGTATCAATCACCGAGCCGCCCAAGAGCGGCAATGTGCTCGACCCCGTCGTGGCGAAGGTCAAGGTCGGCAATGCCTGCGGCGCGTCCTTCCACGCCTTGTTGGATGGCGTGGATGTCACGTCGCAGTTTTCCCCCGCTTCGCCGTCGTCAGTCGTCACCGAAGCGAGTTTTTCGGGACTGGCCAGCGGCATGCACACGCTCACCGCCAGTGCCGGTGTGCAACATTGGCTCTTCTTTTCCTACTGTGCCACCGCCAGCGATACCACGACTTTCAATGTGAACAGGGACACACCGTATATGGCCGACTGCCGTGCGAACGGCGTGCCTATTCCGCCGGACTGGGCTGAAACCGATACCGCCTGGGTCCATCAGGGCAACCTCAACACCAACGGCGGCGGCACCAATCTTCTGCAAGGCGCTACGGATGCCCACGTATGGACCTACACCGATCCCAACGTTCGAGGCGCTTGCGTCGCGCTGCCACGTGGCGCCGGTGACCCTGGCAGCCTGGCCGGCATCATCTGCCAGAGCGCCACAACGGGCAAAGCTTGCTTCTGGGACAACCAACTCAAATCCGATCCAACCAGTGTTCTGGGGTGGCGCGGGCAAAAATTGGTCATCTCGGATTTGGTGGACGGCACGAACTTCGCGGCCGGCGGCAATGTCGGCGGGCCCTGTGCCCGCTGCCATAGCGGAGACAATGTATTTTTGATGTCTCCGGACGATCCGACATGGGCCAAAGTATTGCGTGGGCCGCTGAACGGCGGCCCCAGCGGCGGCAAGTTCACGACCCAAGTAGACAGTGGCCGATATACCCCCCTGCCGGTAGCTGCAGGCTGGACCAATTCGGTGGCGGCCGGAGGCAATTGCGGCGCTGGCTGCCATGAACTGCCGCCTGCCAACATCAGGTCGATGCGCGACAGCGTCAACGACATACCGCCTCTCAACCGGATGCCTATGCGGCCCGCCTGCGGTTCGGGCAGCGGCTGTTACGGCACGCCATGAAGCCAGGGATGGCGATGCGCTCAAAACCCCATCGTGCGAGAAGCTCATCATGAGAAATAAAGCCGTCAGTGGCGCAGCGAGCCTTTTGCTGAGCGCCGCACTCGGGTGGTCGAGCGCCGCGGTGGCCCAGGTACAAGAGCCGATCGCTTTCATCGGGCACGGCGCGATGTTCGACGAGGCGGGCAATCTGATCCAAGCCACGCCGGCCTTCATCGAGAAAGCACAAATCTACTACCTTGAGAACCTGTCCGCGCGACTCCAACCTGCGCAGAAGAGACTATTCGACACCGAGCGCGCGCGCTATCTCGATACCTCTAAACGCCCACGCGATGAAGGGGGTCAGGCAGGAAACAAGCAGGACACCCTCATCATCAACGCTGCGTTGATCGACTGGCTGATCAAGGAAATCCCCCTCGCCGACGCTGGCGACCTCCAGGGAAAGAACAACCTCATCAAAGCCAAGCTGCGCTATCGGGTCTTTCCGCCGGAGATCGGCGCACCCTATGCGGCGCCCAAGGAGCTGTTGAATCTACTGAGGTATCAATCGCCCCCTCCCGACGCAAGAAAGAATTAGCGAACCGCATCGAGGTTTTTCTTGTTCACACCTTCTCAGTTGAGCTTGGCCTCCATCAGCTCGAACGAGCTGGCTTCGCGCAATACGTTGCCCACGCGCGTGGAGATCGTCTGCTTGACGATGCGCTTGACCTCGGGCGCGTACCAGACGATCTGCTCGGTGAGCACCGCGCTGCGGGTTCCTCCGCGTGTCTGGACGCCCTGGCCGCGCAACACCAGCTTCGTGGCGCGGAAGCGCCCGGCAGCAACCGTCACGTCCTCTTCGCCCTCGACGCTGACCTTCATGGGCACCAGCACCTGGCCGATGCGGCGCTGCTGGTCGACGATGACCTGGCCGGCGCGCAGCAGCCCGGAAGCCTGCAAGTAGGGGGCGAACTCGGGCGGCGCGAGCGTCCAGTCGGGCAGCGCATGGAAGCCCAGGCTGCGTGGTGCGAGCGCGGTGCGCACCTGCGCGTCGGAGGTCGTGGTCCAGGTTTCGGCGACGCCCTCGTCGGTGACCGCGTTGACGCGCGCCGTGACGTACAGGTCACCGAGGCGGAACTGGTCCTGCACGCGGTAGCGCCAGGTGTCGCCGGGGCGCGGCAGCAGCTCCGGGCGCGCCGCCTGCGGTGCCGCCGGCGCAACCTGGGACGCCGGTGCAGCTGCCGGAGGCGCTGGGGGGGCGGGTGCGAGCGCGGCGATGCGTGTCTGCGCCAGCATGGCGAAGCGGCCATTCGGATACTGGCGCAGGTAGGCGCGGTATTCGTCGGCACGGTTCGATGCCTGGATGCTGTTCCAGAACGCCAGTTCACCGGCGGCCTCCTGGTCCGGTGCCGGCTCGCGCGCGGCTGCCGCCACACCGGGAACGAAGGCGAACTCGCCTTGCAGCGACGAGCTCTCCCACGGCACCTGCTGCTGCTGCGTGTCTTTCACCACGCCTTCGCGCACCCGCTTGAAGACGCTCTCGACGGGCAAGCCGGGGGTGAGCAGGTGCTTGGAGAGGTAGAGGGCATACAGGCTGTTGGCGCTGGTGCCGGTGCCGCTGTCGGCGGCGAGCTTGCCGGGCGCGGTGGCGAACGCCAGCAGTGTGCCCACGGGCGCGTCCATCTGCGCCAGGCCACGCGGTGCCGCCACGGTCTTGCCCGCGAAGGGGTTGTTGCGGCAGGCATCGAGGATGACGATGTTGATCCGGCTGCGCGCCGCCGACATGCGCCCGAGGATGAAGCTCAGGTCGATGCCGCTGATCGGGATCTCGTCTTCGCTGCGGATCTCGGCGTCCACCGGGATCAGGTAGTTGCGGTCGCGCAGCTGCAGCCCGTGCCCGGCGTAGTACAGCACGGCGATGGTGTTTTCGTTGAGCCGGTTGCCGAACTCGCGCAGCGCGCCCAGCAGCGCGGTCCGGTCCAGGTTCTCGCGCACGGTCACGTTGAATCCGGCGCGTTGCAGGCTCGAGGCGACCAGGCGGGCGTCGTTGATCGGGTTGTCCAGCGGGTCGGTGCGATAGGCGGCGTTGCCGATCACCAGCGCGAGGCGCTCTTCGGTCGTGGCGATGCCCCGCGCCGGCTGCGCGAAGGCCGCCGGCCAGGTCAGGGCACAGCACAGCAGCGCGACGATCGCGCCCAGGCGTCGGCAACGAAGTCCAATCGGCAGAAAGGCGGCTTTCATGGCATGTGCGCAGTCACAGGTCGCACCCGTCATCGTCCGGTGCGAGCAACAATGAGCCGAAGGCCCCCGGCGGCGGCAGCGCGCCAAAGCAGTGGAATTGCGCGGCCTGCATGGCGTCACCGCACCACCACAAGCTGATCGTCTGCGGCCTGTGCGGTGCAAGCCACGTGGCGGCCAGCCGCTGCACCTGCAGGTCGGCCGGCACCTCGGCGGGCAGCGGCGCCACCTGTGCGAGTTCGGCGTCCAGGTCGTCGGCGCTGAAGTTGACGTCCAGCACCTTGCGGCCCGCGGCGTCGATCGCGCGAAACCAGGCGCTCGCGGCCAGCACCGCCGCCAGGGTGTGATCCGGCAATGCCGCGGCGATCGTCAACGGAAAGTAGCGGCCGACACCGTCGACGCTGGGCATCAGTGCGCCGGCCCAGCCGGTGTCGCCGAGCAGCCGCGGCGCGAGCCAGAACCGGCGTACCGGGGCCACCAGATAACGCGCCGGCCACGCGGCACCGAGATCGGCGCGCGCCCTGGCCATGCCGGACTGCAGCCAATCGTCCCAGGCACGGATGAAGTCGTCCGGCAGCCGCCGCGACACGAAGTCGCCGACGTACGGCATCTTGCCGAACCAGCCGGGGCCGGGCGATGGACTTACAACCGCTTCGGACACTGGAACTGCTCCAGATCCTGACGCATCAGCGGATTCAGCGGCGTCGCGCTGCGCACCTCGAAGCGTGCGGTGCGTCCTTCGATGTCGAGCACGAACTGCGCGCGGTCGGGCGCTGCGCCCGGTTCGATCCGCACCCGGTCGAACAACCGGAACAGCGCCCAGGGCCCCTCGAACACGAAGCTCGAGGCATTGCCTCCGGCAGCCGGCGTCATCTGGAGGTGAACGCGCCGGGCAGCACCGGGGGGGCCCGGCCACTTGATGCTGAGCGCGCTCTTCTGTTCGCGGCCGAAGCGCATGGCCTGACCGTCGACCTCGAGCGTCAGCCCCTTCACCGCGGGGTCCAGCTCGATCAGCCTGAACGCCAGCGACGTGCCCAGCGCGCGGCCACCATCGCTGAAGAACGCTTGCCGAATCGATTGCGCACGCTGGAACTGCGGCAATGACTCGCCAGGTTCGGCGTGTGCACCGTCGGCGCGACGAAACGCCCACACACGCGCCGACGTGTCGACGTAGGGCGCGAGATGGCGCTGGTAGAAGCCATCGAGCAGGCCGCCGGCGGCGAAGGTCTTGGCGAAGTCCTCGCGCGAGATCTCTTCGGTGCCGTTGCGCACGACCGGATAGCGGCCCGCCGTGGCGCGCGTGCATGGTGCGGCCACCTCCTCGGCCAGCTGCCGGCCCAGCGGCACGCGAAGTGCCGTGAAGGCCTGGCCGGAGCTCGTCTGTGCCAGCTGGGTGAGCATGTGGCGCACCGGCTCGGGGGCGCGTTGCGCCGCGACGTGGAGTTCGCGGATCACGTCGCTCGCCGGTGGCGCCGTCTGGCGTTTCACCGCGTCATCGACCGAGCTCAGGTACGAGGCCAGTCGCCCGAGCAGCGCCAGCGACGCGTCCATCGGCGAGCTGGGGCCGCCGACGAACTGCCGCAGGGCATCGAACTGCGGATCGACGAGACGATCGTCGGCGCGCGCCGGTGCGGCGGCGTTCGGCGCGCCGACACTGACCTCGCGGACGACGCCTCGCAGCACCGCCTGAAGCGGCGAATCCACGCGCGAGAGCAGTTGCGCCTGGTCGGCACTTGCCGCGAGGGTGGGCGTGGGGGCGAGGCGCAGGTCATTGACGAACTCGCTCCACAGCCGGGTGTAGTCGGCGGTGTACAGGCGTTCGATCTCTTCGGTCATCCGGGCCTGCGCCGCCGGTTCCAGCACGTTCGCGGCCGAGCTGCCGAGCACCCAGCTCTGCTCCCCGGCGAGCTGGCGCAGCACGTCTTGCGTGCGCGGTCGAAACGTCTGCTGGAACACTGCGCGGGAGTACAGGCCGGGCACGCCATGGCTGAGGGGCTGGCCGCTCGCGCGCGTGAACACGCTGCGCGCCGCCGGCCCCGCCGCGGCGTCGAGGGTGAAGGGCGTGACCTCCGCGCCGAGGTCGAGCTGCTTCAGGCGGCCGTACACCCGCTGCGCGAGCGGCACCCCGGCGACCAGCCGGCGCGCGTCCGCCACGATCTGCGGCTGGGCTTGCGACGGCGCGCCGACTTCCCCACCGGCGAGCAGGTGATCGAGGTGCTGGCGCAGCGCGTCGCGATCGGCCGGGCTGACCGAGGCGGGCAAGGTGAGGTCCCAGTCCGCCGAGAGGAATGCGCGCAACGCCGCCCGATCGAAGTTCTTGCCGCCGAACAGCATCTGGTACGCCTTCAGATCCTCGTAGAGGCGTTCGGTGTGGTCGCGGTCGCCAGCGCGCAACCGGTCTTCGAGCCGCGCGGCGATGCGTGGCAGGAACGCGTCCTTGAGCAGGCGCTCATAGGCGTCGTGCGCCGCGGCGCCAAGCATCTCGGCGCCGTTCAGGCGCACACCCAGCCACGCGGGCCACGGGCCGGTCGCCGTGTCACCGGCCGGCACGAGTGCGCGCAGCGATTGCATGGGCGGCAGCAACCCGGCGAGGTCGGTGGCCGGCGTGCCTTTCGCGGCGGCAACTTCACGCCCCAGCACCGTCACCCGATCGGCGATCGCGGCCAGGTGGGCCTGGCCGTTGCTGTAGGCGTGTCCCGAGAGCGCGCCGGCGGCAACGACGA
This sequence comes from Rhizobacter sp. Root1221, assembly GCF_001425785.1. Classification (GTDB taxonomy): domain Bacteria; phylum Pseudomonadota; class Gammaproteobacteria; order Burkholderiales; family Burkholderiaceae_C; genus Rhizobacter. The sequence continues at coordinate 23,813 of NZ_LMDI01000040.1, read as the reverse complement.
GACACGCCGTCGCACCGGTCAGCCCCCACGCGAGCCACGCGCGGCGCCGCTGCCAGCGCAGGTTGGTCCCGGCCAGGCCGGCTTCCTTGAGCACCACATCGCGCAGCATCCGCGTCACGAAGAAGGCCTTGGCGCTGGAGCGCGCCGGCAGGACGATCCGGCCCGACAGGCCTAGCGCGCGGGCCAGGCCACCGATGGCGCGGTCCATCGGCGTGCCTTCCTGCGTCGCGCTCGTGAAGTACAGGCCGCGCAGGAACGGGCGCGGCCCGTCGCGGCCTTCGCCGAAGATGACCGGCAGCAGCTCGAGCAGCGTCTGGTGCAGGACGCGCCACTGCTGCGGGAACGTGTAGATCGCGGCGCGCCGGTCACGGTCGTATTCGGCCTGCAACCGATCGATCAGGCATTCGTCCAGGCGCTGTTCGAGCGCGACGAGATCGCTGGGCATGCGCGCCAAGGGGTCGTCCGAGGTCTCGTCGGTGTCGTACGGGAAGGTCACGCCCCAGACCTGCGCGCGCTCGTCCTTGTCGAAGTCGGCAAAGAACTCGATGAAGCCGGCCAGCAGGTCGGTCTTGGTGACCATCACATAGATCGGCAGGCGGATGCCCAGGCGGGCATGCAACTCGTCGATGCGCCCGCGCAGTTCGCGCGCATGCGCCAGCCGCTTGGCCGGGTCGGCCGTCAGCAGGTCGCTGACGCTGAGGGTGAGCAGCACGCCGTTGATGGGCCGGCCCGGCCGGTACTTCACCAGCAGGTCGAGGAAGCCGAGCCAGGCGCCGCGGTCGGCCGCCCGGTTGCTGTCCTGCGTGGTGTAGCGGCCGGCGGTGTCGATGAGCACGGCGTCGCTCGTGAACCACCAGTCGCAGTTGCGCGTACCGCCGATGCCGCGGATCATCTTGCCGCCGATCTGCGCCTCGAGCGGGAACTGCAGCCCGGAGTGGACGAGCGCCGTCGTCTTGCCGGCCCCCGGCGCACCGATGATCACGTACCAGGGCAGCTCGTAGACATAGGGGCGCCCGCCGAACCGGGAACCCTTGGTGCCGACGCGGCGGCGCTTCAACAGCGCGGCGGCCCGTGCGAAACGCTCGCTGATCACCTCGACTTCCTTGGCGCCAGGCGCAGCCGCGGCAGCTTCCACGGGCGCGGCAGCTGCCGCCGGCCCGGCCAGTCCGTCCATCAGCAGCCGGTTGTTGCGGCCGGCCTGCGCCGTGCGCCACAGGACGTAGGCGGCCGCGAGCACGAGCACGGCGGTGACGGCGATCCAGCGCGCGCGCTCGCCCGCCAGCGGGGCCACGCCGCCGATCGCGGCCAGAGGCCCGACGAACCAGACCAGCGCGAGCGCCGACGCCACGCCGGCGGCCGTCGCCAGGGCGTGCATCAGCGGGTGTGCGGACCTGCGGTTCATGGTGTCTGGCGGGCAACGCGGTGGCGGGCGCTCAAGCGTCGGGCCGCACCAGCTGCAACTCGATCTCGATGCGCCGGTTCATCGCCTGCTCGGCCGGCGGGCCGCCGCGCACGCGCGGCTCGACATCGGCACGCCCCTCGGCGCGTGCACGATCGGGCGGCAGCCCCTGCTGCACGAGGCCGTCGAGCGCGGCCTGCGCGCGTGCCCGCGACAGGTTCCAGTTCGACGGGAACTGCAGCGAGCCGGTGGGGGCGCTGTCGGTGTGCCCGATCACGACCACCTGGCCTTGCAAACCACTCAACGCGCGCGCGATGTGCCCCAGCGTTTCGAGCTGGCGCGGGTCGACGCGTGCACCGCCGGCCTCGAACAGCGTGTCGGCCGGCAGCGTGACCACCGATCGCAACGGCTCGTCGCGCACGTCGATCGCTCCACGGGCGATGTGGGCCTGAAGCAGGGGTGCCAGGCGCGGTTTCGAGGCCACCGCGGGGCGCTCGACGCTCAACCCGGCGGCCAGGTCGTGAATCTGCCTGAAGACCGGCTGCGCGAGGCGGTCGAGCTGCGCGTTCACCAGCAACACGATGCCCAGCACGAGGGCGGCACCGACCGCCAGTACCGCCCACACCGGCAAGCCCGACAGATCCTTGTTGCCGCGCGTGGCCACGCCCTCCCAGTGCAGCGCGAGCGTGCGCACCGGCTGCCGCTGCGCGGCCGGGTGAATGGCGTGCAGCACACGCTCGGCGATGGCATCGAGCTGCTCGCGTCCGTTCGGCGTGCCGCGAAAGCGGCCCTCGAAACCGAGTGCGAGGCAGATGTAGAACAGCTCGAGCAGGTGGCGATTCGCCGTGACGTCCTGGCTCAGGCGATCGAGCAGCGTGAACACCTTCTCGCCGCCCCAGCGCTCGTCGTGAAACGCCTGCAGCAGGTTGGCCTCGGCCCACACGCCGCCCGCGCCCCAGGGCGTCGCATCGACCACCTCGTCGATGAAGGTGCAGAGCAGATAGCGGGCGGCGCTGATGTGCTGCGCCGACATGCCGGCGCCGGCGGCCAGGGCCTCGAACTCGCCGACCCGCTCCAGAAGCTGGCGCCGCAAGCCGGCCGGGTCGGCGTGTGCGGCGGTTGCGCGCAATTGCGCCACCAGCGCGAGCAGCACGCTGGCCGAACTCAGCAGCGGGTTGACGCCCGCGACGCGCCGCTGCAGTTCGGCCGCCGCCCCGGACTTGGCGGCCCGCGCCGCACCGGCGCGCGGCTGCACCACCGTGGCCTGGCCGCCGGGCGTGGGCATCCGGATCGTGTGGGCCGCGTCGAGCGGGAAGAGGGTGCGGTCGTCTTCAGCCATCACGTGTTGCCTCTGTGGACCCGCGTCACCTGCCGGAAGCGCCCGCGTCGCGCAGGAATCGCTCGCGCTGCGATGGGTTCTCGAGGTTGCGCGACACTTCGACGAAGAAATCCTGCCGGCTCCCGCCCGGCGTCGCCGCCCGTTTGGCGACCACACGTGCGATCGGGCCGATGTAGGGCGTCAGCAATTTCATGGCGAGGTCCACGTCTTCGAGCGTGACCGACGGGCCCGATGCCAACGCCGTCGAGGGGGGCGGGGGGCTCGCGTGCCCGGGCGGCAAGACCAGGGAGCGCCCGGTCACGGCACGTGTGAACGCTTCGCGGTCGGCGTCGCTGTCGAGCGATCCGAGCAACTCGCGCACGAGGGAATCGACGTCCTTGTAGGTGCGCGCGGCGCGCCGAACCAGCACTTTCGCGACCGGGCCGATGAAGCGCGCCAGTTCGATCTCGATGCCACCGAGCACCGGAATGCTCCAGTCGCTCGGTGGCATCGTGCTGCTCGGAAATGCCGACGACTTGGCAGCGGACGGCGTGCCGGGTTCGACCCCGACTGCCCGCACGACGTTGGAGATGATCGTGGCCTCGGAGATCGTGCTCGACACCGGATGCGCATACTCGGCCAGCAGCGCCGCGCGGAAGGCGCCGGCGCTCTGGAAGCGCTGGTCCGGCGACTTCTCGAGTGCGCGAGCGACGACGTCGTCGTAGCACGGCCAGCCGCGCGAATGCGGCACCGTCGAGGGCGGTATCGGGTCGTCGTAGCAGACGTCGTGCATGATCGCTTCGGGCCGGCCGCGAAAGGGCGCCCGCCCGGCCAGCAGCTCGTACAGCAGCACGCCCGCCGCGAAGATGTCGATGCGGTGGTCGACCGGCGCGTTCAGGTAGTACTCGGGCGCGATGTAGCCGGGCGTGCCCATCAGCATGTTGGTGCGCGTGCGGTCGGAGGATTCGATCCGCGCGATTCCGAAGTCGGCCAGCTTGATGCGGCCGTTTTTCATGATGATGATGTTGGCGGGCTTGATGTCGCGATGCCAGACCGAGTTGGCGTGCGCGAACTCGAGCGCGTCGAGCAGCTGCGCCATGATGCTCACGGTGTCGCGCTCGTCGAAGCGGGTGCCTTGCGACTGGTACTCGCGCAGCGTGTTGCCTTCCACGTACTCCATGGCGATGAAGGCGTACTCCTCGTCCTCGCCGTACTCGTAGATCGCGACGATGCCCGGGTGGTTGAGCGCGCCGGCCGCCTGCGCTTCACGGCGGAAGCGCTCCGACAACGACTCGGCCCGTTCGTCGTCTTCGATCAGCTCCTTGCGGATGGTCTTGATCGCGACCGGCCGCTTGATGACCGGGTCGCGGCCCAGGTACACGATTCCCATGGCGCCCTTTCCAAGCACTTGGGAGATGGGGTATTTGCCGAGACGTTGTGGAATATTCATTTGGCAACGGCGGGGCCTGATCGCGGACGATCAGCTCTCCAGCATCTTCATGGCCTTGACGAGGCTGGTGCGCATGCGGCCGATGGATCGCGTGAGCGCGCCGATCTCGTCGCGCGAGGTGCGCTTCAACTCGGGAATGTCGAGCTCGCCGAGGCTCACGCGATCGGCGAACCGCGACAGTTGCGCGATCGGGCGCACCACGATCAACGCCAGCATCACGTTGAGCATGATCCCGATGACCACGAACACCACCGTGATCGATGTCATGAAGACCTTGAAGGCGCTCTCGGCACGGTCCAGCGGCACCTGCGTGGGCACCGAGATGATCTGCGCGCCCACCGCCTCGTTGAGGGTCCAGCCGAAGCCGTTGGCCGGGCCGTAGCGCTCGATCATGGTCTTGGGCGCGGCGTCCACCGTGCTGTGGCAACGCAAGCAGGCCGCGTTGCTGATGCGGATCGGACGCGCGATGTAGAACGAACGCCCGTTGGGGGTGTCGCGCTCTCCGACGAGTTCGCCCAGATCCTTGTTGGAGCGGAACTGCGTGACGAGGTCGGTCTCCCAGTCGACCGCCCGGTTGCGCGGATTGGTCGGGTTCAGCACCGCTTCCTTGTAGCCGTACTCGGCGTGCTTCTTGCGCAAGTCGTTGAAGACCTCGGTGGCCGAATAGGCGGGAACGGACTGCGGCAGGAAGGTGTATTTCATCTGCGTTTCAAGCAACGGTCCGACCTGGGTCGAGGTGTACCAGCGTGCGGCAAGTGCCGCATCCATCAGGAGACGGGCGCTCCCGGCGATTTCGTCGCGCGCGTTTCGCTCCAGCAGCGTCCATGAAATGCGGCCCGTCGCCGCAAGCCCGATCGCGAAGATCAGCAGGAAGACGAGGTTGAACTTGAGCAGTAGCTTCACGGTGCTCTCCACTATTGAGCCGAGGGCGACGAGGCCGCTTCGCGGGCCGCTCGCACAGGCGCTGGCAGGGGGCCGGACGTCGAGGGGACCCAGGGGGGACGCGCCGCGCTGACCGGAGGCTTTTTCTGGTACTTCTCGGGAAACAGGATCGGATCCCACTCGGGGTGCGACGACAGGCCTGCGACCAGTGCGGCGCGGAAAGCCGGGTTCCTGGCCTTGACTCGCCAGCGCTGTACGAGCGGGCGCCGCAGCCACGGCTCGGCCTTCAACCAGGGCTCGACATCGGCGTAGGTGAAGTCGGGCGCCGACTTCGGCTGCACCACCTGGTTGCGATACTGGTCCAGGCGCAGCGGCAGCGAGTCGCGGAAGACCCGCGGCATCGCTGCGACAAACGCCTCGTTCGAACCGGCATTGACGACGCCTCGTGCGCCGGCCTTGCGCCGGTAGTAGTCGCCGGACTTGAGTGGCACGCCGCTCGCCTGGTCTTCGGTGAGCTTGGCCTCGCCGCGTTCGACGAAGAGGGTTGTGTCCGTCGGCGTTTCGGAGAAAACGACGACACCGGTGTTGGGCCGCATCGTGAACAGGCGCGTGCGCAACTCGAGACCGGCGCCGTCGGCCGCACTGCCTTTGGAGCCCGTCACCTTGCACCAACCGTTCATGACGAAGAGCCAGCGTTCGGGCTTCTGTCGACCGGTCGAGGCGTTGATCATCGCGCGTGTCGCCGGGCCGAACTGGACGACCGACAGATCGGCCAACTCGAGTTGCATGAAACCAGAGGCCGCCGTCTCGACGATGTCGCCCGACTCGAGCCGCACACCCTCTTGCGCGTGCAGGCGAGATGCGCCGCGATAGATGAATGCGTCGCTTTCGAGGATCGTGATGGTGCCGCTCAGGTCGGCGGACCAGGCGCACCAGGGCGCCAACATCACTGCAGCCAGGACAAGTCTACGAAGCATCGCGACCACCTCCATCCATCGGACCTCGCCGCAGGTTCATGAGGAACATGACGGCGGACCCGTTGCCGAACAACCCCACTTTTGGATGTGCCCTGCCGGGGAGCCGCCACAGGCAGGCCCCCGAAAAGCACCGCTGCGCAAACAGGCCAGCGGTAGTAACATCAGATTACGCCTTTTCACCGAAAAGAGGTCAGCGATCGCCCCCTATGTTAGGGATCCGGGTCATTTCCCAGTCTGGCGCGCCGCCCGGCGCGCCACTGGCAGCCGTGTTCGGGGACGCTGGCGGTGATATCGGCCGCGGCGCCGACTGCACGCTGGTCCTGGCCGACCCGGAGCGCCACATTTCACGCCGCCAGGCGCTGATCGCGTGCCGTGATGGCCGCCACTACATCCGCCAGGTAGGCACCAGTCTCCCGACCGAAATCGGTGGCGTGCCGCTTCCGCTCGACGTCGACTTTCCACTCCTGGCTGGAGCCCAGATCCGCATCGGCGACTATGTCCTGCGCGCGGAGGACCCGTCGTTGCCCGCGGCAGTTCCTCCGCTGCCCGCGGATGAGCCCGCGATCCTCGACGGCGAGCATCTCGCCGCGGACGACCCGCTCGCCGCTGAAGTCGACCTGATCGTGGGCGACCCCACCGGGTTCGGGCAGTACCCCGAGCCGGATGCTTCGGCACCTGCGCAGGCGGCGCAGGGTGTGCAAGCGCCGGGTGTCCCCGAGATGTTCGCGGCCTTGTACGCGGGCCTCGGCCTGCCCGCGCCGGCACCTGCCGACCAATCCGCGCAGGCCCTCAACCACATCGGCGGCCTGCTTCGCAATGCGATCGAGGGCACGCTGTCGCTGCTCGAGGCACGATCGATCGCCAAACACGAGCTGGGGGCCAGCTCGACCCTGCTTCAGCCCCGCGAAAACAACCCGCTGAAATTCGCACCCGATCTCGACACCGCGCTGGCGCACTTGTTGCGGCCGGCGCAGCGCGGCTTCACGCCGCCGCTCGCCGCGGTGACCGATGCCTTCAACGACCTCCGCGCCCACGAGGTCGCGGTGCTTGTCGGCATGCGTGCTGTGCTGATCGAGGTTCTGTCGCGTTTCGACCCTGCGTCCCTCGTCAACGGGCTTGCGCCCCTGTCGCCCTGGGAGAGCCTGCTTCCCGGCGGCCGCGAGGCGAAGCTTTGGGCGCAGTACGGCGAGCGCTACGCCGAGATCGCGCGCGACGTCGAGGGCGACTTCAACACGCTGTTCGGCCGTGCCTTTCGAGAGGCGTACGAGAAACAACTCGCGGCGCTGGGGCGATCCTCACTGCCTGTCCCTTGATCGGGGGGGGTGCCCGGCGGTGGCGACGACAAAAAGACATGAACCGCTCGGGCATCGGCAGCAACTCAGGGGGGTGACAAGCAGCAAGGCCGGGGGCAGCACCCCGGTTGGCTACTCCGATCCTTGAGCTGAGGGTGCAATGAAGCAGACGATTCTTCTCTCCGGTTTGTGTGCGGTCCTGCTGGGCGGATGTGCGGACGTTCGCCTTGCCGACTACAAGCGCCCGGATGCGCCCGCGAAGTCCTCATGGTCCCGCCAGCCAGAGGCCACGTTGTCGGCCTCCGGCACGATCGTGCCGCAGTGGTGGACGCAGTTTGGCGACCCCTACCTGGACTCACTCGTGACAAGCGCCGTTGCGGGAAACTTCGACTTGAAAGTCCTGGCCGCTCGCATCGAGGTGGCCAACACGCAGATTGGCGAAGCACGGGCGGGTTCCTTGCCGACGGTGGACGTCGGTGCCGGCGCCAGCCTGGAAAAGAGCACGGGGCAGAAGTTCTCGAAACAGTTCAACCTGGGCACCCAGGTCAGCTGGGACCTCGATGTCTGGGGCCGCGTCAACAAGGGCGTGCAGGCGCAGACTGCTGAATTCCATGCCACCGAGGCGGACTGGCGCGCTGGCTATCTCCAGATCGTGTCGAGTGTCTCGACCACGTACTTCCAGATCCTGCAACTCGACGAGCAGATCGATCAGCAACAACGGGCGCTGACGAAGAACCAGCAGATCCTGCGCATCTACGAAGGAATGCGCGACAACGGCCTGTTGCCCGCCACGCAAGTGCTGCGGCAGCGCGCGGAAATCAATCGGCTGACCAAGGATTTGCTGGAGCTGAACCGGTTTCGCCAGGTGGCCGAGAACGCGCTCGCCACGCTGCTCGGTGTGCCGGCGGGCGACTTCAAGGTCGCTGCCGGCCGGCTTCAGGACCGCGTGCGCATTCCGGTGGTGCCTGCCGGGCTGCCCTTGGAGCTGCTCGCCCGCAGGCCCGACATCGTGGCCGCCGAATTCCGGGTGCTGGAGTCGCACGATCTCATGGGGCAGGCCAAGCTTGCACGATTGCCTTCGGTCAGTTTGACCGGCCGCGGAGGCTCGGCCAGTTTCGCGCTCGGCGACCTGCTGAAGTCCTTCACCTTCGGGCTCTTGCCGAGCATCAATATTCCTGCACTCAATCCGGGCATCAAGGCACACGCCAAGACCACCGAGAAACAGGTCACGGTGGCCGAACAAGACTACCGGCGCACGGTGGTCGCCGCATTCGAGGAAGTCGAGAACGCCCTGGTGAACCTCGACGCCCACCGGCAGCAGAAGGTGGAACTGCAGATGCAGGTCGATCAGCTCAAGCTGGTGTCGGACCAGACCGCGGTGCAACTCGAGGTCGGCGTCGTTTCGCAACTCGACGTGTTCGAGACCGAGCGTTCGTTGCTGGCAGCGCAACTCGCGTTGCTGGCGAGTCACCAGCAGGTGCTTTCAGACACGGTGACGCTCTACAAGGCGCTCGGTGGCGGCTGGGCGCCCCTCAAGGTTGCGAATGCAAGCAACTGAGCGGCCCTCGCCCAGTCCGGCGCGCGACGAACGGATCGGTGGCATGCAGGCGACCACGCACGATCTCGACATTGTGCTCAAGCCCCTGTCCCGACCGGAGCTGGGCGAGATTCGCATCGACGGCAGCGTGTTCGCCGTTGGGCGCACCGAGCAGCCCTTCGCGTCCTACGCGCACGACATTCTCGAGATGCTGTCGCGCCGGCACGCCAGGATCTTCTGCGAGGAGGGTGTCGTCTACCTGGCGGACCTGGACAGCCGGAACGGGACGACCGTCAACCGCGCCGCCATCGCACAGGTACCGTGCCGGCTGCGCGATGGCGACGAAGTCTGCTTCGGTGGCGTGCTCTCGTACCGCGTGGAGATCGTGCCGCGCGCCCGCAACCCCCGAAGCACCGCCGAAGGCTTCAGCCTCACGTTGACGCCCGCGTCCACCGGCTCGGGGCTCCACCCGATCGTCATCACACGTTTTCCGTTCCTCGTCAGCAAGAACGACGCGACGTTTTCGCAATACCAGAACGAGCACGGCCGGCAGTTGAGTTTCCTGTCGCGGCGCCATGCGCACATTTTCCGGAAGGACGGCGGCGCCTGCATCGAAGATCTCGACAGCTCCAACGGCACCTTCGTCGATGGCCTTCGGCTGCAGGAGCACGCCGTGCCCCTGGAAGACGGCATGCTGCTCGCTTTCGGCGGCGATCATTTCACCTACCGGGTCAGCATCAGCAAGGAAGCCGGGATCGAGCCCACCCATCCCGGCGCCCGCGCGCAGGTTCCCCAGAACAAGCCTGCCGAGCGGAAAACCGCGGACGTCGCACCGGCTGCCAGCGACAAGACGACCTTCGTGGTGGCCCCCACCTCGTTCCTCGACATCTTCTGCGTCGATGAGACGCCGAGCGAGGGCTTCGAACCCACCGGCTCGACAGTGCCCGACGTCCCGGCCAAGGAACCCGCCCGGCGCAGGTCGCGCGGACGAAGCGCGGTGCTGTTGTCCGAACTCGTGGCACTCTTTGCCGGCGCCGAGCACGAGCGCACGTGGCGCAGCTGGTGGAAGGGCGCGGCGATCGTGGCCGTGCTGGGGGGGGCCGCCCTGGCGCTGTACCTGCGGGGCGCGCCCGAGCGCGAACTGAAGGACGCTGTTGCGCGCGGCGAGTATGCGCAGGCCGCATCGCTCGCGAACGAGTACCTCGAACAGCGCCCGGACGATGCCGAACTCAAGGCGCTCGCCACCGAAGCCGCCCTCAAGGCGAACGTGCCTGCCTGGCTCACGAAACTGCAGGCGCGCGACTTCAAGGGCGCCGAGGCCGTGCTCGCCGGCCTGTCGGAGCTCGGCATCCGCAATCCCGATCTGCGCCCACTGGTGGGCGAGCTGGAATGGCTGGGCAACCTCGAACGCCTGGTCAGCGTTCGCGGCGGACCGGATGCACCGATCCGCATCTACGTCGACGAAGACAGCATCGCCGCGCTGATCGGGCGATGGAACGACAACACGGGCGAGCACCAGCGTGCCCTCGCGCGGATCGCGTCTCACGTGCCGCAGTTCGCTGCACCGTATGCCGAGGCGCTGACCCATCTGCGCAAGTTGCAAAGCGACGCCACCGTGTACCTGGCGGCCATCGAACGCCTGAAGGCCAGCATCGCCACGGAGCTGGACCGGGACAACCCGCAGGTGCTGGAAGCGGTGCTGAAAGAGACCGCGGAGAAGTACCCCGGGCTCGGCGGGTTGGACGACGTGCGCCAGGACCTGGCGCGTTACATCGAGATCAAGAGGGAGGCGCGCACCCGCAAGTCCGGACGGGTGTTTTCCGTGGTGCTCAAGGCGCGTTTCACGACGCCGCCGTTCCAGGAAGGCTTTCGCGCGATGGGCGTGGGCCGGCAGCTTCCTGGCGAGGAGCTCGTCAAGCAGTACGCGGACGCCACGCAGCCCTGGAAGGAGGGCAGGGCCACCGAATCGCTCGCCAGCTTGCAGAAGATCGCGGCCGGCCCCTGGGCGGAAGCGGTTGCTGGTGAACTGGCGCGCAGGCAAGCGGTCCTGGCGCAGTTCGCGGCGTTGCAGCAGTCGCAGGGGGAGAGTGGCTACGCGGAGCAACTGCTGGCGTTTCGCGCCGTGCTCGATCCCGAGGAGGACGTCTACTTCGCGCGCGCCACCCAGGCGGACCTGGCGTTGCAAAAGGACAAGGCGCTCGTGCGCGCGCAAGAGTCGATGAACCGGGCGAGGGCGCTGTGGCAGGAGTATCGGAATGCCGGCGTGATCGAGGCCGCGCAGCGGGTCGAGACCACGATCTCGAATACCTTCCGGACCCGCGCCCGCTTGCTGTCCGACGCGAGACGCCAGGCGCAACTGGCCATGCAGATCTACGCGCAAGTGGATGCGGTTTCGCCCGCGCAGTGGCGCACAATCGACGACGAGATCAAGGTTGAGGCGGAACAGCAGCGCAACGCGTTGCTGGAGTTGCGCAATGTCCTCGCGCCGGAGCTGATCAAGGCCAAGCTGGCACTGCTGGGAGAGTCGAACGATGACGCACCCAAATCGCCTTAGACCCCTCACCGAGGCGCTCGGCGACCACAGCACCGAGGGCATCGCCATCCTGACCGCGGAACCGTGGCGCATCCTGCACGCGGTCATCTACACCATGATCGGGCTGGTGCTTTGCGGGCTGGCCTGGTCGTTCATCGGCCGCGCCGATGTGATCGTGACGGCGCAAGGTGCGCTGCAGCCCGACTCGGAGCTCAGGCGCTTCTACGCGCCCGTCGACGGCGAACTGGCCAACCTCTACATTGCCGAGGGCCAGCCGGTGTCCAAGGGCGATGTGCTGGCCAGGCTCAACGCCAGGGGCGCGATCGAAGCGGCCACCAACGCCCAGCAGGCGCAGTTGAAGCTCGAGGACGCAGAACGGGAATGGCGCCAGTTCCCGGAGAAGAAGGCGCTGCTGGAGCGACGGGCCGCGACCTTGCGGCAGGCGATGGAGCTGGAAGAGCAGCAACACGGGAAGCGGCTCGCCCTCGGAACCACGCAGCTGGCGCAAGCGCAGAGGGCGCAGGTCGACGAGGCACGCACGAACCTCGATGAAGCGCGTCGTGCGCGCGACGCGGCCAAGGCCGAGACCGAGAAGTTCGAACGCGTGTTCTCGACGCCCGGCGGTGGCGGCATTTCGCAGCTGCAGCTCGACGCCAAGAGAAACGCGTTGCGGGCCGCCGAGAATGCCCAGCGGGTGGCGCAATCGAGGCTCGGCGAACTGAGCGCGCGGCAGTCCCAGGAACTCTCGTCGGCCCGGGCCCAGGTCGAATCGAGCGGCCAGGAGCTGGGCAGGCTTCGGCTGCAGTACGAGGCCGCGACGAACGAACTCGCCACGGTCGAGGAAAAGCTGCGCCTGCAACTGCAGGCCGCGCGCCTGACGGCCGATTCCGCCGCCCGCGTGCGTTTCGAGAACATCGACAAGGACAACTTCCTGCTGATCCTCGCACCGGTGTCCGGTGTCGTCACGGATGTGACGTCCACCCAACCCGGGGACAAGATCCAGGCCAACACGCCGTTGGGTGGCATCGCGCCGCGCGGCGCGCGCCCCGTGGTGCGCATCGAGATCGCCGAGCAGGACCGGGCCTTCCTGCGCGAAGGCCTGCCGGTCAAGCTGAAGTTCAGCGCGTTCGCGTATCAGCGTTACGGGCTCGTCAACGGCACGCTGGAATACATCTCTCCGGCCACGAAAACGGCGCCGCTGACCAAGCAGCCGGTCTATGAGGGCCGCGTGACGCTGGAGCGGGACCACTACCTCGTCGAGGACAAGAAGTACCCGCTGCGCTACGGCATGACAGCAACGGCGGAGGTCGTCGTGCGCGAGCGGCGCCTGATCGATCTCGCGCTGGATCCCTTCCGGCAGATTGGCGGCTGAGCGCCGCCGGCAACATCGTGTTCAACGCCAAAGGAGCGGCTGAAATGACGACACTCGTGAAAATCGATGACGGCGCCATCAGCGTCGCAGAGTTCCTGCAGACGTTGAAGCTGAACGGGCAGTTCGAGGGGCTCATCGAGCAACTCGTCAGGGACCGCATCACGGTGCAGGCGGCGAAGAAGCAAGGCCTGCGCGTGTCGGAGGCGGAAATCCAGGAACGCGCCGACCAGTTTCGCCGGGTGCGCGGCCTGCATCGGGCGTCCGACACGAACAAGTACCTCGACGCGCTGCACGTGGGCCTGGAGGAGTTCGAGGCGTTCCTCATCGACGGCCTGTACCAGGAGAAGATGATGGCGCACGTGTGCAGCGAGCAGACCGTGCAGACGTACTTCAAGCTCAACTCGCCGAGGTTCGACAGCATCGAGGTCAGCCACATCGTCCTCGACGCCGAAGGCAAGGCCAAGGAGATGATCTCCGTGCTCGCCGACGACCCGGACAGCTTCGACGAGATGGCCCGCGAGCATTCGATCGCCGATACGCGCGAGCACGGTGGCCTGATCGGCAAGGTGCTGCGCGGCTCGCTCCGGACCGACATCGAGGCCAAGGTGTTCAACGCCGCGGTCGGCGAACTGCTCGGGCCGTTCGCATCGCCGGACCGGACGGTGTTCGAGATCTTCCGGGTCAACGCGAAGCATCCGGCCCGGCTCGACGACGACACGGCCACCGAGGTGCGGCGGCTGCTGCACGAGGAATGGCTGCGCGCCAGGGCGCAGGAACACGTCATCGAGGCCTGCTAGGCCCGCCACGCCCATGGATGCGCAAAAGCTGCCCTCGCACGCCGATTTCCTGGCATCGGTGGACCTGTTCTCCGTGTTCACGCGGGACGAGATCGATCGCTTGTCCGCGGGCGCGCAATCACGGTTTCTCTCGTTCGGCGACACCGTCTGCAGCGCCGGCGAGCCGGCCGACGGCGTGTTCATCGTGAAGTCGGGCTCGATCCGCGTTTTCACCGAGGAGAGCGGCAAAGAGATCAGCATGGGCGTGCGCAAGGTGGGCGAAGTCTTTGCCGAGATCGTCATGCTGCGGGACTACCGGCATGAGTCGTCGGCGCGTGCATCGGCAAAGACCGAGTTGCTGTGCATTCCGCGCGATGTCGTCGCGCCCGTTGTTGCCGGCAATCCGGCGGCCCGCGCGTTCGTCGCGGGCCGCGTGGCGATCAGCACGGCGGGCGGATTGATCAGCCAGTTGTTCGACCTGCGGGGCAAGGTCGACAAGAGCGAGCTCGAGGGATTCATCCGCAGCGTGGGCGTCAAGCAGGTGGGCGCCGGCAAGGAAATCCTGAAGCAGGACTCCCGGGAGGACCGCAGGCTGTACGTGGTGCGCCACGGGGAGGTGCGCGTCGTGCGCCACGAAGAAGGCACGGAGTACCCGCTGGCCACGCTGCGGCAGGGCGACACCTTCGGCGAAAAAGCCTGCCTGATGCGCCAGGAGCAGGCCGCATCGGTGATCGCCAACACCGACACCGCGCTGCTGGTGATCCCGGAGAAGACCGCTCATTTCATCCTCGAACGCAACCCGAAGGTGCGTGAGGCGCTGGAAGAGCGGGTGCGGCTCATCGACCGGGAATTGCAGCGGCAGAAAAAGGTTGCCGAACGGCGCAAGCAGCCGGTGATGCTCGACCTGAAGTCCAGGCCCGAGCTGGGCGAGAAGGTCATCCAGCGCTTTGCCTGGGTCGAGCAGGCCGAGGAGATGGATTGCGGCGCGGCCTGCCTGGCGATGATCTGCAAGCACTACGGCATCAACATGACCCTGGGCAAGCTGCGCGAGCTGGCGAACGTCACGACGCAGGGTGCGACCCTGGAGAGCCTGGCGCGCACCGGCGAGTCGCTCGGCTTCACGACGCGCGGCGTGAAGTGCAGCTTCGATTCGCTGCGCGGCTTCGAGCTGCCGCTCATCGTGCACTGGGAGGGCTACCACTATGTGGTGGTGTATGGCGTCTCCAATCGCCAGGTGTGGGTGGCGGACCCGGCTGTCGGTTTCAAGAAGCTGAGCGTCGAGGAATTCGAGCGCGGTTGGAGCGGCACCTGCCTGGTGTTCACCGCCGGGCAGGACATGGCGCAGGTGGCCGCGTCACGCTCGCCCTGGGTGCGGTTCGCCAGGTACCTGGTGCCCTACAAGAGGATCCTGGTGCACCTGTTCCTGGCGACGTTCGTGATCCAGATGCTGGGCATCATCCCGCCGGTGATCATCCAGAACATCCTGGACGGGGTGATCGTGCACCAGAACGTGAACCTGCTGCACCTGCTGATCACCGGCCTGATCATCTCGCACGTGTTCACGCAGCTGATGGCCACGACGCGGGCGTTCCTGGCCAACTTCATGGTGCGCAAGCTCGACTTCGCGATGATGTCGCAGTTCCTGAAGCACACGCTGTCGCTGCCGTACTCGTTCTTCGCCAAGCGCAAGACCGGCGACATCTTTGCGCGCTTCCAGGAGAACCAGACGATCCGGGCCTTCCTGACGGAATCGAGCGTCACCACCGTGCTCAACCTGTTGATGATCTTCATCTACTTCACGGTCATGTTCCTCTACAACGTGAAGCTGACGCTGCTGCTCATCGCCTTCGTCGTGCCGATCCTGGTGCTCACCGTGCTCGTGACGCCGAAGATCAAGAGCTATGCGCGCGAATCGTTCGCTGCGGGCACCGATGCCAAGGCGTACCTGATGGAGGCGCTCGGCGGGGTGGAGACCGTCAAGGGCATGGGCATCGAGCGCCCGGTGCGCCTCAAGTGGGAGAAGAAGTACGCCAAGGCGCTCGGCGTGACCTACCGCTCGCAGTCCTTCAGCATCCTGGTGGGGCTGGCCGGGCAGTTGTTCAACGCCGCCACCACCATCGCCATTCTGTGGGCCGGCGCCAACCTCGTGCTGGCGCGCGAGCTGACGATCGGCCAGCTGATCGCATTCAATGCCTTGATGGGCAGCGTGCTGGCGCCGTTGATGGGCCTGGTCGGGCTGTGGAGCCAGTTGAACGACGCCGCCGTTGCCATGGAACGCCTCGGCGACGTGCTCGACCTGGAGCCCGAGCAGAAGCCCGGGGACCTGGCGTCGCGCGTGGTGCTGCCCGACCTGCAGGGGGACATTCGCTTCGACGGCGTCTACTTCCGCTACGGCGGCGACGAGACGCCCTATGTGCTGGAGAACATCAGCCTGGACATCAAACCCGGCGAACTGATCGCGATCGTGGGCCGCAGCGGCTCGGGAAAGACCACCTTGGCCAAGCTGCTCGTGGGCTTCTACCCGCCCACCGAAGGCAAGCTGACCGTGGACGGCTACGACATTGGCGTGATCGACAAGGAGTACTACCGCGCGCAGGTCGGCTACGTGATGCAGAGCAACCTGCTGTTCTCGGGCACCATCGCCGAGAACATCGCCAGCGGCGACGAGACCCCGGACCGCCGCCGCATCGAGGAGGTGGCGCGGATGGCCGACGTGCACCCGTTCATCGCCAAGATGCCGCTCGGCTACGAGCAGGTGGTGGGCGAGCGCGGCATGGGACTGTCCGGCGGCCAGATCCAGCGCCTCTGCATCGCCAGGGCGCTGTACCACGATCCGCGCCTGCTGGTGTTCGACGAGGCCACCTCGGCGCTCGACACGCAGTCCGAGAGCAACATCATCGCCAACATGCACGACATCCTGAAGGGCCGCACCGCCGTGATCATCGCGCACCGCCTGAGCACCATCATGCGCGCCGACAAGATCCTCGTGCTCTACGAGGGCGCGATCGTCGAACAGGGGCGGCACGAGGAGCTGGTGGAGCGCCGCGGCATGTACTACCAACTGGTGCAGAAGCAGTTGAGTGCCGCATGAAGATCCTCGACCAGGAGCTCGAGGCCAGCTCCACCATCTCGTACGCGGGGCTGATCGAGAAGATCGAGATCCTGCGCTCGACGCTGCGCTGGGCTTCCAGGCTCGAACGGCCGGACATCGAGAAGCTGCTGCGGCAGGCCGGCGCGCTGCGCGACGAAGTGATGCAGCTGTCGCACAAGGAGCGGTTCGTGAAAGCGGCTGCTGCCGAGCCGACGCGGGCGGCGCTGTCGCGGCGCCAGCGGCGCCAGGGCCTGATCGAGCGCAGCTTCGTGTTCGAGGGTGCGTTCGGCGAGAACCCCAAGCTGCTCGAGGCGCTGGAAATCGCGGAGAAGGCCGCCCCCACCGGCCTGCCCGTGCTCATCGATGGCGAGAGCGGCACCGGCAAGGAGCTGATGGCCAAGGTGGTCCACGCCAACGGGGACCGGGCCGACCGGCCGTTCATTTCCGTCAACTGCGGGGCCATTCCCGAGAACCTGCTGGAGTCCGAGCTGTTTGGCCATCGCCGGGGCTCGTTCACGGGCGCGTCGACCGATCGCAAGGGCAAATTCGAGAGCGCCCATACCGGCACCATCTTCCTCGACGAGATCGGCGAGCTGCCCTTGACCGGCCAGGTGAAGCTGTTGCGCGTGCTGGAGGCGCACGAGATCCAGCGGGTGGGGTCCGACGAGCTGATTGCCGTGGACGCGCGCGTCGTGGCAGCCACCAACAGGAACCTGCGCCGATTGTGCGAAGAAGGGAAGTTCCGGGAGGACCTGTTCTATCGGCTCAGTGTCATTCACCTGTCGTTGCCGCCGCTGCGTGAGCGCAGGGACGAGATTCCGTTGCTGTTCCAGTTCATCGGCGACGAAGCCGCCGAAGCGCTCAAGCGGCGCCCGATCGAGATGACGCGGCGGCTGCGCGCCTTCCTGCTGGACTACGCCTACCCGGGCAACATCCGGGAGTTGCGCAACATCATCTACCGGCTCTCGTGCCTGGCCGGACAGACCGCCGACGTGGAGCACCTGCCTGCGGACATCCGGCCCGCGCCGCCGGTCCGGGGTGCGGCCACTGCCGCGCCTGACGGTGATGACAAGGCGGTCGGGGCAGCTGCGTTCAGCGAGGCCAAGCGCGTGGCGAGCGACCAGGCGGAGCGCGAGTTTCTCGAGCGGGGCCTGCAGGAAGTGGGCGGCGTGGTGACCGAGCTGGCCAGGCGCTGCGACATGAACCGGTCCCATCTGCAGTCACTGCTCAAGAAGCACGGCATCCGATCGAAGGACAGCCGCCACGCGAATGCGTCGCGCCGCGACGAACTGGCCTGAGGCCGTCCGGCGCTGCCTGGACGTCCGGTTTCACATCACCGGCAGCATCGCGGTCCGGTCAGGGCTGCACAGGTCCTCGGCGCGCACCACCACGGCCGTGATGTTGTCATGCCCACCCTGCTGGAGCGCCAGGTCGATCAGCGTTTGGGCGGCTTGCCGGCAGTTGCCCGGCAGCAGCGCCTGCTCGATGGCCAGTTCACTGACCTCGTTGCTCAGGCCATCGCTGCACAGCAGGAAGACGTCGCCGTCGACGACCTCGACGGTCGCGCGATCGATCTCCAGCGTGTCCTCGGCGCCGAGCGCACGGGTGATCAGGTTCGCAGGCGGACGGTGCAGCGTATCGTCCGAGTTCGCGGGGCGCCGCGAACGGACCGCTTCGATCTGGCTGTGGTCGCGGGTCAGCTGTCTCAGGCGTCCGGCCCGGCACAGGTAAACGCGGCTGTCGCCGACCCACAGGCACGCGGCATGGCGCCCCGACCCGAGCAGCGCGGCGATCGTGGTGCCGATGATCGGCACGTCACGCTGTGCCGCCTCTGAGCGAAGCCGCCGGTTCGCGCCCTGCAAGCACTCGTGTGCATCGTCGATGTACTGCGCCAGGCTTTGCGGTGCGGGCAGGTCGGCCAGGCTCCTGATGACCAGGCGGCTCGCGAACTCACCCAGCGCATGCCCACCCATGCCGTCGGCGACGGCCCAGAGCGCGCGTTCGGGCAGCTCCAGGCAGGCATCCTCGTTGACCTCGCGGACCATCCCGGGATGGGATCGGGAGGCGGAGGTCCACCGGATGGGGCCGGGTTCGATGCTCACGCTCGGGGTGAGGCTTGCTGGGCTTTGCATGGGCGTTGCCAATGGGCGGGTTTGCTGTTGTGTCATCAGCCGAGTTTGAAGTTCACCGCGTTCTGCCCTGCGACGACATTGATCACCGCGTTGGCTGCCGAACTGTTGATGTCGATGGTCTGGAACTGCACGTTCAACTGATCGGCCACGAAGGTGTTGTTCGTCTGGAAGAAATTGACGATCGGCGCGAACCGGGCGCTTTCGGGCAGGAAGGGCTGGAAGGCACCGAAGACCCATGGCGCGCCGCCAGCGCCCTTGATGGACGACATGGCCTTGTAGTCCAGGGCACGGCTCATTCGAAGATCGTTGATGGTCGTGGTGGCCATGGTGNCCGAAGACCCATGGCGCGCCGCCAGCGCCCTTGATGGACGACATGGCCTTGTAGTCCAGGGCACGGCTCATTCGAAGATCGTTGATGGTCGTGGTGGCCATGGTGCGCCTCTGCAATCCGGGGTGGTTGATGTGGAGAGCCCGTGTGGGGGAACGTGGATCGCCCCCCCGTCCGTGCCGGGCACCGGTGTGATCAGACCGAGAAAGGGAAGCCGCGGCCGATGCTGGCGAGGTCGACGTTCGAGCTGTAGCTCGTGTTGCGGGCGTCCTGGGTGAAGGCGTTGTCGGACTGGATCGTCACCGGGCCCAGCACGAGCGAGCCGTTGCCGACGTTGGCCAGGGTCGCCATGCCCTGGGCATTCAGTTGGCTCGTGCCGTTGGCTTGGTTGTCCTGGCCGCCGCGCACGGCGGACATGGTCTTGCCGTCGAGTTCGTGGGTGGCCGAGAGGTCTTTGATGGTCAGGGTGGTTTGCATGGTGTCTCTCACAAGAGGATGGGTGGGATGAGGCGGGGGGAGATCAGAAGCCGCTGAGCAGCGCGCGCAGGTCGAACGACTTGTCGTTGGTGGCGGTGCTCGAGNCTTGATGGTCAGGGTGGTTTGCATGGTGGTTCTCACAAGAGGATGGGTGGGATGAGGCGGGGGGAGATCAGAAGCCGCTGAGCAGCGCGCGCAGGTCGAACGACTTGTCGTTGGTGGCGGTGCTCGAGTTGTGGGCGTCCTGGSTGAAGGTGTTGTCSGACTGGATGATCACCGGGGAGTTCGCGCCGACGACGAGGCCGTTGCCGACGTTGGCCGCSGCGAGCATGYTYTGCAGGTTCAGCTGGCTCGTGCCGTTGGCTTGATYGGCGTTGCCGCCGCGCACCGCGGACATGGCGGCGCGGTCGAGTTCCTTGCTGGYGGACAGGTCGGAGAKGGTGAGGGTGGAGGTCATGGCAGTTCTCGCTTGAAAGTGTGTTTGAACGGGTTGTCGCGGATCAGCAGACGGCGGGGSCGCCGTACCAGGGGTAGGCGAYGGARAGGCCCTTGAMGTTCAGCGAGTCGCTGTGGTTGCTGGCGGTCTGGGTGAAGGTGTTGTCCGACTGGATGGTGGTCGGRCCACCGAACACCGAGGCGTTGCCGATGTTCGCGGCAGCGGCCATGTTCTGGACGTTCGATTGGCTCGTGCCGTTGGCTTGGTCGCCGAGGCCACCGCGCACGGCGGTCATGGCTTGGCGATCGAGTGCGTGGCTGGCCGACAGGTCTTTGATGTTCTCCTAAGAGGTGCGTGAGTGAAGAGGTTCTGGGACTGGGTGTTGAGCGTCTGCTCGAGGTCTATATCGCAAGCGATGTGCCAACTTCGATCGGGCGTTGTCGAAAGATCGAGAAGGATCGCAAGTGCTTGAAAACAAAGAGAAAAATTCTTCAGCACGGGTGCCGTCGGGATGCAGGATGAAGGCCGGCAAACGTTGATTGATGGGTACCGGCCAACACTGCGGGATCGATCTGTTGGTCCTGTCACGACACTTCGCTGAAGACCGCCGATGTGTTCGCGTCGACGCGCTCATCGAGTTCGGCGCGCATGCAATTTCGGTGGGATGAAGGGCCTGGCGCGCGGGCACGTTTGCACGAGCATCTCCTCGCGCTTTTCGCCTATATTCAAGTCCAGGAGGTTCCCATGGCTCTGAACATCAAGGACTTGCCGCAAAGCGTCGAACTCGATCGCGAAGCGATGTTGGCGATAGTGGGTGGCGCACGTGCTGGCGCTCGGCCAACCGATCTCGCGGGTGCGACGGTTCGGAGTGGCCGAATCGTCGACTATCCGCCCGGATTCGTCCGCGACAGCGCGGAGGAAGCGAACGCGCAGCGTCCTGTGCCTTGAGGGATCCTCACGGATCCCTGCACAGGGCTATTTGAACTCTACGCGGAAGCTTGCTTCCGTCAGCGTATCGCCGGCAACGCGCGCAAAGGCGCTTCTCACCTGGTCGAGCGAGGTGACCCGGAGGCTTGCGATGTCGGTTCCGACCACCGCTGCAGGAAGTTGGGCCATGACGTCGCGCTCGCTGGCAAAGCAGGCAACCGTCTCCGCCACGTTCCGCGCATTCGCCACGATCTCGAAGCGCATCTTGCCCGGGATCTCCAACGGCGCGTCCGCCCGTACCAGTGCGCTCTTGCTGAAGCGGTTCGGATAGAAGCGCAGGATGCGCCGTGCCTCGTCCTGCAGATAGCAGTAGACGTGTGCATCGTGGCTGGTGGTCACCAACAGCCTGACGCGCTCGCCGGGCTTGAACCGGTGTGCGGCGCCGGATTCGCCCGCGGCTGCATCGGCCTGCTCGCCGGAAGGCATGCGGATGATCGACAAGGCGCGGGGTAACACGGGCTCGACGATCGGCGGCGGGAGCGTTGGCTGCGGAACGGCGGCAGGGGCGGGTTCCTGCACGGGCACCGCCGGAACCTGAGCGGCTGCAGTGCGCTCGTCCGGGGGAGGATCCACCTGCTGGCTGCTCCTTGAAACTTCGATGGGCAGAGACGACGCAGCGGCCGGTGCTTCGCGGTGCGCCAGGCGCGGCCATACCAGAACGGTACCCGCCAGCAGCGCGAGAAGCGCCAGCGCGACGCCGGCGATACGGCGGTCGAGGCGCCGCAACGCCTGCAGGGCGGCCGCTGGGAGATGCAGCATGCCCTGGGGCTGTCCCGCCCGGCCCGCATCGCCGCCCGTCAACCGATGCGCGTCCTGGAGCGCGGGATTCACGACCGTTTTCGACGACGTTTGCGCGCCCCGGAACGCGGGGTTCAAGACCGTTCGCGGCGACGGGTCATGCTGATCCGCATCCGGTGGCGGCGACGTTGTCGTGAGCTCGGCGAGGCAGGCATTGAGCGCACGGGAAAACGCGCCCACGGTCTGGAAGCGAGCGGACGGATCTTTCTCCAGCGCCCGCATCACCGCGGCTTCCACCTTCGGGGGCAGGTTCTTGACGAGTGCACGCAGCGGTGGCGGGGCCTGCTCCAGCTGGGCCTTCATCAGCGCATGGTCACTCGCCCCTTCGAATGGCGCACGGCCGGCCAGCAGCGTGTACAGCACGATGCCGAGCGAATAGATGTCGGAGCGGACATCGGCTTGCGCCCCGCGGATCTGCTCGGGCGACATCGACTTCGCCGTGCCGGCCACCTGGCCGTGGCGTGTCAGGTGTTCCAGGCTGTCGAGGGCGCGGGCGATGCCGAAGTCCATGACCTTCACCTGGCCGTTGTCTGCCAGCATGATGTTCGCCGGCTTGATGTCGCGGTGCACGATGCCGCAGTGGTGCGCGTGCTCGATGCCGTCGAGCGCGCGCCGAAAGATGCTCAGCGCCCGCTCGACGGGTACGGGGCCGCCGGAGCGCACGAACTCGTCAAGCGAAACGCCCGCCACGTACTCCATGATCATGTACTGCTTGTCGCCTTCGTGCAGGAACGCATGGACGCTCGCGACATTGGGATGGCTGAGCTTGGCGTGGAGTTGCGCTTCCTGGCGGAAGCGCTCGAGGAAGAGCGGGTCGGACGCGAGTTCATCCCGCAGCACCTTGATGGCGACCTCGCGCTTGAGCATCACGTCGTGGCCCTTGAACACCTCCCCGACGCCGCCCGCGCCCAGCCGCTTCGTGATCAGATAGGGGCCGACGCGGCTGCCGAGGAGGGACTCCGGCTCGGCGCGCGGCGACGACCCGCCTGGCGAATCGCCTTGCCCATTGGGCTGCTCGCTGCCCTGTGCGCTCCCGACGAGGAACCGAGTCGTCCAATTGGCTAAGCTCATCATCGCTCCTGAAGCAAGGGGCAGTCCGCGCTTGGTGTTGTCGGCCAAGCAGATGGTGAGTTGCCGTGTACGGCAGGCGGGTTCACTATTTTTGTTGAACCGCCGACCTCAACCGAGTTTGAAGTTCACTGCGTTCTGCCCCGCGACAACATTGATCACCGCGTTGGCTGCCGAACTGTTGATGTCGATGGTCTGGAACTGCACGTTCAGTTGATCGGCCACGAAGGTGTTGTTCGTCTGGAAGAAATTGACGATCGGCGCGAACCGGGCGCTTTCGGGCAGGAAGGGCTGAAAGGCACCGAAGACCCATGGCGCGCCGCCAGCGCCCTTGATGGACGACATGGCCTTGTAGTCCAGGGCACGGCTCATTCGAAGATCGTTGATGGTCGTGGTGGCCATGGTGNCCATGGCGCGCCGCCAGCGCCCTTGATGGACGACATGGCCTTGTAGTCCAGGGCACGGCTCATTCGAAGATCGTTGATGGTCGTGGTGGCCATGGTGCACCTCTGCAATCCTGGGGTGTTGATGTGGAGAGCCCGTGCGGGGGAGCGTGGATCGCCCCCCCATCCGTGCCGGGCACCTGTGCGATTACACCGGGATGGCGCCGACCATGGTCGGGCCAAGGTCGATGCTGAGCCCCTTGAAGTTCTCGGCGTAGCTGTGGTTGCTGGCCGACTGGGTGAACGTGTTGTCCGACTGGATGGTGGCCGGGCCGCAGAACAACGAGCCGTTGCCGACGTTGGCCAGGGCCGCCATGTTCTGGACGTTCATCTGGCCCGTGCCGTTGGCTTGGTTGCCTTCGCCGCCGTGCACGGCGGTCATGGCGGTGCCATCGAGTTCGTGGGTGGCCGAGAGGTCTTTGATGGTCAGGGTGGTTTGCATGGTGGTTCTCACAAGAGGATGGGTGGGATGAGGCGGGGGGAGATCAGAAGCCGCTGAGCAGCGCGCGCAGGTCGA
>NZ_LMDI01000039.1 GCF_001425785.1 Rhizobacter sp. Root1221 | reverse complement strand
CCGGCGTGGTCGGCGTTGCGTCTTGTCTGTCATGCTCTTCTCGGTCTCGGGGGATACAAGCCCTCATCGACCTGTCCGATCAGATTGAACCACGACACGCGCAGCCAGCCTTGCGCCCGGCATGGCCGAGCTGGATGCCCGGCACCGCAGCGGCACCCGTGATGGCTCGCGCCACGGCGGCCAATCCCCGCACGTGTGCGTCGCTCCAGAGCCCGAGGTCTCCGGGTGTGATGCGGCCTTCGGGCGACACGGCGGTAGCCTCGACCATCACCAGGCCAGCACCGCCGCGCGCCAGGCTGGCGTAGTGCGGAAGATGCCAGTCGGTCACCAGGCCTTCCCGGGCCATGTACTGGCACATCGGCGAAGCTGCGATGCGGTTGCGAAGGGTGACACCCTTCAACGTGTAGCTGTCGAACAGTCCAGGCATCGAATACGTGTTCCGAGGTAAGGGGCTGAAGGCGCAGAAGCTCGGCAGGCCGCAGTCAGAAGTTGCCGACGGTCGACTTCGAGAGATCCTCGAAGGCGTGCACCGCCTTCAGTCGGGCTTGCACGGCCGGGGCAATCATCTCGATCGCGTCGCCTCCCGCCACGAACAGGCGTGGCGGTGACGCCATGCCGGTGAGCTTCACGAGCACTTCGCCGAGCTTGTCGGGGTCCCCCGGCTGGTGGCCTGCGTAGGGAGACCACATCTCCTGGGCGCTCACCTCGTTTGCCGCATAGTCCGCGATTCGATGGCTGGGCCACTTGACGTTGGCGGCGTCCAGCAGGTCCGTGCGGAAGAAGCCCGGCTCGACGGCGGTGACCTTGATGCCAAACTGCTCGACCTCGTCGGCGACTGCCAGCGAAAGGCCCTCGACGGCGAACTTGCTCGCACCATAGGCACTGCAGTGCTTCATCCCGACGACACCCGCCACGGAGCTCATGTTGATGATGTGGCCGGAGCGCTGCTTGCGCAAGACGGGCAACGCTGCCCGCATGACGTGGCTGACGCCCCAGAAGTTGGTTGCGAACTGGCGCTCGATCTCGTGTGTCGTCAGCTCCTCGAAGTTGCCGACCAGGCTGTAGCCGGCATTGTTCAGCACGACGTCGATCCTGCCAAACCTCGTCATCGCCTGCGCCACAGCCGTTGATGCCTGCGCCTCGTCGGAGACATCCAGGGGGAGGATCTCCAGGTTGTCGGCCGCCACGCCGCGAAGCGCGCTTCTCAGTTTCTCCACGTTCCTGCCGGTGGCTACGACGCGGTGACCGGCGCCCAGCGCGGCCTTCACGGCGCCGGCGCCAATGCCGCTGCCCGCTCCGGTGATGAACCAAACTTTGCTCATGATGTGTTCCTTGCGAATACTCTGACTACTTGGCACCGTCGACCAACCATTGCCCGAGCACCCGTGCGTCCGCCTCCGGAACCTGCATTTGCGGCGGCATCGGCATGGCGCCCCATTTCCCCGAACTGCCCGCCCTGATGCCGGCGGCGAGTTGTGCGGCCGCGCCTTGTCCTTCGCCGTACCTTGCGCGGATGTCTTTCCACGAGGGGCCTACGACCTTTGTCGCGGGCTGATGGCATGCGACGCACGCGTACTTCTGTGCGAGCGCCTGGCTGGCCGCGGCGCTCATCGGCCATGCAATGCCGCCACAGCTGACCAGCGCGGCTGCCAGCACGGCTCGCAGCGAGCGCCGACTGGTTGCGGCTCGTTGGATGCTGGCTTGCGTCTTCGTTGCTCTGTTCATTTTCTTCCTCGTCGGTCGGGCGTTGTGCGAACTCTATGAGGGGGAGAACGAAAGAAAAATAGGGCAATGCTGCATGACCTGTGAAGGTAAGCTTCAAGGTATGAAACTGAATCAACTGGACGGATTGATCGCGTTCTGGAAGGTCGCGGAGCATGGTGGATTCACCGCGGCCGCAGCGGACCTGGCGGTTTCACCCTCCGCATTGAGCCAAGCCATCCGGCATCTGGAGGCACGCCTGGGTGTGCGGCTCTTGAACCGCACCACGCGAAGCGTCAGCCTGACTGAAGCCGGCCAGGCCTACCTCTCACGCATCGGTCCGGCCCTCGGGCAAGTCATCGATGCGGGGGACGAACTGAATGTCCTTCAGGGGAAGCCCTCCGGCACTTTGCGCTTGAATGCGGCAAGGGCCTCCAGTGCGCTGGCCCTGCGCCCCTTCCTGGAAGGTTTTCTCCGAGAGAACCCGCATGTCCTGCTCGAGCTGACCAATGACGAGGGTTTTGTCGACATCGTCGAGAAAGGTTTCGACGCAGGCATCCGCTTTGGCGAGAGCGTTCATCGCGACATGGTCGCCGTTCCCATCGGAGGCCCCCTGACGGTCGCGGTGGTTGCGTCTCCGGAATACCTGAAGCGCGTGCCTGCTCCCCGGCATCCGGACGACCTCGTGCATCACAACTGCGTGCGGCTGCGATTCGCCACCACAGGCGCGATCTACAAGTGGGAATTCGACGTAGACGGCCGGCTGGTGGACTATGAGGTCGGCGGCAACATCATCATCACCGACACGACGTTCAGCCTGGACGTCGCACTCGAAGGCGTCGGATTGGCATACACGTTCGAGCAACTGGCGGAGCCCCACATCCGGGCCAAGCGCTTGAAGCGTGTACTGACCGAGTTCTCGCCAACGTTCTCCGGGTTCTACTTGTACTACCCCAGCAGGCACGACCAGCCTTCGAAGCTGAAGGCGTTGATCGAGTACGTCGGCCGGCATGCGTCTTGATCGAACGGCGCGGCGGGTTGAGTCGAGGCGCGCATCTTGAAGAAGACCTTCATACGGTCATAAGCATTGATGCCTTTTTCTTCTTCGTCAGCGTACCTACAGTCGCGGTCGCTGGCGCAAGACAACGCCTGACACCCCCACGCCGATCCATCGGGCACCCCTCGCCCGTCCACTGTTCGCGGAGAACCGACCCACCATGAGCAAGCTCAACATCAACGGCCGCGATCACACTGTCGACACCGACCCCTCCACGCCGATCCTCTGGGCGCTGCGCGACACGCTGGGCATGACGGGCACCAAGTTCGGGTGCGGCGCGGCCCTGTGCGGCGCCTGCACGGTGCACATGAACGGCCAGGCGATCCGCTCCTGCGTGACGCCCATCTCCGCGGCGGCCGGCCAGAAGATCACCACCATCGAAGCCGTCACCGGCGGCACCGACAAGGTCGGCAAGGCGGTGCACGAAGCCTGGGTCAAGCATGACGTCGCGCAGTGCGGCTACTGCCAGAGCGGCCAGATCATGTCGGCCACTGCCTTCCTGAAGTCCGTCCCGCGCGGCAAGCTGCCGACCGAGGCCGAGATCGATGCGGCCATGGCCGGCAACATCTGCCGGTGCGGCACCTACGCCCGCATCCGCGCCGCGGTGGCCGATGCCGCCAGAACCCTCGCCTAAGGAACCACCATGTCGCGCAACATCGAATACCGGGAACTGCCGCTCGCCTTGCAGCACATGCTGGACCGGGAGCAATCCGGCCAAGCCACCACCCTGCCGCGCCGCAGTTTCCTGAAACTGGCCGGCGCAGGAGGGTTCGCGCTCGGCGCCTTTCCCCACCTGGCAATGGCGCAGGCCAACGGCGCGGGCGAGTCGGCCGGCGGCCTCAAGCCGACCCAACAGCCCTCGGCCTTCGTGCAGATCGCACCCAACGGCGAGGTCACCGTGACGATCAACAGGCTGGAGATGGGCCAGGGTGTGCAGACCGCATTGCCGATGATCCTGGCCGAGGAACTCGATGCGGACTGGAAGCTGGTGCGCAGCCAGCATGGCTCGAGCGACGCCGCCTATGTCGACCCGGCGTTCGGCATGCACCTGACCGGCGGTTCCAACTCGGTCAAGAACAGCTACACGCAGTACCGCGAGCTGGGCGCGCGCGCGCGGGCCATGCTGCTGGCCGCGGCGGCGGCGCGCTGGAATGTGGACGCATCCACCTTGCGCACCCGGGCCGGTACGGTGCTGGGCGCGGGCGGCCGCAAGCTGGGTTACGGCGAGCTGGCCGAGGCCGCCATGGCCTTGCCCGTGCCCGAGAAGGTCACGCTGAAGGATCCGAAGGACTTCCGCATCATCGGGCGGCCCACCGGCCGCCTGGACGCCCGGGCCAAGAGCAGCGGACGGCAGAACTTCGGCATCGACGTCCGCCTGCCCGGGCAGCTGACTGCCGTGGTGGCCCGTCCGCCAGTGTTCGGTGCAAGGCTGACCTCCGTGGACGACGCTGCGGCACGCGCCATCAAGGGCGTGAAGGCCGTGCTGCGCGTGCCGCTGGACCGCGGGGCCGAAGGCATCGCGGTGATTGCCGACGGCTACTGGCCGGCCAAGCAGGGGCGCGACGCGCTGAAGCTGCAATGGGACACGGCAAATTTGGAGAAAGTCGACAGCGACAAGCAGCTCGCACAGTACCGCGAGTTGGCCGGCCGCCCCGGGCCGCACCATTTCGAAGCCGACATGGCCCCACTGGCCAACGCGCCACGGCAACTGGAAGCCGAGTTCGTCTTCCCCTACCTGGCCCACGCGGCCATGGAACCGCTCAACTGCACCGTCGCGATCACGGACGGGCACGCGGAAATATGGACGGGCTCGCAGTCGCCCGGCATGGACGGTGCCGCGGTCGCGCGCGTGCTGGGCCTCAAGCCCGAGCAGGTGAAGGTGAACGTGCAGATGGGCGGCGGGGGTTTTGGCCGGCGTTTCTCAGCCACCAGTGACTTCGTGGTCGAGGCCTGCGAGATCGCCAAGGCGGCGGGGGCTGCCGGCCTGAAGGTGCCGGTACGAACGCTGTGGAGCCGCGAGGACGACATGAAAGGCGGCTACTACCGCCCGATGCACCTGCATCGCGCGCGCATCGGGTTCGACGACACGGGCAAGGTGCTGGCCTGGGACCACGTCATCGTCGGCCAGTCGATCCTCGCTGGCTCCGTGTTCGAGAAGTTCCAGGTGAAGAATGGCATCGACGCGTCCGCAGTCGAAGGCATGCGGGAGCCCTACCCGCTGCCGATGCGCCTGACCGTGCACCATCCCACGCTCAACGTGCCGGTGCTGTGGTGGCGCAGCGTGGGTTCCACCCATACCGCGTTCGTGATGGAGACATTGATCGACGAGATTGCCCGCGCCACGAAGCAGGACCCGGTGGCCTACCGCATGAAGCTGTGGGGCGACAAGCACCCGCGCCACCGCGCAGCGCTACAGCTGGCCGTGGACAAGAGCGGCTACGGCAAGAAGCAGCTCCCCGCCGGCCGCGCCTGGGGCGTGGCGGTGCACGAATCTTTTTCGACCGTCGTTGCCTACGTGGTCGAGGCTTCGATCAAGGAAAACAGTCCCGTGCTGCACCGGGTGACGGCGGGTGTGCACTGCAACCTGGCGGTGAACCCGCGCACCATCGAGGCCCAGGCGCAAGGCGCAGC
The DNA here is from genome assembly GCF_001425785.1 of Rhizobacter sp. Root1221. GTDB lineage: Bacteria > Pseudomonadota > Gammaproteobacteria > Burkholderiales > Burkholderiaceae_C > Rhizobacter. The sequence goes on along the minus strand of NZ_LMDI01000039.1, from coordinate 35,531 downwards.
CGTGATGGGGCTGTCGATGTGCCTGCCGGGTGCGGCGATCACGTTGAAGGACGGCGTGGTGGAACAGAGCAACTTTGGCGACTTCGCCGTGCCGCGCATCACCGACATGCCGCAGTTCGCCGTGCACGTCGTGCCCAGCGCCGATGCGCCCACGGGCATGGGCGAGCCGGGCCTGCCGCCGCTGGCGCCCGCGTTCGCGAACGCGGTGGCGGCGTTGACCGGAAAACCGTTGCGTGAGATGCCGTTCAAGCTCTCCTGAACCTGGGTGAATGGAAGCCCGCGCCATGACCGTGCGCGCGGGCTTCGACAACACAGGCAGGTAGAAACTCCCGATGGACACACAGCATCTGCGAACGTTCATCGAGGTCGTGCGCCAGGGTAGTTTTGCCGCAGCGGCTCGGCGGCTGGATCTCGCCTGCTCGCAGGTAACCCGCGCCGTGGCAGCCCTGGAAGCCGAACTCGGCGCGCGCCTCATGCACCGGACCACCCGGAAGTTGACATTGACCGAGTCAGGGGCTGCCTACTTCCGACGTGTCAGCGAACTGATGGATGAGCTCGACGAAGCATCGGACGATGTGCGTGCCAGTACGGGTGAAACTCGCGGGCTGGTCCGGCTGACCGCCTCGATGGCGCTCGGGCAAAAGCTCGTCTTGCCTCTCTTGGGCAAACTTCACGCGCGGCATCCCGGTCTTCACCTGGACCTCCACTTCACGGACACGGTCGTCGACCTGATTGGCCAGCAAGTGGACATCGCCCTGCGGCAGAGTCACACCGTTGATGGGTCCCTGATCGGTGTCCGGCTCGGTCCGCTTCGCTCTCGCGTGTGCGCGAGCCCCGAATACATCGCACGGCATGGCCGACCCAAGGCGCCAGCCGAGTTGACCCATCGCGACTGCTTGCGCTTCGCGCTGCCTGGCGTCCAAAGCGCCTGGTCGTTCAAGGAAGGCGGCATCGCTGACGCGGCAATCGAGGTGGTCCCGATCGGCGGTTGGCTGGCAGCGTCATCGGCCCTGTCGCTGCTCGAGGCGGCGCAGGGCGGACTCGGGCCGGTGTTGCTGGCAGACTGGCTGGTCGATCCCGACATCGCAGCAGGTCGCCTTGTCGACCTGTTTCCGCAGCACGAAGCCACGTCGACCAGCTTTGACAACGGTGTCTGGCTGCTGTTCCCGTCGCGCGAGCATCTGCCACGGCGCGTGCGCGTCGTGGTCGATTTCCTGCGCGAGGAACTGCCGGCGCTCATCGGGGATTCGAAGGGGCCGCCGTTCGTGGCGGCGTCCCACGGTTCATTCACCCGCTGAGGCCTGCCCGCGCGAGGCGCCCAAGGAGGCTCTTCATGACAAGTTTCTGTTGGGTTGCGGATGGAAGAGAAAAGCGAACCGCGCGTCGAGCGGCACGGTTCTTCACCCGCGATGCGTTCGCTGGGCGTCAGATCGCGCAGCCGGCGATCGTCCCGACTTCGAGGTGTGGCGCTTGATGCCGCGTCTTGCCATCGGCAATCCTCGTCGGCGCATCCAGCTCGACACCGTTCTTCATGGCCACCACTTCGGCCATGATCGACAGCGCGATCTCAGCGGGCGTCTTGCTCCCGATGAACAGGCCCGCCGGCCCGTGCAGGGCCTGCAGCGCCGGTTCGGAGAGATCGAAGTGATCGCGCAGCCGCTCTCGCCGCTGCGCAGAATTGCGGCGTGAACCAATGGCACCGACGTAGAAGGCATCGGACTGCAAGGCATCGATCAGCGCCAGGTCATCGAGTTTCGGGTCATGCGTCAAGGCCACCACCGCGGTACGAGCGTCCGGCTTCAGCCGCAGGATCAGGTCGTCGGGCATCTCGCGGCTCACCACCACGCCGTCCAGGCTCCAACCGGTGCGGTGCTCCTCACGCGGATCGCAGACGATCACCTCGAACCCCAGGCTCAAGGCCATCTGGCACAGGTAGCGCGAGAGGTCGCCGGCTCCGATCACGATGAGTCGAACTCGCGGCCCGAGGTAGGTCGTCAGATGCGTTTCGGTGAGTTGCGGGACGCCGTCGCGCTGGCCTTCGCGCAACACCGCCCTGCCGGTGCGCAAGTCCAGCGTTCGCTCGGTACTGCGCCGCTGCAAGCAGGCGTCGAGCAAGGCTCCCAGCTGGCTGTCTGCCGACACAGGTTCCAGCACCAGTTCCACCGTTCCACCGCAGGGCAGGCCGAAGCGGTGGGCCTGGTCGGCGGAGATGCCGTAGCGCAGCGTCGTGGGCAAGAGCGTCGCGCAGACCTCCTTCACGCCGCCTTCCTTGATGCGCTGGATGAGGTCGTCCTCGATGCAGCCGCCGGAGACGGAGCCGACCGTCTCGCCCCGCCCGTTGATCGCCATCAGCGAACCCGGCGGCCGCGGCGAGGAACCCCAGGTCCGCGCGACGGTGACGAGCACCACGGGCAGCCCATGCAAGTGCCAGCTCAGCGCAGCGCGCAAGACCAGGGTGTCGAGATCTTCCATGGCTCAGGTCAGGTCGAAAGGGTCGGTTCTCGCAGGGGTGGGCAGATTGGCGAAGATGTTCAGAAGATGCCTTCAGGTCTTCCCGATGGCGCTGAATGTAGGCAGCCGAACTGAAAAGAAAAATGCCCAAACGCTGCATGCGGTATGAAGAAAATCTTCACAGTACGAAACTCGCCCGGCGCACGGCCTGCGCTCACGGGTTTCGCCCGGGTCAAGCCCCGGCGGGCCTTCTAGGGATTGGCGAATGGGGGCTGGGCCTTCCACTATCCGGGTCCCTTCACCCTGCGAATCCATCACGTGAACAAGCACAAGGCACCCTCACTGCGTCAGTTCATCCGGTTCTCCCTCCATTCGCTGTCCCTGGCCGTGGCCGTCGCCGCCTGCGGCCCGGCGCTCGCCCAGGGAACCTGGCAACGCCTCGCCACGCAAGGCAACGGCCCGTCGGTGCGTTCGACGCCCGTGGCCGTCGCGGTGCAACAATCGATCTATGTGTTCGGCGGGGTCAAGGACGACTTCAGCACCGGCCAGAACGAGTTCCATGCGGACCTGTACCGCTTCGACGCCATCACGTCGCGCTGGACGGCGCTGGCCCCGGCAGGCGCCACGCCGCCGGCGCGGGCCTTCGCCGCCGGGGTTGACGTGCCGCAGCGGCAATGGGTCGTGGTGTTCGGCGGTGCCAGCTACGGGGCCGACTTCTCCAACATGACCTTCCACGGCGACCTGTGGGCCTATGACATCCGCGCGAACCAGTGGTTGCAGCTCCAGCCCGTGAACGCCGGTCCGTCGGGGCGCTCGGGACCGGCCGTGTGGCGGGTGAACGATCAGCTGTATGTGTTCGGCGGCATCAACAACGCCAGCGGGGCCTATGGTGCACTCAACGACCTGTGGCGGTATGACTTGCGCGCCAACCGCTGGGAGCAGCTCAGCGGCCAGAACCAGGCGGGTTCGCCGGTCACCCGGCACGAGGCCACCCTTGGCGGGAGCTCGGCGTTCGCGGGTCAGTTGACCTTGTACGGTGGCGATACCACGACGCCGGAGGGCGGCTTTACCCATCTCAACGACACGTGGCAGTACGACCTGCACACCCGGCAGTGGCGCAACATCACGCCCGCCACCGGCAACATCACGCCGTCGCGCATCTCCGGCGCCAGCGCGAAGATCGGCCATTCGCTCTACCTGGCCGGAGGCGACGCGCCCGGCGGCAGCTCGGAATGCGGCGCGTCCTTCCCGCAGAATCCCACCAACGAGTTGTGGCGGTTCGACCTGGTGCGCCACACGTGGTCGCAGGTGACGGCCGGCGGCGACACCTTCCCCGCCATCAAGCGAACCAGTGCCGCCGAGGTCAACGGGCGCATGTTCGTCTTCGCGGGCTGGGCCTTCGCCTGCACGAATGGGCAGGGAGGCCAGACCTGGAATCCGGACGTGTACGTCTACGCGCCCACATCCCACGCCCACTGACGTTCACCGTCGTGCCACGCCGGCCCCATCCTGCCCAGGATGGGGCCGGCACGAGCGGCGTGCTCCCGCGCGCCCTCACCCTGCCGTGGACACGACAGATCGATCAAGCAGTACACGCCGCGGCCTGAACGGTACGATGCGCCAGCGTCCACCCCGCCGAAAGAGCCCTTCGTGCCTCCCAGATCGATCGCACCGCCACGCCTGCCCGGCTCCACCTACCTGCTGACGCTGGCGCAGGCCATCCACCTGACGTGCGCGGTGATCTCGGTGACCGTGGCCGCCGTCGTGGGCACGGCATTGGCGCCGTCGCAGGCGCTGGGCACCATCCCCTACGGCATCCAGTTCGCCGCGATGATGCTGTGCACGTACCCCGCCTCGATGCTGATGCGCCGGTGGGGCCGGCGGCGGGTGTTTTCGCTGGGCGCCCTCCTCCTGGTCGCCTCCGGCGTGTCGGGCTACCTCGCTGCGCAACACGGCAGCTTCGGCGCGTTGACCGCAGCCCATGCGCTGCTGGGCGCGTTCATGGCCTGCGCCGGGTTCTACCGTTTCGCCGCGGTGGACCATGTCGCGGCGGCGCTCAAGGCACGCGCCATCTCGCTGGTGGTCGCCGGGGGTGTGCTGGCCGCCCTCGCCGGGCCGGCGCTGGCCAGCACGTTGCGCAGCGTCGCGGGTTTCGCCGATTTCTCGCTGTGTTACGCCACGTTGAGCGTGATGGGGGTGGCCACCCTCGGCCTGATGGCGCTGTGGCGTGAGCCGGCCCCCTCGCCGCAGTCGGCTGCCGCAGCACCGGCCTCGCAGGCCGGTTCGGGCTGGACACTGCCCGTGTTCACCGCCATCTTCTGCTCGGCCGGGGCGTACCTGATGATGAACCTGCTGATGGTGCAGTCGTCGCTGGTCATGAAGGACATCTGCTCCTTCTCCGCGTCGTCCCGGGCCATCCAGGCGCACGTGCTGGCCATGTTCCTCCCGTCGTTCGTCACCGGACCGCTCATCGCACGCATCGGCCTGCGTGCCACGCTGGTGACCGGGTTCGTGCTGCTGCTGTGCGCGGCAGCCGCGGGCACGCTGGTCGTCGCCTACGAACCCATCGTGGGCGGCCTGGTGCTGCTGGGCCTCGGCTGGAACTTCGTGTACGTGGGCGGCGGCGCGCTGCTGGCCCGGCACGTGAGCGACAGCTCGCGGCACCGCTGGCAGGGCCTGAACGACACGGCGATCGCGGCCTGCGCCACGCTGGGTGCCTTCCTGCCGGCCCCGCTGCTCAGCGGGGTGGGCTGGAACGTCACGAACATCCTGCTGATGCCGATGTGCGCGGCCGGCATCGTGCTGTGCTGGAAAGCCCTGCCCCGCGCCAGCAACGGAATGGGCGCCGCCGTCAGGGCTTGAACAGGAGGCAGACGGCCCGCGTCTCGATGGACTCGAGGCGCCCCACCGGCCCCATCTTTTCCGCCGTCTTCGCCTTCACGTTGACCTGGTCGAGCGCGATGCCCATCGCGGTGCTCAGGCGCTGGCGCATGGGCTGGATGTGAGGCGCCATCTTCGGCGCCTGGGCCACGATCGTGCTGTCCACGTTGGCGATGTGCCAGCCCGCGGTGCGCACGCGCCGGGCCGCCTCGGTGAGCAGCGCGATGGAGTCGGCGCCGTGGAACTGCGGGTCGGTGTCGGGGAAATGGCGGCCGATGTCGCCCAGCGCCGCGCCGCCCAGCAGCGCGTCGGTGATGGCGTGGCACAGCGCGTCGGCGTCGGAATGCCCCAGCAGGCCGTGGGTGTGCGGGATCTCGATGCCACCGAGGATCAGCTTGCGCCCCTCGACGAGCGCGTGGGTGTCCCATCCTTCTCCCACGCGGAATTTGGGAACGGGGGGCTTGATCATGGTCGGGTCCTCAGCAGTCGTTCGGCCAGCGCGAAGTCGGCGGGCCAGGTGATCTTGAAATTCTCGAGCGAACCGGGCACGAGCAGCGGGCGCCGGCCGGTCGCCTCGATGGCGCTGGCCTCGTCGGTGATGTGGCCCGTGGCGCCCTCCAGTGCCGACAGCAGCAGCCCGAGCCGGAACATCTGCGGTGTCTGCGCCTGCCACATGCCGGCGCGGTCCACCGTCTCGCCCACGCGGCCGTCACCTTCGCGCTTGAGGGTGTCGGGCACGGGCAGCGCGAGCAGGCCGCCCACGTCGTCGGGCAGGCAGGCGTCGATCAGCGCGTCGATCCATTCGGGCCGCACCAGGCAGCGTGCCGCGTCGTGCACGAGCACCCAGTCGTCGGCGCGGGCGCCCCGCGCGAGCAGGTCGCGCAGGCCCTGCGTCACGGTATCGGCCCGCGTGGCACCCCCCCCACGCGACACCCACCCGGCAAAACCCGGCGCCTGGGCCTCGAACGAGGTGTCGTCGGGGCTCAGCACCACGAGCACGGCCTTCAGGCGGGCAACCTGCCCCAGCGCGTCGAGCGTGTGGGCCACGAGGCTGCGGCCGGCCACCGGTGCGTACTGCTTCGGCCCACCGGCGCCCGCACGCTGGCCCACACCGGCGCACGGCACCACGGCATACAAATCAGGGGGAATGTGTTTGGTCATCGGAACGTCTTTGATGCCGGAATTCTATAATTCGCGGTTTCGCGCCCCGGGGCTCACGGCCCACCGGGGCGTTCTGCCTTGTCGACGCGCATGCTCCTGCCCACACTCGCCCCAGGTAAACGGTTCACGCTGCCCCGCTCCGTCGGCTCGTCCGACGCACTGCTGCTGGCACGCTTCGCCCAATCGCAACTGGCCGCCGGGCGGCTCACGGCCGTCTTCACGGCCGAACCTGCGGACACGCAGCGCCTGGAGGACGAACTCGCCTTTTTTGCGCCCGAACTGCGCGTGGCCGTGTTCCCCGACTGGGAAACGCTGCCGTACGACACGTTCTCGCCCCACCAGGACCTGATCTCCGAGCGCCTCGCCACGCTGTGGCGCATCCAGCAGCGCGAGGTGGACCTGGTGCTGATGCCGGCATCCACCGCGCTCGTGCGCCTGGCTCCGCCCAGCTTCCTCGCCGCGTACACCTTCCACTTCAAGCAGAAGGAAAAACTCGACGAGGCCGCGTTGAAGGCGCAGCTCACGCTGGCCGGCTACACGCATGTGAGCCAGGTGGTGTCCCCCGGCGAGTACGCGGTGCGCGGCGGGTTGATCGACCTGTTCCCGATGGGCTCGCTGGTGCCGTACCGCGTGGACCTGTTCGGCGACGAGGTGGACAGCATCCGCACGTTCGACCCCGACAGCCAGCGCAGCCTGTACCCGGTGCCCGAGGTGCGGCTGCTGCCGGGCCGCGAGTTCCCGATGGACGACGACGCCCGCACGGCCTTCCGCGCCCGCTGGCGCGAGCGCATGGAAGGCGACCCCACGAAGGTGCGGCTGTACAAGGACATCGGCACCGGCATCGCCACCGCCGGCATCGAGTACTACCTGCCGCTGTTCTTCGATGCCACGGCCTCCATCTTCGAGTTCCTGGGCGAGGCCGCGGCCTTGGTGCTGCACGGCGAGATCGACGAATCGCTCAAGCGCTTCTGGACCGACACCCGCGAGCGCCACCGCTTCCTGCAGCACGACAAGGAACGCCCCCTCCTGCCGCCGGAAGACCTGTTCCTGCGCACGGAGGAATTCTTCACGCTGGCCAACGCACACCCCGTGCTGGCCGTGCGCGGACTGGAACCCGTCGACTGGGCCCGCCCGCTGCCCGACCTGAGCGTGGACCGCGGCGCACCCGAACCCCTCAAGCGCCTGCAGCAGCACCTGGCCGACACGAAACACCGCGTGCTGATCGTGGCCGAAAGCTCGGGGCGCCGCGAGAGCCTGCTGGAACTGCTGCGTGACAGCCGCATCGAGCCGCCCAGCGTCGAGGGGCTGGTCTCCTTCGAAAGCGGCACCGAGAAGTTCGCGATCGCCGTCGCACCCCTTGCCGAAGGGTTCTTCTGGACAGAACCGGGCATCCAGTTCGTCACCGAGACCGAGCTGTTCGCCACCACGCCCACCACACGCCGGCGGCGCAAGCAGGAGCAGGTCAGCGACGTCAACGCGCTGATCAAGGACCTGTCCGAGCTGAAGGTGGGTGACCCGGTGGTCCACTCGAACCACGGCATCGGCCGCTACGTGGGGCTGATGAACATCGACCTCGGCGACGGCCCGAGCGAGTTCCTGCACCTCGAGTACGCCGACAAGGCCACGCTGTACGTGCCGGTGGCGCAGCTGCACCTGATCAGCCGCTACACCGGCGTGAGCGCCGAGGAAGCGCCGCTGCACCGGCTGGGGTCGGGCCAGTGGGACAAGGCCCGCCGCAAGGCCGCCGAGCAGGTGCGCGACACCGCCGCCGAGCTGCTGAACCTGTATGCCCGCCGCGCCGCGCGCGAGGGGTACGCCTTCCGGTTCACGCCCCACGACTACGAGGCCTTTGCATCGAGCTTCGGTTTCGAGGAAACGCCGGACCAGAAGGCGGCCATCCACGCCGTGATCCAGGACATGATCTCGCCGAAACCGATGGACCGCCTCGTGTGCGGCGACGTGGGCTTCGGCAAGACCGAGGTGGCGCTGCGCGCCGCCTTCGTGGCGGTCAACGCGGGCAAGCAGGTGGCCATCCTCGCGCCCACCACGCTGCTGGCCGAGCAGCACTTCCAGAACATCTCGGACCGCTTCGGCAAGTGGCCGGTCAAGGTGGCCGAGCTCTCGCGGTTCCGCTCGGCCAAGGAAATCAAGCTGGCCCTCGAAGGCATCGAGGACGGCACCATCGACATCGTGGTGGGCACGCACAAGCTCATCAGCCAGAGCGTGAAGTTCATGCGCCTCGGGCTGCTCATCATCGACGAGGAACACCGTTTCGGCGTGCGCCACAAGGAAGCGGTCAAGGCCATGCGCGCCGAGGTGGACGTGCTGACCCTCACCGCCACCCCGATCCCGCGCACGCTGGGCATGGCCCTCGAGGGCCTGCGCGACCTGAGCGTGATCGCCACCGCGCCACAGCGGCGCCTGGCCATCAAGACCTTCGTGCGCTCCGAGAGCAGCGGCACCATCCGTGAAGCCGTGTTGCGCGAGCTCAAGCGTGGTGGCCAGGTGTACTTCCTGCACAACGAGGTGGAGACCATCGGCAACCGGCTGCAGAAGCTGCAGGAGCTGGTTCCCGAGGCACGCATCGCCATCGCGCACGGCCAGATGCCCGAGCGCGAGCTGGAACACGTGATGCGCGACTTCGTGGCCCAGCGTCACAACGTGCTGCTGTGCTCCACCATCATCGAGACCGGCATCGACGTGCCGAGCGCGAACACCATCGTGATCGCCCGGGCCGACAAGTTCGGCCTGGCGCAGCTGCACCAGCTGCGCGGCCGCGTGGGCCGGTCCCACCACCAGGCCTACGCCTACCTGCTCGTACCCGACGTCGAAGGCCTCACGAAACAGGCGTCGCAGCGGCTCGAAGCCATCCAGAACATGGAGGAGCTGGGCTCCGGCTTCTACCTTGCGATGCACGACCTGGAGATCCGCGGCGCCGGCGAGGTGCTCGGCGACAACCAGAGCGGCAACATGATGGAGGTGGGCTTCCAGCTCTACAACGAGATGCTGTCCGAGGCCGTGCGGTCGCTGAAGGCGGGGCGAGAACCCGACCTGCTGTCGCCGCTGTCGGTCACCACCGAGATCAACCTGCACGCACCAGCCCTGCTGCCGAACGACTACTGCGGCGACGTGCACACGCGCCTGAGCCTCTACAAGCGCCTCGCGTCGGCCGAAAAGGCCGACCAAATCGACGCGATGCTGGAGGAGATCACCGACCGCTTCGGCAAGCTGCCGCCGCAGGGCCAGACGCTCTTCGACGTGCACCGCCTGCGTGTGCTGGCCAAGCCGTACGGGGTGGTCAAGATCGACGCCGCCCCCGCGCTGATGGTGTTGAACTTCCGCCCCAACCCGCCCATCGATGCCATCCGCATCATCGAGCTGGTGCAGAAGAACCGCCACATCAAGCTCGCCGGCAACGACAAGCTGCGCATCGAACGCGCCACCACCGACCCGAAGGACCGGGCCCAGCTCGTGCGCGACGTGTTGCGCCAGCTCGGCACGCCCAAGGCCGAATCCTGACCCCCCTGCCCTATCCCCCATGACCACCGAACTGAGCCCCGGCCTCGTGATCCAGCGGTTCACCGCGCCCCTCCCGCTGAACCGCTTCAAGGTGATCGCGTTCGACATGGACTCGACACTCATCAACATCGAGTGCATCGACGAGATCGCCGACGCTGCCGGCAAGAAGGCCGAGGTGTCGGCCATCACCGAGGCCGCGATGCGCGGCGAGGTCACCGACTTCAAGGACAGCCTGCGCCGCCGCGTGGCGCTGCTGAAGGGGGTGCCCGCCACCTTCCTCGACCAGGTCTACACCGAGCGCCTGCGCCTGAACCCGGGGGCCGAGGTGCTGCTGGACGCGGTGCATGCCGCGGGCCTGCGCAGCCTGCTGGTCTCCGGCGGGTTCACGTTTTTTGCGGACCGCGTGCGCGACCGGCTGAAGATCCACCGCGCGCAGTCGAACGTGCTGGGCATCGAGGACGGGCTGCTGACCGGCGAGGTGATCGGCGGCATCGTCGACGGCGCCGAGAAGCAGCGCCAACTGCTGCGGGCCTGTGAAGAAGCGGGCTGCGCACCGGCCGAGTCCATCGCCGTGGGCGACGGTGCCAACGACCTGCCCATGATGGGCGCGGCCGGCCTGTCGGTGGCCTTTCACGCCAAGCCGAAGGTGCGCGAGCAGGCCATGGTGGCCATCAACAGCGGCGGGCTCGACCGGCTGCTCGAGGTGCTGCGCTGAGGTGAATCAGCGGGGGTGGATCGGGTGCCCCACGGGCAGCAGCACGAGGTGCAGCCCGGCCCCCGAGCGCACCACCTGCAGCGGCAGGTCCACCTGCGGGAACATCAGGCCCAGCACCACCCCTTCGCCCAGCAGTCTGGCGGCACGGGGTGGCAGCTGCGCCTTGGCACATCCCCGGTCGTCGACGAACCCCTTGACCGGCAGCAGTTCCACGTCACCCAGTGACGGGTACGCCACGAGCGTCCACGGCGTGTTGTAGGCGGTGTTGAAGGCCCGGCCGTAAACACCGCCCAGGTCGAGCCCGCACGCACGCAGCTGCAATGGGCGCTTCGGCAGCGGTGCGGCGGCCGTGCGCGCTTCGGCGAGGTAGCGGGCCCAGGCCAGCCGATGTTCGGGCGGGTGCAACACGTAGGTGTCGCCCTCGTCCAGTGCGCGCAGCTTCGCCATGCGGTCCACGCCCTGCGTCAGCTCGGCCATGTCCGGCGTGTAGCGCAGGCGGTCCTCCAGCAGGCGGATGGCCGGGCTCCGCGCGTCCGGCAGGCCCAGCAACGCGGCCTGTTCGTAGTGCACCAGCGCGCGGTCCCGGTGCTCGCGCTCGTCCATCCGCGCCAGGTGGTAGTGCGCCACGGCCACGCCTTGTGCGGCGGCGCGTTCGAACGCCGCACGCGCGCCGTCACGATCGCCCTCCTCGTGCAGCAGCACGCCATGGTTGGTCCACGACGGCGCGTGGCCCTGGTCCATCCCCACCTGCAGCCACTGGGCGGCGCGTTGGCGCAGCGCGGGCAGGTCGAAGGCCTTGTCCTCCGGCGGCACCGCGTTGCGCGCGAACTGCCACGCCTGCAGGTACTGCCGCGATGCCTCGAACGCTTCGGCCACGTCGGAAGACTGGGCGAAGGCCCGCGCGTAGTAGTCGCCGGCCCGGCCTGCGGCGGCCACCGGCTCGCGCAGGAAGAACCGCGTGCCCGGGATCTCGGGCGAATGGGCCCGTCCGAGGTTGTGCAGCGTGGGCATCTGCAGCCCGCGCGCCAGCGCTTCGTCGAGCAAGGTGATGGCCTCGCCACGCTGGCCAGCGGCGAGCGCCATCAGGCCGAGGTTGTGGCTGGCGCGGGCCGAGCCCTTGGCCCGGGCCTCGCCGTACAACGCGCGGGCGCGTGCCGGGTCGGCTTCCACACCCACGCCCAGGTGATAGGCCTTGCCCAGAAGGAACAGCGCCTCGGTGTCGCCACGTGCCGCGGCCGCCTCTGCTTCAGCGAAGAACCGGGGTTTGTCAGGGCCGTTGAAGGCATCTTCGAGCGGCGAGGCCCCGGCCATGCCGGCCAGGCCCCACAGCACCAAGGCGGCCCAACGGCGCCGGAACGTCATGCGAATGGTCGTCTCCTGGAGGTGCGCCACCCTTGGCGCACCCGGGACTATCGCATGAGTCAGAAGCGGTACATGTACCCCAACCGCACGCCACCCTCGGTGGAACGATCGACGAGCGGGCTGTCGGTGATGCCGCTGCCCAGGCGCGTGACACTCATGTCCACGAACATGATGTGCCGCTGGGCGAGCACATGTCCCACACGCAGCCCCGCCTCCAGGTTCACGGTGCCTTCGCCGCCGTAGGCCGGCCGGTCGGCGAGGACCTCGCTGCCCTTCACCCCGTAGTAGTAGTCGACGTACTTGCCGTTGAGGCCGATGGCGGCCACGCGCGGCGTGATGTCAGTGGCGCCGAACTGGAAGCGGTGATCGGCCTGCAGCTTGAACATCGCGCCCTTGCTGTGGTCCGACACGTCACCCAGCAGTTCGGCCGACAGGTTGGCGATGGGGTTGCGCCACATCGCGGCACCGCCGAGCCAGACGCTGCCCTTGCGCTTGTCCATGCCGGCCAGGTACGGGGAGTCGTCGGCCTCGTAGCCTTCGCCCGCGTACTGCAAGCGCACGCGGAACGACAGGTCGCCCACCGGGGGCAGCTTGAAGTCGAGGCGGGGGCCCATCAGGCTCAACCACGAACTCTCGTAGCTGATCAGCGGGAACACCATCGCCTTGTTGTCGAAGTCGCGGTAGGCCTTCTTGCCAAAGCCGGTGATCAGGCCAAGGCCCCACCCCGGGGGCGCTTCCTGCGCCTGCACCGCCGGCAGGCACAGCGTGGCGGCGGCAGCCACGAGGGCCGGCCGGAGCCAGCGGGAACGGGGGAACCGTTTAACGGCGGTGAGCGTCATCGTCAATGTCCTCATGAGAATGAAAGGGTCGCACGGCAGTGTTGCGCAACCCACCGGGGAGGACTGTAGAAACCCTGACTTAGCGCAGCGTTAGGAACCGCCGCCACGTTTGACCAGGCCGGGATCAGATCAGTGATGCCCACTGCCCACCGTGAAACAGGTAGAGGTCCTTCGGCCCCATCGAGACCACGCCCCCATCGCCGGGCATCAGCCGCAGGCAACTGGTGGGACGGTCGGTGGTCTTGAAGCGTGTGTCCGGCACGAGGGTTTCGCCGTCGAGGCACAGGATGCGAAAGTCGCTGACCACGAACACGTTGCCGTCGAACGCGCAGACATCCTGCAGGCTCTCCTGCCGGCCGGCGTCGAACACCGCCCAGACATCGCCCCGGCCGCGCACCAGGGTGCCGCCATCGCCCACCACGTAGACCCATCCGTCGGGCGCGCAGCATACGGCGTTCAGGTTCGCCGATACCGGGCTGTCGATGCGCCGCCACGCGCCCTGCTCGCACACCCAGATCTCGCCTCCCCAGCCGACGGCGTACATCTCGTCCGTCGAGTAGCCGGCCATGTCTTCGAAGCCGATGATGCCCGTCTCGTCCGCGCCGAGTGGCGGCCCGATGGGTTGCCAGACACCGGGACCATCGCGCCGCAGCACCTCGCGCCCCATGCCGCAGGCGAAGATGACGTCGCCGATGGCGGCCAGCGACGCCAGCGGGAACTGCGCCTCGCGGATTTCTCCGACCGTTTCGGTGACCGTCTGCGTGTCGGCTTCCCACACGTCCTTGTCGGCGCCAATGAAGACGAGCGTGCGGTTCTGGCCGGCGGGCTTGATGGTGGCCGATGCCACCGCCGGCCAGCCAACCGACGTCGGGAACTTCGACCAGGCACCGGCATCGAGCCCGAGGATGGTCGAGTTGCCGACTCGCTGGCCGGACAGTTCGTCCGCCTGCTTTGCGACGAAACAAAGATCGTGGAAGGGCGCGCAATGCCATTGGCGAATACCGGATTTCCCATGTTGGCCCTAGCTGATCCCGGCGTCGTGCCCGACACGGGCGGAACCGCGGGCGATCACCGCAAGCGACGAGGTAGCGCGTCGAAAGTGAGGTTGGTCACATGCACCGCACCCTGCCCTGCCCTGCCCTCTCGCTCATGCTCACCTCAGAAAAGAACGCTACGCTCGCGGCCTGAGGGGTTTTTTCGGGAGACGGGGTGCGCGCGCTGCTGGTGGAAGACGACGACATGATCGGGCAGAGCCTGCGCCATGCGCTGGCCGCCGCCGGCTGGTCGGTGGACTGGGTGCGCGACGGTGGCCAGGCCCATGCCGCGATGACCGACGGCGGCTACGCGTGCGTGCTGCTCGACCTGGGCCTGCCCACGCTCGACGGCCTGGAAGTGCTGCGCCGCGCCCGCGCCCGGGGCGACCTGACCCCGGTGGTGGTGCTGACCGCCCGTGACGCCCTCGACGACCGTGTGCAAGGCCTCGACATCGGCGCCGACGACTACCTGCCCAAGCCGTTCCAGGTCAGCGAACTGCTGGCCCGCATGCGTGCCGTGGTGCGCCGCCGCAGCGGGGCCGCTCAATCGGTGCTCGGCGCACCGGGGCTGCAGCTCGACATGGCCACGCGAGAGGTGCTGCGCGACGGCGCGCGTGATGCGCTGACGGCCCGGGAGTTCGCGCTGCTGCACGCGCTGCTGGAGCGTCCCGGCGCCATCCTGTCGCGCGAGCAGCTGGAGAAGCGCATCTATGGCTGGGGCGAAGAAGTCACCAGCAACGCGGTCGACGTGCTGATCCACGGCATGCGCCGCAAGCTCGGGGCGGACGCCATCCGCAACGTGCGCGGCCTGGGCTGGCGGGTGGCCGCGGCATGACGGCGCCGGTGAAATCCGGGCCACCGCGCTGGTACCGGCCCCGCTCGCTGCGCGGCAAGCTGCTGATCTGGCTGGTGCCGCTGTACCTGGTCATGGCCCTGTTGTCGGGCGTTGCAAGCTGCTTCCGCTACGAAGCCCTCATCCATCGATTCATGGACGAGCTGATGGAAACGCTCGCGTACTCCCATGCGGCGGGCCGCATCGAGGACATCGCGCCGTTGCCCGTGGTCAGCTGGCGCAGCGCGCACGAAAACGGAGCCGTCATCGTGCAACTCTGGACGCAGGATGGCCGACTCATCACTTCATCCCGTTTCGACGCGGCCGTGTCGCTGCAGGCCACGCCCGGTCACCACGTCGTGGCCGACGAGCAGGACAAGGACCAGGTCTGGCGTGTCTTCACGGCCCCGCCGGGCATCCGTGCCTCCCAACCCCGCGTCCAGGTGCTGCAGAGCGAGCGGTTCACGAAAAAAGAAGTGGCGAGGCGGGCTTTTTTCGCGGCGGCGCCCGTCGCCTTGCTGGTGCCGGTGACGCTGCTGGTGCTCTGGCTGGTGGTGGCCCGCACCTCGCGATCGTTGCGCACCGTGGCAGACGACGTCGCGCGCCGGGACGACGGCAACCTCGACGAGATCCCCGCGTCACAGGTACCGGAGGAACTCGCGCCGCTGGTGGGTGCGTTCAACACGCTGCTCGCGCGGTTGCAACGGGCGTTCGTGGCCCAGTGCCGCTTCGTGCAGGATGCGGCGCACGAGTTGCGCACCCCGATGACCGCGGTGGCGCTCCAGATGGAGAACCTCCGGGCGTGCGTCCCCGACGGCCAGGCCCGCGACCAGCTGGCTCAGTTGGAGGCCGGCATGCACCGGGCCCATCACCTGGTGGAGCAGCTGCTGCGCCTGTCGCGCCAGGACGTCCCGGCCACGCCACCGCCCACCGACCCGGTCGACCTCACGGCCCTGCTGCGCGAGAGCGTCGGGCAGTGCATGGCACTCGCCGACCGGCGCCGCATCGAGGTGGGGTTCGACGGGCAGGTGGCACCGGTGTTCCGGGCCTCGGTGAGCGACCTGCGAAGCGTCTTCGACAACCTCCTCGACAACGCCTTGCGCTACACCCCCGAAGGTGGCGAGATCGAGGTCCGGGTGCACACCGCGGACGGCCGCGCGGTGGTAGACGTGGTGGACAGCGGTCCGGGGCTGCCCCATCACATGCTCGAGCGGGTCTTCGACCGCTTCTTCCGCATGCCGGGGGCGCCGTCCGGTGGCAGTGGCCTGGGCCTTGCCATCACCCGCGCGGCCGCACTGCGCCAGGGGCTGAGCGTGGAGTTGCGCGCCCGGGACGACGGCGTCCCGGGGCTGGTGGCGCGGGTCCACCTGCCCGGGTGAGCCAGGTGCTCATGGGTGGCTACCCGCTTTTGTTCCGCCACCCGCAACAAGGTGTTGGGTCGCGCGCTATTTTTTTCGCGCCGGTCCCCGCCTAAAGTAAATACAGGTCGACTCGACCTGCCCACGCCCACCGAATGGAACCGCCATGAACCTGCTCCATCGCAACCAGCTCGTTGCCGCCACCGTGGCCCTCGCGGTGGCCAGCGCCTACCTGCTTGTCGCCACGCCGGGCATCATCTGACCGTCAGGTCTCGTCGAACTGAGGCAGGTCGTCGGTGATGTCGAACCACGGCGCCTTGCTGGCCACGTGGACGTGGCGGGTGGCCTTGACACCAGGATCGGTATCGAGCGTGCCGAGCGGGAAACCCAGCACGGCCGGATGCGCGTCGAACTTCGTGAAGAGGCTCGACCCGCAGTGGCCGCAGAAGGCCTTGTGTTCGCCGGGTGATGATTCGTACAACCGGATCTCGTCCGCACCCGACAGCGTGGTCCAGTCTTTCGTGGCCACCCGGGCGCGCGTGCGGAACGCCGCGGCGTGCAGCTTGCGGCACATCGAGCAGTGGCAGTTGAGCAGGTCGGTCAACGGGCCGTCAATCTGGTAAGTGACACGCCTGCACAGGCAGCTTCCTTGCAACAACATTCATGGGCTCCATCCCGGAGAAGACCGGTGGCGGAGATTGTCGCAGCTGCTCGCTGGAACCCGCCCGCAGCGTCGCCTACCGGCACTCGTCCCAGTACCAATCAGGATTCCCCAGCAGCGGCGTGGCGATCCGCTTGAGCGACGGGCGGCCCTTCGCGTCCTTCGCAACAACGAAGACGTGCCCGTCCTGAATCGGGAAACCGTTGCGCAGAAGCCTGAAGCCACTGCGCACCGACGGAAAGCGGGCGTCGTTGAGTGCGTTGCGCAGGGTATCGAAATCGGCGACAGAGCCCTTGGTCTCCTTCAACGCGCTGTCGATCAACAGCGCCGCATCGAAACTTTGCGCGGCGTATTGCGATGGGATCCGCCCGTGCTTCTTTTCGAAGGCCTCAACGAAAGCCTTGCTAGTCGGGCTCGGCAGGTCGGGGCCCCAGACCGCGCCGGCCAGCACATTGAGCGCGGCATCCTTGAGCAGCGGCAGTGTCGTGCCGTCGACCGTGCCCCCCGTCAGCAGGGGCACCTTGTTCAGGAGGCCCGAGCGATTCATCTGCTGGATGAAGTTGACGCCCATGTCGCCCGGCAAGAAGGCCACCACCGCATCGGGCGCGACGCGCTGGATTTGCGCCAGCGCTGCCGCGTAGTCGGTCTGGTGGGGCTGGACGTGGATCTCGCTGACCACCTCGCCCGAGTAGTAGCGCTTGAAGCCCCGCAGCTGGTCCTTGCCCCATGGGCTGTCGGGCGCCAGGAACAGCGTCTTCCAGTAGCGCTTGTCGACCGCGTACCGTCCCACAATCTGGGCCTGGTACTCGTCCTGATACGAGGTGAAGACGAACTTGATGTTGCACTGCTTGCCGGCAATCGGCGCGGGGCCGGCATTCGAGCCGACGAACAGAATGCGCGATCTGACCATCGGCTTGGCCATGGCCATCATCACGTCGGAGAAGGTCACGCCGGTGATGAAGGTTACCTTGTCTTTCTCGATCAGGCGCTGCGCCAGCTGCGCCCCGAGGTCAGGGTTGTGTTGGTCGTCTTCCTTGATGACCGTCACGGGGACGCCGCCGAGCATTCCTTGCCGTTGCTCGACCGCCAGCATGAAGCCGTCGTACTGTTCCTGCCCGAGCGCTGCCCCCGGCCCGGACAACGTGCCGACGAATCCGATCTTTACCTGTGCGGAAGCGGCCAGTACCGTGGCGCCCAAGGCGCAGGTCACGAGGACAGAGCGGATGCGATGGATCAAGGTGTTCCTTGTAGGTGAGTCGGGCGAGTGGCAAACGCTCGCGGCCGACGACTCGCCTATTGCACCACGCCGGCGGTCGGCTGCCGGGACTCAACTCTTGGCCACCAGTGGGCCGGTGTTCGCCCACTGCTGTCCGGGGAAAATCTCGGGTCATCCCGGTGAAAACCGGGACCCACTGGACGCATGGGCTCGAGCGTGTGATGCAGAGCAGGTGTTGCCTGCAGCGGGCCCAAACGTTCCACGCTGTCGAGAGAAGCGTTGAGGCGGGGGTATCAGGCCAGATGTGACCGGAACGTCGCCGCGCCTGGCCGCAGTGGGTCCCGGCGTTCGCCGGGATGACCCGAGATTTTCCCCGGACAGCAGTGGGCGTTCGCCGGGATGACCCGAGATCTTCCCCAGACAGCAGTGCCCGCAGGCCCGCGATCTACCGCCGCGCCGCCGACAAGCGCCGCACCACCGTCACCAGCCGGTCCACCTCTTCGCACGTGTTGTAGAACGCGAGCGACGGACGCACCGTGGTCTCCAGGCCGAAGCGCCGCAGGATGGGCTGGGCGCAGTGGTGCCCGGTGCGCACCGCGATGCCCTCCTGGTTCAGCGCCTTGCCCACCTCCTCGGTGGTGTAGCCGTCGAGCACGAACGACAGCACGCTGGCCTTGTCCTTCGCCGTGCCCACCAGCCGCACGCCCGGGATGGGCTTGACGTGGTGGGTGGCGTAGTCGAGCAACGCATGTTCGTAGCGGCCGATGTTCTCGATGCCGATGCGTTCCACGTACTCCAGCGCCGCGCCCAGCCCCACCGCGTCGGCGATGTTGCCCGTGCCGGCCTCGAACCGCGTGGGCGGTGCGTGGTACACGGTGCGCTCGAAGGTCACGTCGGCGATCATGTTGCCACCGCCCTGCCACGGCGGCATGTCGGCGAGCACGTCACGCTTGCCGTACACCACGCCAATGCCGGTGGGGCCGAAGATCTTGTGGCCCGAGAGCACGAAGAAGTCGGCGTCGAGCGCGCGCACATCCACTTTCATGTGCGACACCGACTGCGCGCCATCCACCAGCGCGCGGGCGCCGGCCCGGTGGGCCATCTCGACGATTTCCCGCACCGGCACCACGGTGCCCAGCGCGTTCGACACCTGGGTCACCGACACGATCTTCGTGCGGTCGTTCAGCAGCTTCTGGTACTCGTCCAGCAGCACCTGCCCCGAGTCGTCCACCGGGATGACACGGATCTTCGCGCCCTTCTCGGACGCGAGCTGCTGCCACGGCACGATGTTCGCGTGGTGCTCGAGGTGCGACACGATGATCTCGTCGCCCGGCCCGATGTGCTTCGCGCCCCAGCTCTTGGCCACGAGGTTGATGGCCTCGGTGGTGCCCCGCACGAAGATGATCTCCTCGGTGGACGACGCGCCGATGAACCGGCGCACCGTCTCGCGGGCCTTCTCGTAGGCATCGGTGGCCCGCGCGGCCAGCTCGTGCGCGGCGCGGTGGATGTTCGAGTTCTCGTGGGCGTAGAAGTACGCGATGCGGTCGATCACCGACTGCGGCTTGTGCGTGGTGGCCGCGTTGTCGAACCACACCAGCTGCCGGCCGTTGACCCGCTCCTGCAGGATCGGGAAGTCACGCCGCACCGCATGCACGTCGAACGGCGGGTGAGCCGACGACGACGCCTGCGGGATTTCGCGCCCGTTGTGCGTTCGCTCCGCCGAGGTGTCGATGAAGTAGAACGGCGCGCCGGCCGGTTCCGCCGGCAGCGTGGCGCGGCGCGGTTCTTCCGACAGCAGACCGCGCAACACGTCGTTGCCCGGCAGCCCGAAGGACTGCGTGGTGACACGGTCGTCCACGGGCACGTCCACCGCGTCGCGGCCGGGGATGCCACCGCCATCGAGGAAGTAGTACGGGGCGGCGGCCGCCGGCACCGGTGGCACACCGATCGCATGGGTGCCGGCGCGCCCGTCGTAGGCCGGAGCGGCGCTCAGCAGGTGATCGGGCACGGCGTTGGGCGCCTGCGCGTGGGGCCGCAATGCGGGCGCCGAAGCCAACATGTTCGCGGGCGCCTGGGGCGAGGTGGGCACCAGGTTCGCCCCAGGCGGCACGGCACCGAACGGCACCGCCGCCGGCGTGGCCGGCCCGGTCACGCCCGGGGGCAACGACAGGCCGGCCGGGTGCGGGTTCGCCGGCACGGGCACCCCACCCGCGGCCGACAGACCGGGCAAGGCAGAGAAGAGTTCACCGGCCAGCCGCGCAATGGCGGCCGGGTCCGGCAGGCCCGGCGGCAAGCCCGGGCTCAGCACGTCGGAGGTCGACATGGGTCAGATCACTTGTAGGTGTCCGGGTACTCGTGGTACTTGCCCACCTCGACGTCCTCGAGCACGGCCAGCGCATCCGGCGTCTGCACGGCCAGGGAGCAGTACAGCGAGATCAGGTACGACGAGATGGCGCTGCGGTTGATGCCCATGAAACGCACCGACAGGCCCGGGCTCTGCTCACCCGCGAGGCCCGGCTGGTACAGGCCCACCACACCCTGGCGCTTCTCGCCGACACGCAGCAGCAGCACCTTGGTCTTGCCGTCGGCCACCGGCACCTTGTCGGACGGGATCAGCGGAATACCGCGCCACGTCAGGAACTGCGAACCGAAGAGGCTCACGGTGGGCGGCGGCACGCCGCGGCGCGTGCACTCGCGGCCGAAGGCGGCGATGGCCAGCGGGTGGGTCAGGAAAAACGCGGGCTCCTTCCACACCTTCGTCAGCAGCTCGTCGAAGTCGTCGGGCGTGGGGGCACCGGTGAGCGGGTACACGATCTGGTCGGGGTGGACGCTGGCGAGCAGGCCGTAGTCGGCGTTGTTGATCAGCTCGCTCTCCTGCTTTTCCTTGATCGTCTCGATCGTGAGGCGCAGCTGTTCCTTGATCTGGTCGTGCGGGCTGCTGTACAGGTCCGACACGCGGGTGTGCACGTCGAGCACGGTGCTCACCGAGTTCAGGAAGTACTCGCGCGGCTGTTCCTCGTAGTCGACGAACGTGGTGGGCAGCTCGGCCTCGTCGCGCTTGGCGCACAGCACCTGCACGTCCTGCGGGTTGCGCACCTGGTTCAGGCGGTAGATGCCCGCCTCGACCGGCAGCCACTGCAGCAGGTGTGTCAGCCAGCGCGGGCTGATGACGGACAGGATCGGCGCGGTCTTGGTCGCGTTGGCAAGCTGGCGGGCGGCGTTGTCGCCGAGGGCGCGTTGGTCCGGCGCGGACACGGGCTGATGGTCTGCCATGGGATCTCCAGTAGAAGAAAAACGAATGTCGATGGACGAAAAACAACTAAGGCAAGTGTCGAGTTCCGGCGCCGGCCCATCAACCGGCTATAGCCACCAAGCCATGAATTCAGCCCGTGACGGGCGCTTCGCAATGGGAGATGAGTTCGGACAACGAGACCTCGAGGGCCTGGGCCAGCTTCGCCGCGGTGGCGAGCGACGGCATCGCGGTGGCGCGCTCGATTTCGCCCATGTACGACCGGTTCAGCGCCGCGTGCCCGGCCAGCCGCTCCTGCGACCAGCCCTTCGATTCACGCAACCGCCGCACGGCCGCGCCGAAACGCTCCCCCATCGATTCCACCGTGTCCTCCACCTTGTCAGAGCACCGTGCGCCCGGCGTCCGGGTCGTCCCGCGAGCCCTCCCGCGATTGCGCCTGCGTGATGCGGCTGCCCGGAGGCACGCTGCGCGTGAGCCACACGTTGCCGCCGATGGCCGACCCGCGGCCGATCGTCACGCGCCCGAGGATCGTGGCGCCGGCGTAGATCACCACCTCGTCCTCCACGATCGGGTGGCGTGCGCCCCCCTTCTGCAGATGGCCGTCGTCGTCCGTCACGAACCGCTTGGCGCCCAGCGTCACCGCCTGGTACAGGCGCACATTGCTGCCGATCTCCGCCGTCTCGCCGATCACGACGCCGGTGCCGTGGTCGATGAAGAATCCGGGCCCAATGCGTGCACCGGGGTGGATGTCGATGCCCGTCTCGCCGTGGGCCAGTTCGGCCACGATGCGTGCGAGCAGCGGCACGCCGAGCACATGCAACTGGTGCGCCAATCGGTGGTGGATGACCGCATGGATGCCGGGATAGCAGAGCAGCACCTCGTCGACGCTGTGCGCGGCCGGGTCACCGCGGTAGGCGGCCAGCACGTCGCTGTCGAGCAGCTCGCGGATGGACGGCAGCGCGGCGCCAAACGACCGCACCACGTCGACTGCACGCGCCTCGGTGGTGGCACCGGGTTCGCTGCCCTGGCGGGCGTGGTACCGCAGCTCGAGCTGCACCTGCGTGAGCAGCGCGCCGAGCGTGACGTCGAGCGTGTGGCCGACGTAGTAGTCCTCGTTTTCCTGGCGCAGGTCGGGCGGGCCCAGCCGCATCGGGAACAGGGCCCCGCGCAGCGCGGACACGATGGCCGACAGCGCTTCGCGCGACGGCAGCTCGCGGCCGGTGGCCTCGCGCGGGCGGTGTTGCCCATCGCGCCAGCGTTCCCGCGCGGACCGCAGCTGCGCGACGATGTCGGCCAGCCCCGGGGTGACCGCGGCGCTCACTCCTGCACCCACGGCAGGCCCCGGAAGCGCCAGCCGTCTGCCGTGCCGCGGTGGTTGTCGGCGTCGAGCTCCCCTTCGAATCCTTCGAGCACGTTGAACGCGTTGGCAAAGCCCGCCTTGGTGGCCGCTTCCGCCGCCAGCGCCGAACGCTTGCCGCTGCGGCACAACAGCAGCACCACCTGGTCGTGGCCCACCTTGGCCTCGAGCTCGCGCACGAAACGCGGGTTGCGCGTCAACGCGGTGCCGCTGGCCCAGGCCACGTGCACGGCGCCGGGCACCTGGCCCACGAACTTGCGCTCCTCGCCGCTGCGCACGTCGACGATGACGGCCTCGCCGGCCTGGAACAGGGCCCACGCGTCCGCGGGCGGAAGGCTGCCGGCGTATGGCTGGCCGATGTCACGCGCCGCGGCGCGGGCCCGCTTGAGCGCGGGGTGGAGGGACAGGGCTTCTGCTGCGATGGACATGGCGCCACGGGCCTTTCGTCTGTGCTGGACACAAACGACAGGTTAGGGACATGCCCCCCGCGCAGGAACGAACCGATGCGCCGGTCGATATATGAAAACCGTTGGTCAGCCCGCCAGGACGTCGAGCAGCCCGCTGTAGCGGCGGGTCTGCTGGGCCAGCGCCTCGGCAAATGCCCGTTCGCGCCCGGTCACCAGCGTGAAGCGCTTGCGCGCCCGGGTGATGCCCGTGTACACCAGCTCGCGCGTGAGCACCCGGCTCGGTGTTTCGGGCAGCACCAGCACGGTGTGCTCGAACTCGGACCCCTGGGACTTGTGCACCGTCATGGCGAAGGCCGTCTCCACGTCGGGCAGCCGGCTCACGCCCACCGACCGCACCGCGTCCCCTTCGAGGAAGTACACCCGCAGCGGCGCACCCTCCCCCGGCGCCCGCAGCGCGATGCCGATGTCCCCGTTGAAGACCCCCGCGCTCGCGATGTTGCGGGTGACCATGACCGGCCGGCCCTCGTACCACTCGCCGCGCGGCGACAGCAGCTTCTGCTGTGCCAGCGCCGCGAGCACGGCCTCGTTCAGGCCGGCCACGCCCCACTCGCCTTCGCGCACGGCGCACAGCAGGCGGAAGCGGTCGAAGGCCGTCAGCACGGCGTGCGCCCAGGCCGCGTGCTGTTCGTCGGCAGCAGGCCGGTCGCGCAGCAGGTCGAGGCACGGGCGGTAGCCCGCCACCGCGAGCCGCACCGCGCCGTGGGCCGAGGTGTCGGACACCCACGCCAGTTCGCCGGCATGGCGCGCGTCGCGCAGCAGCACCGTGGCCCGCGCCGTGGCGCCTTCGTTCACCGCCAGCGCGAGCTGGCCGATGGCGCCTTCGAAGCGCCGGCTTTCGCGCAGCATCACGGTCTGCTGCGCCAGCGCGGGACCACCGCCCGCGTACGCATCGGGCAGGCGCTGGCCCGACACGGCCTCGGCATAGCGCCGTGTCTCGGTGTCGTAGCGGCCCTCTTCGGCGCCGCGGCACAGGTCGCCCAGCACCGCCCCGGCCTCGACGGACGCGAGCTGGTCCTTGTCGCCCAGCAGCACGATGCGGGCGTTCGGCGGCAACGCGTCGAGCAGCGACGCCATCATCTCCAGGTGCACCATCGACGCCTCGTCCACGAGCAGCACGTCCACGTCGAGCGGGTGTGCGGCGTCGTGCTGCAGCCGGCGCGTGTCGGGCCGGGCGCCCAGCAGCGAATGCAGCGTGCGGGCGCTTTCCAGGTGGGAGACCCAGTCGGTGAGCGGCAAGGTGTCACCCACCTTCGCCTGCAGGTCGGCCAGGGCGGTGGAGATGGACTGCTTGAGCCTCGCCGCGGCCTTGCCGGTGGGTGCGGCCAGCGCGATGCGCAACCGCGCCGGGGCCGGGTCCACGGCCCACAGCAGCGCGAGCAGGCGGGCCGCGGTGTAGGTCTTGCCGGTGCCGGGGCCTCCGGTGATCACCGACAGCCGCGCACGCAGCGCCACCGCGCAGGCAAACTTCTGCCAGTCGAAGGCCGGCGCGGGCGGGAACAACGCGTCGAGCCAGCGGCGGGCCACGGCTTCGTCCACCGTGTCGTGCGCGGCCACGCGGCGGGCCACCTGGCGGCCCACCCGCTGCTCGTCGAGCCAGTAGCGCCGCAAGTACAGCCGCTCGCCCGACAGCACGAGCGGTTCGCTGCCGGCGGCCTCGTGGCCCACCACCGGGCTGCTGCGCAGTGCAGCCAACCAGTGGGCCGTCTGCCGCGGCAGGCGCGCCGCCACGGTGTCCCAGGCTTCCAGCGCCAGGTCGGTCCAGCCCAGCAACTCGTGCGCGCGCGACACCAGTTCGTCGACCACGAGGCACGTGTGCCCGCGCCCTTCCATGTGCACGAGCATCGCGGCGGCCATCAGCACCGGCGCGGGGTCGTGGGGCGCCCGTTCGGCCATGAAGCGGGCGAACATGTGGTCGAGGTGGCGCACGGATCCGGCGTCCGCCCACGCCTTCAGCGCGGCCAGCGCCTCGGCGCCCGACAGCGGCGGGCGCTTCTCCGGCGGCAGCAGGTCGTCGAACGCGTCCATCTGGATGCCCGGGGTCATCGCACGCCCTCCGCCAGGCTGCCGAACGCATCGTCGAGCGCGTCGAGGAATTCCGGGTGCGCCGGCACGTGGCAGCAACCCGACGCCGGCCCGTGGATTCCCCGCAGGAACAGGTAGACGGCGCCACCGAGGTGTTCGGCCGGATCGTAGGCCGCGCCGAGGCGGATCTTCAGCAGCCGGTGCAGCGCCAGCAGGTACAGCGCGGCCTGCACGTCATACCGGTGTTCGGCCATCGAGGCCTCCAGCGCGCCGCGGGTGTAGTCGGCGTCGCGGGTGCCGAGGGCGTTGGACTTGTAGTCGAGCACCCAGTACTTCCCGCCGTGGAAAAACACGAGGTCGGCGAAACCCATCAGCATGCCGCGCAACTCGCGCTCGGGCAGCGCGGGCCGGGCGATGCCACCCAGCAGGTGCTCGCGGCAGAGGCGGTCCACCTCGCCGGTGGCCAAGGCGTCGCTCGGGAACCAGAATTCCATTTCGGGCAGGCGTCCGGCCAGCGCGTCGAGCGCGGCGCCCACCGGCGGCAGCGGACGCGACACCACGTCGCCGAGCCACGCCACCACGTCGTCGGCGCGGTGGCCCCAGCCCTGCCGGTCGCAGCGCTTGCGCAGGCGGTCCTGCAGCCGCTCGGACGCGGCCAGGCCGAACTGTTCCTCGGCCAGCCACTCGAGCTGGTCGTGCAGGAAGTTGCCCGGCAACGCGCCCCGCGGGAACGTGTGCCAGGGCTGCGTGGCGGCGGCGGGCACCGCGGTGTTGCGGTCGGCGGACGCGAGCACCTCGTCCTCGCGCACCACGCCGGCCAGCGGCGGCATGGGCGCGTGCGCAATGTGCCGCACCATCGACGAGAAGCTGCCCACCGACCAGCGGCGCTCGAAGCGCGCGGCATAGGGCACCGGGGTCACGAGGGGCACGTCCTGGTCGTGGCGGCGCAGCGGGGTGCGGGCCGGCGCGGCGTTCACCGGCTCGGCCAGCACCTCGCCATGGCCCGACGCCAGCGCATCCACCGCGGCCACGAGGCCATCTTCGGTGACGGGGCTGCCGCCGGCGGCGAGGTAACCGAACGCGCTGCGGTGGGCCACGCACACCTTGTCCTGCTGCAGCGCCGCCACCCCCACCCACAGCGCATGGCGCGCGCGGGTGAGCGCCACGTAGAGCAGCCGCAGGTCTTCCTGCAGCCGCTCGCGTTCGGCGAGGGCGACCACCTCGCCGGACGGCTCCAGGTGCAGCTCGCGCTCGCCGTTCGCGCCCATCACGCTCACCGCGGCCGGGCCGCGCGGCCGCGCCGACCGCACCGCGGTGGCAAACGGCAGCAGCACCACCGGATACTCGAGGCCCTTGGACTTGTGCACGGTGATGACCTTGACCAGGTCCGCATCGCTTTCGAGGCGCACGATCTGTTCGTCGGCCCCGTCGGCCCCGTCCGCGATGCGTTCGGCGAGCCAGCGCACCAGCGCGTGTTCGTTGTCGAGGTGGGTGCTGGCCGCCTGCAGCAGCTCGGCGAGGTGCAGGTAGTTGGTGAGGCGCCGTTCGCCGTCGGGCATCGCGAGCCAGCGCGACGGCAGCGACAGCACGTGCAGCGTCTGGCGCAGCATGGTCAGCAC
This sequence comes from Rhizobacter sp. Root1221, assembly GCF_001425785.1. GTDB lineage: Bacteria > Pseudomonadota > Gammaproteobacteria > Burkholderiales > Burkholderiaceae_C > Rhizobacter. The sequence continues at coordinate 8,788 of NZ_LMDI01000039.1, read as the reverse complement.
GCCCTGCCCCAGCCACGTGCGGTGCAGTTCGCGCAGGTCTTCGGTGCGCTGGTCGAACACGGTGTCGTCGTCGGCCAGCGTGGCCAGTTCATCGAGCGACCGGGCCATGGTGACGGTGGCGAGTGCGGCGCGCACCAGGTGGGCGTCGAGCGGTTCGGCCACGGCGCGCAGCCAGCGCAGCAGGTCGGCGGCCTCGGGGCTCGCGAACACCGAGTGGCGGTCGGACAGGAACACCGACGACACCCCGCGGCGGCGCAGTTCGCGGCGCACCGCCTCGGCCTCCTGGCCGGTGCGCACGAGCACCGCGATGTCGGCCGGGCGCAGGCGCACGAACCCCTCGCTGCCACCTTCGAAACCGGCCTCCGGGTCGTTGAGCCACGTGACGATGCGTTCGGCGCTGGCCGCCGCGAACCGGCGCTGGCTGGTCTTGCCGTCGAGCAGTTCACCGTCGAGGCACAGCGTGACCGCCGGCACCGGCCCATCCGACGTGCGCAGGTGTTCTTCGCGCCCGCGGGCCTTGACGGGCAGGAACGGCAGCGGGTGATCGCCGCGCGCGCGCAGCAGGAACGCCCCCGGGCCGTCGCGCCCTTCCGCCAGCTCGAACAGGTGGTTCACCGCGGCCACCAGCCCGCCGGTGGAACGGTGGTTGGTGTCGAGCACGTAGTGCCGCCCCTCGGTGGCACGGCGCGCCAGCAGGTAGCTGTGGATGTCGGCGCCACGGAACCCGTAGATGGACTGCTTGGGGTCGCCGATCAGCAGCAGCGCGGTGGCCGGGTCGTTGGCCGCCGTGCGGTACAGGCGGTCGAACAGGCGGTACTGCACCGGTGACGTGTCCTGGAACTCGTCGATCAGCGCCACCGGGTACTGCGTGGCGATGCGCTCTCGCAGGCGCTCGCCGTTGGGTCCGGCCAGCGCCACGTCCAGGCGGTCCAGCATGTCGTCGAACCCGAACCGGCCGGACTGGCGCTTGAGCCACTGCAGCCGTTGCCCCACGTGCGCCGCCGCGTGCAGCCGGATGGCGGGAGACCAGCCGGGCAGCGCCATCAGTTCGCCGAAGGCCTCGAACTCGGCGGGCAGGTCAAGGGGCTCCGCCCCCTTCCAGACCTCGCGCAGGCCGTCCGGCGTGAGGCGTTCGGCGCCCTTCTTGACTGCCGCGCGCAGCGCGTCCGGCGTGCCGGCCCACTGGGCCAGCGCGTCGAGCCACGGATTGAACCAGCTGGGCCGCAGCCGCTTGCCGTCCACGTGCTTGAGGTCGCACTGGGCCTGCAGCCAGTGGCGCATGACCGCCACGCGCGCGGGCCAGTCGCCCTTCTGGGCCACGAAGGCCGCCGACAGGCGATCCACCAGGGCCCCGAGCGGTTCGGCGGCCGGGGCGCCCTGCGGGTGGCGCAGCAGGTTGCGCACGTCGGCGCCCAGGGCGTCCACGTCCTTCCACACCGACAGCACCACCTCCAGCTGGGCGGCCGACAGCGGGTACAGGTGCTGGCGCCAGTAGTCGCGCACCGCCTCGTCGCGCAGCGTGCTGTCGTCGGGCACCAGTTCCTCGTCGAAGAGGCTGCCGCTGTCGAACGCGTGTTCGCGCAACATGCGCTGGCACCACGCGTCGATGGTGAACACGGCGGCATCGTCCATGCCCTCGGCCGCGGCACCCAGCCGCCAGGCCGCGGCGGCACGCGCCGGCCCCTCGGGGTATTCGGCGAGCAGGTCGGCCAGCAGCGGGTCGCCCGGCGGCGCGTCGCCGCGGAAGCAGCGGGCCGCCTCCAGCAGGCGCGACCGGATGCGGTCCGACAGTTCTCGGGTGGCGGCGCGGGTGAACGTCAGCACGAGCACCTCGGACGGCGCCAGCGGCCGCTGGAACGCCGCGCCGTCGGCGCCATGGCCCAGCACCAGCCGCAGGTACAACGCCGCGATGGTCCAGGTCTTGCCGGTGCCGGCACTGGCCTCGATCAGGCGGCTGCCCCACAGCGGGAGGGACAGCGCGGCGAGCGGCTCACTCATCACCGTCTCCTGCCGTGTCGTGGCGGGTCACCGCCACCGAGTGGCCGATCCACCGGGCCATGGGGCCGTACAGCTGTTCGGCGAGCCGTTCGAAGCGGCCATCGGCCACGAGGGTTTCGAAATCGGGGTAGGTGCGGGCGAGGCAGGTGTCGGCGGCTTCGCCGGGCGCAAACCCGCCGTCGTACACCGCGGCGGCCTGGGAGGCGTCGGCCACGAACGCCAGCGCCGTGCGGGCCGCCACCGGCAGCGGCTCGGCCATGCCGGCACGCCACACGTCGATCAACTCACCCAGCAAGGCCTGCGCCTCGGCCTGCCCCACCGGCTGCACCACCACGGACGCATCGCGCGCCACGATCACCCCGCCCACCGGCGCACCACAGGCGCCGGCCGCCAGCGACCGGACCCACGCCCGCATCAGCTGGTCGGGCCGCGGCGCGGGCGCGCGGAACGACTTGCCCTGCAACACGCGGTTGGGCAGCAGCTCGCTCCAGACCGTGTGCGTGCCGTTGGTGCGCAGGCCATCGAGCCAGTCTTCCAGCACCACCCCCTGGTGTTCATGGCGCAGCGGCACCTTCGGCGCGGGCAGCGGGTGGTCGGCCATCACGTCGCGCCAGCGCACCAGCATGGGGGCCACGTCGTCCACCAGCTGGGCCTGGCGGCGCACGCCCAATGCGCCGATGGGCAGGCGGCCGGCGCGCCGCAACGCATCCACCCGGCGCGTCAGGGCCTCGCCGGGATCGGCGTCACCCGCGTCGGCGATCAGTTCACGCACCAGCTGGTATTCCTCGAGGCCCCCGATGGCAAAGGCCTCTTCGTCATCCGCCGCGGCATCGCGGTCGGAAAACACCACCCCCAGCCTGCGCCGGAAAAACTCGCGCACCGGGTGGCGCAGGAACGCCACGAGGGTGTCGAGCGTGAGCGCCGCGCCGCGTTCGAACGCCACCGGCACGAACGCCGCGGTGCCACCGGCCTGGGCGTCGTGGGCGGCCCGCCATTCGCGGGCGTGGGTGAAGAGGTCGCCCCCCTCGAAGTAGCGGCGGCTGAACGGCTGCAGCGGGTGTTCCGTGGTGCGGGCGCCCAGCACGTCGCCGGTCCAGCCCGCGGCCAGGTAGTCGCGGAACTGGGACACCAGCACCGACGGCGGCAGCTCGCTGTTGTCGCGCACGTTGCGGCCCGTCCAGCTGATGTAGAGCACGCGGCGTGCGGACAGCACGGCCTCGAGCATCAGCTGGCGGTCGTCGTCGCGGCGCGACCGGTCGCCGGGCCGCGTCTGGCCCGGCAGGCCCATGAGGTCGAAGTCGCTGCGCGGGCTGGCGCGGGGGTAGTCGCCGTCGTTCATGCCCAGCAGGCACACCACCTCGAAAGGGATGGACCGCATGGGCATCAGCGTGCAGAACGTGACCCCGCCGCCCAGGAAACGGCGGCCGAGGCCCGGCTCGTCGAGCCCCGACAGCCACGCCTCGCGCACCGCGGCCAGCGGCACGCGTTCGTGGAAGCCCGCGGTGTCGCACGCTTCCAGCCAGCGGCGCAGCGCGTCGTCGAGCGCGGCCACGGTGACCCGGTCGCGTTCGTCGTCCGCATCGATCAGCCCGGTCATCAGCGCACGCAGGCGTTCGGCCCATTCGGTGGGGGTCACCGGCATCACGGCCGATTGCCACCAGCCCGTCAGCGCGTCCACCAGCGCGGCCAGCGAGCCCGCCAGCGCCGCTTCCAGGCCGCCCACTTCCGGGTAGGGTTCGATGCCGTCGAACGGCGTGCCCGCGGCCACGAGGCCGCTCGCGTACCCGAGCAACATGCGCCGCAGGCCGAAGAGCCAGGTGTTCTGCTCGCCGCAGGCTTCGAGGCCCAGGTCGGCGCGCTGCGCCTCGTGAAGCCCCCACCGCACACCCGCGCCCGACATCCACGCGGTGAGCTGCGGCAGGTCGGTGTCGGTCAGCCGGAAACGGTTCGCGATGGCCGGCACGTCCAGCAGGTCGCGCACGTCGTTCAGGCGGCAGCGTTCCTGAGGCAGGCGCATCAGCCAGTCCACCGCCACCACCAGCGGGTTGGTGCCGCGGTCGTTCACGTCGGCGATGTCGAACGGGATGAAACGCGCGTCCCCCCGGCTGTACTGGCCGAACACCGCGCGGATGGCCGGTGCGAGGGTCTCCACGTCGGGCACCATCACGACGATGTCGCGCGGGTGCAGCGGCGTGTCGCCCGGCGCGGCGAGCAGTGCCAGCAGCTGGTCGTGCAACACCTCCACCTCGCGCTGGCCGCCGTGGGCCACGTGGAAGACGATGGAGCGGTCGGCCGGCAACGCCGCCAACGGCGGGTGTTCGGCGAGCGGCACCAGGTCGCGCACGCGGGCCTGCACCTGGGACAGCAGCGTGTCGCCATCGGTTTCGTCGAACAGGTCGATGCGGGGGATGGCGAACCGGCGGCGTGCCGCTTCGTCGTCGAACGCGTCGAGCTGGCGGATGAAATCCCCTCCCTGACGCCCCCACGCGGCCAGCAGCGGGTGGCCGTGCAGGTGCATGTCTTCCAGCGGCACTTCGGCCAGGTCGCGCCCGAGCTTCAGCGGGTGCCGGCGCTGCGGCACGCGCAACGCGGCGCGGTTCTGGAGGATGTCGGCCCAGTGGAAGCGGCACGGGTTGGGCACCGCCAGCAGCACCTGGGCACGCTGCGACAGCGCCGCGAGTACCTCCATGGTCTGCGTGGGCACGTGCGACATGCCGAACAGCACCACCCGGCGCGCAAGCGGTGCCGCGGTGGGGGTGTCACCCGCCATGGCCGCGACGAACCGGCGGTGCAACTGGGGCCGGATGCCCGCCAGTTCACCGGCGGTCAGCGTGCCCAGCAGCTCGCGCCACAGCGCGGGCTGCCACGCCTGGTCGGCCGGCACGGGCAGCGCCAGTGCCTGCCCGTTGGGCAGCACGTCGCGGCCGTTCGCCCAGGCGTCGAGCCAGTCGCTGCGGTAGACCTGGTACTGGTCGAACAAGTCGGCGAGCCGCTGGCACAGCTGCAGCCGGCGCACCACGTCGTCACCGTGGAGGAAACGGGCGAGCGGCTCGAACCCCTCGCGCCCGAGCAGCGCCGGCACCTGGGCCATCAGGCGCCACGTGAGTGCCGTCTTGTCGAATGGGGAGACGGGCGGCACCGCGTCGCGGCCCAGGGCCTGGCGGAACGTGCGCCACATGAAGCGCGCCGGCAGTTCCACCCGCGTGGCCGCACACACCCCCAGGCGCTGGGCGAGCGCCATCTTGAGCCATTCCGCCACCCCGTTGCTCTGCACGAGGAACACCTCTTCCTCGAGCGGCGCCAGCGGCTGGCGCTGGATCCACTCGAACAGGGCGTCGCGCAGCAGTTCGGCGCGGTTACCGTGCAGGACCAGCAGGCCGGGCTGGACGTCGGAGGTCATGGGCGGGTTACGGGAGACGGCATGGGGGTGGACGGGGCAACGCGCATTCTCGGCGATGTGGGCGGTCCGAGTATCCATGCACCCTGGGTCGCCAGGTGAGCCAGGCGACGGGGCTATGCTCCGCGCATGCGACCCGAAACCTTCGTCACGCTGTTCATCGCCGGCACCGGCCTGGTGGTGGTGGGCGCCATCGTCGCCGTGGTGGTGGTCGTGGTGCGGGCGCTGCCGAAGCGCAAACGCCCGCCCCGCCCCGCCGGCCGGCCGCGGTTTGCCACCACCGACAGCGAGCCGACGGTGCGCCGCGCGTCGTTCTCCGACACCATTCCGTCGTCGGGCAGCAGCGCGAGCGGTGGCAGTTTCGTGCCCGCCTTCCTTGGCGCCGCGGCGGTGGCCGTGGGCGACGCGTTGCTGCCCGAGACCGACCACAGCTCGGACGATGGCGGGGACAGCGACTCGTCGTCATCCAGCGATTCGGACTCCTCGTCGTCCAGCAGCAGCGACAGCGACTGAACGCCAGCGAGCGAAATTGCTCACGGGCGACCCGCCTCATGACGCGCGCTCAGCCGGGAAGCAGCGGCGCCACGAACGCCCGAGCCTTCAGCAGATTGGTCTGCGCCAGTTCGCGCATCTCGCGGGACAGCGGCGCCTCCAGCGCTTCGGTCATCGCCGCCTTCCAGAACTGCTCCGCGGCCTTGGCTGCCTGGCTCCACACCTCGGGCTTGGCGCCGATCGTGCCCACGTTGGGCTGGATGGGCGTCAGGTCCGGGTCCACGCCGCCGCCGATCGACGCGTAGCGCATGGGCAGGATGTCGTAGGCGGGCGCGATGCCGGCGTACTCGCCGTCCTCCCTGACGAGCACGGAGATGTTCTCGAAGTGCCGGTCGCTATTGCCGATGAGCTCGCTGAAGGCGGCCATGACGTCCACGCGGCGAGCATCCTCGGCGGAGAGATACCGGGCGTGCTCGCACCGCGCGGCGAACTCGGGCCATGAATCGCGCGCGCCGAAAAACTCATCGTCCACGGCGCCGGCCGAGAGCATGCCGATCCGCCCGGTGAGCCCGACGCGATCGAAGCGTTGGACCTCCAGGAAGACGAAGTCGCCGGCAGCGAGCAACCGGGTCTTGCTCGCGGGCACGCCGACTTCGCCCAAGGCCTTCAGCGCCAGGTGCTCGAGCGGGAGCAACTCGGCCATGCGGCTGCCGACCTTCGCGAACTTCACGATGACGTGCCCCATGCCTTCGGTCAACCACAGGAACTTTGGCTGCTCGCCGCCGGCGCTGGAGCCGTACGCAGTGCTCCGCAGCGCCGTGGCCATGCCAACGTAGTGGGCCAGCCTCTCGTCGTCAGGCGTCCGGTTGAGGCCCAGGAACTCCATCTCCCGCTGCAACGGCATGTCGCCGAACACCAGGTTGCCGGGCAGGTTCAGGCCCTGTGTGAAGAGGTAGGCGACGCGGTGATCGTCGCCCCAGTCCCTGAGGCTGGTCGGAAACCCGTGGATCTTGGCCGCCTCGTGGGCCAGCTGGCGGCCCATGAAACCGGATGGCGCCGCGAAGAGCAGGTACGGCGGCAGCCCGTCGTACATGCGCGCGATCCCGTCGATGCGCTCCAGCGTGGCGCCGCCGACCAGGAATTCGACATCGGCGAAGGGTGCGATGTGGCCTGTGCGCAGGTGGCGGTAGATCTTCTGCCGGGGGTTGAGGCCCAGCGGCAGCGAGCGCAGCAGCGCGTACCTAGGGGTGCGGTCGCCCGACACCCTGAACATCGTCACCGTCGTTGCCAGTTGGCGAATAGTTCGTGACAGCGTCGGCTGACTCACGCCCAGGGTGTCCTGGAGCGCCATGGAAGTCCTTGCGCCCAGGTGCAATGCGCGCTCGATCTCTTGGGAGAGATCGACGCTGGATCGGCGGGGCGCTGAGGCCATTTGCATTTTTTGTGAATAGTTCGATGCATTATATGGCGACACCCAGGAATGCACCAGGCCAGGGCCGTGCCCGCCCGCCCACTGCTGTCAGACAAGACGGGACGCAGCGACGTGGCACGATGCACAAACTTTTCCTGCACCGTCCCCGATGAACACGCTGCACGTCTACAAGCTCGCGATCCAGAGTTCCTACACCAACAACACTGAAGAGGCCGCCGATCCCGAGCACTTCGACACGGTTCAGTGGTGGGTCACCACCGACGGTGCCTGGCGCATCCGAACCTTTGCGGCCGACAATGATGTGCACCTGCATCACGTCCAGGCCCCCGTGGAGGTGGATGTCCTGCGCGAGACCACGCAGCGCAACTACGAGGACGTGATCGCCGATGCGTTCCAGATCGATCTGCCGGACCTGCAGGATGCCGACGCCATCACCCTTGCGATGGGCGCGTTCGGAGGCGCGACCGCGCTGGAGATTGATCGCAACGGAGCGCGGTTCGCATTCTGGAATCCGCTGAGGCTGAGCTTTGCCAGCCAGAGTGAGCCCGAATGAGTGGTGCAGCGCGCAGTTGTCAACAGGGCTGCCACGTGATCGATCGGCCCGTGCGTTCACCCTTCCCTGAAACGATCCCCCGCTGCGTAGCGGAAGTGGCCGCCGCCTCAGTGAGAAACATGAATCGGTAGAGCCACTCCCGAAGTGCCCGAGAAGATGACGATCCCGCGGCTATGCTGTTCGCTGCTTAGCCCATTCCCACGGACGCCCCGATGCGCTACGAGTTTTCTGAAGTCCTGAACGATCTGATGGACTACTTCCTCCTCGGCGACCTGCTGCTGCTGAAACGCTTCAAGGACGACCACCGACTCGCCGACGACCTGGCCAACGAACTCGTGACCAACGACAGCGGCGATAGAGCCGTGCTCGATGGCATCCTGATTCCACTCAAAGGCGTCGAGAACCATCCCTACACCATCATCTTCACTCTCGACGATGCCACTCCGGAGCTGCTTGCTCCGGGCAGCCGCCTGCAGCATCGGCGCGGCGGCTATGCGCTGCAAGTCGAGCATGGCTGCGTACAGCTTTATACCTGGCGCATCCTGCAAAACTTCACGCCCTACGCGCTCGATCAACTACTTGCACGCTATCGGGAAGCGCGACGGCCGATGGTCGAAGTCGAGAACGGCTGGTACGAGGTGGAAATCCTGGGCGGTGAGGTGCATCGAAACGGGTCGTTCGAGCCCGCGTTCGAGTTTGTGTTGAAGAAAGCAGACCTGCCGGTAGATGCCTCAGGGGTAGATATCAGCTATTGCTTTGCTGTGCAGATGAGCGCCGGGCCTGTGCTGTAGAAGTCGAAGTCGGCACCGGACAACACCGCTAGCTGTGAAGGTTCAATAGGTTGTTGCGGGTGTTCACCCGGAGAGGTTTTGAGAGACTGGCATTCGCCAAAACCCCAGTCCAACTCATAGCCCGG
>NZ_LMDI01000038.1 GCF_001425785.1 Rhizobacter sp. Root1221 | reverse complement strand
GCTGCGATTGAGTCGACCCATCGGTGAATCGGCTGCACCATCGATGCCTGCTGGCAACGCAGCCATTCAGGTTGATTTTCCCCGGACAGCAGTGGGCGCAGGCCGGGATCTCCAGCGGTGGACGGGAACGCTGCTGTTCAACGAGAAGGTGGAGGTCCCGGCCTGCGCCGGGACGACACGGCGTGTGGGGAAACGCATGGGCGTTTGCGCACCCCACCCGAGAGGGCACGGGGTACCAACCGGCGCGCTGAACACCAGTCACAGGGCCCCAAAACACCGCCGCGCGTGACTTTTCTGAGGGAATCCGGGGTCAAGTCCTCCGCTCCACCGGCCGAAAACCTGGAACCGTGACCATGGTTGGCCGCGGTTGTCCGTTGGAGTAGTCTGCATGAACCTCGTCTCTTCCATGCGCCAGTTCACGATTCGCACCCGGATGTACGGGACGATCGTGCTGGTGCTCTTGTCGCTTGCCCTCGTGGGGGGTGCAGGACTGATGGGCATGTTCGGCATCGTGTCCCTCAACACGGCGTTCCTGGAGACTACCGTCGTCCAGTCGACGCGGCTCGGCGTCCTGCGGGAGTCGGTCGCGACAGTGCGCAGCCACGAGAAGGACATGCTGCTCGCATACGAGAAGCCCGAGCTGGTGGCGACGATCCACCCGCGCTGGGTGGCCGCCCTGGGCCAGATGCGCAAGGCGGCGGACGAGCTTGCATCGAGCGGGCGCCCCGACACCGGCGCCATCGTCGAAAAGATCAAACCCCTGCTGCAGGGCTACGAGACCAAGGCTACCCACATCGTCAAGCAGCTGGCCGCCAGCAGCTACGACACCGCGGCTGGCGCCGACCGCATGCTTGGCAAGGCCAAGGCCGACATCGAGGCCATCGTGCCGCTGCTGGCCGAACTCGACCGGGTGCTGGCCGCGGACGCCCAGGCGGCGAGCGCCAACGCCAAGCACATGGTGTCGCGCACCATCCTGATGTTTGCCGGCGCGCTGCTGCTGGCCGTGCTCATCGTGGTGCCGCTGACGCTGCTCAACACGGCGTCCATCTGCCGCCCGCTCGGCGACGCGCGCCGCCTGGCGCTGGCGATCGCACAGGGTGACCTCACCCAGTCGGTCGAGGTGCAAGGCCGTGACGAAACCGCCGCGTTGCAGACGGCACTGGCCGAGATGCAGACGTCGTTGAACCGCATCGTGGCCAACGTGCGCCTCGCCACCGACAGCATGGGCACCGCCTCCACCGAGATCGCCACCGGCAATGCCGACCTGGCGGCCCGCACCGAGCAGACCGCCTCCAACCTGCAGCAGACCGCGTCGTCGATGGCGCAGCTCACCTCCACCGTGCAGCAGACGGCCCAGTCCGCCCGCACCGCCAACGAACTCGCGACGTCGGCGCAGACCTCCGCGGCCCGCGGCGGCCAGGTGGTGTCCGACGTGGTGTCCACCATGGAGGACATCCGTGCGTCGTCCGCGAAGATCTCCGACATCATCGGTGTCATCGACGGCATCGCGTTCCAGACCAACATCCTCGCGCTGAACGCGGCCGTGGAAGCCGCCCGTGCGGGCGAGCAGGGCCGCGGTTTCGCGGTGGTGGCGTCCGAGGTGCGCAGCCTGGCGCAACGTTCGGCCCAGGCCGCCCGCGAGATCAAGACCCTGATCTCGGCGTCGGCCGGCAAGGTGGCGTCGGGTGCGCAACTGGTGGTGGGGGCCGGTGCGGCCATGACCGAGATCGTCGGTTCCGTGCAGCGTGTGTCGCAGATCATTGGCGAGATCACCGGCGCGGCCACCGCCCAGAGCGACGGCATCGCGCAGGTGAATCAGGCCGTCACGCAACTGGACCAGATGACGCAGCAGAACGCCGCACTCGTCGAGCAGAGCTCGGCCGCGGGTGAATCGCTGCGCGACCAGGCACGCAACCTGGTGGAGGTGGTGGCGGCGTTCAAGTTGGCGCCGTACTGACCGGGTGCAGATCATGGCCCGCGTCGGGATGGCAAGGCATGGAGGACAATGCCACCATGGCCAAGCCCGTCCCCCGACTCACACCTGAAGAAATCGAACGGGTGATCGCCACCGCCTGGGACGATCGCCCGCCGTTCGACCGTGTGTTGCACACCCACGGGCTCACGCACGGCCAGGTGGTTCAGCTGCTCAAGCGCGAACTCACGCCCAGCGCCTTCAAGACGTGGACAGCACGCACCCGGGGTGCGCCGGCCAGTGCGGCGCGGCCCGGGCCGGGCAAGCGGCGCTGACGGCTGGTCAGGCGGGCCAGGTCTGCGCGGCCCGCTGGATCTGCTCGCGCTCGTGCGGGCTCAGCGCCAGGTCGGCGAGCCCGGTGTCCAGCACGTGCGGAATGCCGTCGGGTGACATCACCGCCAGCGCCCGGTCTGTCTCGCCGAGCATCAGCGGCGATTCGTCCTTGAACATCACGTGGTCGAAGGCGCGCCACTTGCCACCGCGCTTGAAGTGCACCTTGAGGGTGAGGCGCTTGCCGGCCGATCGCAGGTTCGACAGGCGCACCGCACCGGCCTTCGGTTTCTGCAGCGCGGCGCGCAACGCGCGCTCGCGGCGCATCGGTGTGAAGGCCATCATCACGAACAGCGGCCCCATGCCCACGCAGAAGAGCACCATGCCGGCCAGCGTGCCCACGCGGTTCCACAAGTGGTTCTGGCCCCACGACGTCGTGTTGACCTCGGGGCGGGCCGGGTCGTACGTGACGGTCAGCGGGATGTCGTCGTCGAGTGACAGCATCATCAGGTAGTCGAGCTTCGCCTTGACCAACTGCTGGCCGTGTTCGGGCCGGGTCAGGAACTCGAAGTGGCCCGAGCAGTCGGTGAAGATGGCCTTGCGGGTCTTGCAGACACCGTCGAGCAACCGGGCCTGCTGGGTGGTGGCGCCGCCGTGGCGCAGCGCCACCTCGCGCGCGAGTTGCGGCCCGTAGTTCCATGCCATGAATACGCCGATCGCCACGAACGCGATGGCGGCCAGCAGCCAGCCGATCAGCGGGCGAATGACCGCGCGCTTGCGCGCCTGCTTGATTGGCCGGGCGGGGAGCGCCGGCAACGGCGGGACGGTGGAGGCGGTCATGGTGGGGCGCGGAGTTTGGCCCGCATTGGACCAGCATCCCGGGCACGCCGCGATCCCTCGGAAGAGGGCGCCGTCAGGGCGCGAAGTCGTCCACCTGGATCACCCGGTCGGCCGCCCGCAGGTAGGCCAGCGCTGCGGCCGGGTCGCGTGACCGCGCCGCGGCTTGTTCCAGCGACCGGGTGCGGCGCAGCACCCCGTTCAGTTCGGCGAGTTCATCGGCCACCGGGACCGACAGCGCGAGCGCGTCCATCAGGTCGCGCAGGCCACCCGCGCGCGGCTGGCCGATGTCGGGGCACAACCGGCCCACGAGGGCCGGGTCGGCGCGCAGCGCCTCGGCCAGTGCCAGCACCGTCTTGTCCGTCAGCGGGCGGCGCTGCCGCGTGCCGCGCAGCAGCAGCGGGGCGGCCAGCCGCAGCAGGCCCGACGGCAGGTTGGCGCAGAGCTCGTGCAAGGTGTCGGCGCCCCGTGCGAGCTGCACCCGGATGGCCGCGCGGGCGAACGGCAGCATCGCCGGGTCACCTTCCACGTCGTAGCGCCACAGCGCACCACTCGCAAGGTACAGCGCGGACAGCACGTCGCCAAGCCGCGCCGACAGCAGCTCGAGCCGCTTGAGCTTGCCCCCGAGCAGCCCCATCGCCAGGTCGGCCGTCAGCGCGAACGCGGCGGACAGCCGCGCGATCATCACGGCCTCGGCACGCAGGTCGATCGGAGGGGTGCCGTGCAGCGCCGGGTGCACGAGGCTGCCCCACAGGTTGCGCAACACGTGGCCGCCATGGGCCAGCAGCGCCCGGCCCAGCGCCTCGGGGTCGTTGTTTTCCACCGCCTTCATCTCGGCCAGCACGTGCGGGTGGCAACGCACGGCGCCCTGGCCGAAGATGATCAGCGAACGCGTGAGCAGGTTCGCGCCTTCGACGGTGATGGCGATGGGAGCATGCCGGTACGCCACACCCAGCAGGTTCTTCGGGCCGCCCATGATGCCCTTGCCACCGAGGACGTCCATGCCATCCAGCACCGCGCGCCGGCCGGCCTCCGTGAGGTGCACCTTGAGGATCGCGCCGGCCAGGCTCGGTTTTTCGCCGGCATCCAGCGCCGCGGCCGTGTAGCGCCGTGCCGCGTCGCTCGCGTAGAGGTCGGCGGCCATGCGGGCCGTGATGGCGGAGATCGCATGGAACTTGCCGATGGGCAGCCCGAACTGCTCGCGGATCTGGCCGTAGCCGTTGACGACGAACAGCGCCGTCTGCTGCATCGCGGCCCCGACCGCGGGCAGCGAGATGGCCCGTCCCGTGGCGAGGCTTTCCATCAACATGCGCCAGCCCTGGCCCACGCGCGCCTCGCCGCCGATCACCCAGTCCATCGGCACGAACACGTCCTCGCCGCGGATAGGCCCGTTCATGAACGCGGAATCCATCGGGCGGTGGCGGCGTCCGATCGTCATCCCGTCGGTGGGCACGGGGATCAGCGCGCAGGTGATGCCGAGTTCGCGCTGGCCTTCGGGCCGCGCCGGGTCCACCGCCTGGAACGCGAGGCCCACCACCGTGGCCACCGGCGCGAGCGTGATGTAGCGCTTGTCGAAGGTGACGCTGAAGCCGCGCACCCGCCGGCCATCGACATCGCGTTCACACAGCACGCCCACGTCGGGGATCGAGGCCGCGTCCGAGCCGGCGTACGGCGAGGTCAGGCCGAAGCAGGGCAGGTCGCGCCCGTCGGCCAGCCGCGGCAGGTAGTGCGCCTTCTGCGCGCCGGTGCCGTAGTGCAGCAGCAGCTCGGCGGGCCCGAGCGAGTTGGGTACCATCACCGTCACCGCGGCCGACGTGTTCACCGTGGCGATGCGGGTGACCACCGCCGCGTGGGCGAAGTGGCCGAAGCCGAGCCCGCCGTGTGCCTTCGGGATGATCATCCCGAAGAACTTCCTGTCGCGCAGGAACTGCCACACCTCCGCGGGCAGGTCGCGCGCCTCGTCGATCGCGAAGTCGTCGAGCATCGCATTCAGCGTGCGCACCTCGGTGTCGATGAACGCACGCTCTTCGTCGGTCAGGCGGTTGGGGCCCCGTGCGCGCAGCGCATCGAAGTCCGGGCGGCCCGCGAACAGGTCGCCTTCGAACCCGACGGTGCCCGCCTCCAGCGCGGCGCGCTCGGTGTCGCCCATCGGGGGCAGGGCCTTGGCAAACGGCTTGAGCGCGGCGCGCCCGAGGAGTGAGGCGAGTCCCATCGTGTCCGGTGTTGGAGTGGTTCGCGTGTCGACGGTAGGCCGATCGAGCCGCACGCGGCAGCGGCGCGGGCCCTGCCGTGGTGTCGGACGGTGCCGCGACCTGGCGCTGCGTCAGGTGCCGAACCGCTCCACCACGAACGCCACGAAGCTGCGCAGCTTCAGCGACCGCGGGTCGGGCAGGTACACCACCTGCATCGGGCGGCTGCCGAGTTCGTGGCCGGGGAACAGCGCCACCAGGCGGCCGGCCGCGACGTCGGCTTCCAGCAGCACCGCCGGCTGCATCACGATGCCGAGGCCGTTCAGCGCCGCCACGCGCAGGGCCTGGCCGTGGTTGATCTGCAACTGGCCGCTCACGGTGACCCGGCGCTCTCCTTCTGCACCCTTCAAGTGCCACGACGTTCCCGCGGTAGGGCTGAAGGCCAGGCACTCGTGCGCGGCCAGGTCCTCCGGCGTGCGCGGCGTGCCGCGGCGTTGGAGGTATCCGGGGGATGCGCACACCATCATCCGGTAGGGGGCCAGGGGCCGCGCCACCAGGCCGGAGTCGGGCATCGTGCCGATGCGGACCGCCACGTCGAACCCTTCGTCCACCAGGTCCACCGTGCGGTCGCTGAGGGACAACTCCACCCGCACCTGCGGATGTCGCGCCAGGTAGTCCGCCAGCGCGGGCACCAGGGCCTCGCTGCCGAACGACACCGGCGCCGTGACGCGCAGGCGGCCGCTGGGCACGGCCTGCTGGTTCTGCGCCTGGGTGTCGGTGTCGGCGATCAGGCGGAGGATCTCCTGGCAACGCGCCAGGTAGGTTTCACCGAATGCCGTGAGGCTGTGGCGGCGCGTGGTGCGGTGGAGCAGCTTCGTGCCCAGGCGTGTTTCCAGCGCGCGCAGGTGGTTGCCAGCCATCGTGGCCGACATGCCGCAAGCCTCGGCCGCGGCGCTCAGGCTGCCCTTGTCCACGGCGCGGACGAACACCTGCATGCTGGTCAGAAGGTCCATTCGGCACTCATGCTGTGAAATGAATCAAGGAATTGGCTGATTATCTTTCAGTGGTTCCTAATGACACTGCAGCCCTGACTCAACATCGCCGCAGGGCACCTGACCATGACTTTCCCATCGACCCCTCGTTTCACAGGCCGCACCGTGCTCATCACCGGTGGGGGCACCGGCATGGGCCGCGCGGCGGCCTTGCGCCTCGGCCGCGACGGTGCCAACGTGGTGGTGGCCGGCCGGCGCGCGGCCGAACTCGACGGCGTCGTGGAAGCCATCCGCGCCAAGGGCGGCGTGGCGCTGGCCATCCCCACCGACGTCTCGGACGAACAGCAGGTGCAGGCACTCGTGGCCCGAACCGTCGAGGCCTTCGGCGCGTTGCACATGGCCTGGAACAACGCGGGCATGCTGGGCGCCTTCGTGCCGTTCCAGGACATGAGCCTGGCCGAGTTCGACGTGGTGACGGCCACCAACCTGCGCGGCGTGTTCGCCTGCATGAAGTACGAGGTGCAGGCCATGCTGAAGGCCGGTGCCGGTGGTGCCATCGTCAACACCTCGTCGTGGACGGCCCATGGGGCCATGCCGGGGCTCGCCGGTTATGCCGCCGGCAAGGCCGCGCTCGATGCATTGATGCGCACGGCGGCGGTGGAACTCGGCGCCCACGGCATCCGCATCAACAACGTCAGCCCCGGCATCATCGCCACGCCGATGGCAAGCGGGGTGCTGGCCAGTGCCACCGCTGCGTTGCCGTTCGAGAAACAGACCCCGCTGCAACGCATCGGCCAGCCGGAAGACGTGGGCGACGTGGTGGCGTGGCTGCTGTCCGACGACGCCCGGTTCGTGACCGGCCAGAGCCTGCTGGTGGATGGCGGTTTCACGCTGGGTGGCTTGCGGCCGTGGTTCAACGGGTTCGTGGCGCAGCACGCGGCGTGAGCGGGTGGGGCGAGCGCGGGTGATAGCCTTCGGGTTCCGACACGACGCCCGTCCCGATGCCCTGCTTGCCATTGTCCCGAATCGCCGCCCTGATGGCCTGCCTGGCCGTGTCGTGGGCCCATGCCGCCGAGCCGATCGAACTCGACCCTGAGCCCGCCGGGCCGTGGAAGGTCAACTGCCCGCCAGCACCCCTGTACCCACTTGCCGCCCTGAAGGACCGAGCCGAGGGCACGACTGCCGTGCGCCTGACCTTCGGCGCCAACGGGGTGGTGTCGAACGCGGCGGTGGCGCGCCGAAGCGGCGAGACACCGTCCCACGCCAAGCTGGATGCGGCAGCCGTCAAGGCCCTCAAGCGGTGTCGGCTCGAGGGCACCATCGAGGGCAAGCCCCCGGAGTTCATGCGGACGGTGGTGTGGGAGGTCGACGTGCCAACGCCGCGCCGACCGGCCACAGCGGCTTCGGAGGCCGGGGCGACGAAGCCCTGAGGCCCCTCCTTCACCCCCGCCGTCAACGCGGAACGTCCGACTCCAACGTCACCTTCATCGCCTGCAAGCCCTGCGCGATCATCCCCGCGATCGCCGGCGCCATCGCGTTCGGCAGCAGGTCGGCCACCCACACGACCCGCGTGCGCCCATCCGGTTCGTCCAGCACCTGCGCGCTGGCGTTGTGGTGGGTGAGCCGATCGCCCGTCGCGCTCCAGGCCACGCGCCGCCTGGCCGGGTCGACGTCGACGATGCGCTCCCGGGCCTTCACGCCGTTGGCGAACGTGACGTCGCGCGCATCACCGTCGAGTTGGCAGTCGATGACAAAACCCCGCACGAGGCGCGTGTGCAGCGCGCCGAGGTCGGCGAGGGCGTCCCAGGCCCTGCCGGGTGGGACGTCGATGACGATGTCTTGGTGGATGGAGGCCATGGAGACAGTCTAGGCGCTCGTGGCCGCCGGATCCGGACATGTTCATCCAGGCGGCCGGACTCGAGACCCGGCCTTCGGCCTCTTGCGATGTCAGAAGCGGTATATCGCACTGAGGTTGGCCGTGCGCTCGGCGCTGCGGTAGCAGAGGCTGTCGAGGGTCCCGCAGTCGAACAGTTTCTGCGTGTTGAACACGTTGTTGATGTTCAAGGCGATGCGCCACGGGCCTCGTTCCAGGCCGACGGCCGCGTCCCACAAGGTGAGGCTGCCGTTGCGAAGGTCGGCGTTGCCATCGGAAGTTGATCGCATGGCGCCGAGGTGACGCATCCCGAGGGCGGTGTAGGCCGGGACCGCGTCGGCCACGCGGAATGCGTACTTCGCCCACAGCGAGGCACTGTGTTTCGGCGCACCCTTTTGCTGCAGGCCTTCGTCGCCATTGCCACTCCGGGTGATCTCGGTGTCCAGGTAGGTGTACTGCGCGACCATGGCGATCCGCGGCGTCAAGGCGGTGCGGGCCTCGAGTTCCACACCCCGCGACGTGACCTCACCGGTCTGGACCCGCCCCGTACCGCCCGGCTCCGTGGTGGTGACATTGCGCCTCACCAGGTCGAACACGGCTGCGGTGTAGGTGCTTTGCTGATCGGGTGCCTGGTACCGGAGGCCTGCTTCCACCTGCTTGCCGCGCGACGGTTTCAGCGGCTCGCCGGACACCGCGTTCCCGATCTCCGGCGCGAACGACGTGGCATAGCTCACGTACGGCGCCCAGCCCGATTCGAACAGGTAGACGGCGCCGAGACGCCCCGAGGTCGCCTCCGCCGTCTGGTCGTAGGCGATGCTGGAAGCGCCTGTGTCCAGGTGCGTGGTGGTGCTCGACTGCGCCGCCTTGTCGTGCCGCAGGCCGGCGGTGACGGCCCAGCGTTTCCACGTCAATTGGTCTTGCGTGTAGAAACCCAATTGCCGGGAGGGCATCCGGTTGACCGTGGGGTCCGTCGAGGGAATCAGCGGCAGCTTGGCATACACCGGGTTGTACAGGTCGAGCGGATCGACGAAGCCGATCTCGTACGGATTGCGGTCCTCGTTGCGGGTCCTGGCGTAGTCCAGTCCGACGAGGGTGGTGTGCCCGACGGGGCCCGTGTCGAACCGGGCCTGAACCGAGGTGTCCACGAGGAGGTCTTTCGAGCGGGTCTCGACCGGCTGGAAGTAGCGGTCGAGCGTCCGGCCGTCCGGCCGGATCCGGGCGGGAAAGAGGTCGGTTCGATCGTTTTTCAGGTGGCTGTAGCGCACCTTCTGCTGCACCGACCACGTCTCGTTGAAGCGGTGTTCGAACTCATACGCCAATGTCGAATTGGCGCGTTCGAAACGGTTGTCATCCCCGCCCGTGTTCAGCCCCGGATCGATCTGGCCCAGCGGGCCAGGAGATGCCCACTGGTTGGGGAAGGCGTACTGCTGGTTGTCTTTCTGGTAGCGCGCCAGCACCGTCAGCCGTGTGTTGGCATCGGGCTGCCACGTGAGCGAGGGCGCCACATAGAGGCGGTCATCCTGGTCATGGTCGAGCCGTGTCTCGGCTTCTCGCCCGAGCATCGTGAGCCGGTAGGTCCAGGTGCGCTCCGCATCGATCGCGCCGGCGAAGTCCGCCTTGACCTGTCTGCGGCGGTAGGTGCCTGCGTCCACGCCGATCTCGGCGACCGGCTCGGCCGTGGGGCGCTTGGTGACCGCGTTCACCATGCCGCCCGGAGGCATCTGCCCGTACAGCACGGATGCCGGCCCCCGCAGCACCTCCAGCCGTTCGATCCCGTAGGGCTCGATGGCGGCGGCGAACGTGCGCCCCGAGTTGCGCAGGCCGTCCACGAAGATGCCGGACGTCTCCAGTTCGAATCCGCGCAGCAGTGATGAATCGTCAGAGCCCAGTGGCCGCTGGTTGGGCGTGACGCCCGCGGTGTACCGGAGCACTTCGTCGACCGATTCGGCGTGGCGGTCACCGATCTCGTCGGCCGTCACGACCGAGATCGATTGGGGGTTCTCGATCAGCCGGCTGTCCGTCTTGGTGCCGGTCGCGCTGCGCTTGGCCGCATAGCCGGGCACGCGGCCGGTGGCGGTCTCGGCCTCCGCGCGGGCGAAGACCTTCACCGTGGGCAGTGCCGATTCGCCCACGGCCGGTTTCGTGGCCATCCGCCGCAACGTGAACGTGCCGTCCGGCCGCGAGACGATCTCCAGTCCGGTGGACACCAGCAGGGAATCGATGGCGCCGCGCACGGTGTAGGTGCCCGAAAGGGGAGCGCTCGTCAGCCCGTCGGTGAGTGCGGGTTCGAACGACAGCGCGAGGCCTGCGCTGACCGCGAAGTTCGACAGCGTGCGGCCCAGCGGGCCGGCCGGGACATCGTACGTGCGGATGGTGGTGGCATCGAGGGCCGGCGACGCGGGCGCGGCGTGCGCGACGGCGGCCAGGCCGGCAGCGGAGGCCAGTGCCATGCCCATCAGGGCGATGCCGATGGCTCGGCTCGAGGGCAGCTCGGGGCTGCGGATGCGGAGGGTTGACATGAGGGACCTGGGAATGGAGGGACTGTGGGTTCTTCACTTCCCAGGCCACCCGAGATCAGAAAAAGTATCACCAGCGCGCGAAATGAATGGACCGGATCGTCAGTGCGGACTGAACGTGACCCACAGCCCGCCGAAGCGTGTCAGCACGTCCATGGGGTAGGTTGCGGCCAGCATCGACAGCGTGCGGCCGCGGTCCATCACGGGAAAGGCACCGGACACCCGCAGGTCGGCGATGGCCGGATCGCAACGCACGATGCCGGGGTGGTAGCGTGCCACCTCTGCCGCGAAGTCTGCCAGCCGCATGCGGTCGGCCAACAGCATCCCGTGGGTCCAGGCCGTGGCGGAGGGGCCCGCCGCCCATGCCGCGGCGATGGTGTGGGTGGTGAAGGTGGTCTGTTGACCGGCCTCCAGCACCTGCGTCGAACCGGGCATGGCATGGCGTGGTTCGACGCGCACGCGCCCTTCCAGCACGAGCAGGCGTGTCTCGCCGCCGTCGAGGCGAGTGTTGAAGCGGGTGCCAATGGCCTCCAGCCGGCCGTGCGGTGTTTCGACCCGGAACGGCCGATGGGTCGGAGACGTGTCGGGCGCTGTTTCCACCATCACCTCGCCGTGGCGCAGGTGCACCAGGCGCTGCATGGCGTCGAAGCGCACGTCGATCGCCGTGGCGGTGTTGAGCGTGAGCCGTGTGCCGTCGGGAAGGCCCACTTCGCGTTGCTCGCCCGAGGCGGTCTGGTGGTCGGCGGTCCAGGCCTGCCATTCCGCCACACGCCACGCGGCGAAACCGGCGGGCACGGCGGCCAGCAGCACCGCGATCTTGCGCGCCGCGGCGCGGCGGCCGGCGCTTCGCGGAAGGTCGAGTGCCGGCAAGGCCGCGCGGGCTGGCAAGCTGCCGAGCTTGTCCAGCAGCAGTTCCACCCTGGCCCAGGCGCGGGCGTGTTCGGGGTCGCGGCGCTGCCAACGCTCGCAGGCCGCGCGGTCTGCCTCGGTGGCAGTGCTGGCGTGCAGTTGCACCACCCAGTCGGCCGCTTCGTCGAGGATGCGCTGGTCGATGGGAGCGACCGCGCGCGCGGTGTTCGTCATGGGCGATTCATGCCATCGCCGCCAGGCACTGCGCGAAGGCCGCCTTCATGTCCCGCTTCACGGTGATCAGCGATACGTTCAACGCTGCCGCGATCTCCTCGTACTTCAAGCCCTCGAGCTGGGACAGGAGAAACGTGCGCTTGGTGCGGGGTGGCAGGCGGTCGAGCATCGCATCGATCTCGTACAGCGTTTGCAGGATGCTCAGGTGCTGCTCCGGGGACGGCGCCTCGGCCTCCGGGTGGCAGGCGAGCGCGGCCAGATAAGCTTGCTCCAGGGCACGGCGGCGATACCAGTTGACCAGGATGCCCTTGGCGATCGTGGCCAGGTACGCCCGCGGCTGCTGGAGCACGGCCACCGGCTTTTGCGACGAGATGATGCGGAGGAACGTGTCGTGCGCCAGGTCAGCGGCATCGGACGAATCACCCAGCTTCTTGCGAAGCCATCCGTAGAGCCATCCGTGGTGATGGCTGTAGAGCGCGCGCACGTCGTGTTGCAGGGCAGGGTCGGCGACCGGCATGGTACTTCCCTCGGTCGAACTACTCAAACAAGAATTGTTCGCATTGTAGGCCCTGATGCGGCATCGGCCCGGTACGGCGCCGGGCATGGTCGATGCCGTAAAGTGCAGCGTCAGCCTGGGTGAACCAGCGCCTGGGAGGTTCCCTCATTCCCCGAAAGGAGAGTCCGAATGATCACTGCCATCACCACGTTCCGGTTGCCCACGCCCATCACCCGTGACGAGGCGCGAAAGATCTTCCTGAGCACCGCGCCGAAGTACCAGGGCGTGCCGGGCCTGGTCCGCAAGGTCTACGTTCTCTCGGAAGAAGGGGATACGGCGGGCGGCATCTACCTGTGGAAGTCCCGTGCCGAGGCGGAGGCCATGTACACCGAGGCCTGGAAGGCCTTCGTGCGGGAGAAGTACGGGACGGATCCGTCGGTCACGTACCTCGACAGCCCGGTGGTGGTGGACAACCTGACGCACGAGATTCTCTCGGACGAATAGACCTGCCGGGCACAGCGCGGCTCACGACATGCAGGCTGAAGGCGCGAACCGCGACCATTGAACATGCGAATCGAGCACCTGGCGGATTGCGAGGAACACCTGGCCACGGTCGCCGGCTGGCAGCACGCCGAGTTCGGGTACCTCAACCGCGCCGTCACGATGGCACAGCGACAGGACCGGCTCCGTCAATGCCTGCGGCGCGACGGTATTCCGCTGGCCCTCGTGGCCTTGTCCGGCGAAGGCCACCCGATCGGGGCTGCCAGCATCCTGCCCAGCACCATCACCCATGCGCACCTGACGCCCTGGCTCTCCACCGTGGTGGTCCCCGCGGCATGCCGGGGCAGGGGGGTGGCCTCGGCGCTTTCACTCAGGGCCGTGTCGGAGGCGGCGCGCCTCGGGTTCGAGACGCTTCATCTGTTCACGCCGCACAACGAGTCGCTGTACCAGCGGCTGGGGTGGGCAACGTTCGAGAGGGCGCATTTCCATGGCGTGCCCATTGCGCTCATGTCGAGGGCGACCAGGGCTTGAGCCTTGGGCTGTGCGCCGAACCTATGGCACCTGCCCTGTCCGAACGCCTGAAACGTCCTTTCGAGACCGGCCTTGCCCGGCTCATCCAGCCGGAGGGCACGGGCCCGGGTGACTTCCGGTGGCCGGCCGGTGAGCCCGCGCTGCTGGCGCCATCCTCCATCTCGTGGCGGGTCTTCAAGAACCCGGTCTCGCTGTTCGTGGGCGGCGTGGCCGCGGTGCTGCTGGAGCTGGCCGAACCCGGTGTGCGCAGCGGCGTGTGGACGCATTCGACGTTCCGCACGCACCCGCTCGACCGCCTGCGGCGCACCGGCTACGCGGCCATGATGACCGTGTACGGGCCGCGCAGCCGCACCGAGGCCATGATCGCGGGTATCACGCGCCGGCACGCGCAGGTGCAGGGGCACACGCCCGACGGCCGCCCCTACCGCGCCACCGACCCCGACCTGCTCGACTGGGTGCACGCCACCGCGTCGTTCGGTTTCCTGGAGGCGTACCACCTGTACGTGGCCCCGGTCAGTGCAGCCGGGCGAGACACGTTCTACGAGGAAGGCCAGGCCGCGGCCGTGTTGTACGGGGCCTTGTCGGCCCCGAGGTCACAGGCCGGCATGGACGCCCTGCTCGCGCGCATGTCCGGCCGCCTGGAGCCGTCGCCCATCCTCCACGAGTTCCTGCGCATCGTGCGGCGCATGCCGGCGCTGCCGGTGGTGTTGCGGCCGCTGCAAGGGCTGCTGGTCGATGCCGCGGTGACCGTGGTGCCGGCGCCGTTGCGCGACCGGCTCGACCTGGGCGGGGCGGGGCGGCTTTCTGCGTGGCAGCGCGGGGTTGTCCGGCGGGCGGGGGCCGCGATGGAGCGGCTGGTGCTGGTGAACCACCCGGCCGTGCAGGCCAGCCGGCGGCTGGGGTTGCCGGATGACTACCTGTTTCGGGTTGGCCTGGGGGGACCCAGTGCCTGATAGGATCTCGATTCGAGTTGGGGTACCGCTCCCAAAACCTCAGAGCCGCGCTCGGTACAAGCGCCAGGTTCGAGAGGTGCCCCATGAGCCAACAGGCCTTTGCCTGGCTGCTTCTTTCCGCGAGTGTCATTGCCGAAGTGGCGGGCACCGTCGCCCTGCGGCACGCAGATGGCTTCACCCGGCTTGTACCGTCGCTGTTGGTTGGCGCTTGTTATGCGGGCGCCATCTGGCTCATGGCGATCGCGGTGCGCCACCTCGAGATGGGGCTGACCTACGCGGTGTGGGCGGGCAGTGGCACGGCGCTCACCGCATTGCTGGGCATCCTGTGGTTCGGTGAATCCGCGAGTGCACTGCGCCTTGCCGGGTTGGGGTTCATCGTTGTCGGGGTGATTGCCCTCAACCTGGGTAGCCGGTAGATCGGCCACGCCGGGTAAGTCACCCCTCGGTCATTCATCATGCCGTGGGGCGCGTGTTGCCCAGGCCCGCAGCCGCGTGTCCCACTCGCGCGTGGCCTTGGCATCCTGCGGGCTGGCCAGCGCCACGAGCTGCTCCAGCAAGGCCTGCTGCCCGGGCGCCGGGTGGTCCGGGAACGTGGGCACCACGGTGACGATCTGGTCGCCGCGCTCGGCGCCGTCGTGGTCCAGCGGCCAGCCCTGGCCGCGCAGGCGGTACACATGGCGGTTGCGCCGCAGCCGCATGTGCTGCAGGCCACCGAGCGTGGGCACGTCGATCCAGGCTTCGGCGAGCCACGCGAAACCGTCGACCGGCATCTGGCACCGCAGCGTGCCGTGGTCGTCCAGCGTGAAAAACGGGTGGGGCGTGAGCTCCACCGCCATCTCCAGGGAACCGTCGAAGCCCCCGGCACCGGGCCCGGCGCCGTCGATGGTCAACACCTCGCCCGCGCGCACGCCGGCCGGGAACCTGACAGACCGCCTGTAGCGCTGGACGGCATGGCCGCGGCCATCGCAGGCACTGCATGACTCGCGCACCGTGCCGCTGCCCTCGCACGTGCCGCACGCCTCGCGGGACGACACCCAGCCGAACCACATCGGCGAGCGCGTGGTGCCAGCACCCTCGCATGCCGGGCACTGTGTCATGGTGCGCAGGAGGCCCTCGCCGTCGCAGCCGGTGCAATGGTGGATCAGCTTGCCGCGCAGGAGGCGCGTGACCCCGAGCGCCGCCTGCTCGACCGACAGCCTCACCCGCCGGTGAACGACCGGGCCGGAGGTGGCCGCCGGAGCGGGGTGCCCCGCGGGTTCGACCAAGGCGAGCCGGATGCGGTCGTACGCGCGGTTGATGCGCTGCATCAGCGCCGCCGCATCGGCCGACGCGTTGCGGTCGGGGTGCCACCGGGACACCAGCCGCCGCCAGGCCGCCTTCACTTCCGATTCACTCGCCCCGGGCGACACACCGAGTTCGACGTAAGCATCATCGAGGCCCAAACCCATCCTCCTGGCAGTTCGTCAGACGCGGGGACCTGCGTCAACGTGAGGGCATTCTGCCGCATCGGGGCGCCGGCGAGTCGACATGCCAAGAAGGTATCGCGGGACGTTCTCTTCACCGGCAGGCCTTGCTTCGAGGTGAGCGCCCCTGCTGCTCAACCCCTCTCAATCCGCGCCGCGGGGATGATCGATCACGAAACGCCAAGTCCCGTCCGGCTGGCGGCGGACGACCTCGATGTTTTTGCCCGCAATCTTGGTCGGTGCGCCGTCAGGCCCTTTGGCGATTGCAGTCCAGCTTCCGCGCAGGATGGCGAGGTCCTGGTCCGCGTTGAAGAACACCTGGAGCGGCGTCGTGAATTGCGGATCTTCCAGCGCCATCCAGCCTCTGAGAGCCTCTCGAATGGCCGCCTGGCCGGTTGCAACCTCGCCCGACTCGAGAAAGAACGTTGCGTTGGTCTCGTAGAGGGCTACCGCAGCCTCCAGATCCTTGGTCTTGATCGCGTCAAAAATATGAAGGTCGCATTCTTCGGGTCTGTGTGCTGCCATGGTTTACTCCAGTTGCTGGTTGAGTGGTCTCGACAATCCGCCTGCGTTGAGTTGTGCGTTGCGCGGATGACGTTCCAGAATCTAGGGCTCGAGGCAGTGGAGATAAAGGCACGCCACGGCGCAACACTCCAAACACATCGTTTGCAATGGACCATCTGACCAACATGGCGACCTTCGTGAAGGTCGTCGAACTCGGCTCCTTCAGCGCAGCGGCAGATTCCCTGAAGCTGTCAGCCCAGCTCGTCGGCAAACAGGTCAATGCCCTTGAGCAGCGCCTGGGCGTGCGCCTGCTGAATCGAACCACACGTAAACAGAGCCTCACGGACTTTGGCAGGGCGTTCCTTGAGCGCGCAAAGATCATCCTTGCTGAAGTCGAGACGGCGGAGAGCATGGCGGCCGAAACCCGTGGCATCCCAGGCGGTCGACTACGGATCAATGCCCCGGTGACATTTGGCGTGCGTGCCTTGTCACCTCGATTGTTGGCGTACATGGCGAAATATCCACGTGTGACCGTGGACCTCACGCTGTCCAACCGAGTCGTCGACCTCGTGGAGGAGGGTTACGACGTTGTCTTTCGGATTGGCGAACTTTCGGACAGCGGCCTCATAGCGCGACCCTTGGGTCCATACCAACTCGTCCTTTGTGCGGCGCCGTCCTATCTGGCGAACCGCCCATCAATTTCGACGCCTTGGGATCTGCAACAGCACGAGTGCCTGGGCTTTGCATACTCCGACGGGCGGACGCAGTGGACTTTCGAAGGTGTTGACGGCCGCATCGACGTCCAGGTAGCGAGCAGATTGATCGTCAACCAAAGCGAGCCGTTGCTTGGCGCCGCCTTGGCCGGGCTCGGCGTCATGTTGCAACCATTGGAGCTTGTAAGGGACTCGCTGCGAGCCGGAACTCTGGTCGGGCTTCTGCCTGACTACAAGGTGCCCACGCAACCTCTGAGCATGTTGTATGCACCCGACCGCCGCATCACACCCAAGCTTCGAAGTTTCGTGGACTACTGTGTTGCTGCATTCGGCCAAGAGCAGATTCAGCCGTAGAGCGCCCTCGAGGCCCTCTGGCGAGAAGACGCCCAGTCTTCCGGCTCGTTACGCCAGCGCTCGGCATTGCTCGGCTGGCTGGACCAGGTTGCCCTCCTGCGTGACCGCCCGGCGGTGCAGAAGAGCGGGGCGAGGTCCACTGCGGTCCGGCCCGTCACCCCCGCTGCCAGCGCAGCAGCTTCCTCTCGACCATGGCCATCAGCGCATTGCCAGCGAAGCCGATCACCCCCAGCAGCACGATGCCCGCAAAGAGTTCGCTGGCCCGGAACGCGCGCGCGGCGAGCAGGATGGCCTGGCCCAGGCCCGGTTGCGAGGCCATCATTTCGCCCACCACGGCCACGATCAGCGAGAGGGTCATGGACAGGCGCATGCCGGCCAGGATGTCCGGCATCGCGTTGGGCAGGCCGATCTTCCAGACCAAGGCGGTGCGCGGCATCTGCAGGCTGCGCGCGACGTCGATCAGGCGTGGCTCGACGGCCGCGATGCCATGCACCGTCGCCAGCAGCACCGGCCACATCGCCCCGAACGCCACGACGAACAGCACCATCCCCGGGTTGAGGCCGAAGATTGAAATGGCCAGCGGCAGCATCGCGGAGGCCGGCAGCGGGCGAATGAATTCGAGCGTGGGCTGCACCCAGGCGCGTACCGCGGACGATACGCCGATGGCCGCGCCCAGCAACACGCCGAACAGCGATGCGAGCAACCAGCCTTCGAGCATGCGGGTCACGGTCGCGCGCGTGAACGCCAGCAGTTCGCCGTGGCCGTTGCCGCGGAGGTTCAGGCCTTCCGCCAGGCTCGCCAGCGTCGCCTGCGGCGTGGGCAGGAAGACGGGGCTCACCCAGGCGGCGCTGCTGGCGGCCCACCACACCGAGATCAGCACCGCCAGCACCGCGGCCGAGCCCAGCCAGTCGTGTATCCGCCGGGTCACGGAGCAGCCCCCATGCGCCGCGCGACAGCACGTTGCAGGCGCAGCATCGCGGCGTTGATGACAAAGCCAAGCACCCCGATCCAGCCCAGCCACCCCAGCATCAACGCCGGCTCGAGGCTCTGCTGCGCAATCACCATCGCGTAGCCCATGCCGTTCGGGTTGGCCGCGATCTCGACCGTGACGGCCACCACCAGCGCCACCGCAACGCCGAGCCGCAAGGCGATGAACAGCCGCGGCACGATTGCCGGAAGCACGATCTTCCACACCCGCTCCCGCGCAGGCAGGCCGAGCATGCGGCTCACCTCGAGCAGGTGGGGATCAACCTGCCGCACGGCCGACTGCACGAGAATCAGCATCGGCCAGAACGTGGCGAACGCCACGATGCAAAGCTCCATCCGCATGCCGAAGCCGAACATCAGCATCGCCAGCGGGATCAGCGCCACCGACGGCACCGGGCGCAACACCTCGATCGACAACAGCGAGAGCCTTGCCGCCCGCCGCGACAGGCCGAGCACGATGCCCAGGCCCGTGCCGAGCATGGCGCCGAGCAGCAAGCCGAGGGCCGCCGTGCCCAGCGTGAAGCCGGTGGCCTGCCACAGCGAGCCGTCCGCCGCCGCACCGGCCAGGGCTTTCAGTGCGGCACTGGGCGGCGCCAGCGCTTCGCTGCCGAGTGCGCTCGCGCGCCGCGCATGAACTTCACACAGCGCGAGCAGCACCGCCGGCAACACCCACGGACGCAGCCGTGCCAACCTGCCACGCACGACCTGCCGCCGCTCGGCCGCCTGTTCAGTCATGGCCTTGCGCGATGAAGGCGAACAGCTCGCGCCGCAGGCGCAGGAACTCGGGATGCTCCCTGGTGGCAAGCTGGTCGCGCGGGCGCGAAATGCGAACATCGATCATGCGCGCGAGGCTCGGCCGGCCGGGGCCGGGCTGGGCCTGCAGGGCGATCACGCGGTCACCCAGGTAGATGGCTTCATCGAGGTCGTGGGTGACGAACAGCACCGTGAGGCCGTCCTCTCGCACCAAGCGGGCGAGTTCGTCCTGCAGGCCCTGGCGCGTCAGCGCATCGAGCGCGCCGAAGGGCTCGTCCATCATCATCAGTTCGGGTCGTTGCGCGAGGCAGCGCGCGATCTGCGTGCGCTGCTGCATGCCGCCCGACAGCTGCGCCGGAAACTTGTGGGCATGCCGGGCGAGGCCGACCTTGCCCAGCACGTCGCTGATGCGCAGCGGCCGATCCGCCGCCGCCATGCCGGCTGCCTCCAGCGCGAGGCTCACATTCCCGGCGACGCTGCGCCACGGCAGCAGTGCCCGCCCGTAGTCCTGGAACACGAAGGCGACTTCACGCGACGGTTCGGTCACCGGCCGGCCATTGCGCCAGACACCGCCGGCGCTGGCCGTGACCAGACCGCTGGCCGCGCGCAGCAGCGTGGTCTTGCCGCAGCCGCTGGGGCCCACGATGCAGACGAATTCGCCGCGCGCCACCTCGAACGACGTGGGAGACAGAACCTCCCGCCCACCGAGGCGTATCGCCACACCGTCGAAGCGCAGGAAGGCCGTGTCGCGCATGCCGCGGGCCCTTATTTCGCGACCAGTTTCGCCACGTCGATCGATGTCTTGAGCATCTCCTGGTCCTTCATCAGGCCAACCCAGTAGGTGAGCTGCCTGTCGGTCACCAGCGGGCCGGGAGGCGAGATCTGCACCTTGGCGAGCACCTCGGGCGGCAGCTTGATGTACTTGCCGATGCTGGCCCGCACCTTGGCGGCATTCTTCGGCTCAACCATGAACGCGGCGGCTTCCTGCACCGCCTCGCGAAAGCCCCGGGCGGCAGCCGGATTCTTCGCCACCCACTCGCGTTTCGCCGCATGCACGATCGTGTGGTTGCCCTCGGGCAGGAAGGTTGAGTAGTACGAAGCAACGTAACCGGCGCCGCTCTCGGTGATGCGGCTCATGAACGGGTCGGCGGTGACCACCGCATCGATCGATCCGCCGCGCAGCAGGTCACCATGCTGCGGGAATGCGGCTTCGACGAAGTTGACCTGGCGGTAGTCCACACCCTGGCCCTTGAGCCAGGCGCGGAAGGTGACGTGCAAGAAGGCGCCGAGCCCGGGCACGCCGATCTTCTTGCCCACGCAGTCCTGCGGGCCGCGGATGCCGGAGCCGGGGCGTGCCACGAGGCCGAAGCCGGTGAGGGTCTTGGACGTCAGCCCGCCTCCGGCAACGAGCACGAGATCGAGCCCGCCATCGACCGCCTGCAGGAACACCGACGGCGTGGGCCCGCCGATCTGCAGCGAGTCCGATTGCAGCGCGGCTGGAATCGTGGAGTTGAGCGGAATGAACTTGAGCTCGACGTCGAGATGGCGCTTCTTGAAATAGCCTTCCTCCGCCGCCACGAAGACCGAGGCAAAGTCGGAAACGGCGGTGTAGCCGAAGAGGATCCGCGTGTCGGACTGCGCGCGCGCGGGCAGTGCGGCACAGACGGGGCCGGCAGCCAGCGCTGACAACAGGTGGCGTCGATTCATCATGTTCTTCTCTCCTTGAGGTGGTTTTCTTCAGCGAAGGGTTCAGCGCGGGCCGCGCGGCACGTTTCGACATGCTGATGGTCACTTCCGACGCGCGCCCGCCCCGACTCCCCTGGCAGGACGGCCGGATTATGGGTCGTCGGACGTGCCCCCGCGCGATGCTGGACGAGGCTTCCTTGCCGAGCCAATTGCCCATTCGCAAATCCCTGCTTTTCTTCGCCCATCCGCCGGCAGGATCCGGCTCGGCGGCCACCATCGCGCCATGCGCATGCCCCCGTCATTGCCGTCGCCTCCCGGATCGCCCGATTCGCAGGTGCGCGCGCGGACGGGAGAAGAGACGGCGGGGCCGTCGGGGCCTCGGGCGGTCCGGCGACGATTGAATCCGCCGGACGGGCCGCTTGGTGGGCTGCCCACATCGAGTCCGCCGGACATGCGGCAGCAAGCGGCGAAAGCGGCGCCTGAAGCCGGCGCCAGTTCCGCACGGCCGCGAGCGAATCTTCCTGCGCCGCAGCCTGCCGCCGCCCGACCGGTCATCGACTGGGGGCTTGCCGTCAGGCACTATCCCGAACTGACGGATTACCTTGACGACCTGGAAGCCGCGCACGAAAGCGATACCGTTGCGGGCGCTGAACTCATCCAGGACATGATCCACCTGGGTGACTTGATCGAGGGCCTGAACAGCGCCGACCCCTCGTTGAAGCTCAAGTCCTACGCCCTCGAGGTACCCGACAAACCATCGGCCCTGCTGGACTCGCCGCTCGTTGAAGATCTTCGGGTCGGCCTGGGCACAGGAGACGCCTGGCGGGCCGTCGTGGACAGCGGCAACCATCGCGTGGCCATGAGCATTCAGTGCTCGAAGGGTTCCAACGACGCTTCGATCCTTGTGGTGGACGCCAGCGCGGCCGAGAGTGAAGACTCGAAGCGGTTCATGTCGAAGAAGTGGCTCGACATCATGAGCGCGGTGGCGCAGTGCGTGGGCGAAACACTGAAGTCGCCAGCCGGACCCCCCAGGCTTCACACGACCTTCACCTGTTCTGGTGCACAGAAGAGCCCGTTGGGATGCGCCATCTTTTCGCTGTCGGCCACCAAGAAGATGGCATCCGACCCTCACATCACTTCACGCCCGCACGCTCGACGGTCTGGCAACCCAGGACATCACACCTGGCCTTGCGTGGGTCGAGGCCAACGACCACCTGCCGCCATCGTTGTTCAAGCACGCGACGTCCGAGAAGACCATCAAGGCGTACGTCGAGGCCCGGCGCCGCGACCACCGAACGGACCTGAACCCCACGGCCAACGTCCCTCCATGGCGACGAGATTTCGGTGGTCCGGACGAGCCGGTCAACAAAGGCGGCGAGACCTTGTTGAAACGCTACGAATCGAACGAGGTGGTTCGATACGATCCCCGGAGTGAAAAGGAGTTGACGTACAGCAACTCCTACGAGGCCAAGCGCATCGAGATGATCAAGACCGCGCTGGCGGAGTTGACTGCGAAGAAGCGCTGAACGCAGTTCATCCACCGGCACCGGCCGTGTGACCGACTCGCCGGCCAACATCTGTTCGCCCCGCACGGCCCGGGCAGGCTCCTCCATCGGCTTGCGGAACGCCGGAAGCCGATGCTCTTCTTCCTGCCGCGGCGGCTGCGCAGCCAAGGCGACACCCCCTGGACAGAGGGAGCGCTCTGTCCCCTGCCGGTGGGCGCAAGCACCCCCCGGCGATGGGCGACAACGCCGATGCCCGGCACGGTGCGGCTGCCTACATTGAGGCCTGAGTCGCGAGGTGATCTTCGATGGGAGGTGCCACGCGACGCTGCATGCGGCCACTCCGTCCGGGGTGGCCACGGCTCAGGAGGCAGTGGTGGGCAGCGCAAGAAAACCGTGTCGGGTGCGCCGGTCACTGTGTCGAACAGGTTTGTGCAGCGAATCGAATTTCTAGTCGCAGGCAACGATCAAGGACAACGTCATGGCCATCAACAGCACCTCCTTCAACAACACGCCGCAAGCCGGGGACGATCTGTTCACGACAACAATGACCGGGCTGACGGAGGACAAGCTCTGCATTACATATCTTGCGGTGATGGGCAACGATCTGGGGGGCGCAGCGAAGACGCTTTACTCCCTTGACAACGGTACGACCGGCAGCAGCAGCGCTTTCAGCACGACGGACCTCCTGGCCCAGGACATCGTCAGGACTGAGGCGCTTTGCACTGACACGAGCGCGCACGGCGCCAAGATCTGGATCACCGCCGAGGGCAAGGTTGGCTACGACGCCGCCACGCTGTCTGCCGCCTTCAAGGACCGACTCCAGCATCTTTCGGCCGGTGACGTCTTGACCGACACGTTCGTCTATGCGATTCGTCTCGGCAACGGGACGCTCAGCTGGGCCACGGCGACGGTGCAGATCGGCGGCGTGAATGACGCGGCCGTCGTGACAGGCGCGGTGACGGGCCAGGCCACCGAGGACGGAGCGGTGGTCACGCTGAACGCGTTGGCCAATGCGAGCGACGTCGACAGCAACACGACGCTGACGGTGGTCAACATGCCGGCTGCGGCCTCGCTTCCGGCAGGCGTGACCTACAACGCCACGACGCACAGCTTCACGTTCGACTCGAGCCACCCGGCATACCAGCACCTGGCGGCCGGCCAGGCGGTGGATGTGTCCGTCAACTACGGGGTCAGCGACGGCACGGTGACCACATCGGCTTCGGTGAAGTTCACGGTCACGGGAACCAACGATGCGCCCGTGGTCGCGGCCAAGGTGGCTGTCGCCACCGAAGGCGCGGCAGTGATCCATGGCAATGTCGTGGCCACTGACATGGATGACGGCGCAACCCTGGGCTACAGCCTGATCGGCGGCGCGGCGCCAGCCGGCTTGATATTCCACGCCGACGGCAGCTACAGCTTCGATCCGGCGGTGGGTGCCTACGACCACCTCGAAGCCGGTGCCACGCAAGATGTGGTGGTGAGCTACCAGGCCAGCGATGGCACGGCCAAGTCGAACGTTGCAACCCTGACCATCACGGTCACGGGTACCAACGATGCGCCGGTGGTCAGCGGGGCGGTGACGGGCAACGCCACCGAGGGCCACGCGACGGTCACGCTGAACGCGCTGGCCAATGCGACGGATGTCGACGACGGCGCGACGCTGTCGGTGACGAACCTGCCCGGCTCGTTGCCGGCCGGCGTGAGCTACGACGCCGCCACGCACAGCTTCACGCTGGACCCGAGCAACCCGGCGTACCAGCACCTTGCCGCGGGCCAGGCGACGGATGTGATCATCACTTATGGCGTGTCCGACGGCACGGGCGTGACGCCTGCCACGGTGAAGTTCACCGTCATTGGAACCAACGACGTGCCGACGATCGCGGCGGACGGGACCGATGCGAGCGGTGCGGTGACGGAAGACGTCGCCACGCCGACCCTGAGCGACACAGGCACGATCGCTTTCAACGACCTCGACCAGATCGATGTGCACAGCACCAGCGTTGCAGCGGACGCCGGCAACACGCTGGGCGGCACGCTGACGATGGGCGCGGTGAACGAACTCGCCAGCACCGAGCCGGGCACGGTGGGCTGGACCTACAACGTGGCCAACAGCGCCACGCAGTACCTGGCCGAGGGCCAGAGCGCCGCCGAAAAGTTTACCGTCACGGTGGCCGACGGCCACGGCGGCACGGTCACCCAGCTGGTGACGGTGATCGTCACCGGCACCAATGACGCGCCGGTCATCACCAGTGCTGCGCAGAGCGGCACCGTCAACGAAGACGCCACGCTGACGGCCACCGGCACGGTGGCCTCCAGCGATGTCGACCATGGCGCGACGGCGGCCTACAGTGGCAACACGACGGGCAGCTACGGCAGCTTCGTGGTCGACGCCGGCACAGGTGTGTGGACGTACACGCTAGACAACACCCACCAGAACCTGGCGCAGGACGAAAGCCACACCGAGACCTTTGCGGTCACGGTGATCGACGACAAGGGTGCGACCGCGAACCAGAACGTGGTCCTGACGATCACCGGAACCAATGACGCGCCGGTCATCACCAGCGCAGCGCAGAGCGGCGCGGTCAAGGAAGACACGGCGCTGACAGTTACCGGCACGGTCAGTTCCAGCGACGTCGACCATGGCGCGACGGCCGCCTACAGCGGCAACATGACGGGCAGCTACGGCAGCTTCGCGGTCGACGCCGGCACAGGTGTGTGGACGTACACGCTAGACAACACCCACCAGAACCTGGCGCAGGACGAAAGCCACACCGAGACTTTTGCGGTCACGGTAACCGACGACAAGGGTGCGACCGCGACTCAAGCCGTGGTCCTGACGATCACCGGCACCAATGACGCGCCGGTCATCACCAGCGCGGCGCAGAGCGGCACGGTCAATGAAGACACCACGTTGACAGCCACAGGAACGGTGGCCTCCAGCGACGTCGACCATGGCGCGACGGCGGCCTACAGCGGCGTCGCAACGGGAACGTACGGCAGCTTCGCGGTCGACGCGAGCACGGGCATGTGGACGTACACCCTGGACAACTCCAATCATCAGAACCTGGCGCAGGGTGAATCCCAGAGCGAGACCTTCACGGTCACCGTGACCGACGACAAGGGCGCGACCACGACCCAGGACGTGATCCTGACTATCACGGGCACCAACGACGCGCCGGTCATCACCAGCGCTGCGCAGAGCGGCACCGTCAAGGAAGACACCGCGCTGACGGCCACCGGAACGGTGGCCTCCAGCGATGTCGACCATGGCGTGACGGCGGCCTACAGTGGCAACACGATGGGCAGCTACGGCAGCTTCGCAGTCGACGCGGGCACGGGCGTGTGGACTTACACGCTGGACAACACCCACCAGAACCTGGCGCAGGACGAAAGCCACACCGAGACCTTCACGGTCACCGTGACCGACGACAGGGGCGCGATCGCGACCCAGGACGTGATCCTGACTATCACGGGCACCAACGACGCGCCGGTCATCACCAGCRCGGCGCARAGCGGCACGGTCAAKGAAGACACCGCGCTGACGGCCACCGGCACGGTGGCCTCCAGCGATGTCGACCATGGCGCGACGGCCGCCTACAGTGGCAACACGACGGGCAGCTACGGCAGCTTCGTGGTCGACGCCGGCACAGGCGTGTGGACGTATACGCTGGACAACACGCACCAGAACCTGGCCGCCGATGAAAGCCACACCGAGACCTTCACTGTCACCGTGACCGACGACAAGGGCGCGACCACGACCCAGGGCGTGATCCTGACTATCACGGGCACCAACGACGCGCCGGTCATCACCAGCGCGGAGCAGAGCGGCACGGTCAATGAAGACACCGCGCTGACGGCCACCGGCACGGTGGCCTCCAGCGATGTCGACCATGGCGCGACGGCGGCCTACAGTGGCAACACGACGGGCAGCTACGGCAGCTTCGTGNGTCGACCATGGCGCGACGGCCGCCTACAGTGGCAACACGACGGGCACCTACGGCAGCTTCGTGGTCGACGCCGSCACRGGCGTGTGGACKTACACGCTAGACAACACCCACCAGAACCTGGCGCAGGACGAAAGCCACACCGAGACCTTTGCGGTCACGGTGACCGACGACAAGGGTGCGACCGCGACTCAAGCCGTGGCCCTGACGATACACGCTAGACAACACCCACCAGAACCTGGCGCAGGACGAAAGCCACACCGAGACCTTTGCGGTCACGGTGACCGACGACAAGGGTGCGACCGCGACTCAAGCCGTGGYCCTGACGATCAYGGGCACCAATGACGCGCCGGTGATCACCAGCGCTTTGCAGAGCGGCGCGGTCAAGGAAGACACGGCGCTGACAGTTACCGGCACGGTCAGTTCCAGCGACGTCGACCATGGCGCGACGGCCGCCTACAGTGGCAACACGACGGGCAGTTACGGCAGCTTCGCGGTCGACGCGAGCACGGGCGTGTGGACCTACACGCTGGACAACGCCAATCATCAGAACCTGGCGCAGGACGAAACTCATACCGAGACCTTCACGGTGACCGTGACGGACGACAAGGGTGCGACCGTGACCCAGGACGTGATCCTGACCATCACCGGCACCAACGACGGTCCGGTGATCACCAGCGCCGTGCAGAGCGGCGTGGTCAAGGAAGACACCGCGCTGACCGCCACCGGTACGGTGGCCTCCAGCGATGTCGATCATGGCGCGACGGCCGCCTACAGCGGCAAC
Source organism: Rhizobacter sp. Root1221 (assembly GCF_001425785.1). Taxonomy (GTDB): domain Bacteria; phylum Pseudomonadota; class Gammaproteobacteria; order Burkholderiales; family Burkholderiaceae_C; genus Rhizobacter. Next base: position 19,244 of record NZ_LMDI01000038.1, on the reverse strand, counting down.
ACGACGGGCAGTTACGGCAGCTTCGTGGTCGACGCGGGCACGGGCGTGTGGACCTACACGCTGGACAACACCAATCATCAGAACCTGGCGCAGGACGAAACTCATACCGAGACCTTCGCGGTCACCGTGACGGACGACTTCGGTGCCACCGCAGTGCAGAACGTGTTGCTGACTATCACCGGTACCAACGACGCGCCGGCAATCACCAGCGCTGTGCAGAGCGGGACGGTCAAGGAAGACACCGCGCTGACCGCCACCGGTACGGTGGCCTCCAGCGATGTCGACCATGGCGCGACGGCCGCCTACAGCGGCAACACGACGGGCACCTACGGCAGCTTCGAGGTCGACGCGGGCACGGGCGTGTGGACCTACACGCTGGACAACACCAATCATCAGAACCTGGCGCAGGGTGAATCCCAGCACGAGACCTTCACGGTGACCGTGACGGACGACAAGGGTGCGACCGCGACCCAGGACGTGATCGTGACCATCACCGGCACCAACGATGTGCCCGTGATCACCAGCACGGCGCAAAGCGGCACGGTCAAGGAAGACACCACGCTGACAGCCACCGGTACGGTGGCCTCCAGCGATGTCGACCATGGCGCGACGGCCGCCTACAGTGGCAACACGACGGGCACCTACGGCAGCTTCGTGGTCGACGCCGGCACAGGCGTGTGGACGTACACGCTCCGCGACTCAAGCCGTGGCCCTGACGATCACGGGCACCAATGACGCGCCGGTGATCACCAGCGCTTTGCAGAGCGGCACCGTCAAGGAAGACACCACGCTGACGGCCACCGGCACAGTGGCCTCCAGCGATGTCGACCATGGCGCGACGGCCGCCTACAGTGGCAACACGACGGGCAGCTACGGCAGCTTCGTGGTCGACGCCGCCACGGGCGTGTGGACTTACACGCTGGACAACACCCAGCAGAACCTGGCGCAGGACGAAAGCCACACCGAGAYCTTTGCGGTCACGGTGACCGACGACAAGGGTGCGACCGCGACTCAAGCCGTGGTCCTGACGATCACCGGCACCAATGACGCGCCGGTCATCACCAGCGCAGCGCAGAGCGGTGCGGTCAAAGAAGACACGGCGCTGACAGTTACCGGCACGATCAGTTCCAGCGACGTCGACCATGGCGCGACGGCTGCCTACAGCGGCGCCGCAACGGGAACGTACGGCAGCTTCGCGGTCGACGCGAGCACGGGCGTGTGGACCTACACCCTGGACAACGCCAATCATCAGAACCTGGCGCAGGGCGAAACCCAGCACGAGACCTTCACGGTGACCGTGACGGACGACAAGGGTGCGACCGCGACCCAGGACGTGATCGTGACCATTACGGGCGCCAACGATGCGCCCGTGATCACCAGCACGGCGCAGAGCGGCGCGGTCAAGGAAGACACCACGCTGACGGCCACCGGCACGGTGGCCTGCAGCGATGTCGACCATGGCGCGACGGCTGCCTACAGCGGCAACATGACGGGCACCTACGGAAGCTTCGTGGTCGAGGCTGCCACGGGCGTGTGGACTTACACGCTGGAGAACACCCACCAGAACCTGGCGCAGGGTGAATCCCAGAGCGAGACCTTCACCGTCACGGTGACCGACGACATGGGTGCGACCGCGACTCAGGACGTCGTGTTGACCATCACCGGCACCAACGACGCGCCGGTGATCAGCAGCGCGGAGCAGAGGGGCACCGTCAAGGAAGACGTCACGCTGACGGCGACCGGCACGGTGGCCTCCAGCGATGTCGACCATGGCGCGACGGCCGCCTACAGTGGCAACACGACGGGCACCTACGGCAGCTTCGTGGTCGACGCCGGCACAGGTGTGTGGACGTACACGCTAGACAACACCCACCAGAACCTGGCGCAGGACGAAAGCCACACCGAGANCTACGGCAGCTTCGTGGTCGACGCCGGCACAGGTGTGTGGACGTACACGCTAGACAACACCCACCAGAACCTGGCGCAGGACGAAAGCCACACCGAGACCTTCACGGTCACCGTGACCGACGATAGGGGCGCGACCGCGATCCAGGACGTGATCCTGACTATCACGGGCACCAACGACGCGCCGGCAATCACCAGCGCTGCGCAGAGCAGCACCGTCAAGGAAGACACCACGCTGACGGCCACCGGCACGGTGGCCTCCAGCGATGTCGACCATGGCGCGACGGCCGCCTACAGTGGCAACACGACGGGCAGCTACGGCAGCTTCATGGTCGACGCCGCCACGGGCGTGTGGACTTACACGCTGGACAACACCCACCAGAACCTGGCACAGGACGAAACCCATACCGAAACCTTCGCGGTCACGGTGACGGACGACTTCGGTGGCACCGCAGTGCAGAACGTGGTGCTGACCATCACGGGCACCAACGATGCGCCCGTGATCACCAGCACGGCGCAGAGCGACACGGTCAAGGAAGACACCACGCTGACGGCCACCGGCACGGTGGCCTCCAGCGATGTCGACCATGGCGCGACGGCCGCCTACAGCGGCAACACGACGGGCACCTACGGTAGCTTCGCAGTCGACGCGGGCACGGGCGTGTGGACTTACACGCTGGACAACACCCACCAGAGCCTGGCGCAGGGTGAATCCCAGAGCGAGACCTTTACCGTCACCGTGACCGACGACAAGGGGGCGGTCGCGACCCAAGACGTGGTGCTGACCATCACCGGTACCAACGACGCGCCGGTGGCAGTGGTCGACGTCAATAATGGAAATGAAGACGCAAGCATCACCGGCACGGTGGCCAGCAACGACAGCGACGTCGATGATGGCGCAGTCCTGACCTACAGCCTGAATGTCCCTGTGGCCGGCCTCGTGATTGCCACCGACGGCAACTACAGCTTCAACGCAGGAAACGCCGCGTACCAGCACCTGGGCCTGGGCGACACCACCAACGTGGTGGCCAGCTACACGGTGACCGACGAGCACGGCGCTGCGAACACCAGCACGCTGACGATCACGCTGACCGGGACCAACGACGGACCGATCGCGGTGGTCGACACCAACAGCGGTGTCGAAGACACGACCCTCACTGGCACGTTAGCCACCAACGACAGCGACGCCGACGACGGCGCGAGCTTGACCTACAGCCTGAACGCTCCGGTGGCCGGGCTGACGCTCGCTGCCAACGGCAGCTACAGCTTCAACGCGGCCAACGCCGCGTACCAGCACCTGGCCCAAGGTGCGACCGCCAACGTGGTGGCCAACTACACCGTGACCGACGAGCACGGTGCGACGAGCATCAGCGCGCTGACGATCACGCTGACCGGCACCAACGACGGCCCGGTGGCGGTGGCTGACGTGGCCGCCGGCACGGAAAACCAGACCCTCACGATCGGCGTGCTGGGCAACGACACCGACGTGGACGACGGGCACGTGTTCACGCTGAACACGGCGAGTGCGCCGGCGGGCAAGGGCACGGCCAGCGTGGTGGCCAACCAGGTGGTGTTCACCCCTGGGAGCGACTTCGACCACCTGGCGCAGGGCGCGGTCGAGCACGTGACGCTGAGCTACGAGATGCAGGACCAGTTCGGCGTGACCTCGACGAGCACGGTGGACGTGACGATCACCGGGACCAACGATGCGTCGGTGTTGAACGCTGCGGTGACGCCGGCTCTCTCCAGTATTGCCGAGGATGCGGGCGCACCGAGCGGGGCGGTTGGCACGCTCGTCACGAGCTTGGTCGACTTGAATCCGCCTGTTGCTGGACTCAACAACACAAGCGATGCAGACGATGCAGCGGTGACGGGCATCGCGATTACCGGCACGAACTCAAGCAACGGCACCTGGTGGTACTCGGCCAACAATGGTGTTGCGTGGACGCAGGTTGGTGCAGTTTCCGACTCATCCGCACTGCTGTTGGCGGCGAACGCGAACACGCGCCTCTACTTCCAGGGGAACTCGAACTTCAATGGGACCGTCAGCGACGGCATCACCTTCCGAGCGTGGGATCAAACGAGCGGCACGGCGGGGACCAAGGTGAGCACTTCGACGAACGGCGGCACCTCGGCGTTCTCAATCGCGACCGACACGGCCAGCATTGTGGTTAGCGCGGTCAACGACAACCCGGTCGCCGTGGCCGACAGGCTCATCGTTTCAAACAACACGATCGTCACGATTGCGGCAAGCTCACTTATTGCCAACGACAACGACATCGACGGCTTCGCGTTGGCCATCACCAGCGTCGGGATCGCAACCGGCATCACCGACCTCATGCTGGACGCCACCAACGGCACGATCAGCTTCAGCAGCGGCAGCACGGTCGGCGCTACCGCTGGCAGTTTCCAGTACACGGTGTCCGATGGAGCGGGTGGGACTACGACGGCAACGGCAACGATCGACATCAGGGCCGTGGCCAGCGGCAACACCGCCGAGACAATCGACCTCGGCGCGGCCGGGACTTACCAGGCCTCCTATATCGATGGTCGGGGTGGTATGGACAGGCTCACAGGTGGAGCCGCCGGCGACATCTTCATTGGGGGAACCGGCAATGATGACTTGGTCGGTTCAGCTGGCAACGACTTCCTGGGCGGCGGCGACGGCGGTGACGCACTGTCGGGCGGTGCCGGCAACGACGTGCTGCGCGGTGGTCAGGGCAATGACAACATTGACGGTGGGGCCGGTACGGAGGATCTGATTGACTTCTCCGATGCGGCGGGTGCCGGCGGCATCACAGCATTCACTCTGACCCAGTCCAGCAGCGACACTACCTTCAACACACCCGGCACGACATCTCTTGGAAATGATACGTACAGGAACATCGAGGGTGTCATCGGTACCACCAACGCCGACATCCTCGCCGGCAGCGGCCTTAACGACATCATTCGCGGTGGTGGCGGCAACGACGCGCTCGACGGAAAAGCCGGCAACGACCTGATTGATTTCTCCGACGCCGCGGCCGGCATTGCCTTCACGCTCGTGAACAACGGTTCCGGTACCGTGTTCAACACCGGCGCGGCGGGTCTCGGCAGCGACACGTACTCGGGTTTCGAAGGAGTGATTGGCACGGCCTTCGCGGACACGCTCACCGGCTCGGCGTCTGCCGACCAGTTGCGCGGCGGTGTCGGCAACGACGTGATCAACGGCCTCGCCGGTGACGACCGAATCGTCGGCGGTGCCGGCGCCGACACGCTCACGGGTGGCACGGACAACGACACCTTCGTGTTCGATTCGGCGCCGAATGCCGTCGACTCGATCACCGACTTCAACGCCTCCGGGTTAGCGGCGAGTGGCGACCTTCTCGAACTGTCGCTGGCGACATTCATGGCGCTCACGACGGCGAGCGGCAGTACGTTGTTGTCGAGTGATTTCGCGTCGTCGAACGGCGGTGGTGCGGCGGACACAGTGGGCGCGGCCGTGCACGTGATCTACGACAGCACGACGGGCAACCTGTACTACGACTCGGACGGTTTGGGCGCCGGAAATCGCACGCTCGTGGCGTCGCTGACGCTGAGCAGTCAAGCGGACACCTTCGACTACAACGACATCAAGGTTGGCCCGTAACCATGTGCCACCCGGCCTCGCGCCGGGTGGCGCTGGTCCTTTGAGCGAGCGAGGTCGCAGTCCCACCTGGATCGGGGGTCGAAGTCGACCCTTTCATGGATTCGTGCGGTACGACCACCTGCCGATGAAAGCTCAGCGTTAGGATGATTTTCACTCTGGAAGAGTCGATGAAATCCTTGATCCACCTTCTCCGCCGCCCGCTTCTCCACGTCGCGAGCCTCTCCTTCTTCGTCAACCTCCTTCTCCTCGTCCCCGCGCTCTTCATGCTGCAGGTCTTCGACCGCGTGCTGGCGAGCCAGAGCGGCGAGACCTTGCTGGTGTTGATGGTCGGCGTCGGCATTGCGCTCTCCTTGCTGCTCGCCCTCGACTACCTGCGTGCCCGCTTGCAGGGGGTGGCCGGCAACATCGTCGCCGAGTCGCTGTCGCCCGCGGTCACGAAGATCGTCATCGCACAGGGCGCGCGGCGCAGTGGTCGTGGCAGTTCGGAGGGCCTGCGTGACGTGGGCTCGCTGCGTGCGCTGTTTTCGGCGCAGGGCCTGCTCGCACTCTTCGATGCGCCATGGGCGGTCGTCTATGTGGCCGTCATCTGGCTCGCCCATCCGGTGCTCGGCATGGCCGCGGCGGGTGCAGCGCTGGTGATGCTGGCGTTGGCGCTGATCAACGACGCGGTCACCCGCCGCGAGATCGAGGCCTTGCAAAAGGCCGCGGCCGGCGCGACCCGCTACCTCGAGGCCTCGCTGCACAACGCCGAGGTGGCACAAACGCTGGGCATGACCGATGCGCTCATCGCACGCTGGCGCCAGAAGAACGCCGAGGTCACGGCGCTGCAACAGCCCACCGCCACCAAGACCGTCGCGATGGCGGCGTTGACGCGCATCGTGCGCCAGGCGGTTCAGGTGCTGATGATGGCGCTCGGCGCCTACCTGGTGATCAGCGGCGAGGCGAGTGCGGGCATGATGATCGCCACCACCACGCTGCTCGGCCGCGCGCTCGCACCGGTCGAACTGATCGTCGGCAGCTGGCGCATCCTCGCCGAAGGGCGCGCATCGTTTCGCCGCCTGGGCGAGTTGCTGAACGCTGCCGAAGCGCAGCCGCTGCGCATGACCCTGCCCGCGCCCAGCGGCGAACTCTTGGCGGAGAACCTGATGTTCCGCGCGCCGCAGGGCGAGCGCATGCTGATCGCGGGCGTGTCGCTGCAACTCGCCGCAGGCGAGTCGCTCGCCATCATCGGCGCCAGCGGCGCGGGCAAGTCGACGCTGGTGCGCCTGCTGACGGGCGTGTGGAAGCCCAGCGCGGGCGCGGTGCGGCTCGACCAGGCCGATTTGTCGCAGTGGCCGCGTGAAGACCTCGGCCCGTGGCTGGGCTACGTGCCGCAGGACGTCGAGCTGTTCCCCGGCACGGTGGCCGAGAACATCGCACGCCTGGGCGAGGTGGACTCGGGCCAGGTCGTGCGGGCTGCGCAGCGCGCCAACGTGCACGATCTGATCCTGTCGCTGCCCGAGGGCTACGACACGATCGTCGATCCGCACAGTGCCCTCATCTCTCCCGGCCAGCGCCAACGCATCGCCCTGGCGCGTGCCCTGTATGGCGAGCCGAAGCTGGTGATCCTCGACGAGCCCAATTCCAATCTCGACGGCGCCGGCGAAGCGGCGCTGGCCGAGGCCTTGAAGGCCCTGCGCGGGCAGGCTACGGTGGTGGTGGTCACGCACCGCGCCACGCTGATCCAGCATGTCGACAAGATGCTGGTGCTCGACGCCGGCAAGACCCAGCACTACGGCCCGACGGCCGACGTGATGAAGGCGATGCAGCAGAAGGCCCCGCAGGCGGTGCAGCCCGGCGGTGGCGGGGCGCTGGTCGTTGCCATGCCGCCGCGTGCGGTGCCGCCGGCAGAGCGTGGCGCGAGCCAGGTTGAACGCGAGGAGAAGGTGTCATGAGCGCTGCGGTGATGAATGCGATGGATCCCGAGGCGCCGCTGGCGCAGCACCTGATCGAGGCGCGCAAGCTCGCTCGCCGGGCCGGCGTGGTGCTCCTGATGGGCCTCGTTCCGGCGGCCGCGTGGCTGGCGTGTGCGCCGCTGTCGGCCGCCGTCGTCGCAAGCTCCTTCGTCAAGGTCGACCTCGACCGCCGTGTGGTGCAGCATGCCGAGGGCGGAACAGTGCGCGAGGTGAAGGTGCGCGACGGCCAGCATGTGGTGCAAGGCGAGCCGCTGCTGGTGCTGGGAGACGTGTCGGTCGATGCCGACCTGAACCGCCTCAACTACCGCGTGATCGTCGAGCGCGCCAGCCTGGCGCGGCTCGAGGCCGAACAGGTGTCGGCCGCAACGCTGCAGTTTCCGGCGGACGTGATCGATGCGGCCCGCAGCGACACGAGGCTGACCGAGCAGATGGCCAAGGAGCGCGCGCTGTTCGGCGCGCGCCGCGAGGCGCTGGTCGGCCAGTCGGTGCTGCTGCGTTCGCAGCAGGCCAAGGTGGCGCAGGAGGCGACGGCGCTGCGCGCGCAGATCACCCAGGCCACTGAATCGCAAAGGCACCAGACGGCCGAGCTCGAGACCAACCGCCGCCTGCTGAGCGACGGCTTCATCTCCGCCACCCGCATCTCGCAACTGGAGGCCACGGTGGCCGACTACGGCGTCAAGCTCGAGGAAAAGCGTGCCGACCTGGCACGCGCCGAGCAACGCCTGGTCGACGCCGACCTGCGCATCAAGTCGCTCGAGGGCGACTACCGGCAGCAGGCGAGCGACCAGCTGAAGGTGAGCGCAGCCAAGCTCGCCGAGCTTCAGCAGGAGCAGCGCAAGACCGTCGATGCATCGAGCCGGCAGGTGATCGTGGCGCCCGTGGCCGGTGACGTGATCAACCTGAAGTTCACCACGCCGGGCAGCATGGTGTCGCCACGCGAACCCATCGCCGACATCGTGCCGAGCAACCCGCGCCTGGTGGTCGAGGCACACATCCGCACCGAAGACGTGAGCCGGGTCCAGCAAGGCCAGCCGGCCGACATCCGCTTCACCGCGTTCAAGTACCGCACCACGCGGCTGGTGCAGGGCAAGGTGTTCTACGTGGCAGCCGACCGCACGCTCGACCGGCAGACCAACCAGGCCTATTACGTGGCACTGATCGAGGCCGACCCGGCATCGCTCGCGAAGGCAGGCGACGTGAAACTACAGGCCGGCATGCCGGCCGACGTGTACATCACCGGTGAGGAACGCACGCCGCTGCAATACCTGATCGAGCCCGTGACGCAGGTGCTGAGGCGTGCGGGGCGAGAACGTTGAGCCTGGCGTTGGCCGTGTTGCTGTTGGCCGAGTCGCGCATTTTGGGCCATTGACATCACCCAAAATGCGCCAGAGGCCGCTCGCATCTTCGGCCGAGTTCGCATTCTCCCGAACCCCTTCGCGCCGTGGTCGCCAAGGAATCCGATCGCGGCCAGTATCAGGCATCGGAAACCGCGATGGAGGAGCGACCATGAACAATGCGAGCTGCACGACTAGTGTCGGGCACCCTGCTCAAACGGGGCACTCATGGCGGCCCTTGCTGGTGCTGGCTGCCCCTCTGGTCAACGTCGACGACAGTGGATGGGCGGACATCGCCTCGACGGCCACGGAGGCCCTGGCCCTGCTGCGGCAGCACCGGCCCACCCGCGTCTTCATCGACTTCGAGAAGCTGGCGTGCGGCACGACGGGAACGCATCTGGCGCGGCGCGTGAAGGCGGAGGATCCCACGGTGTCGGTCTTCCTGCTGTCTCGCAGCGTGCATCCCGCGGTGGCCCTGTGGGGCCAGTCTTGCGGCGCGTTCGCCGTCATGCCGCGAAGCCGCGAATCCATTGCCTCCTGCCTGTCCGGCTGGAGCCACCAGGTCTGCGGGGCCGACGATTTCGGCAACCCGACGTCCAGTTCGACCCTGCATGCGGCCCGGCGCCTCGTGATCTCGAGCCTGTTGTCGCTGGGCCGACTGAACCCGGACGCCCTGCAGGCGCTGGACCTGGCGGTGGAGAAGCTCCGTGCGGACACAGGCTGTCGCCACAAGGCCTGCGCCACCGACATGGCACACGCCATCGCCGAGCGGATCGGCTCGTCACGCCAGCGCTCGGCATTGCTCGGCTGGCTGGACCAGGTGGCCCCCTTGCATGACCGTTCGGCGGCGCAGAAGATCCGGCCGAGGTTCGCGCCGGTCCGGCCCGTCGCCGGGGCGATGGGCGAGCACGCCATGCGGGTCGCCTGACACCCTCGCTCTCGCCCCTCTGCGGGTCCGGGCACTCGCACGCTAATCCGTTTTCCCGAAATGCTCGACAAGTATGTCGATCAAGACCCGAATCTTTCGGGAGGGAAAGGCACCCGGCGGGCGTACGACGAACATGCCGGCTTCGGGGACAGGGTAGTCCGCCAGCAAGGGCACGAGGGCGCCCGCCGCGATGTGCGGGTCGGTCAGGAAATCGGGCAATGCGGCAATTCCCACGCCGGCCAAGGCGGCCGCCAGCAACGCTTCACCGTTGTCGGCGAAGAAGCGCCCGCGCGGGCGAACCGTGACGGTCTTGTGCCCATCGCCGATTTGCCAGACTTCGCCCTTCTTTGTCACCGCCTGGTGATGTGCCAGATCCTCCACGGTCAGGGGCGTTCCATGCGCCGCGATGTAGGCGGGGCTGGCGACGAGCCTGCCCCTGAAGGCGGCGATTCGCCGGGCGATGAGGCTCGAGTCGGACAGGAAGCCGAGCCGTACCGCGCAATCGAACCCCTCGCTGACGAGGTCCACGAAGCGATCGCTGTAGGACGTCTCCACCTGCAGCTGGGGGTGGCGCCGGGCGAGTTCTGCGAACACCGGTGCCAGTTGGCTCGTCCCGAATGACAGCGGCGCGGCGATGCGAAGCAGCCCGCGGATCTCGCCTTCCGGCGACAGCGTCTCTTGCGCGGCGTCGATCTCGGCCACGATGCGCATGGCGTGCTCGCGGAAGGTGGCGCCGGCCTCGGTGATGGCCGAGCCCCGGGTGGTGCGCGAGAGCAGTTGAACGCCGAGCGCCTCCTCCAGCCGGGCCAGCCTCCGGCTGACGATCGACTTGGACAGCCCCAGCCGGCGCGCGCCGGGGGCCACGCCGCCAGTGTCCGCGACCTCTACGAAGGTCCTGAGGTCTTCCAGATCCATGGCGTTCCTGTTTGAGCAACTCGGTAGGCTGCATTCTGGGGCTAGCGGATCGACATTTGGAACTGCAACATGCAAGCACCTGATGACCAGTCCTGGAGACCAAACCCCATGCGTGATGCTTCGATCGCTGCCGTTGGCCGCTTCCTTCTTGCCGCCTTGTTCCTGATCAGCGGCCTGTCCAAACTGGGCGCTACCGCAGCGACCACGAGCTACATCGCCTCGGCCGGTTTGCCGCTGCCCGGCGTGGCCTACGCGATCACGCTCTTGGTCGAGATCGGCGGTGGGTTGCTGCTGCTGATCGGCTTCCAGGCGAAGCCGGTGGCCGTGGTGCTGGCGCTCTTCACCCTGGGCGCAGCCATCTTCTTTCACAACAACTTCGCTGACCAGAACCAGGCGATCCACTTCGTCAAGAACCTTGCCATTGCGGGTGGCTTGCTCCAAGTGGCCGCGGCAGGCGCCGGGCGACTGAGCCTCGATGCGCGTCGCCTTCAACAAAAGGCCTGATCGGGCCAGATTGATTTGGGAGTACGGAGATGAACCTGTTGCATGTCGATCCCAGCATTCCCGGCCAACACCCGGAGAACGCACGGCCCACCGGCAACGACGCGGCGGAGGCAACCCGGCGTGTTGCATTCCGTACCCGGGGCCACGGTGAAGGACCGATCAATCGGCTGATGAGCCCATCCGACCTCGGGCAGCAGCTCAAGCCGTTCGTGTTCCTCGACATCTTCGACCTGGATGAAGAGTTCTTGCGCGCCTCGGCCTCCGGCGGTGGCATGCCGATCCATCCCCATTCAGGCGTTGCGACCGTCACGGTCCTCACCGAGGGGCACTTGCGCTACGACGATCCGACCATCGGCTCCGGCACGATCGCCCACGGCGGGGTGGAATGGATGCGCGCTGGCGGTGGGGTGTGGCACGGCAAGGAGATGTCCCCGGCGCCTGACCTGTCGCGCGTCCGGGGCTTCCAGCTCTGGCTCGCGCTCCCGCCCGACGTTGAAAATGGTGCGCCGGAGAGTCGCTACATCGAGGCTGGAGACATGCCGCGCGCCGGCCCGGCCTATGTCATCGTTGGCACCCATGACGGCGTTTCGAGCCCCGTGCCGGCCCCGACGGGCGTCAACTACCTGCTCGTCACCCTGCGGGCCGGCGATCGTTGGATCTACCACCCGCCGGCAGGCCACGACGTCGGCTGGCTTGCACTCGCCACCGGCGTCCTCGACGCAGGCACGTCCATCAGCGCGGGTGAGATGGTGCTGTTCGAGCACGGTGAAGAAGCCATCGCCCTGCAGGCCGGTGCTGGCGAGGATGCCGTGTTCGTGCTGGGCTCGGCGGTGCCACATCCTCATCCCTTGCACCTTGGCCACTATTCCGTCCACACCTCTGCGGCAGCCCTGGTGGAAGGGGAGCGCCGCATTGCCGAGTTGGGCCGCCAATTGCGCGCGATGGGAGACCGGCGCACGTCATCAGGGACGGTGCCGGTATTCCGATAGGCGGCAACCCACCGGCGGCACGTGGCGTCAGGCGCGAGCGCCGGCGGCCACCTCCTCCAGCGCGTCGACAAAACGCTGGAGGTCCGGCAGCGTCGTATACACATGCGGCGACACGCGCAGGCCGCGCAGCTGCCGCACCTCGCGGTACTTCGTGTGAATGCGGTGGGTTTCGCGCAGCTCGCGCTCGATCCGCCTGGCGTCCGTGCCGTCAATCGAGAACAGGCTCAGCGCCCCGAGCCCGTCACCGTCGATGGGCGTGTGCAGCCTGAAGCCGGGGATGCGCCGTGCCATGCCCACCCAGTGGCGGGTCAGCGCGCGCAGCCGCGCGTGAATGCGCGCGGCGCCCATTTCGCGATGGAATGCGATCGCCGGCGCGATCCCGGCCTGCAACGCGGAGTTGTAGGTGCCAAGGTTCCAGTGGTCGAACTTGTCGACACCCGGCGACGGGTCGAACGGCCCCAGCAGCGGCCACGTCGAACCGATGCGCTCCCGGGCGACGATCAGCATGCCGTTGCCCACCGGTGCCCCCAGCCATTTGTGCAGGCTCGTCGCGAAGTAGTCGCAGCCCAGTTCGCGAAAGCTCAGCGGCATCTGCGCGAAGGTCTGGGCACCGTCCACGACGCTGGCGATGCCATGTTCGCGCGCCAGCGCGCAAAGTCGCTGCGCAGGCAGCAGCCGGCCGGTCCAGTGCAGCATGTGGGTGATCTGCATGGCCTTCGTGCGCGGCGTCAAGGCCCTGGCGTAGGCCGCCACGATCGCTTCGTCGCTGTCCATCGGGTCGAAGTCCACCGGTACGACACGGATGCCTTCACGCTGTTCGCGCTGCCGCCAGGCGGCGCGCATGCTGGGGTAGTCCCATTCGCACACCACCACTTCGTCGCCGCGCGAGAGCGGCAGGCCGAAGATGGCCGTGCACAGGCCTTCGGTCGTGTTGCGGTTCAGGGCGATCTCGTCGGGATCGCAATCGGCCACGGCGGCCAGCTGCTGTTTGATGGCAGGCAGGTCCGCGTCGAGCTTGCTCCACATGTTGACGTCGGGGTTGGCACTGATGAAGCGCAGGGCCTCGACCGTCCTCTGCTCCACCTCGAGCGGTGGCGGGCTGACGGCGGCGTTGTTCAGGTTGAGCAAAGGCTGCTGCGCCGGGTAGCGCGCGCGCACGCTTTCCCAGTACTTGTCGTCGTCGTCGTGGGCCAGTCGTCGGTCGGACATCATCTTGTCACGCCTTGCGCGTGAAGCGGGGAGGGGCCACGATGATGCGGCAAGGGCGGGCGCATGTGATGCTGAAATGGGTCGCGCCTGTGGTTGAACGTCGGCTCTTGGGTCTTGGGTTCAGCAGGTTCTTGGCGTGCAAGCCAGGTGCCACGGAATGAAAGTTGCGGTTCCAGGCACCGGGATGATCGGCCTGCCCGCCGCCTGCCCGCTGCCTGGCGTCGCAGTGGCCGCCAAGGTCTGCATCTTCGGCCTTTCGTTGCGAAGGAGTTGGTCTACGCCCGCGCAATGTGAATCGGCCCGATCTGGGACAGCCAACGACCTTGGACTTACTGGGTGGTCTCAATCCGAACGGAAAATTCATGATCCATAGTGGTCGCGGGGCCACCTCGCCGCTCGGGTATATCGTTCAGGCCGCACGGCGCTCGTCCCATATGGTCACGCGAGCGGTCATCAGGAGCCGATCATCGACCCCCATCAGCAAATTCACATGCGGAGCTCACAGTTCCGAACCGCATCGGCCCCGTTCGCAGTTGATCCTGAGCGACTCATCGCTGCTGCGCCCGCCACACCGGACTGCATATCGCTCGAGGCCAGGTTCTGCGGTTGTCAGTCGCGCGATTGGCGCTACGCAGCCAAAGAAGATCGCGGCCTGTTCCGCCTCACGCCACCAATTTCCTTGCGCGGCCGGTGTCGCTTCAGCCACGACCAGGTTGGACTGTCGAGGCGATGCCGGGGCAGTCACAGGGCGGGCTCGAATTGCCTGTCCCGTTGGCGCACCATCGAATTCATTTGGGGTGACCAACGGATTCGTCAAGCCCGCGGGAACTGTTTCGCTGACCGGGGGAACTGCCGTGGCTGCAATGGCCGGTGGCTGCACTTCGCGCGCAGGCAACGCATCAGAAGGCGAACGTGATGTCGGCGGAGCAGCAGCCGGCGCGTTCGGGCTCACCCGGGCAAACTCGAACGCGGTCACTCGATTGTTTGCGGTGACCTCGAACCGAATCACATCGTTCGGATTCGAGAACTGATCGCAGCAGTCTTTGAGGATGAGGTTGCCTGTCACCATCTGATGAGGATCCACGGTATTTTCTTGCAGGATCGAAGCTGCCGCCTCCTCTTGTGCCTGAGCGCTGTAGTGGACTTGCCGGATGCCGAGGCCGGTGGCGCCAGCCACAGCCGCACCCGCGAAGATGCCACTCATCGGATCGTAGACGCGCACTGTGTTTGATCCGGCAAAGCCAGCGCTACCGCTCCGGGTCCACACCGAACCGGCATAGTTCGACTGATACGTCTGATGCGATGCGCTGTATGCGGCTGCACCGGCCGCCAGACCACCAAGAAGGGCCAGGGCAATCTGCTTCCCTTGCTTCTCCGATTTGATCTCGTCGATTTTGTCGACATACGTGTAGATCGGAACGGATGCGCCTCGGAAGTAGGCGCGGATGTTGTTCACGGAAAAATCAACCGTGCCAGCTGAGTTATTGGCGAACCCGATCGTGAAAGTCGGTTGGGTCGGCCCTTGTGTCTTGAAGGTCGGATAGATGAAGACTTCGTGGTCTTCGTTCTTCACGGAGAGCGTTCCAACCCCTTGTACATACTTCAGCCTTTGGTCCGGGCCGATCAGTTGTGGTCGGTATGCGATCAGTGTCGAGCAACCACTGAGCAGGCAAGTCAGCAGCGCGAGTGACGGGAGCTTCATGGTTCGCTTTCTTCCCTGGCGGGTTTGGAGGTACGCCACCTTATGACTCGTGGCCGTAGAGCACCAAGTGATCTTCGTACTCCCTCGATCTGGGGGCAGCATGGGACAAAAGCTCGTAAGCGGTCGACACACGTCCTTGAACCCGCAGCCGTGACCTGACAGGCTACGTTCCCACATAGTGGCAGGTGGTGACAGCGCATGGACTTGAGTTGCGTCGGCGGGAGGTGCCATCTTCCGAGTTTCAAGTCGCGCGATGAATCCGTGTTGCTTCCTGGGGGGCGTTCCATGCCCCCTGACGAACTTCCGTTCGCGGCCAGGGCGATTGGCATTGCTCGAACACATCCCGAATCCTGTCTGGTTTCGAGACGGCGTTTCTCCTAGGACAAATATCCCAGGAAATTGCGCCTCGCTCCCCTCGCTTGTGACCTTGCATGCCACGGTTGCTACGCGCACCATCGTTCCGTACTTTGGGGAAACCGTCATGGGAAAGTTGAGATTCGGTATCACAACAGTGCTGATTGCAGTAAGTCAGTTCGCATCGGCACACGGTGGCGGTCTCAATGCGGAGGGGTGCCACAACAACCGCAAGACAGGCGACTACCACTGTCATCGGGCTCCGACCCAGAGGGTTGACGCCCGAGCGGAGTTGCTCAGTTCGCCAAGCGTTGCCAACAACGAAATTCGAACATCTGCTGCTCCAGTGGTTCAACCAACAACCCGGTCACCCTGCTACACCGGACCTCGCGGCGGCACGTACACCATCACGGCGAGCGGCCGGAAGAATTACAGCGGCTGCTGATGAAAGTCCTCATCCTTCTCGGTGCTGCGGCTCTCTTGGGATTTGCCGAGCTTCACAGCGCGGCGCCTGCGTCACCGCCAATCGTGCCAATACATGCGCCTTCGCCGGAAGCAGCGTCAGGGACGCTGCCGACAGCGGCGCGCAGTGCCAAATCGACGCACGCTCCGCTCGTCGAGTCTGTCACTTCGCCGATCTTTCGCGGGGCTACGCGTGCACGGTTGATTGCTCGGGCCACGAAGTCGGATATGAATGGGCGGAGGAAAACGATATCGACGACCCAGACGACTGTGGCGGAAAATCCGAATCGTTCATCGAAGGATGTCGCTCGTATGCCGAAGAGCAAGGGGCCGATGCGGAGGATGAAGGCGATGACAACAACGACGAAGGGGCAGATGTTTATGAGGAATGAAGCGTCAATTCATGTTGCCGCCGACCCAAAACTGAGCCAGGTGAAGAACCTACTCTGCTGCCTTTTTGTGCAACAGAGGACGGGAAGTGTTTCGTGGTTCAGTCCTCGCATCGCTCGACATGGTGGGTGTGCGTCACTACCTCGCTCGTAAGGCCGAAATCAACCCGGTCGCCTACATGAACCTGCTGGCGAGGTTATCCCGCAACAGGTGATGACGGAACTCGGTGGGGTGACCTTCGTTGTCCAAACGATGTCGGCCGAGACGGCGCGCCTTGTGCGCGGTGTACTGCGTAGTCCGATGGAGGGCAACGTGTCGAGAGCCCGATGGCGCGATGTTGGGGCACAGCGTGCCGCCGCTCACGGTCGATCAGGATTGACCTCGCCATACCCTATGGCATGGTCAGCCGGCGTTGAACTGTCGTCGCATGTCGAGGGGCGCGGAGCCCTGAACGATCCGGCGCGGTGGCAGTCACAAAGATGCGCAAAAGTTCGTGTGAGAAAATTCTTGGTACCAACCGTTCCTACCTAGCGCCTCGCCATGCTCAAGTCTCTCAAATACTCAGAATCTGCCGGGCAGCCGCAGGAGTGGCGGTTGGAACGCACCGAGTTCGGTCGGGTGAACTTGCTGGTCGGGAAGAACTCGACTGGAAAGTCTCGCGCGATGAACACGCTGGCTGGGCTCGCTCACATTCTTTCTGGCAAGCTTTCCGTTGTCTATCAAAGCGGGGCGTTCGAAGCTGAATTCGAGTTGGAGCACGGCGCCTACGAGCTTGAGCTTCATATGCACGCGGGAAACGTTGTCCGCGAAGTGCTCCGAGTAAACGGCGCGCTTGTGCTCGAACGCAGCGAAGAGGGGCGGGGGAAAATCTGGTTCGAACAGTTGCAAGAATTCGTCTCGTTCGAGTTGGACCCGCGTCAGTTCGCTCTGCCCAACCGGCGGGACAAGTTGCAGCATCCTTTCGCGGTCGAACTTGCCGAATGGGCGGCAGGGGTCACCCTCGTCCCTTTCGGCTCGGAATTGGGGAAGCGGGAGTTGGCCCTAGGGCAGGTCGCAATCATTCAATCCGCGGGGCGGCTTCAGGACCGCCCGTCGCTGATCAATGTTTACATCAGCTCTTTCGTGGCGTACGGCGCGGACTACGATCACGCGATCGTCCGGGGCATGCGAAAGTTGGGCTACTCGATCTCGGCTGTTCACGCAAAGCAGTTGCCGTCCGACTTGTTCCCAGGACTTCAGGAAGCTCCCATCGGCCTCGTGATCCACGACGACGAGTTGAATCTTGAAATTCCACAGACCCACATGTCGCAGGGACAGTACCGGGCACTCGCCTTGGTCATTCACTTGAATGCCGCGATGTTCTCGGGCTCGGAGACTCTGTGCCTGATCGATGACATCGGTGAAGGGCTCGACTACGAGCGAGCATCGTTGCTGGTAGAAATCGCCATTGAACTCGCCCAACAGAGCCAGTTTCAACTTGTGATGACTAGCAACGATCGCTTCGTGATGAACAAAGTGCCGCTTCAATACTGGGCTGTGTTGGAGCGGAAGAAGCACACGGTCCGCGCGTATACGGCGCGGAACTCGCCTCAAGCGTTCGAAGATTTCAAGTTTCTCGGTTTGAGCAACTTCGACTTTTTCACGGCCGGTCGCTACCACTGACCAGGCGACATCGTGCGCAAGGTTGCCATCTTCGTCGAGGGCTTGACCGAGGTCGAACTGACGGTGAGGCTGGTCGAGCACTTGTGCCATAGCCATCACTACACCGTTGAAGTGCAGCGGCAGTATGGCGGCAACCTTCTCCCCGTACGTGCAACCCCCGCGGCTCCGAACCAAGCGCCGACCATCCACGTCACCATCGTCAACTGTTGTAGCGACGGGCAGGTGGTTACTCAAATCAAGGAGCGGTACGCCGGACTGCAGGCTGCAGGGTACACATCGGTACTCGGCTTGCAAGATCTCTATCCCAACTTCAGTGCAACGGACGTCCCGAAACTCCAGCAGGGCTTCGCACGTGTTTTGCCGCAAGGGACGATCCCAAGGGCGCTTCATTTCGCCGAGTTGGAGACCGAGGCGTGGTTCATCGATGAGCACACGCACTATTCGCGAATCGCGCCCGCTTTGACGGTCGAGGTGATCGTTGCGGCGGGATTCGACATCGTGACGAGCGTGGGGCATACGTGGCCGCATCCGGCCGACACCCTTCATCGCATCTACAAGTTGGGCAACAGGGCCTACAAGAAGCGTGGCAAGACCATCTGCCGGACCGTGAATGCGATGTCGCTACCGGATATGCTGGGCGACGGGCGGCAGCGCTCACCGAGTTTTCACCGATTCATTGCCTCGCTTGAGGCGTCGTTGTTTTAGCCCACCGCAGATTCGGGGCAAAGGAAGGGTGCTCAGCGCAGTTTCGCGAGGGCAGACGCGCGGACGATGCCGGCCTTGGCTTTCACGTTGATGTGGCTGTAGCGCTTGACGACTTCCAGGGTCTTGTGGCCGAGTACGGTCGCGATCTCGACGGCGCTGCGTCCCTCGCGGGCCAGGGTGCTGCCAACGGTGTGCCGCATGTCGTGCAGCCGCGCCTCATTCAGCCCGGCCCGACGAAGCAAACGCTCGAACGACTTCGCGACTGCGAACGGCTTGCCCGTGCCCCGCACTGCCGGGAACAGGAAATCGTCGTTGGGCGGCAGCCCGAGGCGCTTGATCTCACGCACGACTGCCGCCGTCAGGATCATGACCTTGATGTCGCCGTTCTTCGTTTGGTGTGCGGTGGCTGTGGGTTGCTCAATATTGAGGTCGAGGTCTCGCCCTCGAAGTTGGAGAAGTTCTCCGCGCCGCGCGCCGGTGGTGAGCGCCATCAACGTGAACAGGCGTAAGCTCCCCCAACCAGTAGACACCTGAATCTGGAGAATGCGGCCTCACAAGGAAGACGAGGACGCGATGAGAAAGAGCAAGTTCAGCGAGAGCCA
>NZ_LMDI01000037.1 GCF_001425785.1 Rhizobacter sp. Root1221 | reverse complement strand
GTTGTATCGACGACGAAGGCAAGCCGCGCAAGCCTTCGCCGCCGCCCAACCGCCCCTGTTCAACTGAGGGGGAAATTATTCCGGACAGTAGTGGGCCTGCGCCGGGACGACGGGGTTGTGTGGGGAAACGCATTGGCGTTTGCGCAGAGTGGGCAGCGGCTTTCCCGGCCACTGCCGAAGATCCCGGCATGCGGCAGGACGACACGGCGGGACCGGCCTGAGGGCCCCTCAGGCCGCCAGCCGGTCCGGATCGGTGCGCGGCGTGGCGGTGCTGGTGGGCGCGCCCAGGGCGCTTTCCTGCTCGCCGCCGAGCACGGCGATGAGGTCGGGGATCAGCTGGCGCAGTTCGCCGGTGCTGATGGCCACGTCAGCGTCGAAGCCGCCGTCGTCATCCTTGCTCGCTTTGCCGGTGGTGTTGCCTTCGAGCACCACGTCGAGCATCTTGATCTTCTTGACCGACATGCCTTCGGTCAGCACGAACGACACACGGCCGTTCCAGGTCATCGCGAGCTGGGTGGGGAACTTGCCCTGCTTGATGTGTTCACCGACCTCGTCGATGTCGAGCGTGTGGCGGGCGTAGCGCACGGCCGCCTTTTCGCTGTCGGGTTGCTTGAGTTCGCACTCGCGGTCGATCGTGAAGCCGCCCGGGGCTTCCTTCGCCTGCAGCCACTCGGCCATGGCGGTGGCCGGGGCCACCTGCGTCTGCACGAGGCGCAGCACGATGCCACCGCCGAGGGTTTCGACGAGCAGGGTGACGATGCGGTCGGAGGCCTTCACGCTGCCGGCGTTGACCACCACGAACCCGGCCTGCGGGTCGATCCAGACGAGGTTGGCGGAATGTTTCGGGAAGGCGCGGGGCAGCAGCTCCTGCATCACCTCTTCCTTCAGTTCCTTGGCCTGCTTGCCCTTCGGGCGGCGGCCGGTTTCCTGTTCGATCTTGTCGAGGCGCTCCTCGAGCCGGCTTTTCACCGCCGAACCGGGCACGGCCTTGCGTTCGACGGCGAGGCGCAGGATCAGCTGGCCGCCGACACTTTCCATCAGCGAGGTGTGCTTGCCGCCGCGCGGCTCGACCCAGCCGGCGGATTCGGGCTGCGTGGCCCCACAGGAGACGAACCGGCCTGTGGCCAGGCGCTCTTCGATCGTGTCGAGGGACGAGGTGTCCCATTGGGAGATGCGGTAGAGGAGGACGTTCTTGAACATGGAGGAACTTCAGAGCAGGGCGCGGATTGTAGGCCGCGCCGGGTGAGGAGGCGTCAGGGCACCGGGATGGTTTCGACCATGGCGCGAACTTGTTCGCGCGCGCCGCGTCCGGCACCGGCCACGGGCACGAGGCGGTGTGCCACGGTCTGCGGGAGGATGGCCTGCACGTCGTCAGGGGCCACGTAGTCGCGTTCGTCGAGCAGCGCGATGGCCTTGGCGGCGCGCAGGATGGCGATGCCCGCCCGGGGGCTCAGGCCATCGACGAACCACTTGCCGCTGCGGGTGGCGGCGATCACCGCCTGCAGGTAGTCGAGCAGGGCGTCAGACGCATGCACTTTCTGCACGGCCTGCTGGGCCTCGACCAACTGCTCCGGGGTCATCACCGGGGCGAGTGCGTGGATGGCCTCGCGCCGGTCGGTGCCGGCGAGCAGCGCGCGTTCGCTGGCCGCGTCCGGGTAGCCGAGGGTCAGGCACATCAGGAACCGGTCGAGCTGCGATTCGGGCAGCGGGTAGGTGCCCAGCTGGTCGGTGGGGTTTTGCGTGGCGATCACGAAAAACGGCACCGGCAGCGCGCGGGTTTCGCCCTCGACCGTGACCTGGTGCTCCTCCATCGCCTCGAGGAGCGCGCTCTGGGTCTTCGGGCCGGCCCGGTTGATTTCGTCGGACAGCAGCACCTGGGCGAACACCGGCCCCGGGTGGAACACGAAGGCCTCCTTGCTGCGCTCGTAGACGCTGACGCCGATGAGGTCGGAGGGCATCAGGTCGGCTGTGAACTGGGTGCGCGAAAAGCGCAGGCCGAGCGACACGGAGAGCGCGTGGGCGAGGGTGGTCTTGCCGACACCGGGAACGTCCTCGATCAGCAGGTGGCCACCGGCCAGCAGGCAGGCGACGCAATCGCGGATGTGCGGGCGTTTGCCCACGATGATCGTGCTAATCTGGTCGATGAGCCGGGTCAGCCGGGGTGCGAGATCCTGGCTCACCACGTGCCGGCTCCCTGCCGGCGAAGTGCAAAACAAAAGGCTTGTCGGTGTGTCATGTCGCGCACCATACCCGAAACCGGAATCCGAGACCGCATGGCAACCGCGTATTACAGCCACCCCGAATGTGCTGGTCACGACATGGGCCGGGGCCATCCGGAGTGCCCCGAACGGCTCGGCGCCATCAACGACTTCCTGCTGGCGAGCGGGCTGGACGTGGCCCTCGACCGCCGCGACGCCCCCCTCGTGGACCTGGCCGACGTGGCCCTCGCGCACGACCAGCGTTACGTCACCGAGTTGCGCGACGTGCTCGGGCAGGTGGAGGCCGCCGGCCAGTCCCGCGCGATCGACCCCGACACCGTGGCTGCCCCCGGCACCTGGCGCGCCGTGCAGCGTGCGGCCGGTGCGGCCGTGGCCGCCACCGACGCGGTGATCGACGGCGAGGTGGACAACGCGTTCTGCGCCGTGCGCCCACCCGGCCACCACGCCACCCGCCACGAGACCATGGGGTTCTGCTTCTTCAACAACGTGGCCGTGGCCGCGCGCCACGCGCTCGACCGGCGCGGGCTCCAGCGCGTGGCCATCGTCGACTTCGACGTGCACCATGGCAACGGCACCGAAGACATCGTGGCCGGTGACGAGCGCATCCTGATGGTGAGCTTCTTCCAGCACCCGCTGTACCCCGGCAGCGGTGGGGTACCGCTGGGCCCGAACATGCTCAACGTGCCCATCGCGCCGTACACGCGCGGCGACGAGATCCGCGAGGTGATCGAGCAGATGTGGATCCCGCGCCTGGACGCGTTCAAGCCGCAGATGATCTTCATCTCGGCCGGCTTCGACGCCCACCGCGAAGACGACCTCGGCCAGTTGGGCCTGGTCGAGGCCGACTACGAATGGATCACCCGGCGCATCAAGCAAGTGGCCGACCGGCACGCCCAGGGGCGCATCGTCTCGTGCCTCGAAGGGGGCTACGCGCTTGGCGCGCTGGCCCGCAGTGTCGCCACCCACCTCCGGGTGCTGGCCGACCTGTGACCCCGTGGGCGGCCCGGCCGCCCGTTTTCCCGAATCCCGAAGGACCTCCCTCCGATGCAATTTGACGAACTGAACAAACTCGTCGCCGAATTCACCACCGCGTCAGCCCTCACCGGGGCCGGTGTGCTTGCCGGCAGCCTGCTGGCCTCCTGGCTGGTCTGCTCGCTGCTGCGGCGCATGTTGAAGATCGAGGGCGCGGTGCTGTTTGGCCGCCGCACCATCGACGGGGTGCTGTTCCCGGTGCTGGCGCTGCTGTTCGCATTGCTCACCCGGTTCCTGTTCACCGGGGTGATGAGCGTGGCCGTGTTCAAGGTGGCCATCCCCATCCTCAGTTCGCTGCTGGCCATCCGGCTGTCGGTGCGGGTGCTGTCTTACGCCTTCCCCACGTCGCAGTGGGCCCGGTCGTTCGAGCGCACGGTCTCCTGGCTCGCATGGATCGGCGCGGTGCTCTGGATCACCGGCATCCTGCCGGCCGTGCTCGAGGAACTGGACGACATCCGCCTGAAGATCGGTGGTGCCAACGTGTCGGTGCGCACCATGCTCGAAGGGTCGCTGACCGCGGCCGTCGTGATGGTGCTGGCGTTGTGGCTGTCGGCGGCCATCGAGAAGAAGGTGGTCAAGGGCACGGGCAACGACCTGTCGCTGCGCAAGGTGGCGGCCAACCTCGTGCGGGTGGTGCTGCTGTTCCTCGGGCTCATCTTTGCGATGTCGGCCGTGGGCATCAACCTGACGGCCCTGAGCGTGCTGGGTGGCGCGGCCGGCGTGGGCATCGGCTTCGGCATGCAGAAGATCGCGGCCAACTACGTGAGCGGTTTCGTGATCCTCGCCGAACGCAGCCTGCGCATCGGCGACACGGTCAAGGTCGACAACTTCGAGGGCCGCATCTCCGACATCCGCACCCGCTACACCGTGATCCGCGCCACCAACGGGCGCGAGGCCATCGTGCCGAACGAGCTGCTCATCACGCAGCGCGTCGAAAACGCGTCCCTCGTGACGGCCGAGTCGCAGGTGCTGATCAGCGTGGTGGTGCAGGTGGCGTATGGCACCGACGTGCGCTCGCTGCAGCCCAAGCTCGAGGCGGCGCTCGCCGGCAACGTGCGGGTGCTGACCAAGCCCGCGCCCGTGGTGCAGCTCACCAACTTCATCGCCAACGGCATGGAGCTGACCATCAAGTACTGGCTCACCGACCCGAACAACGAGCAGGACCGCGTCAAGTCCGAGGTCAACCTGGCCATCCTCGACGCCCTCAACATGGAAAAGGTGGAATTTCCCGGCCCGCAGCGCGTGGTGTTCCACGGGCTGGGTGCGGTCGCCCTCGACGACAAGACCGGCTGAAAGTGCCCGGGGGCGTGGACGGCAGAGAGAACGTGGGTCCTTCTCTGCCGCCCAGTCTCCTGTTCGCCGTCCGCCTTTGACAAATCCCGGCATGCCCGGGTGACGATTTGCGCCCGTTCGCCGAGGGCTTGCCCGTGGACGCCACCCTGGCAAGCGTCCTGCTATTCCCTGCGCATCGGGCCTCGACGCCCGGCATACGTAAGGGAGCGTATCTTGACGAACAAGATCAGGGAAGGGCTTGCGGTCGCCGTGGTGGCTGCTGCCATGGCTGCGAAAGAGGTGATCCAGGCGCCGGGGACACAACCATGAAATACATTGGGTTCTCCGCGCTGGTGGTGCTGGTGCTGGCGGGCTGCTCGGCCCTTGTGCCGCCGCAGGCCTGGGAGACAGGCGCACTCGCCAAACCCGGGATGTCGACGGGTGGCGACGCCCTCGAACAGCGCAATGCCATGCACGTCCACGCGGCCGTGGCAATGAACCTGCCCGGCGTGATCGCCGCGCCCGCGCCCGAGAAGGGCCGCATCGCGCCGATGCGCACCGCCGGCCGATGATTCCCGATTTCGGCTTCGAGTTCCAGGCCATGGGCACGGTGTGCCACCTGCGCCTGTGCGCGCCCGGCGAAGCCGAGGCCGCGGCCTCGGCACAACTGGCCATCGATGAAGTGCGCCGCCTGGAGGCCAAGTACTCGCGCTACCGCCCCGACAGCATCGTGTCACGCATCAATGCGTCCGCAGGCTCTGGCGAGCGCATCGCGGTCGACCCCGAAACCGCCGGCCTGCTCGGTTTTGCCGACAACCTCCACGAGGCGAGCGAGGGCCGTTTCGACATCACGTCCGGCATCCTGCGCCGGGTGTGGGACTTCAAGGCCGCCCGCGTTCCCAGCGCCGAGGCGGTGGCCGCGCTGCTGCCCGACGTGGGCTGGCCGCTGGCCGACTGGGACGGTGAAACGCTGGCACTGCAGCGTCCCGGGATGGAACTCGACTTTGGCGGCTTTGCCAAGGAGTACGCCGCCGACCGTGCCGCGGCCACGCTGCATGCCGCGGGCATCGCTGGTGGCACCGTGAACCTCGGCGGCGACGTGAGCCTCGTGGGGCCGCACCCCACCGGCGTGCCGTGGAAGATCGGCATCGCCCACCCGCGCCGCACCGGCGAGGTCGTCGCCAGCATCGATCTGGCCCACGGCGCGCTGGCCACCAGCGGCGACTACGAACGCAGCTTCGAGGTGGACGGCCACCGCTACTGCCACATCCTCGACCCGCGCACGGGCTGGCCGGTCACGCACTGGCAGTCCGTCAGTGTCGTCGGGCCTGCCTGCCTGGCCTCGGGCGCGCTCACCACCATCGCGATGCTGATGGGTGACGACGCCCACGCCTTCCTGCGCGAGCAAGGCGTTGCCTTCCTGACCATCGACGCCGACGGCCGGCTGCACCGGGAAATGCCCGCCGTCGACCTCTCCGCCCCCTGACCCCTTCCACGCTCGCCCGGAATAGAAAGAAGAGCCCATCATGCCGTTCATCGGATTGGGACTGCACGTCCTCATCGCGTTGTACTTTGCCATCCATGCCATCCGCAACCGCCACGACATGTACTGGCTGATGGTGCTGTTCGCCTTCCCGGGGCTCGGCAGCCTCGTGTACTTCGTCGCGGTGTTCCTGCCATCGTCCCGGCTGGAGCGCAGCGCCCGGCAGGCGGTGAATGCCGCGGCCCATTCCCTCGACCCGCGCCGTGCGTTGCGCGAGGCCCAGTCGGCCCACGCCTACGCGCCTACCGCCCAGACGCAGATGTGCCTTGCGGCGGCGCTGCTGGAGGCCGGCGCCTTCGACGAGGCCGCCACGCACTACGAAGCGTGCCTGAAGGGCCCGTTCGCTGGCGACCTGGAGATCCGCCTCGGTGCGGCACGTGCCGGGTTTGCCGGGGAACACTGGGCGATGGCGCTCGAGCACCTGGCGTTCATCCGCCAGACCAACCCGGACTTCCGCGCCGAAACTGTCTCGTTGCTGTGGGCCCGCACGTTGGCCGGCGCCGGCCGCCGTGCCGAGGCGCGGGTCGAGTTCGAGGACGCGCTCGCGCGTTTCGGCAGCTTCGAGGTGCGTGTCGAGTTCGCCATCTGGGCCATCATCTCTGGCGAGATCGACCTCGCCGGCAAGCTGCAGGTCGAGATCCAGTCGGCCATGCAACGCTGGAACCGCCACACCCAGGAACTCAACCGCCCGCTGGTGCGGCGCTTGCACGCGGCCTACGAGGTGGCGAGCAGCACGGTGCGGTGATCAAGATCGATGCGATCCCTCGGGTGCATCCTCATGCGTAGATGGCCTCCGGCGGCTCCGTTCTTTGGTAAGACGCGGGAAGAAATGCAGGCGCGAAATATTCGATGGTTCGCTCCTCGTTTCTGTCGACCCTCTCAACCGACCGAAAGCTCTTCGGCGGGTGTTGTGGCCCCATCGGGGCCGCCATCGAGGCGCTGTGCAACGTGCTCAGCGAACGCGAGTGCGCGGGCGGTCTTGACTGCGCCCCGGTTCAGCCGGCCACACGCGCCGCCGTCGGCAACCGCCACAGCCACACCGCCACCGCCAGGCAGCAGGCCCCTGGCACCCAGCGCCAGGGATGCGCGAGGAACCACCAGCATGCGATGGAGCTGACGGCCATCATCGCGGTGGCGATCTGCTTGGCACGCAGCGGCACGGCGCGGTGCGCGCGCCATTCGCGGGTCATGGGACCAAAGCGGGGATGTTCGAGCAGCCAGCGTTCGCACCGCGGGCTGCCGTTCGAGAAACAGAACGCGGCCAGCAGGATGAACGGCGTGGTGGGCAGCAGCGGCAGGAAGATGCCGATGAACCCGAGCAGCACCGACAGCAGGCCGCCGGCCATCCACAGGTGACGTTGCCAGGCGGGGCGTAGCGGAGCGGTGGGCAGCATCAGCGGCGGCGTCGAGGTGATTCGACGGCCAGCATACGCCCCGGCTTGCCAGGCAACAAGCCGGGGGAACGGCGAGCGCTTACCGGACGCGGCGGCGTACGACTTGGGTCACGCCCACCAGGCCGGCGAGCATCAGGGCCCAGGTGGCGGGCTCCGGCACGGGGGCGGCGATGGGGGCAGCGAGCGAGTGCGTGTGGGTGCGCAGTGCCGCGAGGTAGGTCTGGCCGTCGAGCACGTCGAACGACAGGCTCAGCCGGCCGGCGCTGGACGAGACACCCTGATCTTGCGGCGTCACCACGAGGGCCTCGGTCTGGAAGTGCTGACCGACCGATGGGAACATGACGATGCCCACCCAGGCCAGCACCTCGCGCCAGGTGGCCGCGCCGCCGAGGCCGGCCGAGACGGCGTAGTTCACCTCGGCGGTGAACCGGCCCGCGCCGCTGAACTTGAGCTCGCGCTGGGTCGTGGCATTGGCGCCGCCGTTCGGGCCCGTGGCGCCCACGCCTTGGAGTGACGATCCCAGCCACTCGGGGCCTGCGGTGCTCATCCCCTGGTTCTGCCTGCTGGCGGCCCAGGCGTTCACTGTTTCTGCCGGATCGTTGGTATGCCCAGTCGAGGGGGTGCCTGAGAAGATCCAGCAGCTGCCCTGCGCGTCGGCTTCGACGCACACGTCCGCGAAGGTGCTCTGCAGCTGTTCAGAGAAACTGGCGTTGATGCCGTCGTTGGCATCGGTGTCTTGCAGCGAGAAGCGCAGCGACGTGAGGTCGATCGAGGCGTTGGCAAACGGCACGGCCATCGCGGGGCCCATGCAAGCGGCGGCCAAGGCGGCCGCGCAGAGTTGTTTCGGTGACAAGATTTCCCTCCGAGTTGTTATCGCGCCCGGGCGGGCGCGAGGGGGAGCGTTATCAAGGAACGTGCCAGCGGGAAACCGGTTCCTGGGCCGCTTGGCAGGAAGTTCTTGCCAGGCAGCCGGTAGCGGTTGCCGGCGTTTTCAGCGCGTGGTGCGGGGGCCGCCCAGCCGGGCGATGGCCAGGTACTCTTGCCGGTACACCTCGAACGGCATGGTGTCGGCCGTCTCGATGGCGGCCTGCTCGGCCACCGAGGCTCGGGCCACACCGGCGAAATGCAGCGCCTGGACTTCGGAGAACGGCTGCGACGTGAGCAGCGCCTTGGTCTGGGCCGACTGCGCCCGGGCGAACTCGATGAACGAGCCGCCGTGCTGCGACGTCATGGCGTCGAGCACCCGCGCCGACGGCAGTGTGTGCGGGTTCGCGAGTGACGTGCGTGCGGCGGCCACGGCTTCCGAATGGCCGGTGGTGCCCAGGGCCTGGTCGAGCGCGGCGGCGAGCGGTGTGCAGCCGTCGAGCAGTTCCTCGGCCCACTCCACCAGCGTGACCTCGGCACCATGGCGTTCCAGCCGAAGGCCGGGCTCACGACCACGGGCTGCGGTGCGGTGCTGGTTGCGGGCGAGGGCGGCGATCTCGGCGGGGGAGTCGGCCGGGCTGCCGCTCAGCAGGCAATGCAGCAGGAAGACGTCGAGGAAACGCATGGTCTGCGCGGAGATGCCGACCGGTTGGAACGGGTCGAGGTCCATGCAGCGCACCTCGACGTACTCGACACCACGCTCGCGCAGCGCATGCAGCGGGCGCTCGCCGGAGAAAATCACGCGTTTCGGGCGGATGGTGCCGTAGAACTCGTTTTCGATCTGCAGCAGGCTGGTGGCGAGCTGGTTGTATTCACCCGCCGGGTTGCGCACGCCGATGGCCTCGTAGGCCGGGTACGGCCGGGTGAGGGCGTCCTGCAGCGAGGCCGCATACCCTTCGAGGCCGTTGTAGCTGACGGCCAGCGACGACTGGGCGTCACTCTGGTAACCGAGGCGGCCCATGCGCAGCGACGTGCCGTGGGGCATGTAGAGCGAGCTGCCCAGGTCCTGGAGTTCGTGTTCGCGTCCGGCGACGAAGCTGGAGCACACCGCGGGTGACGCGCCGAAGAGGTACAGCAGCAGGAACGAGTGGCGGCGGAAGTTGCGGATCAGCGAAAAATAGCCGTCGTTCGTGATGCCCGGCAAGGACCAGTTGTAGTGGATGCCCGAGATGGTCTGCATGCGCCGGCCGTACCGGTGCCCGAGGCCCATGCGATACACGCTTTTCGAGCGCCCCACGTTCGACGACCCGTAGCGGCCGAGCGGGATGGTTTCGTCCACAGGCAGGCCGCAGGGCATGCTGCTGACCCAGAGCATCTCGTCGCCGATGGCGCTGTAGACGAACTGGTGGATGCGGGTGAGTTCGTCGACGCAGTCGTCCACGCTGCCGTGCACGCCGGTGACGAGTTCGATCTGCGATTCGCTGAAATCGGTGGTGATGTTCGGATTGGTCAAAGCCGAACCGAGCACGGCCGGGTGAGGCGTGAGCGCGAGCCCGCCTTGCGGCAACGCCCGCAGGCTTTCTTTCTCGACACCGCGTCGCATCGCGGTGAGGGCCCCAGGGGCCAGTGCGTGCAGGCCCTCTTGCAAACTGCTCACGCAGGTCTCCTGGTTTTGTTTGAACGGGGGCGAAAGGTAGCAGACCCTGGACAAGCGTGCTTTGGCTGGCCGCGATCTCCTGCCGGGTTCAGCATGATTGACGGGAGGCGAAGGCGGTGGTGGACAGGGCGGGCTCGACGGCGGGACGCCGTGATTCTCGCGCGGCTCGAGGTCATTGCGGCATCCATGGGCCGCTCATAAAGGGGGGGCTGGCAGGCAGGTTCGACGGAGACAACCCGGCGGCCGCCACAGCGTTTGCACCGGCGCGGTGCGCCGCGCGCCGCTTCGTCAGCGCATGCGGCCCTGTGCGTGGTCGAGGGCGGATGTCAGAGCGTGCCGAACGTGAGCTTGCGTTGGGCGGTGTAGGCCCACCACGGCGCGGGTTCGGCACCGCACATGAAGTCGATGGCGGCCATGAAGGTGTCGAGCACACACGGGTCCTGGCGCTGGCCGGTGGCGGTGCCCAGGCGGCGGTAGAGCGTGTAGGCATCCTGGCCGCGCAGGTCGTGCGGGTGGTGGATGCCGATCAGCCGAAGGTTGGCGGCGAGCGACGGACCGATGTTGGGCAGTTGTTCGAGGCGTTCGCAGTGGTCGGCGCTGCGGGCCTTCGGAGCCTTGATGGCCGCCATGGTGTCACATCTGCAGGTTGCTGCGGATGAGCCCCACGGCGAGGCCTTCCAACTCGAAATCGACGTCACCGAACGGGATGACGATGGGTTCGAAGTCGGGGTTTTCGGGCAGCAGCTCGATGGTGGTGCGGGTGCGCTTGAGGCGCTTCACGGTGACTTCGTCGCCGATGCGGGCCACGACGATCTGCCCGTTCTTCGCTTCCTTGGTTTTCTGCACGGCGAGCAGGTCGCCGTCCATGATGCCGGCGTCGCGCATGCTCATGCCGCGCACCTTCAGCAGGTAGTCGGGGCGGCGGGAGAACATGCTGGCTTCCATGAGGTAGGTCTGCTCGACGTGTTCCTGGGCCAGGATGGGGCTGCCCGCGGCCACCCGCCCCACGAGCGGCAGCGAGAGTTGGGACAAGCTGGGCAGCGGCAGGCTGAACTGCTTGCCACGGGTCTCGTTGAGCGCGCGCAGTGTGTCAGACTTCAGGCGGATGCCCCGCGAGGTGCCGCCAACCAGTTCGATGACCCCCTTGCGGGCGAGCGCCTGCAGGTGCTCTTCGGCCGCGTTGGCGGAACGGAAGCCCAGCTCGGCGGCGATCTCGGCCCGGGTGGGCGGCGCGCCGGTGCGTTCGATGGCGCTTTGCACCAGATCGAGGATCTGCTGCTGGCGGTCGGTGAGCTTCGGGACATCTTGCATGAGGTTCCTTCTTGGGCGGTCTCGGGCGCCCTGGGTCGCGGCGCAGCTGAATGGACATCCAGTGGCTGTATTTTTATCCAGCTTGGCAAAAAATGCAAAAGACGAATGCGGTAGTGGTGGTGCTGGGCACCGGCGGAACGATCGCCGGCACGTCGGCGCCGGGCGGTGACGAGCGGGTGTACCGCGCCGCGCAGCTGGGCGTGGACGACCTGCTGCGTGCCGTGCCGGGCCTGCCGCCCGGCCTGGTGTGCGAGCAGGTGGTGCAGGTGGACAGCAAGGACATGTCGCACGGCGTGTGGCACCGGTTGGCCGAACGCATCGCGTTCCACCTCGCGTCGCCCGCGGTGGCGGGGGTGGTGGTCACCCACGGCACCGACACCCTCGAGGAAACCGCCTACTTCCTGCAGCGGGTGCTGGCGCCGGTGAAGCCGGTGGTGCTCACCGCGGCCATGCGCCCGGCCACCGCGGCATTGCCCGACGGCCCGCGCAACCTGCGGGACGCGGTGACGGTGGCGCTCGACCCGAAGGCGACGGGCGTGCTGGCGGTCATGGCGGGATCGGTGTTCGCCGCTCGTGACGTGCGCAAGGCCCACACGTCACGGCTCGATGCCTTCGAGGCGGGGGATGCCGGGCCGCTGGGTGTGCTGGAGGCGGGGGCCGCCGTGTGGCGGCGCGATCCGCCGCGGGATACGCCGCTGGCCGGTTGGCGCTGGCCCGAGGGGGCCTGGCCCCGGGTGGACCTGGTGACGAGCCACGCCGGCGCCGACGGCGCGCTGGTGCAGGCGCTGTGTGCGCTGGGCACGCGGGGGATCGTGGTGGTGGGCACCGGCAACGGCACGGTGCACGAGGCCCTGGACCGCGCGCTGCACGAGGCTCGTGCGGCGGGGGTCACCGTGTGGCGCAGCAGCCGCTGCGCCAACGGGGCGGTGGCCGACAAGCCGGGGGATGATTTCCCGGCCGCCGGCGACCTGACGCCGGCCAAGGCCCGCATCGCGCTCCTGCTGGAGCTGATGCGGGGCGCTTGAGGCCGGCCGTGGTGGTCAGACCACCGTCAGCGTCACGTCGATGTTGCCGCGCGTGGCGTTCGAGTACGGGCACACCTGGTGGGCGGCTTCCACGATCTGCTCGGCCACGGCACGTTCGACGCCGGGGATCGAGATCTTCAGGTCGGCCTGGATGCTGAAGCCGGCCGGGATGGGGCCGATGCCGACGCTCGCGGTGATGGACGTGTCGGCCGGCAGCGCAACCTTCATCTTGCCCGCGACCACCTTCATCGCACCGATGAAACAGGCCGAGTAGCCGGCAGCGAACAGCTGCTCCGGGTTCGTGCCCACGGCGCCGTTGCCACCGAGTTCCTTCGGGGTGGTCAGCTTGACGTCCAGCACGCCGTCCGACGACTTGGAGGTGCCTTCGCGGCCGCCGGTGGAGGTGGCGGTGGCGGTGTAGAGGACTTTTTCGAGGCTCATGGTGTGTTCCTTGGGTGGGGGGTGGAGCGGAGGGAAATCAATGCGTGGGCGCGGCAGTTTCGGAATCGTCCAGCAACTGGGCCCGCAGGCGCTGGAGACGGTCGGTCAACGAGAGGAGTTCATCGAGCTGGCAGCGGGTGGCATCGGCCAGCTGGTGGGGAACGGCTCGGGCGGTGTCGCGCAGGGCGCGGCCGCCATCGGTGAGGGTGACCCGGACGCGGCGCTCGTCCTCGGGGTCGCGGGTGCGGGTGAGCCAGCCCGAGGCTTCCATGCGCTTGAGCAGCGGGCTCAGGGTGCCGAAGTCGAGGAACAGGCGTTCGCCCAGTTCGGCAACGCCCAGTTCCTCGTGCTCCCACAACGCGAGCAGCACCAGGTACTGCGGGTAGGTGACACCGAGCGGCGCGAGCAGCGGCTTGTAGCGCCGGGTCATCGCCAGCGACGTGGAGTACAGCGCGAAACACAGCTGGCGGTCGAGGGCCAGCCAGTGGTCGGGTGTATCGGCGGTGGCGGCGAAAGCGTTCGGCATGGACGCAACTCTAATTGAATTGCGTGCAATGTAATTGCAGGCGATTTAAAACCCTTTGCCGAGTGCGGTGATTGGCGCCACGCTGAGAGATCCCGGCGCAAGCCGGGATCTCCAGCAGCGGCCGGGGGTGTCGGGCAGGGGGTGTCGTGCAGCGCCCGGGCGGAGGCGTGTCAGCCGGCCGCGAGCGCGTCGAGCGCTTCGGTCAGCTCGAGCCAGCGCGCTTCCGCGGCCGAGGTGTCGGTCTCGATCTGTTTCAGGCGCTTGCCCTGTTCCACGCGCTGCGCGGGGCTCACGCCGGCGCCGGCCGCCGCCGACTCGATGTTGGCCTTTTCCTGCGACAGCGTCTCGATGCGCCGTTCCACGGTCGCCAGCTCCGTCTTCAGCGGCTTGGCCTGCTCGGCGAGCTTCTGGCGCTGCTGGGCGCCGGACTTGCGGTCTTCCTTGACCGCAGGCGCCGCGGCAGCGGCCCTCTGGGCCTTGACCTTGGCCGAACCGGCCTCCTTTGCGGCCTTGGCCATTTCCTTCGACGTCTCGAGCAACCACTTCTGGTAGTCGTCCAGGTCGCCATCGAACGGTTCCACCTTGCCGCCGCTCACCAACCAGAACTCGTCGCACACCTCGCGCAGCAGCGCGCGGTCGTGGCTCACGAGCATCACGGTGCCCTCGAACTCGTTGAGCGCCATGCTGAGCGCCTCGCGGGTGGTGAGGTCCAGGTGGTTGGTCGGCTCGTCCATCAGCAGCAGGTTGGGGCGCTGCCACACCAGCATCGCGAGCACGAGGCGGGCTTTCTCGCCGCCGCTCAGCGAGCCGACGGACTGCGTCACCATCTCGCCCACGAAACGGAACGAACCGAGGAAGTCGCGCAGTTCCTGCTCGCGTCCGGGCGGGCCCACGTCGCGGGCGAGGCGCACCATGTGCATCAGCGGGCCATCGTCGAGCTGCAGCACGTCGAGTTCCTGCTGCGCGAAGTAGCCGATGGACAGGCCCTTGCCTTCGGTGACCTCGCCGGAGATCAGCGGGATGTCCTTCGCGATGGTCTTCACGAGCGTGGACTTGCCCTGGCCATTGGCGCCCAGGATGCCGATGCGCTGGCCGGCGAGCACCGAGCGGTTGATGTCGCGCACGATGGGCACGCCACCATAGCCGCAGTTCATCATCGAGAACGCGAGCATCGGGTTCGGCAGGCTCTGCGGCTCGCGGAACTCGAACTGGAAGTCGCTGCTGGTGAGCACCGGCCCGAGCTTCTCCATGCGGGCGAGGGCCTTCACGCGGCTTTGCGCCTGCTTGGCCTTGCTGGCCTTGGCCTTGAAGCGGTCGATGAACTTCTGCAGGTGCGCCATGCGCTCCTGCTGCTTGGCGAAGTTGGCCTGGGCCTGCAGCATGCGCTCGGCGCGCATCTCTTCGAACGCCGTGTAGTTGCCGGTGTAGCGGGTGAGCTTCGTTTCGTCGAGGTGCACCGTCACCCTCGTGATGGCGTCGAGGAACTCGCGGTCGTGGCTGATGACGATCATCGTGCCTTCGTACCGTTGCAGCCACGCTTCGAGCCAGACGAGGGCGTCGAGGTCCAAGTGGTTGGTGGGTTCGTCGAGCAGCATCAGGTCGGCCGGGCACATCAGCGCGCGGGCCAGCTGCAGCCGCATGCGCCAGCCGCCCGAGAAGCTGTCGACCGGGTCGTCCACCTGGTCGATGCGGAAGCCGAGGCCCATCAGCAAGGCCTGGGCCTTCGGGCGCGCTTCGAACCCGCCCGCCTCGGCGATGGCCTGGTGGGCCTCGGCCATGGCGTTGCCGTCGTCGGCCTCTTCTGCCGCCACGAGGGCCGCGTTGGCCTCCATCAGGCGCGTGTCACCTTCCAGCACGAAGTCGGTGGCCGGCTGGTCGGTCTCGGGCATCGACTGCGCCACCTCGGAGACCCGCCAGCGTGGCGGGAACGCCAGGTCTCCGCCGTCAGACTGGAGGCGGTTGGTCAGCAGCGAAAAGAGTGACGACTTGCCGGCGCCGTTGCGGCCCACGAGGCCGATCTTTTCGCCGGGTTGCAGCGTGACGCTGGTGTCTTGCAGCACGACTTTCGTACCGCGGCGCAGCGTGATGTTCTTGAGGACAATCATGGTGAAATCGAATCGACAGACCGTGATTCTCGCCGACGACCGCCTTCCAGGAGCTTTTGATGACCCTCGGACTCACCACCCGCCTGTTGCACGCCGACCATTTCAAGGGGGTGGAGCATGGTGCCGCCCATGAGCCGACCCATACCGCCGTGGCCTTCGGGTACGACGCCGCGGCCGACCTGGTGGCCGTTTTCCAGGGCCAGCGCGGTGGCCACGTGTACGGCCGCCAGGGCAGCCCCACGCTCGGTGCGCTCGAACGCAAGATCACGCTGCTGGAAGACGGCACCGGCACGGTGTCGTTCTCCAGTGGCATGGCCGCCATCTCGGCGGTGCTGCTGTCGCTGCTGCGCAGCGGTGACCACGTGGTCTCCAGCCAGTTCCTGTTCGGCAACTCCAACAGCCTGATGCAGACGCTCGACGGCCTCGGTTGCCCGGTCACCCTCGTGGACGCCACCGATGCCGCGGCCGTGGCCGCCGCCATCCGGCCCGAAACGCGCCTCGTGTTCACCGAAACCATCGCCAACCCGCGCACCCAGGTGGCCGACCTCGCCGGCATCGGCCGGGCCTGCGCCGAGCGTGGCGTGCTGTTCGTCGTCGACAACACCATGACCACGCCCTACCTGTTCCACCCGTCCACCGTGGGCGCCGGGCTGTCCGTCAACTCGCTGACCAAGTCCATCAGCGGCCACGGCAACGCGCTGGGCGGCGCCGTCACCGACACGGGCCGGTTCGACTGGGCCAAGTTTCCCAACATCCTCGACGCCTACAAGAAGGGGCCGGCGGCCGGCTGGGGCCTGCTGCAGGTGCGCAAGAAGGGCCTGCGCGACATGGGGGGCACGCTGAGCGGTGAAAATGCCCACCGCATCGCCACCGGCGCCGAAACCCTGGCGTTGCGCATGGACCGCGCATGCGACAACGCGCTGCGCCTGGCCACATGGCTGAAGGGCCAGCCCGGTGTGTCGAAGGTGCACTACCCCGGCCTCGAAGACCACCCGCAGCACGTCCGGGCGAAACTGCTCTTCCGCCAGTTCGGCGCGCTGATGAGCTTCGAGCTCGACGATCGCCGCGACCTGTTCGTTTTCCTCGACGCCCTCAAGGTGGTGATCAAGTCGAGCCACCTCGGTGACAACCGCACGCTCGCCATCCCCGTGGCCCACACCATCTTCTTCGAGATGGGGCGCGCGCGGCGCGAGTCGATGGGCATCGCCGAATCGCTCATCCGGTTGTCCATCGGCATCGAGGACTACGCCGACCTGCAGGCCGATTTCGCGGGGGCCTTGGCGGCTGCGGCGTGAGGGCAGGGGGCTGTCCGCAAACGGCCCTGTGTTTGCCAGCGCACTGACCGGTGCGTCCGATGGGCCTAGGCTGGCCTGCATGTTGTCCCTTTCAAGGAAACCCCATGCATGACCACCTATTGAACGCCGCCAGGCTGGCGGCAAAGCACCTCCACCGCCAGGAGGTTCCATGAGCGCCGTCGCTGTGCCGGTGGTGGTGCCGGACGGGCTCGCGAGCGACCCCACCGGGACCATCCGTTGGATCACCGAGGCGTATGTCCGGCTGTTGCTCGTCGGTTTCGCGCTGATGCCGGCCGGCCTGATCGCCTACCTGTACTTCCTCCAGGACCCGGCCCTCAAGTTCGAGCACCACGCGTTCCACATCGTTGCGATCGCGATCGCCACGCTGGAAGGTGGTTTCGTCACGTACGTGAGCTGGCGCTGCTACCGGGAGTCCGGTGAACCGCTGCTTCGCTGGATGACACTCGGCTTCCTCGGGTTCACGGTCATCTATGTGCTGCACGGTGCGTTCACCGGCTACGCGCACGACAACATCTGGCTGTTCCTGCTGTACGGGCCGGTCTCCCGGTTTGCCATGGCGGCGCTGCTGCTGGCCGGTCTGCTCAATTACCACCGTCCGCCCGATGCACGGGACCAGCGGGGGAAGCCCGGGCGCTGGTCGAGGTGGGTGACGCTGTTCATGCTTGTGAACGTCGCGGTGGCACTGGTTGCGGGATCATCCATCGCCGGTCACCCCGCGGTGCGGCTGTCGATGGAAGGCGGGGCGCTGGTGATGTCCGTGGCGAACGTGGCGGTCCTCCTGGCGCGCCGAATCCGTTCGCCGCTGATGGTGGTCTTCGCCATGGCGGTCACGATGTTCGCGCTGTCGTCCCTCGCGTTCCTTCTCGGGCGTCCGTGGAACCACATGTGGTGGCTGGCCCATGTGATCTTTGCCGGTGCCTTCTTCCTGTTGAGCTATGGCGTGGTGCAGGCGTTTCACACCACACGGTCGTTCTCGATGATCTACAGCCACGAGCAACTGATGGTGCGCATCGCCGAAGCGATGGCCCGCACGGAAAATGCGCTGGGAGATCTTCGGCGCACCAACCAGACGCTCGAGCGCCTGGCGGCGACCGATTCGCTGACGGGTGCTGACAACCGCCGGCGTTTCACCGAGCGCGTCGAGATCGAGATGGAACGAGTCAAGCGCGGCGGCCCCCCGTTCTCCGTGCTGGCGCTCGACCTGGACAACTTCAAAGACGTCAATGATCACCACGGCCACCAAGTGGGCGACAGCATCCTGAAGGCGTTCGTCCAGACGTGCCTGAGCGCCATCCGGCCGTACGACGGGGTGGCACGGGTGGGTGGGGAGGAGTTCATGGTGCTGTTGCCCAAGGCGGCGCTGGACGCGGCGAGGGTCATTGCCGAACGCCTGCGGGCCGCCGTCGAGGCCAACCCGTTCCAGAGCGGCATGCAGTACCCGGTCGCCGTCACCGTGAGCATCGGCGTATCGCAGTCGGGCCTCGACGGCGATACCACCGACGTGATCCTGCGCGCGGCGGACAGGCGCCTGTACGACGCGAAGCACCAGGGGCGAAATCGCGTGATCTGGGCCCGTTGAAGTTTCCGACCCCGGGTGGTTGCGGCACCCGGGCCGCACTTCAAGGTGTCGCGAGGCCACCCAGGACCGACGGCGAGAAGTCGGTGGCACCTTCGGGTTTGCCGCCGTGCGCCCATGCCAGCAACGCGGCAGCGGTCATCGGCTTGGCGAAGAGGTAGCCCTGCAGTTCGTCGCAACCCAGCCGCAGCAGGATGTCCCGCTGGATGGACGTCTCCACCCCTTCCGCGACCACCTTCAATCCAAGCGCATGTGCGAGGCGGATCACGGCGTCCACGATGGCGTGCGCGTCCGCGCTGACGGCGATGTCGTGGATGAAACTCCGATCGATCTTCAGTTGGCGCGCGGGCAGCTGGCGCAGGTAGCTCAGGCTCGAGTAGCCGGTGCCGAAGTCGTCGATCGACAGGTAGACCCCGATGCGTTCGAGCCCCTGGATCGCGCCCTGGGTGCTCCGGACGCCCTCCATCGCGATCGATTCGGTCACTTCGCACAGCAGCATCGAGGCGTCGATCTGGTGTCGGCGCAGCGCCGCCTCGATGCGGGCTACCACGCTGTCGTTGCGCAGCTGGTGCACCGAGACGTTGATGGCCAAGGGCAGGCGGAGCCCGAGGTCGGCCCAGGCGCGCATTTGCCGGCAGGCCTCGTCGATGACCCAGTTGCCCAGCTCGTTGATCAGGCCGAAGCGCTCGGCGATCGGGATGAACACGGCGGGGCTGATCGGCCCGCGAAGCGGGTGGTGCCAGCGCAGGAGGGCCTCGGCCCCGCTGATCATCGCCCGGGCACCGTCGACCTTGGGCTGGTAGTGCAGTTCGAGCTGGCCGAGCGCGACGGCGTGGCGCAGATCGTTGTGCAGGTCGAGGCGGTCGAGCGCGCCGAGGTCCATGTGCGCTTCGAACACGGCGCAGCAGCCGCCTCCGGCGCGCTTGGCCACATCCATCGCCGAATCCGCGTGACGGACGAGCATGTCGCGCGGCCCATGGTCCGGGTACAAGGCCACGCCGATGGAGCAGGAAATCTGCACCTGTCGGCCCGCCATGTCGAACGGCCGCGCCAGCGCATCGATCAGCCGTTGCGCGAGCGTCATGCTGCCCGACACGCCGTCGACGTCCTCCATCAACAGCAGGAAATCGTCTCCGCCCACGCGCGCGACGGTGTCGATCGCGCGTGCTTCGCCGCGAAGCCTGAGGGCGGCCTCCTGCAGCACGACGTCACCCACCGCATGACCGAAGGAGTCGTTGACGGGCTTGAAACCGTCCAGGTCGATGAAGAGCACCGCGAGCTTTTTCGGGTGGCGCGGCGTCATGGCCCTCGCGGACCGGTCGATGTGGGCCACGGCATGCTTCAACCGATCCTCGAACAGCATGCTGTTGGGCAGGCCGGTCAGCGGGTCCACGAAGACACGCTTCTGCAGCTCCTCGTTGGCAGTTTGCAACGCCCGGTTGGCGACCCGCAGCGAACTGGCGAGCTGCGTCCACCGGCCCTGCAGGCGGGCGTCGATCGTGGAGGTGAAAAGCGTCAAGGCCAGCAGGGTCGCCGATGCCAGCATCACCAGCATGCCGAGGTTCGACCCGGACAGCCCGTTGGCGCTGAGGCACACCGTGCCGTCGGGAAACTGTGCCGCGGCCATGCCGGTGTAGTGCATGCCGCCGATGGCCAACCCCATCACGGTCGCGGCGGCCGCCCGGTAAAGCATGCCACGCCACATGCCGACGTCGCGCAGCCAGAAGAAGAGCTGCAGGGCCGCCCCGGACGCTCCCACCGCGATCACGGCCGAGGTGAGCAACATGGGCAAGTCCCAGACGATGCCGGGCGACATGTCCATCGATGCCATGCCGGTGTAGTGCATGCCGCAGATGCCCGCCCCCATCGACAGCGATCCGCCCGCAAGCCTCGGCAGTGTCAGCACCTCACGGCTGGCCATCCACAACCAGATCATGGACGCTGCGACGGCCGCGATCCAGGAGGCCAGGGTCAACAGCGTCGTGTAGCCCAGAGCGATTGGCAGCGAAAACGCGAGCATGCCGACAAAGTGCATCGACCAGATGCCGGAGCCCATGGCAATGGCGCCCCCGATCCACCAACACAATGCCACTCCGCGGTCCGAGGTGGCGACTCGCTTGGCCAGATCGAGTGCGACGTAGGACGCGAAGCAGGCGATCAGCAGGGAGGCTGTCACCATCCAGGGGTCGTAGGCAGGTGTGAGGTAGGCCATGGGCAAGTGGAGGCTCCTGCGCGGCGAAGCGGTCCGCCCAGTCTCTTCGCCGAGGGGCGCATTGTCAGTGCGTCACCGCACGGAGGGGGCGCCGGGTTCCGGCGCGAACGGGATCGTCACCTATGATGGCCGCCGCCGTTCCCGACCCGATTGCGCCTCATGGCCGTGGGGGCTGGGGGGCGTGCTTCCGGAGCCCGGCAGGCACGCTCGTGGAGATCTGTTCGCCCGCGCGCCGGCTGACAGCACCTGTCAGCCGGCGCGCGGGCTGCGGCGTTGTGTATCCAAGGCCGGTCATTCCGATGAGGCCGAACAAGACCCACGAGGAGAGCGTCCCATGAAGGCGATTCTGAAGTCACTGCTGGCCGCCGCGGCCATGGTGGTGGCCGCGCATGCGTCTGCGCAGATCACGTTCTATGAACACGATAATTTCGACGGCCGATCGCTGTCGTCCGACCGCGCCGTCGATGACTTCACGCGCCGCGGGTTCAACGACCGCGCATCCTCCATCGTCATCGACGGTGGGGCGTGGGAGGTGTGCGAGGACGTCCGGTTCGAAGGCCGCTGCACCGTGTTGCGGCCGGGCCGCTACCGCTCGCTGAACGAGATGGGCATGAACGACCAGCTGTCGTCGGCCCGGCCGGTTCGCCGGGGGCCCGAGCGCCCTGGCGATGGGCAGGGCCAGATCACCTTCTTCGAGCGCGACGGCTTCCAGGGCCGTCAGTTCGAGGTGGACGACACCGCGCGCGATTTTGTCCGCCGCGGGTTCAACGACCAGGCCTCCTCCGCAGTGGTCTTCGGCGAGCGCTGGGAAGTCTGCGAACACGTGAACTTCGAAGGCCGTTGCGCCATCCTGCGCCCGGGCCGCTACCCGGACCTGCGCTCCATGGGCCTCGACAACCAGCTGTCGTCGGCGCGCCCCGTGCAGCGGGGTGCTCGCTACGACGACGACCGCTACGCCCCGCCGGCACAGCCGGCCTACGACTGGCGCCGCCGCCCGCGCGAACGCCTGCATGAGGCCCGTGTGGTCGACGTGCGGGCCGTGTACGCCGCCACGCAGCAGCGCTGCTGGGTGGAGCGCGAGCAACTGCCGCGCGAACAGCGTGGCGGGCCGAACGTGGGTGGCGCCGTCGTGGGCGGCATCATCGGCGGCATCCTCGGGCACCAGGTGGGCGGCGGTTCCGGCCGCGACCTCGCCACCGTGGGTGGTGCGGTGGCCGGCGCGGCCATCGGCTCGCAGTCGGGCCGGGGCACCGTCGCCAACCGTGATGTGCAGCGTTGCGAGAACGTGCCCACCAACGACCGCCCCGAGTTCTGGGACGTGACCTACCGCTTCCGCGGTGTCGAGCACCACATGCAGACCACGTCGCCGCCGGGGGACACGGTGACCGTCAACGACAACGGCGAGCCGCGCTACTGATACTGAACTGATGGCTCCGGTTGCCGGCGGTGTGCCTCGACGCGCCGCCGGCCCAGGCTCCAGGCTGGATTGGCGCTCGCACCTTCGCGTAGCCGAACTGCTGCCGGATGACCCCGGAACGGGACGCGGGCCTTGAGATTCCCGATTTGACCTCGCCTCAGATCCCCGGCTGCTTTTCCAGGCCGATTGCTTCTGCGTGATATTGCAGATCGTAGTATTTCCCGGCTTCGGTCAAATGTTTTCGCGGCTGGCCATACGCGCTGCGCAGTGCCAGCACCGTCTCTATTCCCTTGATGTCAAGTTGTGCGCGAGGATCAAGTCCGTTGTCCGCGTTCAACAGAACTTCATATGCTTGTGCAGCCATCGGCTCCGTCATGTTCGGCATTTTCTTGCTCAGGATCGCGACGGCCTCCGCCTCGTTGGCAGGATTGCGGAGCCATGCGATGGCGTCCATGTATGCGCGGATGTAGCCGGCCAACGCGGCCTCATTGTTTTTTGCCCAGTCTCGCCGCGCGGCGCCGACTGAAGCCTGATAATGACCGAGTACATCTTCTGCGTTGGCCAGAATGTTGAAACCCTTTTGTTGGGCGGCCGCATGCAAGGGCGAGATAAGGAGCGTACCAGCTTGCTTCTTTTCCATCAGCGCGTCGAAGCGCTGCCGCAGCCCACCGACACTGACAAACTCGACATCAGAGGATTTCAGGCCGCCTTCCTCCAGCACTTTGCGCAGCACGAATGCGTAGCCGGTTGTCAGTGCATCGACCGAGAGTTGCTTGCCTTTCAGGTCGGTGAAGGTCTTCACCTCCGGCAAGGTTACCAACCGCAGGAAGCCTTGATTGCTGGCGCCCATGAAGGCGAATATATCCGGTGCCGCCTGGGTCGGCGCTTCGCCTTGCCCCTCCATGTAGGCGACGACATTGTCGATGCCGGTCATCGCGATGTCGAACTTCCCATCAATCAATCCGGCCAGCTGAAACTTCGAATCAGCCGTTGGGATCAGTGAAACAGTTGTTCCGTTGCGATCGAAATAGCCCCGCTCCTGCGCGACCCAGATCGGCCAATCATGGGGCGATGGAAACGAGATGACCGATATGGGTGTCATTTTCTTGGGGTCGATGGACTGGGCGCTCTTGGCTGCACCAGGAATCTGGGTGCAGCCTTTCGCCTGTTGCTCCTGCAACAGGTGGGCTTCTCTTTTTTCAGCCTCATTTTCCACGTGTGATGCATTGAAGTAGCGAACACCAATGGCGATGGGAATGATGACTTTCCAGGAGCTACGCTTCGCCTGGGCGGCCTGCTTGCGCGTAGCTTGCGCTTGATCCAGCTGGCCCGCAATAGCCTGGCAATCCAGCGAGGAGAACCGGGATTCCGGCATTTCACTTCTCTGGATGCTCGCGCAACCTGTGATCGCCAGAGCAAGAGAAAACGATAACAGCAGCTTGGATACTTTTGACATGAATTTTCCTTTTTAGGAGTCGAACCACGGGCCCCGCAGCTGCTCAGCATTGCCGTGGGCGATGAGTGCTTTCTCGGCAACACGGATGGGCATTCCCTCAATAGAGGCAGGTGTCTCGTCCGGAATCTGGTGGGGACAGCCAATGTATGGCGGGGCGTCTTTCCAGACACTTACCGAAGACGGATGTTTGCGTGTCCAGCGTTGCCGCGCTCGGTCCCCCGAGCTCAAGCCACGCATGCGTCAAGCCGTCCTTGGCCCGGATGCTCGCCTTCAGGCGCTCCAACTCATCGATCAGGCGACTCGACTCCCGGTGTCCGCGCCCTGGCAGCCCGCATCGCCAAGGGGCTTCGGCCTCCTCTCCATGCAGCCGCGCTTGGCCTGGGTCAGTACGGACCGATCAACGCGACCAGTTCCGACCACGGCGCCTTCCCGGGGCTTATGCGGACCATCCTTAGGGATGGCGAGAAATCAGGAACAGAGTCCAAATGCCCGCTTGCCCGGTTGCGAATCTATGCAATAGCGCTGAAGAAACCGCCGCCGGGAGGCTCTATGAGGAATAATTCTTGTTTACCGACATTGAACTTCGACGAAACTTTCGCGGGCCGAGAAACCCCGATGACTTTCGCCAGGAGAATTTCCGGGCGTCGTGGGTGAAGTATCTATTTGAAGAGGGAAGATGCATTTCCGGCCGCTGCGACCAGGGCCTCGGTCAGGACGGGAAGCTGAAAGGACTGCGCAAATGAACCGCTTCAACCGACTCTTTCGCAGCCCTGAATGCCGGGCTGTCATCCCATATTTCACGTTGGGCGATCCAACGCCCGAGGCCAGCCTGCGGCTGATCACGGCTGCGATCGATGCAGGGGCCGACGCTGTCGAACTGGAGTTTCCTTTCCCGGACCCGATCACCGATGGGCCCGTGAACCAGAGATCCAAGCAGCGCGCACTCCGGGCGGGCGTGACCTACGAAAGCTGCGTCGAGATGGTCCGCGCCATCCGGAAGGCCCACCCGGGCATTCCCATCGGTCTCCTGCTTTGCTACAACCTGCTCTTCACGCGCGGGGATTCCGCGTACCGTGAGCTTGCCGACATCGGGGTGGATGCGGTGGTCTGCCCTGATCTACCCATCCACGGGAGTGCCGATCACGTGGCCAAGCTGTGCGATGCCGGGCTGGGAAGCATCCAGATGGCAGCGCCGTACACGCCCGATGAACGCTGCCGCCAGTTGATCAGGAAGTCATCCGCGTTCACCTGCGTCATCGGCACCACAGGCGCGAACGAGCACCTCGAGGCGGGTGCGCTGGCGCGCGTGCAACGCCTTGCCGCCGACGCGGAGGGGCCCGTGGTCGTGGGGTTCGGTGTCAGCAAGGTGTCTCAAGTCCGGGAACTGTGGAAGGCGGGGGCTCACGGTGTCATCATCGGCAG
Source organism: Rhizobacter sp. Root1221 (assembly GCF_001425785.1). Lineage (GTDB taxonomy): Bacteria > Pseudomonadota > Gammaproteobacteria > Burkholderiales > Burkholderiaceae_C > Rhizobacter. The sequence goes on along the minus strand of NZ_LMDI01000037.1, from coordinate 23,447 downwards.
CCTGTTCAGTCTCGAGATCGAGAAGCACCCGAACGACATCACCGCACCTGTCGACTACGTGGCCGGCTTCATCCGCGAAGTGCAAGCCGGGCGGGCGCGACCGGGCCTCACCAACATCGCCTGAGCGACGGAGGACGCATCCCCGATGCGATACAGACTGGAAGGTTGCCGGTGCTTGGCGCCGTCTGGGGAGCCTCGTTCGTCTTCCTGTGCTGCCAGGGGCAGAGCCCCAAGGGACGGCGGGGCGGCGATGTTGTCAGCGCGCCGCGCGCAGCAGGCCTTCGCGTGTCAGCAGCAGCACCTGGTCCGACCCCGCGCTGGCCTCCAGCCACGCCACCTCCAGCCGCGGGAAGGCTGCTTCGAAGTGCTCGCGCTCGTTGCCGATCTCGAGCACGAGCACGGCATCGCGGGTCATGTAGCGCGGGGCATCGCCCAGGATGCGGCGGATGAGGCCCATGCCATCGTCGCCGCCGGCCAGGGCGAGCGCGGGCTCGTGCTGGTACTCGGCCGGCAGGTGGGCCATGCTGTCGCTGTTGACGTAGGGCGGGTTGCAGACGATCAGGTCGTACGGGCCGCGCACGTTCTCGAACAGGTCGCCCTTGAAGAGGGTGATGCGCTTGCCGAGCTTGTGCTGGTCGACGTTGATGCGGGCCACGGCCAGCGCCTCGTCGGAGATGTCGGTGGCGTCCACCGTGATCTCGGGGTAGGCCATGGCAGCGATGACCGCCAGGCTGCCGTTGCCGGTGCACAGGTCGAGCACGCTGTGGGTGTTGTCGGAGAGCCAGGCGTCGAGCGTGCCGTCGCCTTCGCCATCGGCGAGCAGTTCGGCGATGAAGCTGCGCGGGATGATGGTGCGCTGGTCCACGTAGAACGGCACGTTCTGCAGCCAGGCCTGCTTGGTGAGGTAGGCCGCGGGCAGGCGGGTGTCGATGCGGCGGGCGATGATGTCGTCGCCCTTCGTGAACTCGTCGGGCGTGATGGCCCGCTGGGCCTGGGTTTCCAACGCGTCGATCGGCATGCCGAGCGCCCACGTGACTAGCCACGCGGCTTCGTCGAATGCATTGGTGGTGCCGTGCCCAAACGAAACGCCCGCCTCTTTCAGGCGGGCGCTTTGCGCGGTGATGAATTCGATGAGCGTCATGACAACAGGTTCTCCAGGGTCCGCCGGTAGATGTTCTTCAGCGGATCGATGCTTGCCACATCGACGTGTTCGTCGATCTTGTGGATGGTTTCGTTGAGGGGGCCGAACTCGACCACCTGGCGGCAGATCTTGGCAATGAAACGGCCGTCCGACGTCCCCCCGGTGGTGGACAGTTCGGGCGTGAAGCCGGTCTCGGTGCGGATGGCCTCGGCCAGGGCCTCGCTGAGGTCGCCCACGGGCGTGAGGAACGGTTCACCGCTCAGCGTCCACGCGATGTGGTGGTCGAGGTGGTGCCGGTCGAGCACCGCGTGCACGCGGGCCTTCAGCGAGTCGGGGGTGGATTCGGTGGAGAAGCGGAAGTTGAAGTCCACCACCAGCTCGCCGGGGATCACGTTGGTGGCGCCGGTGCCCGCGTGGATGTTGGAGCACTGCCAGCTGGTGGCGGGAAAGTAGGTGTTGCCGGCATCCCAGTCGAACGAGGCCAGCTCGGCCAGCGCCGGGGCAGCGAGGTGTATGGGGTTCTTGGCGAGCTGCGGGTAGGCGATGTGGCCTTGTACCCCCTTGACCGTCAGCTTGCCCGACAGCGAGCCGCGGCGGCCGTTCTTGATGACGTCGCCGAGGGTGTTGACGGACGTGGGTTCACCCACGATGCAGTAGTCGATGTGTTCTTCACGGGCACGCAGCAACTCCACGATCTTGACCGTGCCGTCGACCGCGGGGCCTTCCTCGTCGCTGGTGATCAGCAGCGCGATGCTGCCGCAGGTGTCACCCCGGGCCGCCACGAACTCCTCGATGGCCACCACCATGGCGGCGATGGACGTCTTCATGTCGGCCGCGCCGCGTGCGTACAGCTTGCCGCCGCGGTGCGTGGGCACGAACGGGTCGCTCGACCACTGCGCGAGCGGGCCGGTGGGCACCACGTCGGTGTGGCCCGCGAACATCAGCAGCTTCTTGCCGGGCAAGCCGCGGCGCACGGCCCACAGGTTGGTGACGCGGAAGTTCTCGGGTCCGCTTTCGATGGACTCGCAGGTGAATCCGAGCGGGCGCAAGCGGTCGGCGATCAGGGCCTGGCACCCGGCGTCGTCGGGGGTGACGGACGGGCGGGCGAGCAGGGCTTCGGTGAGTTCGAGCGTGGCAGACATCGGCGGCGGAAAGACTCAGATGCGGGCAAAGCCGCTGGATCGGCCGTCGTCGGCCGGCACGTCCAGCTGGATTTCGGTGAACGTGGGCTGGTCCGTGTCGGGCTCATCCTTCTTGGGGGTGAGCCGGGAGACGGGGTCCATGTCGTTCGCGAGGCGCCACATCAGGTTGGTGGGCGAATCGGCGTAGGCGAGGCCTTCGTCGCGGGTGATGAAACCGTCGTTGATCATGCGGGCCAGTTCGGCCTCGAAGGTCTGCGAACCTTCGGCCAGCGACTTTTCCATCGATTCCTTGACGCCGGTGAAGTCGCCCTTTTCGATGAACTCGGACACGAGCTTGGTGTTGAGCATGACTTCCACCGCCGGCATGCGGCCGCCGGCCGTGGCGCGGATGAGCCGCTGCGACACGATGGCGCGCAGGCCCGCGGCCAGGTCGGCGAGCAACGCGGGGCGCGACTCGGGGCTGTAGAAGGAGAGGATCCGGCCGAGTGCGTGGTAGCTGTTGTTCGCGTGCAGCGTGGACACCACCAGGTGGCCCGACAGCGCGTACGAGATGGCGGCCGTCATGGTTTCGCGGTCGCGGATTTCGCCGATGTAGATGCAATCGGGGGCCTGGCGCAGCGCGTTTTTCAACGCCACCTGGAGCGACTGCGTGTCGCGGCCCACCTCGCGCTGGTTCACCATGGAGCGCTTGTTGGTGAACATGAACTCGATGGGGTCCTCGATGGTGAGGATGTGGCCGGCGAGCTGCTGGTTGCGCTGCTCGAGCATGGCCGCGAGCGTGGTGCTCTTGCCGGTGCCGGTGGCACCCACCAGCAGGATCAGGCCGCGCTTTTCGAGCACGAGGGTGTTGAGCACCGGGGGCAGGTTCAGGCTGCCGAGGGCCGGGATGTCGTGCGGGATGTGCCGGAACACCGCGGCGATGGACCCGCGCTGGCGGAACGCGCTGAGCCGGAAGCTGCCGACGCCGGCGATGCCGATGCCGACGTTCAGTTCACCGGTGTCCTCGAGGTCTTCGAGCTGGGTGGGGGTGAGCAGTTCGGCAAGCAACTGGCGGGGCTGGGACGGGCTCAGCGGCTGGTCGCTCAACTGCAGGATCTGCCCGTTGATCTTGATCAGGATGGGGGTGTTGGCCGAGAGATACACGTCGGACGCGTGTTTGTCTGCCATCAGCCGGAGCACCCGCTCCATGTTGCCGCCATTGGTCGCTGCCATCAAAGTCCTCTTTTCCAGGCTGGTCGGGGTTCCGGGCGCGGGGCCCGGAACGTGGGGATCGAGTGGCGCCGTCTCCCCAGGCCGGCGCCACGGGGCATCAGCTGCGCAGCAGGTCGTTGATGCTGGTCTTGGAACGGGTTTGTGCGTCGACGCGCTTGACGATCACGGCGCAGTACAGGCTGTACTTGCCGTCGGCGCTCGGCAGGCTGCCGCTCACCACCACCGAGCCGGCGGGCACGCGGCCGTAGGTGACTTCGCCCGTGGCGCGGTCATAGATCTTCGTGCTCTGGCCGATGAACACCCCCATCGAGATCACCGAGTTTTCCTCGACGATCACGCCTTCCACCACTTCGGAGCGGGCGCCGATGAAGCAGTTGTCCTCGATGATGGTGGGGTTGGCCTGCAGCGGCTCCAGCACGCCGCCGATGCCCACGCCGCCCGACAGGTGCACGTTCTTGCCGATCTGGGCGCACGAGCCCACGGTGGCCCAGGTGTCCACCATGGTGCCTTCGTCGACGTAGGCGCCGATGTTCACGTACGACGGCATCAGCACCACGTTCTTGGCCAGGTAGGCGCCATGGCGGGCCACGGCCGGCGGCACGATGCGCACGCCGGTGGCACGGATCTCGGCTTCGTCGAGGTCGGCGAACTTCGGTTTCACCTTGTCGAAGAAGCTCAGGCCCCCGGCCTCGATCAGCTTGTTGTCGTTCAGGCGGAACGACAGCAGCACGGCCTTCTTGACCCACTGGTTGACGGTCCACTGGCCAACGCCCTGGCGTTCGGCCACGCGCACGCGGCCGGCGTTCAGGTCGGCGATCACGGTGTCGACAGCCTCGCGGACCTCGGGGCTGTTGTCGGCGGTGATGGAAGCGCGGGCTTCCCAGGCGAGTTCGATGGTGGATTGGAGCTGTTGGGTCATGATGGGACGGTGTTCAGAGGGATCGGGCAAAGGCGGCCAGGCGGTGGGCGGCTTCCAGGCATTCGTCGACTTCGGCGACCAGCGCCAGGCGGATGCGCCCGGCACCAGGGTTGGTGCCGTGGGCCTCCCGGGCAAGCAGGCTGCCCGGCAACACGGTCACATTGTATTGAGCCAGCAACCGTTGGGCGAATTCCACGTCATTGCCCGGCACACCGGCCCACAGGTAGAAGCTCGCATCGGGCAGCGCCACGTCGAGCACCTCGGCCAGCACCGGCGTGACCTGGGCGAACTTGCGGCGGTATTTGTCGCGGTTCTCGACCACGTGAGTCTCGTCGTCCCAGGCGGCGATGCTCGCGTGTTGCACGGTGGGGCTCATGGCACTGCCGTGGTACGTGCGGTACAGCAGGAACTGCTTGATCAGGGCGGCGTCACCCGCGACAAAGCCCGAACGCAGGCCCGGCACGTTGGACCGCTTGGACAGGCTCGTGAACGCGATGAGGTTGCGGAAGTCGGGCCGGCCGAGTTTCACGGCCGCTTCGAGCGAACCGAGGGGCGGTTCGTCGCGGAAGTAGATCTCGGAGTAGCACTCGTCGGACGCGATGACGAACCCGAAGCGGTCGCTGAGGGCGAAGAGCTTCTGCCATTCTTCCAGCGGCATCACCGCGCCGGTGGGGTTGCCCGGCGAGCACACGTACAGCAGCTGGGTGCGGGCCCACACCTCGTCGGGCACCGAACCCCAGTCGGACGCGAAGTTGCGTGCCGGGTCGCTGTTGACGTAGTGCGCCTGCGCGCCGGCCAGCAGCGCCGCCCCCTCGTAGATCTGGTAGAACGGGTTGGGGCACACCACGGTGGCGCCCGCCTTCGTGGGGTCGATCACGGTCTGTGCCAGGGCGAACAGTGCCTCGCGCGACCCGTTCACCGGCAACACCTGTGTGGCGGGGTCCACCGCGATGCCGTAGCGGCGTTGCAGCCAGCCGGTCATCGCGTTGCGCAGCGCGGGTTCGCCGGCGGTGGCCGGGTAGGCCGCCAAGCCCCCCAGGCCCGCCACGAGGGCGTCCTTGATCAGTTGCGGCGTGGCGTGCTTGGGTTCGCCGATGCCCAGGCTGATGGGCTTGTACGCCGGGTTCGGCGTGATGTCGCGGGTCAGCGCGCGCAGGCGTTCGAACGGGTAGGGATGCAGGCGGGCAAGCAAAGGGTTCATCCGCGGATTATCGGGCACGCCCGACCCTCCGGCGGGGGGCCGTGGTGTTCGCCGGGGTGACAAACCGTACGCACGGCCTGCGACGGGCATGGGGAGTCGCGGGGGGCGCTTCGCTGTTCCGCAGGCGGGTTCGCCCGCGCGCCCGGCTGCATTGCGAACCGTGGCTACCGTGTGCCGCCACGCATGTCACATCGCGTTCGCGCCGAGGCGCTGCGCCGTAGCACGGAGCCCGTTTTTCAATGCCGCACCCCATCCGCCCGCCCGCAACTCGCCCGACCGCCATGCCACCAGCCGCGCCGCCGGTGCTGCCGGATCCCGGCAGCGGCCCGTCCCGGGTGATCGGAGACCCCCCCGAGCTGGGACGGGCACCGCCCCCGCCCGCGAGTGCGTCAGGCGAAAGCTCGTCGGCCGCCACGCGCAGGCGCACAAGGCTGCCGGCGCCGGCACGCTCGACCCCTGCGAACCCGGCCGGCGCATCGTCGTCGGGCGTCCGTGCCGCCCCCATCGTGGCCTCGTCGGCTCAGCTCACGGCGCTGGCGCGGCAACTCGGCACGCTGGAGCAGCAGCGTTCACAGCTGCAGGCGAGCCTCGGCGAGGTCGAGGAGGCCCGCTGGGCTGCCGCGCGCGGTGCGCGTGGTGCCAGAAGCCGCAACGAGATCAACCACCTGCAAGACCGCGTGGACCACGCCCGCGACGAACTGCAGCAGTTGCTGGCCCGCCGCGACGCGCAGGCCGACCGGCTGGATCGCTCCGACCGCCAGCTGGCGTCTTGCGAGCGCTCGCTGGCGGGGCTGTCGCTGGCGTCGGCAGTTGCCACCGGGACGCCCACGCCTCCCTCCGCGTCCGCCCCGTCGGGCCGGGCCGCGGAACCCGCGGGGCCGGCTCCCGTCAGTGCCGAGGAGGCGGCTGCGCGCCGGCACCTGCAGCAACTGGAGCGGCAGCGCGAAGCCTTGAAGCTCGAGCAGGACCGCCTCGCCAGATCGGTGCTCGCCCCGGCGCGCGCCGAGGTCCAGCGCCTGAGGGCCGAGGCGGAAGAGATCCTGGAGCCGACGTCCTACATGGAAAGGATCGAATCGTCCGTCCCCGGCAATCTCAACAGCTATTTGGATGAGCATGACCTGCCGCCCATGGATGTGCCCCGGAGCGGACGTCCGGACAACCGTCATGAGCGCTATCTCGAATATTTCACCGAGGCAGGCGCCGGTGCCCGGCGCTTCAAGGCGGCGTATCTGGTGGCCGACAACGCGGCTTTTTCCGCGGCCTCCGCGCTCTACGGCTCGATGACGCCGAACGTGTACGTCAACAGCCTGCTCTGGCGCGTGCTGCAAGGCCACATGGATGACGTGCAGCACGGCAACAGCGGCGATCTGCTGCGCAGGCAGATGGAACCCATCACGGCCGCTTTGCGCAGTGGTGCTGGCGAAGACGCCCTGAAAGCCGCGGTGGCCAGGCAGGTCCGGTCGGGCTTCGACAGCTGCATGTTCGACGCGGCACGGCTGGCTTCCATCAACGTCCGGCACGGGGGGGCCGGGCCTCGGCGCGCGAGGTTGAGCGGTGGCGGGACGGTGCCGACCAGGGACGTGGTGGTCACCGCGGTGCGCAACGAAACGCTGTGGCAACTGCAGGAAGTGCCCGGGCACCGCGAGGCGATCCTGAAGGGGGCCGTGACCCAAGCCGCCGCCATCATGAGCATGCTTGCCGAAGACTATGCGGATGCCATGGCCGAGGTGGCGCAGGCCCAGGGTACCCTCGATGAGGCTCAGAAGGCGCTCCGGCTTGTCGTTGCGCAGGGGGTCGCTGCGGCGCAAGAGTTCAATGCCGTCCGCCAGCAGGTCAACCAGTTCGCCAGTGAGCGCCGCCGGCTCGACGCCCCCGAGGCGAACAAGGATGCCAAGTTCCGGTCGGAGGCCGTTCCACAAATCGAGACGGCCAGCACGTCGTCGACGCCGGACCCCGAGGCGCGCGGCATGAAGCTGCGTGGGGACATTCAAGGGCACCAGGAAGCTGCCGACGAGGCGAAGCAGCAGATTGCCGGCACGGACGACAGGATCAGGCAGGCGAAGGCCGCGCTGCGGCGCTGCGAAGACCAACTCGAGACCGCAGCCGCCGACCATGCGCGCAACGCGGCGGGGGGGCGGCGTCAATTCGACGCCCTGGGCGAGCAACTCGCCAGCCTGCGTGGCAGGATGCGGCCGCTGGACCAGGACATCCAGGACACCCGCACTAAGCTGCGAAGCCACTCCACCAGCACCGGGCTGGTCAGCGAGCGCGCCTGGGATCGCGCCGTGGAACGCCACTTGCTGCTCGACGACGCGGCGCTGCGCGCGCGCGCACGGGAGACCGGCTACGCGGGGGTCTATGGCTCGCATGCCGACATGGCTCTCGCGGTGGCCGAGATCAACGCCCATGTATCGCATCGATCCGAGCTGCAGGGCGTGCTGTCGGCGCGCACTCGCGCCGAGTTCGACCGCGCGATCAATGCGTTGCCGGGCGGCGTGGGTATCACCGACGCTGTTTTCGAGCACGGCCGTCCGGTGGGCCGCGGCTTCAGCAACGCGCCCGACCGCACCGGGCGCCCGACCCCGCTCACGCAAAGCAGCTATTCGCTGGATTTCGGGCCGGAGGGGCACGTGGTGGTTTCGCACTTGTACCCCCGCGCGGGGCGGTGAGAGGCGCCTCCGGCGTTCACCGGGGGTGACCCGGGCGATCAGTCACATTGCCAAGAACGCGCCTCGCCGGTGAAGCAGTCCCCGAACTTCGGATCGGTCTTCAGCTTGTGCAACACCCGCGCGGCCACGGCCGTGTCGGCGAAGTCCGAGAACAGGCCGTCGATGCCGAGGGCGAAGTACTGCAGGTACTCGTTGACCGGGTTGCCGGCGTAGTCGGCCGGCAGGCGCGACTGTTCGTTGCGGAAGGTGTAGGCGTGCACGACCAGGCCGGCCTGGTGGGCGCGGGCGATCAGGTCGGTGGGGGGCAGCAGCTTGAGCTTGGCCTCGCCCGGGCCGGTGCCGTTGGGGTTCGCGGCGGTGCTGACGATGTAGCGCTTCCACGGGCCGATGCCGTCGGCGTACGTGCGCACCTCGCGCAGGCCGGCGTCGGTGGTCAGGTAGGCGAAGGTGCGGGCCAGCAGCGCCGGGTCACCCGAGGCCGTCCAGTCGTAGGGGCGGTCGTACGGGGCGGTGAAGTCGAGCGAGCCGTCCGCGTTCACGTCGTTCGCATCGATCAGCTGCACGAGCTTCACGCGGGTGAGCTTGTTGAGCTGCTTCAGGTTGGCCTGCTCGAACGACTGGATGAACACCGGCGCCTCGCGGTAGTTCCAGCCGGCGCGGGTGAGGGCGTTCAGCACGCGCTGCTCGAGCGGCAGGCCGAGCTTCTGGTGGTAGGTGGGGTGTTTCGTTTCGATGTACACGCCCACCGTGCGGTTGGCTTCGCGGCCCTTGCGCTTGGCCAGCGCGATCACCTCGTCGAGCGTGGCGATGCCGAACTGGCCGTTGAACTGCTGCGGGCGGTCGGCGAAGGCCTGCTTCGCGCGCAGCGTGCGGATCTCGGCGAGCGTGAAGTCGGATGCGAAGAAGCCTTCCTCGGTGGCCCCGTCCACCACCGCGGTGCGGCGGCGGGAGGCGAACTCGGGGTGGCTCGCCACGTCGGTGGTGTTGGTGATGTTGGGCTCGTGGCGGGCGATCAGGTGGCCGTCACGGGTGGCCACCACGTCGGGCTCGATGTAGTCGGCGCCGAGTTCGATCGCGAGGGCGTAGCTCTCCAGCGTGTGCTCGGGCAGGTAGCCGCTGGCGCCGCGGTGGCCGATCACGAGGGGCGATTCGGTGCGGCTGCGGTGGTCATGGGCCATCGCGGCCGGGGCGGCGACGGCGGCGGCGCAGGCAACGGCCAGGCCGAAGAGGAAAGAGCGCATGGGTCGGTTCTCCTGTGGGGAAGTGGCAGACCGTACGCGCCCTGGGTGACGGGGTTGTGACGCCGGATGGCCTGGCGGCTACAGCCGCCGGGCACACCCCGGCGCACCGCACCGGCAGGCGAGCCGGCCTTCATGGTGGGTCTCGCCATAGCTCACGGTGATCTCTTCGCCCGGCGAGATGGCACGAAGGGAGTAGAACTCGACACGCCCCTGCTGGATGGACAGCCGGGCGTTGTGCTGGCACGAGTGGTTCGTGTAGCGCATGGGGTCGGCCGACTTGTGGAAGTCGATGGCCTTGTCCTCGGAGATCTCGACGATCATCACACGCTCGTGGCGCGTGGCCCGGATGCGGGCCTCGATCACGCTGATGGATTCACCTCGGATCTCGCCGATCTTGCGCCAGCGCGGAATGGGTTCGAGCGCGAACACGCCCTGGCCGTCGATGGGGCTCGGGCGCACATCGACGGCGTACTTCTGGTAGGCGGGGCGGGCCGGAAGGGCCAGGAGGTCAGGTTGCAATGTTGCTTTCGATCCAGGTGGCGAACCGCGCCAGGAACTTCGTCAGGAATTCCTTCGTGGATTCGTTGGTGAGCTTGCCCGCGTCGTCGAACAGCGTGTGGGCGTTGCCGAGGTAGGCCTCGTGGGGCAGCATCGGCACGTTCAGGAACACGAACGACTGGCGCAGGTGGTTGTTGGCGCCAAAGCCGCCGATGGCGCCGGGCGACGCGCTCACCACCGCCCCGGGCTTGCCGTTCCATGCGCTCTTGCCGTACGGGCGCGATGCCACGTCGATGGCGTTCTTCAGCACCCCCGGCACCGAGCGGTTGTACTCCGGCGTGACGAACAGCACCGCGTCGGCCGCCTGGATGGTGGCCTTCAGGTCCACCACGTTCTTGGGCGGGTTGGCTTCCCAGTCCTCGTTGAAGAGGGGCAGGTCGCCGATCTCCACGATGGACAGCTTGAGCGTGGGGGGCGCCAGGGCCGCGAGGGCCAGGGCGACCTTGCGGTTCAGCGAGGCCTTGCGGAGGCTGCCGACAAAGACGGCGACGTTGCGGGTGGTGGCCATGGACGGGATCCTTCAGGGCAGGGGCTTCGGGACCGCCATCGTGGAGCAAGGCCCGGCACCCTGCCAAGCACCGGGTCTTTGTGCGTCAGCCGGTCAAGCCAGGCCGGTGGCCGGTGCGTGGGCGGGCATGACCACCACGGGCTGCGGCTTCCAGCCCTTCTTGCGGTGCTCGGCCACCACGTTCGTGTAGATGCCGCCGCGCACGTACCACTTCGCGGTGATGCGGATGAACCGCGGGTCGGTGGCACGCACGATGTCGTCGAGGATGTCGTTCGTGACCTTCTCGTGGAACGCGCCTTCGTGGCGGTAGCTCCACATGTACATCTTCAGGCTCTTGAGCTCGACGCACAGCTTGTCCGCGATCATGTCGATCGTGAAATGGGCGAAGTCGGGCTGGCCGGTGAGCGGGCAGTGGCAGGTGAACTCGGGCACCTGGAACTGGATCGCGTAGTCGCGCTTCGGGGTGGGGTTCGGGAACACGTCGATCTGCTTGCTGGGCACGCTGGGCGGCTTGGCCGGTTTTTCGCGCTGGCCCACGGCCGTGGCGGGCTTGGTTTTGGGCAGGGCGACTTTGGTGGACATCTTGGCCATGGCAGACGGGTTCGGAGAGGGTTTTGCGGGAATGCCGCGAGGGGCCCGATGGTATCATCGCGCCTCGCCGGAGGCTCGTCGTTGCACGAGATTCGCCAAATAAATCAAGTACTTAGGCGGTCCTGGATGCCCCGGTGAGGTGCGCCGGGGGTTGCCTGTCAGGGCCCGTTTCCACGCCATGCGTCTGAACTCCATCAAACTCTCGGGCTTCAAGTCGTTTGCCGATCCCACGCATTTCCAGTTGCCGGGTCAGTTGGTGGGGGTCGTCGGCCCGAACGGGTGCGGCAAGTCCAACATCATGGATGCGGTGCGCTGGGTGCTCGGTGAATCGAAGGCCAGCGAACTGCGTGGCGAGTCCATGCAGGACGTGATCTTCAGCGGCTCGGGCAACCGCAAGGGTGCGAGCCGCGCCAGCGTGGAACTCGTGTTCAGCAACGAGGACGCCCGCGCCGGCGGCCAGTGGAACCAGTTCACCGAAATCGCCGTGCGCCGCGTGCTCACGCGCGACGGCACCAGCAGCTACTTCATCAACAACCAGCCCGTGCGCCGCCGCGACGTGCAGGACGTGTTCCTCGGCACCGGCCTCGGGCCCCGCGCCTACGCCATCATCGGCCAGGGCACCATCAGCCGCATCATCGAGAGCAAGCCGGAAGAACTGCGCCTGTTCCTCGAGGAAGCCGCTGGGGTGTCGAAGTACAAGGAACGCCGCCGCGAAACCGAGAACCGGCTGAAGGACACGCGCGAGAACCTGACCCGCGTCGAGGACATCCTCCGCGAGCTCAACAGCAACCTCGAGAAGCTCGAGAAGCAGGCCGAGGTGGCCACGAAGTACCGCGGGCTCCAGGAAGCCGGCACCCTCAAGCTGCACCAGTTGTGGTTCCTCAAGCACCGCGATGCGGCCGGCGAGCAGGAGCGGGTGCGCAAGGAAGTGCTGGAGGCCACCAACGCGCTCGAGGCCCGCACGGCGGAGCTGCGCCACGGGGAGGCCGAACTGGAAACCGTGCGTCAGGCCCACTACGCCGCGAGCGACGAGCTGCACACCGCGCAAGGGTCGTTGGCCGAGGCGGCACTCGAGGTGAGCCGCCTCGAGGAACGCATCCGCTACGTGGTGGAAGGCCGCCAGCGTGTCGAGCAGCGCCTGGTCGAGCTGAAGACGCAGAACGAGACCTGGGCCGACCGCCAGGCCCAGGCGCAGGACGAACTCGAGACCATCGCCGAACAGATCGCTGCGGCCGACGAACGCAGCGAGGTGCTCGCCGCCCAGGCCGAGGAACAGGCGGGCAACCTGCCCAACGTGGAAGACGCGGTGCGCACGGCGCAGAACCGCAGCAACGAGCAGCGCACGGCCGTGTCGGGCGTGCAGCAGCAGATCCAGGTGCTGGCGGCCGAGAGCCGCAGCCTCGACGACCAGGGCCGGCAGTTCCAGCAGCGCCGCGACCGGCTCGACGCGGAACGCCGCCAGCTGGCCGTGCCCGACATGGACCGCCTGGGCGACCTGAAGGCCCAGTTCGGCGTCGCCGAGGACGCGCGTGCGGTGGCCGACGAGCGGTTGCACGAGCTCACCGAGCAGGTGCCCGCGCTCGACGACGACCGCCGCATGAAGCAGGAACAGGTCAACACCGATTCGGCCCGGCAGGCCGACCTGAGCGCGCGCCTGGAAGCGCTGCGTGCGCTGCAGGAGAAGGTGCAGACCGAGGGCAAGCTCAAGCCGTGGCTGGCCAAGCACGGCCTCGAGAACATGCAGGGCCTGTGGAAACGCATCCACATCGAAACCGGTTGGGAAACCGCGCTGGAGTCGTCGCTGCGCGAGCGCCTGAGCGCGCTGGAGGTGGGCCGCCTGGAGACGGTGCGGGCCTTCGCGCTCGACGCGCCGCCGGCCAAGCTCGCGTTCTACAGCCCGCCGCATGCGGCCATCGCCAACACCCATCACACGCTGCCGCGGCTGTCCGACCTGCTGCGCCTGACCGAGGCGGGCCTGAAGGCCCTGCTGAACGACTGGCTCGAAGGCGTGTACACCGCGCCGAACATCGACGAGGCGCTGGCCGCACGCGACAAGCTCACCCACGGCGAGGTCATCATGACCCGCGAGGGCCATGCCGTGAGCCAGTTCTCGGTGGCGTTCTACGCCCCCGACTCCGAACAGGCCGGCATGCTGGCCCGTGCGCAGGAGATCGAGAGCCTCGAGCACCAGCTGCGTGCCCAGACACTGATCGCCGAGGAGGCGCGCGGTGGGCTGGTGCGTGCCGAGGCCGCGTACACCGAGGCCTCGCAGCGCCTCGTGACGGCCCGCCGTGACGCTGCCGAAACGCAAACCCGCGCGCACCAGCTGCAGGTGGAGCTGCTGCGCCTGTCGCAGCTTGCCGAGCAGACCAGCGCCCGGCGCGGCCAGCTCGACGACGAACTGCACGAGATCGATGCCCAGCTCGAGGAACTCAACGAACGCCGCGCCACCGGCGAGGCGCGGTTCGAGGAACTCGACATGCAGCTCGCTACCACGCAGGAGCGCCACGCCGAGCTCGACGAAGCGGTGATCGCCGCCGAACGCCGGCTGGCCGATGCGCGCGAACAGCTGCGGTCGCTCGAGCGGCAGGCCCAGGAGGCGACGTTCTCGTCGCGCTCGCTGGCTGCACGGCGTGGCGAACTGCAGCGCAGCATCGAGACGGCGGCGCAGCAGGTGCAGGGCAACGCGCAGTCCGAGGCGCAGCTGCGCGAGGAGCTGGGCCGGCTCACCGACGCCTCCGCGCAGGTGGGGCTGGAAGCGGCGCTGGCGCTGCGCCTCGACCGCGAATCGGCACTCGCCGCCAAGCGCAGCGAGTACGACGACCTGACGCTGCGCCTGCGCCGCCTCGACGAACAACGCCTCGCCCACGAGCAGAGCCTGCAGCCGCTGCGCGACCGCATCACGAAGCTGCAGCTCGAGGAGCAGGCCGCCCAGCTCGGCGGCGCGCAGTTCATGGAGCAGCTCACCGCGGCGGGTGTGGACCTGGAAGCGCTCGAACGCAACATCACCGACAACGGCGTGAAGCTGTACGGCCTGCAGGGCGAGATCGACCGCATCGGCCGCGAGATCAACGCCCTGGGGGCCGTGAACCTGGCGGCGCTGGACGAGCTCACGTCGTCGCGCGAGCGCAAGACCTTCCTCGACGCGCAGAACGCCGACCTGAACGAGGCCATCAACACGCTCGAAAACGCGATCCACAAGATCGACCTGGAAACCCGCGACCTGCTCATGGCCACGTTCAACCAGGTCAACGACGGCTTCGGGCGCATGTTCCCGAGCCTCTTCGGCGGTGGCAACGCGAGGCTCATCATGACGGGCGACGAGATCCTCGACGCCGGCGTGCAGGTGATGGCGCAGCCCCCGGGCAAGAAGAACAGCACCATCCACCTGCTGTCGGGCGGTGAAAAGGCGCTCACGGCCATCGCGCTCGTGTTCGCGATCTTCCAGCTGAACCCGGCGCCGTTCTGCCTGCTGGACGAAGTGGACGCGCCGCTCGACGACGCCAACACGGAACGCTACGCGAAGCTCGTGAAGACGATGTCGGCCGGCACGCAGTTCCTGTTCATCAGCCACAACAAGATCGCGATGGAGATGGCCGAGCAGCTGATCGGCGTGACCATGCAGGAACAAGGTGTCTCGCGCATCGTCGCGGTGGACATGGAAGCGGCTGTCGGCATGGTGCAGGCGGCCTGAGGAACTCGACGAGATGGACAACCTGACGATTGCGCTGGCGTGTGTGGGTGGGGTGGTGCTGGCGGGCGTGGTCGCCCACGGCGCCTGGCAGGCCCGCAAGGCCGGGCCCCTGCGCCCGTCGCCGCCCGTGGCCCCGCCGGCCGAGCCGCGTGAACCCGTGCTCGACGGTGGCCCGCAGGGCGCGGCGGGTGGCGACACCCCCACCGGCGGCGGGCTCGCCGACCGCGCGGAACCGATGTTGTTCCCGCGCCGTCCCAGCGCGCGCATCGATGCGCTGATCGACGGCATCGCATCGATCACGGTGGAAGCGCCGGTGAGTGGTGACATGGCGCTGTCGCACCTGCCGCCCACGCGGCGGGCGGGTACGAAACCCTTCCTGATCGAAGGGCTGAACACCGAAAACGGTGAGTGGGAAATGCCGCTGCCGGGACGCCGCTACAGCGAGTTCCAGGCCGGGGTGCAACTGGCCAACCGCACCGGTGGCCTGAACGAAATCGAGTACTCCGAGTTCGTGCAGAAGGTGCAGGGGTTCGCCGAGCTGCTGGGCGCGCTGGTGGACTTCCCCGACATGCTCGACGTGGTGGGCCGAGCCCGCGAACTCGACGCCTTCGCGAGCCAGCACGACGCCCAGCTCGCCGTGCACCTGCACGCGCGGCTGACGGCCTGGAGCGTGGGCTACATCCAGCAACATGCGGCACGCCATGGGTTCGTGGCCGGCAACGTGCCGGGACGCATGGTGCTGCCGGGTGCGGAGGACGGGGCGCCGCCGGTGCTGGTGTTGAGCTACGACGCGCAGGCCGCGTTGGCGGACGACCCCAACCAGTCGGCCGTGCGCGACGTGATGCTGAGCTTCGACGTGCCGCAGACCGAGGCGTCGTCCGAACCGTTCGCGGCCTGGCAGGCCAGCGCGCAGGCGCTGTCGCTGGGCATGGATGCGGCCGTGGTGGACGACAACGGCCACCCGCTCAGCGTGCCCGGCTTCGCATCGATCGGCGGCGAACTGCGCCGCCTGTACGAGGCCCTGGCGGCACGCGACCTCGCGGCGGGTTCCCCCGCCGCGCGGCGCCTGTTCAGCTGACGAATCAGCCTCTCAGGTCGGGGCCGGCAGGTCGGCCTCGTCTTCCTCTTCGCTGCTGCCAGGGGGCGGAAAGGCCCCCTGGTCGGGCTCCACCGGCAATTCACCGGGTTCGGGCTTGCCGGGCGGGGCGGGGTCGTGACGGCGGCTCATGGCGGCCTCCACTTTGGTCAGATCGCGCGGCCTGCCGCTTCGTGCAGGGCCGCGGAGATGGCGCGTTCCTGGGTGTCGGCCAGGCCGGCCGGGTTGTCGAGGTCTTCCTCACCCATGCGCACTTGCCAGTCCCACCCATTGGGCAGGTGACGCGTGCGGATGAGGATCTGCTGGCCATCCATGGGGATGGTGGACTCGTGCCATTGGGTGCGTTCGGTCATTGTCGGCTCCCTGTAAGAGCGGAACTTCACGGAGACCAGTCTCTGACGCCGAGGGCGCGAGAGGGGTAGGGACAGTGCGCGGTGTGGTGTCGGTGGTGTCCGACACCGGCAAACGCGCGTTCAGTTCGTGGCGACGCTGCGACGGCGGCGGCGCAGTTCCGCTCGACCGGTGTCGGTCAGCGTGAGCACGCCGTCAATGTCCTTGAGGTAGCCACAAGCGCAGTACGCTTCGACCAGGTCTTCGCTGATCGAATTGCCATGGCGTTCGAACAGGAATTGCATGGCTTGGTCGAAGGCGGGCAGGTAGAGGGCATCCATGTGTGAATCTCCGTGGTGCGTGTGGACGAATTCTGCGATCCGATGACCCTTCGCGGAACACGCGTTTGGGGGGATGGATGCATTTGGTCACACCCCCGTTTGCGGGGGACGCAGGGCCCTGATGCACTCGCAGAATCCGAAAGTCGGCCACGCGGGTCGTCGTTCCTGCCAGGGTGTTTCGCCCTTGCGGAACACCTCCACGCCGCGGGTCATCCACCTCCGGCGTCAGGGGAACCGGGGGGGACGGCTCACCAGCCGACGACCGGAACCGTCGCGTCACAAGAAGCAAGAAAGCCGCGGCTCGCCGCGTGTCCTGCTACAGGACCGCGTGTGCGTGCTCGGGGTGAGGAGACCAGATTTGACAAGGCGAAGTTTGCGGGCCGGCTGCTGCCGGGCGGGCCCGGCAATCCGCTCGTGGGGAACGCTTTATGGGCGAAAGAAAGATTCTGTGCGTCGTGCCGAGGCATGCCGACGCCGGGCTGTGCGAGTACCTGCGTGCAGCCTCCTGGGAGGTGCACACCGCGATGGACTTGAAGTCCGCGCACCGGTTGCTCCACCAGCACCACTTCCGCGTGGGCCTGCTGATGACACACGAGGTCCACGAGGCCGGGTGCGAGGAACTCCATGAGTTCCTCGCACAACACGACAGCCTCGAGTGGGTCGGTGTGTTCGACCTGCCGGCCCTGGCGTTGCCGGCTTGCCGTGAGCTGATCCTCGATCACTTCTTTGATCACCATACGCAGCCCGTCGAGCCGCAACACCTGGTGCAGACGCTGGGGCACGCGTACGGGCACGCGGCGCTCAGGCCGGCGCCCGAGGGCAAGCCGTCCGGTGTGGTGGGCGACGGGCCGATCGTCGGTGAAAGCGCGCCCATCAAGAACTTGCTGTGGCAAGTCAAGCGGGTCGCGAAGGTGGATGCGCCGGTGCTGATCCGGGGCGAAAGCGGCAGCGGCAAGGAACTGGCGGCGCAGGCGATCCACCAGCAGTCTGCACGCGCCCGCGGGCCCTTCGTGGCCGTCAATTGCGGGGCCATCCACCCGTCGCTGATCCAGTCGGAACTCTTCGGCCACACGAAGGGTTCGTTCACCGGGGCGTCGCGCGACGAACGCGGGCTGATCGAAGCCGCCAGCGGCGGCACGGTGTTCCTCGACGAGATCGGCGACCTGTCACTTGACCTCCAGGTCAACCTGCTGCGCTTCCTGCAGGAGATGACCATCAACCGCGTGGGGTCCACGCGCAGCATCCAGGTGGACGTGAGGGTGATCGCGGCCACCAACGTCGACCTCGACAAGGCGGTGTCGGCCGGCGGGTTCCGCGAAGACCTGTTCTATCGCCTCAATGTGCTGCCCCTTCGTGTGCCGCCGCTGCGTGAACGCAAGACGGATGTCGCATTGCTGGCACAGCACTGCTTCACGAAGTTCATCCACGACAAGAGCCCCCGACTCAGGGGGTTCAGCCGCCGCGCGGTGGCTGCGATGGAAGTGCACGACTGGCCGGGCAACGTGCGCGAGCTCATCAACCGCGTGCGCCGCGCGATGGTGATGAGCGAAGGGCGCCTGATCACGCCCTTCGACCTCGGGCTCGAGGAACGCGTGGACGCGCCGCAGCACGAGGCCCTGGACGACGCCCGGACCGAGGCGGAACGCAGCGCGATCTCCTGCAGCCTGCAAAGCGCCGGCCGCAACGTGACCCAGGCGGCGCGCCAGCTCGGGGTGTCGCGCATGACCCTGTACCGGCTGATGGCCAAGCACAGCATCACGAACTGACACGCTCGCGCGGTGCTCGCTATACGCGCTCAATCCGTTTGCAACCTCAGGCGGGGGATGAATTCGTCCCCCGTCGCGCGAGCTTGTGCGGGCCTCCTCCAGATGGATGTCACAAGGATGTGACGCCGCCGTTTCGGCCGGGTTTGCCCGGAGCCGCGCGCGCAGGCCGTTGATCAGCAAGGGAAAAAAGGCCGTGGCGCGCGTTCGGCGCGGCGGGCGCGACGGGGGTGTCACAGCCCTGAGACAACAGGACCTCATCCGGACGTGGGCGATGGCCTGGTGCTCCCGTGCCCATGCTGGAGTTTCCCTTGTGAATCAAGCACTTGGCGAGGGCCTGGCATGCAGTGGTCCTGTTCCTGCAAAGAACCCTGCGGATTGGCGTGCCATGCCAAATCCCTGATGTCCGGTATATCAACCCTATCGAGGAGAAATTCCATGACAAGAACCTTATTGGCGTCGGCGCTCGCCCTGGCCTTCGGGGCCTCCGCCTGGGCCAACCCCACCAACACGAACACCAGCGACTCCAGCAAGGTGAATCAGTTGGCGAATGCATCTGCCTCCAGCAGCTTCGGGCCTGCGGCGAATGAGAACTCGACGGCCACGCAGACCAACACGCTCACCGCGACGAAGACGTCGACCAGGACGAACAGCCGCACCACCACGATCACGCCAACCGACAACAGCAACAACTCCGACCAGAAGAACAACAAGAGCACGGGCGACAACCGTGACAACAGCGGCCGGGCAGCAGCGTCCGGCTGGGGCACCGCGGCGGCCAACAACGGCAGCACGTCCACCGCGAACTTCACGAACTCGTTCAACTCCAGCAAGGCCATCGCCATCAGCAAGCTGACAGGCACGGTCAGCGGCGTCCAGGTTTCCGGCCTCGGCAATGTCGCCAACAACAGCGGCAATGCCAATGGTGGCCGGGGCGGCGCGGGCGGTGACGGTTATGGCGGCATTGGCGTCGGCGGCGACGGCCGTGGCGGCAATGGCGGCGCCGGTGGCCGTGGCGGCGCCGGCGGTTCGGGCGGTGACGGCGGCAATGCCCGCGTCGGCAGCGCGAACGCTGGCGACGCCTCGAACAGCGCCACGGGCGGCGCCGGCGGCGCCGGCGGTGACGCCCGGGGTGCCAGGGGTGCCAACGGCGGTGATGCCACCGCGACTGGCGGCACCACCCGCACCGCGGGCGGGGCAGCCCTCGCAGGCAACGCACAGCGGACCGGCGGCGCGGCTGCAGGCTCGGCGGCGAGTGGCGGCGATGGCAGCGCCACCGATGGCAACACCGGTGGATCGGCCCTGTCGGCCAATGCCTCGCTTGGTGGTTTGTCCGCGTCCGGCCAGCGGTCGGGCAGTGGCGCCCTGGGCGGTGGCCTGGGCGCAGGGGGCGGCACACTCGGTGGCAGCCTCGGCGTGGGTGGCAGTGCCGGCAACTCCAACGGTGGTGCCGGTGGAGGGGATCCTGGCGCAGGCGGCGGCGCCGGCGGCAGCAGCGGTGGCGGGGCCGGCTCGGGCGGTGCCGTCACGGGCACGGGTGGTGCCGGCACCGGCACGGGCACGGCAAGCAGCGGCTCGACCAACACGGCGGCGAACACCGGCGGCGCGGCCACCGGCTCTTCGTCCGGCACGGGTGGTGCGGCCACGGGCTCGGCCACAGGCACCGGTGGCGCCGGTACCAGCGGTGCAGCCACGGCGTCCAGCGGCTCCAACACCGGCACGGCGACGTCGTCCGGCGGTGCGGCGACCGGAACCGGTGGCGCAACGACGAGCAACGCCGGCGCTGGCGGAACCGCCAGCAATGTGGCCGGTGGCGGCGGGGGCGGGGGCAGCGCCTCGAACGGCGATGCGTCCACCAGCGCCACCAATGGCAGCGCGACGGCAGGCAACGGTGCGGCCGGCGGCGCTGGCGCAGCCGGTGGTGGTGGTGGGGCAGGTGCTTCGGGCACGGGTGGCGCCGGCAGCGGCGGCTCAGGCTCGGGTGCCGCGGGCGGTGCAGGTGGTGCGGGCGGTTCCAACGCCGTCAGTGCCGGCACGTTCAACATGTCCAACTCCATGACGGGCACGGCGCAATCGGCGGCAGGCATTCTGGTTCTCAGCCAGAACACCGGCATCGGCGCACTGGTGCAGCAGAGCGTCAATGTGCAGGCCAACCTGAGCCTCGGCAGGTGATGCAAGCAAGCTGATCCACCGGGGGACCTCCGGGCCCCCCGGTGTTTCGGCGAACAGTTCATTGCCCCAGCGGAATGCACAGGAGGCATCATGAAGACCCTAACGCACACACTCGTGCTCGGTGCAGCGTCACTCGTGTCGCTGACGTGGAGCGCGGCGGTGCACGCGGCCGACGAGGTCGTGGCGGTATCCACGCCACCTCCCGCCGAAGCCGCGGCGCCCGCTGCGGCCACGCCAGCCGTCGCGCCCAATCCCCTCGGGATCAAACCGCTCGACAGCCGCTCCTTGGCGGCCAAGCGCGGTGGTTCGGTGACGATCAACGACATGAAGCTCAAGGGCGTCGTGGCCGACAACTCGGCCACCAACGTCGTGACCGGTGGCAACGTGATCAGCGACGGGGCCCTCGCGGGCTCGGCCGGGCTGCCCACGGTGATCCAGAACAGCGGCAACAACGTGCTGATCCAGAACGCCACCATCGTCAACGTGCAGTTGAAGTGACACCATGAAGTCCCCCACCTTCCTGTTCCTCGTGCTGGCGACCCTGTGGGGTGGTCCGGTCCATGCCGGCTCGGTCGACGTGGGCGGCATCTATTCGGTGCCCGCGGTGAGCCTGAAGGAAGGGCGTTACCTCGCGACGGAGCGGCAGCAGTTCGATTTCAGCTGCGGCTCCGCCGCGCTTTCAACCTTGCTCACCCACCACTACGGGCATCGGGTGAACGAGCAGGCGGTCTTCGAGGCGATGTACCGCCACGGCGATCAAGCGAAGATCCAGCGCGAGGGCTTCTCGCTGCTGGACATGAAGCGGTTCCTGGAATCCCACGGCTACCAGGCCGACGGGTTCGAGGCGCCACTCGACAAACTCGAGAGCGCGCGCATCCCGGCGATCGCGCTCATCAATGAGAGCGGCTACAACCATTTCGTCGTGATCAAGGGCGTGCGCGATGGCCGCGTGCTGATCGGCGACCCGGCGGGCGGCACTCGCGCGCTTGCGCGGGCTGCCTTCGAGGCGAGGTGGGTGAACCAGATCGTGTTCGTGATCACGAACAAGCAGGAGCTCGCGGGTTTCAACCTGGCCGCCGATTGGCGCACCGTCCCGCGCGCACCGACAAGCAACGGGATCCTTCGCGAAGGGCTGAACGGCATCACGATCCCCAAGCTCGGCCCATCGGATTTCTGAGCGGGACCTCACGCCATGACACTCCATCCCTCCCGGCCGGCCCTGCTGTTCTCGCTGATGGCCCTTGGCCTGTCGGCGGGCACGCAGGCCTCGGCCGAAGACGACCCCACGCACGACGACGTGTCGCGTGTCATGCGCGTGCTCGGAATCGATGCCCCGATGGCGCCTGCGCCCGAGGCCTGCCCGCAAGTCGTCGCGAAACCTCCGCGCCGGTCTGTGGCGCGCCCGGTGCAGGCCGAGGAGCGCCGCGCGTTGTTGCAGCTCATCCGGCCCGAGACCACCGCGCCGTTGGAGGTGGCCGTCGATACGGCTGCCGACGTGGTGCCCGAGGCGCCCGCCGTGGCCGAGGGATTCGGCCGCACCGAAGTGACACTGGTCGCGCTCGCGGGCGAGTCCGAAAACCCCGCGGAACCGGCGGCGCCGGATGTGCCGACAGAGGCTCCTGTGCTCGTGGGCCTGGTGAGCCGCCCCGCCGACGAACCCGATGACCATGACCCGTTGCACGCAGCGCCCTGGACGCTCGACTGGTTGCCCCCTCCTGGCTCACCGGCTGCACCTGCCGAGGGTGACACCGTGGCGGTGCTGGTGGACGACCGGGCCGGCACCTTGGACCCGGACCACCTGCTTCTGGCGAATGTGCCGATCGACGCGGCCCAGGACGTGGTGCAGGTGGCGCAGGCGCCCGTGCTGGACGAGCCCGTGCACGCGGACCGTGTGTTGGCGAGCCTGGCCGGTGTGCGTGTGGGCGGGGAGGTTTCCGCCACGCCCGTGATCGACCTGGTCGTGCCGGCGGACGTTGCGGATGGGGATGCGCCGGCCCGCGCCACGCCGCGGGCCGACTACGTGCAGGCGCGGATCGACGGCGCTGGCGACGCCGTGGGTGCCACGCCCACCGACCGCGTGTTGAGTGCGCTGGCAGCGCTGAGAGGTGTGCCGGAGGTGGAGGAGACCCCGCCCGAGCAGCCCGTGGTTGCTGCCGTGCCCGAACCCGAACCCGTGGTGTCGGTGGCCGATGCCAGCCGGCCTGCCGCGGTATCGCCGATCGAGCATGTGCTGAACGACCTGGCTGCCCTGAGGAGTGTGCTCGAGGCCGAGGAGGCCGAACCGGCGCGTGCGCCGTGGCAAGGCGAGACCGTGGCGATGAACTCGTCGCAACTGGACGGTGTGCGTGGCGGGTTCATGACCGACACCGGCCTCACGCTGTCGTTCGGCATCGAGCGCGCGGTGTACATCAATGGCACGCTCGTGACCATGACGAGCCTGAACGTGGCGGACCTGAGCAAGCTCTCGGCCGGCCAGGCCGCCGTGACCACCCTCAACGGCGGGGCGCTCGCGGTGGTGCAGAGCGGGGCGGGCAACACCGTGCTGCCCGGTGCGGTGATCGGGTCGGCGGTGGGCACGGTGATCCAGAACACCCTGGACAACCAGAAGATCCAGAGCGTCACCACCGTCAACGCGACGGTGAACAGCGCCGGCATCCTCCGGTCGTTGAACCTGCAGCAATCAGTGCAGAGCGCGATCACCAACTCGCTGCGGCGTTGACGCTGCCGGGAAAAGCGGTCATCGCTGTCCGGGGAAAATCTCGGGTCATCCCGGCGAAAGCCCACTACTGTCCGGAATAAATTGGACCGAGGTCACGTAAGTTGTTGCGAGCACTCGCTGTTTGGGATAAATCCCAGAGCGCCAACTCAA
>NZ_LMDI01000036.1 GCF_001425785.1 Rhizobacter sp. Root1221 | reverse complement strand
TCTCGATGAAGTAACCACCGACTGGAGAGCTGTATGCGGGAAAACCGCACGTACAGTTCGGAGGGAGGGGATGGCTGATGCCATTCCCTACCCCTATCCAGTCCATTGAGCCGATGCGCAGCGAGGCGAAATGAGCCGGCACGGCATCCGCGCGGGATAGGTAACGGTGCCGCTGGAGACAGTGGTCGCGCGGGGGATTGGCCACTCGGAGCGCCCGGGCAAAGGTCCGGGAAGCTGGTGTTCGAGCGCATCTTTGGGTTACCTTTCTGGGCGCGACAGACAAGGTAACTCGGCTGCCGGGCCGAGACCCGGCGCGGCCTCGCCAGAGAAAAACCTCAACCCGCTGCGAACAGCAGGCAACGGTGCCAACCGGCACGCAGCGCCCATGCCGAGGACTCAGAACTCGAGGTTGTCGATCAGGCGGGTGGTGCCAAGGCGCGCGGCGCCCAGGACGACCAGAGGGGCCGACAGTTCGCCGGGCTGAGGTGCCAGCAAGTTGTCTCGCCGGCGCACGGTGAGGTAGTCGGGCGCCCAGCCCTGGGCCTTGAGGTCCGCGGTGGCTTCGGCTTCGGCGGCGGCAAGGGCCTGGGGGTCGAGGCGCACGCGGTCGGCGATGAGGCGCAGCGCTCGGGACAGGGCGATGGCCTGCTCGCGTTCGGCGGTGCTCAGGTAACCGTTGCGTGACGACAGCGCCAGGCCGTCGGCAGCGCGGGTGGTGTCGGCGCCTTCCACGGTGACGGGCAGCGCGAACTGGCGCACCATCTCGCGGATGACCATCAACTGCTGGTAGTCCTTCTTGCCAAACACCGCGACACGCGGCTGCACCACCTGGAACAGCTTCATCACCACCGTGCACACGCCAGTGAAGAAGCCCGGGCGGAAGTGCCCCTCGAGGATGTCGGCGAGGGCGGGGTCGGGGGCGACCTTGAAGGTCTGCGGCTGCGGGTACAGCTCGGTTTCCTTCGGCGCGAACACGAGGTCGGCGCCCGCGCCACGCAACAACTCGGCATCACGTTCCAGTGTGCGGGGGTAGGTGTCGAAGTCTTCGTGGGGCGCGAACTGCAGGCGGTTCACGAAGATGCTGACGACCACCGGCAGGCCGTGCGCACGGGCCTGGCGCACGAGGGCCAGATGGCCGTCGTGCAGGTTGCCCATGGTAGGCACGAAGGCACAGGTGCCCGGGCCGGGCAGCGCGGCCCGCAGCGCGTCGATCGTGTGGAGGACCTGCATGGCGGGGTATCAGTAGGCGTGGAGCTTGTCGTCGGGGAAGCGGCGGGCCTTCACGTCGGTGACGTACCGCGACACCGCCTCGGCGATGGAGGGCGCACCTTCCATGAAGTTGCGCACGAAGCGAGGCAGCTTGCCGTGGGTGATGCCCAGCATGTCGTGCAGGACCAGCACCTGGCCCGAGCAGTCCACCCCGCCACCGATGCCGATGGTGGCCATGGCCACGCTTTTCGTGACCTCGCGTGCGGCCGCGGCCGTCACCAGTTCGAGCACGCACATGGCGGCGCCCGCATCGGACAGTTCCTTGGCATGGCGCACGAGCGTGGCCACGGCGTCATCGGTGCGCCCCTGGATGCGGTAGCCGCCGAGCGCGTGCACGGTCTGCGGCGTGAGCCCTAGGTGCGCGCACACCGGCACGCCGCGGTCCACCAGGAACCGCACGGTGTCGGCTGTCCAGCCGCCGCCTTCGAGCTTGACCATCTGCGCGCCGGCCTGCATCAACACGGTGGCGCTGCGCATGGCCTGGCTGGGCGATTCCTGGTACGTGCCGAACGGCAGGTCGCCGATGACCCAGGCCGTGCGGTTGGCCCGGGCCACCACCCGCGTGTGGTACGCCATTTCGTCGAGCGTGACGGGCAGCGTGCTGGTTTCGCCCTGGATCACCATGCCCAGCGAGTCGCCGATCAGGAGGCAGTCGACGCCCGCATGGTCGAGCACCCGCGCGAACGAGGCGTCGTAGCAGGTGAGCATGGCAATGGGCTCGCCGGCGGCCTGCATTTCGCGCAGGCGGTGAAGCGTGACGGGTTTGCGGGTCGCGGCGGCTTCGTTCATGACGTGGTCATCCCGAGTTTGTCGAGGAGGGAACGGTCGGCCGTGAAGGCCGGGTTGCCGGTGGTCAGCAGCTTGTCGCCGTAGAAGATGGAGTTGGCGCCGGCCATGAAACACATGGCCTGGATGGCTTCGCCGAGTTCCTGGCGGCCGGCCGACAGGCGCACGCGCGACAACGGCATCGTGATGCGCGCCACGGCGATGGTGCGCACGAACTCGAGCGGGTCGAGCTTGGCGGCGCCGTGCAGCGGCGTGCCTTCCACCTGCACGAGGTTGTTGATGGGCACCGACTCGGGGTACGGGTCGAGGTTGGCCAGCGCGGCGATCAGGCCGGCACGCTGCGTGCGCGTTTCGCCGAGGCCCACGATGCCCCCGCTGCACACCTTCACGCCGGCGGTGCGCACCTTGTTGAGCGTGTCGATGCGGTCTTCGAACTGGCGGGTGCCGATGATGTCGGTGTACTTGTCCGGGGCGGTGTCGATGTTGTGGTTGTAGTAGTCGAGGCCGGCATCGCGCAGTTGTTCGGCGTGGCCTTCGTCGAGCATGCCGAGCGTGGCGCAGGTCTCGAGCCCCAGGTTCTTCACCGCGGCGATCAGTTCGGCGACCTTCTCGACGTCACGGTCCTTCGGACTGCGCCAGGCGGCGCCCATGCAGAAACGGGTGGCACCGGCGGCCTGGGCGGCACGGGCGGCGTCGAGCACCGCGTCGGCCCCCATCAGCTTGCTGGCTTCCACACCCGTGTCGTAGCGGGCGGCCTGCGGGCAGTAGGAGCAGTCTTCGGGGCAGCCGCCGGTCTTGATGGACAGCAGCGTGGACAGTTGCACGTTGGTTGGGTCGAAGTTCTCGCGGTGCACCGACTGCGCACGGAACATCAATTCGGGAAAGGGCAGGTCGAACAGCGCCTCGATGGCTTCGACGGACCAGCGTTCGGTGGCCTGCGGCGCGGTCGGCACGGCGGCAGTGCGGGGGTGGATGCGGACGGCGGTTTCTTGCATGTCTCGGACCTTCGGAACGGGTGCACCGCGCAGTCTAGCCAAGCGCGGCGCACAGGGTGGGAGGGGAGTCAGGCCGGCTGGTAGGCCAGTCGGACATAGATGGGTGCGAACGCCTCGGCTTGTGTGACTTCGAGCAGGTGTTCGCGGGAAAGTTCGAGCATCGCGATGAACGTGACGACGAGCACCTGCGGGCCGCGGGTGACGTCGAACAGGTCCTCGAACGTGGCGAAGCGGCGGCCCTGCAGCCGCTTGAGCACGATGCTCATGTGTTCGCGCACGCTCAGCTGTTCGCGGGTGATCGTGTGGTGCTGGTTGAGCTTGGCGCGCTTGAGGATGTCGAGCCACGCGATGCGGAGTTCGTCGGCCTCGACGTCGGGAAACCGGATGGTGAGAGACTGTTCCACGGCCACCTGGGCGCGCAGGAAGTCGCGTCCCATCACGGGCATGGCATCGATCCGGGCGGCGGCGAGTTTCATCTGCTCGTACTCGAGCAGCCGGCGCACGAGTTCGGCCCGCGGGTCTTCCGCTTCCGCGCCCTCGGCCGCCTTCTTGGGCGGCAGCAGCATGCGCGACTTGATCTCGATCAACATCGCCGCCATCAGCAGGTACTCGCTTGCCAGCTCGAGGTTGGTCTTGCGGATCTGCTCGACGTAGGCCAGGTACTGGACGGTCACGCTCGCGAGCGGGATGTCGAGGATGTTGAAGTTCTGCTTGCGGATCAGGTACAGCAGCAGGTCGAGCGGGCCCTCGAAGGCCTCGAGGAACACCTCCAGCGCATCCGGCGGGATGTACAGGTCCGTCGGCATCGCGAACAGCGGTTCGCCATACAGGCGGGCCACCGCGACGTTGTCGACCACGCTGGGCGAGATCGTGTCGCGGGGCGACCGGGACAGGTCGGTGTCCATCGTCACGGAACGGCGGGGCGGTGGGCCGCGGTCAGCGCTTGGTCTGGTAGACGTAGGGCTGCTGCGCGACGTTGGCGGCGCGGTATTCGGACTCCGTGCCGGCATCGACCGGGCGGTCCCACAGGAGCGCACGGCCTTGCCGCTGCTCGGCTTCCAGCGTGGGCTTTTGCGCCTTGAGGGTCTCGATGAACGACGTCACGTCGGACTTGTAGGGCTTCCAGAACAACGGCATGGTGATGGGCGCCCGGCGGGCACTGAAACAATCGTTCGATTTTACCTCGCACGGCGGTCATCCCGGCGAATGACGGAACCTGCAGCCCGCGGGCGCCCCGGCTTTCGCCGGGGCAGGGTCTCTCAGGCCTCGACCCGCTTGACGTTTTCGCCCTGCTTCAGGAACTGGTGGGGTTCACCGGTGAGCCAGCGGGCCAGTTCGTCGAGCAGGCCGGTGGTCACGGCGTGCGCCGGGAACTCGGCGGAGACCGATTCGATGGCGTCGAGGTTGGACATCTGGAAGCGCACGCGGCCGTTGTCGTGGTCGGGCACGAGTTTCACGGCCACGATGATGTCGGCCAGGAACTTGAACTTCACGTGCTGCAGGCGGTTGTTGTCGGGGTCGCGCACGGTGTCGACGCTGGGCGAGATGCCGGCCTGGCGCAGCCGGCCCTCGAGGCGTTCGATCTCGGGCGGGAAGTCCTTCGTCATGGTCATCGTCTGGCCGCTGACCTGCATGCCGTGCATCACCACGTGGTCGAAGACCGGCTGGTCGCGCAGGCGCTGCTGCCGGGAGTCGACCGTGAAGCCACCGCGGGCCAGGCCGTCGAGCGGGGTACGGCTGTCCAGCGAGAAGCGCACGCGGGGCTTGAGCTGCAGCACGTTGAGCTGCGGCGCCAGCTCCATGAAGTAGTGAAGTGTTGTCTTGCAGGCTGCTTCCACGAGCGCGGCGTTGCGCGCCAGGGCGGCGGCATCGATCGAGCTTTGGCCGTTCAGTGCAGCAGCTTGACGTTTGAGGTCGTCCAGAAATCCCACGGCGAATCTTCCCTGAAGTTGAATGTATCGACTTGTTTTGTCGAAAAGCATAGCGCATGCTGGCGTCCGTCCGACGGGGTCCGACCAAGAAGTTTGCACAAGGGCCTGCCCGCGGGCGTTCTACAACCTTCTGGGAGAGACGGATGAAA
This sequence comes from Rhizobacter sp. Root1221, assembly GCF_001425785.1. GTDB lineage: Bacteria > Pseudomonadota > Gammaproteobacteria > Burkholderiales > Burkholderiaceae_C > Rhizobacter. The sequence goes on along the minus strand of NZ_LMDI01000036.1, from coordinate 43,470 downwards.
GCGTATGGCGCGGAATTCTTTGGCACCTTCTGGCTGGTGCTCGGTGGCTGTGGCAGCGCGGTGCTGGCCGCGGCGTTTCCCAACGTGGGCATCGGCCTGCACGGGGTCTCGCTTGCCTTCGGGCTCACGGTGCTGACCATGGCCTTTGCCATCGGGCACATTTCGGGGTGCCACCTGAACCCGGCCGTGTCCATCGGCTTGTGGGCGGGCGGGCGTTTCCCGGCGTCGAAGCTGCTGCCCTACATCGCCGCGCAGGTGCTCGGCGGCATCGCTGCCGGGGCGGTGCTGTACGTGATCGCGAGCGGAGCCCCCGGCTTCGACGTCACGAAGGGGTTCGCCTCGAACGGCTACGGCGCGCATTCGCCGGGCGGCTACTCACTGGCCGCTGCGCTCGTGTGCGAGGTCGTGATGACGCTCTTTTTCCTGGTCGTGATCCTGGGGGCCACCGACAAGCGGGCACCCGCGGGCTTTGCGCCCATCGCGATCGGACTGGCGCTGACACTGATCCACCTGATCAGCATCCCCGTCACCAACACCTCGGTGAACCCGGCCCGCAGCACCGGTGTCGCCGTGTTCGTCGGAGACTGGGCCGTGGGGCAGCTGTGGCTGTTCTGGCTGGCGCCCATCGCCGGGGCGCTGCTCGGGGCGGGGGTGTACCGGTTCATCGGTAGCGAGGAATCCGCCGCCCACACGGCCAGGCCTGCCGGCCCGGCCGTGGTGAGTTAGATGGAGTAACCCAGCAGCATCGCCACGCCCGCTTCCTTGTTCGGGCGGGTGAAGCTGTCGCGGGTGAGCTTGCTCATCTGGATCGTCAGGCGCTCCGTCGAGAACCACTTCTTGTAGAGCGCGTCGATCTCGCCGCTGGTGTACAGGCGGCTCAGGCTGCGGTCCACCACGGCGCCGAGGGCGGTGTCACCCTTGCGCATCATGATGGCGTACGGCTCCACCGACAGCGCCACGCTGCTCAGGCCCAGCGTGTCCAGCGCGTTGTCATAGGACGCGAGGCCCAGCAGCAGCGAGTCGTCCTGCGGGAACGCGCGCACCTTGCCGTCCTTCAGCGCCTTGTAGGCTTCGGTGTTGTTGGCGTAGGTCTGCAGCTGCATCTTCACGTCGCTGGCGTTCAGCTGGTTGAAGAGCTTCTCCGACGTGGTGCCCTTGCTGAGGGCCACCGGCAGGCCGGCCAGATCCTTCACGGAATCGACCTTCGTGCCTTTGGGCACCAGCACGCGGATGCCGGCCACGAAGATCGTGTAGCTGAACGCCACCTTTTCCTGGCGTGCCTTCGTGTTGGTCGTCGATCCGCACTCGAGGTCGATCTCGCCCGATTCCAGCTTCGGGATGCGCTCGGAGCCGCTCACCACCTTGTAGTTGACCTTCAGTTCGGGCAACTTCAGCGTGCGCTTGATCTCGTCGACGGCGGCGAGGCACAGGTCCACGGAGTAGCCCACCGATTGCTTCTGCTCGTTCTGGAACGAGAAGGGCCGGGATGCTTCGCGCACGCCGAGGGTGATGGTGCGCGTCTCGCGAACGCGGGTCAGGGTGTCGGCGGGCGCCTCGGCGAACGCGGGGAGGGCAAGGGAGAGGGCCAGCGGCAGCAGCCAGGCGGTACTACGGTTCATCGTGATCTCGGGTCAACGGTCGGGCAGAAAACTCGGCCCGCGGCCGCGCTTTCGGTGGTGGATGCAATTCTAGGTGTTAACCCTAGTCTTGTCGTGTGCCCCCGGCGTGCGGTGGTTCACGCCGGTGCAAGCCGCGCCGCTTGCTGCAAGGCCTGGGCCAAGTCCGGCGCCACGCGCCCCTCGCCCAGCAGGGCATCGAATCCGCTGCGCCGCACCAGGCTGAGCGGTTGGTCGTTCAGTTCGCACAGCACGAGGGCCACGCCCTGGCGGGCGAGGGTGCGGTGCAGTTGCTGCAACGCGTCGAGCCCCGAGGTGTCCATCGACACAAGCTGGTGCATCTCGAGCACCACCACCCGAGCGTCGGCCGGCACCGCTTCGGCCACCGCCTCCACTTTGGCGACGGCACCGAAAAAGAGCGCGCCGTACAACCGGAACACGGCCACCCCGGCCGGCCCGCCCGCTGGTTCGACCCGGAAGAGGGCGCTCATCCGGTAGATGAAGAACACGCAGGCGAGCACCAGGCCCACCTGCACGGCCACGGTCAGGTCGACCACGACCGTCAGGAAAAACGTGCCGACCATGATCAGCCGGTACTGGGTGTTGAACTGGCGCAGGCGCCGGAATTCGTGCCATTCGCCCATGTTCCAGGCCACGAACAACAGGATGCCGGCCAGCACCGGCAACGGGATGTGTTCGGCGAGCGGCGCGGCCACGAGCACGACCATGAGGAGCGTCAGCGCGTGCACGATGCCGGCCACCGGGCTCGTGGCGCCGGCGCGCAGGTTGGTCACGGTGCGGGCGATGGTGCCGGTGGCCGGGATGCCGCCGAACAGCGGTACGGCCATGTTGGCGATGCCCTGGGCCATCAGCTCCTGGTTGGGGTCGTGGCGAGGTTGGGTGCTGAGGTTGTCGGCGATGCGGGCGCACAGGAGCGACTCCACCGCCCCGAGCAGCGCGATGGTCAGCGTGGGCACGAACAGTTGCTGGGCGCTGGCCCAGCTGAAGGGAGGCAGCGCGAGCGTGGGCAGCCCTTGCGGGATGCCGCCGAAGCGCGTGCCGATGGTGTCCACCGGCAGCGCGAGCCACAGGCTGGCCAGCGTGAGCGCCACGAGGGCGACGAGCGGCCCCGGGACGCGCGCGGCGGTGCGCAGCGTGCGGCCTTCGAGCAACTGGGACGGAATCACCGATCCGGCGCCGAACAGGCGCGGCCACAGGAAGAGGATGCCCAGGCACGCGGCCCCGAGCGCGAGCGCGAACGGGTTGAACCCGTCGAGGTTGCCCGCGATGGCACCGACCTGGGAGAAGAAGTCGGCCGGCATCTTCTCGATGTTCAGGCCCAGCAAGTCCTTCACCTGGGACAGCGCGATCAGCACCGCGATGCCGTTCGTGAACCCGATGATGATGCCCACGGGCATGTAGCGCACCAGCGCCCCGAGCCGCAGCGCGCCCATCGCGAACAGCAGCACACCCGCCAGGGCCGTGGAGATGAGGAGGTTCGTGAGGCCGTAGCGCTGCACGATGCCGTAGACGACCACGATGAACGCACCCGCCGGCCCGCCGATCTGCACCGACGACCCGCCCAGCGCCGAGATCAGGAACCCCGCGACGATGGCGGTGATGAGCCCTTGTTCGGGCTTGACACCGGACGCGATGGCAAAGGCCATCGCAAGCGGCAGCGCCACCACACCGACGGTCAGGCCGGCGATGGTGTCGCTGGCGAAACGCTGGCGGTTGTAGCCGCCGAGGGACTGCAGCAGACGCGGCCGGAACCGCGCGAGCGGGATGCCGAAGATTCGCCGCGGTTCCATCGTGTGCGGGCTAGCGCACTCGCATGCCGGGCGTGGCGCCCGCGCCTGGTTCGAGAACGAAGATGCCGGGATTCTGCTTTTCATCGGCATGCGACGCCGCAAGTACCATGCCCTCGCTGATGCCGAACTTCATCTTGCGCGGCGCCAGGTTGGCCACCATCACGGTGAACTTGCCCACCAGTTGCTCCGGCTGGTACGCCGACTTGATGCCGCTGAACACGTTGCGCAGCCGGCCTTCGCCGGCGTCGAGCGTGAGGCGCAGCAGCTTGTCGGAACCTTCCACGTGCTGGCAGTCGACGATCTTGGCGATGCGCAGGTCCACCTTCGCGAAGTCGTCGATCTTGATTTCGGCGGCCAGGGGTTCACCGCCTGGCGGCGGCACTTCCACCACCGGCGGCTCGAACAGTGCGTCGAGGAGTTTGGGGTCCACCCGCTGCATCAGGTGCTCGTAGGCACCGATGGTGTGGGCGCCGAGCGCGCGGGCCGCATCGGCGAACGTCAGCGGGGCCACGCGCAGGAACGACTCGACATGGGCGGCAATGCCCGGCAGCACCGGCTTCAGGTACAGCGTGAGCAGGCGGAAGGCCTCGATGCAGACCGTGCAGACGTCGTGCAGCACGGCATCCTGGCCTTCCTTCCTGGCCAGCTCCCACGGCTTGTTCTGGTCGACGTACTCGTTGACCTTGTCGGCCAGCAGCATCACCTCGCGCAACGCCTTGCCGAACTCGCGTTCGTCGTAGAGGCGCTCGATCTCGGGGCAGTGGGCGCGCAGGGCGTCGAGCAGCATGCGCCCTTCGACCCCCACCTCGGCCGACAGCTTGCCGCCGAAGCGCTTGGTCAGGAACCCGGCGGCGCGGCTGGCGATGTTGACGTACTTGCCCACGAGGTCGCTGTTGACCCGGGCGATGAAGTCATCGGGGTTGAAGTCGATGTCTTCGTTGCGGGCGTTCAGCTTCGCGGCGATGTAATAGCGCAGCCACTCGGGGTCCAGGCCGAGTTCCAGGTACTTCAGCGGCGAGATGCCGGTGCCGCGGCTCTTGCTCATCTTCTCGCCGCCGTTGACGGTGATGAAACCGTGCACGTTGACGCGGTCGGGGGTCTTGCGGCCGCTGAAGTGCAGCATCGCGGGCCAGAAGAGGGTGTGGAAGTACGTGATGTCCTTGCCGATGAAGTGCACCTGCTCGACCGACGGGTCGCGGAAGAACGCGTCGAAGTCGCGGCCGGTCTTGCCGAAGTAGTTCTTCAGCGACGCGAGGTAACCCACCGGGGCGTCGAGCCACACGTAGAAGTACTTGTCGTCGGTGTCGGGGATGCGGATGCCGAAGTACGGGGCGTCGCGGCTGATGTCCCAGTCGGACAGGCCGGCCTTGCCGTTCTCGTCGACGCTGAACCACTCGCGGATCTTGTTGAGCACCTCGGGTTGCAGGCGGCCGGGTGCGTGGGTCCATTCCTTCAGGAAGTCGATGCACCGCGGCGACGACAGCTGGAAGAAGTAGTGCTTGCTCTGGCGCAGCTCGGGCGTGGCGCCGCTCAGGGCCGAGAACGGGTTCTTCAGGTCCGTGGGCTGGTACACCGCACCACACACCTCGCAGTTGTCGCCGTACTGGTCCTTCGCGCCACATTTCGGGCACTCGCCCTTGATGTAGCGGTCGGGCAGGAACATGCCCTTGACCGGGTCGTAGAACTGCTCGATGGTGCGCTCGGCGATCAGCCCGGCGTCACGCAGTGCGCGGTAGATGTCTTGCGCGAGCTCATGGTTCTCGGGGCCGTCGGTGGAATGCCAGTTGTCGAACGCGATGCGGAAACCGTCGAGGTACTGCTTGCGGCCGGCGGCGATCTCGCCCACGAAGGCCTGGGGCGTCTTGCCGGCCTTTTCGGCGGCAATCATGATCGGTGCGCCGTGGGCATCGTCGGCCCCCACGAAGTGCACTTCGTGCCCCTGCATCCGCAGGAAACGCACCCAGATGTCGGCCTGGATGTACTCCATCATGTGGCCGATGTGGAACGGGGCGTTGGCGTACGGCAGGGCGGTGGTGACGAAGAGCTTGCGGGTCATGGTGATCAGGATCGGCGCGAAGGCCTTGATTCTAGGCGGCATGGCGCCGGCAGCGGGGACCTCGAGGCGCTAGACTGGGCTGCTTGTCCTTTCCGCAACCCCCGTTTCCCCCCATGGCCCTCAGTGAACAGGCGGTGACCGCCGCGATCCAGACCGTCCTCGACCCGCACACCGGCAAGGACTTCGTCAGCACCCGTCAGCTGAAGAACCTGCGGATGGCCGGGGCCGACGTGTCCTTCCAGGTGGAGCTCGGGTACCCGGGCAAGAGCCTCGTGGCGGGGTTGTCGGCACAGCTCGAGGCGGCGGTGCGTTCGGTGCCGGGCGTGGGGCAGGTGTCGGTGGACGTGGTCTCGCGCATCGTGTCGCATGCCGTGCAGCGCGGCGTGCAGCTGCTGCCGAACGTCAAGAACATCATCGCGGTGGCGTCGGGCAAGGGCGGCGTGGGCAAGAGCACCACGGCCGTCAACCTGGCATTGGCGCTGGCCGCCGAGGGCGCGTCGGTGGGCCTGCTCGATGCCGACATCTACGGTCCGAGCCTGCCCACCATGATGGGGTTGTCCGGCCGTCCGGAAAGCACTGACGGCAAGACCATGGAGCCCATGCGCAACCATGGCGTGCAGGTGATCTCCATCGGCTTCCTCGTGGAACCCGACAACGCGATGATCTGGCGCGGTCCCATGGCCACCCAGGCCCTCGACCAGTTGCTGCGCCAGACCAACTGGCAGGACCTCGACTACCTGCTCATCGACATGCCCCCGGGCACGGGTGACATCCAGCTCACGCTTGCCCAGCGGGTGCCGCTCACCGGCGCGGTCATCGTCACCACCCCGCAGGACATCGCGTTGATCGATGCCAAGCGCGGCGTGAAGATGTTCGAGAAGGTGGGCGTGCCCATCCTCGGCGTGGTGGAGAACATGGCCATGCACGTGTGCTCGCAGTGCGGCCACGTGGAGCACATCTTCGGCCAGGACGGCGGGCGCCGCATGGCCGCCGAGTACGGCATGGACTACCTCGGTTCGCTGCCGCTCGACCTCGGCATCCGCGTGCAGGCCGACGCGGGCGCGCCCACGGTGGTGTCGTCGCCCGACGGCGAGATCGCCGGGCTCTACAAGCACATGGCACGCGAGATCGCCGTCAAGATCGCCCAGCGCACGAAAGACTTCTCCGCCAAGTTCCCGACCATCACGGTGTCCAAGGACACCTGAACCCACGAGAACAAGGAAAACGGGGCCCGAGGGCCCCGTTTCCACAAGCAAGCCCGGGCGACCGGTGCGGAGCGCCGCAGCGCCTGGACACAGTGGGTCCCGGCTTTCGCCGGAACGACCAAGGTGGCAGGCGAGCGACGCGCAGCGAGCAAGGCCCCGAATCGCGAACGCCAGGCAGGAGGCGAGCGAAGCGAAGCCGAAGATCAAGCTACCGCCGAGCCCGGGTCCCCCGGGCGACCGCGGGCTCCCCCATGGGGGGACCGGCGCGAAGCGCCGTAGGGGGCCTACTTCAGTTTCGGCAGGTGCTTCGGCCGCATGTCAGCAGGCGCCTTGTACGTGCTGACACCCAGCGGACCCACCCGCTGGCGGGCTGCGACCACGCCATCGAGGTTGAACGCGTATTGCAGCGTGGCGTAGGCCGCGGCGTCGGCGTTCAGGTCCAGCGCGGCGAGGTCGAGGTTGGTGAGGTCATCGCACGCCGAGTGGTAGCACTTGTCGAACGCCACACCGGCCGTGCCGCCCCAGAGCGTGACCTCGTCAGCGGTCTTCAGGTCTTCCGCCCCGGTGAACAGTCCGCCGGCCGGGATGCCGTTTTCGATGAACGGGCCGTAGTCGGACCGCCCGTCGAAGTCGGTACCCTTGAACGCCTTGCCACGGGCCGTGTAGAAGGCCTCGAAGGTCTTCTCGATGGCGTCGGAGCCGGCCGGGCCGGGGCCTTCGCCGGTGTTGTCAGAGTTGTCGCCGTCGTAGATGAAGTAGCCGGCGTTCGGCGAACCGATCATGTCGAAGTTCAGGTAAAGCGCGATCTTGCCGCGTTCCTCGTCGGTCAGGCTTTCCACGTAGTTCGTGGACCCGAGCAGACCGGACTCCTCTCCGCCCCACAGCGCGAAGCGCAGCCGGTTCGTCGGGGTCACCTTGGCGAGTTGCTTGGCGATTTCCAGGATGGCGGCCGAGCCCGTGCCGTTGTCGTTGATGCCGGCGCCCTCGGCCACCGAGTCGAGGTGAGCCCCCACCATCACCACCGAGTTGGCATCCCCGCCTACGCTGTCGGCGATGATGTTGTAGGTGGTGTTGGAGTCGCGCAGGGTGTCGGCCTTCAGGCGCAGCGACAGCCCGGCGGTGGCGGCGAGCTGGGTGCCGAGTGCCTGGGTCACCGACAGCACCGGCACGTCGGCCGTGAAGGTGTCGCCGAGCGTGCCGTTCAGGTCACCATCGGTGTTGTTGTAGACCACCACGCCGATGGCGCCCGCCGCGATGGCGTTCGTGGCCTTGGCCTCGAACGTGCACGCGCCCCGGACGACCAGCGCGATGCCGTTGGCCGGGAAGCCGGCGAAATCGGTGGCATCGCAGCCCTGGTTGGCGGCCACCGTGACGGCGCCGGTGACGTCGCCAGACCCGGAGTACGACATCACGGCGTGCGCGATGTCGGCCGTCGGCGCCGGTGCCGTCTGCTGCAGCACGCTGCCGCCGTTGTCGGTGAACGCCACGAAGGTGAATTCCTTGCGGCTCACGGTGTAGCCGGCGGCCGTGAACACGCTGACGGCGTAGTCTGCCGACGCGTTGAAGCCGGCGGTGCCTGACTCCCGGTTGCCGTTGTTGGCCTTGGCGATCTTGTCGAGCTCGGTCAGGTGCGCCTTGACCCCGTCGAGGGTCACGCAGGCCTGGAGCTTCTCCTGGGTGTCATTGACCTGCGAAGAGCAGCTGGGGGAAACGACGTCGTCGTCCCCGCCGCCGCAGGCGGCCATCACCAGGGCGGCCGCGGCCGCCGTGACACCGAGAAGGGCCCGGCGGGCCCGAGCTGATTGAAAGTGAAGTTGTTGTAGCAATTCCGTCTCCCTGACGAAGTCGAGCGCCTACCGCTCGTGGTGTGCCCGAACCGGGCCGTCAGGGAGAGCAAACGGTGTGCCTTGCGCGCAGCTGCGGGGATCACATCACCAGGTTGCGCAGGTGGGTCGGGCCGGCGCGGCGCTCGATCTCGGCGAGCAGCGGCTTGTTCCAGCCGAGCTCGAACAAGGCTTCGGCGGTGACGAACATGGGCCCCACGAGCAGGCCCACCAGGTCGTCGACGAAGGCGGGCTTGCGGCCTTCGTAGTAGTGGCCGATGAACTGGACGACCCAGCCCACGAGGAAGCTGCCCACGCCCCAGGCCAGCCAACCGCCCACGCTGCCGTCCGACACGCCGTGTGCGGCGGCGATCAGCACGCCCACGGCCGCGGTGACGGCCATGCTGAGCACGAACTGCCCTCGGCGGGTCAGGTACCAGATGGCCGACAGTGCAAACGCCAGCCAAGCCGCGCTGAACGCGACCCCGCTCACGTCGAAGCGGGCGCGGGCCAGCAGCACGCCGATGCCGAACACGATCATCGGGACACCGATGAAGTGGGTGGCGATGTTGCGCTGGTCGCGGTGGTAGACGGCGTATTGGGACAGGAGTTCGATGGAGGTGCGGGCTTGGCTCATGACAAGGTCTCCGGCCGCGGATGGGCACGGCGGCTGTAGTTCCATTCTGCGCTTGCACGCGGGCGAGTCGCCTTCGGGGTTTCCTCAGGCGGTACGATGGCCACGGGAGGAACGACATGACCGGGCTGGCGAGGGCGGCGGGGGTGGGGCAGGTGTTGCGCGAGGGGCTGCGAACCGTGGTGTTCATGAACCCGCGGTGGGGTGGCGGGGCCGCCGGCCCCGGGATGGTGCTGGGCCTGGTGGCGGCCGGCGTGCTGATGGGCACGGGCCTGGCCCGGCTGCAGATCGACGGCCCGGCCGACCCCGTGTACTGGGCCTGGGGCACTGGCTGGCTGTCCACGGTGCTGCTGGTGCTGGCGGGCTGGCTGGCCACGCGTCGCGGCCGCGACGGCAGCACCACGCCGGATGCGGCCACTGCACTGTCCTGGTTCCTCGTGCAGTCGATCGCCATCGGGGTGCCCGTCGGGGTGGGCCATGTGGCCCTCGGGCGGTTCGGGTTCCCGCCGGCACCGGCGCACGCCGACAAGATGCCATGGGTGGTGCTCGGCGCAGGCCTCCTGTGGCAGTTCGTGGCCGCTTCGGTGCTGGCCGCCCGCCTGGCGCCGCGGCGCCGCACCCGCCTGGCGGTCATCGGGGTGCTGCTGGCCTACGGCGCTGCCGGCGTGTGGTTTCCGCCGTCGAGCCCGTGGTACCCGAGTGCACCCGAACCGGGCGAGGCCGGCGACGACCTGCCGCGCCCGCCGAAGCTGACCCAGGAGGTGATGGAGTCGCAGTCCCGCCACCTGGTGGCGGCGCTCGACGGCGTGCTGCCCCAGCGCCCCGGCGTGACCGAGCTGTACGCCATCACCTTTGCCCCGTACGCGGAAGAAGACGTCTTCAGCCGGGAGGTGAAGATGGTGGGCGGTGTGCTGCGCGAGCGGTTCGACACCGACGGCCGCCTGCTGAACCTGCAGAACCACCGCACCACGATGGGTGACGTGCCTTGGGCCACGCCGCTGAACCTGCAGCGCGCCATCGGCCGCATGGCCGAGCGGATGGACCGCGACGAGGACATCCTGTTCATCCACCTCACCTCCCACGGCGCCCGGGAAGGGCACCTGGCGGCGCGGTTTTTCCCGCTGTCGGTCGACGACGTCACGCCGCAGCAGGTGCGCCAGTGGCTCGACGACGCGGGCGTACGCTACAGCGTGATCTCCATCTCGGCGTGTTTTTCGGGCTCGTGGATCCCGCCGCTGCAGGCGCCCGGCACCCTCGTGATGACGGCGGCCGATGCCACCCACACGTCGTACGGTTGTGGCCGCAAGTCGGAACTGACCTTCTTCGGCCGGGCGGTCTACGACGAACAGTTGCGCCAGACGCGTTCGTTCGAGGCCGCACATGCCGCTGCGCTGCCGGTGATCGACCGGCGCGAGAAAGAGGCCGGCAAGACCGATGGGCCGTCGAGCCCGCAGATCTGGGTGAGCCCGGACATCCGGCCCCGCCTGGATGCGCTGGTGCGCAGGCTCGAAGGCCGCGCGACGGCCACCCCGTGAGGCGCGCGTCGCCACCTCCTGGCTGACCGGCACGGCCGCCTCCTGACGGCCACCCGCGATCGCAGTGCCCGCCTCGCGCGGGCCGCTGCGCCGTGCCGCGCGCGCAGCGAATATGTCGAGGCGATGAAAAATTGTCCCGTCAAACGGAATGCCGACTTCCGGCCACCAACTGATCTGATATTCACCGCCGTTGCGTCAGTCGGAATGTTGCCTTGCATTCCCGTCAAGCTAGGGATAGGTGATTCCCAGCACATCTTCATACACTGGGCCTGCCAGCCAGAAAAGGGTGGTGCCAAGTCAAATATTCCGCGCCACCTTGGGGGGAATGTGAAAAATAGCGACGCAGAAGATGGGCGCGATAAAATTCGCCCGGACGAGGGTGTGGGCCATGCGAGAACGGCGAAAGGATACTCGGCGGAAACTCCGTCCGGGCAGGCGCTCGTTCGCGCGGTGGTCAAGGTGCCGCTGGTGCTCTCCGATGGTCGCACGGCGCGATCGGAAATCTACAGCTTCACGAAGCTGCGGGACGCCGGCGAGCATTTTGCGGTGAAGCTTGGCAAGCCGTGCCCTGACGCCCCCCTCGTGCGCCTGCACTCGGAGTGTGTCACGGGTGATGTCCTTGGCTCTGCCCGCTGCGACTGCGGGCCGCAACTCAACGAGGCACTTGTCCGCCTGCACGATTCGGGCGGATACCTGCTTTACCTTCGTCAGGAGGGGCGGGGTATCGGGTTTTACCGGAAACTCGATGCCTATCTGCTCCAGGACAAGGAGCACGATACCTACTCGGCAAACCGGGCGCTCGGGCGCGGTGACGACGAACGTGATTACGGCATGGCGGCCGACATGCTCAACGCGTTGCGAATCAGGAGGATAACGCTCTTGAGTAATAATCCTGACAAACGCGCCCAGCTGGTCATGGCTGGTATTGACGTGGATGCGCTGGTGCCCACTGGTGTATTCATCAGTCCGCACAACAGGCAGTATCTCGAGGCGAAGGTGAAACATACTCGACATACCATCGATCTCAGCACCGAGGGAGCCCTCTGATGATTGCTCACCGTTCGCCCATCAGTGGTGTCGCTGCGTACCAGGGTCGGCTGGTCGCCACCGCGGGGTACGACAACCAGATCATCCTTTGGGATGCGAGCCGCAAGACCCCGCTGAGTTGCGCGGTCCACGACCACCTGGCCAACCAGGTGGCGTTCAGTCCCGACGGCCGCCACCTCGTGACGTCTTCCAGCGACCACACGTCGCGGTTGTGGTCCGTGCCCGGGCTGAAGTTGCTGTCGGTGCTGTCAGACCAGGTGGACGATGTCGAGATGTCGGTGTTCCATCCTGATGCGGAGCTGATCGCCACCGCCTCGCGGGACCACCGTGTCCGCGTCTACGGGTTCGACGGCACGCTGAAAGTCAGCTTCGAAGGCCACACTGCCGATGTCATTTCCGTGGCGTGGTCGGGGAACGGCGACGAGTTGATCTCGTCCAGCGACGACGGCACCATCAAGCGCTGGAGCATGGCCACCGCCGGCATGGTCGACGACATCGACCTGGGGGGCATCGAGACCGACACCATCGCGATCACCCCGAACGGTGTGATCTATGCAGGCAACGACGAAGGCCAGATCGTCGTCATCGACAAGGGCGTGACCCGGGCGTACCCGGCGCATGACGCGGGCATCAAGCGCCTGGTCCACGAGGCCGGCGAGCACCTGCTCGTGAGCCTGAGCTATGACCGGACGCTGCGCGTCTGGTCCACGCGGAATGGGCAGCTGTCGCTCGTGGCCCAGTCCAGCCTGCCGGCCGCCATCTGGCCGCGTTCATGCGCATTCCTGGATGGAGAGACGCTGGCCTTCGCGACATTCGGCTCGTCGTACGCGCTGTACCACCTGGGTTCGGACACCTGGGACCTCGACGGCGTGCAGCCGACGCCCGGGGTCAACGCGGTGGCCGTGGTGAATGGTCGCCGGCTGACCATCGGCGACGGCGGCATCCTCGGCATCGACGACCAACCCTCCACGGAACTGGGTAGCCTCTGCAACTTCCTCACGCCGGTCGGTTCCCGTGTGTTCACGGGGGGGCAGATGGGCCGTGTCATGGACGCCCTGAACGGCGATCTGCTGCACCAGCATCGATCGCCGTTGAACTGTGGGGCGGCCTTCGAGCGCCGCGGCGTGCCCCACGTGGTGGTGGGTGCGTACACCGGGGAAGGGCTGGTGTTTTCGGTGGCCGGAGATGGGCGCGTGACCCACGTCGCCACGTTGCGCCTCCATGCCAACGCCGTGAAGGGTGTGGCGGTCTCGGGCGGGCAGATCTTCTCCGTGTGCGCCGATGCCGGCGCCTCGTGGTTCTCCGTCGACGACCTGACGGAGCTCGCGCGCGTCGATGAGGCCCATGACCGCATCGCCAACGGCTGCGCTGCATTGCCCGGCGGGCGATTCGTCAGCGTCAGCCGCGACCACAAGCTGCGGTTGTGGAACGGCACGCGCGCGGATGTGCTGGCAACACCTCACGACCGGTCCATCAAGTGCGTGGCCGCGTCCAACGACGGCCGGTACGTGGCGTCCGGCTCCTACTTCGGTGCCGTGGCGGTGTACGACGTGGACAAGTCGGCCTGGATCCGGCTCACACGCCCCACGTCCACGGGCATCTCGTCGCTCTGTTTCGACGCCGCCCGCGGGTGTTTCCTGGCCGGATCCTACGGCAGCCGGGTGTACGAGATCCATGTGCATGCCTCGGCCTGACCGCGTGGTGCGCACGCCTGCGGCGTGTGCCGGCACATCCCTTTCAATTCGAGGATCCGCATGAAGATCGTCAGTATCCTGGGCAGCGGCTCGGCCGATTCCCTGACCCGCCACGGCGTGCTGGTGGTGGCCGACCAGGTGCGTGCCGCCGGGTTGGAATTCGGCCTGATCGACCTGCGAGAGGACTATCGCAGCCTGCACGACGTCACCGAGTACGCCGCGCCGCCCGAGGGCAGCCAGACCGCCCGGCTGCGTGCGGGCCTGGCGAACGCGAGCGGCGTGATCCTCGCCACGCCGGTCTACCACGGCACTTTCAGCGGGCTGCTGAAAAACGCCCTGGACCACCTCACCGTGGAGGCGTTCGTCCAGATGCCCGTGGGCCTGCTGGCCGCCGGTGGCGGCGCCCGGGGCGCTGCGGTGGCTTGCGACCAGATGCGCACCGTGGTGCGGGCCTTGAACGGCTGGTCTACACCCACGCACGTCAGCCTCACGAATGACGACGTCACCGAGGCCGGTCCTACCGATGACCTTCGCCAGCGTGTCGCGGACATGGTGTCGGAGCTCAAGGACTTCGCCATGGCCCGTGCCCACCGGGCTTGACACCAGGGCACCGGCGGAGGCCAATCGAACGAGACCCGGGCCGCGGCACCGCCGCGGCCCGGGGCACACCACAGAAAAGGCCGCGGGCCTGCCGAGCGCAGTGCCTGCCGGCGCGAGAAAGGGAGCGACGTCATGACCATCATCGGCCAGAAGATCGAGCTTTTCGTGTCGGACCTCGATGCGTCGATCGATTTCTATCGGCGGGTGTTCGGCTTTGCAGTGGGGGAGACGCGCGAGGTGACGCTCGAGGGCCAGCGGCTCCGCCACGCGCCGGTGTGGAATGGCCCCGCGATGATCGGTCTGGGTTTGCTGTCGCTGCTGGCGCCGCAGCACCACCTGCGCCGTGCCGGCACGGCGGCCGAACGGGGCATCGGCGTGGAGTTTTGCTTCTATGTGGCCGATGCCGAACTGGACGCCTGCTACCAGCGCGCTGTGCACGAATGTGGCACCCGCATCGAGCCGCTGGTGGTGCAGCCCTGGGGAGCCCGCGATTTCCGGGTGATCGACCCCGATGGCTACTACGTCCGGATCAGTTCTCCCGACCGTGACTACCAACCCTTGACCGTGCAGGCGGCCTGAATGACCTTGCCCGCCACCACCCCGATCTACGTGCCGTCCGATGACCTCGGTGACCGTCCCTGCGTCGTCGTCGACGGCGCCCCGCGGCCGGGGTCGCTGATCACGCTGTCGCACTGGCCTGGCAGTGGCACGCCTGCGCCACTGATGGACGACCTGTCGACGCAGATCGCGTTCCACTACCTGGACCAACCGGCGTTCCACGTCGTGGCGGACGCGGTCACCAGCGACCATTTCGACGAGGACGGCCTTGCCAGCCTGTTCGTGGTCACGCAGCCCCGGGAGGCGCTGGCGCGCCGAGGGCTGGTCTGTGACTTCGCATCGGCCGGCGACTTCGGCACCTGGCGCACGCGCGAGGCCGCGCGGTGTGCATTCGTCGTGTCGGCGTATGCAGATCCCGAGCGGTCGCCCCTGGGTCCGGAGTTCTTCGCGCAGCCCGAGGGCACGCGTGTGGCCGGGCTGTACACGGAACTGCTGGGCCACCTGCCCACGCTCCTCGATCATCCGGACCGGTACGCGCACCTCTGGCAAGAAGAAGAACGGGTGCTGGACGCCACCGAGCTGGCGCTGCGTTCCGGTGCCATCCGCATCGACGAGGTGCCATCCCTCGACCTCGCCGTGGTGACGTTGCCGCCCGACGCGGTGCGCGCCCGCGTCCACCGGTTTGCCCAGGTGCGCCAGCTCGCATACCACCCGATGGCCATCTACAACGCCACCTCGCGCCTGCGGATCCTCTATGTGACGGGAAGGAACTACGAGGTGGAGTACCGGTACGAGTCCTGGGTGCAGTACAAATCCTGCAGGCCGCTCCCGCGGGTCGACCTGGGTCCATTGGCGGCGCGCCTGTCGGCCGAGGAGGCGGCAGGCACCTGGGTGTTCGACGGTGTCGACGCACTGACACCTCGGTTGCGGCTCGACGGTGCGGCGGAAAGCCGCATCCCCGTGGGTCGCTTCCAGGCGAGCCTGATGGCATTCCTGTCGGATGCGCCGCCCGCGTGGAACCCGTACCTGCCGAAGGAGCGCCCATGACCGCGACCCAGAGCCTCCCCGGGCCCGCCCTGGTGATCAATCACATCAACGTCCTGACCCGCGACCTGGCGCGGTCCGCACGCTTCTACACCGAGGTGCTGGGGTTCACGTACGTGATGAACCTCGGCCCCGCCAAGATGGTGTTCGATGCCGGGGGATTCGACTTCTTCCTGGAACAGGCGGACGAGATCCACCTGAATCCGAGCTTCCATTTCGGGCTGAAGGCCAGCCTCGACGCGGTGCTCGCGTTTGCCGAGAAGCTCAAGCTGCACGGCGTGCCCCTCACCAAGGGAAACAACCCGGAGCCCATCGTCTACACGACACCCGATGGCAAGCGCACCGCCTTGTACTTCCGCGATCCCGACGACTGGGAGATCGAGGTCTACACCGCGGTGTGAGCGTCGCCGCAGAGCCCGCGCCAGTGCGCGACACCGGCAACCCCGAAACAGTCTTCCCTGCAGAAGGTGGCATGGCGTGAAGGTACTAGAGGCATTTTCCGGGATCGTCGAAGAGATTCGCACGATGAGCGAACGGGCCGCCATGGGCTTGCCGGACACCTACGCGGTGCCGGAGGCCGAGTCCCTGGCGTCTGCCGGCGCAGCCCTGCTGGGCAGCTCACCCGCCGCGCTGGCGCGCATTGTCGAGGGGCTCGAACAGCCCGTCGAATCGCGTCTCGCCGCCGGGCTGCTGCTGGGCGTGATCGGCGATCCGCGCATTCGCACGATGGACCCGGCGATGGTCACCGTGCCCGGTGGCCTGGCCGCCATCGGGTTGCCCGAGGAACGGGTCGATGCCGTGGTGCAGCGGTATCGCGACCAGGGCGTCAAGCGTGAGTGGATCGACAAGGAAGTGCCGAGGCACACCGTCGCGCTGAAACCGTACCGCCTGGGCAAGTACCTTGTCACCAACGCGGAGTTCGCGGCGTTCCTCCGTGACACCGGGCATGGCGAGGTGCCCACCTCATGGGCTTTCGGCCGGTTCCATCCCGCGTTGTCGAACCACCCCGTCTACACCGTGAGCGACGCGGCGGCGCAGGCCTACGCCGCCTGGTTGTCCGCCGCCACCGGGCGGCGCTTCCGGCTGCCGAGCGAGGCCGAGTGGGAGTACGCCGCGGCCGGCCTGGATGGCCTGAGCTTTCCGTGGGGCGAGTTCGCGGCGGACTGCGCCAACACCCTCGAGAGCGGCCTGCTCATGTCGACCCCGGTGGGCTGCTTTCCCAAGGGGGCGTCGTGCTTCGGTGCGCTCGACCTCGCTGGCAATGTGGAGGAATGGACCGCGGACGCGTATGCCCCGTACGCCGGAGGGCGGACCGTCACCGACGACCTGGCGCACGTGGCCGCCCAGCGCGGCTACCGGGTTTGCCGCGGCGGCGCGTTCACCCGCTTCCAGGACCTGGCGCGCTGCCAGCGGCGCCACGGGCCGGTTGGCGTGGCGCTTTACCCGATTTCGTTTCGATTGGCAGAGGACTTTCACGATGGAACATGAGCGACTTGGCATCGGAGATCTGTTCCGGATGGCCGATCAATTTCACGATTCGGCCCTGCTCCAGTTCGCGCATGCGAGCGGTGTCTTCGAGTGGACCACCACGCCGTGTGCCGCGCCGGACCTGGCCGGGCACATGGGATGGGTGAGCCGCAAGACGGCCATCTTCCTGAATGCCCTGGTCGCGATCGGCCTGCTCACGAAGGACACGCGCGGGCAGTACCTCAACACCCCGGTGGCCGACGAGTGCCTCGTCAAGTCGCGGCCCGGGTACATGGGCGGTGTCATCGAACACCAGCGGCTCCAGTGGGACACCTGGACCCGCATCGGCGACGTTCTCTCCACGCAGGACGTGTTGCCATGGCACCAGGAGCAGCGGCTGCGGACCGATGCGGCTGCCAACGACGCCTTCCACTCGGCCATGCGCAACCTGGCCCGCGCCAACGTGCCCGCGCTGCTGGCCCTGCCGATCCCGAAGGGCCGCAAGCATGTCATCGACATGGCCGGAAGCCATGGCACGTACCTCGCGGCGATGGCCCACGCTGATTCGGAGCTCACCGGGGAAGTGTGGGACCTGCCCGGTGCGCAGCGCCTGGCCAGGGAAACGTTCGATGAATACGGTTGCGCCGAACGGTGCGCGTTCCACACGAAGGACATCACGGTGCCCGCGAGCTACGACGGGGTGAAGGCTGACCTCGTGATGCTCAACGATTGCCTGCACTACTTCGAGCCCGAGATGGTCTCGGACGTGCTGGCGCTTGCCGCCGGTGTCCTGGCACCGGGAGGCACCTTGCTCCTCGCGACCCAGTTGCTCCATGCCGACGGCGTGACACCGGCACCGGCTGCGGGGTTCTCGATGCACATGATGCTGAACACCGCGCGCGGCGGGCTGCATGCTTCGCCGTGGATCGCCCAGCGCATGGGGGACCTGGGTTTTTCGGTCAGCGAGTGGCCGCTCGACCCGACGGGCCGCTACGTCGTTCTCCTGGGCAAGCGGAACGACGGCGCGCGCGCGCATTGACGCCTGCCGTCCCGCTCCGCGCCGCTTCTGAACCTCGATTGCGAAAGGTCCCCATGACTGACGCGCTGCAGCAGCAACTTCCTCCGGCGGCCATGCCGTCTCGCCCCGAAGTACCTCCGGGCATCCTTGCAGGGCCTATCGCGCCGACGATCCTTCGCCTGGCGGTGCCCACGTTGATCGTGCTCGTGGTCCAGGTGCTGGTCGGGGTGGCTGAAACGTATTTCCTCGGCCGGCTCGGGACGAGCGCACTGGCCGGGGTCGTGATGGTGTTCCCCGTGCTCATGCTGATGCAGATGATGTCCAACGGCGGCATCGGTGGCGGCGTGGCGTCGGCCATCTCCCGCGCGCTCGGGGCCCGGCGCCGCGCGGACGCGGAGGCGCTGCTCTGGCACGCCTTCGTGCTGGCGCTGGTGTTCGGCCTGCTCTTCACCGTGGCCGCCGTGGCCGGCGGCACCGCCTTGTACCGTGCCATGGGCGGACAAGGCGAAGGCCTGGCCGCTGCAGTGACGTACTCCAACGTGGTGTTCGCCGGCGCGGTGCCCATCTGGATCGTCGCGCTGCTGTCGGCCGCGCTGCGCGGCGCCGGGGATTTCAAGGTGCCGGCCTGGGTCACGCTGGCGAGCGCCGCCTTCCTCATTCCGCTGTCGCCCGCATTCATCTTTGGCTGGGGCCCCATCCCGCGCCTGGAAATCCTGGGGGGAGGGCTCGCGTTCGTCATCTACTACGTTTGCGCGGGCCTCGCCCTGGTGATGTACCTCCGGTCGTCGCGCAGCCCGTTGAAGCTGACGCCGTCCCGGCTGGAGTTCCGGTGGATCAAGGACATTCTCGGTGTGGGCCTGCTGTCGGCCGCCGGCACCGTCCAGATCAACCTCACCGTGGTGTGCGTGACCGCACTGGTGGGCGGCTTTGGCGCCGAGGCCATCGCAGGGTACGGCATCGGTTCCCGGATCGAATACGTGCTGGTCCCGCTGCTGTTCGGCCTCGGTTCCGCCGTGCTGACCATGGTGGGTGTCAACGTGGGGGCGGGACAGATGGCACGGGCCCGGCAGATCGCGTGGATCGGCGCGGGCATGGGCTTTGTCGCCACGGAACTGATCGGCCTCGCGGTGGCCCTCAATCCGCAGGCGTGGCTGGGGCTGTTCAGCAGCGAGCCCATCGTGCTCGCGCTGGGCACGCGGTACCTGCAGACCGTCGCCCCGTTCTACGGTGCCATCGGCCTGGGCATGACACTCTACTTCGCGGGCCAGGGGGCACGGTGGGTGTTGTGGCCCATCCTGGCGGGCACGTTGCGCATGGTCATCGTGATCCTGGCCGGCGGGCTGGCCGTCACCCGGTTCGGCGCGGACCTGCCCACGCTCTTCAGCATCGTGGCGGCCGGCATCGTGTGCCTGGGCGCCGTGACGGCGTCGATGGCGGTGATCAAGGCGCCGTGGGGCCGCCCCCTACCGCGGGCCTGACGTCCATGCTCGAACACGCCAACCGCATGGAGCGACTGATGACCTCCTCCGCGCTGACGCGCGCACCGACCCCCGACTTGCCGGACTTCCCGCGCGGCGCGCTCGACCACATCCCCGGGTCCGACGGCTGGCCGCTGGTGGGCGGCACCTTGCGACTGCTGGCCGATCCGAAAGGGGCGGTGGAGCGCAGCGCCGCGCAGCACGGGCCGGTGTACCGCAGCTTCTCGTTCGGGCGCAGCATGATCTCGCTGCTCGGGCCGGACGCGAACCAATTCGTGCTGTCAGACCCGGACAAGGTCTTTTCGTCACGCATGGGATGGAACCCGGTGCTCGAACTGCTGTTCCCGCGTGGCCTGATGCTGCTCGACTTCGACGAGCACCGGCTGCACCGCAAGGCGATGTCGGCCGCGTTCAAGACCGGCCCGATGCGGTCGTACCTCAACGCGTTCGACCAAGGCATCGGCCGGTGCGTAGCCGGATGGCTTGCCGGCGCGCCGCACCTGCGCGTGTACCCCGCGATCAAGCGCCTGTCGCTCGACCTGGCGGCCGTCTCGTTCCTCGGGGACAGCGCCGGCCCGCAGCTCGAGGCCGTGCAGCGGGCCATGATGGACATGATCGCGGCGTCGGTCTCGTTCGTGCGCAAGCCGCTCCCGGGCACGCGCATGCGGCGCGGCGTGAATGGCCGGAAGTTCATGATCGACTACCTCGGCCGGCAGATCGAGGCGCGGCGCGCGAGCGGCGGCGAGGACATCTTCACGCACCTGTGCCAGGCGGTCACCGATGACGGCGCGTTGATGACACCGGAGGAGATCGTCGACCACACGAGCTTCCTGCTGCTGGCCGGCCACGACACGCTGGCCTCGTCGCTCACGTCGCTGGTCTACTTTCTCGTGGACCAGCCGGCGTGGCAGCACCAGCTCCGCGACGAGGTGCTGGCGCTGGGCCTGGCGCGAGGCGAGCCCCTGCCGTTCGACCGGCTGGACGAGATGCCGTTGACCGAGATGGCCTTCAAGGAGGCCCTGCGGCTGATGCCACCCATCCCGTCGATCCCGCGGCGCGCCGTGCGCGACACCGAGTTCGGCGGGTTCCGCCTGCCCGCCGGCACCAACGTCAATGTGAACCCGCTGTACACCCACCGAATGGCCGACGTCTGGCCCGACCCGGAAGTCTTCAACCCGCTCCGCTTCACGGCCGCCGCGTCACGCGAGCGGCATCGGTACGCGTTCGTGCCGTTCGGGGGCGGCGCACACATGTGCATCGGGCTGCAGTTCGCGTACATGCAGGCCAAGTGCTTCATCCACCAGCTGCTGTCCAGGGCGGACTTGGGAATCGAACCCGGGCATCGTCCCGAGTGGCAGTACTGGCCCATTCCCCGGCCACGCGACGGGCTGCCCATTCGCATCTCCGCGAGGCCGTAGAGCCTCGCGCACCTCATCCCTTCGTCGGCCCGTGGGCTGACCGCAGGGCCTTGCCATCGAACATTGAAGGAGGGTCGACCATGCGTGTTGACGTCCGGATCCTGCTGGAACACCCGCGCGCCGAGGAGGGCTGGCCGTGCGACTGCCGCTCGTGATCGCCGGCGAGCGCGTCGATTCCACCAATGGAGTCGACAACGCGCTCACGTCCCGGACCGGGAAGGCGATCGCCATCCCCTTCCTCGACGAGGCCACCGTGGCGCGGCTCGTGGCCGAGCCCCGGGACCGGCTCGTGGACGTTCCGATCCACGAGATCGTGTCCTTCCTCCACAACGTCGGGCACAACTGGAAATCGCGCGAGTATGCGCGGCGCCGCCTGTACGAACGCTACCTCTGCCAGTGCGTCGGCTATTCGGAACGGATGGCCGAGACGGAGGCCAACTGGATTGCGCTCTTCCTGTCGTCGCACTACCGCCTCTACGACACCCTCGCCGCGGAACTGGGTGCATGGCAGATGCTCGACAGCTGGGTGCCGCGCGAAGAGGCCCTGGTGCGGGCGTTGCCGCGGGGTCGGGTGCTGCACCTCGTCCCCGGGAACGTGTCGTTGACCTCGGTCGTGTCGATCCTCCGTGCGGTGGTCACGAAGAACGTTTCCGTCGTGAAGGCGTCGTCCGACGATCCGATGACCCCGATCGCCCTGGCGCTGAGCTTCGCCGATGTCGATGCCGATCACCCGGTGACGAAGGCCCTGAGTGTCGTGCACTGGGCCGGCGGGCAGGAGGCCGCCCATCACCGCAGCCTGGTGCAGGACGCCGACGTGGTGTGCGCATGGGGTGGCGACGCGGCCATCGCGTGGGCCCGGCAAAGCGCTTCGCCGACCGCCGAGGTGATGTTGTTCGGACCGCGCCGCAGCCTCGCGGTCATCGGCCGCGACGCGAACCGCCGGGACGCCGCCCGTGCGCTGGCCCACGACGTCGCGATGTACGACCAGCGCGCATGCTTTTCGGTGCAAAACGCCTTCATCGAAGGCCCCATCGCGCCGTTCGTCGAGGAGATCGAGGCGGCGTTCCGGAACTACGCGCAGCTCCTGCCCAAAGGGGTCCACGATTTCGATGAACGCGCAGGGGGGGCGCTGGCGAACCTGCATTCGTCGTTTGCGGGAGACGTGGTGCTGCAAGGTGCCGAGCGCAGCTGGTCCGTCGTGGTGTCCCCGTCGCACCCGATCGATCACCACCCGCTCGGCCGCACGCTGTACCTGCACGAAGTGGATGCCGCCGCCGACGTTGCCGATTTCATCGGGCCGGACGTCCAGACGGTCGCGGTCTATCCCGAGTCGCTTGCGGTCGCCTTGCGCGACGTCTGCGTGGTGCGCGGGGCTGCGCGTGTGGTCGAGCTGGGCCTCAACAACGTGTTCCGCGTGGGGGGCGCCCACGACGGTGTCTTCCCTCTCCAGCGGCTCGTCCGCTTCGTCTCGATGGAGTTGCCGTCCCGGGTGAATGTCAAGGGCATCGCCGTCCGGATCGACCAGACGACCTTCCTCGAAGAGAACCGTTTCCAGGAGTTCATCCCGTGAGCCTTGCCGATACCGACGCCACCACCGCGACCGCCAGCGCCAGCGCCACCGACCTGCTCGAACACCGTGTCGAGCATGAAGTGCTGAATGCCACCAGCAGCCTCGACTGCCTCGTGTTCGGGGCCGATCCGTTCGGCCTCCCGCTCGCGCGGCAGCGCGTCCTGCGCGAAACCCACGTGCGCGCCGCCCTGGCCAGGCACCTCGCCGGGTGTGCGCCTTACGCGGCGTTTGCCGAACGATGCGGCGCGGGGCCGCACGCCAGCCTGGACACCATCCCGGTGATCCCGACGGCGGCATTCAAGGGCCGCACCATTCTCAGCGTCGCGCCCGACGAGGTGGTCAAGTGGAGCCTCAGCAGCGGCACCCAGGGGGGCCAGAGCCGGGTGGGGCGGGACCTTGTGTCCGTCGAACGCCTGCTGGGGTCCGTGCGGGCCGGCATCGGGTTGATCGAATCGTGGCACGAGGATGACGTCGACGTGGTGCACCTCGGGCCGAGCCGGAAGGAGGCGGGTGACATCTGGTTCCTCTACGTGATGAGCCTCATTGAGCTGCTCCACCCCACCACCCACCACGTGGTGGATGGAGCGCTCGACGTGGGCGGCGCGATCGACCGCATCGCCGAGCTGCTGCGTCGCGACGAAGGGCACGTGGCCGTCGTGGGCCCGCCGTTTCGTGTGATGGAACTGGTGCAGGTGCTGGGCAACCAGCCGGGCCGCGTGCAGGCGGGGAACCGCCTGACCGTGGTGACGGCCGGCGGCTGGAAGCGGCTGTCGGGCCAGCAGATCGCGCGGGACGTGTTCGATGCACGCGTCCGCGCGGCCTTCGGCCTGGCCGCGCCGGGCCAGGTGCGGGACGTGTTCAACCAGGTGGAGCTCAACACCGTGTTCTTCGAGTGTTCGGCCCACCGGAAGCACGTGCCGCCCTGGGTGTACGCGACCACCCGTGACCCGGATCACCTCGCCGTCCAGGCGCCGGGCACGGTGGGTCTGCTGTCATACCTCGATGCCTCGGCGTCGAGTTACCCCTCGTTCCTGGTCACGGATGACGTCGGACGTGTCCACGAAGGCCCCTGCGGCTGCGGACGCACCGGCGCCACGGTGGACGTGCTACGCCGGGTGACGCGTGTGTCGGCGCGGGGGTGTTCCCTGGCGCTCGACGCGCACGCGGCGGGACGCGCCCCTTTGGAAGAAGGCACACGATGAGCGAGCTGACCTTCGAACGCCACGAGGCCCGCACGAAGGACGGGCGGCGGGTGGCACTGTGGACGCTGGCGCGCGCCAGCGGGCCCGTGCACCCGACACCGATCGTCATCGGGGCCGGCTTTGCGTTGCGCATGCACCATCTGGTGTCGGTCGCCATGTACTGCGCGCACAACGGCTTTGCCGTGTGCCGCTACGACCCCGTCAACCATGTCGGGTTGAGCGAGGGCGACATGTGGGACTTCACGCTGTCGGACAGCCTGCAGAGCCTCCAGGCGGCCGTTGACTGGATGTGCACCCGCACGGGTCGCCAGCAGGTGGCCGTGGTGGCGACGAGCCTGACGGCGCGTGTCGCGTTCGAACTGGCGGCGCAGAGCGATCGCGTGGGCCTCGTGGTCACCGCGGTGGGGGTCACCCACGTGCGCGAGACGCTGAAGAGGGTCTTCGGCGACGACTTCTCGCAATACGCTGCCAAGGATCTTCCGGAGTGCATCGTGCACGAGCGCAAGAAGATCGGCCGCAACTTCGTGGCGGACGCCCATGCGCACGACTGGTGGTCCCTGGACGGCTGCATTCGCTCGCTCCGGCGCGTCCGCAAGCCCCTCGTGAACTTCATCGGCAGCGATGACGCGTGGGTGGACCCTGCCGACGTGCACCGGGCCTTTTCCGAAGGCAGCGCCGGTCCCCGCAAGTTGCTCACGCTGGATCGGGCGCCCCATGACTTGAGCCGCGACGCGTCCGTGGCCCGCACGTTCCTGACCCGCACGGTGGAGGAACTCCTCTCGGCCGAAGGCGTGAAGGACAGCGCCCGGGTGCCCCCGTTCGAAGCGTTGATGGACCAGGCATTGAACGAACGCCGCATCCAGCGCCATTCGCCGAATCACGCGGCGTGATTGTTCCGCCATCACCACTACGAAAGGGTTCCATCATGAAATGGGGAGTTTGGTTGATCGCGGCGGCCATGCCGGACGAGAACCACGAGGAAGTGATCCAGGATGCGCTGGCCTACGGGAGAGCGGCCGACACGCTGGGCTATGACGAAGCCTGGGTGCTCGAGCACCACTTCACGGGGTACGGGACCTGCGGCTCGCCGATGACGATGGCCGCCTACGTGCTGGGGCAGACGACACGCATCAAGGTCGGCACGGGCATCAGCATCGTTCCGCTGGAGCACCCGTTGCGGCTGGCCGAGGAGGTCGCGTTGCTCGACAACATGAGTGGTGGCCGGTTCCTCTTCGGCATCGGGCGCGGGCTGTGGGTGAAGGACTTCAAGGTCTTCGGCGTCAACATGGAACACAGCCGGGAGATCATGGAGGAGTGGGTGGAGGTCATGCAGATGGCCTGGGGCTCGCGCAGCTGCAAGTTCGACGGGCGGTTCGTCCAGTTCGACGAAGTCGAGGTGTACCCGCGCCCGCTGACGACACCTCACCCACCCATCTACGTCGCGGCGCAGTCGCCGTCGACGATCGAATGGGCGGCCGCGCGGGGCTTGCCGATGATGCTGACGTTCATCCTCGACGACCAGGCGAAGCTCAACCAGATCGAGCTCTACGCATCGGTGGCCGCAGACCATGGGTTCGACCCCGGGAAGATCGACCACGCGATCTCCTGCCTCGCCGGCGTGGGGCCCACCACGCAGGCGGTGATGGACGCGTCTCGCGACCGGTTGATCTGGTGGCAGGACGAGTTCGTTCGTGCCAGCACCATCTTCGCGCCCGAGAACCTCAAGATGCGTGGCTACGAATGGTTCGCCCGCGAATGGGAAAAGCAGGCGATCGCCGGCAAGTACCCGGTGGCCGAACGCGTCGAGAACAACTTCCGGATCAACCCCATCGGGTCGGTGCAGGAGTGCGTCGACAAGCTGAACAAGACGGCCGAGATCACGGGTGTCAGCCACTTCATCTGCGGGTTCGAATCGGTCAGCGGCAAGCGCGGGCCGGTGCTCGAGTCGATGCAGGTCTTCAAGGAGGAAGTGATTCCCCGCGTGCTGACACCGCGGAGCAAGTTCGGGCGCTGAGCCCGCCGATGCCGCCCACCCGCGCAACAGAACATGAAGGATTACCCGATGAGTGCACTGCTGGATTCTCCCCGCCCCTCCTGGTTCCAGCGATTCACCCGGTCCCAACTGGGTGACAAGCTGATGGCGCTCGTGCTCGTGGCATGGATGACGAACTCGTCCATCATCGCGATCAGGAAGGACCTGGGCCTCGCGCTCACGCTGCTGTTTGCAGCGGTCATCGTCCTCAACGTGCAGGTCTTGTTCCGGCGCGTGCCGGCCAAGGTGACGTCCAACCCCTGGTTCTGGTTGTTGACCGTCGCGGCGAGCGGGCACATCGCCCTCTACGCCTTGCTGATGACGGACGCGGCACCGCCGCTCACGCCACATTGGCTCAACAACACGATGGCCGTAGTGGGCATGAGCTTGATGGTCTGGGCCCGGGCTACCATGGGGCTCAACTTCGGCTTCGTGCCGGCGCTCCGCGGCATCGTCACCACCGGCCCGTTCCGCTTCGTGCGTCACCCGGTCTACACGAGCCTCGTGATCCTGCTGGTCGTGAACTTCCTGGATCACGCCTCGGTGACGAGCTTCGTGCTGGGCCTGTCAGGGGTGGTGCTGTGGGTGCTCAAGGTCTTCGCCGAGGAATCGTTCCTTCGCCATGAGACGGCGTACCGCGACTACATGGCGGCGGTGCGGTGGCGGCTCGTGCCCGGTGTCTTTTGAGGAGAGCCGGATTGGAGCCCACGAACCACGAGAACAAGGCGCTGGAACTCGGCGGCGCGCAGCTGCGCGAGTTGATCGATCGTGTGGCGCAACGCCTGGAGGTCTTCGTCGATGGCATCGAATCGTCGCCCGCGAGCCGCGAAGGTGGTGTGTCGCGGTTGGTCGACGAACCGATGCCCAAGGTGGGTGCCCCGCTCGACGATGTGCTGGACCTGCTGTTCTCTCGTGTCATCCCGTCGGGATACAACACGACGAGTCCGGGGTTTCTCGGCTATTTCGGCGGCGGCGGCATTCCGCAGGCAGCGGTGGCTGACCTCATCGCGGGGACCGTGAACCGCTTCGTCGGGCGGTGGGCCGCCGCACCCGAAGCCGTGCAGCTGGAGTCCAACGTGATCCGCTGGTTCGCTGACATGGTGGGGTATCCCGCCACGTCACGCGGGGTCCTGACGAGCGGCGGTTCGATGTCCAACCTGACGGCCCTGTTCACGGCCCGCCAGCGCCTGCTCCACGGGCAGGACCTGCGGCTGGCGAGGTTCTACGCGTCGGACCAGTCGCACTTTTCGCTTCGCAAGGCCGCGATGGTCTGCGGATTGCCGAACGAAGCATTCCGCGAAGTCCCGACGGGCGAGGACGGTCGGATGGATGTCGACGCCCTCGATCGGCTCGTGCGCGAAGACCGGGCTGCGGGGTTCCTGCCGTTCCTGGTCGTGGCCACCGGCGGCACGTTCAACACCGGCGCCGTCGACGACGTGGCGGGCATCTGCGCCTTGGCGCGCCGCGAGCGCCTGTGGTGCCATCTCGATGCGGCCTATGGGGGGTTTTTCGTGCTGACGGGGCAGGGGCGCGCGCTGCTGGCGGGGCTCGACCAATGTGACTCCATCACGCTCGATCCGCACAAGTCGTTTTTCCTGCCCTATGGCACGGGGGCCTTGCTCGTCCGTGACGGGCGCGGCCTGAAACAAGCCCATGCCGTGGACGCCGACTTCTACGGGCCCCTCCAGGACGACCCCGATTGCATCGATTTCTGCTCGCACGCGATGGAGCAGACCCGGGCGTGGCGAGGGCTGCGCATCTGGTTGCCACTGAAGCTGCACGGCATCGCGCCGTTCCGGGCGAACCTCGAGGAAAAGCTCGCGCTTGCTGCCCATGCGGCCGAGGCGTTGCAGCGCATCCCCGGGATCGAGCTGGTGGCCAAGCCGGCGTTGTCGGTGCTGGCGTTCCGCCTGGTGCGCCCAGGCTGTTCACCGGCCGAACTGCAACGCCTCAACGAGCGGCTGCTGGCGGAGATCAATCGGCGGGGCCACATCTTCCTGATGGGGAGCGTGGTCCGGAAGACCTACGCGCTGCGGATGTGCCTCTTGTCCTTCCGGACGCACATCGACCGGTTGGAGAGTGGCATTGCGGACGTTCACGAGGCCGCGCGGTCGTTGCAGCCCGGCGCGTGAGCGAGCCTGTGGTTTCTTGGTGTTCAACAACGAGGTGAAGGAGAAAAAGATGGATTCTGTCGAGCGCACACTGGATTCCTGGGAACTGACGACGGAGCCGATCCGGCCCGGCGCGCCGGACCTGGCCTACATGACGGCGCAGATCAAGAAGCGGTTCGCCAAGCCCCGCGTGCTCATCCTCGGGATGACACCGGAGCTGGTCGACATGGCGCTGCAACTGGGCGCCGCGCGAGTCGTGGTGATGGAACTGCGGGCAGTGGGCCTCGCTGCCTACAAGGAGCTCGTGGAGGGGGCGTTCGAATCGATCAACGGTGACTGGCGCGTGTACCAGCGGTCCTGCGATCAGGCCTTCGACGTCATCCTGGGGCACGGATCGTTCATCTTCCTGTCGTTCCCGTCGGATTGGCTCGCCACGCTGGCCGTGGTGCGCAAGTACCTGGTGCCGGGCGGGATCCTGTCGATGCGCCACTTCCACGTGCCGCCCGTCGAGTACCCGTTTCCGCCCAACTACAAGCGCCTGCTGGAGGAGTTTGAAGCCCGCGCAAGCGGCGCGGATGAAACCCGCCGGGCCCAGGAGTTCATCACCACGGTCACGTCGTTGCGTTGTTCCGCCATCCTGGGGGCCACCCAGCCCGACGGGGTGGTGGACCAGGTCGAACTGGACCGGCTGATGGCGTGGGCGAAGCAGGACCTGGAGCAGAAGTACGGCCATGAAAAGGTGTGGCAGCGCATGCGCGACGAGTTCGACTACCCCACGGCGGCGGGCTATGGGTCGGTCCGGCCGCTGGCCGCGCCCCGGCTCGACCAGGTGATCCCGGTGCTCGAGGCCGGAGGTCTGGCCATCGAGGACGTCACGCCGATCGGCGACCAACCATTGCCCGGGTGTTTCGTGTTTGTCACGGGCACCTTCAAGGCGCAGTGACCGGCAGCCCGGAGGCCCGTGCGTGGCCTTCGGTGCGCCAGGGCCTGCCGGCGGCCCGCTGTCTCCGTGGTGCGGCCGTCGGGGATAATCCGGCCGTGATGCGCCGGACGCTCGCCGCGCGGCGAGCCGGGACGAAGCGCCGTCACCCCCAGGAAACCCGGAACGCGCATGGAAAACAGTTCGTTGATCCGCTGGCACTCGATGTTCATGGGTGTCGCGCTGCTGGCGTCCGCCAGATCGAAGGATTCCCGCAAGCGCAATGGCGCGTGCGTGGTGAGCCCCGATAACAAGATTGCCGGGGTGGGCTACAACGGCCTGCCTCGGGGGTGCACGGACGAGGACCACACCTACTGGATGGACGACGACAGCGACCCGTACCAGTCGCGGCACAGCTACATCGTGCACGCGGAAATGAACGCCATCCTGAACTGCGTGGTGCTGCCGCTCACCGGCTTCACCATCTACGCCACCCAGTTCCCGTGCCCGAAGTGCGTGCAGTCCATCATCCAGGTCGGCATCCGCAAGGTGATCTACCTCGAGAAGAAGTCGCATCAGGTGCGGGTCAACGCGGCCGCCACGAAGATGCTGAACGATGCCGGCATCGCCGTCGAGGCGCTGTCGGAGATCGAGCCCCAGTCGGCCGACTGGTCCTCGGAGCTCGCGCAGTTCATCGATCGCACCACGGGCGGCCCTGGGGGTGTGCCGTGACGCCGCGCGTGACGAATCCGTCGAAAAGGACTACAAGAAGATGGGCGGCATGAGCCGGCCGTTCACCTGACGCGGTCGCCCGCCGAGGAGCAGACATGAAGTGGGAAGGCAATCGCGAGAGCGACAACGTCGAGGACGCCCGTGCGGGCGGAGGCCGCGGAGGCGGCTTGCCGTTTGGCGGCGGGCGGGGCATCGGGCTCGGCACCATCGCCGTCGCGCTCGTGGCCGGCTGGATCTTCGGCATCAACCCGCTCACGGTGCTGGGCCTCCTGAGCGGCGGCGGGCAGCCGGGCGCGGTGCAGCAGGCCCCGGCCACCAAGCCGCCGGCCGACGACCAGATGGCCCGGTTCGTCTCCACCGTGCTGGCCGACACCGAGGACGTGTGGCGCGAGCAATTCAAGGCGCTGGGCGGCACCTACCGCGAGCCGAAGCTGCGCCTCTTCCGCGGGGCGGAACCCACGGCCTGCGGCCGAGGTGAGGCGGCCATGGGGCCGTTCTACTGCCCAGGAGACCAGAAGGTCTACATCGACCTGAGCTTCTACGAGACCATGCGCAACCGGCTCGGCGCGCCGGGCGACTTCGCCCAGGCCTACGTGATCGCCCACGAGGTGGGGCACCACGT
The DNA here is from genome assembly GCF_001425785.1 of Rhizobacter sp. Root1221. Taxonomy (GTDB): domain Bacteria; phylum Pseudomonadota; class Gammaproteobacteria; order Burkholderiales; family Burkholderiaceae_C; genus Rhizobacter. The sequence continues at coordinate 13,278 of NZ_LMDI01000036.1, read as the reverse complement.
GCAGAACCTGATGGGCATCACGAACAAGGTGGACAGCGCGCGCGGCCGGGTCAGTGCCGCGCAGCAGAACGCGCTCAGCGTGCGCCTCGAACTGCAGGCCGACTGTTTCGCCGGCGTGTGGGCCCACCACGCGGAGGCCGCCCGCCAGATCCTCGAGGAAGGTGACGTCGAGGAGGCGCTCAACGCGGCGTCCCAGATCGGCGACGACACGCTGCAGCGCAAGTCGCAGGGCACCGTGCAGCCCGAAACCTTCACCCACGGCACCAGCACCCAGCGCGTCACGTGGTTCAAGCGGGGCTTGAGCACAGGCAGCGTGCAGCAGTGCAACACCTTCGAGGCGCGTCAGCTCTGAGGGCCCCCCGTGGGGGTGTCCAAGGAAACTCGGGGCGGCCCGGTTTCCTTGAGGCTGGCGTGAAGCGCCGCACCTTGAGCGGCATGCTGCGGTGGTCGAGTGTGCAGGTGTAGAACTCCAGCGGCTCGGCGATGACCGGCCAGCCCGAGCCGATATTGCGTGAGCCGGGCCAAGCCCATTGGCGACGCCTGGCGCTGTGGTTCATGCGCCATTTGATGTTAGGGGTTTCCACTTAATTTCTGATGAAAGAGAATCTTCTGATCAGATTCGCTCCCCGCGTCATCACGCGAAGAAATGACAATTCGTATTGCCTCCGTAGAGTCCGCTTTTCCCGGGTGCCACATCGCAAAGCGGGAACTCATTGAATATGTCAAGCAAAGGCATCAACCCTTTTCGACCCCTTCCGAGTTGGCGCGCCTGGAAAAATTGCATCGAGGCGTTGCCGTCGAGGGTCGTCATTTTGCGCTTGCGCTGGATGCTTATCGTTTACTTCGCGACGCGCAGAGCAAACATTCAGCTCTGACATCGATAGCGACTGACTTGGGCAGGAATGTTGTCGCTCGAGCCCTCGATGCAACAGGCCTGGCACCGACCGAAGTCGACCACGTCATTCTGGCCTCGTCTTCGGTGATCAGTTGCCCCACGGTAGATGTCCGCATCATCAGTGACCTCGAGATGCGCAGCGACGTCATTCGCACACCGCTGCTTGGTTTGGGATGCGCAGGCGGACTGATGGGAATCTCTCGTGCAGCCGATTATCTTCGTGCGTATCCGGGTGGCGTGGTGGTTTTTTGCGCAATTGAACTCATCAGTTTATTTTTGCGCTGGGAAGATTGCAGCATCAATGCGCAGAGCAATATAGGCCTCTTTGGAGATGCAGGCGCGGCAGCGGTATTGGTCGGCCCGAACCATCCTCTCGCAAGAAACGAGCAGATGCTCGGCCCATCCATCCTGGCTTCGCGCTCCGTACTGCTCAGGAACACCCATACCCTGGTACGCGTGGATTCCCTCTCCGAGGGAGACCACCCGACCATGGCACACGACATATCCGACTTCATTGGGGCCCATGTGCGAAGGGAAGCGGAAGCGTTTCTGGCATCGCATCGCCTGCGGCTCAGCGATATTGGTTCCTGGATATGTCACCCCGGCGGGCCGAAAACGGTCGCGAAGATGGTCGAGGCATTGGACCTGCCCGCAGCCACTGCGGACCTGATGCACAGCACCCTGCAAAGCTGCGGCAACGTCTCCAGCGCAAACCTCCTGGTGCTGCTGCAAACCATCATGAATAAGCAGCGGCCGGCACCGGGCACCCATGGCCTGGCAGTGAACTACGGCCCGGGATTCAACTTCGAGTTCGTGCTGGTGCGCTGGTAAGTCGCTCACACGCCAACGCCGTACTGCCGCCTTCGCAGTCCTCCTCTTCCTCTCTTATCGCTCAAACCCATGCCTTCCACCTTTGAGGGCATGGCGCAGCCGCGCCATGCCTCGCCCATGCCGTATGTCTGGCCGGACAAGAAGCGCTGCGCGCTTGTCATATCGATCGACGTGGATGAAGAGACGCCCATGCTGTGGCGCACGCGGAACAACAATGTTCGCAACGTCGCTGAACTTGAAATGCGCCGCTTCGGCCTTCGAGTGGGCATGCCGCGCATCCTCGAGCTCCTCGCGCACCACCAGGTACGAGCAAGCTTTTTCGTACCCGGTGCGGTCGCCGCATCGAACCCGGGCCTGCTGCCGACATTGCTGTCTCACGGCCACGAGATCGGGCTGCATGGATACTTTCACGAACCGGTCGCCGAACTGAGCCCGAACGAGAACGCGATGGTTCTCGATCGAACGACCCGGGTGTTCAAGGAGCAAACCGGTCGGGTGCCGCGGGGATATCGCTCACCGTGTTGGCAATACACCGAGGAAATGCCAGGGCTCCTGATGGCGCACGGCATCGAATACGACAGCTCGATGATGGGCTACGACCACCCTTACACATTCGAGGGCCTCTCGGAAATACCTGTCAGCTGGTCTACCGACGATGCGGTTTCGATGCTCTTCATCGGCGACGGAAGCGACATGAGCCCGCCATGGCCCGCCAGGAATGTCATGGACCACTGGTTCGACGAATGGCAGGCCACCTTGTCGAGCGGTGGTCTGGCGATGATCACCTTGCACCCTTGGGTATGCGGAACCGCCACTCGAATGGCCATGTTGGACAACCTCCTTCGACGCATCCTCAAGTCCGACGGCGAGAACAGCACCGGTGTCTGGTGCACCACCGCGCAGGATGTGGCCACCTACCACCGGACGTCCGTGAACTTCGAGAGGTTCGCGGTTTCGTCGGACGTTCCCAACGCACCTCGGTACGCGTTCAACTTCTAAGAGGAGAGCTGAAAAGTGCAGGCATCTCGTGATTCGTGGATCGACAGCCGGTTGCGCGCTGATGGATCGGTGGCAGATGAGATCGACGTCATCGATTTCGGGCGCTTCTTGAATGGCAGCATCAAGGAGCGCGGGCAAATTGCGCAACAAATTGGCGCTGCATCAGCCGAGATCGGCTTCTTCTACATTGCCAACCACGGCATCCCTTCGACCCTCATCGACCGCGCCTTTCAAGAAATGCAGCGTTTCTTCGCGCTGCCAATTGACGGAAAGACGCAGATTCACATCACGAACTCGAAGAACCACAGAGGGTACTTCGAGATCGGGCGCGAGAACTTCGACCCGGCCGTTTACCGCGAAGGTGACTACAAGGAAGGTTTTCATATCGGGCGCGAGCTCTCGCCAAGTGACCCCGACTTCGGCCTGCCGCTCAGGGGCGGCAATCAGTGGCCCAAGCAGCTTCCCGGGTTCCGGGATGTCATGGTCGAGTACTTTGACGCATGCATGAATCTCGGGCTGCACTTGATGCGGGCCATGGCCGTTGCACTCAGCCTGCCGGACACCTTCTTCGACGCCAAGTTCGACAAGCCGCTGCCGACGCTGCGGCCACTGCACTATCCGCCCCAATCCGGCAAGGTCGACTATTCCCAGGTCGGGTGTGGTGAGCACACCGACTTCGGGTGCCTCACGATACTGGCGCAGGACGAAGTGGGCGGACTACAGGTTCAGAACAGGCGAGGACGCTGGATTTCGGCACCGATGATCGAGAACACGCTTCTGATCAACATCGGCGACATGCTGGCGCGCTGGTCAAATGACCGAGTGGTAGCGACCCCGCATCGCGTGATCAATGCTTCAGGCGCCGACCGCTATTCGCTGCCGTTTTTCGTTGACCCCAACTTCGATGCCGACTTGAGTGTCTTGCCCACTTGCGTGTCGGAAGGCAACCCGGCGCGCTACAGGCCGACAACTGCAGGCCAGTACTTCCTCGATCGCATCGAGTCGACCTTCAGCTACAAGAAGTGAGCGGCGGACCATGCTGTTGAGTTGCATCGGAAAAACTGCACTTCACTATGACGGAGACAACGAAAGGGTCCGCCAGTTTTCAACCGAGTATGTGGACGATCCTGTCACGCTGCACCAACTGCTGTCGCATGCCAATGACTTTGCCGATCACCATGGTGCGACGCGCATCGTCGTCAGGGCGCTCACGAACCAGAACCTCCTGCTCTCCGCGGCCACGCTCGCGGCGTCGCTCTGCTATCGGTTGGAATCGATCATCGTGGTGGGCAGCGATTTTGCCGGCTACAGCCTGGTCACCTATGCACGAAATCTGACCACTCGATTCAGCAATTCGAGTGTCGTGTTGCAACAGCAGCAAATGCTCTTTGATGTTCGCAACGCACCCAAGCGCGGAAGCGATCGTGATCTCATGGTGAAGGTGAAGGCCGCAGGCTTTCGTGTGGAACGTCTGAAGGGAGAACGGCTGGACGCAGACCACCAAGATCTGGCCACCATGATTTCTTCGTCACTGCAGGAAGAACCATCCGCCTTCCGCGATGAAATCGCGGTGCTGTTGCGAGACCCCGAAAAGTACACCGTCGTGGCCTTGCGCTCGGAAGACACGGGGCGCCTCCACGGGATGTGCGCTTCCGAACGCAAGAACATCGCCATGCGCAACGGCAGGACGCTCAGGCTTGCGGAGAAGGCGTGGGCTGTCAAGAATCATCACGCGGATGGCGAGAACCAACGCGGCTTGACGGCCATCTTGCACCTGGCGTTGCAATTGGATGCCTACCGGCAGCGTACACACGTGCTTTTCGCAGAGAGCCGGTCAGCGCTGGTTGCGATTAACCGCATCAACCATTGTGCGGGCATGAGGGCCGGCGGCATGCTGGAAAAGCACGTGACGATTGGTGGCGACGAAGATGTGCCGGAGGGCCAGTCGGACAGGCACTCGATGTACCGCAACATGAATGTGTGGTTCATCAATCACGATGAACTCGGGCGCGTGGGCCCGCATTTGGCGGCGCTCCTGGAGCCAGCCGGTGTGGTGAGTTAGCAATTCGCTGAACGATCGAGGCGTTCCGAATCGATCGTGTACCGTGTGCACACGAGAGCCAAGCCGCGCGAGCCGCTTCGGCGCAAGCGAACTTGTCGATGCGTAGCTGGCGCATGTGCCCCGTGGGGGCGGCGCGAAGCGCCGCCCGGGGGGCCGGTCAATATGCCGCGGTGAAGCGCTTTTGGACGTGCTTCGGCGTCTCGATTTCATCGACGATCGCGACGGCCAGGTCGGCCACCGAGATCTTCGCCGGGGCATCGCCGTTCATCAGCAACTGGTCGGCGCCGAGGCGGAACGTGCCGGTGCGCGGGCCAGGTTCCAGGATGGCGGCCGGCGAGAGGAAGGTCCAGTCGAGCGTGGTCTCGTTGCGGATCTCGTTCAGCGCGTCGCGTGCGGCCAGCGCGCCCTGTTTCCACTCGGCCGGGAACGCCGGTGTGTCCACACCCTGCACGCCCGGGGCCACGAACAAGCTGCCGGCACCACCCACCACCAGCAGGCGCTTCGTGCCGGCGCGCTTGACGCCGTCGACGATGGCACGCGTGCCCTTCAGGAACACGTTGTAGATGTCCGGCTCCGTCCAGCCCGGGTTGTAGGCGCTGATCACGGCGTCCTGGCCCCGCACGGCGTCGGCCACCTGGGCGGCGTCGAGCACGTCGGCCGTCACGGCCTTCAATCCCTCGCGGGCGGTGTACTTGGCGGGGTCGCGGGCCAGCGCGGTGACCTGGTGGCCCCGCTGCAGCAGCTCTTCCAGCACCGCCGTGCCGACAAATCCGGTGCCACCGATGAGCGCGATCTTCATGAAGTTTTCTCCTGGTTGGAAAGTTGATGGTGTGACGATACGTGCTTCACAATCAGCCCGTAAGTCGTTCAAATCGAACAAGTTTCTTTAGGTGGACTTCACAGTGGACGATTTCAAGCGGATGGCGGTGTTCGCGGCCGTCGTGGAACAGGGTTCGATGAGTGCGGCAGGCCGGCTGCTGGGCCTCAGCACCTCGGCGGTCAGCCAGCAGGTGCGTGCGCTCGAGGAGCAGAGTGGCGTGACGCTGCTGCACCGGTCCACGCGCAAGCTGAGCGCCACCGACGCCGGCGCCCGGTTCGCCGAACACTGCCAAGCCATGGTGGCGGCCGCCTCGTCTGCCCGCCAGCAGCTGTCGCTCGCGCACGATGCACCGTCGGGTGAGCTGCGGATGTCCGCGCCCGTGGGTTTCGCGCGGCATGTGGCGCCCGGCCTGGCGCCGTTGCTGGCCGGCCACCCGGCGCTCACGCTGCACCTGGTGGTGGATGACGCGATGATCGACCTGATCGACGCCCGCATCGACCTCGCCATCCGTGCGGGCCGGCTGGCCGATTCCACCTGGGCCGCACGGCGCCTGTGCGAGTTCGACTGGGTGATCTGCGCGTCCCCCGAGCACCTGCGCCGCCACGGGGTGCCGCAGCGGCCGGTGGACCTGCTGGGGCACCAGTGGCTGGCCGGCCCGCGCGGTACTGGTGGGCTGCAGTTCACGCTCACGGGCCCGGGTGGCGAGCCGGAGACGCTGCGCGTGGAGCCGCGCATCACCAGCAACAACCAGCTCACCCTGCAGCAGATGTGCCTCGCGGGCCTGGGCCTGGCGATGGTGACCTTGCCCGACGTGTTCGACGACGTCCGGGCAGGGCGCCTGGTGCAGGTGTTGCCCGAGTGGCAGCAGCCGCGCATCCCGGTGTGGGCCGTCACGCCGCAGCGCGAGAACCAGCCGGCGAAAGTGCGGCACGCCATCGCGGCTCTGGCGGACCACGTGAGCACCTTGGCCGGCGTGACGCGGTGAGAGGCTGCGCCCAACCCGCCCCCGTGGGGGTCTAGGAACTTGGGGCGGCCCGGCGTGTCAGCGCGGACGCAGCAGGATGTCGCGCCCCACGTGGCGGATGTCGGTGTGGCCGCAGAAGGCCATGGTCAGGTCGAGTTCTCGGGCGATGAGTTCGAGACAGCGGGTGACACCCGCTTCGCCCATGGCGCCCAGGCCATAGAGGAACGGGCGGCCGATCAGCGTGCCCTTGGCGCCAAGGGCTACCGCCTTCAGCACGTCCTGGCCCGAGCGGATGCCGCCGTCCATCCACACCTCGATGTCCTGGCCCACGGCCTCGGCGATACCGGGCAACGCGGCGATGGACGACATGGCCCCGTCGAGCTGGCGGCCGCCGTGGTTCGACACGATCAGCGCGTCGGCACCGCTGTTGGCCGCGAGGCGCGCATCCTCTTCGTCGAGGATTCCCTTGAGGATCAGCTTGCCGCCCCAGCGCTTCTTGATCCATTCCACATCGGCCCAGCTCAGTGCCGGGTCGAACTGCTCGGCGGTCCATGAGCTGAGCGACGAGAGGTCGCCCACGCCGGTGGCATGGCCCACGATGTTGCCGAAGCTGCGCCGCGGGGTCTTCAGCATGTTCCAGCACCAGCGCGGTTTGGTGGCGAGGTTGACGAGGTTCGCGAGCGTGGGTTTGGGCGGCGCGGACAGGCCGTTTTTCAGGTCCTTGTGCCGTTGTCCGAGGATCTGCAGGTCGAGCGTGAGCATCAGCGCGCTGCAGCGGGCGGCCTTGGCGCGGTCGATCAGGCGTTCGATGAAACCGCGGTCGCGCATCACGTAGAGCTGCAGCCAGAACGGCTTGGTGGTGCGCGCCGCCACGTCCTCGATGGAGCAGATGCTCATCGTCGACAGCGTGAACGGCACACCGAACGCTTCCGCCGCGCGGGCCGCGAGGATTTCGCCGTCGGCGTGTTGCATGCCGGTGAGGCCGGTGGGTGCGAGCGCCACCGGCATGGCCACGTCCTCGCCCACCATCGTGCTGCGGATGGAGCGGTTTGCCATGTTCACCGCCACGCGCTGGCGCAGCTTGATGGCCTGGAAGTCGGCCTCGTTCGCGCGGTAGGTGCTTTCGGTCCACGAGCCCGAATCGGCGTAGTCGTAGAACATGCGCGGCACCCGCTTTTTCGCGAGCAGGCGCAGGTCTTCGATGTTCGTGATGACGGGCATGGGAAGCGGTCCTTCGGGCGGTGAGGACTGCACTCTACGCCAGCGGGAGGTCGCGTTGCCGGCGGCGCGCGGTCAGTCGGGCGTGCAATCGAACGTGCGGTCGAACAACGGCATGGGTGACAGGTAGACGGGCTCCGGCTCGCGAGCGGCCCACGCGGCCGGCGCGGCCGCGGGGTTGACCAGTTCGCCGAGGCTCGCGAGGTTGCCGGCGCGAACCCCCAGCAGGCGCATGCGGCGGTCCAGGGCCACGCGCTTGAGGCATTCGCCGGCGGCCCGCCGGATGGTGCGGGCGTCGAAGGTGTGGGCGGGCAGTGTCACGTCGCGGGTGACGATGCGGAAATCGTCGAAGCGAAGCTTCAGGCCGATGGTCTTCGCCGCGTAACCCTTGCGTTCCAGGTCGGCGGCGAGTTGCACGCACAGCTGCGTGAACAGCGCCGTGAGTTGCGGGCGGTCGCGCACCGCGTGCAGGTCGCGCTCGAACGTGGTTTCCCGGCTGATGGACTTGGGTTCGCTGTAGAGCACCACGGGCCGGTCGTCGCGGCCGTGGGACGCGGCGTGCAGCCACGCGCCGTAGCTCTTGCCGAATTGCGCAACGAGGAAGGCCGGGTCGGCCGCGGCCACGTCGCCGATGGTCACGATGCCGAGTGCCGCGAGCTTTTCGGTGGCTTTCGGGCCGATGCCGTTGACCTTCTTCGCCGCCAGCGGCCAGATGCGGGTGGGCACGTCGGCTTCATCGAGCAGCGTGAGGCCATCGGGTTTGTCGAGTTCGGACGCGATCTTCGACAGCAGCTTGTTCGGCGTGATGCCCACCGAGCAGGTGAGGCCGGTGGCGGCGAACACCGCCTGGCGCAGCGCCTCGCCGGCGGCGCGCCCGTCGTCGTGGAGGGCGCCGGGGATGTCGGTGAGGTCGATGTAGATCTCGTCGATGCCACGGTCCTCGACGAGCGGGGCCACGTCGCGCACGGCAGCCTTGAAGAGACGCGAGTACTTGCGGTATTCGTCGAAGTCGACCGGGAGCAGGATGGCGTCGGGGGCCAGCGCCGCGGCTTTCATCATGCCCATGGCGGAGTGCACGCCGAGGGCCCGCGCCTCGTAGGTGGAGGTGGTGACGACGCCCCGGCCGGTGTAGTCGCGCAGGCGGGCGTAGCGGCGGGTGCCGTCGGGGCCGGCCTGCGGGGTTTGGGCGCGGCCGCCACCGATCACCACCGGCTGGCCTCGCAGGTCGGGATACCTCAGCAACTCGACGGAGGCGTAGAAGGCGTCCATGTCGAGGTGGGCGATGAGGCGGCGCGGGGCAGGGGCGGTCACGGCAATGCCGGGTGGTTGCTGTATGGGTATACAGTATCGGCGACCGGGGCCGGAAAAACAACCAGGAGGCTGGGCGGCAGAGCGGCGGGCCCCAGCCTTCTGGGGGTTTACAGCCGCGCCGGCCGCGGTAGCCTCGGGGCCTGTTCGTTCGACATGGGGAGACCTCCTTGGTGGTGCGAGTCGTGAAACTGGGCAGCCCGCGGGCTGCCAACGAAGGCACACGCATCGGCACGGTGCGGCGGCCGCCGCGCGGGGTGCCGAAGGTGAAGTTCGCGGAGGAAGACTGGTACGACGTCTGGTACCCGAACCTCGCACCCACGGTGGACACCATGAAGCTGGGGCAGGGCGCCGACGCCGACGCCGCCTGGGCCGCTTTCGTGCGCAAGTACCGCGCGGAGATGGCCACCCCCGAAAACGACCGCACGCTCGACCTGCTCGCGGCCCTCTCGCAGGGCGCCAACTTCTCCGTGGGCTGCTATTGCGAACACGAAAACCGCTGCCACCGGTCGGTGCTGCGCGCGCTGCTCGCGGACAAGGGGGCAGCGCTCGCGCCACCGGACGCGCCTTGACGGCGCCTGCCCACACGTTCCCACGGGTCCGGGCGTTCGCATAGACTCGCCGTTCGTCCAAGCGGAGGTGTCTGTGCAACTGATCGGAATGCTCGATTCGCCGTACGTCCGGCGTGTGGCCGTGTCGCTCCAGCTGCTGGGGTTGCCGTTCGAACACCACGCGGTGTCGGTGTTCCGCACGTTCGACCAGTTCCGCGCCATCAACCCGGTGGTGAAGGCCCCCACGCTCGTCTGCGACGACGGCGAGGTGCTGATGGACTCCACGCTGATCCTCGACTACGCACAGGTGCTGGCCGCCGGGGCCCGCCCGCTGCTGCCGCCCACGCTGCCGCAACGCCAGCACGCGCTGCATGCCGTGGGCCTCGCGCTGGCGGTGTGCGAGAAGAGCATCCAGATCGTCTACGAGCACGAGTTGCGCCCTGCCGAGAAGCGGCACGACCCCTGGCTCGCCCGGATCACCGGTCAGTTGCTCGACGGCTGCGCTGGCCTGGATGCGGCGCTGCGCCGGCATCCGCTGGCGACGGGGGCCGGCACGATCGACCAGGCCGGCATCAGCACCGCCGTTGCGTGGACCTTCATCCAGGCCATGGTGCCGCAGGTGGTGCCTGCCGCCGACTACCCGGCGCTGGTGGCGTTCACGGCCCAGGCCGAGACGCTGCTGGCCTTTCGCGCCGCGCCGCATGGCCTCGGCACGGTGAGCGCGGCATGATCGCCAGCGCGGGCATCGCCTTCCTGCATTTCGCCGCCGTGTTCGGCGTGTTCGGCACGCTGGTGGGCGAATGGCTGGTGTTCAGCCGCGCGCCCACGGTGGCCCAGGCCCGCCAGCTGCAGCGGCTCGACCGCCTCTACGGGCTGAGCGCCACGGTGCTGCTCGTGGCGGGGGGCATCCGGGCCTGGCGGTTCGAGAAGGGCCTCGACTACTACCTGTCGAACCCGTTCTTCCACCTGAAGCTGACGCTGTTCGTGCTGGTGGGCCTGTTGTCCATCTATCCCACCGTCGCATTCATCCGCTGGTCGAACGACCTGAATGCCGGCCGCGCGCCCGTGGTGACCGAGGCGCAACACGCGTGGATCGCCCGGCTGCTGAAGATCGAGCTGATGGCGCTGTTCGCCATCCTCGTGTGTGCATCGCTGATGGCCAAGGGCATCGGCGCCTGAAAATCGAGGTGTTGCCATGGTCCAGACCCTGCTGCTCTTTGCCGTCGTCGCCTTCGTCGCCATCGCGATGCCCGGCCCCACGGTGCTGCTGGCGCTGAGCAACGGGTCGCGGCACGGCGTGCGGCTCGCGCTTGCCGGCATGGCGGGTGCCGTGGTGTCCGACGTGGTGCTGGTCACCGCATCCGCGCTGGGTCTCGGGGCCTTGCTGGCCGCATCCGAGTTCTGGTTCTCGGTGGTCAAGTGGGTGGGCGCGGCCTACCTGGCGTGGCTGGGCTGGCGCCTGCTGCGTTCGCACCGCACGCTGCAGTTGCCCGAGGCGCCGGCCGACGCGGGCGAGGCGCGGCCGCGCCAGTTGTTCGCCCGCAGCTTCCTCGTGGCCGTCACGAACCCGAAGGGCTACCTGTTCGTCTCCGCCTTTTTCCCGCAGTTCATCGACCCGTCCCTGGCGCAGGCGCCGCAGTATCTCGCGCTGGGTACGGTGTTCGTGGTGCTCGACGTCGTGGTGATGCTCGGCTATGCGTTCGCGGGCGCGAAGGTGATGCGCTTGCTGGGCGGGGGCGGCCTGCGTGCACTCGACCGCGTGTTCGGCGGTGCGCTGCTGGCGCTGGCGGCCTCGCTCGCGTTCGCGCGCCGCGCGGCCACGTGACCTGGGGGGCGCCCATGCACGACCTGTCGTTCTGGCTGATGTTCGTCGGCGCGGTGGTGGCGCTCAACGTGTCGCCCGGTCCCGACATGATGTACATCGTGTCGCGTTCGCTGAACCAGGGCCCGCGGGTGGGCGTGGCGTCGGCGGTCGGGGTGTGTTCCGGCGCGCTGGTCCATGCGCTGGCTGCGGCGCTCGGGCTGTCGGCGCTGCTGGCGGCCTCGGCCCTGGCGTTCACCGTGCTGAAGTACGTGGGGGCGGTGTACCTGGTGTACCTCGGCTGGCGCGCATTGGCGTCGGCGTCGGGTGACCCGGCCGCCCCGGAGGCACGGCCGCCCGCCACCGCGTGGCAGGCGTGGCGCGAGGGGGTGCTCATCGACGTGCTGAACCCGAAGGTGGCGCTCTTTTTCATCGCGTTCCTGCCGCAGTTCGTGCGGCCGGGCCACGGGGATCCCGCGTGGCAGATCCTGGGCCTCGGGCTGTTGCTCGTCGCCGTGAGCGTGGTCGTCGAAGTGGCCATCGCCCTGCTCGCGGCACGTGCCGCCCGGGCCCTGGCGAGCAACCGCCGGGTGGCGGCGTGGCTCACCCGGTCGTTGGGCGCCGTGCTGATCGGCCTCGGCGTGCGGCTCGCCTTCGCGGAAACAAGGGCTTGACGCGGCCGGGCCACAATCGCGGCTGGATGAACTGCGGATTGGCGAAGATGATGGATCGATGGTTGAGCCGGTTCCTGCGGGTGCGGCGCATGATGTCCCTGGTGCTGGCCTGCACGGCGTGGATGCCCCAGGCCCAGGCGGCCGACAAGGAATCCGCCGGCTGGCGCATGAACGTGCCCAACGGCTACCGCCAGGCATACGAGGACGAAGGCCAGACGCTCGTGCTCACGCCTGCGAACCCCGAGCAGTTCCTGGTGCGCTTCACGTACCACTCGCTGAAGGACTACGTGAAGGAACGCCCGAAGGTGGGCCGCGAGTTCATCGAACACCTGGCGGGCAAGAAGGGCTTGAAGACGTTCGCCGTCGAGGGCAACGGTGGCGTGGCCTACCTCGAGCCGCCCGTCGTGTCCGAGCAGGACGGGGGGCGCGTGCAGGAAACCGCTGGCGGCCTCGGGCTCGACGACGCCTATGTCACCTTCACCGTCGTGATCGACGAGGCGGCCATGTCGGACCCGGCCGTGAAGGAATTGCTGCGGTCCGGCATCCAGGTGCTGCTCGGCCGCATCCACAGCGCGCCCGGCTGAACCCCCGTTCGATTTTGCCGGCCGCCCGTGATGCGGCGCGGCGGCATGTCAAGAGGCATGGACGTGGGCGCGACAGATGGGATGCCTGTCGGCCAGCCCGGCCCGAGCCCGGGGCGCCATCACCGCGGACGCCTTTGCCAGCCCGCTGGGCCGCCAGGCCGCAGCGAGCGAAACCATGGCCTGCATTTATCACAGGCGCGGCGTTCCGCCACTTCAGGTCTTCCTGCCCCGTTGGAAATTGCCCCTAGGCATTAACGATAAGTTATCAAGGTTAACGCGTTATTAATAATTCGTCGGTTGGATGAATTGTGGTGGCGTGATCGTGAGGACGCGGTCCACAGCATCCAGCGAGTGGCGCACAAAACAACCTCACACACACACGACGAGGAACCACCTTGAACAAGACCCGACTCATCATTGCCCTGGGGCTGGCCGGCATCGGCAGCGCCGCGATGGCAGCCCCTGCGATCGACTTCTCCGGCTACATGCGCGCCGGCGTGGGCGTCACCGCCCGTGGCGGCACCCAGGTGTGCTTCCAGCTGCCGGGCGCGGACACGAAGTGGCGTCTCGG
>NZ_LMDI01000035.1 GCF_001425785.1 Rhizobacter sp. Root1221 | reverse complement strand
TGCGGCATCTGTCGGGCACAAGCCACGCAAAGTCATGTCTTGAACCATCTCCAGGCGGCGAAGGTACGTCAATCGGGCATTCTTATGGGTGTTCATCCGGGATCCGGGCTATGAGTYGGACTGGGGTTTTGGCGAATGCCAGTCTCTCAAAACCTCTCCGGGTGAACACCCGCAACAACCTATTGAACCTTCACAGCTAGCCGACTGGGGGGCCCACTCCCCCACCAGGACAAAGATCCTGGTGCTGTCACGCGCACCTGCCCTGGTGACAGACCTTCACCCGCCCTAGTCTCTCTACATCGGCTCGCCATCGGGGTGGGCCTCACGCCACGGGTGGTTGCCATGCCTACAGAAGGCCCGGTCAGGGTGCTCATCGTCGATGACCACATCGGCATTCGCAATGGCCTCGCCAGCCTCGTCAACGCCGAGTGGCCGCGGATGTTCTGCACCGGAGCGGCCGCCACGCCCCTCGAGGCACTGACGCTTGCACGCATCCATCAACCCCACGTGGTCGTGCTCGACGTGAACCTGGCCGGCGACGATGGCCTCGCGCTGATCGTCCCGCTGCAACAGCTCGCGCCGTGCGAGATCGTGGTGTTGACGAGTCTCTCGGATCCCCACGTTGCCGCGCATGCCCTGCGCCTCGGTGCCCATGCCTGCCTGCACAAGACGGCACCGGCCGTCCAGCTGGTGGCCTGCATCTTTGCCGCGCATCAAGCGCTGGATGGCGTGGCCCCCTTGAACGAGGGAGGCGCAGTGTCCCGATGTGATGGGAGCAAACACCCGACGGCGCAAGGCAAAACCGACGATGTGGACCACGGCAGGTCTGCCTAAAGTGAGATCCATGGAACACAACCCGACTCAAGCAGCAGCGAGGTCACACATGTTGAACATCGACACAGGCGTCGCCCGGTTTGCAACCCGGATGGTGCGTGACGAGGACGGCGTAACGGCCATCGAGTACGGCTTGCTCGCCGCACTGATCGCCGTGGCCTGCATCGTCGCGTTCCAAACGACAGGCACGTCGCTGCTGGGACTGTATGAGTACTGGAGTGGCGCTGTCTCTCAGGCGCTGCAAGGGTGACGAAGGATTTCGGCCTGGCGACGGGCCGATTTGAGGAGCCGGCAACGGCATTGTTTTTCAACGAAGAGGAAGCATCATGAAACTCGTTCAATTCATCAAGAACTTCGGTCGTGAAGACGACGGCGTCACAGCGATTGAGTACGGCCTCATCGCCGCACTGATCGCAATTGTGATCATCGGCTCCGTGCAGGTGGTCGGCACACAGCTCGATCAAGTCTTCATTCGCATTGGGGCCGCGCTCACTGCAGCGCTCGCGTAACTCCGGCTCGCACGCTGCAGCACCACTGCGAATCAAGCAAAGCATCCGAGGCACGCATGGACTACCAAGCTCCTCTGGCCCTGCTGGCCTTGACCACGCTAGTGCTCACCGCAGTGGTGTGCGACGTCCGAACCCGGCGCATCCCCAACACCCTCGTGGTGGCCGGGATCGCGCTGGGACTTTCATTCCAGATCGTGGCCCGACTGGGCGGCGGTCTTTCCATGAACGTGCTCGGCGCGTCGGGCATTGGCGCCGCACTGCTGGGCGGACTCACCGGGCTGGCCTTGTTCCTTCCCTTGTACGCGCTCCGCACGATGGGTGCGGGTGACGTCAAGCTGCTCGCCATGGTCGGCGTGTGGCTGGGCCCGGAGCACGTGGCATGGGCCACGCTGTGGACGCTGCTGGCCGGCGGCCTGCTCGCCCTGTTCGCGGCGCTGTCTACCGGCGTCATCCGCCAGGTGCTGGCGAACCTGCACACGATGGTGATCGTGTTCTTCATGCAGGCCCAGACAGGCGGGGGGTTGGGCGTGGCCGCCCCCGCGCAGACCACGGGCCGCCTGCCCTATGCCGTGGCCATCGGCTGCGGCACCGCCATCGAACTCGCCCTCGTGTTGATTCATCCAGGAGTGCCGACACCATGACTTTGCGCGTGATAACCCTGCCGACGCCGAGCGAGGCGCCTGCCGCGGCCGGTGCCTTCGAGCACACGCCGCATCCACCCGGCCCGCAGGGCGAGGCCGGCATCCTGCCCGCCGCGCCGCGCACGGTCGAGGAAACCGGCTTGCACCTGCTGCTGATCTCCGAGCTGGCGCTGAAGGTGATGCACCAGCACGGGCTGAGCCACCTGCAGGAGCTCTCGGCCCACCTGAAGCTGAGCGCCGCGCTGATCGAAAGCCTGTTCACGCACCTGCGCAAGGAAACCCTCGTGGACATCCGCCGCCGTGGCGCGCTCGACGGCGACGTGATGTACCAGTTGACCCAGGCCGGCCGCACGCGGGCGGCCGACGCCCTGGCGCGCAACCTCTACAGCGGCCCCGCGCCGGTGCCGATCGCGGCCTACGTGGCGCGCGTGCAGGCGCAGGCCGTCGGCGAGATGGGGGTCACCCGGCACGATCTGGAGCGTGCGCTGGCCTCGGTGGTGGTGCGCCCCGAGGTGCGCGACCAGCTTGGCGCGGCCATGAACTCGCAACGCGCCATCCTGCTGTACGGCCCTCCGGGCGCGGGCAAGACCTTCCTCTGCGAACAGATGGCTCGCCTGCTCACCGGCCATGTCGCGGTGCCGCACGCGATCGAGGTGGACGGCGAAATCATCCGCGTGTTCGATCCGCTGGTGCACCGCTGCGCGCCGGCTGCCATCGACGGCCCGCGGTCGACGATCGACAGCCGCAACCGGAGCGATGACCGCTGGGTGCTGTGCGAACGCCCGGTGGTGATGACCGGCGGCGAGTTGACGCTCGAGATGCTCGACCTGGTGTACGACGCGCGTGCCGGCTACTACCAGGCGCCGCCGCACTTCAAGGCCAACAACGGCATCTTCCTCGTCGATGACCTGGGCCGCCAGCTCGTCACGCCGCGCCAGTTGCTCAACCGCTGGATCCTGCCGATGGAACACCGGCACGACTACCTGATGCTGCGCAACGGGAGCAAGTTCCGCATCCCCTTCGACACGATGCTGTTCTTCTCGACCAACCTGCAGCCGTCCGACGTGGCCGACGAGGCCTTCCTGCGGCGCATCGGCTACAAGATCTACGTCGGCGAGGTCTCCACGGAGGACTACCGCCGCATCCTGCACGACGTCTGCGAGGAACAGGACGTGCCCTGCGCCGACGAGGTCTTCGACGACCTGGTGCAAGGCCTTCATGCGCAGCACGCACGCCCGCTGCTCGCCTGCTACCCGCGCGACCTGGTTGGCCAGATCGTCGACTACGCCAACTACCACGGCCGCAAGCCGGAGCTCACCTCCGACATGCTGCATTGGGCCTGGCACAACTACTTTGCAACCCAACCGGCAAGCCTTGCGGCGGCCAATCTGGAGAAGACATCATGAAGAGCACCCGAGGTTTGTTCATGCTGCTCGTGGCCTTGCTGGCCGGTGGCGCGGCCGTTCTGTTCGCCTCCCGCTGGATGAATGCCCAGGCCCAGGTCGGCGGGAAGATCGCCGTAGCCGCGGTGGACGTGGAGATGGGCGCGAAGCTGGTGCCGGAGATGCTGCGCATGGTCACCTGGCCCGCCGGCAACGAGCCACCCGGGGCATTCGTCGATCTCGCCGCACTCGACGGCCGGGTCGTCAAGACCTCGCTGACGCGCGGCGAACCCATCCTCGAAGGCAAGCTGGCACCCGCCGGCACCAAGGGCGGCCTCTCGGCCGTGGTGGCGGAGGGCCGGCGCGCGATGACGGTGCGCGTGAACGACGTGATCGGCGTGGCCGGCTTCGCGTTGCCCGGCAACTACGTAGACATCATGGTCAACACGCAGAACGAGGGCAGCAAGCGCGGCGAGCAGGACAAGTCGATCAGCAAGATCGTGCTCGAACGCATCCTCGTGCTCGCCATTGCCCAGGAAGCCAGCCGCGACGAGACCAAGCCGAAGGTGGTCAACGCCGTCACGCTCGAAGTCACGCCCGAGCAGGCCGAGAACCTCGACCTCGCACGCAGTGTCGGCACGCTGTCGCTGGTGCTGCGCAACCAGGTCGACCCGAATCCCGGCGCCACCGAAGGTGCCACCAAGACCTCGATGCTCAGGGAGCAGCACCCGGCACCGGCCGCGTCCGCACCAGTCGCGGTGCCCGCCAAGCGCGCTGCAGCGCCGGCGCGGCGGGTCGTCGTGGCAGCCGCGGCCCCCACACCGCCCCAGAGCCTCAATTGCGTCGTAGTGATTCGCGGCACGGTGAAGTCCACCGAGTGCTTCTGAACAACACGACACCGAAGGAGATCCCATGTCTACCCCATTCCACCCCTCATCCACCGGCTCTCACCATGTGCTCCGGCGCATCGTGCTGGCGCTGACCGCGAGCGTCTCGCTGGCACCCGCAACAGGGTGGGCGCAGGCCGGTGCGATCAAGCTGTCCGCCGCCGCACCCACGCTGGCCCGCGTCGCGGCACCGGCGCGCGATCTCGCACCGGGCCATGCCACGTCGCCCTGCGCCCGGGTGGAAGTCGGTCCGGTGGTGCAGGTTGGCGTGGGCAAGTCCACGGTCATCCGGCCTGCCAGCCCCATCACCCGCATCCTGCTGGGCAACCCCGAGGGCTCCCGCGCCGCGCGGCCGACTGAAAGCAAGGGCCAAGGCAAGGACGATCGCGACGCCGGCACCGGCGGCATGTCCGAAGACAAGATGCGCCCCGGCGTGGCTGAACTGGATGTGCTGCTGCTCAGCCCCACCGAGGTCTACCTGCTTGGCAAGAGCATCGGCTCCACCAATGTGGTGCTGCTCGACAAGGCGGGCCAATGCACCGCCTTCGACGTGGTGGTGAACATGGACACCGGCGCCCTGCAGACCGTGATCGGCCAGCTGCTGCCGGAAGAGAAGAACGTCCGCGTGGCCTCGGCCTTCGATTCCATCGTGCTGACCGGCTCGGTGACCGATGCCGGGGCCGTGATCCGCTTGATGGACCTGGCCAACGCGTACGTGCGCGGCTCGGGCGGCGGCACCGGCGCAAGCGTGGCGGGCGCCAACCCCCGCATCGTCAACATGCTCTCCACCGGCGCGCCGCAGCAAGTGATGCTCGAAGTCAAGGTGGCCGAGGTCTCGAAGGCGCTGATCGACAAGCTGGGCGCGCAGTTGAGCGGGTCGAAGACCAACGGCGACTGGACCTACAGGCTGCTTGCCGACTTCCTGACCGGCAGCAACGGCGTGGTGCAGGCCCTGAAAGCCGGAAGCGGATTCTCGCTCGCGCTGGACGGGCAGAAGGACGACGGCATGGTGAAGATCCTGGCCGAGCCCACGGTGATGGCCATCAGCGGGCAGAAGGGCAGCTTCCTGGCCGGCGGCAAGATCTTCATCCCGGTGTCGCAGGAAAACACGGGCGGCGGGCGCACCGTCACGCTCGAGGAGAAGCAGTTCGGCGTCTCGGTGGCTTTCGTGCCGACCGTGCTCGACGGCGGGCGCATCAACCTCGAGGTGGCCACGGAGGTCTCCGAACTCAATCGCGATGGCATCGGCATCTCCGCGCCTGGTGTCGGCGGGCGGGCCGTGCTGCCCTCCTTCACGTCACGCAGCGCGAAGACCACGGTGCAACTGATGGACGGCCAGAGCTTTGCGATCGGCGGCCTGATCAAGAACAACACCACGGCCAACATCAAGGCGTTCCCGATCCTCGGCGAGCTGCCCATCGTGGGCGCCTTGTTCCGCAGCACCGAGTTCCAGAGCGACAAGTCGGAGCTGGTCTTCGTGATCACCCCGCGCCTGGCCAAGCCGTTGCCGGCCGCCTACGCCCTGCCGACCGACAACTACACGGCGCCCTCCCGCGCAGACGTGCAGGTTTTCGGCCGGCTCGAAGGCTCGCGCCGCGAAGCGCCCGCGACCAGGTCGGCCGCACCCGCGCCCGCCGCCGCCGCGGAAGGTGTTGCCGCCACCGATGGATTCCAGGTCAAGTAACGAGGAGCCCCAGATGAAAACCATTCTCTCCATCGCCGCCGCACTGGCGACAACGCTGGCCGGCTGCAGCACGGCCCCCGATTGGGAACGCGACTTCGGGGATGCCGCGCGGCAAGCGCGTGCGTTGCAGGTCATCGACCCGGCCGCGCCGAGCCGCAACACGGGGGTCGCGGCGACCGATGGCAAGGCCGCGGCCGGCGCGATGACCAAGTACGCCGAGTCCCATGGCTACGCGGTCAAGGAAGCCAAGCCGGCGGTGCTGGCCATTCCCACCAGCGGCGGCCGCTAGGCCGAAGCCGAGAACCGAGAACGAGAGCCGAGCGTCGAACAGGAGACCCCGTCATGAAGCAACTTCAGCATCTGCCCGGCCGGCGCACGCAGCGTGGCGCCGTGGCCATCATCGTCGCGCTGTCGCTGGCCGTGCTGATCGGGTTTGCCGGTTTGGCGCTCGACGGGGGGCGGCTGTACGTCAACAAGACGGAACTCCAGAACGCATCCGACGCGTGTGCCCTGGCCGCCTCGTTCGAGCTGACCGGCGCGCCGAACATTCCAGCGGGCCGGTTCCCGATCGCCGAAGACAGCGGCAAGCTGGTCGCGACACGCAATCGCGTCGGCTTCCAGGCCGGCACCATTGCCGCCGCCGACGTCACCGTGCAGTTCGGGACGGCGCTCAATTCGGGCGCATGGCTCAGCGCAGCCTCCATTCCGCCGGCAGCTTCGAAGTACGTGCGTTGCACGATCGCGGAAACAGGCATCACGCCGTGGTTCATGCAGGTCCTGGGTTTCGGCAACCAGACCGTTCGGGCCCAGGCCACGGCCACGCTCGCGCCCTCGCAGAATTCGTGCACCGCCATTCCGATCGGCATGTGTTCCCAAGGTGCCGCACCCACCTTCGGGTTGGTGCGCGGCCAGTGGTACAACGGCGGCCTCAACAACGCCGACAGCCTCAGCGGCAGCTTCAACTGGATCGACTTCTCACCGCCGTCAGGTGGCGCCAGCGAGTTGTCCGCGGCATTGCTCGGCAGCGGGGCCTGCACCGTTGCCCCCGGCACGTCGGTGGGCGCCACCGGCGCCATCCAGAGCCTGCGAAAGGCATGGAACACGCGATTCGGCATCTACGAGCCGTCGATCCCGGCGAACAATCCGAACTCGCCCGTCCCTGATCGCTCGGGCTACAGCTACACCCCGTTCAACTGGCCGTCCCAGTCCAACGCGGCGAACGACCTGCTCAACGTGAAGCGCCCGGTCAATGCGCCCTACGGCACCAACGTGGCGAACGGCAACACGATCACGGGCCTCGATGTGAAGCCTGCCGGCTCGACCGTGCTGCAACCCACGGCACTGGCGACGCGGGGCGCGGACCGCCGCTTCGTGACCGCGCCGGTCGTGAACTGCGCGGCGTTTGCCAGCGCACAGACCGTCCCCGTGCTCGACTGGGCCTGCATTCTGATGCTTCACCCCATGACCAACGAGAACACCCAGACGATCTACCTCGAGTTCGAAGGGTTCACGAAGGACTCGGGCAGCCCGTGCGCGAGCGTCGGGGGTGTGGGCAGCAGCGCGAGCACGGGACCGCTCGTGCCGGCCCTGGTGCAGTAGGAGCCGACCATGAAACACAGCACTGCCAAGATCCAGCGCAAGTCGTTCCGCGGTGTTGCTGCCGTGGAACTGGCGTTGACGATGATTCCGCTGCTGACCGTGACCTTCGGGGTCACCGAGTACGGCCGAGCCATCTACACCTACAACGCCATCGACAAGGCATCCCGCGACGCGGCACGGTACCTGACGGCCCCCACGCCCGGTTCGCCCGACCCCCATGCAGACGCTCGCAACATGGTGGTCTACGGCAACGCGCAGGGAACGGGCGCCCCCCTGGCGCCGGGCCTGGCCACAGGCATGGTCGACATCTGCGATGCCGCGTCATGCCCGGGCACACATGCAGCCGTGCCGACCGGCAGCGGCGCGGTGAACCTGGTGACCGTGAGCATCAGCGGCTACGTCCACGCCTCGATCGTGACCTTCGTGGCACCGGCCACCCTGAACTTCAACGACATCAGCGTGACGATGAGGGAGAACCTGTGAAAGCACTCCGAGGAAGTCTCCCGCGGCGCCAGGCAGGCGTCGCCGCCGTGGAGTTCGCGCTGGTGTCGGCACTGTTCTTCACGTTGCTGCTGGGCGCCATCGAAATGTCCCGCCTGCTGTGGACGTGGAATGCCGCCGGCGAAGCCACCCGGCTCGGCGCCCGGTTGGCGATCGTCTGCGACATCAACGACCCGATCATCAAGACGCGCATGCGGCAGATGCTCCCGGCCCTGCAGCCCGGGAACGTGACGATCAACTACCTCAATCCCGGCAACCCGCCCAACACCTGCAACGCCGCGACATGCCAATCGGTGAGCGTCACCCTGGCCGGCTACACCCACGTGCCGATCATCCCCTTCGTGCCGCTGTCGATTCCGATCCCGCCGTTCCAGACGACGCTGCCCAAAGAGTTCATGCAAAGCGCCGGCAATCCCGTGTGCAACTGAATACACCCCTCCAGCGAGCATCCACGCCATGAAGATCAAAGTCGTTTCACCCAATGCCGAACGCGCCGAGCAGGTAGCGCAGATCGTGCGCGGCAGCGCGACCGGGCTGGACGTGCACGCGGCAACGCCCCTGCCGGGCGGCCTGCAGGCCACCATCAACGGCAGCCGGCCCGGGCTGCTCGTGCTCGACGCCGTCGATTCGTTCGGGCTGGAGGCGATCAACCACTACACGCAACTCCATCCCGAGGTGGAGACCATCATCATCTCGTCGGAGCAATCCCCTGCATTCCTGTTGAAGGCGATGCAGGCCGGCGTGCGCGAGGTGCTTCCGACGCCGTCGGACGGGCCCGCCCTGCAGGCTGCGGTGCAGCGCGTCACGCGCAAGCGCCAACCCGCCGGAGCGCCGGCACGCCAGGGTGAGGTGTTCGCCTTCATGGCCTGCAAGGGGGGCAGCGGCGCGAGCTTCCTGGCCGCCAACCTGGCCCACATCCTGTCGGCACGCGACGGACACACGGTGGCGCTGCTCGACCTCGACCTGCAGTTCGGCGACACGCTGATGATGCTCAGCGACCAGCGGGCCGTGAGCGACGTGGCCGAGGTGGCACGCAACATCAGCCGACTCGATGCCGATCTGCTGCGTTCGGCGATGGTGCAGGTCAGCGACACGCTCAGCGTGCTGCCCGCACCCGCGGAACTCTCGCAAGCGCTCGAGGTGAAGGCCGCGCACGTGGAGGCGATCATCAAGCAGGCGCGCACGATGTTCGACTTCGTCGTGCTCGACGTCGGGCGCTCGATCGACGCGCTGAGCCTGCAGGCACTGGACCTGGCGACGTGCATCTTCCCGATCGTGCAGCTCAGCCTGCCGCAGGTGCGCGATGCGCGGCGGCTGCGCGACCTGTTCCGCTCGCTCGACTATCCGGCGCAGCGGATCCACTGGCTCGTCAACCGCTTCGAGAAGGGCGGCGACATCACGCTCGAGTCGCTCGAGCTGACGCTGGGCACGAAGGGCGTGAAGACCATCCCCAACCACTTCAGCAGCGTCAGCGCTTCGGTGAACCAGGGGGTTCCGATCGACAAGCTGTCGCGCAACAGCCCGGTGGCGCGCGCACTGTCGGACCTCGCGCAGTCGGTGGCACCGATCGAGGCGGCCAAGAAGGACCGCTGGCTGTCGGGCCTGTTCGGCAACGTTTGACACTCACAAGGCAGAACACCATGAGACTGAGAGAACAACTCGCCGCGCAACCCGCGCCGGAGACTCCCCGCATGGAGTTGCGCGCCGTCGACACGCCGGCGCAGGCGTCGCACGCCTACCAGCAGCTGAAATCGCGCGTGCACCAGCTGTTGCTGGGCCGGCTCGATCTCGAAGCGATGGAAGGCCTGTCGCCGGAACGGCTGCGCGACGAGCTGAGCGTGATGGTGGAGCGGCTGCTGGGCGAGGAAAACGTCGTCGTCAACACGGCGGAACGGCGCAGCCTGGTGCGCGACATCCAGCACGAGATGCTCGGGCTGGGGCCGCTGGAGTCGCTGCTCGCCGACCCCACCATCTCCGACATCCTGGTGAACGGCGCCAACCAGGTCTACGTCGAGCGGCGCGGCCGCCTGAGCCTCACCGAAGTGACGTTTGCCGACGACGATCACCTGATGAAGATCATCGACAAGATCGTCTCGCGGGTCGGCCGCCGTGTCGATGAATCGAGCCCGATGGCCGATGCGCGGTTGCCGGACGGCTCGCGCGTCAACGTCATCGTGCCGCCGCTGGCGCTCGACGGCCCGGTGATGTCGATCCGCCGCTTCGCGGTGGTGCCGCTGACCATCGACAACCTGGTCGAGTACAAGACCATCACCTCCGAGATGGCCCAGGTGCTGCAGGCACTGGCGGCGGCCGAGATCAACCTGCTCATCTCGGGCGGCACCGGCAGCGGCAAGACGACGCTGCTCAACATCATGTCCGGCTTCATCGACGCCGGCGAGCGCATCGTGACGATCGAGGATGCCGCCGAACTCCAGCTGCGCCAGCCCCACGTGGTGCGACTCGAGACCCGGCCACCGAACATCGAGGGCACCGGCGAGATCACGCAGCGCGCCCTGGTGCGCAATGCGCTGCGCATGCGGCCCGACCGCATCATCCTCGGCGAGACGCGCGGCCCGGAAGCCGTGGACATGCTGCAGGCGATGAACACCGGCCACGAAGGATCGATGACGACCGTGCACGCCAACACCGCGCGCGACGCGCTCGCGCGCCTCGAGAACATGCTCGCGATGAGCGGCATGAACCTGCCGCCCAAGGTGGCGAGGGCGCAGATCGCCTCGGCCATCGGTGTGATCGTGCAGGTCAACCGCATGACCGACGGCCGCCGCAAGGTGATGAGCATCTCCGAGCTGACCGGCATGGAAGGCGACGTGATCACGCTGCAGGAGGTGTTCACCTACCGGCAGACCGGCGTGGATACCGACGGCACCGTCAAGGGCTACTTCCAGGCCACGGGCGTGCGGCCGCGCTTCATGGAGCGGTTGACCTCGCGCGGCATCACGCTGCCGGAATCGCTGTTCGACCCCTCGCGCCGGATGGAGTGAACCATGGACTCCACCTACGTCCTCTTCATCGTTCTCCTGTTCGTGGCGGTGGTGCTCGCCATGGAGGGGGGCTACCAGGTCTGGGCTTCCAAGCACAGCGCGGAGGCCAAGCGCGTCGCCGCACGCCTGCGCACGCTCGACGACGCCGGCGCGGAGGCGGCACTGTCGATCCAGCGCCGCGCCGTCGTGCGGCGCTGGAACTGGCTCGACGACAGCGTGGTGGCCGGCCTGCCCAAGGGGGCCGACCTGTTGCGCTACCTGGAGACGTCGGGCACCGGCCGCGGCGCTGGCGAAATGCTGCTCTACAGCGCGGTGCTCGGCATCGCCGGCATCGCGGTGCCGATCGTGCTGTCCAAGCCCTGGACGTTTTCGCTGCTGTTCGGTGGCGTGCTGGCCTCGTTGCCCTGGTTCTGGCTGGGGCGCAAGCGCACCCGGCGCATGCGCCTGTTCGAGCGGCAGATTCCCGAGGCGCTCGACCTGGTGGGGCGCGCGCTGCGCGCAGGACATGCGTTCCCGACCGGCGTGAAGATGGTGGGCGACGAGATGCCGGAGCCGATCGCCCGGGAGTTCCGCGTGCTGTACGACGAAACGAACTTCGGCATGCCGCAGAACGAGGCCTTGATGCGCCTCGCGGACCGTGTGCCCATCGACGACCTGCGCTACTTCGTGATCGCCGTGATGATCCAGCGCGAGTCGGGCGGCAACCTGGCCGAACTGCTCGACAACATCGCGGGCATCGTGCGTGCGCGGCTCAAGCTGATGGGCGAGGTGCGCACCCTGTCCGCGGAGGGAAAGATGTCGGCCTGGATCCTCGGGTTGCTGCCCTTTTGCGTCGGCGGGCTCATCAACATCGTCAACCCGAGGTTCATGGACGTGCTGTGGACCGACCCGATCGGCCTGAGGATGGTGGGCGGGGCCCTTGTGCTGATGGCGCTCGGCGTTTGGTGGATGCGCAAGATCATCCAGATCCGGGTGTGAGGAGACGACCATGACAATGATGCAGATCGCCGTGCTGGTGTTCGTTTTTGTCGGCACCGCCGCATTGGCCTACGGGCTCATCCAGCTGGCCGGCGGCAACGCCACCGCCGACCGGATGAAGCGCGTGCTCGGCGCGCCGTTGATCCCCCAATCGACGGCCGATCGCTTTGTCGACCGCGTGGCCCGCGCGACCAAGCCGTGGGCCAAGCTGTCGACGCCCGAGGAGGGCTTCGAAGGTTCGGCACTGCGGCGGCGCTTCGTTACCGCGGGCATTCGCAACGCCGCGGCACCGGCAGCCTACTTCGGTGCAAAGACCGTGCTGGCCGTCGGCCTGCCGCTGCTGGCGTTCACCTCACTGACCTTGTTCGCGAATTCCGCGGCGAAGGGCAATGCGCTGCTCTTCTGGCTGCTGGTGGCAGCGGCACTCGGCTACTACCTGCCCAACTTCGTGCTGTCCCGCCTGGTCTTCGTGCGCCAGCGCGAGATCTTCGAGAACTTCCCCGACGCGCTGGACCTGATGACCGTGTGCATGGAGGCGGGCCTGGGCACCGAAGCGGCGCTCAACCGGGTGGCCGAAGACATGGTGCACAAGAGCGCGGTGCTGAGCGACGAGATGCGGCTGGTCAACCTCGAACTGCGAGCCGGGGCGCCCAGGGAGCGGGCCCTGCGCAACCTGGCCATCCGGACCGGTGTGGAAGAGGTCGATGGCTTCGTGTCGATGATCATCCAGGCCGAACGCTTCGGCACGAGCATTGCCCAGTCGCTGCGCGTGCACGCCGACATGCTGCGCACGCGCCGCCGCCAGAAGGCCGAAGAGGCGGCGGCCAAGATCGCGTTGAAGCTCCTGTTTCCGTTGATCTTCTTCATCTTTCCGTCGCTCATGCTCGTGCTGATGGGCCCGGCCATGATCCAGATCTACCGTGTGTTGCTGCCCACCATGGCGGGAACGGGCACGTGAAGCGCCCCACGAACTACCGAAGGAGCATCGCCATGCGTTTCGTCTTCAAGGCTGGTGCGCCGGCACCAGCAGCGCCGCACCAGCCCCCCGCCCGCACGCTGCCAGATCGCGCGGCAGCGCCCGTCGCGCGCCAGCGGCCAGACGCGCGAGGAACTCGCCACGCCCTCCCGGCGCCGAAGCGCACCACGATGAGTGGCCTGCAGCTGGGCGCGGTGACCGTGGCCGCCTCGTTCGCCCTGGCCGGCTGCGCCACGCCCGGGCGTGATGACCAGGCCCTGGCATGGAAGGTGGAACCCGTGATGGACGTGAGGCACGGCGCGCAGCCGAGCATGGCCTACTACGCGCTCGGCCGCTACCACGACGGTTCACAGGCCTGGGACAAGGCGATCCAAGCGTACCGCAAGGCCATCGCCGCCAACCCCCGCAACGCCGAAGCGCACAACGCGCTCGGCGTCCTGCTGGCACGTTGCCAGCGCCTGGCGGACGCCGAAGCCGCCTTGCGCGAGGCCCTGGCCATCGCGCCCGACAGCGCCCACGTCCGGAGCAACCTCGGCCGCGTGCTCCTGCTCGCCGGACGACCGCAGGAAGCCGCCGGCGAACTGGCCACCGCCCTGCAACTCGAGCCCGGGAACCCCATCGCACAGGCCAACCTCCGCGAGGCCCTCGCACCATCGGCACAGGCACCCGGCACCGGCGCGACGGCGGCGGCGGAGCCGCAAGTGGCTGCGGTGCAAGTGGCTGCGGTGCAAGAGCCCGAGCCGCCGGCGGCGGAGGTGCCGGTGCCCGCCACGCTACCGATGATCGCACCGCCCCTCCTCGCCCGCATCCGCCTGGAGCTGAGCAATGGCAACGGCATGCGCGGCGCGGCGGCGCGGCTGAAGCCGCAGCTGCTCGCCGAGGGGCTGGCCGTCGAACGCCTGACGAACCAGCGGCCCTATGTGCAGCGGATGACGGTGATCCAGTACCGCACCGGCCAGCTCGGGGCCGCGCAGCGGGTGGCCGATGCGCTGCGGACCACCGCACCGCTCGAAGCCGTCCACGGCACGGGCCCGGGACCGGATGTGCGCGTGGTGCTGGGACATGACTGGGCGCGTGCGCCCGCGTTGACGGCGTGGGCCTCTCGATGAGCACGGGGGGCACCGCCCGGCAAGCCCACGGGTGGCCCCGCACCAGGCGCCGAACCTCGCTTCGGAACAGACGCACTCGGCGTGTCGAAGCCGGGTTCGCCCGAGATCAACGAGGGGCCCGGCGGAGACGGTCACGCTGTCAGGGCTGGCTGCACGAGCGAATCAACGGTGCCGGCTCGTGGAACACAAACCCGTGGGTCCGGACTGTGAAATTCCGGAGGACGCGCGCCGCCGCGCGCCGGCGGTCGACACCTGTACGGCAGTGATCGACGCGTGGGCGGCAACTACAGGGTGTCGAGACTGGCCTCTGCGCAAATGCCAATGCGTTTCCCCACACAGCCCTGTCGTCCCGGCGCAAGCCCACGGCTGTCCGGAGAAAGTTTGAGCGCTGAGCAGTAAGTTGTTGCGGGGGTTGGTGATTTGGGATGAATTCCAGAGCGCCAACTCAATCAGCAACAGGGCCGCGCGCGACATGCGCAAGGTGGCCGAACCAGGCAGAGCGCCTGATCCTGGGAGACCCACTCTGCGCAAACGCCAATGCGTTTCCCCACACAACCCTGTCGTCCCGGCGAAGGCCGGGATCTCCACCTTCTCGCTCAACAGCAGCGTTCCCGTCCACCGCTGGAGATCCCGGCATTCGCCGGGATGACCACGCTGTGAGTGAGTCGACCCGTCGGTGAATAGGCTGCACCTCCGATGCCTCCTGGCAACGCCGCCGTTGAGGTTGATTTTCCCCGGACAGCAATGGGCCTGCGCCGGGATGACAAAAGAGGGATGACTCGTGGCGCCGTTGCGTCAGCGCTTCTCTCGATGCAGGCAACACCTGCTCTGCATCACACGCTCGGGCCCACGCGTCCAGTGAGTCCCGGGAGAACCACGGCCGATCCGTTCATGAATCGTTCATCAAAGCATCAGGTATTGATCATCATCCAATGCGCTGGCGTTCATGTGCCGGGTGCACAGTAGCCACCATGCATCGCGAGGCGGTGCAGCACCCAAAGAATGGTGCCGTCCAACCCGAGTAGAGGATTTTCATGAACCTGTTCCAATCCGCAATTCTTCCGATGGTCACCGTGATCGCGGCGGGCCTTTCGGCCCCTGCCTTCGCCCAAGCACCTGCTGCGGCACCCACGGCGGAAACTTGCAAGCCGATCAATGAGCAGCAAGTTGCAGCGCTGTTCGATCGCTGGAATGACTCGTTGGGCACGCTGGACCCGGACAAGGTCGTTGCCAACTACGCGCCTGATGGCGTGCTGCTGGCCACGGTATCCGACAAGCCGCGCACGAACCCTGCGGAGGTTCGCGACTATTTCGTCAAGTTCCTGAAGAACTCGCCCCAAGGCAAGATCGACAGCCGCACCATCAAGATCGGCTGCAACGTGGCACAAGACATCGGCACGTACACGTTCAAGTTCAAGGATGGCAAGACCGTGAAGGCCCGCTACACCTACGTGTACGAGCTCGAGCACGGCCAATGGTTGATTGCGCACCACCATTCGTCGGCCATGCCTGAAGGCGGCAAAGGCAAATAACCCGCCAAGCACGGATCGGCTGGCGACGGCACATCGTGCCCAAGCCAGCCGGTAGCTCGCGAAGCCTGCAACCAGGTTTCGCGCCAGCACTTCGACTTGACGCTTCCCGCGCCTCCCGCTGTGGGCCGCATTCGCTCCGACTCGGGCGCGTGCTGCGAACCAATCCGAGCCACATCCAGAAGATGCACGCATGCGTATCGCACTCTCGTTGGATGTTCCTTTCTCATATCAACATGACCATCAACAACTTCCTCCGCGCCAGTCTTCTGGTCGCCCTCGCCGCCCCGTTTGCCGCCCATGCTGACGACACGCAGTGGCTTGTGCGCGCCCGTGCCGTGCAACTCGAAAGTGCCAACAAGGACAGCACCGGCCTGGGGCTGACGATCAACGACAAGACCATCCCGGAAGTCGATGTCTCCTACTTCGTCACGCCATCCGTCGCCGTCGAATTGGTGCTGACGTACCCGCAGAAGCACACCCTGCGGTCGAACGGCACCACGATCGGCACCCTCAAGCACCTGCCACCCACGTTGACCGCGCAGTACCACGTGACGACTCTCGGTGCGTTCAAGCCCTATGTTGGCGCGGGCCTCAACTACACCCAATTCTCGAGCGTGGAGTTCGACCCCGCGGTGGTAGCCGCACTGCAACCGTCGGTCGACAGGAGCAGCGTCGGCCTCGCGATGCAAGTCGGCTTCGATTGGACGATCGCAAAGAACACGGTCTTCAACGTCGACGTCAAGAAGGTCCAGATCCGCACCGACGTGTCGTCTGCCGGAACGAAGGTCGGTGAGTTCCGCGTGGATCCCTTGCTGATCGGCATCGGCGTCGGCTACCGCTTCTGACTTCACGAGGGCGCATCGCTCGCCGGGCTCACGAGGCGCAGCCGTTCGTCGCGCCGTTCCGCCCGCACGCCGACCTCGCGGTGCGCTGAGCAGCGCTGCGCCTCCCTCTCCTGGCAAGACCATGCCGGATTGCTATAGCAGGTAGAGGCATCGGCTTCTATGACGCATGGCTCTTCCTGGCAAGAATCCGTCCACAGATCCCCGAGGGACTGTTCCGGAGACAAAACGATGCCGCCACCGAGGAGAGTCAGATGAAGCGCCTGAACACGATGGCCGGGCTTGTCGCCGCGGCCGCCCCCTTTGCCACCGTGCCTGCCCACGCGCAAGCCACCGCACCAGCCGGCACGTCGAGCGTCACCGTCTATGGCCTGGTCGACGCCGTCGTTCGCCGCGCCACCAACGTCTCTGCCACCGGAGGCGCCGACACCACGATGGAGGACGGCCTCATCACCGGCAGCCGCCTCGGATTCCGCGGCGTGGAAGACCTCGGCGACGGCCTGCGCGCCGCCTTCACGCTCGAGTCCGGGTTCGACCCGAGCACCGGCACCTCGCTGCAGGCGACGCCCGTGGCCGACTACGGCCAGGAAGCGGCCTCCCCGCGCTTCTGGGGCCGCGAGATCCACGTCGGCGTGCGCAACAACCGGGGAGGCGTCACCCTCGGACGCCAGTACACCACGGCGCACCAGATCGCCGCCCGTTTCCAGCCCCAGGGCAACCCCAACAACACGGCGCTGTCGGTGTTCGGCAGCCACCACATCGCCCGCCAGGACAACGTGGTGCGCCTGGACACCAAGCTCGGCGATGTCGAGCTGCTGGCCACACGCACCTTGGGCGAGCAGGCCGCGTCGTCCAGCGCGAATGCCTCGTGGTCGCTGGGCACCGTTTACACGAAAGGCGACCTGTCGCTCGGCGGGTACGTGCAGCAGATGAACAATCGAGCCGGCACCGAGACGCGAAAGATCGTGGGCGCGGGCGGCAACTACAGGTTCAATCCGGCACTCGCACTGTTCCTCGGCTACATGCAGCGAAGCTCGGAGGTCAGCCCGCAGGAGAACAAGGTCGTCGCCATCGGCACCAACATCGAACTGACGCCCACGGCCACCGTGAGCGCCGAGTACTTCGACGACAGACAGTCGGGCAGCGCGGCGCTGGAGGGGTCCCGCAAGGTCGGCTGGGTCACCGCGAACTACCGGTTCTCGCGCCGCACGGACATCTACGCGCTCATCGATCACAACCGCGTCAGCGGCGGCTATGCCAAGCCGGCATTCATGGGCACGCTGGGCACGCAGACGGCGCTGAGCCTGGGGCTTCGGCACCGGTTCTGATGAGCACCACCATGATCGCCTCGTCAGTTGCCGCGCACGAGCTTCTCCAACAGGCGCTCGGCACAACGCCTGAGCGGCGTGGCTCGCCGCTGTGCCGGCGTGACGAGGCACAAGGTGATCTTGATCTCCGGTTGCACGAGGGGCGTCACCGCCAGGCGCTTCAAGTGCTGGAACGGGCGGATCGCGTCCTCTGCCAGCGCCGCATGCCCGATGCCGGCGCTCACCACGTCGAGGATGGCGGGCACGCTGGACACTTCCCACGCCACGTGCAACTCCACCCCGGCCATCGCAGCGGCCGACTCCATCAGCTTGCGAAAACTGTGGCCGCGCTCCGGCATGACGAGCGGGTACTTCGACAGCTGGCGCAACTTCACCGGGCCCGACGGCGCGTCGCCGGCCGGGCTCACGAGGCACAGCCGTTCGTCACGCAACGGCACGATCTCGAGCGACGGCAGCGGCTCCGGGCTGTAGACCAGTCCCAGGTCGGCCCGCCCCGAGACGAGCCACTCGGTGATGTGCGTCGAGAAGCCCTCGATCACGGACAGCCTGGCCTTGGGAAGCTCCTTGCGGAACGCACGGATCAGCGGCAGCGTGAGATGGCGAGCCAGGGTGGGCGGCATCGCGATCGCGATGTGGCCCACCGGTTCGTTCCGCTGCGCGGCCAGGTCGTCCTTCGCCTGGGACACGAGGTGAAGAATGCCGTGGCAGTGCTCAAGCAGGCGCGACCCGGTATCCGTGAGTTGCACCCCACGGCCATGACGAAGGAACAGCGGCTCGCGCAGTTCGATCTCGAGCGCGCGAACCTGGCGGCTCAATGCCGGTTGCGCGACATTCAACACGAGTGCGGCCTTGCTGAAGCTGCCGTGTTCCGCGACGTGGACAAAGGTCTCGAGCTGGTTGAGATTCATGACACATCTTCGCATGAGCCATGCCGACATCGCATAGCAGCTAGGGCCCTCTCAGGTCTGGCTCGAAAGAATCTGCGGGAACAGAATCTGGCATGGACATCGCGATGAAATTCACCAAGACCGCCGGTTGGCTCGACTGGAACGCCCACCCGAGCAGACCGAACTTCAAGCTGCCCCCAGGCGCCGTGGACGCGCACTGCCACGTGTTTGGCCCCGGCGCGCAGTTCCCCTATGCGCCCGAGCGAAAGTACACGCCGTGCGATGCCGGCAAAGCGCAGCTCTTCGCGTTGCGCGATCACCTCGGCTTTGCACGCAACGTCGTGGTGCAGGCCACCTGCCACGGCAGCGACAACCGCGCCCTCTTGGACGCGCTCGTGCACGCGAACGGCATGGCCCGCGGCGTTGCAACGGTTCGACGCAGTGTCACGGACGCCGAGTTGCAAGCGATGCACGAGGCCGGCGTGCGCGGCGTGCGCTTCAACTTCGTCAAGCGGCTCGTCGACTTCACACCGAAGGACGAGCTGGTGGAGATTGCCGGCCGCATCGCCAGGCTCGGCTGGCACGTCGTCATCTACTTCGAGGCGCAGGACCTGCCCGAGTTGTGGGACTTCTTCACCGCGCTTCCCACCGACGTGGTGGTCGACCACATGGGACGTCCGGACGTTGCCAAGCCGGTCGACGGTCCCGAGTTCGCGCTGTTCATGGCGTTCATGCGCGAGCACGCGAACGTGTGGACCAAGGTGAGCTGCCCCGAGCGGTTGTCCGTGACAGGCCCGCGGGCGCTCCATGGCGAGCGCGACGCCTACCGTGACGTCGTGCCCTTCGCGCGCCGCGTGGTCGAGACATTCCCCGATCGTGTGCTATGGGGCACCGACTGGCCCCACCCCAACCTCAAGGACCACATGCCTGACGACGGGCTGCTGGCCGACTTCATCCCGCACATCGCGACCACACCGGAACGCCGGCGCAAGCTGCTCGTGGACAACCCGATGCGGCTGTATTGGCCAGAGGCGTCCCACGGCAAGCCCCTGGCGACCGAGTGATGCACCTTCGATCGATCAACACTTTGGATGACTCCGCATGAAGTACCTTCTGCTCCTCGCTTTGCTGCCCGCCTGGCTGAGCGCGCAAGCGCAACCGGCCTTTCCGGCAAAACCCATCACGATCATCGTGCCCTTTGGCGCCGGCGGTGTCGCTGACATCACGGCGCGCACCGTGGGCCAGGCGATGTCCGTTTCGTTGAAGCAGCCGGTCATCATCGAGAACCGGCCGAGCGCCGGCGCCATCGTGGGTTCGAGCGCAGTGGCCAACGCTGCGCCCGACGGCTACACGCTGCTGCTGATGAGCAACGCCAACGCGGTCAGTGCAGGCCTCTTCAGGAAGCTGCCGTACGAGCCGGTGAAGGCCTTCACCCCCATCGGCACGCTGGGCTACTTCGACCTCGCGCTGTTCGTTGCCGACAAGTCCCCGATGAAGACCGTGCAAGACATGGTCGCGCACGCGAAGGCCCAGCCAGGCAAGTTGACGATCGGCACCATCGCC
This sequence comes from Rhizobacter sp. Root1221, assembly GCF_001425785.1. Taxonomy (GTDB): domain Bacteria; phylum Pseudomonadota; class Gammaproteobacteria; order Burkholderiales; family Burkholderiaceae_C; genus Rhizobacter. The sequence goes on along the minus strand of NZ_LMDI01000035.1, from coordinate 29,153 downwards.
GTCGGCAGCACCCAGAACCTGGCCGCCGAGATGTTCAAGACCACCGCGGGCATCGACGCCCTGATCGTTCCCTACAACGGCACGCCGGCATTGCAGACGGCGCTGATGGCGGGTCAGGTCGACGTGGGGTTCGAGGTGTTGAGTCCGATGATGTCGCACATGGCTCCCGGGCCCAAGGCCCTGCGGCCACTCGCCGTGACCTCCGATCGGCGCTTCCCCGGATTGCCGAACGTGCCCACGGTGCAGGAGTCCGGCGTGCCAAAGTACAACGTGGCCTCGTGGAACGCCCTGGCGGCGCCCGCCGGCACGCCAGCGCCCGTGATCGAGAAGCTGAATGCCGCGATCCGCGAGGCGGTCGGCAAGCCGGAGCTGCAGCAGCGGCTGCAGACGCTGGGCGTGCGCGCGCAGGCCAGCACGCCGGCCGAGGCCGCCCAGCTGCTGAGCTCGGAGATCCAGCGGTGGAAGCAGGTGATCGTCACGGCGAAGCTTTCGCTTCAATGACCACGACCGTGACACGACAGCGAGGCCGGGCCCCGGCGCTGACACCGGCCTGCATCCCCTGGCTCTGTTTCAAATGACATGCGCCAGCGGCGGCGCTGTCATGCGCCCTCGAAGCGGCGCGTCCACCATGGTTTCACCGTGCCCCGGCACATGCTTCTCACGCAGCAGACCATGGTGAACATCATCAATAAACAGCCCCCCGAACAAGCCGCACCTGTCACGGCCAAGGCCCCGTCGCGTGCCACGCCGCTGGCCGCGGCGTTCGGTGCCTGCATGGCCGGCCTCGTGCTGAGTGGCTGCGCCGTGCCCGTCACCCGCACCACCCACGTCTACGAAGCGCCGGGCTACCCGGCGCCCGCGCCGGTGGCGGCCAGGCGCTACGGCAGCGTCGAGCGCATCGACGTGATCGAAACCCACCAGGCCGACAGCGGCGGCGGTGCCGTGCTGGGCGGGCTGCTGGGCGGCGTGGTGGGCAACCAGATCGGCCACGGCGCCGGCCGCGCGGCCGCCACGGCGCTCGGCGTGTTCGGCGGCGCGGTGGCGGGTGACCACATCGAGCGCAACGAGGCCGCCGCCAACAGCGGCACGGTGTACCGCGTGTTCGTGGAGTTCGACGACGGCAGCCGCCGCCACTTTGACTACCGCGCGCTCAACGGGCTGCACACCGGCGATCGCGTGCGCCTGCAGCACGGCGTGCTCGACCGCGCCTGAACACCGGGGTACCGCCGATCATGCCTCCCCGCTCCCCTCAGCAACCGCCGGGTTCCTCGACCCGGCTGCACCGCATGTTGCGCACGTTCGCGCTGGCGGCGCTGGCCTGCACCGCCTGCGCCCTGGCGCTGGCCGACCCACCGGCGCGCGTGGGCCGGCTCGCGTGGCTGGCCGGCGACGTGACACTGCGCGAAACCCCGGCTGCCGTCTCGACCGCGGCGCAGCTCAACTGGCCGGTGAGCAGCGGCAACGTGCTGGCCACCGGCCCGGCCGGCCGCGCCGAGGTGTGGATCGGCTCCAGCGCGGTGCACCTGGACGTGGACACCGAGGTACAGGTCGAGCAGCTCGACGACGACCAACTGCGCCTGCGGCTGCTGCACGGCAGCCTTGCGCTGCGTTCGGCCACGCCCGAGGTGGCCCGCGCCACGCGCGTGGTGGGCGACGGTGGCACCTGGTCGCCTGCCGAGCCCGGCGAGTTCCGCCTCGATGCATCCAGCGGCCGCACTATCGATGTGACGGCCTGGCGCGGCGCGGTGGTGTTCGAAGGCGACGGCGGCAGCAGCCGCTTCACGGTGCGCCCCGGCCAGCGTGGCGAGATCACGCCATCGCCCTCCGGCATCGGCTTTCGCCTCGACGTGCCGGTGGACGACGACTTTCGCCACTTCGTTGCGCAGCGCGACGCCGCTTTCGACGGCCGCACCGCCACGCGCAACGTGTCGCCCGAGATGACCGGCATCGAAGACCTCGACAGCCACGGCCGCTGGCAGCAGAGTGCCGAGTACGGCACCGTATGGGTGCCCACGGTGAACACCGACTGGGCGCCCTACCGCTACGGCCGCTGGCGCTGGGTCGAGCCCTGGGGCTGGACGTGGATCGACGACGCGCCGTGGGGCTTCGCGCCCTTCCACTACGGTCGCTGGGCCATGTGGAGCGGGCGGTGGTGCTGGGTGCCGGGCACCTATGTCGCGCGGCCGGTGTATGCGCCGGCGCTGGTGGGCTGGGTGGGCTCGGCGCCGCCGGGGTCGTCAGTGTCCGTGTCGGTCTCGGTGGGCAGCGCGCCGGTGGGCTGGTTCCCGCTGGCGCCGCACGAGGTGTACGTGCCGCCATACCACGCCTCGCCGGTGTACATGCGCAACGTCAACGTCACGCACGTCACCAACATCACGAACGTGACCAACATCGTTGCGCCCACGCACTACACCTTCCAGAACGACGTGCGCGCCACCACCGTGGTGACCAACGGCGCCGCGCTGTCGAGCCGGCAACCGGTGGCGCGAAACCTGCTGCCGCCCAGCGACCCGCGCTGGCACCAGGTGACGGCCGCGGCGCCAGTGGCCGCACCGCCGCGCCTCGAGCCTCCGCGAGCCGAGCAACATGCGCCGGCCGCTGGGCGCCCGCAGCCGCCGCAGCGCCCGTCCGAGATGCAGGCGCAACCGGTCCCACGCGAGCTGCAGCCGCGACCGCAGGCACGGCCGCCGGCCCTCGAGGCGGCGCGGCGCGAAGACCATCCGGAACGCCACGACATGCCGCGCACGGTCGACCAGCACGAGATGCAACAACGTGCACTGCAACAGCGAGAAATGCAGCAAGGCGAAATGCAGCAACGCCAAGCACAGCAGCGCGATCTGCAACACCAGCAGCAGATGCGCCAGCACGAGCTTGAGCTGCAGCGTGAGCGCGAAGAGCGCGCACGGCACCACGAGCGCTGACGCGCCGGTACGTTGCACGCGCGAAGAAGCCGCGGCTTCTTTCATTCATTCATTGGCATAACGCTTCGATCCCGGCTTGAAGCACTGGAATGACCGACTTGCTGTGCGTTAAATATCCAGTTTGAACGTCCGTACTTCGCTCGGCGTTGCAGTAGTTCGCCCGGGTGTCAGCGGAGTGGCCGCGTGGACACACACTCTCCGTTCAAGCAGTTCCAGTCTCCATGCCCGACATCAGATCGCTGTTCACAGCCCTCCGCCTGCCATCTGTGTTCAGGTCATCATCGCCCGTCGCGCCTGACCCCGGCGAATCCACCAGCCCGTCCCCAAAGGCCGCCCTGGCCACGCCCGACGGGTTGGCGCGGCGCGTCACGGCCGGCGCTGGAGATCTGGCGCCACGCGCGTCCTTGCCCGTCGCCAAGCCGCCCAACCCCAAGCACATCCCCTACTACTCCGAGAAGCCGACTCGGCTGAACGACGTCAGCCTCAACTGCGAAGTGCCATATCCAGGCGCAGCGGAAGGCAGCAACGAAGTCGTCGAATGCCGCCACCTTGCCCTCGCCTGGGCGATGCAGGTGGACGCCGCCGGCAAGCCGGACTATGCGGCCTTCAGCTCGGAGGACGCCATCAAGAAGACCGTGCATCCGGAAACGGGCGCGCTTTTCTTCAGGCTGACCACGGGTGCACCCGAGGTGCACCTCGTTCCTTTGGAGGGCTGGGGCCAGTTCGTGGCCCAGCAGCTGAAATCGCTCGAAGCCACCGGGAGCCCAGCGGCCAAGCAACTGCTTGTCAACTCGGACAACCACGCCATGGCGCTGGAACTGAAGGTCAAGCAGGAGCCGGACGGCCCCCGATACGTCGCCAACTTCTACGATCCCAACCTCACCGCAGCCCACAAGCGGGTGGCCAGCAACAGCATCGCCCGGTTCGAAACCCTGGAGATGATTGACCTGCTCAACAGGCAGTCGTTGCTGCAGGGCTACTTCGGCAACGAGTCCGTCGCCATGGTGATCGCATTGCCGCCCGGCGGCCCGGCTTCCTTGCCGCCACCACCGGGGAATGACCCGGAGCGGCGACTCGCCGGGCCGGTGCCGCCACTGGACGAGAGCGTGATGTATCCGCTGCTGAGCTTCGGCTTCGCCGGCACGCTGCGCGACATCAAGGACCAGGTCGCAGCGCTGGCCAGCCGCGATCCGGGCAAGGCCGAACGCCTGCTCGCCGCGCAAGCGGGGGACGGCACACCGGGCCTGTCCATGGCGCTGGCAGACGGCCACAAGCACACCGTGAGCGCCTTCATCGACCTGGTCGCAGCGAGCGGACTGCCGAAGTCGGCGCAGATGCGACTGCTCGCGGCGCCGTGGCCCGGCGGCACAATGGACCTGGACCAAGCGTTGGGAAATGGCAGGCCCGAAACGGTACAGGCGTATCTCGATGGTCTGGACAGGCATCCCTTGCTGGACGACCGTGACAAAGCCGAGTTGCTGGCAACACGTGGTGCGGAGGGCCGCACGGCGCTTGTCCATGCCTTGGTCGCTGGCGCGCCGGACACCGTGGCGGCCATGGTCGGCTGGATCGCACGCCTCGACATCGGCCCCGATGCGCGCTGCGACCTCCTGCTCGCCATCGACAACGACAAGAGCCCGGGCCTCGCCGAACCCATGCAAGCCAACGCTGCTGACCGGGTGACCGCCTACGCCAAGGCCGTGCTCGACTCGGCAATGCATGAGCAGGAGAAGGTGCACGTGTTGACGGCGGGCGTAGCGACAGGCGAGCTACTGGCTGCGGCACAGGAACAGGGCGCCTTGCAAGCCATCGCTGCCTACCGCGCGGCCATTCGAAACTCCAAGTTGTCCTTGAGCGCGAAAGCCGTGCTGCTGGGCGAACCGTTCAGTACCCGGCCGGCTGGCAGCATCAAGCTGCCGGAACGCCACGACATGCCGCGAACGGTCGACCAGCACGAGATCCAGCAACGCCAAGCGCAGCAGCGCGATCTGCAAACACCAGCAGCAGACGCGCCAGCACGAGCTTGAGCTGCAGCGTGAGCATGCTCGGCGCTTCGCAAAGGGTGCTCTCTTGGAGCAGACGGGCGATTTGATCACCCTACGCGACCAAACCTATCGCGTTTCCGAATCAGGCGACAGCGGCTTCAACCCGAGTGACGGCAACCCGATGGGGAAGAGATATGACTTGCATCTCGTCATGAGGGGAGGTTGATCGAAACGTAGTCGGCAACGTATCTTCCACAGCGATCATCTCCCAGCCCGCACCAGCCGGCCCCACAGCCCACGCGGTGCATACAGGCTCGCCGCGATCGCCACCCCGCCCATCGCAATCAGGTACCAGCCGCCTTGCAAGCCGAACGCCGTGGTCAGCAGTTCGCGCAGCGCGTACCAGACCAGCACGCCGACGATGGGGCCGGCGATCGTGCCGATGCCGCCAATGAGCGTTGCGAACATCATCATCACCACCCAGTTGATGTCGAAGGCTGAATCGGGCGTGATGAACATGCCGCCCATGTAGTACGCCGCGCCGGCCAGCCCGCAACCGAAGCCGGAAACGACGAAGGCCACGAAGCGCACGCGCCACACATCGACCCCGATGCTGCGCGCGGCAAGTTCGTTGTCACGCACCGTCAGCAGCGCCAGGCCCAGGCGCGAACGCATCAGCGCACGCACTGCCAGCGGGGTGCCGATGCCAATGGCCGCGGCGACCCAGAAGGCGACGGACTGGAAGGACTCGATGTCGTCGATGGCGGACATGTCCAGCCCCCGGCCGGCGCTGCCGCCGAGTTCCGTCGACTTCGACACCAGCAGGTAGCCGATCTCGGCGAACACCCACAGGCCGATGGCGAAGTAGGCGTCGCGCAGCCGGAACAGCGCCGGCGCCAGCAGCGCCGCCGCGGCGGCACCCGCCAGGCCGGCCAGCGGCAGGCCCCACCAGGGCGCGATGCCCAGCCGCTGCGTCGCCTCGAACAGGGCATAGGCCCCGAGCGCCACGAACAGCTGGTGGCCAAGCGACATCAACCCGGTGTAGCCGGCCAGCAGGTTCCACATCTGCGCCATGCCGATGGCCAGCAGGATCTCGGCCGCCAGCCGCAGCACACCGGCATCGGCCACCCTCGGCGCGAAAAATGCCGCGGCGCACAGCGCTGCCACGGCCACCCCACCTGCGCGCTTCATCGGCGCTCCCCCGCCAGCCCCTTGGGCATGAACAACAGCACGAGCACGAACACCAGGTGGGCATACAGCGGCCCGGCATTGGAGTCGATCTTCTGGCCCACGAGTTGCGCGATGCCCAGCACCACCCCGCCGGCCAACGCACCCCAGAACGAACCCAGCCCGCCGATGATCACCACCTCGAAGGCGACCAACATGCGCTCGACGCCGGAGAACGGTGTGAACGAGGTGCGCTGCGCGAGCAGGAAGCCGGCCAGCATCGCGAACGCAATCGCGAGGCCCATCACGCGGTTGAACACGCGCGCCGGCGTCACGCCCATCAGCCGCGCGACCTCGGGCGCGTCGGCCACGGCGCGCACCACGCGGCCGAACTCGCTGTGCCTGAGCAGCCAGTGCAGCGCGCCGAACAGCAGCGCCGCCAGCACCAGCACCAGCAATGGGTACAGGCCCACGCGGAGGCCCGGCAGACCGAGCACGTCGATGCCGGCGGTGGTCAGCGCACCGCCGTCGATCGCGCGTGAATCGGCACCGAAGCACTGCACCATCACGTTGCGCAATACCACCGAGAGGCCGAAGGTCAGCATCAACGGCGTGAGCGGGTTGCCCGAACGCACGGCACGGTTCACGACGCCGGCCTGCAAGCCCCAGCCGACGGCGTAGCCGGCCAATGCGACCGGCAGTATCAGCAGCCAGGGCGGCACCTGCGGCAACAGCCCGACCAGGAACACGCCCACGAAGGCCCCCAGCACGATGAACTCGCCGTGCGCCAGGTTGACCACCCGCATCACGCCGAACACCAGTGCGAGGCCGAGGCCGAACAAGCCGTACAGGCCGCCCAACAGGGCGCCGTTGACGACAGTCGAAATCCAGTCCATGACATCACTCTCCGAAGTAGGCCGCGGCGATGCGCCCGCGCGGCTGGCCCTGCGACACGCCCGCAAGCGTCACACGGCCCTTGAGCAGACAGACCAGCCGATCCGAAGCCGCGCAGGCGCGTGCCACGTCTTGTTCGACCAGCACGATGGCCAGGCCCTCGCCGCGGATGCGGGCGAAGGCGCGATAAATCTCGTCGACCACCACCGGCGCGAGCCCGAGCGACAACTCGTCGCACAGCAGCAGCTTCGGGTTGGCCATCAGCGCCCGGCCGATCGCCACCATCTGCTGCTGCCCGCCGGACAGCAACGTCGCCGGGCGGTGGCGGAACTCGCTGAGCACCGGGAACAACGCGTACACCGTCGTGAGGTTCCAGCGCCCCGGCCGGCGCACCAGCGTGCCCATCAGCAGGTTTTCCTCGACCGTGAGCGACGAGAACAACTGCCGGCCTTCGGGCACCAGCGCAATGCCCAGCGTGGCGATGCGTTCGGCGGACCAGCCCGCCAGCGACTGCCCGTCGAAGCGGAGCCCGCCGCGCCTGGCCGGCGTGAGGCCGGTGACGGCGCGCAGCAGCGTCGACTTGCCGGCCCCGTTGGCGCCGATCAGCGCCAGGGCCTCGCCGGCGCCAACCTGCAGCGAGACGCCGAACACCGCCTGCAGGTCGCCGTGGAAGACGTCCAGCTCGTCAAGCTGCAGCAGCGTCGGCATCGGTCGGCATCCCCATGTAGATCTCGCGCACCACGGCGCTCTCCAGCACGGCCTGTGGCCGTTCCTCCAGCAGCTTGCGGCCGAAATGCAGCACCATCACACGGTCGGCCACGGCTTTCAGCGCATGCGCAATGTGCTCGATCCAGATCACCGCGTAGGCCTTCTTCAGTTCGCGCACCAACGCCACCATCTGCTGCACCTCGCGCTCGGTCAGCCCACCGGCCACCTCGTCGAGCAACAGCAGCTTCGGCGCGCTGGCGATGCCCTTGGCCAGCTCGAGCCGCTTGCGGTCCAGCAGCGTCAACGTGCCGGCCGGCTTGTCGGCGGCCCGCGAAAGCCCGGTGCGTTCCAATGCGGCGCCAGCGGCTTCAGCCGCCTGCGCCTTGCCCAACCCGGCGCCAAAGGTTGCGGCCGCGCGCACGTTGTCGAACACGCTCAGGTGAGGAAACGGCTGCGGGATCTGGAAGGCCCGTGCCATGCCGAGCCTCGCGCGCCGGTGCACCGGCAGGCCCACCAGTTCCCGTCCGCCCAGGCGAATGCTGCCGGCATCGGGCTCGGCCGTGCCCGTCAGCAGGTTGAACAGCGAACTCTTGCCCGCGCCGTTGGGCCCGATCACGCCGAGGCATTCGCCGGCCGCCAGTTCGAAGCCGACCGCTTCGGCCACGACGATCTTGCCGTAGGCCTTGTGCAGCCCGCGCACCTGCAACACGGGCGGCTTCACTTGAGCTGCGACAACAGCTTCAGGCTGTCGGCGACGGGGATGTGCTTGGACAGCGTGTTGTCGACCACATGCAATTCGAACGGGTGCCTGGCGCCCTCGCCTGCACGCCGCCACTGCCCACCGGCCAGCCCCGTCTTCGCCACGCTCTTGATCGGGCTGTTCTTGAAGTCGACCTTGCCGACCAGGGTGTCGATGCTGAGCTCGCGCAGCGCATCGCGCACCGACTTGCGGTCGCGCGGGTCGCCGGCGCGCTTCAATGCGGCCAGGCCCACCTCCCACAGCGCATGGGCATAGCCCAGCGGCTGGGTCCACTGGTTGCCGGTGGACTTTTCCCAATCGGCCGCGAAGTCTTTGGCGGACTGCCCGGTCAGCGACGACTTGAACGGAAAAGCCGGCGTCCACCACACCTCGGTGGACATGCCGTTGCCCGCCGCGCCGAGCGCCTTCATCGCGCTCGGGAACAGGAAGGCCGCGGCCATCGTGACAACCTCGGGCTTGAAGCCGGCCTGCTGCGCCTGCTTCCAGAACGTGGCGAAATGGCTCTCGTACATGAAGCCGGAGACGATCTGCGCGCCGGTGTTCTTGAACCCGCCCACCTGGTTGGAGAAGTCGTCGGTGGCGAGCTTGAAGAAGCCGCCGGTCGATTCCTTGTAGCCCGCACTGCGCAAGGCGCCGGGCATGCCGCGCAGCGGGTCGGCGAAGGCCTGGCCCGGCGGGTTGTCGATGTACAGCGTGCCCACCTGCTTGTTGGTCTTGACGCTGTCCCACATCGCGGCGAACTGCTTCACGACGTCGTCGGCGCCCCAGAAGAAGTGGAACGAGAACGGAAAGCCTTTGCTCATGTTGCCGTTGCGGGAAAACATGAAGGCCTGCCAGGGCGACATCGTGCTGACCATCGGGATACCGTGCACGTCGCACAGCTGGCCGGCGGGCGTGGTGGCGTCACCGTCCTGCACCAGCATCAGGTCGACCTTCTCGCGCAGCACCAGGTCCTGCACGACCTGCAGCGAGCGGTTCGCGTCCGATTGGTTGTCGCGCAGCACGATCTCCACCGGCACGCGCTTGCCGCCCGCGACCTCCAGCCCGTCCTTCAGCAACGTGCGGATGCGCCCCAGGTGCCATTCGTCGGCCGCGCCAAAGGGTGCGCGCGGCCCCGAGAGCACCGTCACGTAGCCGATCTTCAGCGGCTTGTCCTGGGCGATGGCGAAGCGCGGCAATGCGGCGGCGGCGGCACCGGCCGCCAGCAGCGTGCGGCGATGAATGGGGGGGTGGTTCATGGTGCGAGGTTCTCCGAGGTGCCTGCGAATTTCTGGAAGGTGCGCACGATCTCGGCGCAATCGATGCCGTCCACGATGAAGACGAGCCGCGTGCGGCGGTCGCCGCCGGGCCAGGCGTCGAGCTGGCGCGGCGGGTGGAACACGTGCTGCACGCCATGCACGACGAGCGGCCGGTCCGGCTCCTCGGCGAGCTGCACCAGGCCCTTGACGCGCAGCAGCCGTTCGCCGCGCAAGGCGGCCATCAGGTCAAGCCAGTGCAGGAAGGCGGTGCGCGGCAGCGGCGCGTCGAACACGAAGGCATGGCTGCGCACGCGCTCGCCATGACGGTTCACGTCGTGATGGTGCCCATGGTCATGCTCGTGCCCGTTTTCGTGCTCGACGGCCTGCAGTGTCCGGCGGCTCAGCGGGTCGATCCAGCCGATGCCGAGCACCTCCGCCGGGTCGATTCGCCCGTCGCGCACAGGGTGCAGCCGCGCCCCCGGGTTGAGCCGGTACAGCCGATCGGTCAACGCCTGGACCGCCGAGGGTTCGACCAGGTCGGTCTTGGTCAGCAGCAGCGCATCGGCCATGCCGACCTGCTTGACAGCCTCCGCGTGCCGGTCGAGCGTCATCATGCCGTTGAAGGCATCGACCGTGGTCACCACGCCATCGAGCCGGTAGGTGCCGGTGACGCCGGGGTGGGCCATCAGCGTGTGCAGCACCGGCGCCGGGTTCGCAAGGCCGGTTGTCTCGACGATCACGCGGCTGAAGCGCACCTCGCCGCGTTCGCGCCGCTGCGCGAGCGCGCCCAGTGTCTCGATGAGGTCGCCGCGCACGGTGCAGCACAGGCAGCCACTGGTCAGCACGCGCAGGTTCTCGTCGGTGTGGTCGACCAGCAGGTGATCGATGCCGACCGCACCGAACTCGTTGATGATGACGGCGGTGTCGGACAGTTCGGGGCGCTGCAGCAGCCGGTTCAGCAACGTGGTCTTGCCACTGCCGAGGAAGCCGGTCAGCACGGTCACGGGTGTCATGCCAGCTCCCCGTGCACCACGCGGCCTTCGAAGCAAGTGGCGAGTACCCGGGTCTGCGCGAGTTGCTCGGGTGGTATCTCGAACAGGTTGCGGTCGAGCATCACGAAGTCGGCCGACTTGCCGGCTTCGAGCGAACCCGTCACGTCGTCGATGCGCAGCGCGCGCGCCGGGTTGACCGTGTAGGCCGCCAGTGCCGCCTGCAACGGCATCGCCTGTTCGGCCCACAGCGCGCCGGGGAACTGCCCGGTGGGGTCGCGCCGGGTCACCAGGCCCTGCAGCCCCAGCCAGGGATCGGGGTTGGGCACCACCGGCCAGTCGGAGCCGGCGGCGATCAGGGCGCCGGACTCCAGCAGGTCGCGGTTGGGCCAGAAGCGGTCGACACGCGCCGACGGCACGCTCTGCCGGATTGCCTCGACGATCACGCAGGGGAACCACATGATCGGCGACAGGTCTGCCAGCACGTTCAGCTCGGCAAAGCGTGGCACCTCGGCCGGGTCGACGAAGCTCGCATGGGCGATCTGGTGCATGAGGCCCGGGCCGTTGAACGTGCGCAGCACATCGATCGCGTCGAGCGCGGTGCGCACCGCGGCGTCGCCGGTGCAATGGATCTTCACCGCGATGTTGCGCGCCTCGCAGTCGGCCAGCACACGCGCCAGCTGCGGCACCGACAGTGCCGTTCCGCCGCGCCAGCAGCAGCCGTACACCGGGTCTTCGTTGTAGGGTTCGAGCATCGCGGCGGTGCGCGAGGTGGGCACGCCATCGAGAAAGATCTTGCCGGCGTCGGGCCGGAAATGCCGGCTGCGGAAGGTCTCGCGCAGCGCGAAGATCTCCTCGCCCGCCTCGCCGGGCGCAAGCGGCGCATCGACCACCGGAATGGAGCCCACCACCCACGCGCTCAGGCGCCCCTGCTCCTCCAGCCCCTGGATCGCACGCATCACGGCACGCGTGGTCAGGGCCTCCTGCATCGCGGTGACGCCATAGGCGTTCAGCCGCCGCACCGCATGGGCTGCGGCCGTGATGTCGAGCTGCGGGTCGGTTGACAGTGCGTGTGCGACGGCCGCCTCGGCGAGCGCACTGGCGCCCTCCTTCAACAGCCCGGTGGCTTCACCGCTGGCCGGGTCGCGCACGATCTCGCCGCCCGGCGGGTTCGGCGTGCTGGCATCGATGCCGGCCAGCACGAGCGCGGCACTGCTGACCCAGCGGTTGTGGTGCGAGTCGTCGCGCAGCATCACCGGCCGGTTGCCGGCCGCCTCGTCGAGCGCGAGGCGCGCGGCCGGCGTCAACTCGGGCAACAGCCTGCTGCCCCAGATGCCGCCGACGATCCACTCGCCGGGCGCCTTCGTTGCCGCCGCGGTGCACACCATGTCGAGCACCTGCGCGAGCGGCAGGATCGGCGGGAAGCCCGTCTCGTACAGCTCCGCGCGGCCGGCCCACACGAAATGGTTGTGCACGTCGATCAGGCCCGGCATCACCATGCGCCCGCGCAGATCGATCTCGCGTGCGCCCGGCACGGCGGCCCGGGCCTGCGCCAGGCTGCCGACGGCGGCCAACCGCCCGTCGCGCACCGCGAACGCCTCGGCCCAGGGCTGGCTCGGGTCCATCGTGCAGACAGCAGCGTTGTGGACGAGGTAGTCGGTGCGGTCGGTCATGGTCTGGTGACGTCAGGAAGAGAGGAACGAACGGTCGGCGAAGCAACACCTGCACCTTAGCGCGCACGCTGCAGAACGCGGTATCGGAAAGGCGCAAACCGCACCACCGGAAACCCCTCGGACACCGGTGCAGCAGACTGCCGCCCAATACGTTCCGATGGCGTCGCCCGCCCAACGCGGCCGATGCCGCGCTGGCCATTGCGATCGCGCTGACGCGACGGCCGGGCCACCGGATTCCGAGGAAAGCAAACCATGCACCCTGACCCGCTGTTGCTCGACCTGTACGCCTGTCCGTCGCAGCCCGCGCGCTGGCCGCAGGTGCTGGACCGGCTGTGCGACGAGACCGGCGCCCGCTCGGCCGTGGTGCAGGCGTTCAAGTTCGAGGGCGACGGGGTGCGGTTGCACTGGCAGGTGATGGACCAGCACACGGCAGCGCAGCAGGTGCTGCCGCAGGGGCGGCTGTCGCTCGTCGACAACCCTCGCCTGGCACACCACCGCGGGTTGCGCGGGCTGGACCGGGTGGTGCGCGACGACGACCTGTTCGACCGCGGCGACCCGGCGCGCGACGCGCTTGAACGGCGCCTCGCGTTGCTGGGCATCGGCAAGTTCATCGGCAACCTGCAGCTGCTGGAGGGCGATCTGTACCTCGGCGTGGCGCTGCACCGTGCCGTGGCGGATGGCAGCGACTTCGATGCGGCCACCGCCAAGCGCCTCACTGCGCTGGCGCCGCACCTGCGCCAGGCATCCGAGCTGAGCGCGCGCCTGCAGCACAGCGAGCGTCACCTGGCGGGCCTGCAAGCCCACCTCGACGGGCTGCGCTGCGGGCTGCTGGTGTGCGACGCCGAGTCGCGCGTGACCTGGATGAACCGCAGCGCACGCGCGCTCATCGCGGGCGGCCGCAGCCTGCAGCTTCACGGACACCAGCTGCGCGCCCACAACCTGGCGGCCTCGGCCGCGCTGCAGGAAGAAATCGGACGTGCCGGCGCCCACACCCGCTTCATGTCGCTCGGCCAGGGTGACGATGCGCTGCACCTTGCGCTGCGCACGCAGTGCGCCGGCGAAGCGCTCGTGCTGATCGCCGTGACACGCGCCGGCGATGCCGCCGCCGTTCCGGTCTCGGCCTGGAGCCGGCTGCTCGGCGTGACCGCTGCCGAGGCGGCGCTGGTGGCCGCCCTGGTGGCCGGTGGCACGATGGAGCAGCATGCACAGCGCCGCGGCATCTCCGTGGGCACGGTGCGCTGCCAGCTCAAGCAGGTGCTGGCCAAGACCGGCACGCACCGCCAGGCGGAGCTGGTGCGCCTGGCGCTGTTGTCGGCCGCGGCGAATGTGCTGGACTCCGTGCCTGGCGTGGGCGACTGATCAGAAGGTCCAGGCGGCACGGATGGCGCCGTGCGTGCCCTGGCTGCGGTTGCGTGCACCGAACTCCTTGTAGGCATGCACCCAGACCAGCGGCCAGCCCGAGCCCAGGTCGAAGTAGTTCACCGCCGGACCGAGCGCCATGACACGCGCGCGGTTTCCGTTGCCGCTCGCGAGGCTGGCCGCCTTGTCGTCGCTGACCTGCTGCTGGTAGTAGCCGCCCAGGCCCAGCGTCCACGGGCCCACGTGCTGGCCCAGCGCGAACTCCTGCAGGTACTCGATGCCGGACTTGTAGTCGGTGTCCTTGTTGCGGCCGTTGAAGTTCACCTGGATGCTGGACGACACCTCGAAGCCGCTCGCGCCGATGTGGGTGAAGGCAAGAACCGGTGAGACGGTCCAGTGGTTGGTCCCGGCGTTGATGAGCCGGGCCTGGTCGTACCCGCCGGTAGGCAGTTGCACCTGCAGCTGGACGTTGGCGTACCAGCCCGGTGCCGGGTTCCACTGCAGGATCACCGGGATCAGCTGCAGGTCGCCTTGCGCACTGTTTTTGCCCGACAGGGCGAGCGAACCCACCGGCGTCGGAACCTCGAGATCCAGCGACGTGCGCAGGTAAGGCAGCACCGCGCCCCAACCGAACTTCGCGTCCCCCAGGGAATAGCTGGTCATCTTGATGAACGCGACGCCCACGCTGTCGACCGCCAGGTCGGGCTTGACCGCCGAGACATGGCCATCGTTGTCGCGCAGTTTGCTGGCGCGGTAGCTCGCGACACGAAGGCCGACCGTGCCGTACTCGCTGGGCGGCGGCACCTGGCCCGCACCGAAATCCATCACACCGAAGGGCGTGATCGGCGCGCCGTTCTCGATGGCATGTGCGGCCGGCAGTGCGGCGCACAACAGCACGGCGGCTGTCGATGCCCGCAGGTTGATCTTGCTCATGGTTCTCCTCGCTCTCAAGCGTTGGTGGTGGGACGGAGGTCAGCGTAGGGTTTGGCGCGCCGGGTTTCATCTCCCAAATGGGATGCCCGGGGCCTCGGCCTTCGGTTCGAAACGGACCCACCGCGCATGGGCGATGCGCCAGCGCCCGTTGGTCAGGCGCAAAGGCAGCGCACTGCGGTGCGGCTGGTGTTGCGATGCCGGTCCGAACACAAAGGGCTCGTCGGCCAGCGAATTGGCGATCGGCTGCATGGTGCGCAGCGCCTCGGTCACCGAGGCGCGCGTGATCGGGCCGCGAATGCCTCGCATCACTTTCACCAGCACCTGCGCGGCCAGGTAGCCGCCCTGTGACAGCGAGCTGGCCTCGATGCCGCGCGCAAGCATCAGCCCTCGCCAGTCGGCGAGCTGCAGCGAGCTGCCCGACCAGGGTTCGAACTCGGCGAGCACGTAGATGCCTTCGCCGGACACGCCAACGGCGCGCAGCACGCCGCTCGTGTAGACCGAGGCCAGGAACACATGGTCCACCCCGCCGAGCGCGGCACGCGCCTTGAGCACCCAATCGATCGCCAGGCCTTCAGGGCCGCTGTAGATCACGGCCTGGCAGCGGCGGGCGGCCACCTGCTGGACGATGCCGTCCAGTGGCGCCTCGATGCGGTACAAGTCGATCGTGGGTGGCGTGCCAGCGCGCCCGATCGCCCAGCGCGCCACGATGTCACGGAACGCGTCCACCATGCCCGGCAGGGCCGGCGCGACCACGCACAGCCGGTCGTGCTTGAGCACGTCGCGCGCGAAGCTCAGCGCGTTCGCTGTCGAGACGTAAGGCCCGGCGTTGACCGGGGCAATCGCCGGCGAACCGAAGCAGGCGGGATCCACCCCCGCCCCCGGAATCGACATCAACCCGGCCTTTTCATAAACGGCGTGATTGAACGCACACTCCAGCACACTGGAGCCGCCGGCCAACGCGACGACCCCCGGGTCGGCGACCAGGCGCGCGGCCGCCTGCTGCGCGGCCTGCGGATCCGCACGGTCATCGAGCACCTGGTAGTCGATGCGGCGGCCACCCACACCACCGGCCGCATTCACCGCATCGAAGTAGGCCTTGGCGGCCCGCCAGGCGACCGTCGAGCCCGGGCCGGTCAGCGTGCTGACACTGCCAACGCGGATCGGCTCGTTCGGCGGTGGTGCGGCGAGCAGCGGCACGGAGGACAGCAGCCCCTGTGCCAGGACGAGGGCCGAAACGGCGAGTCGGCGAAACGAGTGCATGGTGGGCAGGGACATCAGCGGCGGTGTCCCCACCGTAGCGATGCCTGCCCCGCCCCTCATCTCCCGAATGGGAGATGAGGCTGCCCTGGCGTGTCAGCTGGCTTGCCGCAGCGTGTGCGAGGGCAGCTCGGTGAACTGGCGCCGGTAGGCGGCCGCGAACTCGCCCATGTGCCAGAAGCCCCAGCGCGCGGCCACGTCTTGCACCGCGCCGCCACCGCGCCGCAGCTCGCGGCGCACCCCGTTCAGGCGTGCCGCGCGCATGTACTTGGCCGGCGCGATGCCCAGCACACTGTGGAAGCAGTACTCGAGCTTGCGCGGGCTCGCGCCGATGCGGTCGCAGACCTGCAGGATCGTCATCGGCACATCGGGTTGCGCGAGCATCAGCTCGCAGGCCCGATCGACCACGCGCTTGCGCGCCTCGCCGCTGGCCAGCTCATCAATCCCGACCGTGGTGGGCAGCGCCTCGATCCATTCGATGAGGATCGCATCGCGCAACTGAAGCGCGGCCGCCGGGTCGTTCAGCAGCGCCGGTGCTGCCGCCACGTCGCTCAGCGCCCGCAGGTGCAGGCGCCGCAGTTCATCCGCCAGGCCCGGACGCGCGGGCACCACGACCTGCCGGTCGATCCAGGCTGACAGCCGCTTCTGGTACAGGTGCTCCCACAAGGTGCCGAGCAGATCGGCGTCCACGACGACGGCGATCAGGCCGGCATCGGCCGGCAGGCACAGGTCGAGCCGCTCGGTGCGGCCGATCATGATGGAGTCGGCCTCGAGCGGCTGGCCGTTGAAGGTGGCGTGCCCGGCGAGATCGATCGGCAGCGCGAAGCCGACGTGGGCCGCATCCAGCTCGCCGCGTTGCCACAGCGCGCAGCTCGCCCGCTCGTACACCATGCGCAGCCCCGGCATCTGGACGTGCTGCAGGCGGCCCGTGAAGCGCCCCGAGGAGATTTGTTCGTAGTGCAGCGACCAGTTCCGCTGCGCGCGCGCGAACTCGTCGATGTCGTGGCTGAGCACGTCGTGGTGCCAGCCCGCGCCGGCGGGCGCGAGGGCGATCTGGGAGTCCGGCGACGGTTTGCTGTTCATGGGTCGATAGCGTGCGGAGCGCAGTCATTTTGCGCTATTCGTGCCGACCCGACCCGACCGGCATCCCGGCTAGGTAGAAACGCTAGGTCTGCTTTTCGAGAATCCGATCACGGCATGTCGCGTCGGGTCCCTATCGTCCAGCCGACACGCCAATGTGCCGCCGGCACTTCGCGAACCGGAAATCTCGACGATGAACGAACCCAAGTTTCCCGCCCTGGCGCTGCACGTCGGCGGCCGGTGGATCCACCACGCCAGCGGCGGCGAGCGCGCGGTGATCGACCCCTCCGACGAGTCACCACTGGGCATGCTGCCACTGGCCGGGCTGGAGGAGATTCGTGCCGCGGCCGAGTCCGCCGAACGCGGCTTCCGGGCCTGGCGCCGTGTGCTGGCGCATGAGCGCTACCTGATCATCCGCCGCGCCGCCCAGTTGATGCGCGATCGCGCGCCAGGCATCGCGCGGGTGCTGACGCTCGAACAAGGCAAGCCGCTGCCGGAAGCCACGCGCGAGGTCATGCTGTCCGCGGACATCGTTGACTTCCAGGCCGAAGAGGGCAAGCGCCTGTACGGCCGCACGGTGCCGCCGCGCGTTGCTGGCGTGCTGTCGCAGACGGTGCTGCGCCAGCCGGTCGGGCCGGTGGCGGCGTTCACGCCGTGGAACTTCCCGGCCAACCTGCCGGCGCGCAAGCTGGGCAGCGCGCTCGCGGCCGGCTGCAGCGTGGTCATCAAGCCGGCCGAGGAAACACCGGCCACCTGCATGCTGCTGGTGCAGTGTTTCCTCGACGCAGGCGTGCCGCCCGATGCGCTGAACATGGTGTGCGGCGACCCGGCCGAGGTGTCGGCCACGCTGATCGCGCACGAGGCGATCCGCAAGGTGTCGATCACCGGATCGGTGGCGGTGGGCAAGCTGCTGGGCCGGCAGTGCGCGGAGCGCGTCAAGCGCTTCACCGGTGAACTGGGCGGGCACGCGCCGGTGATCGTCTGCGAAGACGCCGACCTGCCCTTCGCGCTGAAGGCCTCGCTGGCCGCCAAATACCGCAACGCCGGGCAGGTGTGCGCAGCGCCCATCCGCTTCCACGTGCACCGCAAGCACTACGCGGCCTGGGCCGAGCAGTTCACCCAAGGCGCGCAGGCCTTGCGCCTGGGGCCGGGGCTGGACCCGGCCACGCAGATGGGCCCGCTCGCGCACGAGCGCCGTGCCGAGGAGATGGCGCGTTTCGTCGCCGACGCGTCCGACCACGGCGCGCGCGTGCTGTGCGGTGGCAGGCGCGCCGCACGGCGCGGCTACTTCTTCGAACCCACGGTGATCGCCGAGGCGCCGGCCACCAGCATGGTGCAGCGCGTCGAGCCCTTCGGCCCGATCGCGGTGATCGAACCGTTCGACACGCTCGACGACGCGATCACCCAGGCCAACGCCCTGCCCTACGCGCTGGGTGCCTACGCCTTCACACGCGACCTGCGCAACGCGCACCGCCTGGCCGAGGAGATCGACGCCGGCATGGTGGGCATCAACCACTTCGGCGTCTCGCAGCCCGAGTTGCCTTTCGGCGGCTGGAAGGAAAGCGGCATCGGCCAGGAGATGGGCGCCGAAGGCCTGCTGCACTACACCGAGATCAAGACGGTCGTCGTCGGCGGATGAGATCCCCCAAAGCAGGAACCAGCATGAACACCATCGAGTCTCTCAAGCAAGACAACGCGCAGTACCTGTTCCACCCGATGGCCCATCCGGCAGCCATGCGCAAGCACCGGCCGGACATCATTGCCCGCGGCGAAGGCTGCTGGGTGTGGGACATCGACGGCCACAAGATGATCGACGGCGTGGCCGGGCTGTGGAGCAGCAACCTCGGCCACAGCAACAAGGCGGTGCGCGACGCCATCGTCGCGCAGCTCGACGAGCTGCCGTTCTACAACACCTTCCGCGGCACCACGCACCCGCGCGCGATCGAGCTGTCGGCGCGCATCGTCAAGACGATGGCGCCCGACGGCGTGGGCGCCGTGCTGTTCAGCAATGGCGGCTCCGACGCGGTGGAAGGCGCGCTGAAGATCGCGCGCCAGTACTGGAAGGTCCGCGGCCAGACCGAGCGCACCAAGTTCATCAGCCTGAAGAACGGCTACCACGGCGTGCATTTCGGCGGCATGAGCGTCAACGGCCTGCCCAACATCCGCCGCGCCTACGAGCCGCTGATGCCGGGCTGCTTCCACGTCGACTCACCGTGGCCCTACCACAATGCCTACACGGACGACCCCGAAGAACTCGGCCGCATCTGCGCCGGCCTGCTCGAGCGCGAGATCCAGTTCCAGGGTGCCGACACGGTGGCCGCCTTCATCGCCGAGCCGATCCAGGGTTCAGGCGGCGTGATCGTGCCGCCGGCCAACTTCTGGCCGCTGGTGCGCGAGGTCTGCGACCGCCACGGCGTGCTGCTGATCGCCGATGAGGTCGTCACCGGCTTCGGCCGATCCGGCGAACTGTTCGGCACCCGGCTGTGGGGCGTGAATGCCGACATCTGGTGCCTGGCCAAGGGCATCAGCTCGGGCTACGTGCCGCTGGGTGCCACGGCACTGTCGAAGAAGGTGGTCGAGGCCTTCCTCGCGGACGAGAAAGGCCTGGGCACGGTCGCACACGGCTACACCTACAGCGGCCACCCGGTTGCCGCAGCGGCCGCGCTGGCCACGCTCGACGAGATCGAGCGGCTCGACGTACCGGGCAACGCGGCGCGCGTCGGCGCGCACTTCCAGCAGCGCCTCGCCACCTTCGTCGACAAGTTCAGTTTCGTGGGCGACGTGCGCGGACGGGGCCTGATGGCCGGCATCGAGATGGTGGCCGACAAGGCCGGGCGCATCCCGGTGCCGCGCCACAGCGACATCCCGGCGCGGGTCGCGCGCGAGGCGTACCAGCGCGGCGCGATGGCACGGATCTCCGGGCCGAACATGATCCTGTCGCCGCCGCTCGTGATCACGCGCGAGGAGATCGACCACCTGGTGGACATCCTCGAAGCCTCATTCGCCGCGGTGGACGCCTCGCGATGAAACACCCGCCCGTCATCCTCCTGATCGGCACCATCGACACCAAGAGCGACGAGATCGGCCACCTGCGCGACTGCATCGAGCGCTGCGGCGGCCGCGCACTGGTGATGGACGTGGGCGTGCTCGGGCACGGCACCGTCACGCCCGATCTCTCGAACACCGAGGTGGCCGCCGCCGCCGGCGCGGCGCTCGCCGACATCGTCAACTGCGGCGACGAGAACCGCGCGATGACGGTGATGGCGCAGGGTGCGAGCCTGCTGGCCGCGCGGCTGCACGCCGAGGGCCGCATCGACGGCCTGCTGGCGCTCGGCGGCAGCATGGGGACCGACCTGGCGCTGGACGTCGCCAACACCTTGCCGCTGGGCGTGCCCAAGGTGGTGCTCTCCACCATCGCGCACTCGCACCTGATCCCGCCCGGTCGCGTGCCGCCGGACCTGATGATGCGGCTGTGGGCCGGCGGCCTCTACGGGCTGAACCGCTTGTGCCGCACCGCACTCGCCCAGGCCGCCGGTGCCGCGGTCGGCGCCTGCCTGGCCGCGGACGAGCCGCTGAGCCGGCGGCCGGTGATCGGCATGACCTCGCTCGGCGCCAGCGCACTGACCTACATGAAAGCGCTGAAGGGCCCGCTCGAAGAACGCGGCTACGAGCTGGCGGTGTTCCACACCACCGGCATGGGCGGCCGCGCCTTCGAGGACCTGGCCGCGCGGGGTTTCTTCGCCGCGGTGATGGACTTCAGCCTGCAGGAGCTGGTCAACCACATGAACGACTCCTGCGTCACCTCCGGCCCCGACCGGCTGCGCGGCGCGGGCCGTGCCGGCACGCCGCAGATCGTGGCGCCCGGCGCCACCGACATGGTGGACTACCCGACCTGGGGCAAGCCACCGGCCGCCTATGCAGGCCGCACCGCGGCGCATGCGCACAACCGGCTGATCGCTTCGTTGTGCATCGACCCGCCGATGCGCCGCGCGGTCGCGCGCGAAATCGGGCAGCGCCTGGCCGAGGCGACCGGCCCCACCGCGCTGCTGCTGCCGCGCCACGGCATCGAGGGCTGGGACCGCGAAGGCGGCCCGCTGCACGACCCCGAAGGCCTGGCCGCGCTGATGGACGAATTGCCGCACGCGCTGCCACCAGGCACGCAGCTGGTGGTGCTGGACGCGCACATCAACGACGAGGCCTTCGCGCAGGCCGCGCTCGACGTGCTCGATGACTGGGTGCGCCGGGGGCTGGTACCTCCTGGCATCAAGGAATCGTCATGACCCGCGCACTGGTGCTGGACTTCGGCGGCGTCATCAGCCGCACGCTGTTCGAAACGCACGACCTCACCGAACGCGCACTGGGCCTCGCGCCCGGTACGCTGACCTGGCGCGGCCCCTTCGACCCCGCAAGCGACCCGCTGTGGCGCGAGATGCAAGCCGACCGGATCAGCGAACGCGACTACTGGATGGCACGCACCCGCGAGGTCGGCCGCCTGGCCGGCGAGCACTGGGACCGCATGGAAACCTTCGTGCAGCGCGCCCGCGGCACGGACGTGGCGGCCGTGATCCGACCCGAGACGCTCGATGCGATCCACCGCGCCAAGGCCGGCGGCTGCAAGCTCGCGGTGCTCTCCAACGAGCTCGACCTGTTCTATGGCGCTGACTTCCGCGCCCGCCTGCCACTGCTCGGGCTGTTCGACGTGATCGTCGACGCCACCTACACCAAGCTGCTCAAGCCCGACCCGCGCGCCTACGAGCTGTGCCTGGGGCAGCTCGGGCTGCCGGCGCGGGCCTGTGTGTTCGTCGACGACCAGCGCCGAAACGTCGACGGTGCACAGCGCGCCGGCATGCAGACCGTGCACTTCGACGTGGCACGGCCGGCCCGTTCTTGTCTTGAAGCACTCGCCCTGTTGGGCCTGGAAGGAAAAACCGAATGACCGATCCCCACCGCGTGGCCGACCTGATGGCCATCGAACAGGCCCTCTACGCCCGCACCCGCGCAGGCTCCCGTGCCCTCTTCGAGCAGGGCAAGACGCACTGGCTGTACGGCGCTCCCTCGCACTGGATGCGGCGCTGGATCGGCGGCTGGCCGATCTACGTGGCCCCGGCGCCGGACGGGATGCCGCGCGACCATGGCGTGCGCTTCGCCGACGTCGACGGCAACGACTACGTCGACTTCTGCCTCGGCGACACCGGCGGCATGTGCGGCCACGGCCACCCGGCCGTCGTCGAGGCGATGGCGCGCCAGGCCCGCGCCGGCAGCTCGCTGATGCTGCCCACCGACGACGCGGCCTGGGTGGGCGCCGAGCTGCAGCGGCGCTTCGGGCTGCCCTACTGGAGCCTCACCACCTCGGCCAGTGACGCCAACCGCGCCTGCATCCGGCTCGCCCGCATGGTCACCGGCCGGCCACGCGTGCTGGTGTTCTCGGGCGCCTACCACGGCAGCATCGAGGAGGCGCATGTGGAACTCGACGACGAGGGCCGCGTGCGCATGCGCAACGGCATCCACCCCAATGCCTTCCCGCACGACCAGCTGTCGCGCGTCGTCGAGTTCAACGACCTGCCCGCGCTCGAAGCCGCGCTGCGCGCTGGCGACGTGGCCTG
This sequence comes from Rhizobacter sp. Root1221, assembly GCF_001425785.1. GTDB lineage: Bacteria > Pseudomonadota > Gammaproteobacteria > Burkholderiales > Burkholderiaceae_C > Rhizobacter. Next base: position 6,586 of record NZ_LMDI01000035.1, on the reverse strand, counting down.
CGTGCTGGCCGAGCCGGCGATGACCAACTACGGGATCATCGAGCCGCAGCCCGGCTTCCATGCCGAGCTGCGCCGCCTGACGCGCGAGACCGGCACGCTGCTGGTCATCGACGAGACGCACACGATCTCCAGCGGCCCCGGTGGTTTCACCCGTGCCCGCGGCCTGGAGCCGGACATGTTCGTGCTGGGCAAGGCCATCGCGGGCGGCATCCCCGCGGCGGTGTTCGGGCTCTCGCAGATCACCGCCCAGCAGGTCTGGCGCGTGCTGCCGCCGCTGCCGCCCACGGCGCGACAAAGCGCGCATGCCGGCTTCGGCGGCACGCTGGCCGGCAATGCATTGACCGTGGCGGTGATGCGCGCCGTGCTCTCGCAGGTGCTGACCGACGACGCCTTCGAACGCATGGACATGCTGGCCGAGCGGCTGGCGAGCGGCGTGACCGAGTCCATCCTGCGCCATGGGCTGCCTTGGCACGCGGTGCGCCTGGGCGCCCGCGTCGAGACGCTGTTCAGCGTCGACGCACCGCGAGACGCACGCGACGTGCGCCGCACCCGCGACCATGCGCTCGAAGCGCTGCTGCACCTGTACCTGATGAACCGCGGCGTGCTGATCACGCCCTTCCACAACATGATGTTGTGCTGCCCGGGCACCACCGCCGCGGATGTGGACCGGCACAACGAGGTGTTCGAATCCTTCGCCGCGGCGTTGCAGGGATGACGCCGGCAGCATTCGGCCTGCCGGGGCGCGTGGCGCTGGTCACCGGCGGCGGGCGCGGCATCGGCGCGGCCATCGTGCGCGTCTTCGCGCAGGCTGGTGCGCAGGTGCTGATCGCCAACCGCAGCGCGGATGCCGGTGAGGCCGTGGCCGCGGCGCTGCGCGCCGAAGGGCACGTGGCCGAATCGATCGGCTGCGACATCGGCCGGCGCGACGAAGCCGAGCGCGCGGTGGCCGAGGCGGCGCGCCGCTTCGGCCGGCTTGACATCGTCGTGCACAACGCCGCGATCAACCCCTGGGCCACACTGGGAAGCATCGAAGACCAGGCACTGGACGACACGCTGGCCGTCAACCTGAAGGCCTGCTTCTGGCTCGCGCAGGCGGCGCTGCCACACTGGCGTGCACGGGGCGGCGGGCGCATGCTGGTCACCTCCTCCGTCACCGGCCCACGCGTCGCGATGCCCGGCAGCAGCGCGTACGCAGCCAGCAAGGCCGGCGTCAACGGCTTCATCCGCAGTGCCGCGCTGGAGCTGGCGCACGAGGGCATCACGGTCAACGGCGTCGAGCCGGGCTTCATCGCCAAGCAAGGCGGCAGCCTGCTGTCCGCCCCCGAACGCGCCGCGCGCATCGCGCGCCACATCCCGGCAGGCACGCTCGGCCGGCCGGAGGACATCGCCTACGCGATGTGCTTCCTCGCCAGCGACGCAGCGCGCTACGTCACCGGCCAGACCCTGGTGGTCGACGGCGGTTCGACCTTGCCCGAAAGCCCGATCTTCCAAGACGCGTGTGGCACTTGACACCGAGGAACCCTGACATGAACCCGAGACCTGGCGTGCGCCTCGACGGCAAGATCGCGATCGTGTGTGGCGCAGCCAGCGGCATCGGCGCAGCGGTGGTGGAACGGTTCCGTCGTGAGGGCGCGCAGGTCCTGGCCTGCGGCGTGCCCACGCCACCCCACGCGGGCGCACTGGCCTGCGACGTGACGGACGACGCGCAGGTGCGCGCCGTGGCCGAAACCGCGCTCAGCCGCCACGGCCGCATCGACGTGCTGGTCAACGCCGCAGGCGTGGTGGCGGCCGACACCGCGGCGACGATCGACGACGGCGTGTGGCAGCGCCTGCACGAGGTCAACCTCGGCGGCACGATGCGCTTCATGCGAGCGGTGCTGCCGGCCATGCTGGCGCGCGGCAGCGGCAGCATCGTGAACATCGCGTCGGTGGCAGCCTTCAACGCGGGGGCCAACGCCGCCAGCTACGCCGCCAGCAAGGCCGGCGTCGTGGCGCTGACACGCTCGGCCGCGCACACCTGCGGGCCGCGCGGCGTGCGTGTCAACGCGCTGTGCCCAGGCTGGGTGGACTCGCCGATGGCCGCCCGCGAGATGGTCGAGATGGCCCAGGAGCTGGGCATCACCGAGACCGAAGCCCGCACGCGCACCACGGCGCGCATCGCGCTCGCACGCATGGCGCGGCCCGACGAAATGGCGGCCATCTGCCTGTTCCTCGCCAGCGACGAAGCCTCGTTCGTGACCGGCACTGCGCTGGTCGCCGATGGCGGCATGCGCGTGCCGGCCGCGGCCCGCAGCCTCTGACGATGGGCAACGCTGCTACGATCCACACCACCCCGCACGCGCGCCTGCGCGACGACACGACATGAAGATCCTCATCCTCGGCAGCGGCGTCATCGGTACCACCGCCGCGTATTACCTCGCACGAGACGGCCACGAGGTCACCGTGCTCGATCGCCAGCCCGGCCCGGCGCTGGAGACCAGCTTCGCCAATGCCGGCGAGATCTCGCCCGGCTACGCGGCGCCATGGGCCGGCCCGGGCGTGCCGCTGAAGGCCATCAAATGGCTGCTCATGCACCACAGCCCGCTGGTGATCAAGCCGATGCAGGACCCGGCGATGTGGCGCTGGGGCTTGGCCATGCTGCGCAACTGCACCGCGGCGCGCTACCGCGTCAACAAGGCGCGCATGGTGCGGCTGGCCGGGTACAGCCGCGATTGCCTGAAGGCGCTGCGCGCCGACACCGGCATTCGCTACGACGAGCGGACGCAGGGCACGCTGCAGCTGTTCCGCACCCAGAAGCAGCTCGACGGCACGGCCAAGGACATCGAGGTCCTGCAACAGTACGGCGTGCCTTTCCAGCTGCTCGATCGCGACGGCTACCTCCAGCACGAACCGGCCCTGGCAGCGGTGAAGCACAAGTTCGTGGGCGCGCTGCGCCTGCCGGACGACGAAACCGGCGACTGTTTCCTGTTCACCAACGCGCTGGCGGCCCGTGCCCAGGCGCTCGGCGCGAGCTTTCGTTTCGGCGTGAACGTCCACGCGCTGACGAGCAGCGGGGAGCGCATCACCGGCGTCGACACCGACCAGGGGCCGCTGCGCGCCGACCACGTGCTGGTGGCGCTGGGCAGCCATTCCACCGCGATGTTGCGCCCGCTGGGCCTGCGGATTCCGGTCTATCCGGTCAAGGGTTACTCGATCACGGTACCGATCACCGACGCGTCGCACGCCCCGGAGTCGACCCTGATGGACGAGACGCACAAGGTCGCGGTGACGCGGCTGGGCGATCGCATCCGCGTGGGCGGCACGGCGCAATTGTCGGGCTTCAACCTCGACCTGGATGCCGCGCGGCGCCGCACGCTCGAGTTCGTCGTCAACGACCTCTTTCCGCACGGCGGTGATGTCACGCGCGCCGAATCCTGGTGTGGCCTGCGGCCCATGACGCCCGACGGCACGCCATTGATTGGCCCCACCCGCGTGCAGGGCCTGTGGCTGGCCACGGGCCATGGCACGCTGGGCTGGACCATGGCCGCCGGCACCGGCCAGTTGCTGGCAGACTGGATGGCCGGCCGGCGCACCGCCATCGACACCGAAGGCCTGGGCATTGCGCGCTACGACCCGGCGGCAGGCCCGGCCGTGGGTTCGTCGGTGCCGCTGCGCCCGGCGCCCTGAGCAACGGTCCCGGCACACGCAAGTCTTGGTACGCTCTTCGAAGCGGACAACGTCGCGCGGCTGAACAGCCAGGGCGATGCCGAGCGACACCAGCACCAGACACGGGGCTGCGCCTGTGACGGGGATGGACCACCCTCGATCGTGAAGCTTTCCGGCACGCCGCGCAACCAGAGCACCGGCGAGGCCCACGAGACCCACCATCCCCACTTGCGCCACGGAAAACCCGAAGGTCGGCGAGCTGAGCAGGAAGGTGATCCCGGTCCAGAACATGGTGAAGACCGAGAAGACGCAGGCGCTGATCAGCAGGGTGATCTGCACGGCGCGATGGCGGCCGACGACAGCCGCCACAGACAACAGCAGTTGGCCATAGCGGACTGCAATTCTCGGTCTGTCTTCCGGGAGCTTGACGGCGAGGATCGCCGCGAGCGCGAGCGTCACCGCGGCGGCACCGAAGTAGATCGATTGCCATCCAAGGGCATGCGCAAGCAATCCGCTGATGGTGCGCGACAAAAGGATGCCCATCAACACGCCCGACGCGATCGATCCGACGACTCGCCCGCGTTCTTCGGCTCGCGCGAGGTCTCCCGCCAGTGGCACGAGTATCTGGCCGGCTACCGTGGTCAAACCGATGAGGGCGAAGCTCGCAATCAGCGTACTGAATGAAGGTGCGATGCCAGCGAGGAGGAGTGCCAACGATTTCTCAGACATGCATGTCGTTCCTGATGGGAGCATGGGGGCCGCTCGGGACGAGACGTTTGGACAGGCAGGGGTCACGCCCTTCGCCCATCACCTTGTCGAGCAGCGGTGTGTCACCGACAAGCTCGCGGGACTGCGCGCAAACCCAGCCTATTGCTTCGGCGGAACGACGCCTTCGGTCAGCACGATCGAACCTTCGGTTGCCCCCAGGCGGAGCTTCTTCGCCTCGGTGTATTCAGGCGAGAAGTAGAAACTCTCGGCATCGGCCAGGCTGGGAAACTCGAGAACGGCGATCACCGTCTGCGGATTCCCCTCGACCTTTCGCGCATTCGCATTTCTGACGATGGCCTTGCCCTTGTATTTGAGCGCGATCGGACGGGCGGCGTCCCGGTAGTTCTGGTACGCGGCCTGATCACGGATCGTGAAGTTGGAGATGAGATATCCAGGTACTGCCTTGGCTGCGGTGACGGGTGCCTTCGCGTCCTGCGCCTGCCCAGCGGTTGCCGCGAGTGCGATGGCGAGCCCGATGACGGTGCGGGCAATGAGGCTGTTCATGAAAGGTTTCTGTTGAGTTGCGGATGAGGAGATGCGAACCGTCCGCCCGCCGGGCGGTACGGTTCGTCGCCCCGTCAGGGACATTGGGTCGGCGACACCCCGTTGTTGAGCGGGATCCCGAATGCCAGTCCCATCTGCAGGCCTGCCGCCTCGGGTTCGGCCTGAATCGTGAAGTTCAGATCAGGCCACCATTCGCGAGAATCGTCTGACCGCTCACCCACATGCCGTCTGACGAACACAAGGCAGCGATGACGTTCGCAATGTCCTCCGGCTCCCCCAGTCGACGATGCGGCGTGCGTTGTACAAAGCCGGCAATCGCCTGCGCGGTATTCCCGTCCGTGAACAGCGTGGTATTGACCGGGCCTGGCGCCACCGCGTTGACAGAAATCATGCGCCCTGCCAGTTCCTTGGCCAGGACATTGGCATAGATCTCCTGTGCGGCCTTGGTGGCGCCATAGGGCCCGGAGGTGGGCAATCTCGCCTGCGTGACGGTGGAGGACAACGTGATGATGCGACCATTGTTTCGAACGCGCCGTGCAGCTTCGCGCATCGTGTAAAAGCCGCCTTTCATGTTGACGTCAATCAGTCGATTGAAGTTTTCATCCGTCATGTCGCTCACGAGTGCCTGACGAATGATCCCCGCATTGGCGACAACAACGTCGACGCCACCAAAAGCCTTGTCGTTCTCGTCGAAAAGTCGGCGCACTGCGTTGGGGTCGCTGACATCCGCCTGGACCGCGATCGCTTTTCCGCCTGCGCTCTCGATGTCACGCACGACCGCATGGGCCAGATCGAGGCTCACAACGAAATTCACGGTCACCATGTATCCCTCGCGCGCAAGACGCTTGGCCACAGCGGCTCCGATTCCACGGGACGAGCCTGTCACGATGGCCGCTTTTCCGGTGCCGATGCGAGCGGTCTGGGCAGAGGCCGTTCCCACGACTGCGCCCGCTGCCAGCGGAGCGATCGCTGCGGCGCTCAGCAGGCTGCGACGCGACATGGATGCCGGATGTTGAGAGTGGTTCTGATCGGTCATGGTGCTTTCACTTTTCTGGGTGTTTGAGTTTCCGAAGCTGGCGATTCACACCGCAGAACACAGCGACGCGGTCGCCGATTCCAGCGTCAATCCAGGCAAGGGAACAACTCTCGGTGGGTCGGACCCTCGTCAAGGGTCCTGCTTCACAGTTGCGCACAGCGAACGATTTCGCCCCGGTGCGCAAGGGAGCGCCAAGTATCGGGACGGTGGAATCGGCTGCACAGTCGCGCTGCAGCACTGGAGCGTTGCTGGGCGTGCAGCAGTGCGATGGAGTCGAGGCCTCCGATGGCGTGGTCGAACGCGGGTGCACTGAAGGCATTGACGCCCGGGATCAGCCCACCCTCCGCCCGAACCAGCCCGTGGGTCAGCCCTTCGCCGCTTGGCATGTCCGGACCGCGAGGGAAGGACGCAACGCCAACATCCGCTGACAAAACAGCAGGGCACCGTCATCGATCGGTCAGATGTCGATCATGCGATTGCGCGGTGAGATCCCTACAGTGTCGTGGTCAAGCTTTTTCGGACGGCCCGATAAGGGAACGTTGAACTCTAGTGGGCGGCGGCGTGCTGCTGTTCGTAGTGACTGGGGGATCGATATCGCGTGCTGCTGTTCGTAGTGACTGGGGGATCGATATC
>NZ_LMDI01000034.1 GCF_001425785.1 Rhizobacter sp. Root1221 | reverse complement strand
TTGAGTTGGCGCTCTGGGATTTATCCCAAACAGCGAGTGCTCGCAACAACTTACGTGACCTCGGTCCAATTTATTCCGGACAGTAGTGGGCGAAAGCCGGGACCCACTGGGCGCGTGGGCTCGAGCGTGCGCTGCAGAACAGGTGGTGCCTGGCGCCAAGCGTTCCACGCTGCCGAGAGAAGCGTTGGGCTGGGCGGTTCAGGCCAGATGCGACCGGAACGTCGCCGCGCCTGGACCCAGTGGGTCCCGACTTTCGCCGGGATGACCCGAGATTTTCCACGGACAGCAGTGGGCGCTGGCCGGGATGACAACGCTGCAATTGAGTCGACCCATCGGTGAATCGGCTGCATCTTCGATGCTCTCTGGCGAGGCCGCGCCACGTCGCCGAACCCCTTCCACACCACGCTGTCTTTGATCCGTGCCATCACCTGCCGGCCTCGAGCGACTTATGCTTTCCAGCCGCTGACATCGCGCCGCCACAGAAAGGGCCATCGCATGACGTTCCCCGCCACACTGCACCGTGCCGCCGCGGCCGCGGCGGTGTGCCTGCTGGCCGCGTGCCAGGCCTATTCGCCGGGTGGGCTGAAACCGGGCACCACCCGGGCCCAGGCCGAAGCCGGCATGGGGCCGCCCACCGCGTCGTACCCGCTGGCCGGCGGCGGGCAACAGGTCGAATACGCACGCGGGCCGTTCGGCAAGCACACGTACATGCTGGCGTTCGACGCCGCAGGCCGGCTGACCGGCTCCGAGCAGGTGCTCACCGAGGCGAACTTCGCGCGCATCGCGCTGGGCCAGTCGCGCGACGACGTGCTGCGTGCCATCGGTCACCCGTCCGAAGTCAGGCGGCTCGGCTACCAGAAGCGCATGCTGTGGTCGTACCGGTACGACGCCCTCTTCTGCATCTGGTACCAGGTGAGCTTCGACACGGCCTGGCAGGTGGTGGACACCGGGTACGGCCCCGACCCGCTGTGCGACCACGACGAACGCCCGTGGTGAGCAGGGCGGTCAGAGGCCGGGCGTCTTCCAGGCCGCCCGTCGGCGCCAACGCGCCGCGGTGATCCCCGCCAGCCCCAGGCCGAACAGGGCCCACGTGCCCGGTTCGGGCACCGGAGCGGCGACACGCTCGTGCCGCGTGGGATAACCGGGGCTCATGCCCAGGATGAATTCTTCGTCCCCGCGGTACACCACGCCGGACAGGCCCGCCACCCACGGCTGGTCGATCACGTGCGGCGGGGTCGGGAATTCCGGGTCGAACGTGGCGACGAGCCGGTACGCCGCGCTGTCACCCGGCACCAGCGCGCCGAACAGGAACGTGATGGTGTCGGCCGCCCCGCTGCCCGGCGCCGCGTTGTCCACGACGATGGTGCCGCCCGCCCCTTGCAGGCGCGGAAACGTGAAGTTGCTGATGCGCAACCCCTGCAGGTCGAAATCGAGGATGCTGTTCGTGTAGACGTCACGTGCCGCCGACGGGTCGGAATCGGCAACGCTGGTGTCGTGGCGGATCTGGCCCACCGACCACCGGTAGCCCCAGTCGAGCGAGAAGATGTCCGCCCGCGCGGGGTGGGCGCCCCACAGGGCCGAACTGGCCAGCGCGATGGCGCAGGCACGTTTCAGGGTCGTTGTCATGGGAACTCCCGGGCGTGCGACGTGCACTTGGGGAATTTAAGGGGCGTCCGGCCCCCGCGGCGATTCAACCGCGACCGGCGCAGGGCCATCGGGCCCTGCGCACGTCACACGCGGGCGAGCACCGGCTTCAGCGCAGCGCCCGTGTGGCTGCGCACGTCGAGTGCCAGCGCCTCCGGCACACACTCCGCCACCACGGCACCGCCCTTGACCCCACCTTCCGGACCGAGGTCGATGATCCAGTCGGCCTCTGCGACCACGTCGAGGTCGTGTTCGATCACGACCACGCTGTGACCGCCATCGACCAGCCGGTGCAACACGCGGATCAGCTTTTCCACGTCGGCCATGTGCAGGCCCACGGTGGGTTCGTCCAGCACATACAGCGTGTGGGGCGCCTTCTGCCCGCGGCGGCCCACCTCGTCACGCACCTTGGTGAGTTCACTGACGAGCTTGATGCGCTGCGCCTCACCGCCGCTGAGCGTGGGCGACGGCTGGCCCAGCGTGAGGTACCCGAGCCCCACGTCCTTCAGCAGCTGCAGCGGGTGGGCGATGGACGGCATGCTCGCGAAAAACTCGACGGCCTCGTCGACCTCCATGCGCAACACGTCGCCGATGCTCTTGCCACGCCACGTCACCGCCAGCGTCTCGGCATTGAAGCGCTGGCCGTGGCACACGTCGCACGGCACCTTCACGTCGGGCAGGAAACTCATCTCGATGGTGCGCATGCCCTGCCCTTCACACGCCGGGCAGCGCCCTTCGCCGGTGTTGAAGCTGAACCGGTTGGGGGCATAGCCGCGCGCACGCGATTCGAGCGTGTCGGCGAAGAGCTTGCGGATCGTGTCCCAGAAGCCGATGTACGTGGCGGGGCACGAGCGCGGGGTCTTGCCGATGGGGGTCTGGTCCACCTCGAGCACCCGGTCGATCTGCTGCCAGCCCTCGATGCCGCTGCAGCCCGACCACTTCGGCTTCGCCCCCCGCTGGTTGATGAACGTCAGGTTGGCGAGCAACACGTCGCGCGCGAGCGTGGACTTGCCCGAGCCGCTGACCCCGGTGACCGCCACCAGGCGCTTGAGCGGCACATCCACCGTCACGTCCTGCAGGTTGTGCAACGCGGCGTTCGACACCGTCAGCACCGGGCCGTCGGCCATCTGGCGCCGCTGTTGGATCGGGTGCACCAGCGGATGGGCGAGCGAACGGCCGGTGACCGAATCCGGGTGGCTCGCGAGTTCGCTGACCGACCCCTGCGCCACCAGCGTGCCCCCCCGCTTGCCGGCCCCCGGGCCGATGTCGATGATGTGGTCGGCGCGGCGGATGGTGTCCTCGTCGTGTTCGACGACCACGAGCGTGTTGCCCTTCTCACCGAGCTTGTGCAACGCGTCGAGCAGGATCTGGTTGTCTCGCGGGTGCAGGCCGATCGTGGGTTCGTCGAGCACGTAGCACACGCCCTGCAGGTTGCTGCCCAGCTGCGCCGCGAGGCGGATGCGCTGCGCCTCGCCACCACTGAGCGTGGGTGCCGCGCGGTCGAGGGTCAGGTACCCGAGGCCCACCTCCTCCAGGAACTCGAGGCGGCTCCTGATCTCGCTGACCACGTCGCGGGCGATCTCGGCGTCGCGGCCCGCCAGCGCCAGCGATTCGACCCACTTCCGGCAGTCCGCCACCGACCACTGCGCGATCCACGCGATGGAATGGTCCTCGAACTTCACCGCCCGCGAGATGGCGTTGAGGCGCGTGCCACCGCAGTCGGGGCAGGCTTCGTCCACCACACCGTCGACCTCGGGTTCCTCGGACGGGAAACTCTGCTCGCGGCCCTTGTTGTCGTCGTCGCGCACCGAGTCGTCGAACGCCTTGCGCTGCTCGCGCGTGAGTGCGAGGCCCGTGCCCACGCAGGTGCCACACCAGCCGTGTTTGCTGTTGTAGCTGAACATGCGCGGGTCGAGTTCGGGGTAGCTCGTGGCACACACCGGGCAGGCGCGCTTGGTGGAGAACACCTTGACCTCGCCGATCTTGCGCGTAGGGGTGCCGGCGAGCATGGCGCCGCGCAGGGCGTTCAGCGGGCTCAGCAGGTGCATCACGCCCTTGCCCAGGTCAAGTGCCTTGGCGAGCAGCGACCGCAGTTCCGCCTCGTTGCCGGCGTCCACCACGAGGTCACCCACCGGCAACTCGACGGTGTGTTCCTTGAAACGGTCGAGCTTGGGCCACGGCTCGACCTTGACGAACTCGCCGTCGACGCGCAGGTGGGTGTAGCCGCGGGCCTTCGCCCATTTGGCGAGGTCGGTGTAGAGGCCCTTGCGGTTGATCACGAGCGGCGCCAGCAGGCCCACGTGCTGGCCCTTGTGCTGGCGCAGCAGCTGCGCGGCGATGCTTTCGGCGCTCTGCGGCATCACCGGGGCGCCGTCGTGGATGCAATGCTGGATGCCGAGCTTCACGTACAGCAGGCGCAGGAAGTGCCACACCTCGGTGGTGGTGGCCACCGTGCTCTTGCGGCCGCCACGGCTCAGCCGCTGCTCGATGGCCACGGTGGGCGGAATGCCGTACACCGCATCCACCTCGGGGCGGCCGGCCGGCTGCACGATGCTGCGCGCGTACGCATTCAGCGACTCGAGGTAACGGCGCTGGCCTTCGTTGAACAGGATGTCGAACGCGAGCGTGGACTTGCCTGAACCGGACACGCCGGTGACCACGCTGAACTTGCCGCGCGGGATGTCCACGTCGAGTGATTTCAGGTTGTGTTCGCGTGCGTTGACGATGCGGATCGAATCGCCATGGTCGCGGTTGCCACGGATGACCTGCTGCAGCGGGCGGCCCTCTTCCACCACGTGGCCGTTGAGGCCCATCTGGCGGTCGTAGTCGGCCAGCGCGCGGCCGGTGTGCGACGTGGGGTGCTGCTTCACGTCTTCCGGCGTGCCGGTGCACACCACGAAGCCGCCGGCGTCGCCGCCTTCCGGGCCCAGGTCGATCAGCCAGTCGGACGCGCGGATCACGTCGAGGTTGTGCTCGATCACGACCAGCGAGTGGCCGGCATCGAGCAACTTGCGGAACGCGCGCATCAGCTTCGCGATGTCGTCGAAGTGCAGGCCGGTGGTGGGCTCGTCGAACAGGAACAGCGTGCCCTTCCTGGCCACCGCCTGGCGGCTGGCCGTGGCGCCCTGCGCCGCCTCGGCGAGGAACCCGGCGAGCTTCAGGCGCTGGGCTTCGCCACCGCTCAGCGTGGGCACCGGCTGGCCGAGTTTCACGTACTCGAGGCCCACGTCGATGATGGGCTGCAGCACCCGCAGCACCTCGCGGTCGTTCGCGAACAGCTGCACCGCCTCGCTGACGGTGAGTTCCAGCACGTCGGCCACGTTCAGCTCGCGCACCAGGTCACCCGGCAGCCGGCGGTCGATCTTCACCTCCAGCAGTTCGGCGCGGAAACGTTTGCCGTCGCAGTCGGGGCAACGCAGGTACACGTCGCTCAGGAACTGCATCTCCACGTGTTCGAAGCCCGAACCGCCACAGGTGGGGCAGCGGCCGTCGCCTGCGTTGAAGCTGAACATGCCGGCGCCGTAGCCGCGCTGCTGCGCGAGCGGCGCCTGCGAGAACAGCTTGCGGATCTCGTCGAACGCACCCACGTAGCTCGCGGGGTTCGAACGGGCCGTCTTGCCGATGGGCGACTGGTCCACGAACACCGAGTCGCTCAACCAGTCGGCCCCGAGAAGGGCATCGTGTTCACCGGGCGTTTCGGTGGCCTTGCCGAAGTGGCGCTGCAACGCGGGGAACAGCACGTCCTGCATCAGCGTGCTCTTGCCCGAGCCCGACACCCCGGTCACGCACACCAGGTGCTGCAGCGGGAACTCGACGGTCACGTCCTTCAGGTTGTGGTCGCGTGCGCCCTGCAGGATCAGCTTCGCCGTGGCGTCCGTCACGAGGCGGCGGATGCCCATGCCCACCTGCTTGCGCGCACCCAGGTACGCGCCGGTGAGGGTGTCGGCGTGGCGGATGGCCGCGGGGGTGCCGTCGAATACGATGTTGCCGCCCCGTTCGCCGGGGCCGGGTCCCATGTCGATCAGGCGGTCGGCGGCCAGCATCACGGCCGGGTCGTGTTCCACCACCACGAGCGTGTTGCCCGCATCGCGCAGCCGGTGCATGGCCTCGACGATGCGGTTCATGTCACGCGGGTGCAACCCGATGCTGGGTTCATCCAGCACGAACATCGTGTTGACGAGCGACGTGCCGAGCGCGGTGGTCAGGTTGATGCGCTGCACCTCGCCGCCACTCAGCGTGCGGCTCTGGCGGTCGAGTGTCAGGTACCCGATGCCCACGTCGTTCAGGTACTTCAGCCGCGTGCGGATCTCGTCGAGCAGCAGCTTCAGCGCGTCGTCGAGCATCGAGCTGGGCAGCACGATGTTCGCGAAAAAGCGCTGGATGCGTTCGATGGGCACGAGCATCAGGTCGTGCACGGTCAGGCCGGGCAGCGCCTCGACCTGCGTGCGGTTCCACTTCACGCCCTGCGGCAGGAAACGTTTGGCCGGTGGCAGCGCCGCATCGGCGTCGGCCTTGCTGCCCAGCCGCCACAGCAGCGACTCGGTCTTCAACCGTGCGCCGGCGCAGGTGGGGCACGTGGTGTAGCTGCGGTACTTCGACAGCAGCACGCGGATGTGCATCTTGTACGCCTTCGATTCGAGGTACTCGAAGAAGCGCGCCACGCCGTACCACTGCTTGTTCCACTTGCCGCTCCACTGCGGCGACCCCTGGATGACCCAGTCCTTCTGCGCGTCGGTGAGCTGCGACCATGGGGTGTCGCGTGGGATGCCGGCCTCGCCGGCATAACGCATCAGGTCTTCCTGGTTCTCCTGCCAGGCGGGGGTCTGCAACGTCTTGACGGCGCCGCCGCGCAGCGTCTTCTTGGGGTCCGGGATCACGAGGCCCCAGTCCACGCCGATCACGCGGCCGAAACCACGGCAGGTCTCACAGGCGCCCATCGCCGAGTTGAACGAAAACAGCGCGGGCTGCGGGTCGGTGTAGCGCAGGTCGCTCTCCGGGCAGTGGAGCCCGGTGGAGTAGCGCCAGAGCACGGGCTCACCCTCGTCGGCGAGCACGTAGACGTTGACCCGGCCGCTGCCGCGCTTGAGTGCCATCTCGATGGCCTCGATGGCACGGACCTTCTCGGTGCCCTGCAGGCGAAAGCGGTCGGCCACCACGTCGAGCAGCTTGCGCGGCCCGGTGGGCGAGGCGATCTCGCGTTCGGCCTGCACCCGCGTGAACCCGCTCGCCGACAGCCACTGCGTGACCTCCTCGGCGGTGGTCGTGGCGGGCAGTTCCACCGGGAAGGTCACCGCCAGCCGCGGGTCGCCGTCGGCGGTGCGGGCCATCAGCTCCTCGTAGATGGTCTCGGGTGTGTCGTGGCGCACGAGCTGCGCCGTCTCCCGGTCGTACAGCTCCGCTGCGCGGGCGTAGAGCAGCTTCAGGTGATCGTTCAGCTCCGTCATCGTGCCCACCGTGCTGCGCGACGTGCGCACGGGGTTCGTCTGGTCGATGGCGATGGCCGGCGGCACACCGTCCACGCGGTCGACCGCCGGGCGGTCCATGCGGTCCAGGAACTGCCGCGCGTACGCGCTGAAGGTCTCGACGTAGCGGCGCTGGCCTTCCGCGTACAGCGTGTCGAACACCAGGCTCGACTTGCCCGACCCGCTCGGGCCGGTGACGACGGTCATGTCGCCCGTGCGGATGTCGAGGTCGAGGTTCTTCAGGTTGTGCTGGCGAGCGCCGCGGATGCGGATGAGACCGGATGACATGCGGGGGCCTGGGACGGAAGGGAGGCGGAGATTCTAGGCGGTCGAGTTTCCCCTTTCGAATCGGTGTCCGCGCCCCTTGCAGCGCATCAGAACGAGTGGCGAATGCCGCTGGCCAGCAGCGACGACTTGCCGCCGGCCGTCGGGCGCAAATCGGGCGTGATCGACGCCGTGCCCTGCGCACCGTTGTCCAGCGCACCGTAAGCGGCGAACAGCTGCGTGCGCTTGCTCAAGGCATAGCTGTAGGCCATCGACCAACCCGAGGTGTTGTCCACCAGCGCCGAGAACGGTGCCGACATGTTGGCCGCGCGGCGCCCGCGGTGCGCATCGGAGACCTTCAGCTTGCCGTACGACACGCCGACGGTGTGCGGGCCGGTCGGGTACGACGCGCCGATCAGGTAGGTGCGATCCGTGCCCTTGGAGCCCGGGATGGGCGTCGTCGAGCCCAGGGCAGCGATCGACGAGCCTTCGTGCGAGAAGACCGAGGCCATCAGCTTGACGCCGCTGACGGCGTACTGCGCGCCAACGGCGTAGTCGGTCTGCCCGACCTGGTTGCCCGCCAGCTCGGGGATCCTGTTGTAGACGAAGTCGACGCTGAACGCACCCGCGCCGTAGCCCATGCCCAGCTGCGTGAGCTTGGCGGCGCCCGCCGAGAAGGGCCCCCTCTCGCCCGCGCTTTGCAGCAGCGAGAACGAGAAGCCCCCCAGGCGCGGCGAGCTGTACATGACCGCGTTGCTGACGCGGGAGCCGACCGAGTCGACGTTCATCACCGGCGCGAACGCGCTGCCCGAGGCGATGGCCAAGTTGCCCAGCGGATCGGGGGTGAGCCAGCCGGTGGCGGTGTACTTGATGCCGAAGGCGCGCCCGGCCAGGTGGATTCGGCCGATCGTGACGCGGCCGAAGTCGCTTTGGAGGTAGAGGTTGGACTGACGGCCCAAGAACTTGCCGCCCTGGCCCGTCCCGCCGGTGTCCAGCGCCGGCTGGCCTTCCAGCACGAAGCCCGCGACGAGGCCTCCACCCAGTGACTCGGTGCCCGCGAAGCCCAGCGCGTTGGGGTTCAAGCTGCTGTTGATCTCCTTGCGCGAAGACGAACCGGTCGCCGACTGCCGTCCGGCATAGACGTCCACCGCACCGTACACGGTGACGGTGGACTGCGCCGCCGCCAATGGACTGAAGCAGCAGGCGGCGGCCATGGCGGTGCCGTGAAGCAGGGCTGAACGTGAATGGAAGGATGTGGGCATGGTTGTGTGCGGGTTGAATTGCCAGGTGGCGGTGAACGGGTGCGTTTGCGCTGCGGGAACTGGAAGCTGGGCTATGCGTCACTGGCAAGCCGGGCCGGACCGGGCGGCCCGGCCAGCTCCCTGGGCGCTCCAGCGGGAGCCGCGCCGTCGAGCTTCAACAAGCGGCTCGCGTTGCGCTTGAGGATCAGCGGCTTCACGTCGTCGCGAAACCCGGCCTCCTCGAAGTCCTTCAGCCAGCGGTCGGGCGTGATCATCGGAAAATCACTGCCGAACAGGATGCGATCCTTCAGCAGCGTGTTCGCGTACTGCACGAGCTGCGGCGGAAAGTACTTCGGACTCCATCCCGACAGGTCGATCCAGATGTTGGGCTTGTGCATCGCGAGCGATAGCGCTTCGTCCTGCCACGGCCAGGACGGGTGGGCAATGACGATCTGCATGTCGGGAAAGGCGATGGCCACATCCTCCAGCATCATCGGGTTGGAGTTCTGCAGCCGCAGCCCGCCACCGCAGCGCATGCCGCTGCCGATGCCGGAGTGCCCACTGTGGAACACGGCCGGCAGATGGTGTTCGTTGATCACCTCGTACAAGGGCCAGGCCATCTTGTCGGCCGGCTCGAAGCCCTGCACCGTCGGGTGAAACTTGAACCCCTTGACGCCATACTCCTCGACCAGCTTGCGGGCCTCGCGCGCGCCCATCTTCCCCTTGTGCGGGTCGATGCTGCCGAACGCGATCATGATGTCGCTGTTCTGCTGCGCCGCCTCGGCGATCTCCTCGTTGGGAATGCGGCGCCGGCCCATCTGCGTCTCGGCGTCGACGGTGAAGTTGACGAAGCCGATCCGCTTCTCGCGGTAGAAATCGATGGTCTCCTGCATCGTCGGCCGGCGGTTCGACCGGAAGTACTTGTCGGCCGCGCGGTCGTAGTCCTCGCCATAGTTGTCGAACGGATTGCGGCAGGACACCTCGAGGTGCGTGTGGGTGTCGATCGCGATGAGCTTCTCGATGTCCATGTCAGCCCTTCATGCAGCCAGTGCCCGCCCCTCGGTCAGTTCTCGGAAGTGAAGCCGACCTTCTTGACGATCGCCCCCCACGACGTGTTGTCGTCCTTCACAATCTTGGCCAGCTCGGCAGGCGTGCAGGCGCCCGCCTCGAAGCCCGTCTGCGCGAAGGCCTCGACCACATCGGGCGACATGACTGCAGCGCGAATCGCCGCCGCGGATCGCTGCGCGACCTCGGGTGACGCCTTGGCGGGCAGGAAGAAGGCGTACCACTCGCTCATCGTGAGGTTCGCGAAGCCCTGCTCGGCATAGGTCTGCACGTCGGGCGAGAACTTCGACCGCGCCGTGCCGGAGGTGGCCAGCAGGCGCAACCTGCCGCTTTTGAGGTAGGGCAGGAAGTCGCCGATCGGCGAGGTCATGGCACCCACCTGTCCGCCGAGCAGGTCCTGGATGCCCGGGGCCGAACCGCGGTACGGCACATGGCGCAGGTCGATGCCCGATTCCTTGGCCAGCAGTGCGCCGAGAAAATGCGGCGGCGTTCCTGCGCCGGGCGAACCGTAGCTCGCACCACCCGGGTTGGCCTTGGCCCAGGCCAGATAGTCTTTCAGTGTCTTCACCGACTCGGGCACCGCCGGGCCCACGCCGAACCCGAACACGGTGCGGCAGGCCGTGCTGACCGGCGTGACATCTTCGATGCGATAGGCGAGCTTGTCGTAGATGTGCGGGTACAGCGTGACGACGCCCGTAGGCGTGAGCAGCATCGCCGAGCCGTCTGCCGGGCTGCGCTTGAGCTCCTCCACCACGATGCGGCCACCCGCGCCCGCCCTGTTGTCCACCAGCGCCACCTTGGCGTAGCCGCCGCTTTGCAGCTTCTCCGCCACGCGGCGCGACACCCCGTCAGTGGTGCCGCCAGCAGGGAAGCCGCAAAGAATCTTGGCCGCATCGAGCGGCTGCGCAGATGCGAAAGCGGGCCAGCCGAGCGTGACAACGCCCGTTGCGGTGACGAATTGACGCCTGTTCAACATGAAACTCTCCTGAGGAAGCTGGTTGGTAGTGGCAATGGATCCGCGCGGCGCCGCCGAGGCGCGTGGGAAACGTCCGTCGATGTTCATGGTGTGTCCTTGGTTCGCGGCAAGATGGCGTGGGGGTCCGTGCCGCCGTAGAGCGCATCGACGATGGCCGCACGCTGCTTGAGCACGGCGCGTTGGTTGACCGATCCCTTGTCGGTCATCTCGTTGTGCTCCACCGACAGCGGTTCGACAAGCACGTGCGCACGCGCGACACGGTTCGCGCTGCCGGTGCCTTCGCGCCAGAGGCGATCGACAAGCTGCTGGAAGAACGCTCGCACCAGAGGATGGGCCAGCACGTCGGCCGCGGCGGTGTCGGCGCGAAGACCGGCGAACCTGCGGCACTCGTGGATGCGCGGAAAGACCAGCAGACTGATGTCATCGCGGTTGATCCCGGCCACCGCCGAGTCCTGCACCAGCGGCGAGCCCAGGGCCAGCACCTTCGCGCGCATGGTCCCGACGCTGACGAAGGTGCCGCTGGAGAGTTTGAAGTCCTCCCCGAGGCGGCCGTCGAACACCAGGCCCTGGCCAGGGTCGGCAGGATCGACGAAGGTGACCGCGTCGCCGCTGCAGAAGAATCCCTCGTCGTCGAAGGCCTCGGCGGTTTGCTCGGGCGCGCGCCAGTAGCCTGGCATCACGTTGGGGCCGCGAAAGCGGATCTCGGTCTTGTCGCCAAGCGGCACGAGTTTGACCTCGACACCCGGTGCCGGCAGGCCGATCCACCCGGCCTTGACGTCAGTGCCAACCGCGAAGGTGCAGCTTGGCGCCGTCTCGGTCATGCCAAGGCCGGTGATGACGCGGACGCGCTGGCCGATGGTGCGCTCGCCGTGGCGGTCGAGCCGATCCCACACGGGCTGTGCGAGGCTTGCGCCCGCGAACATGAAGGCCTTGACACGGGCGAAGAGCGATTCGCGCAGCGCGTCGTCGTGGTCCATCGCGAGCGAGAGCTCCTCGAAGCCCTTGGGCACGTTGAAGTAGATCGTGGGCGAGATCTCGCGCAGGTTGCGCAGCGTTTCGGCCATGCCGTTGGGCGTGGGCTTGCCCTCGTCGATGTACAGCGTGCCGCCGTTGTACAAGGTGATGCCAACGTTGTGGTTGCCGCCGAAAGTGTGGTTCCAAGGCAGCCAGTCCACGAGCACCGGCGGCTCGTCTGCCAGGAAGGCGAGGCACTGGCGCAGCATCTGCTGGTTCGCGCACATCATCCGGTTCGTGTTGATCACGCCCTTCGGGTCCTTCGTCGAACCGGAGGTGAAGAGGAACTTGACGATCGTGTCGGGTCCGGTGGCGGCATGCGCGGCCGCGACCTCCTCGCCGGGCGCGTGATCGAGCAACGCGCTGAACGGCGTGGTTGCACGACCCTCGATCGAGCCTTCGGTCAGCACCACGTCGACATCGGGTGCGGCCACGGCCTGGATCGCGCGGGCGTAGGCCGGGTCGCTGGCGAACACCAGGCCCGGCGTCGTCACCGCGAGGATGTGACGCAGCTTCGCATGGTCGATGGACAGCAGCGAATAGGCAGGCGACACCGGCACGTACGGAATGCCGATCCACATCGCAGCCATGGCGAGCGTCAGGTGCTCCAGGTCGTTGTCCGAGAGAATCGCGATCGGGCGCGCCACCGAGAGGCCGCGCCGCAGCAGCGCCTGGCCAACGCACTGGATGCGGTCGAGCATCTGCGCGTACGAGATGCGCTGCCAGTCGCCGCCATCCCGGCGCTTGGCCACGAAGATCCGGTCCGGAGCCTCGCGGGCCCAATGCGCGAACCGGTCGGCCAAGCGCGGCGGACAGGGCTCCAGTGGTTCGGCGGATCGCAGCCGGATGATGCCGCCTGGATGCCTGTCCGCGATCAACGAAGGGCAGCCGCCGACGCGCACCTCGCGAACAGGCCCGCTCATGATTGACGAACCTTGGCGGCACGCCCGTCGAGGCACGCGCGTACGCGCCCCTTGGCCGCCCTGCCGCTGATCGGGTGCCCGGTGCGCAAAAGGCCGGGATCGTCCCGCAGCGCTTCATGTCGGATGGATTCGTTCATGGTCGGATTCGCAATCTAGTTAATTTACTTAATTACTTTTCGACAAACAGGAGGGATTCCCCCTAGTTGACCGTCCACCGAAGAGCCGACGGCAACTGACACCCCCCTGCAACCCCCGCAGGCAACGGCATCCGAACGCGCCCGCCACACGATTAATTGCATTAATCAAATCAGGTGTTGCCAGGCCGAACCGGGAAGGCCCCTTCCCTCTGCCGTGCCGCCCCCCCTAGGATGCAAACGGACACAAAAACCGGCCGTTTCCCAAACGCCAACGCCTTAGTCTCTCGCCCCATCACACCGGAAAAAAGCAGCATGAGAACAAAGCTGAAACATTGGGGGGCGGTGGTGATGCTGGCGCTCGGGGCTTCTTCGTCAAGCCACGCGCTGGTATTCGCCGTCAATGAAGGCGTGACCTATCGGGTCACGAACGACGAGATCGCCGCGAAGTACGCAGCGATCGCGGCCGACCTGGGCAAGCTGCTCAAGCAGCCGGTCACGATCGAACCGGTCGGGTCGTACCCGGTGTTGCGCAAGGGCCTCGCCGCGAACTCGTACGACCTCGCCATGGTGCACCCGGCCCACGTGTCCATCCAGGCCATCAAGGGTTCGGGCTACCGCCTCGTGGCCATCACGAAGGGATACGAGGCCTACAGCGCCAACTTCCTCGTGAAGCCCGATTCGCCGCTGAAGTCACTCGCCGACCTCAAGGACAAGAAGATCGGCGCCCCCGACGAAGACTCGATCACGTCGTGGATGGTGCGTGCCACGCTGCGAGACGCGCTGGGTGGCGCCGACAAGGTGACGTACATCTACACCCGCTACCAGGACGCCGTGCCGTTCATGGTGGACAACAACTTCACGCCGTCCGGCGCCACGGCCGCGGGCAGTGTCATCAAGGGCTGGGAAGGCAAGGGGGGCCGGGTGCTCGCGAAGTCGCGTCCGGTGCCCATCAAGCACATCATCGCGGCCCCGAGCCTGACGGCCGAGCAGGTGCAGAAAGTGCGCGATTACCTCGTGTCCCTCGACACCACCGACGAAGGCAAGAAGAAACTCGAAACCACGAAGTACAAGGGCTTCGCGCCGTACGGCGAGGCCGAGATGCTGGCCATCGGCACGTGGCTCGGGTTGTGACCATGGCGCAGCGCGCCATCAGGGAATTCACAGGCCCGCGGCGCGGCACGGGCCACCCATAATCCGGCGCTGACCCTCTCCACACCGAGGCCACGCCAATGCAGCGCGGCCCGATCTCAGGGAAGATATTGTGATGACATCCACGCTCCAGCAGCTGCTGTCCGCCGGTGCCGACAACGACGTCGCCATCTCCGCGCCTTCGCGCCCGCCGCTCACGTACCGCGCGCTCCGCGACCTGATCGCCGGCACGCTGGCCAGCCTCAACGGGCTGGGCGTGGGCCGCAACGACCGCGTGGCCATCGTGCTGAACAACGGCCCCGAGATGGCCACCTGCTACATGGCCGCCGCCTCCGGCACCACCAGCGCTCCGCTGAACCCGGCCTACCGCGCCGACGAGTTCGAGTTCTACCTGACCGACCTGAACGCCAAGGTGCTGATCGTCGAGGCCGGCAGCACGTCGCCCGCGATCGACGTGGCAACAAGGCTCGGCGTGCGGGTGGTGAACCTGGTGGTGGCCCACGGCGCGCCGGCCGGCAGCTTCACGCTGTCGCCGCGCGAGGCCACGGCGGCCACGGCAGCGGCCCGGGGCGGGTACAGCGAGGCCGGTGACATCGGCATGGTGCTGCACACGTCGGGCACCACGTCGCGGCCGAAGATCGTGCCGCTGTCGGTGGGCAACCTGGTGGCCTCGGCCACCAACATCCGCACCACGCTGCACCTCACGCCCGCCGACACGGGCCTGAACATCATGCCGCTGTTCCACATCCACGGCCTGATCGCCGGGGTGCTGGCGCCGCTGTCGGCCGGCTCGCAGGTGTTCTGCACCCCGGGCTTCAACGCGCTGAAGTTCTTCGGCTGGATGGACGAGGCCAGGCCCACCTGGTACACGGCGGTGCCCACCATGCACCAGGCCATCGTCGGCCGTGCCAAGGGCAATGCCGAGACCATCGCGCGCAACCCGCTGCGGTTCCTGCGCTCGTCGTCGTCGTCGATGCCGCCGCAGGTGATCCGCGAACTCGAGGCCATCTTCAAGGCCCCGCTGATCGAGGCCTACGGCATGACCGAGGCCACGCACCAGAT
The DNA here is from genome assembly GCF_001425785.1 of Rhizobacter sp. Root1221. Classification (GTDB taxonomy): domain Bacteria; phylum Pseudomonadota; class Gammaproteobacteria; order Burkholderiales; family Burkholderiaceae_C; genus Rhizobacter. Next base: position 290,417 of record NZ_LMDI01000034.1, on the reverse strand, counting down.
GGCATCGAACCCGCTGCCACCGCTGGCCCGCAAGCCCGGCACGGTGGGACTGCCCGCCGGCCCCGAAGTGGCCATCATGGGCGAGGGCGGCCAGCTGCTGGCCGCAGGCGAGATCGGCGAGATCGTCATCCGCGGCCCGAACGTCACGGCCGGCTACGAGAACAACCCCAAGGCCAACGCCGAAGGGTTCCTCGACGGCTGGTTCCGCACCGGCGACCAGGGCACGAAGGACAGCGACGGCTACGTGAGCCTCACTGGCCGCCTGAAGGAAATCATCAACCGCGGCGGCGAGAAGATCAGCCCGCGCGAGGTCGATGAAATCCTGATGGACCACACCGCCGTTTCGCAGGTGGTCTGCTTCGCGATGCCCCACCCGAAACTCGGGGAAGAAGTGGCCGCGGTGGTGGTGCTCAAGGAAGGCCAGGCCGCCACCGAACGCGAGCTCCAGGACTTCGTGGGCCAGCGTGCCGCCGAGTTCAAGGTGCCGAAGAAGATCCTGTTCATGGACGAGATCCCGAAGGGCGCCACAGGCAAGCTGCAGCGCATCGGGCTCGCCCAGAAGCTCGGGCTCTGAGCCCGCCGCACACAACAGCAGAGCACCCGGCAGAGGTGCCGCGGGCGTTGCACGCCCCACCGGTTTAGTCATCACTGGACTCAGGAGAGGAAGACCATGAAAAGCCGCACCGCCCTAGGCGCCGCCGCCGCCGCCGTTTTCACGAACGTCACGCTGGCCCCTGCCGCGTTCGCCTGGGAACCCACCAAGCCCATCGAGTTCATCGTGCCGGCGGGAACCGGCGGCGGGGCCGACCAGATGGCCCGGTTCATCCAGGGGGTGGCGGCCAAGCACAAGCTGACGTCGCAGCCCATCGTGGTCGTCAACAAGTCGGGGGGTGCCGGCGCGGAAGGGTTCCTCGACGTCAAGGGCGACAAGGGCAACCCGCACAAGATCGTCATCACGCTCTCCAACCTCTTCACCACGCCGCTCGCCACTGGCGTGCCGTTCAATTGGCGCGACCTCACGCCCGTGTCCATGCTCGCACTCGACCAGTTCGTGCTGTGGGTGAACGAGGAGTCGCCGTACAAGTCGGCCAAGGCCTACCTCGACGCCGCGAAGGCCCAGCCCGACAACACGCTCAAGATGGGCGGCACCGGCTCGAAGCAGGAGGACCAGATCATCACCGTGCTGCTGCAGAAGGCCGCCGGCAAGAAGATTACCTACGTGCCGTTCAAGGGCGGCGGCGACGTGGCGGTGCAACTCGTGGGCAAGCACATCGACTCCACCGTCAACAACCCCATCGAGGCCGAGTCCCACTGGCGCGCCGGCAAGCTGCGTGCGCTGTGCGTGATGGACAAGGACAAGATGCCGTACCCGGTCAAGCTGACCGCCTCGCAATCCTGGCAGGACGTGCCCACGTGCGCCTCCGCCGGCCTGCCGGTCGACTACCTGATGCTGCGAGGCATTTTCATGCCGCCCGGCGTCGCGCCCGACCAGGTCGCGTACTACCTCGACCTGTTCAAGAAGATCCGTGCCCTGCCCGAGTGGAAGGACTTCATGGAAAAGGGCGCGTTCAAGCAGACCGCCCTGGCCGGCCCCGAGTACGTGGACTGGCTCGGCAAGAACGAGCAGTTGCACCGCGAGCTGATGAAGGAAGCCGGTTTCCTGGCGAAGTGACGCCGGGGGCCCAGCCCCGCCTTCGGCCCCTGTTGGTTGATGCGGCCCCGCTTCGCGGCGGCTGCAGGGAGACGTGCATGAACGACAAGTCCTCGCCCACCGTGGGCAGCCGCTGGCCGGAGGCCATCGTGTCCGCCGCGCTCGTGGGGGCCGCGGCCCTCGTGATCGTGGACAGCCTGAGGGTCGGCAACGGCTGGGCCGACGACGGTCCGCAGTCCGGCTACTTCCCCTTCTACATCGGTGTGTTGCTGCTGCTGTCGAGCGGCACGGTGCTGGTGAAGACGCTGCTGCGCTGGCGCGGCGAGAACCCGGTGTTCGCCGACCGCACCCAGCTCGGCCGCGTGCTGGCCGTGCTGGTGCCGATGACCGTCTACGTGGGCGCCATCTGGCTCCTCGGCATCTACGTGTCGTCGTTCACGCTGATCGGCTACTTCATGCGGCGGCACGGGAAGTACGGCTGGCCGGTGACGGGCCTCGTGTCGGCGGCGGTGCCGCTGGTGGTGTACCTCGTGTTCGAGCGCTGGTTCCTCGTGCTGCTCCCCAAGGGCCCGCTCGAGAACCTGTTGGGGATGTGATGGACGAAATCTCCAACCTCATGCACGGGTTCAGCGTCGCGCTGACCCTGCCGAACATCGGCTTCATGCTCGTGGGCATCACGCTCGGCGTGCTGATCGGGGTGCTGCCGGGCCTGGGCGGCGCCAACGGCATCGCGATCCTGCTGCCACTGACACTGTCGATGAACCCCACGACGGCCATCATCATGCTGTCGTGCATCTACTGGGGCGCGCTGTTCGGCGGAGCCATCACGTCGATCCTGTTCAACATCCCCGGGGAACCGTGGTCGGTGGCCACCACGTTCGACGGGTACCCGATGGCCCAGCAGGGCCGCGCCGCGCAGGCGCTGACGGCAGCATTCACGTCGTCGTTCGTGGGCGCGCTGTTCGCGGTGCTGCTGATCACGTTCCTCGCACCGCTGCTCGCGAAATTCGCCATCCGCTTCGGCCCCGCCGAATTCTTCGCGGTGCAGTTGCTCACGTTCTGCAGCTTCGTGGGCATGAGCAAGGAACCTCCGGCCAAGGTGATCGCGTCGATGATGCTCGGTTTCGCGCTCGCCTCGGTGGGCATGGACAGCGTCACCGGCCAATTGCGCATGACGTACGGCTTCCCGGTGCTGCTGAAGGGCTTCGACTTCCTGATCGCGGTGATCGGCCTGTTCGGCATCGGCGAGATCCTGCTGACCATGGAGGAAGGCCTCGCGTTCAAGGGCAAGCACGCCAGGATCGATCCGCGTGTGGTGTGGGCCACGTGGAAGACGTTGCCGAGGTACTGGCTGACGTTCCTGCGGTCCACCGCCATCGGCTGCTGGATGGGTATCACCCCCGGCGGCGCCACCCCGGCCTCGTTCATGAGCTACGGCATCGCGCGGCGCATGTCGAAGGACCCCGACACGTTCGGCAAGGGCCAGATCGAAGGCGTGCTCGCGCCCGAGACGGCGGCCCACGCGGCCGGCACGTCGGCGCTGCTGCCCATGCTGACGCTCGGCATCCCCGGCTCGCCCACCGCCGCGGTGCTGCTGGGGGGCTTGCTGATCTGGGGCCTGCAGCCCGGCCCCATGCTGTTCGTGGAGCAGAAGGACTTCGTCTGGGGCCTGATCGCGTCGATGTACCTGGGCAACATCGTGGGGCTGCTGGTGGTGCTGACCACCGTGCCGTTCTGGGCCGCCATGCTGCGCATTCCGTTTTCGGTGATCGCGCCGGTCATCGTGGTGATCTGCGCCATCGGCGCGTACACGGTGCACAGCTCGATGTTCGACGTGGCGATGATGCTGGTGTTCGGTGTCGTGGGGTACCTGTTCAAGAAGTTGCGCTACCCTCTGGCTCCGCTGGTGCTCGCACTGGTGCTGGGCGACATGGCGGAGGCGAGCTTCCGCCAGTCGATGCTGCTGTCGCAGGGCAGCCTGTCGATCTTCTGGAGCAACGGGCTCGTCGGCGGCATCGTGGGCCTGGCACTCTTGATGCTGGGCTGGCCGCTGTTCGGAACCCTGAAATCGTGGCTGAAGCGCCCGTCGCTGTCGGCCCCCGCGCAAGGAAACGCATCATGAAGATTGCCGTGGTCGGCGCTGGCGCCATTGGCGGCTTCCTCGGCGCCCGCCTGTCGCTGGCCGGCGAGGACGTCACGTTCATCGCCCGCAACCGCAACCTGGCGGCCATCAACGCCAACGGCTTCCGCCTGATCGGCGAGGACGGCCGCGAACAGCACGCCACCGCCGTGCGCGCGGTGCAGGACATGGCGGCCGCGGGCCGCCAGGACGTGGTGCTGCTCACGCTGAAATCCCACCAGGTCAAGGACGTGCTGCCGGAACTGCGCGCCCTCTTCGGCCCCGACACCACGGTGGTCACGATGATCAACGGCGTGCCGTGGTGGTACTTCAACAAGCTGGCCGGGCCCCACGAGGGCCAGCGCCTGGAAAGCGTGGACCCGGGCGGCGTGATCGCGTCGTTCATCGAACCCGAACGGGTGATCGGCAGCGTGGTGTACCCCGCCGCCGAGCTGGTGGAACCCGGCGTGGTGAAGGTCATCGAGGGCAACCGCTTCACGCTGGGTGAACCCGACGGCACACGGAGCCCGCGCATCGAACAGCTGGCCGCCACCATGATGAAGGCCGGATTCAAGTCGCCGGTGTCGAAGGACATCCGCGCCGAGATCTGGGTGAAGCTGTGGGGCAACCTGAGCTTCAACCCCCTCAGCGCCCTGACCCACGCCACGCTCGAGGACATCTGCCGCTTCCCCGCGTCGCGCGCGCTGGCCGCGGCCATGATGCGCGAGGCCCAGGCCGTGGGCGAGCGGCTCGGCGTGGAATTCAAGATCTCGCTCGACAAGCGCATCGCCGGCGCGGAAGCCGTGGGCGCCCACAAGACCTCGATGCTGCAGGACGTGGAAAACGGGCGCGCCCTTGAACTGGAAGCGCTCGTGGGCAGCGTGGTGGAACTGGGCCGCATCACCGGCGTGCCCACCCCCACCATCGAGGCCATCTACGCCACCACCCAGCTGCTCGCCAAGACGCTCGGCGAACAGCGCGGGCGCCTCGCCATCCAGCCGGCCTGACACCGGCCGGCGGCGTCAGGCAGCCACGCCGTAGGTGTTGGCCAGCACCCCGATGCCATCGATCTCCACCTCGACGGTGGTGCCGGGTTTCATGGGCAGCACCCCGAGCGACGTGCCACAGAGGATCACGTCACCCGGCTGCAGCGTCATGTCGCGCGAGATCAGCGACACCAGCTCGGCCGGGCCGAATGTCATGTCCGACAGCGGGTAGTTCTGGCGCTCGCGCCCGCCCACGCGGGTGCGAACCGACGCGGTGGCCAGGTCGACCCGGGTCTCGATCACCGGGCCGAACACGCCGAACGTGTCGAACCCCTTGGCCCGGGCCCACTGCGGGAAACTCGGGTCGCGGGCGAGCAGCTCGATGGCGGTCACGTCGTTGGCGCAGGTGTAGCCGAAGATGTGGGCCGGTGCGTCGGCCACCGTCACCGCCGACGCGGTGCGCCCGATCACGATGGCCAGTTCACCTTCGTACGCCACGCGGCCGTCGTAGTGCGCGGGCGGGCGGATGGGCTGGCCATGGGCTGCGAAGCAGCTGCCGGCCTTCAGGAAGTACAGCGGTTCGGCGGGGCGCGTCCAGCCGTTCTTTTCGGCCGCCGCGTTGAAGTTGTTCCACAGGCCGATCATCTTGCCGGGCTGGCAGGGGATGAGCCACTCGATGCCGCTGGCCGGCAGGCGCTCGCCGGTGGGCTGGGGCGCCTCGAAGAGGTTCCCGGTGTGCACCACCACCTGGTCGCCGTCCAGCAGGCCCAGGGTGTCGCGTCCGCCATGGCGGAAACGCATCCATTTCATCGGGAGTCTCCTCGGGGTGTGCGCATGCGCATGCGTGTGCCGGCGATTTTGCCCGCTGGGGCGCGGGGAACAATCAGGGGCAGACCCCAAGCGGCGGCTACACCGGCACAGGACCGGAACGAGACGAAGAGGAAGCGCTAACCACCGTGGCGGACGCCAGGACCGCCACGGTGACTGCGGCCATGCGGTGAACCCTGTCCATGGCGCCCTTCTCCCTGAGCAGGTTCCAGTGTGCCGTCACCCGGCCCCGGCGACAACCTGTCAGGTCTGTCAGGTGACAGGGCGGTTCGAAGCTCGTTCGGAAAGGAACAGGCCTCACCGGCGCGCGGCACGGATGGCCCGCATCTGCGGCGACACGGCGGTGGCCGCGCCGTCGAACGGGACGTCGGTGGCCCCCACCCGGCGCAGGATGCGCGCCACGTAGGCCAGCGTCTCGGCATACGGCGGCACCCCGCGGTAGCGGTTCACGGCCCCTTCGCCCGCGTTGTAGGCGGCGGCCACCAGCGCCACGTCGCCCTGGAAGTACGCGAGCAGCCAGCGCAGGTACGACACCCCGCCGCGGATGTTCTGGGCCGGGTCGTACGGCCGGGTCACGTTGAACCGGGCGGCCGTTTCGGGGATCAGTTGCATCAGGCCCCGGGCGTTCTTGGGTGACAGCGCCGCGGCGTTGAAGTTCGACTCCGCCTCGATGATGGCCAGCACCAGCTGCGGCTGCACCTTCATCTCGGCCGCGGTGGCCTTGACGAGTTCGACGATGTGGGCAGGCGCGTTGGCTGGCACCGACAGCGGCACGGCCGGCACGCCCGAGCGCCCCTGCGCCACCACCGTGGCGCCCGGAACCGCGGGCAGCATGCACTCGGGCAGGTCGGCGCTGGGCCCGCCCACGGTGGTCAGCATGCGGATGGCCTGCGGCAGGCCCTGCTCGGCCGCGGCGTGGAAGAAAAACGCGGCCGTGGCGTCGCTGCGTTCCACGCCGCGGCCGTGGCTGTACATCCAGCCGAGGTTGTACTGGGACTGGGCGTCACCCATGCGGGCGGCCTGGCAGTACAGCGCGGCGGCACGGGCCCCATCGCGCGGCACCCCCTCACCGTTTTCATACTGCGCGGCCTCGTCCCGGATCAGCTTGGCCAGGAAGTTCTCGACGGCGGGCTTCTGGATGGGCACCGGCTCGGGGTCCGCCTCGGCCTGCGCGCGTGCAGCACCCGTGCCCAGCAGCAGGCAGGCGACCAGGAACGCGGCAATTCGGGAGGACAACGGCATGGACCAGGAAGCGGCGGGACAACACACTGCCTCCACTTTAGGCGGGCACTGCGCCTCCTGGCCACCCGCAAGGCCCCCGATCCCGGGGGGCCCGTCCCTCAGCTTGGGGATCAAGGCCCTAAAGCTTGCTGCTGCCCACCTCGCGGCGCGGCAGGCGGTGCCGCGGGTCGGCCTGGCCGCCCACGAGCGCCCGGCGGAGTCCCGACATCAGGTGGGCGCGGTCGACCGGCTTCACCCAATATTCGTACGCCCCGAGGCTCATGGCCTTGATGATGTCCATCGACAGCGCATCGGCCGTCAGCAGCGCCACCTTGAGGCCATCCGAGATCTCGATCATCAGTTCGCGCACCACCTCGAGCCCGCCGAAATCGGGGAGGTGCATGTCGAGCAGCACCAGATCGGGCTTTTCAGAACGGGCAAGCCGCACCCCATCGGCACCTGTGGTGGCCTTGATCAGCCGGATGCCCGGAAGCCCCGCCAACTGGGCTTCCATCAGCACCTGGTTGATTTCTTGATCTTCGATGTAGAGCACCGTGCCCTTGACTTCGTCCATCCCTTCGAGGGTGTGGTCCATGGTTCAGGCTCCTCTGCCATTGGCGCCGGTCGGCCAAGGCGTGAGCCAAGCATAGAACGCGCATCCCCCAAGGCAAGCGGCCAGCGCGTTCGCAACAGGGTCATCGTCGCCTCGGCGACACACGGGGCCGCAACAGGCGTATGCAAAATGGCGGGATGATGACGAACGACAACCTGTTTGCCGCCCTGCGCGACGCCTTTCCGGCCGACCTGGACACCCTGGCCATCGAAACGGCCGGCGACATCCCGCTGCGATACAGCTGGCGCGACCTCGACCGCGCCACCGCGCGCCTCGCCAACCTGTTCGCGAACCTCGACCTGCCGGCCGGCAGCCGTGTCGCCGCGCACGTGGACAAGTCGGTTGAGGCCCTGATGCTCTACCTGGCGGTGCAACGGGCCGGCCTCGTGTACCTGCCGCTGAACCCGGCGTACCAGGCCGGCGAGATGACCCACTTCCTGCGGGACGCCGAGCCGGCCGTGGTGGTGTGTTCCGGCGCCAACTTCGGCTGGGTCAGCAAACTGGCGTTCACCCATGGCTGTGGCCACGTGTTCACGCTGGACACCGACCGCACCGGCAGCCTGCTGGAGCGCGCCTCGTTCCATGCCGACGAGCACACGGTCGTGCAGCGGGCAGCCAGCGACCTCGCGGTGATCCTGTACACCAGCGGCACCACCGGCCGCAGCAAGGGGGCCATGTTGACGCACGGCAACATGCTGAGCAACGCCCGCACGCTGAAAACGTTCTGGGGATGGCGCCCGGACGACGTGCTGGTGCATGTGCTGCCCATCTTCCACATCCACGGCCTGCTCGTGGCGTGCCATGGCGCGCTGCTGAACGGCAGCCCCATGGTCTGGTTCGACCGTTTCGAGCCGGCACGGGTGCTTGCGCGGTTGCCCGGTGCCACGGTGTTCATGGGGGTGCCCACGATGTACGTGCGGCTGCTGGCCGAACCCGGGCTCACGCCCGAGGCCTGCCGCACCATGCGCCTGTTCGTCTCGGGGTCGGCCCCGCTGCTGCCCGAAACGTTCCGGGCATGGCAACAGCGCACCGGCCACACGATCCTCGAGCGCTACGGCATGAGCGAGACCGTGATGCTGACGTCGAACCCGTACGACGCCGCCCAGGGCGAACGCCGCGGCGGCACCGTGGGCCGCCCGCTGCCCGGCGTGGACCTGCGCATCGCCTCACCCGACACCGACAGCGGCAACGGGGGCATCGAGGTGCGCGGCCCGAACGTCTTCGCCGGCTACTGGCGCCTGGCGGAAAAGACGAAGGAGGAATTCACCGCCGACGGCTGGTTCCGCACCGGCGACGTGGGCCACATCGACACCGACGGCTACGTGCATATCGTGGGCCGGGCGAAGGACCTCGTCATCACCGGCGGCTTCAACGTCTACCCAGCCGAGGTGGAAGCCACCCTCGACGACCTGCCTGGCGTGCAGGAAAGCGCCGTCATCGGCGTGCCCCACCCCGACTTCGGCGAAGCCGTGGTCGCCGTGGTGGTGCCGAGACCGGGCGCCACCCTTGACGGCCCTACCCTCATCGCCGCCGTGAAGTCACACCTTGCGAACTTCAAGGTGCCCAAACACGTGGTTGTCACCGCCGACCTGCCACGCAATGCGATGGGGAAGGTGCAGAAGAAGGCGCTGCGGGAGCTGCATCAGGGGTTGTTCACTCCCTGACCTCCCCTCCCGGTGCGGGTCCACTGCGCGCTGCGAGTTGGGTTTTCTCTCTGGCGAGGCCGCGCCGGGTCTCGGCCCGGCAGCCGAACTCCTTTCTCTTTCCCGGCGGAAAGAGAGAAGGAGTCAAAGAGAAACGCCTGAACACCAGCTTCCCGGAACTTTGCTCGGGGGCTTCGAGTGGCCAATCCCCCGCGCGACCACTGTCTCCAGCGGCACCGTTACCTATCCCGCGCATCAAGGGTGCCGGCCCGCTTGGCCTCGCTGCGCATCGGCTGGTTCTCTGGTCACCCCGACGAAAGTCGGGGCCCACCGGCCCAATGGGTCCCGGCCGTCGCCCGAACAACAAGGTGGTATTGGGCGAGCGAGCGAAGCGAGCAACGCCCCGAAGCGCGTGCGCCAGGGGAGCCAAGCGCAGCGAGCGACAGATCAAGCTACCACCGAGCCCGGGTCCCCGGGCGACCGTGGGCTCCCCCATGGGGGGACCGGCGCGAAGCGCCGTAGGGGGCTCAATCCAAACTGAATTGGAGGCCAATCGAGATCATGTCGCCACCCGAGCCTCCGATGTTCTCGAAGTCCGCCCGCAGCGCGGCCTGTGGCACGAACTGCCACTTGACGCCGGCGCCGATGCCGAGTTCGACGGAGCCGTCGGAGTACGAGCGGCCCGGGCCGGTCTGCTTCATCTTGAAGTAGTGCGCGCCGAGCTTGCCGAACACCGACAGCGAGGTGGCGACCGGGAACGACGCGGTGCCGTAGGCGCCGGCAGTCCAGGCGGAGTCCTTGTACGTGTAGGCGCCGTTCTGGTACTTGTTGGAACCGTAGCTGGCGATCTGGCCTTCGATGCCGAAGATGTTGGTCAGCGAACCGCCGCCGAACAGGCGGATGCCGGTGCCAAGGTCGGTGTCACCGACGCTGCCGCCGAGGTAGGGCTTCGAGAAGCTGACCTGGGCCTGCGCACCGGCGGCCGCGGCCAGCGCGATCACGACGGCGGCGGCACGCAGCACGGCACGGGTGGTGGAATTGCGTTGCATCGTTCTTCTCCTGAGGTTCGAATGTGGCGGCCATTCCCCAACGGCCGACTGCGGCGCAGCTTACGGGCGAAGCGCGCCGGAGCCCCACCACGGCTCGTCAAACACGTGACAAGCCTTTGCGGCGCGTTGGTTGCCCACCACTCGTCGTAAGCAGACGCATCGAGGCGAAACCTGCGGCAACGCCGAGGCGTCAGCGGCCGTGCCAACTCGGTCACGTTCTGCGGGGCACCAGATGCCGCCCGGGGTCCGCGCCGGGCACGCCGGCCTGGCGCCACCCGAGACCCCGCCATACACCGCGTAACAACCTGCCACATCCAGCCCGCGACGGGCGGGATGAAATCGCGGCAGGCCTCCAGGGAAGGCCTGCGCGCCTGCGCCGTCCCAACACAACGACAACGAGACCCACACCATGGTTCCACACTCCGCCGCACCGGCCCCAGAGGCCGGGCGAGCCGACAGCACGGCCCTCGCGGGCGTCGTCACGGCCATTGCCAGCGCAGCGGCGCTCGCGGCCTGCGGCGGTGGTGGCATGCGAGACCCCATGGGTCCCACCGGCACCATCGAGCAACGCAACCTGCCCGGCTCCGGCGGTGACGAACCCGCAGCGTCCAGCACCACACCCACCCAGGTGGACGCCGCACGGTTCATGTCGCAGGCCACGTTCGGCCCCCGCTCGGCCGACGACATCGAGAAGGTGCGCGACCGCGGCTACGACCGCTGGCTCTGGGACCAGTTCAACGCGCCGGCGATGCTGCACTTCAGCTACCTCGACTGGCGCCGCATCACGCGCGACGACAACCGCGTCACCGACGACATGGCCTACGAGGCCATCTGGCTGCACTGGCTGCAGGGCGACGACCAGCTGCGCAGCCGCGTGGCGTTTGCGCTGAGCCAGATCTTCGTGGTGTCGAACAGCTCGGGCGCGCTGAGCCCGTTCGGCATGGCTGCCTACATGGACCTGCTGTACCGCGAGGCCTTCGGCAACTTCCGCACGCTGCTGCACGACGTCACGCTGCACCCGACGATGGGGTACTACCTCAACATGATCGGCAGCGAGAAGGAAAACACCAAAAAGGGCATCCGGCCGAACGAAAACTACGCGCGGGAGATCCTGCAGCTGTTCTCGATCGGCCTCGTGCGCCTGAGCCCTGACGGCAGCGTGCTGCGCGATGCCAACGGCACGCCGGTGCCCACGTACGACGAGGACGTGGTAAAGGGATTCGCACAGGCCTTCACCGGTTGGTCGTCCCCGAAGGGCCGCAACTTCCACGACATCGACGTCAATGTCGAGGCCAACTGGTTCGAACCGTTGAAGTCGTACCCCGAGTACCACTCGACCGGCGACAAGCTGCTGCTGGACAGCTTCGTGCTGCCCGCCGGAGGCACCCCCGAGGCCGACCTCGAGGTGGCCATCGACAACATCTTCAACCACCCGAACGTGGCGCCGTTCATCTGCCGCCAGCTGATCCAGCGGCTGGTGACCAGCAACCCGAGCGCGTCGTACCTGAGCGCCGTGTCGTCGGTGTTCAACAACGACGGTGCCGGCACGCGCGGCAACCTGCGTGCGGTGGTGCGGGCCATCCTGTTGCATCCCGAGGCACGCGACCCGGCACTCGGCGCCAACGGCCGCTTTGGCAAGCAGCGCGAACCGGTGCTGCGGTTCGCCAACTTCCTGCGCGGCCTCAACGCCACCAGCAGCAGCGGGCTCAACGACATCCACGAACTGGACGGCTCGGACAACTCGCTCGGCCAGAGCCCGATGCTGTCGCCCACGGTGTTCAACTTCTTCAAGCCCGACTTCACGCAGGCGGGCCCCATCATGGACCTGGGCCTCGTGGCACCCGAGTTCCAGATCACCACGGAAACCACCCTCGTTGGCGGTCTGAACTTCTTCGCCCGGTTCATCAACAGCGAAGGGTTCGGCAGCGGCGGCACCCGGCTGCGCGTCGACTACACCGCACTGCAGGCACTCGCGGCCGACCCGGCCGCACTCATCGCCCACCTCGACCTGATGTTCTTCAACGGGCAGATGAGCGCGTCCACCCGCCAGCGCCTGGCCACGATGCTGGCGGCCATCCCGGCCAACGACCCGAAGCGCCGCGTGAAGGCCGCGCTGATCGTCACGTCGCTGTCCCCCGACCACGTGATCCAGACCTGAGCAGGCGCGACCATGAACAACAAGAAGACCCACCGCCACTGCGCCGACGCCTACCCGCTCGGCACATCCGACCTGATGCCGCACCTGCCCGACCCGGCGCGGCGCACGCTGCTCAAGATGATGGGCGCCACCGGTGCCATCGGCGCCGCGTCGCACCTGCTGGCCCCCCTGACCGCGTTTGCGCAGACCACCACCGGCTCCGACTACAAGGCCATGGTGTGCCTGTTCATGTACGGCGGCAACGACGCCAACAACATGGTCGTGCCACGCGACGCCACCGAGTACGCGCTGTACCGCACCGGCCGCACGAACCTCGCGCTGCAGCAGAACCAGCTGCTGCCGCTGACCACCACGCCGGTGGCCGCGGGCACCACCGACCCGTCGCGCTACGGGCTGCACCCGGCCATGACTGGCCTCGCGAACCTGTACACGCAGCAGAAGATGGCGGTGATCGCGAACGTCGGTCCGCTGATCGCCCCCACCACGAAGGCCCAGTGGAATGCCCGCTCGGTGCCGCTGCCGCAGGGCCTGTTCTCGCACTCCGACCAGCAAGACGCCTGGCAGAGCGCCCTCTACGACACGATGGGCAAGACGGGCTGGGGCGGCCGCATGATGGAACGCCTGATCGCCGAAGGCAGCGTGAACCGCGGCTACGCGTGCATCTCGCTGGCCGGCGGCAACCTCTGGGAAACGGGCGACAGCAGCCTGCTCGCGTACAAGATGTCATCGTCGGGCAACTTCGGCTTTGATTTCTACAAGGCCGGCAGCACCACCGACCCGCTGACGCTGGCGATCCAGCAAACGCTCGCGGACCAGCGCCCCCACCTGTTCCAGCAGGCCTGGCTCAGCACCATGGGCCGTTCGATCGACATGCAGCAGGTGCTCAGCACGGCGCTGAAGTCGTCCACCGTGGGCACCGCGTTCCCGAACAGCGACCTCGGCCGCCAGCTCAATACGGTGGCCAAGCTCATCTCGGCCCGCACGAGCCTCGGCCTCAAGCGCCAGGTGTTTTTCGTGTCCATCGGTGGGTTCGACACCCACGGGGACGACCAGATGCAGCAGCAGAACCGCCTGTTCGGCGAGATCAGCCAGGCCGTCTCGGCCTTCTACCAATCCACCGTGGACATGGGCGTGGCCGACGGGGTCACGCTGTTCTCGGCCTCCGACTTCGGCCGCACGTTCGCGTCCAACGGCCAGGGCTCCGACCACGGCTGGGGCAGCCACCAGTTCGTGGTGGGTGGCGCGGTCAAGGGCGGCCAGGTGCTCGGCACGCTCCCGAACCACACGCTGAACGGCCCCGACGACACCGGCAGCGGCCGGTGGATTCCGACGATGTCGTCCGACCAGCTGTCGGCCTCGCTCGCGCGCTGGTTCGGCGCGCAGCCCGAAGTCATCAGCACCGTGCTGCCCCACGCCTCGGCGTTCAACACGCTCGACCTGTTGGCCTGACCGGCCGATCCGCCCGCCCTCCGCCAGCCTCACACCGCGATCCACCATGCCGTACACCCTCCCCACCCGCCTTGCCACCGCCGCCCTGTTCGCCCTCACGCTCGGGGCCACGCCGGCCTTCGCCCAGACCTCGGGCGACCCCGTCCGTGGCAAGGCGCTGTTCGAGGACACCCCCGGCGCCTCGGGCATCAACACGCTCGGTTCGTGCACGAACTGCCACGCGTCGATCCAGGACCGCCGTGCGTCCGTGGCGGGCAGCTCGGCCCAGTCGCCGGTGATCACGTTCGAGACCGCGATGAACAAGTTCGGCACCGCACTCGGCCGGGCGCAGATGCAGCAGTTCACGGCGCTGTCAGTGGACGACCGCGGGGCCATCGCCGCGTACATCGCCGACACCCCGGCGGTGAACGCCGCCACGCTGACCTTCACCGCCACGGCCATCAACACCATCACGGCCAGCCAGACGATCACGGTCACGTCGCCGCAGGCGCCGCTCGGCACGCTGGTGGTCTCGAAGATCGAGATCGCCGGCACCGGGGCCGCGAACTTCGGGCGCACCTTCGAATGCGATGCCAAGACATTCACCACCGCGGGCTCCGCCTGCTCGTTCAGCGTCTACTATTCGCCGAAGAACACCACCCTGTCGAACCCGGTGGTGACCATCACGATGAAAGAAGGCTCGAGCCCCGACATCCTGCGCCGCGTGACGCTCAACGGCAGCGTCTCCACCACCACGACCCCTCCCACCACCACGGCGCCGGAGGAGGATTCGGGTGGTGGCGCCATCGGCTGGGCGTGGCTCGCCGGCCTGGCAGCGGCCACCGTGGCCCTCGGCCGCCGCCGCCGCGCCTGAGACACCGAGGCCACCGCCGCATGGACACGAACAGCCTCTGCCCCCGGTGCGGCGGCGCGTTCATGTGCGAGGCCGAAACCGCGCTGCAGGCGCCCTGCGCCTGCTTTGCGGTACAGCTGTCGGACGCCGCGCGGGCGCTGCTGCGCGAGCGCTACACCACGTGCCTGTGCGTGGCGTGCCTGCGTGCGGTGCAGGCGGCCCTCGAGGCCGCCCCCGACCAGGCCGTCACGCCGCCGACACCGTCCCGCATGGCGTGACCCGCGTGCGGTGTGGGCCCCGCACCCTCGCCACCGTGTCGCTGGGCGATTCGGCAAACACCGCGCGGTAGTTCGAGGCGAACCGGCCGAGGTGGTTGAACCCCCAGTGCATGGCCGTGTCGGTGACGGAGCGGGTGCTGCCGGGGTCCGACAGCTCGGCGTACACCCGGTTGAACCGCGCCATCGTGAGCCACCGTTTCGGCGGCATGCCGGCGCCCTGGCGCATGGCCTGCTCCACCAGGCGCTCCGACGCGGCGCACAGCCGGCTCAGCGTGGCCGCGTCCACCTCCGCGCTCTGCGCGCCGAGCCGTACCACCGATTCCAACGCCCCCAGGATGCGCCGGCGCGTGCGGGCTCCGCGGGGTTCGGGCGAGCCGGGGCCGTGTGCCAGCGCTTCGGTCAGCGCATCGAGGAGCCCCATGTCACACAGCAGCATGGTGCCGGGGTCGGTGGCCGGGTCGGCGGCAAGCCGGTACCCGGCCTCGATCTGCTCGATGAGCTGCAAGGTCATCACCGGGTCGGGTTCGAATTGTTCGCACCCCGTGGCCGGCAGCACCAGCTCACGGCCCAGGCGGCGCACGGCGTGAGCCTGCAGGTGGTCGCGCGTCACCGTGACGGCCCGCCAGTGGGCGCCATGGGTGGTGACGTAATCGACCGTGGCGCCCTCGGCGAACACCTGCAGCGCGTCGGCTGCCAGCGGGCGCCCGTTCGTGAACACCAGGCCGCGCCGGAAGGGGGCGAGGCCGATGGTCAACGCCTGTCGGGGCAACACACCCTGCGCGTAGACCGCACAGCCGTAGTCACCCGCGTCCACCGCGAACTGCGGACCCACGCGGTTGCGCACGCGGATCTCCAGTTCGCCGGCACCCAGCAGGCGGTGTTCGATGTCACTCTGATGGACCACGGCGCGCAGGGCTTCGGGATCGAAGCGCCGGAACGTGCGGTCCGAGAAAGGATGTCCCATGGTTGTTCTCCCTGCGGTCTGAGACCGAATTGCCGGGCGGGTGTCTGCGCGGCGAACCGCTGCAGCCCGGAGAACATGGGATACCGGGCCCACCCTGGCGCGCAAAGCTTAGTACACACTCACGTGTTTGTGCAGCTTTTCCGCGCCATTCCCTGGGGGGGTGTCCATGCGGAATGCGGATAGTGGCGAGAAGGGGGCGCTCCTAGACTGGCCTTCCCTTGGCCTCCCACGAGGACTCCTCCATGTCCACGCTTCTTGCCTTCGAGATTCCCGTCACGGACAACACGCTCGACGACACCGGGCAGACGTCGATCGTCCACACCTCGTTCGAGACCGATCGCCTCGATCCCACCCGGCTCGAAAGCGCGCACAGCCTGCCACTGCGCCAGTTCCGCCTGCTCGCGGCATCGCCGCGGCGCCTCGTGCACCAGGCTTGCGATGACGGCACCCAGCAGGTGCACCTGCTGCAGGTCGACGCGGCGGTCTGCCTCGAGCTGGACCTGCCGCCCGGCAGCCGCTATCGCCTCACCAGCGGGTTGCCCGAAGGCCTGTACGTCGACCACGAGCCCGCGGTGCTGAACACCGTGCTCGAATCCGCCATGGGCGGACCGCTGCGCATCGTGAGCCGCCGGGGCTTTTCACTGGAACTGGTTTCCCGGCGCATGCCCGACGGCTCCGCGGCCCGGCGGCCGGGTACCACGGTGGATGCCCCGTCCGAACAGGTCGTGCGCCAGCTGCTCGACATCGCGCGCAGCCTGTGGATCACCCCCGCCGCCACACCACGCCGCCGCACGCCGGCCTCGCACGTGCTGGAGGTGGTGGAGCAGGTGCTGGCGGAACAGCCCTACGGGGTGCTGCATCCGTCCGACTTCGCCACGCCGGCCCGCATCTCGGTGCGCTCCCTCGAGCGCGCCCTCCAGCGTGCATACGCCATGGGACCGAAGCGATGGATCACCAACACGCGGATGAACACCGCGCACCGCCACCTGCGCGACCCGGGCCCCGACGACCGCACGGTCGCCCAGATCGCCCGGCGTTGCGGGTTCCTGCATGCCGGCCGGTTCTCGAAGGAGTACCGCGCGCTGTTCGGCGACTACCCGCACGAGGTGCTGTCGCCGCCCATTTCGTCGGGCACGGTGGCTCCGCGGGCCCTGACCGCGCCGCTCCAGGAAGCGCCGAGCCGCCCCTAGCTTGAACCCCCCATCGGGGACGGGTCGGGCGTAGCCCGCCCCTGGGGCCGGGGCCTTCAGAACCGGTGGGAATACCGCAGTTGCAGGAAGTCTTCGCCGGGGTTGGGTTCCTTGATGCCGGCGTTCGAGAAGTGCTGGAAGCGCACCGCCACGTCGTGTTCGCCCCGGTCCCCGAACGTCCGGCCCAAGGCCAGGTGGTCGCCGAAGTTGAAGCTCGTGCTGAAGCGCTTGTCCTCGGTGCGGTAGATCGGCAGCAACACGTTGGCGCCGATGCCCCCCTCGAGGTACCAGCCGGGGCCGGGGCCGCGCGGGTACAGGCGCACGACCGGTGTGATGCCCAACTGGGTCACCCAGGCATGCGAGCTCGTGGTGCGGTCGGCGCTGTCGCTGGCCCAGCGGCCGAACGAGATGTCCCAATAGCCGGTGAGCCGGCCCCAACCCACGTCCCGCTGCCAGGACCAGTCCCAGACGGCGCCCACCACCGCGGCGCTGGCGTGTTCGGCCACGCCGAGTTGCACGAAAACCCGCGTGGGTGCCCAGCGCGAACCGGTGTCGCCGGCCTGTGCGGCCACGGGCAGGAGCAGCAGCGACAACGCGGCGGCCAGCGCGTGCCTCGACAGGGGCCTGCGGATGTTGTTCGTGTTCATGATCACCGCATCGCCAGTGCTCACTTCCGCGGACGACCCTAGCGGGGTAGTGGAAACACAGCGGACAGATGGACGGATGCTAGGCCAGCATCCCGCTCCGGCACGGCAGAGGGGTCACTGAAAGATTGGCCGAGCCGTGGTACGGTCAACGGTTCGCCCCGACGCGGCCCCTGCCGGGGCCGCCTCGTGCACCGGCACGATCAGGAACCGGCGACGTCCGAGCGCGCCAGGGCGGCACGTTGCTGCATGGCCTGGCGCACCGTGGCGAGTTCGTTTGCAGGCACGGTGCGGCCGATCAGCTGCATGCGCTGCGTGTAGGCCTGCACCAGTTCCGCTTCCGTGGCGGGTTCGCGGTCGGCTGCCACGGCGGCAGGGGCCACCTCGTCGAAACGGGCGGTGCGGCCGGCCAGGGCGGTGCGGGCAGCCCAGGCGTCGTGGCCGGAGGCAGCGGCGTCAGCAGCCACCGGCGCGGCCGGCAGTTCGTCGAAGCGGGCGGTGCGGCCAATCAGCTGCATGCGGGCGGCGTGTTCGGCGTGTGCGGCCTGGGTCGCTTGGGTGTCGGCCGGCGCGGCGACCGCGCCTTGGGCTGCCATCAACAGGGCGCTGGCAGTGGCGAGGGCCACGGTGGCCGTGGTCAGGTGGGTGCGGAGGAAGTTCGTCATGGTGTGTCCTTGAGGGGGCGGAGTTGATAGGGTTAATACTAGGTTCATTCACCCAATCGAAAAAGCCTCCCCGACAGAACACGTTGTTGCCCCTGGTGCAACAAACCCCCCGGAAGATGTGCCCCGCGACCCGCGGTGCGGCGCGAACGGCTGATCGCCAGGCAACAAAAAGCCGGCGCCCCCCGAAGGTGGCGCCGGCCCAGGCAGGACCGAGTCCTGCGGCTGACTAGGGTTTCGACGCGGCCGAGGCCGCCGACTCAGCGGCGGGCGCCTCGATGCCATGTTTCTCACCGCTGATGTCGACGTCACCCCCCTTGCTGAGGAGCCACATCGCCAAGGCGGCAAACACGACGAATCCTGCTACGAGCTTCCACATGCCGGTCAGTCCTTTGCGTAGATGTCCACGTCCTTCGTCTCCTTGACGAAGAGCATGCCGACCACGAACGTGATGCTCGCGAAGATGATCGGGTACCAGAGCCCGTTGTACATGTTGCCCGTCTGGGCCACGATGGCGAGGCCGGTCGCCGGCAGCAGGCCGCCGAACCAGCCGTTGCCGATGTGGTACGGCAGGCTCATCGAGGTGTAGCGGATGCGGGTCGGGAACATCTCCACCAGCATGGCCGCGATCGGGCCGTACACCATCGTCACGTAGATCACCAGCAGCGTCAGGATCGCGACGATGAGCGGCTTGTTCATCTTCGCCGGGTCGGCCTTCGCCGGGTAGCCCTGGGCGCGCAGCTCATCGACGATGGCCTTCTTGAACGCGGCGTCCTTCGCCTTGGCCTCATCAGCCGGCAGGCCCTTCGAGCTGTACGACTCGATGACCTTGTCGCCGATCTTGATCGTGGCCGCACCCGTGCCCGACGCGTTGTCGTAGCTCACCGAGTTCGCGGCCAGCACCTGCTTGGCGATGTCGCACGAGCTCGTGAACTTCACCGTGCCGGTCGGGTTGAACTGGAACGAGCATTCCTTCGGGTCGGCGACCACCGTCACCTGCGACGCGGCCTGGGCCTTGGCGAGGTCGGGGTTCGCGGCTTCGGTCAGTGCGCGGAACAGCGGGAAGTACGTCAGCGCGGCAACCAGGCAACCGGCCATGATGATGGGCTTGCGGCCGATCTTGTCGGACAGCACACCGAACACGATGAAAAACGGCGTGCCGATCAGCAGGGAGATGGCGATCAGGATGTTGGCGGTGGCGCCATCGACTTTCAGCGGGCCGGTCAGGAAGAACAGCGCGTAGAACTGGCCGGTGTACCAGACCACGGCCTGGCCCATCGTCAGGCCCACGAGGGCCAGGATCACGATCTTCAGGTTCTTCCACTCGCCGAAGGATTCGGTCAGCGGGGCCTTGGAGGTCTTGCCCTCTTCCTTCATCTTCTTGAAGGCGGGCGACTCGTTCATCGACAGCCGGATCCACACGCTGATGGCGAGCAGGAAGATCGACACGAGGAACGGGATGCGCCAGCCCCAGTCGGAGAAGGCTTCCTCGCCGATCGCGGTGCGGGTGCCGAGGATGACGATCAGCGACAGGAACAGGCCGAGCGTGGCCGTGGTCTGGATCCACGACGTGAACGCGCCGCGCTTGCCGTGGGGTGCGTGTTCGGCCACGTAGGTGGCGGCACCGCCGTACTCGCCGCCGAGCGCGAGGCCCTGCAGCATGCGCAGCCCGATCAGGATGATCGGCGCGGCCACGCCGATCGAGGCATAGCTGGGCAGGATGCCGACGATGAACGTCGACAGGCCCATGATCAGGATGGTGACCAGGAAGGTGTACTTCCGGCCGATCATGTCACCGAGGCGGCCGAACACCAGCGCACCGAACGGCCGCACGATGAAGCCGGCGGCAAAGGCCAGCAGCGAGAAGATCACCTGCGATGCGGGGTCGAGGTTCGAGAAGAACTGCTTGCCGATGATGACGGCCAGGGTGCCGTACAGGTAGAAGTCGTACCACTCGAAGACCGTGCCGAGGCTGGAGGCGAAGATGACCTTCTTCTCCTCGGGGGTCATTGGCGTGGCTTTCGCCGGGGTTCCCGGCGTGGCTTTCGCCGCTGCAGTTGCCATGATGGATCTCCTGATTCAATGCTGTGGGGCTCACCCTGAAAGGGGGCTGGACGCATCTTGTGCGGGAGCCCTGACGGCGTTCTGACAGGAAGCTGAACGCTGGCTGACAAACTCCGGGGGAACCCTCGCTTTTCGTTTCTCATCGCGAGAGTGGCGCGTTTTGGCGGATAGGGACTTTCGCTAGTGTGGCGTTCCGCAGCGGCCGCGGCGTCGGTATCGTCCCGCTTTTGCCCGGCCACCGCCTCTTGTCATGAACACCTGCCTGTTCCGGTCCGCGCTGCTTGCAGCGCTCATCGCGATGCCCCCCGCGCTGCGCGCCGCCACGGTCACCGTGTCGCCCGACCAGGCCGGGCCGGCCGTGCCGCGCGCGGTGCTCGGCGGCTTCAACTATGGCAACTGGATGCCGGTCGCCGAGCAGCGCGAGGCCCTTGCCGCGGTGCCCGCCGGGGCGCTGCGTTTTCCCGCCGGCAATGCCGGCGACGACGCCGACCTCGACGCAGCGTCGCTCGGCGCGTTCGCGGCGGTGCTGCCGCTCGTGCCGGGCCGGCCCGGCCTGATGGTGCAGACGCGCGTGTACCAGGGCCGCGACGGCCGCCCCGCGGCCAACGGGCCGGAGGATGCCGCGTCGGCCGTGCGCCTCGCCCGCGAACACGGGCTCGACGTCACGTACTGGGAGATCGGCAATGAGCCCGACCTGTACGGCCCGGTGCGGGGCGATGCGTCGTGGACGGCGGAGCGCTATTGCGCCGTGGCCCGCGCGCAGGCCGCCGCCGTGCGGCGCGAGCAGCCCTCGGCGTTGATCGCCGGCCCGGCGGTCTCGGGCGCGGTGCCTTCGGCGCAGCACTTCCTCGAGGCGTTCGTCGAACGCTGTGGCGACGTCATCGACGTGCTCACGTGGCACCTCTACCCCACCGAGGGCAACGGCACCGACGAGGCCGCGCTCGCCACGGTGGCCGACGTCGATGCGTCCGTGGCCCGCTACCGCGCACTCTGGACCGACCCGAAGCGCAACCCGCTCGGGCACACGCGGCCGGTCCGCCTCGGGGTCACCGAGTACGGCCTGTCGTGGCGCACCGACCGGCCTCGCTTCCTGTCGGACCAGGTGGGGGCGATGTGGGCGATGGAATCCGCGCTGCGGCTCGCACGCGGTGGTGTCGAGGTGGCGCACTACTTCGCGTACACCACCACCGGTTTCCACGGCCTGCTCGATGTGGGCGGCGCGCCGCGCCCCACGTACTACGCGTTCCGCCTGCTCGGCGGTCTCTCGGGCCGCTTCGTCGGCGCGGCGTCCGACGACCCGTCGCTGTGGGCGCACGCGGTTCGCGATGGCGACGATGTCAGCGTCGTGCTGCTGAACACGCGCACCCGCGCGGCGGCCGTCAAGCTCGACGCTGGCGCGCTGAAGGTGCGGGACGCGCGCTGGTTCGACGCGCGCATCGCCGACGCCGAGCGGCCGCTGGGCATCCTGCCCGCCCGCAGGCAGCTGACGCTGCCGCCGCGATCGGTCACGCTCGTGCGCCTGCGCCGCTGAGCCGCGCGACGAGATAGTCGATCAGCACCCGCACCCGCAGCGGCATGTGGCGCTGCGCGGGGTACACCAGCGACATGGGCCGGGACCGCCCGGCGTACGGCGCGAGCACCTCCTTGAGCGTGCCGCGCGCGAGGTCGTCCTCGACGATGAAACGGTAGGTCTGGAGCAGGCCGCCGCCGTGGCGCACGAGCGTGACGGCGGCCAGCACGTCCTGCGCGCACAGGATCCCGCCGTCCACCGGCACCTCCAGGTCGGCGCCGTCGGCGCGGAACTGCCAGTCGATGGGCTGACCGGTGCTCGGCAGGGCGAAGCGGATGCAGTCGTGTGCCGCCAGGTCCGCGGGAGTCCGGGGCATGCGATGGCGGCGCAGGTAGGCGGGCGTGGCCACCACGACCAGGCCGGCATCCTCGAGCTTGCGGGCGACGAGCCCCGAGTCGGGCAGCGCGCGGGCGCGCAGCGCGAGGTCGAAGCCTTCCGCGGCGAAGTCGACGTTGCGGTTGTCCACGTGCACGTCGAGCCGGATGCCCGGGTGCTTCGCGCGGAACGCGGGCAGCAGCGGCAGCACGCGGTGGTGGGCGTACGGCGTGGGCAGGCTGAGGCGCACGGTGCCCGACGGTGCGGCCTGCGCGCCGCCGGCCGCCCGCTCGGCCTCGACGAGCTGGTTCAGCGCCTGGCGGCACTGCGCGAAGTACGCCTCGCCCGCGGCGGTGAGCGCCACGTGCCGCGTGGTGCGCGTGAACAGCCGCACGCCGAGCCGCGCCTCGAGCCGGGCGATCGAGCGGCTGACCGCCGCGGGCGTGAGCGATGCCGCCGCGGCGGCCGCGGTGAAGCTGCCGCGCTCGGCCGACAGGCAGAAGAGTTCGATGCTGCCGAGCATCACGTCGTCGAAATGGCGGGCCATCGATTCATTACCTCGCTGAACAAATGAAGTGATATGGGGTGACTTTATGTCATGAGACGTCATCAATACAGTCTGCCCATTCCCTTCACCCCACGGAGTTCAGCATGACCACACCCCGCATCGCCATCGTCTACCACAGCGGCTACGGCCACACCGGCCGCCTCGCCCGGGAGGTGGCGGAGGGCAGCGGCGGCACGCTGCTCGCGGTCGACGAGCACGGCCAGCTGCCCGAGGCCGCGTGGCGGCAGCTCGACGAGGCCGACGCGATCGTGTTCGGCTCGCCCACGTACATGGGCACCGCGAGCTGGCAGTTCAAGCGGTTCCTCGACGCCACGTCGGCGGCCTGGGCGGCCCAGCGCTGGAAGGACAAGCTCGCCGCGGGGTTCACGAACTCCTCCGGCATCAACGGCGACAAGCACGGCACCCTCTCCGCGCTGTTCACGATGTCGCAGCAGCACGGCATGCTCTGGGTGGGCACCGGCATGATGCCGGCCAACGTGAAGGCCTCGACGCGCGACGACGTCAACGCGCTCGCGTCGTTCGCCGGCCTCGCCGCCGCCACGCCGGCCGACGCGACGGTGGACGAGATGGTGCCGGGGGACCTGCGCACCGCGCGGCTCTTCGGCGAGCGCGTGGCCGCGGCCGCACGCCGGCTGGCACCGCGGGACTGACGCCGTGGACGCCCGGTTCGACGCGGTGGTGGCACTGCTGGAGGACTACTTCGACGGTCTCCACCACAGCGACACCGCGATCCTCTCGCAGGTGTTCCACCCGCAGGCGATGTACGCCACGGTGAGCGACGGCACGCTGCTGCAGTGGTCGATGGCCGAGTACTTCCCCGTGGTGGACCGCCGCCCGTCGCCGGCCTCGAAGGGCGAGCCGCGCGAGGACCGCATCGTGTCGATCGCGTTCGCCGGGCCGGTGACCGCGATCGCGCGGGTCGAGTGTGCGATCGCACCGCGGCACTTCATCGACCTGCTGACCTGCGTGAAGCTCGGCGGCCGATGGCAGGTGCTCGCGAAGGTGTTCCACGCCGAACGGCGCGAGGCCGTCACGCCGCAGGGAGCGCAGCCAGCAGGCGGTTGATGGCGTCGGGGCCGGCGAATCGCTGGTCGCCCCACACCACGGCGGGCAGCGGCCCGCCGGCGGCCGGGGGCACCACGGCGGCCGGGTTGCCGCGGGGCGCGAGCATGGCGCCCACGGCCTCGGGCGACCCGGTGGTCCATTGGTGCAGCACTTGCTGGCACGCCCACCGCCCGGCGCCACACGCCACCAGCAGCCGCACCCACGGCTCGGCGGCATGGCCCGCGGGCGGGGCCACGGGGCGGTAGTCGATCACCACCGAACGGCCTGCCATCGCCTGCGGCAGCTGCTCGAACAGCGCGAGCGTGCCGGGTGTGGCCAGGTCGAACTCGAACGACAGCGCGATCATGCGGGCAGCGGCGGGAAGCCGGGGTGCTCGCGCTTGCGGGTGTCGAGCACCACCAGCAGCGCGCGCCGCGCGTGGTCATCGATCTTCGACCACGAGGCGATCTCGTCTCGCATCCGGTAGCAGCCGCGGCACAGCCCGGACCCGGGGTCGATCTTGCAGACGTCGGTGCATGGCGACATCACGGACTGCACCACGTCGGCCACCGGCGCGTCGGTCATCGCTGCCAGCTGTTGCGGCGCCACGGCGAACACGCCGTTCGGATGGCCCGCGGCGGCCCACACCACGTCGAAGCGGAACAGCTCGCGGTCGATCAGCGTGACGGGGCGGTGCAGGTGCGCGACGGGCGACACACCGCCGATCGAGAAGCCGCTGCGCTCCTTCACGAACGCGGCATCGGCACGGCCCAGCGGGCCGGTGATGGCCGACACCTTGTGTTCGTCGACCCGCTGGTCGCCCGAGGTGACCACGAGCACCGCGGCGTCATCGGCCACGCGGCGGAAGATCACGCTCTTGGCGATCTGCCCGAGTTGCACCCCCAGCCCGTCGGCCGCCTCGCGTGCGGTGCGTGCAGCGACCGGCAGCGCGATGGGCTTGTGCACGTGGCCATGGGCCTCCAACCAATCGGTGACGCGTTCGAAACCGTCGTTCATGATTCGGCCCTCCCGCGGCGCGCGAGCAGCGCCTTGCCCACGCGCGACGACACCGGCCGGCCCAGCGCCGCCGCGATGGCCGCGGCCGCGTCGACGAGCCGTTCGATGTCGATGCCGGTCTCGATGCCCAGGCCGTTCAGCAGGTACAGCACGTCCTCCGTGGCCACGTTGCCGGTGGCGCCCTTCGCGTACGGGCAGCCGCCGAGCCCGCCCACGCTGGCATCGAACGTGGCGATGCCCATCTCGAGGCTGGCATAGACGTTCGACAGCGCCTGGCCGTAGGTGTCGTGGAAATGGCCACTGACCTCGGCGAGCGGGTAGTGCTTCAGCGCACGCGCCATCGCCGCCTGCACCTTGGCCGGCGTGCCGGTGCCGATGGTGTCGGCGATGCCGCAGTGGTCCACGCCCGCGTGCTTCATCAGCCGCACCACACGCTCCACCTCGTCGGCCGACACGTCCCCCTGGTACGGGCAACCGAGCGCACACGACACCGCGCCACGCACCTTGATGCCATGGCGGTGCGCCTCGGCCACCACGGGGCGGAAGCGCTCGAAGCTCTCTTCGATGCTGCAGTTGATGTTGCGCTGGCTGAACGCCTCGGTGGCCGCGGCGAACACGACGACCTCGTCGGGCCGCGACACGAGCGCGGCCTCGAACCCTTTCAGGTTCGGCGTGAGCACCGAATGCCGCACGCCCTCAGGACGCGCGATGGCGGCCATCACGGCGGCGTTGTCGGCCATCTGGGGCACCCACTTCGGGCTCACGAAACTGGTGACCTCGATCTCGCGCAGGCCCGATGCCTGCAGGTGGTGCACCAGCGCCACCTTGTGGGCCGTATCCACAGGCCGGGACTCGTTTTGCAGCCCATCGCGGGGCCCCACGTCGACGAGCGTGACGCGCTCGGGAAATGCCATGACTTATTCCTCACTTTGGTCACACGCGGGGCCAAACCCTCTTCCAGGGGGTATCTGCTGCGTGTGCATGGGAGGAAGATACCTGAACTCGCCAGGAAACCAACGTGTCAAGCCCTGCTCAACTGCGCATCGCCGCCCGCATCCACTACGCCCTCAAGGGCATGCTCGGTGAAGGCATCGATGTGGCAGCCATGCTGAACGACCCGGCAGAAGCACGCGAAGTGCTGTACGTGTGCCAGGCCTCCGGCAACGCCGAGCTGGTGGCCCTCGCGAACCAGTTCTTCGTCGCCAGCGAAGTGGCCCGCCTCGCGGACTCGTCGTCGCTGTCGAAGCCCAAGGCCAAGCCCGCGAAGGCCCATGCCGCGCCGCAAGACGCCGCCTGGGGCCAGGACACCTCCGGCTTCGGCATCTCGGAACCCGCCGACCTGCCCACCCAACCCAACCCGCGCACGCGCTGGTTGAAGAACTTCGCGCAGCGCCTCACGCGTTAAATCGGCCCCCCAGTCGGCTATCGCCTCCTGCCCCATGGGGCGACCCCGGGTCGGCCGGCAAAGCCGGTCCTCGCGGGTGGCTTGATGGGGCGCGTCGCTGCGCTCGCTTAGTCGACGCTTTTCACCACGGTATTGGCGTGCCGTCGTGGTCGAGGAAATGCCCGCTGTGGCTCGGGACCAAGTCGGCGATGGTCGACCGCATCGTGGTGACACTGTGCTCCACCGTGAGGTCGGCGCCCGCCCCGCCCATGTCGGTCTGCACCCAGCCCGGGTGGAGCGCCACGCAGACGGCCTGGTCGCCGAGCGAGATGGCCGTGTCCTTGAGCACCGAGTTGAGCGCGGCCTTCGATGCGCGGTACAGGCCGCCGTCGGCGTGGGTGCGTGCGCCGATGGACCCGAGGCGCGACGACAGCACCACGAGGCGCGCGCCAGGTGTGAGCGAATCGACGAACTGCGGAATGACCCGCATGGGCCCGAGCACGTTGGTGTGCATCACCGTGTCGAACTGGGCTTCCGTGGGGGCCTGCAGGCCCGGCAGGCGCGGGCCGAACACCCCGGCACACACGATGGCGGTGTCGAACGACTCGCCGTCGAGTTGCCAGGCCAGGCCCGCGGTGCTGTCGAGCCGCGCCACGTCGAGCCTCAGCGCCCGGGCGCCCAGCGCCTCGATCGCGGCGAGGCCTTCGTCGCTGCGCGCCGTGGCCACCACCCGGGCGCCGTCGGCCCGGTACTGGCGCACGAATTCGAGCCCGATGCCGCGCGACGCGCCGACGACGAGGACGTTCTGCCGCTTCACACCATCTCCAGCGCGAGCGCGGTGGCTTCACCACCGCCAATGCACAGTGCGGCCACGCCGCGGCGGCGGCGCAGCTTGCGCAGCGCTCCGAGCAGCGTGACGATGATGCGCGCGCCACTGGCGCCGATGGGGTGGCCGAGCGCACACGCCCCACCGTGCACGTTGACGATCTCGTGTGGCAACTGGTACTCGCGCATGGCAGCCATGGCCACCACCGCGAAGGCCTCGTTGATTTCCCACAGGTCCACGTCTCGCGGGGCCCAGCCAGCCTTGGTGAGCACCTTGTGGATGGCCCCGGCCGGGGCGGTGGTGAAGAGGTTGGGCGCCTGGGCATGCACCGCATGGCCCACGATGCGCGCGAGCGGCGTGGCCCCGAGCTGGACCGCGGTGCTTTCGCGCATCAGCACCAGCGCGGCCGCACCGTCGGAGATGCTGGAGGCGTTGGCGGCGGTGATGGTGCCGTCGGCCTTGAAGGCGGGTTTCAGCGTGGGGATCTTGTCGAGGCGGGCCTTGAACGGCTGCTCGTCCCACTTGATGACGTTCTCGCCGCCGCGCACCTTCTGCAACACGAGCGCCATCTCCCAGTCGAAGCTGCCGTCCTCGTTGGCGGCCTTCGCGCGCTGCGTGGACGCGATGGCGTAGTGGTCCTGCGCCTCGCGCGAGAAACCGAACTGCGCGGCGCATTCCTCGGCGTACACACCCATCGCGCGGCCTCCGGTGGGGGTGCGGTCGTAGGCGTCCTCCAGGCCGTCGAGGGCCATGTGGTCGAACATCTGCGCACCGCCGTAGCGCACACCCTTGCGCGCGAACACGAGGTGCGGGGCGTTGCTCATGCTTTCCATGCCCCCGGCCACCACCACCTGGGCGCTGCCGGCGGCGAGCATGTCGTGTCCGAACATCACGGCGCGCATGCCTGAGCCGCACATCTTCGACAACGTGACGGCACCCGCCGACTGCGGCAACCCGGCCCCGAGCGCGGCCTGCCGCGCCGGCGCCTGGCCCTGGCCGGCCATCAGGCAGTTGCCCATCAGCACCTCGTCGACCGAGGCGCCCTGGATGCCGGCACGTGCCACCGCGTTGCGGATGGCGATGGCCCCCAGCTCGTGGGCGGGCATGGCGGAAAAATCGCCGAGCAGGCCGCCGATGGGCGTGCGTGCAGCGGACGCGATCACGATGGGGTCGTTCATGGCCATCTCCTTCATCCTTCACAGCAGCAGCATCGTGCCGCGTTCGTCCTGGGCCAGCGCCTTGATGTAGGCCTGGAATTCGGGGTCCTCACCACGCAGCAGCATGGGCATCGCGTTGAAGAAGTCGTCGCGGCGGAGCCACTCGCGCATGTAGTCGTCCCACGAATTCCAGCGCCGCTGTTCCGTGGGGCTCATCTCGGGTTTGTACCCCACAAGGTACGCGCGCTCGAACAGGGAAATCAGCATGTCGAAGATCACGAGCCGCCGTTCGTTCTGCTCGGGGGTGGGGTCGGGCAGCGCGGACGTGCTGCGCAGGCGCAGGTCCGCATTGGCCAGCACGATCTTCAGGAAGTCGTTGTAGGCGTCGGAGAGCAGCTGGTAGCCCTCCTCTTCCTCGTTCTCCCGCTCGCGGCGCTGTTCGACGAGGAAGGCGCCGATGGCAAACGGCAGGCCGATCACCGTGACCAGGAAACTCGCCAGCTCGAGGATCTCATGGACGGTCATGCCGGCCCCGCCGTCATTTGGCGAGGGTGGCCTGGGCGGCGGCCTCGCGGGCACGCCGGAGGTTCTTGAACCTGCGCCGGGTGTCGTACGGGAAGACGTCGTGCACGTGGCCCGACAGGATGCGCTCCTTGTGGCCCTGCCAGAACGCCGCGTCCAGCAGGTCGGCGTGGTGCCGCATGAACACGTCGCGCACGTCGGGGTTGCCGAGCAGGAAGGGTTCGAAGGTCTCGGGGAACACGTCCTTCGGCCCCACCGCGTACCAGACCTCGGCGGACATCTCCTCCTCCGCGTTGCGAGGCGTGGGCACCTTGCGGAAGTTGCAGTGGGTGAGGTATTCGATCTCGTCGTAGTCGTAGAACACGACCTTGCCGTCACGCGTGACACCGAAGTTCTTCCACAACATGTCGCCGGGGAAGATGTTGGCGGCAACCAGGTCCTTGATGGCGTTGCCGTACTCCACCACCGCGTGTTCGATCTGCTTCGGCGAGGCCTCCTTGAGGTAGATGTTGAGCGGGATCATGCGCCGCTCGATGTACACGTGGCGGATGACCAGGTCGTTGCCGTCTTCCTCCAGCAGGCTCGGGCAGAAGTGCTTCAGTTCGGCGACCAGTTCGTCCTCGAACCGCGAGCGCGGGAAGGCCACGTTCGAGAATTCGAGCGTGTCGGCCATGCGGCCCACGCGGTCGTGCTGCTTCACGAGCAGGTACTTGCCCTTGATCTGCTCGCGCGTGGTGTCCTTCTGCGGCGGGTAGAAGTCCTTGATGATCTTGAACACGTACGGGAACGACGGCAGGTCGAACACGAGCATCACCATGCCCTTGATGCCGGGGGCGATGCGGAACATGTCGCCGCTGTGGCGCAGGTGGGCGAGGAAGTCGCGGTAGAAGAGGTTCTTGCCGTGTTTCTGCAGGCCGAGCGTGTTGTAGAGCTCGGTGCGCGGCTTGCGCGGCATCATCGACCGCAGGAACTGCACGTACGCCGACGGGATCTCCATGTTCACCATGAAGTACGCGCGGGCGAAGCTGAACAGCATCTGCAGGTCGGCCTCGCCGAACAGCGCGGTGTCGATGGTGAGCAGGCCGCTCGGCGCATGCAGGATGGGCAACGCGAACGGCGTTTCCCGGAACCCGTTGATGATCTTGCCCACCACGTAGGCGCCCTTGTTCCGGAAGAACAGCGAGCTGAGCACCTGGAACTGGAAATTCGCGCGCGGGCGGAAGTCGCCCAGCTCGGCGGCCACGGCTTCCTCGACGTGGCGCACGTCGCGGTGGATGTCCTCGAACTCGAGCTGCAGCTGGAAGTTGCCGATCACCCGCACCCACGTGTCGTGCATGCGGTCCTTGTCCGGGTAATACGCGCGGTAGGTGGGCAGCGCCGCCGGTTCGTCGTTCTCGATGTACTCGGTGGAGATGGCGGGCCGGACGAAGATGAAGTCGTTCTTGAAGTACGCGCGGTGCAGGATCTTCGTGGTGACCGAGTTGAAGAAGGTCTCGGCCAGCTCGGGCTGGTGGTGGTTGGTCAGCAGGCCGATGTAGTGCAGCTTGACCTGCTGCCACACCTCCATGCTGAGCTCGTTCACCTTGAACTCCGTCTGCAGCCGTTCGGCGGCCTCGTCCACCCGCACGTCGTAGAACTCGATGCGTTCGCTCTGGCTGCGCTGTTGGCCGTGCCAGTCGGCTTCCTCGAAGCGCTTCTTGGCGTCGGCACTGGTCTGCCGGAAGAGGCGGTAGTGGCGGTCGAAGCCGTCGAGCATGGCCTGCGCCACATCGAAGGCCCGCAGGTCGGTCAGGGCTTGCGGGAAGACGGCCAGTCGCATCGTCAGGTCTCCTGGGGGGCGTAGCGGCGGTGGATCGCGGCCAGCGCGAGGTCGTAGGCGTCGGTCAGGTGCCCGGGGCTCGACACGGAGATGGACAAGTCCTTCAGCCGCCCGTCGGCCAGCCGGTAGAACCAGCCGTGCACCGAGATCTTCTGGCCGCGCTCCCAGGCGTCCTGCACCATGGTGGTCTGGCACACGTTGAGCGATTGTTCGATGACGTTCAACTCGCACAGCGCATCGACCCGGCGGTCGGGCGGCACGGTGTCGAGCCACGCCTGGTGGTGGTGCCGCACGTCCTTCACGTGGCGCAGCCAGTTGTCGGCCAGGCCCACGGACACGTCGTTCAACGACGCGGCCACGCCGCCGCAGCCGGAATGGCCCACGACGATGATGTGCTTGACCTTCAGCATGTCGGTGGCGAACTGGATCACCGACAGGCAGTTCAGGTCGGAATGGACCACGACGTTGGCGACGTTGCGGTGCACGAACAATTCGCCGGGCAGCAGGCCGACCAGTTCGTTGGCGGGCACGCGGCTGTCGGCGCAGCCGATCCAGAGGTATTGCGGGGCCTGTTGGGCCAGCAGGTTGGTGAAGAAGCCCGGGGTACGGGCCTCCGTTTCCTGCGACCAGCGCAGGTTGTTCTCGAAAAGCTCTTGGAGTTCGGAAGGCATGGCCCGATTTTACCGGCCGGGGCCGCCGGGCCGGCCGGACGGGGCGATCCGGCGTGGACGCCTGAGCGACAGCAAGGGGACCCGGTCATCCCTAGAATGGGCCAAACGACCTCCTCGCCGCGCGTGGCGACTCCCCCATCATGGCGATGAACGAACTCGAACGACAACTGCAGTACCCCCTGGGGGAAACCCTCCCCGATCCGGGCCGCGCCCTCGAAATCGCTCCCGGCGTGCGGTGGGTGCGCATGGGCCTGCCCTTCGCGCTCGACCACATCAACCTGTGGCTGCTGCGCGACCGGCTCGACGGCCGCGAAGGCTGGACCATCGTCGATTGCGGCATCACGAATGCCGACACGCAGGGCCTCTGGGAACAGGTGTTCGCGAACGAACTCGACGGCCTGCCGGTGCTGCGCCTCGTGGTCACGCACATGCACCCCGACCACATCGGCCTGGCCGACTGGCTCACCGAACGCTGGTCCGGGCCGGGCCGCCCGTGCCGCCTGTGGATGAGTGCCACCGACTACACCAGCGCGCGCCAGGCCAGCCAGTCCACCACGGGGTTCGGCGGCGCCGCGGCCGCCGCCTTCATGGCCAGCCACGGGCTCACCGACCCCGGCTCCATCGAAAAGATCAAGGCCCGCACGAACTACTACTCGTCGATGGTGCCGAAGGTGCCCGCCAGCTACCGCCGCCTGCTCGACGGGCTGACGTTCGACGTGGGCGGCCACACCTGGCGCTGCATCTCGGGCTACGGGCACGCGCCCGAACACATGTCGCTGCACTGCGAGACGCTCGGCGTGCTGATCTCGGGCGACATGCTTCTGCCGCGCATCTCCACGAACGTCATGGTGACCGACATGGAGCCCGAAGCGAACTCGCTGACGCTCTACCTGCAATCGATCGAACGCTACCTCACGCTGCCGGCCGACACCCTCGTGCTGCCGTCGCACGGCCGCCCGTTCCGCGGCATGCACACGCGGGTGGGCCAATTGCACCAGCACCACGACGAGCGCCTGGCCGACGTGATGGCCGCATGCCGCGATGCCCCGCAAACAGCCGCGGGCCTGCTGCCTGTGCTGTTCAAGCGCCCGCTCGACTTGCACCAGACCACCTTCGCGATGGGCGAGTCCATCGCGCACCTGCACGCGCTGTGGCTGGGCGGGCAGCTGCAGCGCACGTTGGGCGACGACGGGGTGTTCCGCTTCTCGGTGGCCTGAGCAGGTGTGACCGAACCTGACACCTGGTTTCCAGGTGTGTCCGCCGGTGCACCCTGTATGCGGGGGGTACCGCGGCCGATCCCACGAATGGGGGGCGAGAAGCGCGCCGGTAGTGCCTAACATTCCCTTCGGATCTTAGGCACAGCGGGCCGCAATGCACGGCCCAAGGGAGTTATCTTGAACAAGTTTTCATTCATGGTGGCCGCGCTTGCTTGCGGCATCGCGTCTTTCGCCCACGCGAACACCACGTACGACGCTCGCTTCGCACTCGAGGACGGCCGGTTGCCGGCCCTGCGCACCGGCAGCCCGGTGTTCGACGGCCCGCACTCCCTGGGTGGCGAGTGGACGAACTATGGCAGCATCGATGCCACCGCCAACTCACGCGACTTGCTGTCGTCTGCGGTCAACCCTGACACCGGCGTGCTGGAGCACACCTGGGGCCAGTCCAACCACTCGGACAACATGCACCGTGCTGGCGGCCCGCCGATCTACATGGGCGAAAGCCACGCCTACATCAACGGCCCCAACGACTGGACGCACACGAACGTAGCCGCCACCGTCGGGTGGACCACCCTGCGCGCCGGCGTCGAGCTGACCGACCGGCAGGCTGACGCCAACGCCCGCGCCACGTTCACGCGCGATTTCTCGCTCGACGCCCATTCGTCGTTCACCTTCAGCGGTTTCGCCACGATCGACATCGTCGGTGATGCCAATCCGCTGTCCGCGTTCACGGCGTATGACACCAATGGTTCGTTCGCGTCCCTCACGCTCGGTGACCTGTTCGGCCGCGTGCGCACCACCATCGGCGCCAGCATCTGGGGCCTCGGTTCGGGCCTGACCGACATCTTCAGCTACAGCGTCGGCCCCGGCGGCCTGCTGGCGCTCACCATCACCAACAACAGCGACGCGGCGCTGCAAGGCTCCATCAACGCCGGCTCGTACGTCAACGTGTCCCCGCCCATCCCGGAGCCGGAAACGTGGCTGCTGTTGCTGGCCGGCGCCAGCATCGTGGGCTTCACCGCACGCAAGCGCCGGCCCGCGCACGCCGCACTGACCGTGCCGGCCTGACCGCGGGCAAACGCGTCACTTCACCGCTCCCCGCCGGGCCTCATACATCGCGGCCCGGTCGTTGCCTCCGAGTTGCCGGTACAGCAGCACCAGCTCGTCGAACACGAACGGGTCCGGTGCGCCGGCCTCGTCCCACTCGCGTTCGAGGCGCAGCTGGATGGCGATGGCCTCATCGAGGCGACCCAGCGCCCGCAACGTCCACGCCACCATCCACCGGGCCACGCGCGTCGCACCGGCCTGCCCGTTCTGCTCGCGCCACACCAGCGCGCGCTCGAACACCGCCAGCGCCTCGGGGTATCGCCCCATCGCATGCAAGGCACACCCCGCGTTGTTGAGCAGCGGCGCGCGCCACCGCGCGGCCTCGGGTTGCGCCGACCTCTCGGCAATCACCAGGGCTTCCTGCGCCCAATGCAGCTGCGCTGCGGATGTGTCGTCCACGAACGCCAACATGTGGAGTGCATCGATGGCCAGGCCGTCACGCCCGGCCTCGCGGGCCCACTGCACCGCGGCCAGATAGTCCGCGCGTGCGAGCGCACGTGCCTCGGGCGAGCGCTGCGCGGGCAGGTGCGTGGCCGAGACCCGCGCACGCCCGCGTTCCAGGGCGAACCAGGCCCGCGCCTCGGGCCCGGCGCCGGCCAGCTGCGGCGCCAGCGTGTCCAGCAATGCCAGTGCGCGGGTGAAATCGCGGCGCAAGCCATGCACGCGCGCCACCTGGGTGGCGAGGATCAGGCGGTCGTCGCCGGCGGCCGTGGCCATCGCGGTGGTGAACCTGCGTTCGCTCTGGTCGGGGCGAGAGAAGTCCCACAGGGGAGCGATGTCGATGGCCATGGCCGTTCCGAGGTGAAGGGTCAATGCGAGCAGGGCGGGTGTGCGGATCATGGGGCCGCCCGTTCGGGCAGATCGCGCGGCGCACCCTGGTCGCACTTGCGGCAAGCGAGGGTGCAGCCGAGCACCCCCTGGCGGCCTTCGGCGGTGGTGACCCACGGGCGCGAGGTCCAGGGCGGGTTGTGCCGCACGTGCTGCACGTGGCCACAGGCGAGTTCGGCCACCCAGTCGTGCTGGTCGTCCTGGTGGAATCCGACGATGGGCTGGTTCAAGGTCAGAGGCCGAGGCTGCGGGCCAGCAGCAGCCCCGACACCGGCAACGACAAGAGGAAGGGGGACTTCGGCACGGCCGCCACGCCGATGACCGAGGTGGTGAACACGTACCCTCCGACGATGCGGATCAGGGCCATGTCACCCGCGGCCGCGGCATGCACTGCCGTGTGCCCGGCAAGGATCAGCAGCGGACCGAACAGCGCGAACCAGAGCGCCGTGCGGCGCTCCTCGGGCCACTTGAACTGATTCGTGAAGCCATCACCGGCGGCGGCCTTCAACGGCCCGCGGAACTTGGCAAAGGTGTAGGCGACATGGCCGAGACCCAGCGCCAGCAACGCCCAGGCGGCCTCGGTGGTCATGGGCGGCACGGGCATGTGCGGGATCAGACGTCGGTGCGGCCGTGGTGCAGGATGAACTTCTGGAACGTCAGCACTGCCACGGTTGCCGTGGTGACGACGCTGAACAGCGCGATGGCGCCGAGCGCGCTCCAGAGCAGCACGGTGGCGAACGGCACGTCAGGCCAGAGCTGGGCCCCTGCCACGGCGGCCACGGCCGCCACCAGCACGACGGCAATCGCGGCCCTGGTGGCAGCCAGCGGAGAGATGGACAGCGGACGCATGGGGGACCTTTCGGCCGGTGCGGTGCGCACCGGATCCATCCGGATGCTGCCACCAATGCCGGTACACCACCACCCCCAGTTTCATCGCGGCACCGCCCCCTCGCCGGGACTCAGGGCGCAGCCGCCGCGATGGCCCGGTGGGCCCATGCCACGAGCAGGTCGCGGTCGTCGAGCAGCGCCTCCGGTGCACGGAAGTACGTCCGCACCTGGACCACGCCCTTTTTCGTGGTGTAGGAGAACGGGGCACTGCCCGCTGCCTCGTAGTCCGGCCGGGTGGTGTCGTTGACCCGCAAATACAAGGTGTTGCCCATCACCATCGCGAACTGCCGGCCGCCGGACTTGATGGCGTGCCCGCCAAAGAAGGTGCCCCCGGTGAGCGCGCCCAGCGGCGCCAGCTGGTCACGCACGTGGCGCACGAATTCGGCGTTGGCACTCACGACAGCTTCCCGTCACGGTGGTGCCGGAGCATGTTGCAGAAGAGCGCCCCCTGCTCGATGGCGTCGTCGAGCGCCACGTGGGTGTGGGGCATCGGGTCGAACCACTCGGCCGGCATGTTGCGCTTGGTGCTGTTGCGGTAGTCGGTGCGCAGCACCGCCATGGCGAAGGTTTTCATGTCGAGTGCCGAGTGGCTGAACGGGCTCTCGCCCACGAACCGCATCAGGTACCAGTAGACGAACAGGAAATCGAAACCCGCCGGGTAGGCCACGAACACCGGCTTGCCGGCCAGCGTGCGGATCCACGCGACGTAGCGTGCCATGGCCGCCTCGGGCGTTTCGAGGTTCGTGCGGCACGCGGCCCAGGCCTCGGGCTGGGTGGCCCACCACCGCGCCGTGTCCGGGTGCGCCGTGGCGCCCGGCAAGGTGTCGAGGTTGGCCGAGAAGGTGGCCACGAGCTGCTTGTCCGCCGTGTAGGCGGCGGAGCCGATGCTCAGCATCGAGTGCGGCCCCGGAATGGGGCCGTCGGTTTCGACGTCCGTGCTGATGTAGATCTCGTGAGAAGCCATGGTCAGCGCCGAGCGTCGGCTGGCGGCCCGGACACCCCGCATCGGGCTGCCGGGCTCACGGTTTCCTTGCAGCGGGCGTGGGCCTGCGGCGTGGTCTGCCATGGCCCGAAACAAGCCTGGCTCGCGTAGTACTGGCGCCAGAGCCGGTCGCATTCGCTGCCCGAGTTGTCCTCCACCTTGCTGCCCGCGGCTTTCCCGCCAGGCGCACGGACGGAAGGCGCGGGGTCGGGCGCCGCCGCCCGCCGCGCGTCCGCTTCGGCCTGTTCCGCCCGGGTTCGCTCCAGCGCCGCCGCCGCGGCGGCCTGCTCGGCCGGCGACAACTCGTACTTCCGGCCGTCGAGGTGCCGGGCCGTGCGCTTGTAGCGCTCGGGCACCGTGTCGGCCATGTGCGTGCGCCCCTGCTCGTCCACCCAACGGTAGATGTCGCCGGCCCGCGCCGCGCCCGTGGCCACCAGCAGCGCGAGGCAGCCCACCCGGAGACTCGATCGGGTCATGCCGTCGCGTTCGACGTTGACGATTGGCCTGGTTGCGCCAGGAGCACGATCAACACGATCCAGCCGACCATCGGGATCAGGCCGATCAGTTGCCACCAGCCGGTGCGGTTGGTGTCATGCAGGCGGCGGGCGCCCGCGGCCAAGGACGGCACGAGGGTGGCCACCGCGAAGATGCCGCCGAGGAACTCGCTGATCCCCGTGGTCACCAGGCTCCCGATCACGAGGAACAGCACAAACCACCAGTACTCGGGGCGTGTGGCCCGGCCGGTGAAGTCAGCGTACTTCTTGAAGCAAACCTGAATCGACTCTTGGAAGTTCATGAATAGCCCCTGTGATGCCCGTGCGCGGCGGCGGACGGTGCGGGCCACATCGTAGTGCAGCAACGGGGGCGTCGTCCTCACGCTTCGGGGGGAGGAGGTCCGTCACGGCCCGGCACGGTAGAAATAGTAGGCTGCCGTGTAGTGCATGCGGGCCTGCTGCCCCGCGTTGTCCGGCCCACACGGTGTGGCAGGGGCCGCCCCGCCCACGGTGTGGACGCGCTGGATGCTCGTTGTCTTGCCGAACAGGCCGGCACCCGTGACCGACTTCGCCGAGAGCAGCAGCCACGGGATCGCCGTGGCCATGGGCGCGGCCTCGCGGGCGGCGACCTCGGCCACCACCGTGCTGCCGTCCGGCCCCGCCCACGTGGGGCCGGCGTAGTGCGTGCCCAACGCCCCACCGGCGCGGTCCGACAGGGTGGCCTCCGGCGCGCGGAAGACCCAGCCGTGTGCGCCGCTGCCATCGGGTTTCAGTGCGCAATCGTAGATCTGTACACCCGAGGCAAGCGCCTCGAGGAACACCACCTGCCCGGCCGGCGGGCGCAGCGACGCGGGCACGTCCGGGGCGGTGACGGACGGCGAGAGGGCACAGCCGCCGGCCACCAGCAGGGCGGCGCACCCGGCGCCGGCAAATGGAAGTCGTGGGCTCATCGTCAGGTCCTTCGTTGAAGGTCGGAGGGCCCCAGTGTGGCACCACCGGTGCCACATGTCTGTCCCCCGGGCGAACGGTTCACACGCCCGACAGGTGCGCGTCGATCCACGGCGCCACCTGCGCGGCAAAGACACGCGCCAGGTCATGTCCACCACCGGCAACCACCTGCAGCCGCGCATGCGGCAGGAGTGCGGCGAGCCGCTGCCCCACCGCCACCGGGCTGATCGGATCGGTGTCCCCCCACAGCAGCAGCGCGGGCGCGGTGATCGACGGGATTTGCGCCGAAAGGTCTTCCCGGTGCGTGGCGAACCACGTGGGCAACGCGGGGTTTGCCGCCAGGAACCCTGCGCGCCAGTCCACTGCACCGAGTGCGGCCACGTCGAGGCCACCCGACGTGGCCGCGAGCACCAGGTGCGTGATGAGGTCCGGGCGGGCGAGTGCCGCGCGCAACGCCACCGCACCGCCCATCGACTGCGCGATCAAGGCGGTGGGACGGTCGATCCGCCCGAGCACCGCAGCGACCAGGTCACCGAAGCCCCGGCACGACGGGTGGGCCGGGGTGGGCCCGAACCCGGGCCAGCCGACATGGACCCGTGCCGCGGGGTGTTGCAGCAGGTCCGCGACGGGTTGCCAGAGGCCCGTGTCGCCGGACGCACCGGGGAGGAACAGCAGCTGCGTGGGTCGGAAGGTCATGGGCGCCATGGGGTCGGGTGGGCGCGACTGTAGGGCACGGCGGCGAGGAGCACGGTATCGGCGCCCGATTGCCACTCCGGAAGGTGCAACACCTGCACCCCAAAGTCGCAGGTGGCTGAGCCACAATCCGGCCATTCCAAATCCCCCCGTCCCCAGGAGCCCCATGTCCGACCTCGCCACCCGCTTCGAAGCCGCCCGCGCCGAGTCCAAGAGCCTGCCTGAAAAGCCCGACAACATGACGCTGCTGAAGCTGTACGCGCTGTACAAGCAGGGCAGCACCGGCGACGTGGACACGGACCGCCCGGGCATGACACAGTTCGTCGACCGCGCGAAGTGGGACGCCTGGAACGAGCTCAAGGGCCAGCCGCAGGACGAGGCGATGCAGGGTTACATCGACCTGATCGAATCGCTGAAGTAAACCACCCGCTCAGCGCTTGCGCGCGAGCCACGTCACCAGGGCCCACGTGGCGCCCATCACCACGAACGACACCAGCGTGGTGACGGTGCCCAGGGCGTAGATGGCCGGCGTCGTGACGGTGCTCGTGAGCCCCTGCAGTTCCAGCGGCAGCGTGTTGACGTCGCCGATGGCCTGCGACGTGCGGGCGATCTCGTCCCAGCTCAGCGTGAAGCCGAACATGCCCACGCCCACGAGGCTCGGCAGCACGAGGGGCAGCACCACGTGGCGGAACCCCTGCCATGGCGTGGCGCCCAGGTCACGGGCGGCCTCCTCGTAGGCCGGGTTGAAGCGGTTGAACACCGCCAGCATGATGAGCAGGCCGAACGGCAGCGTCCACGTGAGGTGGGCACCGAGGGCCGACGTGTAGAGGCCCATCGCGGTGCCGTAACCCTCGAGCATCCCCTCGAACCCCCAGCGCGCCAGCAACGCCTGCAGGCCGGTGTCCAGCAGCCGGAACTGCAGGCCGATGCCCAGCGACACCACGATCGACGGCATGATGAGGCTCGCCACCGCGGTGTAGAACAGCACGCCCGAGCCCCTGAGCTGCCGCCGGAACGCGAGGCCCGCCCCAAGCGACAGGCCCACGGTGAACAGCATCACCACGGCGCCGAGGGCCACCGACCGGCGGAAGGCGGCGCCGATGTCCACCACCCCCAGGCCTTCCCACAGCTTGCCGAACCAGTAGAACGAGACGCCCCGCATCGGGAAGGTGAGCCCGCCTTCGGGGCCCTGCAGGCTCAGCACGAAGATCACGGCCATCGGGCCGTACAGGAACAGCACGAACAGCGTGAACACGGCGGCCAGCGCGTAGAAGGCGGGCGTCCTGGTGTGGCGGCCCATCACAGCTCCCGGCGCAGGTCGACCACACGGGTCAGCGCCCACACCATCATCAGCGTGGTGGCAAGCAGGATCACGGCATTCGCCGCGGCCATCGGGAACTGCAGGTACGAGGTCTGCACCTGGATCACCTTGCCCACCGACGCGATCTGCTGCCCGCCCATCACGCCGATGGTCACGAAGTCACCCATCACGATGGTGACCACGAAGATCGACCCGATCACGATGCCGGTGCGGCACAGCGGGATCACGATGTTCCACACCGTCTGCCAGCCGGTGGCGCCCGAATCGCGCGACGCCTCGATCAATGCCGGGTCGATGCGTTTCATCGAATTGAAGATGGGCACGATCATGAACATCGTGTACAGGTGAACGAACGCGAGCACCACCGAGAAGTTGCTGAACAGCAGCCACTCCACCGGCGAGTCCACCACCCCGATCCCCATCAGGCCCTGGTTCACGAGCCCGTTGCGCCCGAGCAGCGGCACCCACGAGATCATGCGGATCACGTTCGACGTCCAGAACGGCACCGTGCACACCACGAACAGCAGCGTCTGCATCGACGTGGACGGCACGTGGAACGCGAGGAAGTACGCCACCAGGAACCCGATCACCAGCGTGATGGCCCACACCAGCACGCAGAACTTCAGCGTCGACAGGTACGTCTTCAGCGTGACACACAACTCCGCCGTGTTCGAGCAGCCTTGGAACACGTCCAGGTAGTTCTGCCCCGAAAACGCCGGGATCAACTCATAGTCCGTCGCCTGCCAGAAACTCACCGCCCCCACCAGCGCCAGCGGCAGCACGAGGAACAGCACGAACACCAGCGCGAACGGCGTGGCCTGGAGCCAGGGGGGAAGGTGCAGCGTTTTCATGCAGTGGGTCCCGGCGTCCGCCGGGATGACAAGGAGCGGAGCGACAGATCAAGCCACCCGCGAGCCCGGGTCCCCCGGGCGACCCGGGGCGCCCCCCTCGGGGGGGCAGGAGCGAAGCGACGTGGGGGGCCCTATGCACTTACGAATTCGTTCCACTTCTGGACCATGTAGGCGTTCTCGTCCATGATCGCGTTCCAGCAGGCGATGCCCCCCATGCGGTCCTCGTAGCTGCCGCCATCGCGCACCGCGCCGGCCTTCTGCAACACGTCACCGTTCGGTGACTTGATGTCCTTCGCGGCGGGTTTGCCTTCCATCCAGTACGCCCACTCGTAGGGCTCCATCCTGGCCTTGGCGGTGTCGAGCACGGCGCTGTAGTAGCCCTGGCGGTTCAGGTATGCACCGGCCCAGCCGTCGAGGAACCAGTTGATGAACTCATACACGGCATCGGCCTTGCGGCCCGTCACCGACTTGGGCACCCCGAAGCCGGCAGCCCACGCGCGGTAGCCTTCCTTCAGCGGCTGGAACGTGCACGCGATGCCCTTCGTGCGCACGGCCGTCACGGCCGGCGACCACATCGACTGGATCACCACCTCGCCTGAGGCCATCAGGTTGACGCTTTCGTTGAAGTCCTTCCACAGCGCGCGGAACTGCCCGGCCTTCTTGGCCTCGATCAGCACCTTGATGGTGAGGTCGATCTCCTTCTTCGTCATGTTCCCCTTGTCGGGGTACTTGTAGAGGCCCGCGGCCTCCACCACCATCGCGGCGTCCATGATGCCGATGCTCGGGATGTTCAGGATCGCGGCCTTGCCCTTGAACTCCGGGTTCAGCAATTCGGACCACGAGGAGATGGGCCGCTTGATCAGGTCGGGGCGAATGCCCAGCGTGTCGGCGTTGTACACGGTGGGGATCAGCGTCATGAACTGCGTGGGCGTGGCCGAGAACGTCTTCGACGTGGGCGACTCCAGGTACATCACCTTCTTCGGCGCGGTGCCCTGGTCGCCCACCTTCTTGCCCCC
Organism: Rhizobacter sp. Root1221; assembly: GCF_001425785.1. Classification (GTDB taxonomy): domain Bacteria; phylum Pseudomonadota; class Gammaproteobacteria; order Burkholderiales; family Burkholderiaceae_C; genus Rhizobacter. The sequence goes on along the minus strand of NZ_LMDI01000034.1, from coordinate 248,828 downwards.
CACCTCGCCTTTCGTGAACAGCGGCGTGATCTTGTCGGCGTTCTTGATGCGCCTGGTGTCGATGCCGAGCAGGTTGCCGGTGGGCAGGATCTTCTTCAGCGAGAAGTACTCGGTGTCGATCAGGTCGAAGGAGTTCGGTGCGGTCACCGCGCGTTTCGTCACGTCATCGGTGGTGACCGGGATGTACTGGATGCGGATGCCGGTGTCGGCCTCGAACTTCTCGGCGATGGCCTTGTCCTGGTTCACGGCGGTGCCGAGGTAGCGCAGCGTCAGCTTTTCCTGCGTGTGCACGTACGGGAAGGCGATCGCACCACCGGTGGCCACCGCACCCTTGATGAGGTTGCGGCGCGTGGTGTCGATCTTCTTGGACGTCTCTGACATGGGTTCTCCTGGGGGACAAAAGAGCGGCGCTGATCGGTCAGGCCACGAGCGCGTGCGCCTCGGCCGACGGCCAGGACACGTAGACGGTTTCGCCGGGCGCAAGTGGCCCGGCGTCGAACTCGGCATCGGGCACGGTGGCGGTCCACGAGGTGTCGGGGCCCTCGGCCGTGGGCGACAGCTTCACCAGCACGCAGGTGCCCTGGTACTCGACCGCCCGCACCGCCGCCTCGCGTGCGCTGCCGGACGGCGCACGGTGCAGGCGCAGGCGATCCGACCGCACGGCCACGGGGCCCTCGGGCGAGTCGATCACGTTGTGGGCCCCCATGAACCGCGCGACAAACTCGGAGCGCGGGGCGTTGAACACCTCGCGCGGGGACCCCGCCTGCTCGACGCGGGCGTTGTTCATCACGACCACCTGGTCGGCGAGCGCCATGGCTTCTTCCTGCGAGTGCGTGACGTGCACGAACGTGAAGCCGAGCTCCTGCTGCCAGCGCTTGAGTTCGGCGCGCATCTGCACGCGCAGGAACGGGTCGAGCGCGGACAGCGGTTCGTCGAGCAGCAGCACGCGGGGTTCGGTCATCAGCGCGCGGGCGAGCGCCACACGCTGCTGCTGGCCGCCCGACAACTCGGACGGCAGGCGTTTTTCATACGGGGTCATGGACACGAGCGCGAGCAGCTCGCGCGCCCGCGCGTGGCGCGCCGCCACGTCGCGGCCGCGCATCTTCCAGCTGAACGCCACGTTGTCGAGCACGCTCAGGTGCGGAAACAGCGCGTAGCTCTGGAACATCATCGCGGTGCCGCGGTCGGCCGCCGGGCTGCGGGTGATGTACTTGCCACCCAGCAGGATCTCGCCGCTGCTGACCGACTCGTGCCCCGCGATCATGCGCAGCGTGGACGTCTTGCCGCAGCCCGAGGGCCCGAGCAGGCAGCAGTAGCTGGCCGACGGGATCTTGAGGTCGATGCCGGCCACGGCAACGGTGTCGCCATACCGCTTGACCAACGACGTGAGCACGAGGGAGGAGTCCTGGACCATGCGCCGGACTGTATGCAAACGGTGTGCCACAACCGGCTCAACGGCGACGCCCCGGAATGGGGCACCTGCGGCATTTCGCCCGGCGCGCGACTTGCTGCGGCCCATGCCTGCCGCCATCCATTTTGTATACACACCCCATGCAGATTCACGTGATCAACCCCAACACCACCGCGTCGATGACCGCCGCCATCGGGCGGGCCGCCGACGCGTGCGCCGCGCCGGGCACCGTCATCCGGGTGGTACAGCCATCGTTCGGGGCACCGTCCATCGAAGGCCACCACGACGACGTGTGGGCCGCCGCCGGGGTCACCGAACAGGTGCAGGCGGGGGTGGTGGCCGGTGCCGATGCGTTCGTGATCGCGTGTTTCGGCGACCCGGGCCTGGCCGCCGCGCGCGAGCTGTCGCCCGGCCCGGTGATCGGCATCGCCGAGGCGGCGTTCCATTGCGCATCGCTGCTGGCCACCGGGTTTTCGGTGGTCACCACGCTGTCCCGCACGTGCGTGATCGCCGAACACCTGGTGGTGCAATACGGCTTCGAACGGCGCTGCCGCGGCATCCACGGCACCGACATCGCGGTGCTCGAACTCGACGACCCGGCGAGCGACGCCTACGCCCGCATCCTGGCAAGCGCCCGCACCGCGCTCGCGCACGACCGCTCGGGTGCCATCGTGCTGGGTTGCGCGGGCATGGCCGACCTGTGCCGACGCCTGCAGGCCGAACTCGGTGTGCCGGTGATCGACGGCGTGGCCGCCGCCGTGAAGCTGGCCGAGTCGCTCGTGTCGCTGGGGCTGCGCACCAGCAAACACGGCGACTACGCGGCGCCGCTGCCGAAGGCCTATGCAGGCCTGGCAGCGCCCTTCTCGCCTAGAACGTCGCCCTGAACTGCGCTCCCAGCGTGCGCGGTTCGTTGATGAACCCGGTCAGGTTGTTGAAGTCGACGCCGCCGGTGACGCGCACCTGGTTCGTGATGTTGCGCCCGAACAGCGCGAGGTCGTACTTGCCGTCGCCCCACGTATAGCCGAGCCGCAGGCCGCCTTCCAGCAGCGACTTGCCGGTGAACTCGGCCGACTCGTACAGGAAGAAGTTGACCTTGCTGCGGTACGACCAGTCGGTGTACGCGTACCACTCGCCCGCGTCGGTGGGGATCGTGTACTTCGCGGTGAAGCTCGCGGTCCACTTCGGCGCCTGCGGCAGCGGGTTGCCGTCGATCAACGCCTGGCCACCGGCATTGGTCGGGTCGGTCACGGTGCAGCCGCCGCAGGTGGACACCGCCAGGTCGGCGTCGCGGATGCGGGTCTTGTTGTAGCTGCCACCCACACTCACCAGCAGTTGGTTCGTGAGGTACGCCTGGAAGTCGAGTTCGGCGCCCTGCCCCGTGGTCTTCTCGGCGTTGAGCAGGACGTTGCCGTTGCCGGCGCCGCCCACGGCGGTCAGCTGCTGGTCCTTCACCTGGTAGTAGAAGACGTTGAACGCGATGCGGCCCTTCTTGTCGAACAGGTCGGCCTTGATGCCGGCCTCGATCGACGTGTTCGTCTCGGGCTTCGCATCCGAAATGTCGTTGAACTGGCCCGGGCCCTGGACGCTCGCGGCGCGAAAGCCGTTGGCCAGCCGCGCATAGACGTTGGTGTCGGTGTTCAAGGCGTAGGTGCTGCCGAGGTCCCAGCTGACCTTGCTGCTGCTCGGGCTGGCCGTCAGTTGGCCGATGTCGGCGATCGTGGGGCGAAAGCCCGTGGCGAAGTACTCGCGCGTCGCGAACTCCTTCTTGTCATGCGTGTACCGCAACCCGCCGCGCAGCTTGAGCTTCGGATCAACGGCGTAGCTGACCGAACCGAAGCCCGCCCACGCGTCGTTCTTCTGCGTGGACAGCGAATGGCCGTTCTCCACCCCGCCGGCGGTGGAGTCGTAGCTGAAGCTTTCCATGTCGTACTTCTCGTGGAAGTAGTACGCCCCGGCCTGCCAGTTCAGCGGGCCACTGTAGAGCGACTCCACACGCACCTCCTGCGTGATCTGGCGGAGTGTCGGGATGCCGTCGGCCGTCTCGACCGAAAACGGAACGTCCCCAGGCGTGCCGCCGTCGATGTCACCCCGGTTGTACGTGCGGAGCGATTCGAACCCGGTGATCGAGTGCAGCGCGTAGTCACCCAGCCCCCAGCGCAGGCGCGCGCTGCCGCCGCGGGTCAGCAGCGTCGACTCGTTCCGGCCGTCCTGCGAGACCTTGCGCGGGTCGAAGCCGGCCACGAGGTCGTTCGTGCCGGGCTGTATGATGTTGGCGCGGAACACCCGCGCCGACCCGTCGAGGTCACGCCCGTGCAGGTTGAACAGCGCGCTGAAGTCCTTGTGCGGCTGGTACAGCAGTTGACCGCGGAGCGCGCTGTCGTTGTAGCCTTCGAGCTTGGGCGAGGGAGCGTCGGGCGCGGTGTTCTGGACGTAGTCGCTGCGCCGCTGGTTCAGGAACGACAGCCGCGCCGACCAGGCTTCGCCGATCGGCGTGTTGACCGCGCCCTCGGTATTGACGGTGTTGTAGGTGGCCCAGGACACGCTGCCATACCCTTCCACGGCGCGCGTGGGTTTCACCGAATCGAACTTCACCACACCCGCCGGCGAGTTGCGCCCGAACAGCGTGCCCTGCGGGCCGCGCAACACCTCGACCTGCTCCAGGTCGAAGATGGGGAACCCCTTGAGGATGGGGTTCTCCTGCACCACGTCGTCGTACACGAGCGAGACGGGCTGCGATGCATTGAGGCGGAAGTCGGTGTTGCCGTAGCCGCGGATGTAGAAGCGTGGGAACGCGCGGCCGAACGACGATTCGATGTTGAGGCTGGGCACACGCGCCGCCAGCGCGCGCACGTCCTGGCCGCCGGACGTGATGACGTCGAGCTTCTCGCCGCTCAGCGTCGACACGGCCATCGGCACGTTCTTGATGGGCTCGGCGCGGCGGTCGGCCGTCACCGTGACGGCGTCGAGCTGGGCCTCTGGCGGTGTCGTCTGGGCCAGGACGGGACACAACGGAAATGCAAGGCTCACCGCGAGGGCGAGCCGGGTCGGTGACACCGGGAACGGAACGGGCATGACGGCCTTTCGGGGAAGGGGTGGGAGGCCGTCGTCCTCCGCAATGACCGTGCCATCACCTTTTCAGCGGCTTGCCGGCACCCCGTCTCGCCACAGTGCCCAACGCGCCACGATGTCCTTCACCAGCACCCCGCCCACGCGGGCGAGGTTGTGGGTGGCGGGCACGAAACCACCCGACGCGCCGCTGGTGGACGCGGCCAGCGAGTCGCGTGCACTCTGCCCCGGATGGGGGCGGTCGAAGTTCGAGGCGGTGCGCAAAACGGCCAGGCGCTTCACGTCGAGGCGTCCCGCGGCCGCCGCGCGCGCGAGCGCGTTGTAGGTGGCGTTGTCTTCCTGTTGCGTGGTGCAGTACACCCCTTCGCCGTCGGTGAGCAGGCGCGTCCACGCGCTCGCGTGTTGCCCGAGGCGGTGCCCGTGCCACCAGGTGTCGCCGCCGAGCGTGTCGCACTGGATCACCTTCGGCGGCTGGTTGGCCGGGGGATGGCGGTACTTCGCACGGTAGGCCTGCGCGGCGGGGCTGTCTTCCAGCGCGACATCCCGCGTGAGCCGCAGCGCGGTCTGCAGCAGCGCCTCGTCGAGGCGGGCCACCTCGGTGTGGTATTCGAACTTCGGTTTTTCACCCGGGCCCTTCGTCATGATGCCGAAGTAGCCGTGGGGCCAGCTCGCGGGCATCTCGCGGGCATCGAGTTCGTGGGCGATCCCGAAGTCCACGAGCCAGCGGGCCCATGCGGCCGAACCGAGCGTGCCCTGCCCCGGGTCGATGCCGGCGATGCCCGCCACGAGGAACCAGGTGTGCGTGAGGTCCAGCGCCGGGCTGAGCGCCACGGCCAGCGTGGACGCGGCCGCGTTCGCGTGCCCCATGCCGGTGACGAGCAGGCACACGCCATCGGTGTTGCAGCGCAGGTTCGGGTTGTCGGGCAGCAGGCCCGCCACGGGCACCGCCTCGGTCAGCGCAAAGGGCTCGATCCACGGCTGCGCCTCGGGCTCGAACATGCTGATCACGAGCACCTTGACCTCGCGCGGGGCGGCGTGCAGCGAGGCACTGGCCACCAGCGCCAGCGCCAAGGCAATCCATCGGACTTGTTTCATCGTGCGGCCCTCCGTTGGCGCCAGGCGTCGAGGAACGCGAGCGTGACCGCGGCCTCGTTGGTTTCTGCAAGACCGCTCGAGAACAGCGCGCCCACGTCGGCGTCGAACCCTTCGCCGCCGGCCAGGTCGCTGAGTGAGCGGAACGCGATGTACGGCACATCGTTCGAATGGGCGACGTGCGCCAGCGCCGCCGTCTCCATCTCGAACGTCTGCGCCTGCAGCACACGGTGCAGGTAGGCGCGGTACGACGCGTTGGCGAGGAACACGGTGGCCGACACCCCGCGCCCGCCCACCTTCAGCCGCGGCGTCTCGCGCACGCAGAGCTTGTCATCGACCGAGCCGTCGGGGCGCGTGGCCTTGGGGCCGCAGCGCTCGAGGCGCGGGGTGAGGCCGCTGGCCACCCGCAGCATCTCGGCGTCCACGGGGTAGTCGAAGTAGAACGCCCCGGCCGGTGCGTTGCTGCTGTTGAGCACGTGGTTCTGGCGCATGTAGAGCCCCGTCTCGACCGGGCCGTGGGGGCCGTCGATGACGTAGGGCGGCAGCGGCTGGCCGTCGGGGCCGGTGGCGAGACTCAGCCCGAGGCACGACAGGTCGCGCGGCGTGCCGCAGGGCGACGGCAGCGTGGAGTCGGTGTTCCAGAACACCTCCATCGGCATGGCCCAGCGGTCGGGCACCGTCACGTCGCCCACCCGGTTGGCCGGGTCCACGCCGCCGGCGATGCCGCTCATCACGAGGCGCTCGATGCGGAAGTGGTCGAGCATCTGCTGCGTGACCAGCGTGGAATTCACCATGCTGACCCCGCTCAGCACGATCACCACCGGGTTGCCGCGCAACACGCCGGTGGTGAACCGCTTGCCGTGGATCGTGTAGACCCGCCGGCGCTGCGTCTGCGCGATCAGGATGTCGGCCTCCGCCCCGAAGGCGGACACGATGCCGATGCGGGGCGAACACTCGGTCAGGCAGCGCCGCTCGGCGGCAGGGGCCGCCGCACACCAGGCGGCGAGGAACAGGAAACACCAACGACTCGACCAGGCCACTTGACCTCCTTCGACAATCCACCGGTTGGGAAAACACCTCGACAGCCACGCGTTTGTACGCGGGGCGGCGCCCCACGCGCAAGTGGCGTTCTGGGGGTGTGTGCAAGGTTCAGGCCCGCCGGAAGAGGGGAACCCGGTTTCGGGCATCATCACGTCATGGCACGTTCACGCAACCTCCTGATCCTGTCGATCGCCCTCGCGGCCTCCTCCCTCGTGTTCGCCGACGACCCCGCGGCGGCGGCGCCGGGCCCCATGGAGCGCACCGGTGAAGCCATCGACCGCACCGCGCACCGCACCGGCGCCGCCATCGAACGGGGCGCCGAGCGCACCGGTGCCGCGGTCCAGCGCGGGGCCAAGCGCACCGGTGCCGCCATCGAACGCGGGGCACGGCGCACCGGCGCGGCCATCGGGCGCGGTGTGAAGCGCACCGGCCAGGCCATCGAACGGGGTGCGGAAAAGGTAGGCGGCGGGGCGTCGTCGCCGGGCTGAGAGGTCAGGCCGGCGGTTTCAGCTGGCCCATCATGACCGGCACCCCGGCCACCAGCGCGTCGATCGCGGCGCGCGTCTTCGACGGCAGGTAGCGGCTGCGCGGCCACACCAGGTGGATCTCGGCGCCTTGCACGCTCTGGCTGTCCATCACCAGGGCCAGCTGGCCCGCGTCGATGTGCCGCGCCATCAGCCAGCACGGCAGCAGCGCCAGCCCGGCGCCGGCACAGGCCGCATCGGCCATGGCCTCCAGGTCGTCCATGCGCAGCCGCGCGCCCAGGCGCACGTCGCGCAGGCTGCCATCGGCCGCCCGCACCGTCCACGGCAGCTCGTGGCCGTTGCGGGCGTAGGTCACCGCGGCGTGGCCTTCGAAGTCCTCCGCCGTTCGCGGGGTGCCGTGGCGGGCAAGGTAGGCCGGTGACGCGCAGATGCCCGCACCCTGCGTGCCCAGCCGGCGCGCCACGAAACTGGCGCTGTCGGCAAGCGCCCCGATCCGCACCGCGAGGTCGAACCCCTCGTCGATGACGTCCACCAGACGGTCCGAGAACGACAGGTCGATCTGGAGCCGCGGGTGATCGAGCGCGAGCTGGCGCAGCAGCGGCGCAACGCAGTACCGGCCGAACAGCACCGGCATGCTGACCCGCAGGCGCCCGCGGGGCTCGCGGCTGCCACCGTCGAGCACCGCCTCGGCAGCCTCAAGTTCACCGAGGACCCGAACGCAACGTTCGTAGAACGCCTGGCCGTCCTCGGTGAGGCTTTGCCGCCGCGTGGTGCGCTGGAACAGGCGCACGCCCAGGCGCTGCTCCAGGCGGCCGATGACCTTGCCAACGGCCGACCGTGACAGCTTCAACCGCTCACCCGCCACGACGAAGCTGCCCGACTGCGCGGTCTGCACGAACACCTCGATGCCGTCGAAACGGTCTGCCATCACGCCCCCGATTGGTTCCAGTTCGTCCCGTCAGTATCAACCAAGACCCACTATTTCCGAATCAAGGTCGCCAATAGCATCCGGACACCCCACTTCAGGAACCTTCCGATGCAAGCCTTCCACATCCGCCCCGGCGGCAACGCCACCAGCCTCGTGCTGGCCGATGCACCTCGCCGCCCTCTCGGCCCCAACGCGGTGCGCGTGCGCATCCACGCGGCCGGCCTGAACTACCGCGACCTGATGCTCGCGTGGGGACAGTACCCCGTGGGGCATGACGGGCCGGTGATCCCGCTGGCCGACGGGGCCGGCGAGGTGATCGAGACCGGTGCCGCGGTGACCCGCTTCAAGGCCGGCGACCGGGTCGTGAACACGTACTTCCCGGACTGGATCGACGGTGCCGCCTCGCCGGCCAACACGGCGGCCTCCCCCGGCGCCAGCATCGACGGCGTGCTGGCCGAAGAGGCGGTGTTCCACGAGGCCGCGCTGGCGGTGATTCCCGAACACCTCGACTGGGCCGAGGCCGCCACGCTGTCGTGCGCGGGCATCACGGCCTGGAACGCGCTCTTCGTGGCGGGGCGCCTGAAGCCCGGCGGTACCGCGTTGATGCTGGGTACGGGCGGCGTGTCGGTGTGGGCACTGCAGCTCGCCAAGGCAGCCGGGGCCCGCACGGTGATCACCTCATCGGACGACGGCAAGCTCGCACGCACGCGCCAGCTGGGCGCCGGCGACACCATCAACTACCGCACGACACCCGAATGGCAGGACGAGGTGCAACGCCGCACCGGCGGTGCCGACGTGGTGGTCGAGGTGGGCGGCCACGGCACGCTGCAGCGGTCGATCGCCGCATCGCGCATGGGCGGCCACATTGCCGTGATCGGCGGCGTGAGCGGTTTTTCAAGCGACCTGAACCTGCTGCCGCTGATCGCCGGGGCCAAGCGGCTGTCGGGCATCTTCGTGGGCAGCCGCACGATGTTCGACGACTTGCTGCGGTTCGTGGCACTGCACCGGCTGCGCCCGGTGGTGGACCAGGCGTTCGCGTTCGGCGATGCCCCGGCGGCCTACGCGCGCCTCGAAGGTGGCGGGCACTTCGGCAAGATCGTCGTGGACGTGTCGCGCCGCTAAGGAGCCACCTTCGGCAACCACAGGCCCGCGATCGTGTTCAGCTCGGCGAGCGCCGGCTCGGTGCGGGTGCGGCAATCGAACAGCACGGCATGGCCCTGCTGCGCCCGCACGAGCGTGAACGCATCGGCCACGGACCGGCTGTTGTCGAACATCAGCGTCATGTCGGCCAGCGGGGCCGCCTTCGCGATGGCCTGTTGCGTGCGCGGGAACCTCGATCGCAACGAGGCCTCGGGCACGCCGTGGCCGCCCTGGGTTCGGCGCGTCTGCACGCGCAGCATCGAGATCTCGACCGTGGCCAGGCCCACGAACAGCAGCACCACGAAATAGCCGGCGGCCTGCAGCTGCAGCACGGTGTCGGCCTTCGATTCCATGGTGCCGTCGGCACGCGGCCTCCAGTGCGAAAACACCGTCTCGAACGCAAACGGCATGCGCTTGTTCATGACGAGGCCGGTGAAGGCCTGCACGCCCTCCTGCGACAGCCGCTGCCAGCGTTCGTCGTCGTCACGCAGCCGCTGGGCCCACGGGGCGATGCGGCCGGTGGCGGGGTCGGGTGGCGGCAGGATGGACGCGGTGAGCCGGTCGGCGTTGACCAGCGGGATCTGCAGCCGGTGGGCGAGCCGGTCGTGCCAGAGCGTGGACTTGCCGGAGCCGTTGTGGCCGGCCAGGATGAACGCCGGCGGGCGCTGGCCGTTCGACGCGGTGCGCAGTGCGGTGTCGAGCAGGCCTTCGACACGTGGGATGCCGCGGGGGCGAACCTGCGTCGCCACCGGCTGCCGGCTCAGCGCTTGGTGGGCACGGCGCGGAAGCGCCCGCCGACCAGGCGGCCCAGGGTCTTGAGGCCGTCAGCGCTTTCGCGGACGACCAGCGTGGGGTCTTGCGGGTACACCGAGTAGGCGCTGATGCCTCGCCCGGAGCCGCTGCCGAACACCGACTCGCGGCGGATGCCGGGCTTGTTCAGGGCCTTGCCGGCCTTCAGCACCATGGCGTCGGCCCGTTCGGTGGGATCGAGGGCGGCGGGGGCGGCGTTGGCGGCATTCAGCCGCACCAGCACCAGGTCGTCGTTGAGCGTGGGGATGCGCGTGCCGCTGACCCGGATGTCACCGGCCCGGGTGTCCTTGAGGGGCGACACCTTGGGAGACGAACGGGCAGGGGATCTGGGCATCGGGCACACCACGGGGCATCGGGTGAAACAAGCGTATCACTGTCGGGCGGCAGGCGGCGCCTCGCGGGCCAGCAGCGCATCGAGGTTCTTCGCGATCTCGGCCTCGATCGACTTCTGGAACGCCCCCAGCAGCATCCCGAGCCGCGCGGTCAGTTCCAGGTGGCTGGCCGACACCACCAGTTGCCCCGACACCCCTGCCCGCTTGAACACCACGGTGTCGGCGGCCGCACCCGGGTCCACGGTGCACACCAGGTCGTACTTGCGGCCGGCTTCGCGCACCCATTGGCGCGCCAGTTCGCGGGCGCGGTCGAGGCCCAGCTGGTGGGGGCGGCGGATGTGGACGTCGGGCATCGAAACAGGCTTTCGGGGGTCAGGGAATCAGCGCGCCAGTGTGGCGTGGCGCTTGGCACGGGGCAAGGCGGCGATGCGCTTGACCTCCGCATAAAAACGGTGGAAATCCTCACCTTGCGCGCGGAACAGCGCCTCGAACTGCGGCACCTGCTCGTAGTAGGCACCGAGCACACCGAGGGCGGCGTTGTTGGCCCGCTCGAACCACGGGTCGTACCCGGCGAAACCGTCCCACGGCCCGGCCTTCAGCGTCGCGTACTCGGCACGCATCGCGTCCATGGCGGCGGCCTTCGCGGCGCGTTTGTCGGCGTCGCTGCCCGGGCCGCGGAAGATGCCTTCCAGCGCGCGGCGGGTCTTCAGCGTCAGCGCGCGGAAATCTTCGCGGCGGGCCTCGAGCCGTTCGTACTCGGTCCGCACCTGGTCGCTCGCGTGCGCGGCCAGCCAGCGCCGCACGCCGATGCGTTCCACCGCCGTGGCGAAGGATTCGTTGAAGACCGTGTCGCCCGGTGCGTAGGCCACCTGGTGCGCCAGTTCGTGGAAGATGAGCCGGGCCAGGTCTCCCTCGGGGTATCGGATGAAGGTACTGAGCAGCGGGTCGCTGAAGTACGCCCCCGGGATGCGGCCGAGCGTGGAGTACGCCGGCACGGGGTACACCCCGGCTTCGAACCCCTCGGCGCGCAGCGACGCCGCTTCGGCCTCGGCGGTGGGGCGGTCGAAGTAGCCGCGGTACCCCACGCAGCCCACGATCGGGAAGCACCAGGTCTTCAGCGTCAGGTCGAGTTCCGGGGCGGCCACCACGTTCCACACGGCGGCCGGGCGTTTCAGGTCGGCGTAGCGGCGGTAGCTGGCGTTGTCGGGCAGCTTCAGTTCCTGCACCGCGAAATCGCGGACGGTTTCGGTGAGCGCGAGGCGCTCGCGCAGCGGCGTGGGCGTCTCGGGGTCGGCCAGCCAGTCGGGCACCGGCCGCGCGCTGTTGAGCAACGAGAAATGCCCATGGATCGACTGCCCGTAGTACCCGAGGCCGCCGCAGCCGCTGACGCCGGCAAACAGCGCCGCCGCGGCTCCGCCCAGGAGCAGCCAGCGCTTCACGCCGGGCACACGTCCACCAGGCAGTCGTAGAACGACGGGGCCCGGCCGATGTCGGTGAGTTGCTGGTGGGTCAGTTCGTTGACGTTGGTGCCATGGGTGCCCAGCTTGCGCCACCAGATGCCGAGCCCGTGGACCACGCCGGGCCGCGCCCGTGTGCTGACCCGCGCGGTGCAGTGGTAGGCACCGCGGTCGTTGAACACCCGCACCGGCATGCCGTCGGCGATGCCCCGCGGTCCGGCGTCCGACACGTGGATCTCGAGCAGCGGCTCGCCTTCGATGTCGCGCAGGCTCTTCACGTTGACGAACGTGGAGTTCAGGAAATTGCGGGCCGGCGGCGAGATCATCGCGAGCGGGTAGCGGTCGGCCAGGGCGGGGTCGTGTTCGCGCGATTCGTAGTTCGGCACGTGGTCGGGCACCCCGAGCCCCGGCGCGTCGATCAGGCAGCGGCCGCTCGCCGTGGGGAAGTGCCCGTCGGCCAGTGGCGCCTCGGGCAGCGGCAGCTTGACCCACCCTTCGGCGCGCAGCCGGTCGAAGTCGACGTCGCGCGAGAACGCCACACGCGCCATGGCCTCGTCGCTGTCGGCGAAACACGGGTCGTCGAACCCCATGCGGGCGGCCAGGTCGCGGAAGATCTGCGTGTTCGACCGCGCCTCGCCCACCGGCGCCACGGCCTGTTCGTTGATCAACGCGTAGGTGTGGCCGTAGCTCATGTGCACGTCCAGGTGTTCGAGCTGCGTGGTGGCGGGCAGCACGTAGTCGGCGTGGTCGGCCGTGTCGGTCAGGAAGTGTTCCAGCACCACGGTGAAGAGGTCGTCGCGCCGGAACCCCGCCACCACCTTCGGCGATTCGGGGGCCACTGCCACCGGGTTGCTGTTGTAGACCACCACGGCCTCTACCTTGGGGCCGAAGCCGGGCGAGGCCTCGCGCAGCAGGTCGTTGCCCACCGTGCTCATGTTGAGCGTGCGCGGTTGGCGGCCGGCCAGCAGGTCGGGGCGCTGCAGGGCCTGGGCGTCCTTCGGGAACCAGCCCGAGGCCGACAGCAGCAGGCCGCCGGCCCGGTGGCGCCACGCACCGGTCAGGCACGGCAGGATCGCGATCAGCCGCACCGCGTTGCCTCCGCCCCGCACGCGCTGCATGCCGTAGTTCAGGCGGATGGCGGCAGGCTGGGTGGTGCCGTAGTCGCGGGCCAGGCCACGCACTTCATCGGGGGTCAGGCCACACACGTCGGCCGTGCGCTCGGGCGTCCACGCCAGCGCGCGCTCGCGCAGGGCGGGCCAGCCGTGGGTGTGGCGGTCGATGTAGTCGTGGTCGAGCCAGCCGTTGGCCACCAGTTCGTGGATCAGGCCGAGGGCCAGCGCGCCGTCGGTGCCCGGGCGCAAGGCCAGGTGCTGGTGGCACTTGTCGGCCGTTTCGGTGCGCCGGGGGTCGATGCACACGAGCTTCGCCCCCTGGCGCTTGGCCGCTTGCGCAAAGGTCCAGAAATGCAGGTTCGACGCGATCGAGTTGCTGCCCCAGATCAGGATCAGCCGGCTTTCCGCGAAGTGTTCCAGGTGCATGCCGATGCGGGCGCCGTACGTGGCCGCGAGGGCCTCGCTGCCGGCGCTGGCGCAGATGGTGCGGTCGAGCAGCGACGCGCCCAGCCGGTGGAAGAACCGGCGGTCCATGCTTTCACCCTGCAGCAGGCCCATGGTGCCGGCATAGCTGTACGGCAGGATGGCCTCCGGATCGCGCGCGGCGATCTCGCCCAGGCGCGCGGCGATGTCGGCCAGCGCCGTGTCCCAGCTCACCGGCTCGAACTGGCCGGCGCCCTTCGGCCCCACGCGCCTGAGCGGGGTCAGCACCCGGTCCGGGTGGTAGGTTCGCTCCGGGTACCGGGACACCTTGGTGCACAGCGCACCGTGGGTGGTGGGGTGGTCGGGATCGCCCTGCACCCGCACGGCGCGGCCGTTGTCGACGGTGATGCGCATGGCGCAGGTGTCGGGGCAATCGTGGGGGCAGGCACCGCGAACAGTGGCAATCTGGCTCATCCCCTCACTATTGCACAGCCTCGGCGCCACGTGCGGATGGCCGAGTAAACTGGATCTTCGATCTCGAACGGCGCGCGCCGGGCGCGCCGACCACCCGGGAGCCCACGAATGCAGTTGATCGAATCCATCCTCGCCGACAGCGCCGCCGCCACCGCGATTCGCCGCGACCTCCACGCCCATCCGGAACTCTGCTTCCAGGAACACCGCACCGCCGATGTGATCGCGCAGGCGCTGACGGACTGGGGCATTCCCATCCACCGCGGGCTCGGCACCACCGGCGTGGTCGGCATCGTCAAGGGCACCCGGGGAGACAGCCCGCGTGCCGTGGGCCTGCGCGCCGACATCGACGCGCTGCCCATCACCGAACACAACACGTTCCCGCACGCCAGCCGCCACGCCGGCAAGATGCACGCGTGCGGCCACGACGGCCACACCGCCACGCTGCTGGCCGCCGCCAAGCATTTCTCGAAACACCGCGACTTCGCCGGTACCGTGTACCTGGTGTTCCAGCCGGCCGAGGAAGGCGGCGGCGGGGCACGCGAGATGATCAAGGAGGGGCTGTTCGAGCAGTTCCCGATGGAGGCCATCTTTGGTGCGCACAACTGGCCGGGCCTCGCGGTGGGGCAGTTCGCCGTGCGATCCGGCCCGGTCTTCGCGTCGAGCAACGAGTTCCGCATCACGATCCGCGGCAAGGGGTCGCACGCCGCCATGCCGCACCTCGGCGTGGACCCGGTGCCGGTGGCCTGCCAGATGGTGCAGGCCTTCCAGACCATCATCTCGCGCAACAAGCGTCCGCTGGAAGCTGGCGTGATCTCGGTCACGATGATCCACACCGGCGAGGCCACCAACGTGGTGCCCGACAGCTGCGAGGTGCGTGGCACGGTGCGCACGTTCACACTCGAACTGCTCGACCTGATCGAACGCCGCATGCGCGACGTGGCGCAACACACCTGCGCCGCCTTCGAGGCCACGTGCGAGTTCGAATTCGTGCGCAACTACCCGCCCACCATCAACCATCCGGAAGAAACCGAGTTCGCGCGCCGCGTGATGGCCCAGGTGGTGGGGGAAGACAACGTGCAGGAGTTCGAGCCCACGATGGGCGCCGAAGACTTCAGCTTTTTCCTGCAGAAGAAGCCGGGCTGCTACTTCGTGATCGGCAACGGCGAAGGCGAACACCGCATTGGCGGCCATGGCCTCGGGCCGTGCATGTTGCACAACCCGAGCTACGACTTCAACGACGACCTGATTCCGCTCGGGGCCACCTTGTGGGTCCGGCTGGCGGAAGCGTGGATGCAGCGTTAGCCCCCGAGTCGGCCAGCAGCACGAGGGTCAGGATGCCTCTTTCTGGTGTCGCACGGCAAGGATCGTGACGGCATCCGGGTCGATGCGGTAGCGGGCGATGTAGCCGCCATCACCGAAGTCGATGATCCACTCGCGGAACTCGTCGGGCATGTCATCGATGGGGCGGCCGACGCCAGGTTGTTGCCCCAGCACCGTGACGCCGTGGCGAATGGCCTTCACCGCTCGTCTGGCCGCGTCGAGGTTCTTGGGTGCCATGAAGCGATAGAGGCGCTGCACATCGAGCAGCGCCGGTGGTGACCAGATCAGACGTGGCATCCAGGTGGCTCGATGTCGTTGCCCTGCTCAAGCTGAACCAGCCAGGCATCGGCCTCCTCGGCGGTCACATGCAGTCCAGTGGCGCGGTACTCTTCCCACGCCTTGAGCGTGTCCTGGCGGAATGCCTCCCGCTTCTCTTCGCGCTCAACGTATTGGGTGATCGCCTCGCGCATCAGCCAGTGCGACGTGCGATGGCGCGCGTCAGCCAGGCGCTTCACGCGGGCCTTGATGTCCTCGTCGATCTTGATCGCCACGGGGCGAATGGCAGGAGCAGTCATGGCGGCCTCCATCAAAGTATCTTAAGGTATTACCTTACCATACCCGCAACCGCTGTGCACTTTCGGCACGATCTGCCGAGCTTGCTCCCGTGGCGTGATCACGCGGCGTGACCGATGCTGCCCCACTGGCTGTTGGCCGCCAGCTGGTCGCGCAGGCGCACGATGCTTTGCGGCTCGCTCAGCAGGTGCATGCGTTCCTCGTTCGACAGGCGTTCGGTGTCCTGCGGGCCGATCAGGCCGCGCACCAGGCGGCGGCGGGCCTTGCCGCGCACACCCCACGTGGTGTTGCGCTGGCCCATGGCGGAGCGCACCACGTCGAAGAGCCACGGGTCGGTGACGGCGTCGCTCCAGCTCGGCAGCGGTTCGGCGTCGTTGGCGTAGGCCCAGGCCTGGCGCAGCACGGTGGGTGACCACGATTCTTCCGGCGTCACCAGCAGGTGGCGCGCCTTCACGCGTTCGCCGATGTCGGCCCGGCTGGTGGCCACCGTGAGCGGCACGGCGAACAGCAGCGGCAACGCCACCGGGGCGAGCCACAGCGCCGCGCCCGGCTCGACGGCCAGCGCCACGGCCACGAGCACCAGGACCACGGCCATGATGGGCAGGAACCGCTGCACGGCGACACCCCAGCCGATGTCCTGCGCTTCACGCGGGGGCGACTTCCAGTTGAGCTTCAGCCCGGTCAGCGCCACCACGACGAACATCGTGTGCGCCACCATGCGCACCGGCGCCTGCAGCACCGACAGCAGCCCTTCGAGCATGCCGCTGCGCACCAGCGCGCTGGTGCCGCCGTACAGGTGCTGTTCCTTTTTCATGATGATGGTGGCCACGCCGAGGATGCGGGGCATCGACAGCATGGCGCCGGTGGCGAGCCACAGGCCCAGCATCTCGAGCGGCACGCCACGCGCCGTGTTGAAGATGGCATACCCGCCAAAGAGCCACAGCGCCCCGCCCAGCAGCACGAAACCGAGCCACAGCGGCGCCGACAGGTACGCGAACGCGCCAGTCAGCAGCATGGCGCGGTGCACACCGTGCAGGCCGGGTTCGGTGAGCAGGCGGGCGTTCTGCAGGTTGCCCTGGCACCAGCGGCGGTCACGCGCGAGTTCCTCGAGCAGGTTGGGCGGCTGCTGTTCGTAGCTGCCTGGCAGGTCGTGCACGAGCCACACGTGGAAACCGGCACGGCGCATCAGCGCGGCCTCGACGAAGTCGTGCGACAGGATGTCGCCGCTCAAGCCGCCGCGGCCGGCCAGCGGGGCCAGCGCGCAATGTTTCATGAAGGGTTCGACGCGGATGATGGCGTTGTGGCCCCAGTAGTGAGACTCACCGAGCTGCCAGAACTGCATGCCGGCGGTGAACAGGCGCCCCGCCACACGGCCGGCGAACTGCTGCGCCCGTGCATGGATGGTGCTGAGGCCGCAGGCTTGCGGGGCCGTCTGGATGATGCCGGCCGTGGGATGGGCTTCCATCAGCTTGACCATCGTGACCAGGGCGTCACCGGTCATCACGCTGTCGGCGTCGAGCACCACCATGTAGCGGTAGTCCTTGCCCCAGCGGCGGCAGAAGTCGGCCACGTTGCCCGACTTGCGTTTCGTGCGGTGCTGGCGCCAGCGGTAGTACACCCGCCCGCACCCGCCGAGCGTGGTGCGCAGTTCGGCCCATGCAGCCAGTTCGGCGGCGCGCAAGGTGGGGTCGCTGGTGTCGGACAGCACGTACAGGTCGAACAGCCGCGAGCCGCCGGCGGCCGCCAGCGATTCACAGGTGGCGCGCAGACCCGCGAATACCGTGGCCACCTGCTCGTTGCAGATGGGCATGATGATGGCGGTGCGGGCGTCGGACGACAGCGGGTTGTGCAACACATCCTGGTACCGCAGCGCATGGGGGTCCCCCCGCAACTGCACCCAGAAGCCCATCAGGGCCGTGAAGAACCCGGCCGCCACCCACGCGAACAGCAGCGAGAACAGTGCGATCTGGCCCCACCGCAGGATGGCCACCTCGTAGACCGGCAGCACCTGCGTCAGCATGGCGGTGGCGCCCACGGCCGACAGGGCCACCAGCACCAGCAGCACGAGGCGGCGGCGCGATGCGGCCACTTCCCACGGCTGGCGCTCGGCCACCGCCGGGCCGCGGCCGGCGAACACCCCGGCCAGCCCTTCGAAGAGGCCGCGCCAGAAACCGCGCCACGGCGTGGCGACCATCGAGGCCCGCCGGATGGGCGGCGCACTGGGCCCCACGCCGGGCACGCGCGGGGTCAACGGGGACACCTGGGTGGGCGAGCCAACGCCGTCATGCCCCTGGCTCAGTCGGGCTGAATGATGGAGGTCCATGTTTCGGTCAATGCGTGAGTGGATTGCTGGAGGAATGCGCGCAGCTCGACTGGCTGCTTCGCGTCGGTTTGTTGAACGCGCAGGCTCATGCGCCAGGCGCCGTTGGCGGGGATGCGGTAGGCGTTGGCTTCGACGACCTTGCCGTTCGGGCCGACGCTGACCACCGGCTTCACGGTGGCGCCCAGGGGCAGCGCGTCGAGCGCCGGACCGGTGAAGTCGACGACGTATTGGGTTTCGTTCGGGGCCATCTCGGCAAAGCCGCGGCCCACGCGCGATTGCGTGGCCCAGCCGGCCGGTGGCCGCTGCTGGCGGTCGCCCTGCAGTTGCACCTGGTACGACAGCTCGAGCGGCTGGCCCGGGGCCGGCGCCTGGTCGGGCACCCAATAGGCCACGATGTTGTCGTTGGTTTCGTCGGGCGTGGGCCACTGGAACAGTTCGACGCGGCCCGGCCCCCAGGCGCCCTTCGGCACCACCCAGGCGCTCGGGCGGCGTTCGTAGCTGGCCTCGACGTCCTCGTAGCTCGAGAACGCACGGTCGCGCTGCATGAGGCCGAACCCCTTCGGGTCACGGGTGGCGAACGACGTCACGAGGGGGCGCTTCGGGTTGATCAGCGGGCGCCACAGCCACTCGCCCTCACCGGTGGCCACCATCAGGCCGTCGGAGTCGTGCACCTCGGGGCGGAACTCGCCGGCACGCGGCTGGTTCTCGCCGTGCTGAAACATGCTGGTGAGCGGGGCCACGCCCAGCGTGGTGACACCGGCACGGAAGTAGAGCTTGCTGCGCACGTCGGTCACCGTGGTGTCGCCCGGGCGCACCGTGAACTGGTAGGCGCCGGACACCCGCGGGGAGTCGAGCAGCGCGTGGATCACGAGCGCGGTGGCATCGGCCTCCGGGCGCTCGATCCAGAACTCCTCGAACCGCGGGAATTCCTCGCCCTGCCCGCCCACCGTGTCGAGGGCCAGGCCGCGGGCCGACAGCCCGTAGTGCTGCTGCTTGCCCAGCGCGCGGAAGTAGCTGGCGCCGAGGAACACGACCAACTCGTCCTTGTAGGCGGCGTTGTTGAGCGCGTAGTGGACGCGAAAGCCGGCAAACCCGAGGTCGCCCCACTGCTTGGGCGACACCTTGTTCTTGCCGTAGTCGAAGGCCTTGGGGTCGAACGCGATGTGGCGCACACCGGCGGCCGTCACCTCGTTGATGCGGACCGGCGCCGTCTGGAACTTGCCCAGGTGGAAGAACGCCAGCTCGAACGGCAGGCCTTCGGCACGCCAGGTGGACTGGGCCGGCTTGAAGCGGATGTCGCGGTACTGGTCGTAGTCGAGGTTGCGCAACTCGGCCGGCAGCACATGGCTGCGGGTGGCATACGGCTTGGCGGCCCGAGCCTGGGCGAGTTGCGCCACGTCGTCGAAGCCGAACGCGAGGGCCTGGCCGGCCGCCGCGAGCCACACGGCCAGACCGAGGGTCAGGCTGGCGACGGCGTTGCGGAACGGAGCGGGGTCACGCGGGGGCTGACGAAAGGCGTAGGGCAAATCCAGGTTCCTTGCAGTGAAGTCACGGGACGGCAAAAAGCCGCGGTGCGACGCTGCAAGCGCAATGAACATGCCAAATGAGTCAACCCCAATGAAATCAATGGGTTAGCGCAATTCGGGGGGATTGCCGGGCGACTGAACCCCGGTTTTTTGTCGCTGCCCAGCGACAGCGTTTGAGGCCGATTCGGGGTTTTCCCCTGCTGCGCCGCCGCAAATGCACTGTCGTTCATCAGCGACAGCGCGGCGGGCAGGTCACCTCATTCGGCGACGGGCGGGTCGGCGCGGAAGCGGCCGGGGGTCAGGCCGTGCTTCTGGAGCAGGCGGTAGAACTCGGTGCGGTTGCGGTCCGCCAGGCGGGCTGCATCGGCCACGTTGCCATCGGTCATTTTGAGCAAACCGACCAGGTAATCGCGTTCAAAGCGTTCCCGGGCCTGGGCAAAGCTGAGCACCTCGACGCTCGGCACCCGCAGCGCACGCTGCACCAGCGCCAGCGGGATCAGCGGCGTGGTGGTCAGCGCGCACACCTGCTCCACCACGTTGTGCAGTTGCCGCACGTTGCCCGGCCACACCGCGGTGGCGAGCGCCTTCAGCGCATCGGGGGCAAAACCATTCAGCGGCTTGTTGTATTTCTCGGCGAGCTTCGACAGGAAATGGTTGGCCAGCAGCGGGATGTCCTCGCGCCGGTCGCCGAGCGGCGGCAGCGTCAGGGCCACCACGTTCAATCGGTAAAAAAGGTCCTCGCGGAACTCGCCGTCGGCCATCGCGGCATCGAGGTCGCGGTGGGTGGCGGACAGGATGCGCACATCCACCGGGGTGCTTTCGTTGGCCCCCACGGGCCGCACCGACCGCTCCTGCAACACCCGCAACAGCTTGACCTGCAATGCCGGGGGCATGTCGCCGATTTCATCCAGAAACAAGGTGCCCCCATCGGCGGCCTGGAACAGCCCCTGGTGGTTGGCCACCGCGCCGGTGAAAGACCCCTTCACGTGCCCGAACAATTCGGACTCGAGCAGGGCCTCGGGAATGGCGCTGCAGTTCACCGCGACAAAGGGTTTGTGGGCGCGCGGGCTGGCCTTGTGGATGGCCTGCGCGAGCAGTTCCTTGCCGCTGCCGCTTTCGCCGCAGATCAGCACACTGGCGTCGGACGCGGCCACCATCTTGGCCTCGGCCAGCAGCTCGGCCATGCGGCTCGAGCGGCTCACGATGGCCTCGCGCCAGCGCTCGTCGCCATCGACCGGTTCGTGGGCCGGGGCACCGAGCGCGAGGGCCTGCCCGATCTTCTCGAGCAGCGCCTTGCCGTCGAACGGTTTGGTGAGGTACGTGAACACCCCGCGTGCGGTGGCCTCCACCGCGTCGGGGATGGTGCCGTGGGCAGTGAGCAGGATCACCGGCAACGCCGGGTGGCGCTGGCGGATGGCGTCGAACAGCGCGAGGCCGTCGCGGCCGGGCAGTTGCACGTCGCTGACGACCAGCTGAGGCCGGGCCACGTCGAGCTGGGCCAGAGCGTCCTCGGCGGAGGCGACGGCGGTGACGTGGTAGCCGGCCGCCGTGAGGCGCATCGACAGCAGCTTGAGCAGGTCGGGGTCATCGTCGACCAGCAGCAGGTTCGCGGGCATCAGGGCGCCTTCGGGGCAGTGGCGGGCGGCGCCGAAGCCGGCACCGCGGGAGGTTTCACCGGGGCCGACGGCGGCCGGGCGGTGAGGCTGCGTTCGATGTTTTTCAACGCCTCGAGCTTGTCGTTCGTCTGGGTCAGGTTGCGCTGGGCCTCGCGCAACTGGACGCCCTGGCGTTCGAGTTCGTTCTCGAGCTTGCGCTGCTCCACGAACCGGGCCGACAACAGCCGCGCGAGCGGCTGCCACGGGGCCAGGTCGGGGTTCGTGGACTTCACGATGGGGTCGAGCAGCACCGCGGCCCGCGCGAGGTCGCCGTTGTTGCGGGACTGCGCGAGGGCGAGCGACAGTTCGAGCACGACGGACGGCGACGCCGACTGGGCGTTGGCGGCCACCAGCGCATTCATGCGCGTGAGTTCCTGCCCCAGCTCGGCGGGCGACATCTGCCGCAACTGCTCGTGGTACGCGAGCAGCCGGCGGGCCGCGGCATCGGCCGGGTCCACCTGGGGCGGCGGCGGCGGCGGTGGGGGAGGCGGGGGAACGGGCACGGGGGCCGGTGGCGGGGGGACCACGGGCGCGGGCACGGGCTGGACCAGCGTGCACGCGGCCAGCACGAGGCTGCCGCCCGCCAGGGTCCAGGCACGGAGAAGGTCAGTCCGAAGACGCATGCGGTAGCTCGATGTGAAAGTGGGCCCCGGGCTCGTCGGGCAGCAGTTCGATCTGCCCGCCGTGCGCGGTGACGTATTCGTGGACGATGGACAACCCGATGCCGCTGCCCCGTGCCGCATCGGCCGGCTGGCGCTCGCCCCGGTAGAACGGCTCGAACACCCGGGCACGATCGGCCGAGGCCACGCCCGGTCCGTTGTCGACGATGTCGATGCACGCCCGGCCGGCTTCGCGGGAAACGGAAAACTGGATGGTACCGCCCGACGGGCTGAAGCGGATCGCGTTGGACAACAGGTTACCGAGGGCCATGCCCATCTTGTCGCCGTCGATCTCGGTCCACAGCGGCTCACCGTCGACCTGCACGCGCAGCAGCTTGGCCATCCACTGCAGCCGCTGCTGGTTGACGAGGTCGCCGATGAAGGCGACGAGTTCGGTCTTGCGGCGCACGAGCCGGCGGGCCTCGAAGGCGGCCGCGTTGAAGCGCAGCAGGTCCTCGATCTGCCGCTGCAGCACGACGGTGTTCTGCTGCAGGATGCGCACCACCTGCACCTGGTTGTCGTTGAGCGCGCCGGTGACCCCGTCCTCCAGCAACGACACCCCCTCGCGCAAGGCGGCAAGCGGGGTCTTCAGCTCGTGCGACACGTGGCGCAGGAACCGGGCCTTGTCGGAGTCGAGTTCCGCAAGCCGCAGCCGCAGCCACTCCAGGCGCTGGCCGATCAGCCGCACGTCGGCCGGTCCGCGGATGTCGATGGACTTTTCCAGGCGATTTTCGCCGAGGCCCACGATGGCGTTTTCGATGCGCTTGAGCGGCCGGGCGAGCCACAGCCCGAACACCAGCGCCAGCACGCCTGCCACGCCGATGGCCCCGAGGATCTGCTGCGCGAGGTCGACCCGCCGCGCCTCGAGTTCGTCGCGGAGCACCTGGTTGCGCTCCTCGGCCGCCTGGCGCACCTGGTCGGCGATGGTGGCGTTGAGCTGGTCGAGTTCGGCGAACGCGGCGGTGAGCGCCTGGTCGCGTGCACGCTGCGTGGGCGGCGTGCCCGTCAGCTGCGCCTCGATGGTCTCGAGCGTGATGCGCCACGCGTCGGCGGTCTTCTGCGGCAGCGTGCCGGCGGACAGCTGCGTGAGCGACACCCCCGCCTCGCGGGCGGCGTCATCGAAGCGCTGGCGCAGGTTGGGGTCGCCGAGCACCAGGAACTGGCGGGCCGCCCGTTCCATGTCCACGCTGCGTTCGGCCATCAACTGGGCGGCGGCACTGAGGGCCACGGCCTGGCGGGCCGCGGCGCTGCTCTGGCGCAACAGCCCTTCGAGGGTGAAGAGACCGCGCAACGACGCGGCGCTCAGCAGCGTGGCGATCAGCAGGAAGGCCACCAGCAGCAGCTGGCGGAAGGAGTAGCGGTGCAGGCTCATCGCCTGGGCACCGTCAATCGAACGCCGGCAGCACGTCGTCCTTGAGGGTGCCGCGGGCCTTCTCGAAATCGGGCATCACCGAACGGACGACGTCCCAGAACCGGGGGCTGTGGTTCATCTCGCGCAGGTGCGCCAGTTCGTGCGCCACGACGTAGTCGATCGTGGAGAGCGCGAAGTGAATGAGGCGCCAGTTCAGGCGGATGGACCCGTCGGCACTGGCACTGCCCCAGCGCGTCTGCGCCGAGGACAGGCTCAGCCGCTTGTACTGCACACCGAGCAGCTGCGTGAAATGGCGGCAGCGGTCCTCGAACACCCGGCGCGCTTCGCGCTGCAGCCAGCTCTGCACCGAATCGCGGATCTGTTCCGGCGTGGCGGTGTGGGGCAGGCCGATGTGCAGCGTGAGGCGGGGCACGCCCGGCAAGGCAGCCGCGTCGCTGTTGAGCACCGCACCGCCCGGCTTCAAGCCGGCACGGGCATCGAGCACGACGATGAGGGTGTCGCCCAGGTAGGGAATGGTGGTGCCGTCGCGCCACTCGACCTTCGCGGCCTGCAAACGCCGCGCGCGGTCCTGTTGTTCGCGCAGCTTGCGCAGGATCCAGTCGCCCTTCTCGACCAGCGCCCCGTCGATCTCGGCGAGGCCCACCCATTTGGGCGCGGACACGCTGAGGCCGTCCATGCCCACGACAAAACCGATGCTGCGGCGGCGGCCGCGCTTGAGGGCGTAGGCGACGAGGTGGCCGCTCAGGCGGATCTCGCGCTGGGCTTGCGGGTGCCGCGAGACCGCCGGCGCAGC
Source organism: Rhizobacter sp. Root1221 (assembly GCF_001425785.1). GTDB lineage: Bacteria > Pseudomonadota > Gammaproteobacteria > Burkholderiales > Burkholderiaceae_C > Rhizobacter. The sequence goes on along the minus strand of NZ_LMDI01000034.1, from coordinate 224,836 downwards.
CGACGGACTGGCAGGTGCAGCGGGCAGCCGCGGTGTGGGCGCAGGCGCCGAGACCATCGGCGGCGCATCGAGTGGAACGGACATCAGGGTGTGGGACGCCGGCGATCCATCATCGAACAGCGACAGCTGCATCGAACGGGGGGCCGGCACGGGACGCGTCATGGGCGCCCATTCTAAGCGGGGACCCGTGGCGGTCAGGCCGCAGGCTTGGCGTACGCCTCGGCGTCGAGGCGGCGCATCTCCGCTTCGACCCACTGCTCGACCTCGCGCATCAGGTCGTCAGGCGTGCGGCCCTCGGACGGAATGGGCTTGCCGATGGACACATCGACCGTGCCCGGCCGCACCATGAAGGACTTGCGCGGCCAGCAGCGGGCGGCGTTCACCGCGATGGGCACCACCGGCACGCCGGCGGCGATCGCGAGGCGCGTGCCCCCGGCCTTGTAGACCCCCTGGCCGCCGCGCGGTGCGCGGGTGCCCTCCGGGAACATGATCACCCAGTTGCCGGCGGCCATGTGCTTGCGCCCCTGTTCGGCCACGCGGTTCCACGCCTCGGTGCGGCGGCTGCGGTCGATGTGGATCATGTCGATGCGGCCCATCGCCCAACCGAAAAACGGGATGTACAGCAGCTCGCGCTTGAACACGTAGCAGAGCGGCCGCGGCATGATCGTGGGGTACGCGAACGTCTCCCACGTGCTCTGGTGTTTCGACAACAGGACCACCGGCCCGTCGGGCAGGTTCTCCATGCCGTGCACGCGCTTTTGCACACCACAGATCACCTTGCAGCCCCAGATGGCCGTGCGCAGCCAGCCGGCACACAGCCAGTAGATGGGCGCCCCGCGCACGAACATCGAGTAGATGAGCACCGCGATGGCCCAGGGCACGACGGTGATGGACATCCAGAGCAGGAACAGGATCGACCGGATCGCGGTCAGCAGGTTGGTCATCAAGGTTCAGTCAAGTCGTCCGAGGCTGGCTTCGCCCAGCCCGGCATTGCCGCGCACGAGTCGTTCCTGCTGGATCATGTGTTCGGCAAAGGCTGCCAGGTCGTCGTGCACCACGGTGCCAGGCACCAGCTGCGACACGCCGGGTTCGGTGGCTGCGCCCTTGCCGGTGCGCACGAGGTGGGGCTTGCAGCCCAACGCCACGCCGGCCTGCAGGTCGCGCAGTGAATCGCCCACCACCGGCACGGTGGAGAGGTCCACGCCGTACCGTTCGCCGATCTGGCGGAACAGGCCCGGCAGCGGCTTGCGGCATTCGCACGTTTCGTCGGGAGTGTGCGGGCAGAAGAACACCGCGTCGATGCGGCCGCCCACCTTGGCGAGCAGCGCATTCATCTTCGCGTGCATCGCATTCAGCGAGGCCATGTCGAACAGGCCGCGGCCGAGGCCCGACTGGTTGCTGGCGATCACCGTGTGCCACCCCGCGTGGTTGAGCCGCGCGATGGCCTCGAGCGAGCCCGGGATGGGCAGCCAGTCGTCCGCCGATTTCACGTAGTCGTCACGGTCTTCGTTGATCGTGCCGTCGCGGTCGAGGATGATGAGGTTCATCGCGGGAGTCCAGTCAGGATGCGAGCTTCGAGAGGTCGGCCACGCGGTTCATCGCGGCGTGCAGGCTGGCCAGCAGCGCCAGGCGGTTCGCACGCAGCGCCGGGTCTTCGGCGTTGACCATCACGCCGTCGAAGAACGCATCCACCGGGGCCTTCAGCACGGCCAGCGCCTGCAGCGAGGCGCTGTAGTCGCCCCGCTCGAACGCGGCGGTGGACGGGCCGTTGGCCGTGCGCAGCGCCTCGAACAGCGCCTGCTCCTGCGGTTCCACGAACCGGGCCGGGTCGGGCACGGTGCCGGCGACCCCTTCGGATTTGTTCAGGATGTTGCCTACGCGCTTGTTGGCGGCGGCCAGGCTCGCGGCCTCGGGCAACGCGGCAAAGGCCTTCACGGCGGCCAGCGCACGCGGCACCTCGTGCACCCGGCTGCTGCGGCGGCTCAGCACCGCGTCGATCTCCTGGGCGGCATACCCCTGGTCGCGCAGGCTCACCGCCAGGCGGTCGAACATGAAGTCGACCACGAGGCCCACGGTCTTGGCGGGGTCGGCGATCAGCGGGCCGAACGTCTTCACCGCGGTGTCGATCAGCGCGTCGATGTCGAGCGCCAGCTCACGTTCGACGAGCATGCGCACCACCCCGAGGGCGTGGCGGCGCAGCGCGAACGGGTCCTTGTCGCCGGTGGGCAGCTGGCCGATGCCGAACAGGCCCACGAGCGTCTCGAGCTTGTCGGCCAGGGCCACGGCCACCCCGACGTCGTTGCGCGGCAGTTCGTCGCCGGCGAAACGCGGCTTGTAGTGGTCCTCGATGGCGGTGGCGATGGTGTCGCCTAGGCCGTCACCTCGGGCGTAGTAGCCGCCCATGATGCCCTGCAGCTCGGGGAACTCGCCGACCATGTCGGTCAGCAGGTCGGCCTTGGCGAGGTTCGCCGCGGTGTCGGCCTGCGCGGCCAGGTCGGCGCCCCCCAGGCGTTCGCCGATGGCACGGGCGATGCCCCGCACGCGCTCGACGCGTTCACCCTGCGTGCCCAGCTTGCCGTGGTAGACCACCTTGGCCAGGCCCTCGACACGGGACGCGAGCGTCTTCTTGCGGTCCTGGTCGAAGAAGAACTTGGCATCGGCCAGGCGGGGGCGCACCACCCGCTCGTTGCCACCGACCACGCGGCTCGGGTCGGCCGGGCGGATGTTGCTGACGATCAGGAACTTGTTCGTGAGCTTGCCCGCGGCATCGAGCAACGGGAAGTACTTCTGGTTGGCCTTCATCGTCAGGATGAGGCATTCCTGCGGCACCGCGAGGAACTCCTCCTCGAACTGGCACAGCAGCACGTTCGGGCGCTCGACCAGTGCGGTGACCTCGTCGAGCAGCGCCGGGTCGTGGATGGGCACGAGGCCTTCGCGGTCGGCCGCCACCTTGAGCTGGCGGGCGATCTCGGCGTGGCGGGCGGCAAACCCGGCGATCACGGCGCCCTGCTCCTCGAGCTGGCGTGCGTAGTGGTCGGCGTCCTGCACCACCACCGGGTCCACGTCCGCCTCGAAACGGTGGCCATGGGTTTCGCGGCCCGACACCAGGCCCAGCGCCTTGATGGACACCAGGTCGGCGCCGTGCAATGCCACGAGCCCGTGGGCCGGGCGCACGAAGTTCACGCTCGTCCAGCCGTCGGCCAGCTGGTACTGCATGACCTTCGGGATGGGCAGCTTGGTCAGCGCTTCATCGAGCGCCTTCTGCAGGCCGTCGGCCAGCGTGGCGCCCTTGACCACCGTGTCGAGGAACAGCGCCTCGGCCTTGCCATCGGGCTGGCGCTTGAGCTGAGGCACCACGGCCGCATCGAACCCGAGGGCGCCGAGCTTCTTCAGCAGCGCGGGCGTGGGGTTGCCGGCGGCGTCGAGTGCCACCGCCACGGGCATCAGCTTCTGCGACACCGGTTTGTCGTCGGCGTGGGCGCGCACGCCACTGATGTGTGCACCGAGCCGGCGCGGCGACGCGAACGCGGTCACGGCCGACTGGGCGGTGGCCAGGCCCGACGCACGCAGGCTCTCGGCCAGGGTGTGGGAGAAAGCCTCGCCGAGCGCCTTCAGCGCCTTCGGCGGCAGCTCTTCGACGAACAGTTCGAGCAGCAGGTTCTGGGTGGTCATGGTCTTCAGGCCGCCTTCTTGTGGTCCAGCGCGGCAATGACTTCGTCGGCCCACGCCTTCGGCGCCATCGGGAACCCGAGGCGCGCACGGCTCTCGAGGTAGCTCTGCGCGACGCTGCGCGCGAGGTTGCGGATGCGGCCGATGTACGCGGCGCGTTCGGTGACGCTGATGGCACCCCGGGCATCGAGCAGGTTGAAGCTGTGCGCGGCCTTGAGCACCTGCTCGTAGGCGGGCAGCGCCAGCTGCGTCTCCATCAGGTGTTTGGCCTGCTTTTCATGGGCAGCGAAGGCCGTCAGCAGGAAGTCCACGTCGCTGTGCTCGAAGTTGTACGTGCTCTGCTCCACCTCGTTCTGGTGGTACACGTCGCCGTAGCTGAGCGTGTCGGTCCACTTGAGGTCGTAGACGCTGTCCACGCCCTGCAGGTACATGGCCAGGCGCTCGAGGCCGTACGTGATCTCGCCGGTGATCGGCTTGCACTCGATGCCCCCCACCTGCTGGAAGTACGTGAACTGCGTGACCTCCATGCCGTTGAGCCACACCTCCCAGCCGAGGCCCCAGGCGCCGAGCGTGGGGTTCTCCCAGTCGTCCTCGACGAAGCGGATGTCGTTGGCCTTCAGGTCGAAACCGAGCGTTTCGAGCGAGCCCAGGTACAGCTCGAGGATGTTGGCCGGCGCGGGTTTGAGCACCACCTGGTACTGGTAGTAGTGCTGCAGGCGGTTCGGGTTCTGCCCGTACCGGCCATCCTTCGGGCGGCGGCTCGGCTGCACGTAGGCGGCCTTCCAGGGTTCCGGGCCCAGCGCGCGCAGGAACGTGGCGGTGTGGCTGGTGCCGGCGCCGACTTCCATGTCGTAGGGCTGGAGCAGCGCACAGCCCTGGCGGTCCCAGTAGTCTTGCAGGCGCAGGATGATTTGCTGGAAAGTCAGCATGGTGGTGGTGTCACGGGAAAAAGGGGCAAGAGGCGGGATTTTACGGGCCCGCCGTCCCGCCGGCGCGGTTTGGCGCGGTTCAGTCCTCGCGGCGGCGGAGCACGAGCGCGAACAGCATCGGGACCAGGGCGCCGAGCGCGAGCGGCAGCAGCCCGAAACGCGCCGCCCACCAGGCGAACGGCGTGATGCCGACCCGGCCGGTCACCGGCGCCACCAGCACGCCCTGGGTGAACGGCGCCAGCGCGTCGGTCACCCGGCCGGTGTGGTCGATCACCGCGGTGGTGCCGGTGTTGGTGGCACGCACCATGGGACGCTGGAACTCGAGCGTTCGCATGCGGGAGATGTGCAGGTGCTGGTCCACGGCGATGGTGTCGCCGAACCAGCCGATGTTGGTCAGGTTCGCGAACATGGTGGGGGCCACATGTTCGTCGGCGAACCGGGCCGCCAGTTCCTCGCCGAACAAGTCCTCGAAGCAGATGTTGGGAGCGATGCGTTCGGTCTTGACCGGGAAGGACGACGCCACCCGCGGGCCGCGGCCGAAGTCGCCGAGCGGGATGTTCATCAGGTTCGTGAACCAGCGGAAGCCGGCCGGGATGAACTCGCCGAACGGCACCAGGTGGTGCTTGTCGTAGCGGTAGAAGCCGTCGGTCATCTTGACGGTGTCACGCGAGATGCCCACGGCCGAGTTGGTGTAGTTCGTCTCGAGGTTGCCGAGCGGCCGGCCGAAGAGCCCCGCCTGCGGACCGCGCTGGAAGTGCTTGAGCAGCGGTTGCCAGTATTCCGGCGGCAGTTGCTCGGGCAGCAGTGGCACGATGGTTTCGGGGGCGATGACCAGGTCGCCCTTGGCGGCCATCAGCTTGTCGGCCGCCCAGGCCAGGTTCTGCGGCAGCACCTCGACCGCGAACTTCTCGTTCTGCGGCACGTTGGGCTGCAGCAACGCCAACTGCAGCGTGCCGCTCGCCCCGCTGAACGTGGGCAGCTTCAGGAAGGCAAGGCCCGCGAGCACGATGCCGGCGGCGCAGGCGCCCACGACGGCAGCGCCGCCCGGTTGGGAGGCGTCGCGCAGGCCCAGCACCAGCAGCGCCGCCACCACCGCGGCCACCGCACCGATGCCGTACACCCCCACGAGCGGCGCGAGCGCAGCCAGCGGGGAATCGACGTGGGCATAGCCCGAGGCCGCCCAGGGGAAGCCGGTCAGGATGAACCCGCGCGCCAGCTCGGCCAGCAGCCAGCAGCCACCGAAGATCAGCGCATCGAGCCAAAGCCGGTTGCGCCGCATCATGGCAAACAACGCCATGGCGGCGGCCAGGTACAGCGCCAGGAACGCCGACAGCGCGAACACCGCGCCACCGGCCAGCGGCGCCGAGAGCCCGCCGTAGCGGTGCATGCTGACGTACAGCCACCAGGTGCCCACGCACAGCCACGCCGTGCCGAACGCCCAGCCGAGGAACGCCGAGCGTCCGATGCCGGCACGGGCGACCCGGTGCGCGAGCCCGGCCGCGCACAGCAGCTGCAGCCACCAGAATTTCGGGTAGGCGGTGGGCAGCGCGTGCAACCCACCCAGCAACACCACGAAGATCAGGTCGAAGCCGACGAACACGCGGTCCGTGGCAGACGCCTTGCGGCGCGACGACGACTGCTGGCGGCCGGCTCGCGGGTCGGGTTGTTGTTTGGACGAAAGTCTCGTAGATCGTTTTTGTTCAGGCACCATCGCTCCCCAAGGCCACTTCCTGGCTGCGGGTGACCTTGAACCAGCGCACCGCCCCGCCCCGGGTCAGCATGACCGAAAACACGAGGTTCGCGATTGTCACGGATTCCCCGCGCCGCGGCACCCGGCCCAGTTCCTGGGCCACGAGGCCGCCGATGGTGTCGAAGTCGTCCACGGGCAGGTCGACCACGAAGGCCTCGTTGACGGCCGCGATGTCGGTGTCACCGGCCACCCGGTGGCTGCCGTCGGCCAGCGTGTAGATGCCCGACTCGCCGTTCTTGTCGTCGAATTCGTCCTCGATCTCGCCGACGATCTCCTCGAGCACGTCCTCGATGGTGATCAGCCCGGCGGTGTTGCCGAACTCGTCGACGACGATGGCCAGGTGGTTGCGGTTGGCGCGGAAGTCGCGGAGCAGCTCGTTCAGGCCCTTCGATTCGGGCACGAACACGGCAGGCCGCAGCAGCGTGCGCAAGTTCAGTTCCGGGGCCCGCTGCAGCTTGAGCAGGTCCTTCGCCATGAGGGTGCCGATGATGTTCTCGCGCGACCCTTCGTACACCGGGAAACGGGAGTGCCCGGTGTCGATGACGGCCCAGAGCAGCTCCTCGTACGGGGAGTCGATGGAGAGCACGTCCATGCGGGGCGTGGGCACCATGGCATCGCCGGCGGAGAGGTCGGCCATGCGGATGACCCCCTCCAGCATCATGCGGGATTCGGGCGCGATCAGCTCGCGGTGTTCCGCGTCGGCCAGGGTCTCGATCAGTTCGTCGCGCGAGTCGACGCCCGGCGAGACGAACTCGACGAGCCGCTCGAACAAGCTGCGCTTGTCGGCGTGGGGGGCATGCTTGTCCCCTTTGAAAGGGCGACTCGGGTGAGGGTCGGGCATCGCGCCGGGGCGGGGAGTTCAGATGGCAAAAGCTTAACAGCAGTAGGCATATGCCCGCGCTGCAAGGCTTGACACATCTGGTACCTTCTACGAAATTCCTTGTCAACCCCGGCGCCCGAACCCCCTTTCCGGGGCCCCCGGCGCACTCCCTCCTCAGCAGGCCTCCCATGAGTCTCATCCCCGCCACCATCCTGACCGGCTTCCTCGGTTCGGGCAAGACGACGCTGCTCAAGCGCGTGCTCACCGAGGCCCACGGCCAGAAGATCGCCGTGATCGAAAACGAGTTCGGCGACGAGAACATCGACAACGAGATCCTCGTGCAGGACAGCAAGGAGCAGATCATCCAGCTGAACAACGGCTGCGTCTGCTGCACCATCCGTGAAGACCTCCGCAGCACCCTGGCCGACCTCGCCGAGAAGCGCCGCAAGGGCGAACTGCAGTTCGACCGGGTGGTCATCGAAACCACCGGCCTGGCCGACCCCGGCCCGGTCGCCCAGACGTTTTTCATGGACGACGAGGTGGCCGAGAACTACCTCCTCGACTCCATCCTGACCCTGGTGGACGCCAAACACGGCGACCAGCAGCTCGACACCCGCCAGGAAGCCCGCATGCAGGTGGGTTTCGCCGACCAGATCTTCATCAGCAAGGCCGACCTGGTGGACGGCCCGGCGCTGGAGGCCCTGAGCCACCGCGTCAGGCACATGAACCCCCGTGCACCGCAAAAGCGCGTCAATTTCGGCGACGTGCCCTTGTCCGAGGTGTTCGACCTGAAGGGCTTCAACCTGAACGCCAAGCTCGAGATCGACCCCGACTTCCTCAAGGCGGACGACCACCATCACCACGATCACGGCCATGATCACGAGCACGGCGAACACTGCGACCACCCGCACCACCACGCCCACGACGACGACGTGAAGTCGTTCGTCTTCCGCTCGGACAAGCCGTTCAACCCGGCCAAGCTCGAAGACTTCCTCGCCGCCATCGTCCAGGTCTACGGGCCGAAGATGCTGCGCTACAAGGGCGTGCTGAACATGAAGGGCAGCGACCGCAAGGTCATCTTCCAGGGTGTCCACCAGTTGATGGGCAGCGACCTCGGCCCCACCTGGGCCAAGGGCGAGAAGAAAACCAGCAAGATGGTGTTCATCGGCCTCGACCTGCCGTCCGACGTGTTCCGCCAGGGCCTGGAGCAGTGCCTCGTGTGAGGCTTGCTCAAGGAATCGCGGAACCGTCCGAAATGACCTGAATCCCCTGCGGGGGCCTGCCGCCGGGCGGCAGGGGGGCTGTGCCGATCAACGGGCAGCGGACGCGCAACGTGGCTACAATCCGCGGCGCCCGATCTCCGCTCCCGGGGTGCACATGGCCCCCATAGCGGGTATAACTGCCGTTGCGAGGAGATTTCCAGTGAGCAAGACCCCGGTCCAGCGAACCAGCGCAAGCAAGCCAGCGGCGAAGAAGCCGGCACCGGCGGCGAAGGCCTCTGCCAAGTCTCCGGCAAAGGCGTCTTCCACCGCGAAGCCGGCAGCCAAGGCAGTCTCCAAGCCCGCAGCCAAGGCCGCGCAACCTCCCGTTCAACCCAAGTCAACCCCGACCGCCGTGCCGACCAAACCTGCCCCCAAGACTGAATCGACCCCGGCGAAGCCAGCCGCCAGAACGGCCGCTGCGCCCGTGGCCGAAACCACGGTCGCGGACTCGTCGGTCGTCAAGGCCTCGTCTCCGCGTGTCGCGGCCGCCCGGGCGGCCGCAGCGCCCCCGGCCGCCCCCATTCCGCCGGCCACCTCGCGCTTCGCGGACCGCTTTGCGCCGCCGAGGCCTCCCACCCGCCAAATGAATTCTTCCGTGATCGACGTGACCAAAACCCCTCACAAGGCCGACCCCAAACTGGCCAACGCCTGGAAAACCAAGTCCGGTGCCGAGCTGACCGAGGCCGAAGTGCTCGCCATGCCCGACAGCGAGTACATGAAGGACAAGCAGATCGAGTTCTTCCGCGCCAAGCTGCAAAGCCTGAAGGACGACCTGCTCAGCAACGCCGGCGAAACCACCGAGCATCTGCGCGAAGACACCTCCATCGTGCCCGACCCGGCCGACCGCGCCACCATCGAGGAAGAGCACGCCCTCGAGTTGCGCACGCGCGATCGTGAGCGCAAGCTCCTGAAGAAAATCGCACAGTCACTGGTCCGGCTCGACTCGGGCGATTACGGTTTCTGCGACGAAACTGGCGAACCCATCGGCTTGGGCCGCCTGATCGCCCGGCCGACCGCTACACTGTCCCTCGAGGCCCAGCAACGCCGAGAACTCAAACAGAAGATGTTCGGCGACTGACGAACTTCCCCTCGACATGGCGGACAACAAAGACAGCTCCAGTTTTTTCCGAAAGGTCGTCAAATTCGTAGCCAACCCGGCCACGGATTGGGCGCAGCTCGGTGCGCCCACTGAAGACGCGCGCGAGAGCGAGTACGCCAAGTCGGAACTGAAAGCCATGATCGAGCGCAAGCGGCGCAACGACTTCGTGCGCAAGCGCGAATTCGACATGCTCCGCAAGGTGCGCCGCGAGGGCCTGACCAGCGAGCAGCTGGCCACCCTCGGTGGGTCGTCCCGCATCGACGACTCCGAAGCCCGCATGCCCGAAAGCGGGGCCAAACCCTACAGTGGCGTGAAGGCCAAGATCGACGAGATCGAGCAGCAGATGGTCGGTGACGGCCTTGCCTCGCCGTCGCGCCGCACGCCGTCGTTCTACGACGCGCCCACGCAGCCCGCCGCCATCGGCTACGCCGCCACCCAGCCCGACAGCAGCCTCAGCCGCGGCGCGCCGCCCGCGCCTGCCGCCGTGGTGATGAGCCCGGGGCTGTCACCGCTCAACGGCAGCGCCGAATCGTCCGAACTCGGGCGGCCATTTGCCGCCGAGGTCAGCGAGGTCGAACACGACCCCGAACTCGACGAAGCCGTCATCGCTTTCGCCAACGCCGATTTCGAACTGTGCGAGGAATCGCTCGCGTCGCTGACATCCAGCGCTGGCCCGCGGGCGCAACACGCTGAAACCTGGCTCGCGCTGTTCGACCTGTACCGGGCCATCGGCCAGCAGCAGAAGTTCGAGAGCCTCGCCCTCGATTACGCCCAGCAGTTCGGCTGGTCGGCACCTCAATGGTTCTCGATGCCGCGCCTCGTGGCCGAAGCCGCCAGCGAGGAACGCCGCCCCAGCAATGCCCGCATCGACGGCAACGTGGGCTGGGTGTGCCCCACCCTCGTCGAAGCCGACACCGTGGCCGAACTGCGCTCGCAGACGCTGCAGATGCCGCTGCCGTGGGTGTTCGACTGGAGCGCCCTGCAATCCATCGACGCCGAAGGCTGTGCCCGCCTGAGCGAACTCTTCCGCAGCTGGATGGGCCAGTCCATCGACATGCGCTGGGTGGGTGGCGAACGCCTCCTCCAGGTGCTGCAAGACACCGCCCCCGCCGGCGTGCGCGATGCCGACCCCGTGTTCTGGCAAGTGCGCCTCGACGCGTTGCGCCTGGCCAACCGCCCCGACCAGTTCGACGAAGCCGCCATCGACTACTGCGTCACCTACGAGGTGTCGCCGCCGTCGTGGGAACCCGTCACGTGCCAGGTGCGCATCAGCGGTTCGAACCTCAGCACCCAGTCGCCGCCCCTGTCGGTGGTGAGCGACGTGTCCACCAGCTTCCAGGAGTCCCAGCTCATCGACGAGCCGGGCGTGGTGCAGGTGGCCGGCGTCGAACTCTCGGGCCAGCTGGTGGGCGACATCAGCGCCACGCTGGCGAAGATGCACGACGACCTCGGCAGTGCCACCATCGTCAACGTGTCGTGCGCGCGCCTGATCCGCGTCGACTTCATCGCCGCGGGCGACCTGCTGAACTGGGTGCTCGCCCGGCGCAGCGAAAACCGCTCGGTCAGCTTCTCCGACGCCCACCGCCTCGTGGCGCTGTTTTTCGGCGCCATGGGCATCAACGAACACGCGAAGGTCAAGGTCCGCATCGTCTGACCTGACCGGCCCGGCCTTGCGGCCGTTGTCTTGTTTCGCGCGCGGGGGGTTGAACCTGGCGCGCCCGCCCGGATCTGAAGCCCATGGAAAATTATCACGGCACCACCATCCTGAGCGTGCGCCGGGGCAACATCGTTGCCCTGGGCGGCGATGGCCAGGTCACGCTCGGCAACATCGTTGTCAAATCCACCGCCCGCAAGGTGCGAAAGCTCTACCGTGACCAGGTGCTCGCCGGCTTTGCCGGGGCCACCGCGGACGCGTTCACGCTGTTCGAGCGCTTCGAGGCCAAGCTCGAGAAACACCAGGGCCACCTGGTGCGCGCCGCCATCGAACTCACGAAGGATTGGCGCACCGACCGCGTGTTGCGCCGCCTGGAGGCCATGCTGGCCGTGGCCGACCGCGAGGCTTCGCTGATCATCACCGGCAACGGCGACGTGCTCGAACCCGAGCTGGGCGTCGTGGCCATCGGCTCCGGTGGCGCCTACGCCCAGGCGTCCGCCCGCGCGCTGCTGCAGCACACCGACATGGCCCCGCGAGACATCGTCAAGCGCTCCCTCGAGATCGCGGGCGACCTCTGCATCTACACCAACCAGCAGCACACGATCGAGGTCCTGGAATGAGCACGATGACACCGCAAGAAATCGTGTCCGAGCTGGACCGCCACATCGTGGGCCAGAAGGACGCCAAACGTGCCGTGGCCATCGCGCTGCGCAACCGCTGGCGCCGCCAGCAGGTCGATGAAAGCCTCCGTGGCGAGATCACGCCGAAGAACATCCTGCTGATCGGCCCCACCGGTGTCGGCAAGACCGAGATCGCGCGCCGGCTGGCCAAGCTCGCCGATGCGCCGTTCATCAAGGTCGAGGCCACGAAGTTCACCGAGGTGGGCTACGTGGGCAAGGACGTGGACTCCATCGTGCGCGACCTGGTCGAGATGGCGGTCAAGCAGGAACGCGAGCACCAGATGCGCCGCCAGCGCGTGCGCGCCGAGGACGCCGCCGAGGAGCGCGTGCTCGACATCCTCGTGCCGCCCGCCCGCAGCGCGGGCAGCGACTTCGGCCTCACCGCCAGCACCCCTGCCCCGGCCGACAACACCGCCCGCCAGGTGATGCGCAAACGCCTGCGCGAGGGCTCGCTCGACGACAAGGAGATCGATGTCGACCTGGCCGAGCCGAAGCCCAGCTTCGAGATCATGAGCCCGCCCGGCATGGACGAGATGGCCGAGCAGCTCAAGGGCATGTTCGCCAACATCGCGCCCACCAAACGCAAGACCCGCAAGCTCAAGATCGCCGAGGCACTGAAGGTCATCGCCGAGGAAGAGGCGGGCAAGCTCGTCAACGAGGACGAGATGCGGAGCCGGGCGCTGGCCAACACCGAGCAGAACGGCATCGTGTTCCTCGACGAGATCGACAAGGTGGCGTCGCGGTCCGACACCGGCGGCGCCGACGTGTCGCGCCAGGGCGTGCAGCGCGACCTGCTGCCGCTCGTGGAGGGCACCACGGTCAACACGAAGTACGGCATGGTCAAGACCGACCACATCCTCTTCATCGCGTCCGGCGCGTTCCACCTGAGCAAACCGAGCGACCTGATCCCCGAACTGCAGGGCCGCTTCCCGATCCGTGTCGAACTCGGCTCGCTGAGCGTCGACGACTTCGAAGCCATCCTGACCCAGACCCACGCGAGCCTGCTGAAGCAGTACCAGGCGCTGCTGGCAACGGAGGGGGTCACCCTCGAACTGTCACGTGACGGCATCCGCCGCCTCGCCCAGATCGCCTGCGACGTCAACGAACGCACCGAGAACATCGGCGCCCGCCGCCTGTCCACCGTGATGGAGCGCCTGCTCGACGAAATCAGCTTCGACGCCCCCAACCGCAGCGGCCAGACCATCTCCCTCGGTGCCGCCGATGTCGACGCCAAGCTCGGCGAACTCGCCAAGAACGAGGACCTGTCGCGCTACATCCTCTGAACGAGCCGAGCAAGCGAAGCGAAGCACCAGATCAAGCTACCGCCGAGCCCGGGTCCCCCGGGCGACCGCGGGCGCCCCCTTGGGGGGCAGGAGCGAAGCGACGTGGGGGCCTAATTAAAGTGCCAAGCGGTGGGACTGCAACGCCAAGAGGCCATCGAACACGAGGCGCTCCACCGTCTCGAACTTCAAGTCCGTGATGGCCGCGAGCTTCGGCGACGCCCCGCCGCTCATCAGCAGCACCGGCTCCTGGCCGCAACGTTCGCGCAGGTTGCGGTGCATGCGTTCCACCGCCCCCACCATCGCGCTGGAACCGCCGGTCATCAGCGCGTCGCTGGTGTTGGTGGGGAAATCGACGATCTCGCCGGTGGGCACCTTCAGCCCGGCCGTGCTCATCTCGAGCGCCCGCTGCATCACGCCGAAGCCCGGCAGGATCAGGCCGCCCAGGAAGTTGCCGTCGGCATCGAGGGCGTCCACCGTGACGGCGGTGCCCACCATGACGACCAGCACCGGCCGCGGCCCGCCGTGTGACAGCACCCGCTGCCGGGCGCCGATCAGCGCGACCCAGCGGTCGGTGCCCAGGCGGCCCGGGTGGTCATACCCGTTGGTGACGCCGGCGGCATGCGCCGACGACACCACCCAGCGCGGGTCGATGTCCCAGAGTTCGAGCTGCTCCTCGACGCGGCGGCGGATGCCCTCCCCCGCGACCACACACCCGAGCATGCTGCCCGGCGGGGCCAGGTGTTTCCATTCGGTGTCGGCGAGTGTGTCGATGGTTTCGAGGAACACCGCGCCGTGCGCGATCAGGGGTGCGCCCGGGAACGGCGAAGCGTACTGCCCCCACTTGAGGCGGGTGTTGCCGATATCGATGGCCAGGAAACTCATGCGAGGCACGAGGGCTGGAGGGTCAGGTCACGGTCTGGGTCGACAGCAGTTCTCGAACGCGCGACATCGTCTGGCTGGCCCACAGCCCCTTGAAAGGCTTGGTGATGCGCAACTCTACCTCTTCCAGCAGGAGTTCCAGGTCGGCGCGAGAGCGGGCCCGGCGCAGGCGCAGCAGCGTGAGCGACCCGGCCATCGGCGCCTCGGCTCGCACGGCCCGCACCATCAGGTCGCGGGCCTCCTCGAACGAGGCGTCCTGGCCCTCGCGAATCAGCGAATCGAGTTCACCCATGTCCGACGGCGGCGGCTCGTTCAGGACGGAATCGATCAGCGTGGACTCCGGCTGCAGCGTGAGAGACGCAGGCAGCAGGCTCACGACGGAATCGGGGCCCGCGGATGGCAGGTCGACCAGGAGCGGACGCGGTGCCGGCGGAATCTCGGCAAGCGGCATGGGCGCGCTGACCGAAGCGTCGACCTCCTGGGTCAACTCGATCATGCCCAGTTCGACCAGCTCGTCGAAGCAGTTCTCGGCCGCGCCCGCCTGCATCGCCGTCTGGCGCACCTGCACTTCGCCGCGCTTGCCGTCAACGAGCAGCAGCACCGTGCGGTGACGCTGGCTCAGCTTGCGTTGCCGGCTGGCGAGTTCCGCCACGGCTTCAGGGGTTTTCACGGGGACGGATCGAGTAGCCAACTTCAAACTCCTGCTGCCTCTGCCTCGGGGGTGCCTTGCCCCGTCGTTCTGGGCCGGATTGTGCAGGCAATCCGCCCCGCCGTCCTCCCCCGTCGTGGGTGGACGGCTCGCCCTACACTGCCGGGAACCCCGATGAACACGGGTCAGGAGCCGGATCGATGCCTTCCAAGCCCACCGACGCAAGCCCTTACCAACACGCCAAGGCCGGCGCCGGCTCGAACCGGTTCCATCTCACCCGCGTGTCACCAAGCGACAAACCGTTTTCTTCCGGTGACAAGGTTCGTGATCGCGCGCGGGTGGATGAACTCGCCGTCGAACTCGACGTGCGCCAGAACCTGCTGTACGCCGACCGGCGGCACAAGTTGCTTGTGGTGCTGCAGGGCACCGACACCAGCGGCAAGGATGGCACGTTGCGCGGTGTGTTCGGCCGCATGAGTGCGCTCGGGGTCAAGACGATCGGCTGGAAGGCGCCCACCGAGTCGGAGCGCGCCCGCGACTACCTGTGGCGCATCCACCAGCAGGTGCCGGCCGCTGGCGAGATCATGGTGTTCAACCGCAGCCACTACGAGGACGTGCTCGTGCCTCCGGTCAACGGCTGGATCACGAAGGCGCAGACGAAACAGCGGTACGCCCACATCAACGACTTCGAGCGGATGCTCGTGGAGACGGGCACCACGGTGTGCAAGTTCATGCTGCACATCTCGAAGGACGAGCAGCGCGACCGCCTGCAGGAGCGCCTCGACGACCCCACCAAACGCTGGAAATTCGCAGCCGACGACCTCTCGGTGCGCAAGCAATGGGACGACTATCAGGCCGCCTACGAGGCGCTGATCTCGGCCACCGGGACCCCATGGGCGCCGTGGACGGTGGTGCCGGCCAACTCGAAGACCCACCGCAACCTGATGATCGCGACGCTGCTCAAGCGCACCCTCGACGGGCTGGACCTCGCGTACCCGCCGGACGACCCGGCACTCGCCGGCCTCATCGTGAAGTGACCCACAGTTCGGCTGCGCGTCGCAGGAAGCTGGCGCTGACAGCAAAACGCCTCGGAGGACCGGGGCGTTTTTCATCGGATGCGCGGGCCGGTCAGACCGGCGTCCAGGCGATCGTGTAGTCGATGGCGGTGGGATACCCGTCGGCGCCCAGCGTGTCACCACCGAAGTAGAGCCGGTTGTTGTAGCGGATCATCAGGTCCTTGTCGGACGCGGCCTCTTGCTGCACTGTCACGCGGTACAGCACCAGGGACGAGTTGGGATCCTGGATGATCAGCTCGCCGTTCACGACGTCGGCGTCGACATCTGATGCGACCGTGGCCCTGATGTCGTCCAGGGCGCTCGTGAAGATGCCGCGGCGTGCCGTGGTCGTGCCGCTGTTCGGGGCGCTCACGGTCACCGTGCCGGCATCGGCCAGTGCAATGGTGGGGAAGTCCACCACCGCCACCAGCACCCCACCGCACGACGGGCTGGCAGCGTAGACACGCTGGCTGAGCGCAATGCCCGTGGTGCTGAACGTGATGGTCGTGCGTGTCGACCCGACCGGTCCGTTCGTCATGGCCTCGCATCGCGTGAAGCTGCCGCTCACCGTCGTGGTGTCGCCCGGATCGACGTCACCATCGGGATCGTCACCACCACCGCACGCGGCCAGCACGGCCGCCACGGAACACACCCCCACCAACCGCCAGAATTTCTGCATTGTTGCCCCTTACACAAAAGAGTCCCGCGCGAGGATAGCGCAACCACGGCAGGGCGTCTGCTCCAGACCCGGCCTGGTCAGGCGCCGGCCGCGTTTGGCACCTGCAACGTCAGCGCCGACTCGGGCCGCGCCACACACGGCAGGATGTAGCCCTCCCGCTTTTCCTCGGCACTGAGCCCCGGCCACGCGATGCGGTAGCTGACCTGCCCGGCCACGGCCAGGCACATGCAGGTGCGGCAGGTGCCGTTGCGGCACGAACTGGGCAGCACCACACCGGCGGCCCGCGCAGCGGCGAGCAAGGTGTCGTCGCGCGGGGCGTCGAATTCCCGGCCCAGCGGCTCGATGCGCACGATGAAGATGTCGCCGCTCACCGTGCGGCACCCTGGAACTCGCGCCGGTAGGCCGATGGCGAGGTGTCGAGCGCAGCCGCGAAGTGCTGGCGCATCGAGAGCGCGGAACCGAACCCGGCCTCGGTGGCAATGTGGTCGATGGAGCGGCGAGTGGTCTCCAGCAACTGCTGCGCGAGCGCCAGGCGCTGCCCCTGCAGCCAGCGGCCCACCGTGGTGCCGGTGGCCTCGCGGAAGCGCCGCGTGAACGTGCGCCGGCTCATGCGTGCGCGTTCGGCCAGCGCGTCGAGCGTGTGGGGCTCGTCGAGATGGCCGGCCACCCACTCGAGCAGTTCGGAGAGGCGGTCGCCCTGTACCACCGTGCGCACGGGCAACGCGATGAACTGGGCCTGGTTGCCCTGGCGGTGCGGCGCCACCACCATGCGCCGGGCGGCGCGGTTGGCCACTTCGGCCCCACACACACGGCGCATCAGGTGCAGGCAGCAGTCGAGCCCGGCGGCGGTGCCGGCGGACGTCAACACGTTGCCGTCGTCGACGTACAGCACGTCCGCGTCCAGGCGCACTTGCGGGTACCGTTCGGCAAACTGCGCCGCGAGGTTCCAATGGGTGGTGGCCGGGCGGCCGTCGAGCAGGCCGGCCTCGGCGAGCACGAACGCCCCGAGGCACAGGCCCACCAGGATGGCGCCCCGCGCATGGGCGTCGCGCAACGCCTGCAGCAGCACCGGCGGGGCGGGCCGCAGGTCGTCGTGCCACGACGGCACCACCACGATGCCGGCATCGGCCAGTGCGTCGAGCCCGCGCTGCACGTCGATCCGGAACCCCGCCTGCGTGCCGAGCAGCCCGGGCGCCCACGAGCACACCCGGGTCTCGAACCGGGGCACGCCGGCATCGGACCGGTCTTCACCGAACACGAGGCACGGCACGGACAGGTGAAAGGGGCTGATCCCGTCGAACGAGACCACCGCCACGGTGGAGGCTGGCAACATGGCCCGATTCTAGCGAAAGTTGTCGTTCGGGCCACTGTTGACCCGGGACCCTGGTTCGCAGAATGGCACCCATGGACAGCCTTCGCTGCCCGCCACCAGGAAAACACACCATGACCGCTCCCCGCCGTGCCCTTGTCGTGATCGACGTGCAGAACGAATACTTCACCGGCAACCTGCCCATCGAGTACCCGCCGGTGGACATCACGCTGCCGAACATCGGCCGCGCGATGGATGTGGCCGCGGCGGCGGGCATCCCGGTGGTGGTGGTGCAACACACGGCGCCGGCTGGTGCGCCGGTGTTCGACAAGGGCACCCACGCCTGGGAACTGCACCCCGAGGTGGCCCGGCGTGCGCGCGACCACTACATCGAGAAGCACCAGGCCAGCGTCTTCACCGGCACCGATTTCGAAGGCTGGGTGCGTGCGCACGGCATCGACACGCTCACGATCGTGGGGTACATGACCCACAACTGCGACGTGTCGACCACGCTGCAGGCCTCGCACCTCGGCCTCAAGGCCGAGTTCCTGGCCGATGCCACGGGTGCGCTGCCGTACGAAAACAGCGCCGGACGGGTCAGCGCGGAAGAGATCCACCGGGCGTTCAGCGTGGTGTTGCACAGCAACTTCGCGGCGGTGGCCACCACGGCGCAATGGACCACGGCCGTGCGCGCCGGCGAGGGGCTGCCGATGGACAACGTGCCGATGTCGAACCAGCGCGCCCGGGCGACAGCCGCCGAACACCGGGCGTGATAGAACGGCGGGGCCCAACTTGTGCCACAGCCCGGCCCCGCCCATGTCGATCATCTTCGTCCGCCACGGTGAAACGCTGCTCAACGTGGCCCGCACGCTGCAACCCGCCGACACCCCGCTGAGCCCCACCGGCCTCGCGCAGGCCCAGGCCGTGGCCCGGCGCCTGGCCGGCATGGGCATCGGCGGCATCGTGAGCAGCGACCTGCCCCGCGCGCGGACCACGGCCCAGGCCATCGCCGACGCCACCGGTCTGCCGGTGCGCGAAACCCCGCTGCTGCAGGAACGCAACTTCGGCGACCTGCGCGGGCGGTCGTACGACAGCCTCGGCTACAACCCGCTCGACATGGAAGAGGCCCCGCCGGGTGGTGAATCCGCGGCGGTGTTTTTCGACCGTGTGGCGCAGGCCTTCGACGACGCGGTGCGCCACCGCCATGCCCTCTCGGCGCCCCTCGTGGTGGTGACTCACGGCCTCGTGATCCATGCGCTGCTGCAACGCCACCTGCATGTGGCCGGACCCCATGCGGTGCCGGTGCGGATGGGGAACACGTCCCTCACGGTGTGTGACGCGCTGCCGCCCCACGGCGTGAGCCTGGTGGACTGCACGGGGCATTTGTCGGGTGCCGTCGTGGACAAGGCGGCGAGTTTGTCGGGGGGCTGAGAGACTGGGGGGCTTTCGATCACGCCCGCCATCCCGCGAAGCCCCCCCTGGCGGGGCGCGGGGCGTGTCACAGCGGCGGCGGCGGCTCCCACCCCAGGCGCTGCAGCAGTGCCTGGGCGGCCAGCGGCGCCTTTTCCTTGGCGCCGGCGATGAACAGCATGAACACCTCGCGCGGGCGGCCCGCCTTGCCGGGGGGTTCCACACGCGGCAGGTCGGCGGGCTCACCGCCCGCCTGCCAGCGCTGCGCCACCTCGGCCCAGGCGTCGAGGGCCTTGGGCGCGTAGCCGGCCTTCAGCGTGGGCTGGGTGCGCATGAGCCGGGCGTAGACGAAGGGGCCGGTGAGGTCGGCGAAGACGGGGTAGTCGTCGGAGTCGGCGAACACGGTGGCCACGCTGTGTTCACGGGCCAGCGCCAGGTACTCGGGCACGGCGAAACTCGGGTGCCGCACATCGAGCACGTGGCGCAGCGGCAGGCCGTCCACCTCGGTGGGCAGCATGTCGAGGAAGGCGGCGAGGTCGGCGGCGTCGAAGACCTTGGTGTCGGCGAACTGCCACACGAGCGGCCCGAGCTTCGGGCCCAGCTCGGCAATGCCGCTGTGGATGAAGCGGTGCACCGAGTCACCCGACTCGGCCAGCACGCGGCGGGTCGTGGCGTAGCGGGAGGCCTTGACGGAGAACACGAAGTTCTCAGGGGTATCGTTGCGCCACTTGGCAAAGGTGGACGGCTTTTGCGATCCGTAGAAGGTGCTGTTGATCTCGATCATCGACACCTGCCGGCTCGCCCAGGCCAGTTCCTTGGACGCGGGCAGTTTCTCGGGGTAGAAGGTTTCGCGCCACGGCGCGTAGTTCCAACCACCGATACCGACCCGGATGGGGGGTTTGTTCACCAACAGGCACCTCGCCAAAAAGTTCGCAACAGGGCCCATCTTCACGCATGACGGCTGCAAGCCCCCTGCCAACATGGGTGGTTACCGCACCACAACCAAGGCGGGTCCATGCGCTGGCTAGACTGGCCGCCCGTTGCACCCCGATGGAGAACGTGATGCCCTGGACCCTGCTCGTTGTCGCTGGCCTGTTCGAAGTGGCCTGGGCGGTGGGCCTGAAATACACGGACGGCTTCTCGAAGCCGATGCCCACGGCATTGACCGTGGGCGCGATGCTCGCGAGCATCGGCCTGCTGGGCCTCGCGATGAAACACCTGCCGGTGGGCACTGCCTACGCGGTATGGACCGGCATCGGCACGGTGGGCACGGTGCTCCTCGGCATCGTGCTGCTGGGCGACTCGGCCTCGCCCGTGCGCCTCGGGTGTGTCGCGTTGATCATCCTCGGCATCGCCGGGCTCAAGCTGACGGCCTGATCACAGCCGGATCAGCTGGTTGCCCTCGACCCGCACACGGTCACCCACCTCCAACCCGTCGCGCGAATCCACCCGCACGCTGCGGATGTCGCCGTCGTCCATGCGCACCGACACGCGGTAACCCACCACCTTCTCGGATCGGCGCTTCTCGATCTGGTTGCCCGCCACCGCCCCGCCCACGGCACCCAGCACGGTGGCGGCCTTCTGGCCACTGCCGTCGCCAATCTGGTGGCCCACGACACCCCCTGCCACACCACCGATGACCGCCCCGGCACCCGTGGGCCGCGCCGTTTCGGTGAGGGCCTCGACCCCGGTCACCCGGCCCAGGTGGCGAACCACCGGCGGCGCTTCGCGGTCGGCCGCCGGCCGCACGCGCGGGGCCGGCGCCGGTGTGGTGACCGGTGCCGCCGCGCCTTGTGGCGGATTCACCGGGTCACCCCGCTCCGGGCCGCAGGCGGTCATCACGGCCGCGGACGCGATCGAGGTCAGCACGACCAGCAGTGTGGAAGGGAGATGGCGGGGGACGTTCATGAGGAGCCTCGTCGATCTGGTGCAGTGACCGGATCTTCCCGCCAGGCGCTGGCGGGGGCTGCCCGCCGACCGCGGATCGGGCCGTCAGCCGCCGCCGAACCGTCCGTAGGACAACACCAGCCCGGCGGCCAGCAGCACCAGCAAAACGGCGTTGAGCGCCACGAGCCAGCGCGCCCGGGCCCGCAGCACGCCGATGGCGTCGACGACAGCCGCGTTCTGCTCGGCCAACGCGGCGATCAGCTTGGCCGACGCCTGCTCGCGGTCGGCCATCTCCTGCAGGCGCACCTCCAGGAGCCGAAGGCGTTCGTTCGGGTCGGCGCCGGGGGGCACCACGGGCGCGGGCTCGTCTTCCGTGCGGGAGAACATCTTGCGCGCGCCCTTGACGATGGCCGGTGCGGCCGTGATCACATCCCCCCAGGGGACCACCTTGAGTGCGGTGATGAAACTGCCGAGTGCCACGGGGAAGGTCCTTCCAGTAAAAGGGACGGGGGGACGGCCCAGTGTAGTCATCCTCCTACGAGGTGTCGCTCGGTCGCCTGATACCCGGAATGCGACTCGGGCGGCAGCATCTTGTTCCATGAACCGGCGATGACGACGGCTCACCAGGAGCAGCACCATGAGCAACGACGAAGCGTGGACGGAAGACGTGAACCGCTGGTACTACGGAGGCACTGCCCCGGAAGCCTACCGCGACGAATCGTCCGCCGAAGAAGCCATCGGCTACGAGGCCGCCCACCCGGCGCTGCAAGCCCTGCACTGGCCCGATGCCCCGTGGCTCGCCGCCACGGCCCCGCTCGTACCGTGATCCCGCCCCGGGTCGCCTCACCGAGAGTCGCCCGGATGTGAATTCCGTTCCGCCACCCGGGAAGACGCCACGTCCAACGCGTGGCGCTGGGCCACCGCCGCGGGCCGGGTGGCATCGAGGGCGAGTGGCTGTCGGCCGCGCAGGGCGGTTCGTCGATGGGGCCTACTTGGGCGTGTCACCCGCCCGCCCCGCGGACACCGCACAATGGGACCATGGCCACACCCACCCTTCTCAAAGCGCAGTCCTTCACCGACGCCGACGCCGCCCTGGCCCATGCGTCCACCATCTACAACGCCGGCATCGGCCACCTCCGTGACAGCCTGCAGCGGTTCGTCGCCGGCGAAACCCTCGGGCAGCACGTGCGGGCGTGTTACCCGTACCTGCGTGTGCACACCGACACGGTGGCCCGCGCCGACAGCCGGCTCGCGTACGGGTTCGTGGCCGGCCCCGGCACGTACGAAACCACGCTGACCCGCCCCGACCTGTTCAACGACTACTACCGCGAGCAGTTCACGCTGCTGCTGAAGAACCACGGCGTGTCGCTCGAGGTGGGCCTGAGTTCCCAGCCCATCCCGGTGCACTTCTCGCTCGCCGAAAACGATCACCTCGAAGGCAGCCTCACCCGCGAGCGCCGCCTGCTGCTGCGCGACCAGTTCGACCTGCCCGACCTGGCCGCCATGGACGACGGCATCGCCAACGGCACACACGAACCGGAACCCGGCCCCGACGGCCGCCCGAAGTTCCCGCTGGCGCTGTTCACCGCTCCGCGCGTGGACTACTCACTGCACCGGCTGCGCCACTACACCGGCACCGCGCCCGACCACTTCCAGAACTTCATCCTGTTCACGAACTACCAGTTCTACATCGACGAGTTCGTGCGCCTGGGCCACGAGGCCATGGCCAAGGGTGACAGCGAGTACACCGCGTTCGTGGAACCGGGCAACGTGGTCACGCGGCGCTCGGGCCTGCCCAGTGAACCCGGGGACGACACCGGCATCGCCCCGCCGCGGCTGCCGCAGATGCCCGCCTACCACCTGATGCGGGGCGACCGCGCCGGCATCACCATGGTCAACATCGGCGTGGGCCCGGCCAACGCGAAAACCATCACCGACCACATCGCGGTGCTGCGCCCGCACGCGTGGATCATGCTGGGCCACTGCGCCGGCCTGCGCAACACGCAGGCCCTCGGTGACTACGTGCTGGCCCACGGCTACGTGCGCGAAGACCACGTGCTCGACGAAGACCTGCCGCTGTGGGTGCCGGTGCCCCCGCTGGCAGAAATTCAGGTGGCGCTCGAATCCGCCGTGGAGGAGATCACGCAACTCAAGGGCTACGAGCTCAAGCGCATCATGCGCACGGGCACGGTGGCCAGCACCGACAACCGCAACTGGGAGCTGCTGCCGTCGCACCATTCGGCCACCACCCCGGAGCGCCGCTTCAGCCAGAGCCGGGCCATCGCACTCGACATGGAAAGTGCCACCATCGCGGCCAACGGCTTCCGCTTCCGGGTGCCGTACGGCACGCTGCTGTGTGTCAGCGACAAACCCCTTCACGGCGAGATCAAGCTGCCGGGCATGGCGAACCACTTCTACCGCGAGCGGGTGGACCAGCACCTGCGCATCGGCATCCGCGCCGTCGAGCTGCTGCGCTCGCAGGGGGTGGACCAGCTGCACAGCCGCAAGCTGCGCAGCTTCGCCGAAGTGGCGTTTCAGTGACCGCCTGAATCGGCCACCCGCCACGCGGCGGGCGGCCGGCCGCCGAACGGGCCGGGCCGGAACCATGCCGGCAGCCCGCCTTCGTGCACCCACGCGAGCGTCACGCCGGCATCGGCCCACGTCCAGGCGTTCCCGCCCTCACCGGGGCAGGTGGCCACTTGCGCCAGGCGCCCGGGGCTTGCGCCCTCGGTGCGGCGTTTCAGCCAGGCTTCCTTCAGCGTCCACCGTTCGCGGAACGCTGCGTCACGTGCCGGGCCTTCGAGGGTCACCAGGTGGGCCCGCTCGTCGGGCGTGCACACCGCGGCGGCCAGCGCCAGCGTGTCGCGCGGGCGGCCGGGCGTTTCCAGGTCGAGGCCGGCCGGCGTGGCCGACAAGGCACCGGCCACCCACTCCCCGCTGTGGCTCAACGCCAGGTGCACGCCGTTGGCCGGCGACAGCACCGTGGGAGGCAGGTCGTCCGGGGCCGACAGGACCCATCCGAACGGATCACCACCGAACGTGCCGGCCAGCAGGCGCCGCAGCAGCAGGCGGCCGGCCAGGAACTCGGCGCGGCGCTTGCCTGAGGTGATGCGGTCGAGCCGGGCCCGTTCGGGCGCGGACAACACGGCCACCAACCCGGTTTCCGCCTCGGCCGCGAGCGGCGCGGTGCGCTCGAGCCAGAGGACCGCGCGGGTCAGC
Organism: Rhizobacter sp. Root1221; assembly: GCF_001425785.1. Lineage (GTDB taxonomy): Bacteria > Pseudomonadota > Gammaproteobacteria > Burkholderiales > Burkholderiaceae_C > Rhizobacter. Next base: position 200,603 of record NZ_LMDI01000034.1, on the reverse strand, counting down.
GGCTGTTCGGCCACCGCCGGAAGATCAGCGAGGTGTTCAGGCCGCCGAACGCGAAGTTGTTGCTCATCACGACGTCGGTCTGCAGGTCGCGGCCGGTGCCGGTGACGTAGTCGAGCGGTGCGCAGCGCGGGTCCACGTCCACCAGGTTGATCGTGGGCGCGAACCAGCCGTCACGCATCATCTCGATGGTCATCCACGCCTCGAGCGAGCCGCAGGCGCCCAGCGTGTGGCCCATGTAACTCTTGAGCGAGCTGATGGGCACCTGTTCGCCGAGCACCTTGCGGGTGGCCTCCGACTCCATGATGTCGCCCTGGTCGGTGGCCGTGCCATGAGCGTTGACGTAACCGATGGCGGACGCCGGCAAGCCGGCATCGTCGAGCGCGAGCTGCATCGCGAGGCCCATGGTGTCGGCGTTCGGGTGCGTGACGTGTTTGCCGTCGCTGTTGGTGCCGTAACCGATCACCTCGGCGAGGATCTTCGCGCCGCGCGCCTGGGCGTGGGACAGTTCCTCCAGCACCAGCGTGCACGCACCTTCGCCCAGCACCAGGCCGTCACGGGCCGCGTCGAACGGGCGTGGTGTCTGCTCGGGGGCATCGTTGCGCACGCTCGTGGCGAACAGCGTGTCGAACACTGCGGCGTCGATGGCATGCAGCTCTTCCGCACCGCCGGCCAACATGGCCACCTGCTTGCCCGCCTGGATGGTCTCGTACGCGTAGCCGATGCCCTGGCTGCTGGACGTGCACGCGCTCGACGTGGTGATCACGCGCCCCGTGATGCCGAAGAACACCCCGATGTTGACGGCCGCCGTGTGCGCCATCGACTTGATGTACGTGTTGGCGGTGATGCCCTCGGTGGTGTTGCCGGTGATCATCTTGCCGAACGCACCGATGGCCCCCGGCGAACCGATGGACGAGCCGTAGGCAATGCCGAGGCGGCCGCTGCCGAGCAACGGGTCGCCCACGAGGCCGGCGTCTTCCAGCGCGAGTTCAGTGGCCCGCACGGCCAGCACGGCCACGCGGCCCATGCTGCGCATGGTCTTGCGGTTGTAGGTGTCGGGCAGCTCGAATGGCTTGGCCATGGAGCCGAGCCGGGTGTTGAGCCCCTCGTAGATGAGCCACTCGGGCATGACCTGCACGCTGTTGCGCAAGCTGCGCAGCTGGGTGCGCACCGTGGACCAGTCATGGCCCAGCGGACTCAGGGCACCAACGCCCGTGACAACGACACGCTTGGTCATCCCACCATCCCCCCGTTGACCGATATGACCTGGCGGGTGATGTAGGCCGCATCCGGCGACATCAGGAACGCCACGAGCGCCGCGACTTCGTCGGGGCGGCCCATGCGGCGCATCGGGATGATCTTCATGGCTTCTTCCTGTACTTCCGGCGAAATCATCTCGGTGTCGATCAACCCCGGCGCCACGCAGTTGACCGTGATGTCGCGCTTGGCCAGTTCGATCGCCAGCGCCTTCGTGGCGCCGATGATGCCCGCCTTGGCGGCGCTGTAGTTGGCCTGGCCGCGGTTGCCCACGAGGCCGGAGACGGACGCGAGGGTCACGATGCGCCCCGCCTTGCGGCGCCGGATCATCGGCATCACGAGCGGGTTCAGCACGTTGTAGAAGGCGTCGAGGTTGGTGTGGATCACCGCATCCCAGTCCTCGCCGGACATCGCCGGAAACGCATTGTCACGGGCGATGCCGGCATTGCACACCACCCCATAGTAGGCGCCATGGGCTTCCACGTCGGCCAGCAGCGCGGCAGCGGCGCTGGCGCGGTCGGCCACGTCGAAGGCCAGCACGCGGGCCTCGCGGCCCAGGGCGCGGGCTTCATCGGCCACGGCCTGCGCCTGGTCGACCCCGTTGCGGCAGTGGATGACCAGGTCGTGCCCCGCCGCGGCAAGCCGCAGCGCGATGGCCCGGCCGATGCCGCGGCTGGACCCGGTGACGAGGATGGTGGAGTCGGACTTCACGGAGAAACACCCTTGAGGAGGCTGGTGCCGGCTTCCGGCACAAAGACGGACAACCGGGCCGTGGCCAGCTCGGTGTCCTGTTGGAGGATGCGGCAGTCGAACATGCCGAGGCCGTTGTCGGCGACGAACTCCTGGTGCGCCTCGACCCGCAGCACCATGCCCGGCACGAAGTCGGACACGGCCGCGTGGTAGCGCCGGGTGCCGAGCAACATGCCCTGGCGGGGCTCCCGGCCCTCGGCCAGGTCGCGTGCGCCAGACCAGGCCGCGATGGTCTGGGCCATGTATTCGATGCCCACCCAGCCGGGCACCCGGCCGTCATGCACGAACAGGCCGTCGGCCGGCACGGTGACCTCGGCCACGGCGTGCAGCGGGCCCGCGTCGAGCAGGCGATGGATCAGCAGCATCGGGTCGCGGTGCGGCACGTAGGATTCGATGGGCAGCAGGGCCATCTCAGGCGGCTCCCAGCAGCAGGGCGGCATTGCTGCCCCCGAACGCGAATGAATTGCTCAGCACGTGGCGAGGCGCCCGGCCGAGCGTCTCACCCGGGGCCACGAGGTGCAGCGGCGGCAGCGCGGGGTCGCGCGCGCCATCCCACCAGTGCGGCGGCAGGCGGCCCGTGGGGTTGTCGACGAGGGTCATCCAGCCGATGGCGGCTTCGATGGCGCCGGCCGCGGCCAGCGCGTGCCCGGTGAGTGGTTTGGTGGAACTGGCGGCCACCGCGGTGCCCAGCACTTGGGCGACCGCCCCGCTTTCCATCGCGTCGTTGAGCGGCGTGGCCGTGCCGTGCAGGTTGACGTAGTCCACCGCGGCGGCGTCGAGCCCCGCGCGGGCAAGCGCCTGCTGCATCACATGCACCGCCCCGCGGCCCGACGGATCGGGGGCGGACATGTGGTGGGCATCGGACCCCTCGCCCCACCCGGCGAGGTGCACCGGCCCCGGGTCGCGGCCCATCAGGAACAGCGCGGCCCCTTCGCCGATGTTGATGCCCGAGCGGTTCGCCGACATCGGGTTGCAGCGCGCCGCCGACACCGATTCGAGGGCACTGAACCCCGCGATCGTGAACTCGCACAGCGCGTCGACCCCACCGGCCACGACCGCGTCGACCAGGCCGGCGCGCAACAGCCGGGCGCCCGACGCCAGCGCCTTCGCTCCCGACGAACAGGCCGTGGAGATGACGTGGGCCGGTCCACACACGCCAAGTTCACGCGACAGCCATTCGGCCGCGTTGCCCATCTCCTGCAGGGCGTAGTCGAACCCGTCGGGCCAGCGGCCCTCCTGCTGCCACAGGCGGCTGGCACGTTCACCTTCCTCGACGCCGGCCGTGCTGACCCCGAGCACGATGGCCACCCGCGCAGGGCCGAAGCGGGCGATGGCGGCGTCCACCGCCGGGCGCACCTCGGCCAATGCGGCGGACAGCACCGCGTTGTTGCGGCTGCGCTGGCGCGCGGGCGCGCCAGTGAGCGGCGGCACGTGGGCCGGCAGCACCCCCAGGTGCAGGGGCCGGCCCGGGGTGTACCGGTCGGTCTCGACCACGCCGCCGGCGCGGGTGGCGAACAGGTTGTCGCGCATGGCCGCGGCGCCCAGCCCGAGGGCGCTGACCACCCCCATGGATTGCAGGTACACGTGGGTCATGGCGAGGTGCGGGTGTCGACCACGAGGTGGTAGCCGTCGCGCACCTGGTCGATCTCGATGCGCGACGCGGACGGAAAGGCCACGGTGGCCACCGTGGTGGTGTGCTGGCGCAGCACCCGGCCCGACACGGTGGTGTCGAGGAACCAGCCGGCCGGCAGCGCGGCGCGCACGGCGGCCTCGGGCCACAGCGCCAGCTGCAAGTCGCTCAGGATGCGTTCGCCCGACACCACGGCGGGCAGCCACGGCGAACGGGTTTCGGTGAGGTGCTGGCCGTCCCATTCGAGGCGGGCGGCCGTCTGGCCCATGCTGACCAGCGCCATCCGCACCGCCGAGGCATCGGCTTCGAGCAGCACGTCGATGCGGTGGGTCTGCCCCTTCACGGTGGCGGCCAGCTGCTGCTGCACCGCCAGCTCGCGCCCGAGCGACGCCGGCGACAGCCGCAGCACGGGCACGGCATCGGCCGGGCCGCAGTCGGCGGCGGCCTTCAGGGACGTGCGCGACGTGGTGGCACAGCCGGCCAGCGCCACGGCGATCAGCAGGGTCACCGCGAAGCGTTTCACGGGGCCACCTTGGCGAAACGCAGCAGCGTGTGGCAATACCCGATGCCGTCGCGCGACGTGACGAGGCGCAGGCCCGCCTCTTCGGCCAGGCGCACGTAGTCGTCGCGTTCGTAGACCTTGCTGTTGCCACTGGCCATCGCCGTGAAGTACGGGGACGTGTTGATGAGGCAGTAGGCCGCGATGTCGTAGCGCTGCGTGTCCCACAAGGTGTCCAGCACCAGCACCTGGCCGCCGGGTGCCAGGGCGCCGGCCGCACGTTGCAGGATGGTGGCGATGGCCGCTTCGCTGAAGCAGCTGAGGAACTGGCTCATCCACACCACGTCCATGCCCTGCGGCAGCGCGGCGTGCGGATCGAGCAGGTCGGTCGGGTGATAGTGCGCACGGCGGCCGTGGCCGGCGGCGCCCACGTTGTCGCGTGCCACCGCCAGCTGGCGCGGCAGGTCCACGAGGTGCAGTTCGACGGCCGGGTCGGCCGACAACGCCGCGAGGCTGAACTTGCCGGTGTTGGCCCCGATGTCCATCAACCGCTTCGGTGCGGTGGCGAACACATCGGGCAGGATGGACGGGAACGAGGTGTCCGAATAGAGGTGGTCGAACGCGAACCAGCTGGTGCGCGCGGGTTCGGGCAGGTCCGCCATGCCCTCGTACAGGGTGGGCCAGGGCCCGAGCGTGGCGAGGCCCGCCGGCTTGCCCGTGCGCAAGGCCTCGTCGAGCTGGTGCAGGCCCAGGTAGCAGACGTCGTGCATGAAGTCGAAGTTGGTCTGCGTGACGGCGTCGCTCAGCACGCAGTAGCCGGCCTTGTCGAGCACGTAACGTCCGCCGACCCGGCTCACGACCCCGGCCGACAGGCACGACTCGAGCACGACCTTCAGCACATACGCGGTCCACCGGCCCGTGCCGGCCAGTTCGTCGATGGAGCGGCCGGTGTCACCGGCGTCCGACAAGGCATCCAGCATGCCGTGCTTCCACGCCAGGCGGACACACTGGAAGACGACCGGCCCGAAGGCGATCTTCTGCGCTTCAAAACGGGCGTCGAAGGCCGATTGGCCAACGGGCGAAAAGCGCTTGTTCGTCAGCAAAGAGCCTCCGGTGAAAAGTCGAGTATCCCAGCTGACAACCTGTCAGCCGCAAAGTTCCATCAGCACCGCGAGGCGGCGCTTCGGTTCGGCGACAAACGGGTTCTTCGTGTCCCACGCGTAGCCGGCGAGGATCGACGAGATCATGCGGTGCACTTCGGGCGACGAGTCCTTGTGGAAGATGATCTTCTGGAAATCGCCCGCGTACCAGGCCTCGACGTAGGCACGGAACGTGTCCACGCCGGCCTTCAGCGGCTCGGCGTAGTCACGCTGCCAGTCCACCGTGTCGCCGGCGGCCTCGCGGCGCAGGCAGTCGGAGGCCAGGCTGGCCGACTTGAACGCGATGGTGACACCGCTCGAGAACACCGGGTCGAGGAACTCGCCGGCGTTGCCCAGCAGCGCGAAGCGGTTGCCCCACAGCGACTTCACGTTGGCCGCGTAGCCCACGATCTGGCGGGCCGGCGTGTCCCACACCGCATTGGCCAGCAGGGCCGACAGGCCCGGGTCTTCGGCCACGATGGCACGCAGGCGTTCGGTTTCGGTGCCGGTGTACTGCGACAGGAACTCGTTGTGGGCGACGACACCGAGCGAGCAGCGGCCGTTGGAGAACGGGATGGTCCAGTACCACACGTCCGGAAACTTCGGGTGCACGGTGACGCGGATCTTGTGGCGGTCGAACGTGCCGAGCGGGATGTGGTCTTCGATGTGCGTGAAGATGGCGCCACGCACGGGGAAGTTGGACGGGGTCTCGAGCTTGAGCAGGCGCGGCAGGATGCGTCCGAACCCGCTGGCGTCGAGCAGGAACCCGGCTTCGATGGTGCGCGTCAGGCCCTCGGCATCGCGCACGGTGACCCGGGGACGTTCGCCGGTCACGTCCGCTTCGACCACCTCATGGCGGTAGCGCACCTCGGCGCCGGCCTTTTCGGCTGCGTCGGCCAGCACCTTGTCGAACGCGGCGCGCTGCACCTGGTATGTGCTGCCCCAGCCTTCGGAAAACTTGTCGCGGAAGTCGAAGTCGGTGTACTGGCCATTGCAGGCGAACGCGGCGCCGTTCTTGTACTGGAAGCCGGCCTCGACCACATCACGCAACATCCCCGCCGCCTCGATGTACTCCATGCTCTGCGGCAGCAGGCTTTCGCCGATGGAAAAGCGCGGAAACTGCTCGCGCTCGACGATGAGCACCTGCCTCCCCTGCTTGCGCAGCAGGCCGGCGGCCACGGCGCCTGCCGGGCCCGCGCCGATGATGAGGATGTCAGTGTGTTCGGTAGGGGTGGACATGGGATGGGTACCGGTTCAGCAGGGAGATGGAGCAACGGCCGGGGCGCCTTCGCGGACGGCCTGGACATATCGGAACGGACAACCGGCCTCATCGGTTTCCACCTGGAAGCCGTGCGCGGCGAGGCGCTCGGCAAAGGGCTGGCGGTGCCACGGGTCGAGGAACGGCTCGAACACACTCAGCGACAGCCACTTGAAATACGCGCCGCGCCAGCCGTGGCCGCGGATCACCGGCCACCACGACAGGCGCCACTGCACCGGCGACGGCTCCAGCACCGCGAGGCGGCCGCCCGGACGCACGATGCGGCGCAGCTCGGCGAGCACTTCCTCGAGGTACTTCGGCGGCACCTCGTGCAGCAGGAAGCAGATGGCCGCGCCGTCGACCGAGGCGTCGGGCAGGCCGGTGCGTTCGGCCATGCCCTGCACCCAGCGGATGCCCGGGTAGGCCTTGGCGGCAACCTGCAACAGGTAAGGCGACGGGTCGAGCCCCAGCACCTCCGGCACCCCGGAGGCCTTCAGCACTCCCGCCATGTGGCCGCCGCCGCAGCCCAGGTCGATCACCCGCGTGGCCCCGGCCAGCGCCTGCGCGATGCGGGCACGGCCAGCGGCCATGGTGCCGAGCATGGCCCGGTCGAACCCGCGCGAATACCCGGCGCTGATGTGCTTCGAATAGTTGCCGTTGGGCAGGTTGTGGAATTCCTGGAGGATGTACTTCGAGATGCGGTCGGCACCCGGCAGCCCGTCGGGCAGTGTCACCCGCTCGCGCGAACGGCTCATCACCCGGCGCAGCAGCCGGAACGCGGTCGTCGGGCAGCTCCAGTCGAGCCGGTCAGGCCAGGCGTCGGGCAGCTCCACAGCCGCCCAGTCGATCGTCGATTCGGCAAAGTACGCCTCGGTCATGGCCCCACGTTGTCCGTTCCAGAATAACAAGCGATTTTCGCCGATTGCACGGGTGTTCGATTCACCCATGAAGGGGGACCGGCCCCCTAGTTCGACTTCGTGGGGATTTGCGCACGGTACCCGGGCCGGGCGAAGTAGAACCATTCCTGCCCGGGTTCGGCCCGGGGATTGGGGAAAACCACGTGGCCGTCGGCAGGCGCCCGCACCACGGTGCCGTCGTGGCGGGTGCCGATGGGGTCGCCGGACGCCACCGGGTCGAAGCTGGACCAGTCGCGGGCAAACCGGTCGTCCGGGTGCAGGCGGTCGGTCACGTCGGCCAGCGTCAGCAGCCGGAAACCGGGGGCGGGCGGCATCAAGGTGTCGCCGGTGAGGCCCAGCAGCGCCAGCGCCTGGCCGATGGCCCGGTAAGCCACCTCGGGTGCCTCGGGGTCTTGGTGCTGGCCGCATTCGAGCGTGATGCCGTAACCGCCCTGCGAGCGCATGTATTCGGTGGTGCCCACGCCATAGGCCGGGCCGGTCTCGAAGCCAAGGGACGGGTCGCGCGCGCGCCGCTGCGCCACGCCGCGGGCGTAGCTCTCGAGCCACCCTTCCACCAGCCGGGTGGGACCCAGGTGCATCGCCAGCCGCGTTTCGGCATCGGCATGGGCAAAAGGCTCCAGCGGGCCGGCGTTGTCGAGCGGGCCGATCATCGCGAACGGGCGGCCCGCGGTGTGGAACGAGTGCAGGTCGAGCAACACGTCGTGCGCGGCGAGCCAGGGGCACAGCACGTTGGCGACATGGTCTTCGTAGTCCTGCGGATGGGCGCTGGGCACCAGGCGGCGGTTCAGGTTGCGCTCGCCCTGGCGGGTGCCGCGTGCGGCGGCCATCGGGTTGGCCACCGGCACGAGGGTCAGCAGCCCGCGCGACACCACCCGTTCGCCCCGCTCCAGTTCACCGAGTAGCCGGCGGATGGCGATGGGCCCGCACACCTCGTTGCCGTGCACGCCGCCGAGCACGATGAGCCGTGGCCCCGGCAGCAGGCCGGAGAACTGGTGGGCGCGCAGATGGCCGAGGGGGCCCTGGAAAACGTCGGAGGAGACCATGGTCCATTGTGACGCGGCCGGTAAACTGACCCGATGGCCCTGTTTCCCCAGAACGCGCTCAACGACGGCGTGCGCAAGCGCGAGGTGTTCGGCTGGGCCATGTACGACTTCGCCAACTCCGGCTACACCACGGTCGTGCTGACCGCGGTGTTCAACGCGTACTTCGTGTCGGTGGTGGCCGGCGGGGCCTCGTGGGGCACGCTCGCCTGGACACTCACGGTCGCGGCCTCCAGCCTCGCCGTGATGCTCTCGCTGCCGGCGGTCGGTGCCTGGGCCGACTTGCGCGCCGCGAAGAAACGCCTGCTGGCCCTCACCACCACCGCCTGCGTGCTGGGCACGTGCACCCTCGCCTTCGCCGGCCCGGGCGACCTGTGGCTCGCCGTGCCTGCGGTGATCGTGTCCAACATCGCCTACTCGTATGGCGAGTCGCTCATCGCCGCCTTCCTGCCCGAACTGGCCCGGCGCGACTCGATGGGCCGGGTGTCCGGCTGGGGGTGGAGCCTCGGGTACCTGGGCGGCATGCTCGCGTTGGGCCTGTCGCTCGCCTACGTGATCACCGCCCGCGCGCGAGGGGTACCGGCCACCGCGTACGTGCCCGTCACGATGCTGATCACCGCGGGGGTCTACGCCGCCGCGTCGCTGCTCACGTTCTCGCTGCTGCGTGAACGGGCCGTGCCCGCAGCACCGCAGGCAGCCCAAGGCGGCGTCTCCGGGTCGCTGCGCCGGCTGGCCGCCACGTTCCGCCAGGCCCGGCGCTACGGCGACTTCGCCTGGTTCCTCGCGTGCAGCACCAGCTACCAGGCTGGCATCTCCATCGTGATCACGCTCGCCGCGGTGTACGCCAAAGCGGCCATGGGCTTCAGCGACACCGACACGATGCTGCTCGTGTTCCTCGTCAACATCGCGTCGGCACTCGGCGCTTTCGCATTCGGCTACTGGCAGGACCGCATTGGCGACAAGCCGGCGTTGCGGCTCACGCTGGTGGGGTGGATCGCGATGACGATGCTCGCGGTCGCGGCCACCGGGCCGGGCCTGTTCTGGGCGGCGGCGGTGGTGGCGGGGCTGTGCATGGGGTCCAGCCAGTCGGCAGGCCGCGCCATGGTGAGCCAGTTCACCCCGGAAGACCGCCGCGCCGAGTTCTTTGCTTTGTGGACATTCGCCACCCGCCTGGCGGCCATCGTGGGCCCGGTGACCTACGGGGTGCTCACGCTGCTGACCCGCGGCAACCATCGCATTGCCATGGCAGCCACCGCGGCGTTTTTCATCGGCGGGCTGCTGTGCCTTCGCCATGTGGATCTCGCGCGCGGCGCCACGGCCGCACGGGTGGCTTCCCCCCCCTGAATGGGGCAGTCGATCCGCCGCAAAGGTGTGTGACTTCCGTCATTTTGATGATCACCTCCCACATATGGGGCATGGCAGGCGCGAGGGTGTGCGCCTACTCTGACTTCAAGGCCGCAGAAGATCGCTGGTCAGAGGAGCCCACCATGAACACTTCGTCGATGAACCCGTGCCGCTATGAGTTGCGTTTCCAGCCGCTGATCCCCGATGGCGAGGTGTTCGCGTTCCCGTGTGATGCCGCAGGCCACGTCGACATGGACGGCCTGAGCGAACGGGACCGCCGGGAGTACCTGTATGCGCGGGCCGTGATGGGCCGCGCGGTGGCGATGCCCTCCGTGCGGGTCAGGGCCGGCCACTGACCGGCGGGCGGAACATCGGCGCCAGCATCCACACCAGCAGCACCCCGAACAGCAAGGTCAAACCGAACGCACGCAAGGCCGGCGTGGCCGACAGGCCCAGCAGGCCGAATGACAGCCAGGTGCTCGCCGCGCCGAGCGCCACGGCCAGCCAGGCCGACGGGTCGCCGTCGTGTTCCAGCAGGAAGATGCCGTAGTCGACCCCGATGCCCAGCAACAGCACCAGCGCGAGCACCGTGAACAGCTGGAACGGCTGCCCCATCCACCCGAGGATGGCCACGGCCAGGCCGCTCGCGATCACCGCGGGCAATGCCGCGCGCCACGCCAGGTGGCGCAACCGCCACCACAGCACCGCATACACCGCCACGTGCCCCAGCAGCAGCAGCCACGTCATCGCCACGCGGTAGCGGCCCAGCAGCGCGGATATCTCGGCGGTCTTGTCCACCCAGCGCACCCCATCGAGCCCGTCGGCCACCGCGGCCAGTTGCGGCAGCAGCGCGGGATCGCTGAGGCCGCGCACCATCACGACACTGGCCACCCCACCTCGCACAGGGCCCAGCCACAGGTCGCGCGCGGGGGCGGACACCGGGTCGGCGAACCAGCGTTCGAGCGTGAGGGGCGCGGTGTCGAAGGGCGCGCGCGCCAGCGATTCACCCAGCTGGGTGTTGACGGCCGACACCACCTCGGCCTCGACCCGGGCCGTCAACGCGGCGTCGGCCGCCTGCCGCTGGGCGGATGGCACCCAGTCGGACACGGCCCGGTAGCCCGCCACCCGGCCGGTGTGCACCAGGCCGTCGAGCCGCACCTTCAAGGCTTCCTCTCGTTCGAGCACCTGTTCCGGCGAACCGCCGCGCACCAGGTAGAACTGCGCGGGGCTCGGCACCCCGAGCAGGCGGCCCACGTCGCGCTGCGATTGCATCAGCACCGCGGGCGAGCCCTGCAGCTGGCGGATGTCGTCGCTGGTGTGGAGTTGCCACCACCCGCCACCACACACCAGCAGCAGCGCGGCGTAACCCCAGAGCGAGCGGCGCGTGAGCCGCAGGCGCGGCCATCCGGCGAGGCTGCCGGCCACCGCGGCGGCAAAGCGTGTGGGCCGCACGGTGCCGCGGTCGAGCCACGGGAACCAGCACACCGCGGTCAGGAACGCAGCCGCCAGGCCCACGGCCGAAAACACGGCCATCTGCCGCAGGCCGGGGAACGGCGCGAGGCCGAGCGTGAGGTACGCGAGCACACTGGTGGCCAGCGCCAGCGCGAGGCCCGGCAACAGCTGGCGCATCATCGACCGCGGTGCCACGTCGGGGTGGCCCTGGCGGGTGGCGAAGTAGTGGATGCCGTAGTCCTCGGCCACCCCCACCAGGCTTGCGCCAAACACAAGCGTGATCATGTGCACCTGGCCGAACACCCACGCGGTGACCGACAGCGCGGCCGCCACGCCGATGCCGAGCGACAGCGCCACGAGCACGATGGGGCGCAGCGAACGGAACGCCAGCCACACGAGCAGCAGCACGGCGGCCAGCGAACCCCAGCCGATGGTGTTGATTTCCCGGTTCGCCTGCACCGCCGCGGCCTCGCCGTGCAGCGGCACGCCGGCCCGCAGCAGCGTCACCGCCGGGTCGACGGCACGCGCGGCCGCGTCCGCACGGCCCAGCGCGTCGCCCAGCACGGGGTTGCCGTCGAGCGCGAACGCACGCCCGGACACTTCGTAGGGCAACGCGATCCATTCGCGGCCACCCTCGCTGAGCCAGAGTTCCTGGTCCCGCGGGCGCAGCCGGGTGTCGGCCGCCCGCTCGGACCACCAGCCGGTCCACAGGCCCAGCGGGTCGGTGGCCCAGTCGGTGAGGCGGGCACCTGCGGCCGGCTGGTACAGCGTGGCCAGGGCCTTCTGCACCCAGGCGGCTGCCGGTTGCCGGGCAAGTTGTTGCCGCTGCGCGGGCGTGAGCAGGCGGTCACGCCAGGGCCGGTAGAAGCCGACGGCGCTCTCCAGCGTGCGGGTGTCGAGCCCGGCAGCGGGTTTCAGCGGTGATGGTCCGGCCGCCAGGCCGGTGCGCCACGCGGCGGCCGCAGCCCGGGCGGTAGCCCAGTCGGCCGCACCGAGCAGCACGAACACCTGGCGCGACGCCGCATCGGCCAGCCGGCGCGTGGCCTCGCTGACCTCGGGTTCGTGCTCGTTCTCGGGCAGCAGCGCCAGCACGTCGGTGTCGAGCGCCGGGTGCTGCCAGAAGTGCCACTGGTGCACCGCCACCGCCAGCACGATGGCCAGCCACACGAACGCGGCGGTGGCCCAGGCCCGCCGGTCAGTCGAAACGGGCGGCATCGTCGGGGGTCAGGGCCTGGGCAGTGGTGTGGCCAGCCAGCAGGATCTCGCTGCTGTCGCCGGCGGCTTCGGCAAAACGCACCTTGCGCACGAAACGGTCACCGTCGAGTTCGATGCGGGTGACCCATTGCGCGAGCGCCGCGTCACGCGGCTTGAGCACCAGGCGCCAGCCCTCCTTGCCCACCAGCGATCCGTCCACCTCGAACCGGGCGGACAACACCGCCAGGTTTGCCGACATCAGCGCGAACAGCATCTCGTTGACCGCCCGGATGCCTGGCTCGTGGCTGGCGTCGACCTGGGTGTTGACGGTGCCATCGGCCTGGCGCGACAGCAGGCGGTCGCGCGTGACGATCAGCGCGGACGCAAACGGTTCGCGCGTGGCCCACACGACCCCGCGGTCGCGTGCGACGAGGAAATCGCCCCGCGACACCAGCGGGTTGCGGAACCCCTTGACCGACTTGCGCTGCTCGAACGTGCCCTTGAGCACCGGCGCATCGGCCAGGCGCTGGCGCACCTGGCCCAGCACGGTGCCATCGGCCGCGCGGACGCCGGCGGCGGCCACCCCGAGCGCCGCGGCGCAGAACGATCGGCGCTTCATGCACTCACCCCCAGGCGTTCCCACAGCACCGGCGGTGACACGAAACACATCTCGCGGGTGGTGATGTCGACGGCCACCTGCGTGGTGTGTGCCACGGTCAGCTTGCGGCCCGAAGCCTGGTCGCGGATGACGTACTCGATGCGCAAGCGGTTCTCCCATTCGACGATTTCGCAACGCACGACGATGGGTTCGCCATACACCGCCGAACCGACATACTTCAGGCGAATGTCCACGATGGGCCAGGCGTAGCCCGAGTCGCGCATCTCGCGGTAGCCGTAGTTGAATTTCTCGAGCATCGCGGCACGGGCCGCCTCGAGGTACTTCACGTAGTTGCCGTGCCACACGATGTCCATCGGGTCGACATCGTAGAACTCGGGGCGCACCGTGTGCTCGTGGGTCAGGTCAGGCTGGGTCATGGGTGCACCGGGCGGCCATCGGGAGGCACGGATTCAAGGGTTCCAGACGGCGTCGTCGCGCACGCGCAGCAGTGCCTGCAGGTCGCGGTCGAGGGCACGGTCTTCCACCACCAGCGGCACGCGGTCGGACAGGTCGCTCTCGAACGCGGACAGCGCGGCCGACAACACCAGCGCCGGCTCCACGCGCCGGCGCAGCGCGAGGCCCTGGCGCGCGGTGATCAGCATGGCGGCGAGCACCTGCTCGGTGAGGTCGAGCACGCGCAGGCAGTCGCGTGCGGCAATGGTGCCCATGCTGACCTTGTCCTGGTTGTGGCACTCGGTGGACCGCGAGAAGACCGACGCGGGCATGGTCTGCTTCAGCGCCTCGGCCGTCCAGGCGGAGACGCTGATCTGCAGTGCCTTCAGGCCATGGTTGATGGCCGCGCGCGGGCCGGTGGCCCCCGACAGGTTGGACGGCAGGCCGTGGTTGTAGCGGGTGTCGACCAGCAGCGCCATCTGGCGGTCCAGCAGGTCGGCGACGTTGGCCACGGCGTTTTTCAGGCCGTCCATCGCGAAGGCGATGTGGCCCCCGTAGAAGTGGCCGCCGTGCAGCACCCGCTCACCTTCGGCGTCGATGATGGGGTTGTCGTTCGCGCTGTTGAGCTCGTTCTCGATCAGCGTGCGGAAGAACGGCAGTGCGTCTTCGAGCACACCGATCACATGGGGGGCACAACGCAGCGAGTAGCGGTCCTGCAGGCGCTGCTCGTTGCGGCTGGCGCGGTCGGCCGTGCCGGTGTCCAGGTCGGCACGCAGGCGAGCGGCCACCCGCTGCTGCCCGGCGTGTGGCTTGACCGAAAACAGGGTTTCGTCGAAATGGTGGGCGTTGCCGCTGCTGGCCACCACGTTGCACGCGGTGAGGCGCGTGGCGAGGCGCGCCACGCGGTCGGCCCGCTCGAAGGCCAGGCACGCCAGCGCGGTCATCACCGCGGTGCCGTTCATGATGGCCAGGCCTTCCTTCGGCCGCAGGCGCAGCGGGGCGATGCCCAGCTCGGCCAGCACCTCGCCGGCCGGGCGGGTCTGGCCCTGGTACAACACGTCGCGCTCACCGCACAACACGGCGGCCACGTACGACAGCGGCGTGAGGTCGCCGCTCGCGCCCACCGACCCCTCGGCGGGGATCAGCGGCAGCACGTCGTGCACGAGCAGGTGCTCGAGCTGCTGCAGCAGCGCCACGCTGACGCCGGACATGCCTTGCGCCAGCGACGCGAGGCGCACCGCGAGCACCGCGCGCGTTTCCTCGGGTGTCAGGAACCGGCCGGCACCACAGCCGTGGTACGTGTACAGGTGGTGCGGCAACTCGGCCACCAGGTCGGGCGGGATGGTGACGGTGCAGGAGTCGCCGTAGCCGGTGGTGACACCGTAGACCACCCCGTCCTCGCGCAGCAAGCGGTCGAGGAACTCCGCGCCGCGGGCAATGCGCGCGGTGAACGCGGGCGCAGTGGACAGTTCGGCGCGCGCGCGGCGGGCGGACAGCGCAACGATGTCCTCCAGGCCGAGGCGGCTGCCGTCGAACAGGATGCGAGGAAGGTCGTGGGCGGAAGTTGTCATCGGGAACCCCAGAACGGGAAAAAATTGAACCACTCGTACGGTGCTTTCGCGAGCAACGTCTCGATCCGTTGGGCGAAGCGCGCGGCGAGGGTGGCAAACACCTCCTCGCGGGCCTTGCGCGGCAGCACCACTTCTTCGGCGAGGCAATCGAAGTGCACGGCATAACCGTCGCCGTCGCGCAGACACGCCATCAGGTACAGCGGGCATTTGAGCAGACCGGCCAGCACGTACGGCCCCACGGGCCATTCGGCCTCGTGGCCGAGGAACGGCGCACGCACGGTTCGGCCACCGCCCACGGGCACGCGGTCGCCAGCGATGGCGACGAATTCGCCGCGGGCCACGCAGTCGGACAGCAACACCGCGGTGGCGGGGGTGATGTCGGTCACCTGCAGCAGGCGCACGCGGCCGTCAGGGTCGAGCCGGCCCAGCAGGCGGTTGAACTGTTCGGCGTGGGCGGTGTGCACCAGCACGTTCAGGCGGATGCGCCGCGTGCTGTTGACGGCCGCCTGGCACATCTCGAGGCAGCCCATGTGGGCCGTGATGAACAGCCCGCCCTGGCCGCGCGCGATCATCGCGAGGATGGCCTCGATGCCGAAGAACCGCAGGCGGTCGAAGCGGTATCGCCCGCTCATCGAGAGGATCTTGTCGAGCAAGGTGTCGCCGAACGACAGGAAGTGCCGCAGGCCCTGGCGCCAGCCCGGCGGCGCGCCGAGCGCGCCGTGGGCCGCCTCCATCCGTTGCAGGTATGCCATCGACGCCTGCCGCGCCACACCCTTCGTGGCCCGGTAGTAGAAGACCACGGGGTACAGCACCAGCAGGAACGGCACGCGGCCGAGCAGGTTGTGCACCCCCACGAGGAAGCGCATGCCCCACACGAACGTGCTTTCGCCGAGCTCGGCCCAATGCACCGGTTTCACCGGACCACCTTGCGCCACAGCAGCAACGGCAGGCGCACCAGCATGCCGAAGAACAGCCGGGCGTGCATGCGCGAGATCAGCACGTTGTCGCGCAGCGCCTTGAAGTGCGAGATGCCGTCGAGCGGGTAGGTGACCCGCGTGGGCACGTTGGCAAACCGCACCCCACGCCAGTACAGGCGCACGAGCACCTCGGTGTCGAAGTCCATGCGGCGGCCGAGCGTGGCGCTGTCGAGCACCGCCACCGTGGCATCGAGCGGGTACACGCGGAAGCCGCACATGGAATCGCGGATCTCGAACGACAGCGTGTTGATCCAGACCCACACGTGCGTGAGGTAGCGGCCGTAGAGCCGCCCTTTCGGAATCGACGCGTCGTACACGGGCGTGCCGCACACGAGTTCCGTCACCCTCGCGCGCGCCGTGGCCAGGAACTTCGGGATGTCGCGCGGGTCGTGCTGGCCATCGGCGTCGATCTGGAGGGCGTGGGTGTGGCCGCGCCGCTGCGCCTCGCGCAGGCCGGCCATCATGGCCCCGCCCTTGCCCTGGTTGACGGGCAACCGCATCAGCGACACCCCACCGCCGGCCGCGGCCAGTGCATCGAGCACGGCGGCGCAGCCCGGTTCGCTGCCGTCGTCGACCAGGATGCAGGGCAAGCCGTGGCCACGCACGGCCGCCACCATGGCGCCGATGGTGCCGGGGTGGTTGTAGACAGGGATCACGACCACTGGCAGGAAGGTGCCGGGTTCACGCATCGTCATCGGCTCCGAACACGACCGAACCGGATGCGTGGGTGCCCTCCTCCGACACATAGGAAAAGCCGAGCACCCGGTCGGCGGGACGCCAAGTGAGCGTGAGGTCGACCTGCATGCCAGGCAACACGGGGCGCTGGAACTTCAGCGCGTCAAGCCGCAGGAAGCGGCGCGGCACCGGGAAACACTGGCGGCCGAAGTCCACGGCCCAGTCGATCTGCACCACACCGGGCAGCAACGGCGTGCCGGGGAAGTGCCCCTCGAACGGCAGCAGGTCGGCGTGCACGTCGAGCCGTGCCACGGCCTTCAGTGCCTCGCGCAGTTGCCAGTCGGGCACCGGCTGCGTGGCGCGGAACAGCGCCTGCAGCGTGGCCAAGGGCGTCTTGCCCTGGGCGTTGGTGGGCAGGTGGTCGACATAGCGGAAGCGGCGCGGCAACGCGACCCGTTCCACCACTTGCAGCAGTTGCTCGCGCAGGTGGTCGTTCAGCACCCGCTTGCCTTGGTCGAGCCGGACACGGCCGGCGGCCGTAGGCACACCGACCACCGCCAGCCGTGGGCGGTCACCGGGCAATGCGATGACACGGGCCTCGGCCAGGTCACCACCGGCCAGCAGGGCCTGCTCCATGGCCGTGAGTGACACCCGCTTTTCCTCGATCTTGACGATGCGGTCAGCGCGGCCGCGCAGCACGAAGCCGTCGCCGTCGGGCTCGACCAGGTCGGCGGTGTTGTACCAGTGGGCGTCGGGCAAGTGGCCCGACTGCACGGCCAGGTGGCCGTCTCCATCGGCCCGCCACTGGATGCCGGGCAACGCTGTCCAGCGGTCGCCGTGGACGGCACGCTGGCGCCACGCGATGCCACCGGTTTCGGAACTGCCGAACACCTCGATGGGCGACCGGCCCAGCAGCACCAGCGACGAGGCGGCGGCCTCGGGTGACAGCGGGCCGCCCGACGAAAACACCGCCACCAGGCCAGCACGGGCCGCGGCCCAGTCCAGCGTGTCGGGCAAGCGCTTCAGGTGGGCGGGGCTCGTGATCAGCACCGCCGGACCGTCGCCGAGCTGGTCGGCCATGGTCTCGGGGTAAGGCAGCCGTTCGGCTTCCAGCACGCGGCCGGCGGCCAGCGGCCACAGCGCGTGGAACAGCAGGCCGTAGATGTGCTGGTGCGACACGGTGGCGAACACCCGGGCCGGGCCGCAGGCGTCAAGCAACGCGCCGAAAGCAGCCTGCAGCGTGTGCATCTCGGCGTCGAGCTGTGCCAGGGCCTTCGCGATGGAGAGCGGTTCGCCGCTGGACCCCGATGTGTGCACGGCCAGGCCGGTGCGCCAGGGGTCAAGCGGGGCGAGGGGCACGTGCGGTGCGTCGGGCCGGGGCAGCAAGGCCCCGGGCAGGTCGCCGGCGCAGGCATCGACCGTGGGCAGCAGGCGCGCCAGCGTGGCCGCCTGCGTGTCACCCGGCAGGCTCACGTGTTTGCCCGCGTGCCACGCGCCGAAGAGCGCGCAGGCGAACACGAAGGTGTCTTCGAAGTACAGCGCGACACGCTCGCCGGGCACCGCGGCAAACGCCGCACGCCAGGCCTGCACGCCAGCGACGAACGCGGGGCGCCCGAGCACCGCCCCCCGCACTCGCGCGACTGGCCGGTCGGCCAGGCCGGGGCGAGACACCACCTCAGTCAGCGGAAGCCACTCAGCCATGGGCCACCTTGGCGTCAAGGCGCGCACGCACGCGGCGCCGCACCAACCATTCGCCTGCGAACAGCAGCCCCATCAGGCCGTAGCTGATGAGCCCGTTGTAGAGCGCCCAGACCTCGTTCGAGCCCCACAACGCGGTGGCGAGCGAGATCAGGCCGTTGACGACAAAAAAGCCGCACCAGACCTGGGTGACCCGGCGGGTGTAGACCACGCCCTCGGGCGGCAGGTCGGGTTCAGCCAGGCGTGCGATGCGCTCGATGGCCGAGGGCCCGCGCACGAGGCTCACCGCGAACACGATGAACATCACCGAACTGACCAGCAATGGGTACAGCTTGAGCGGCATCAGCGAGTTGCCGGCAAACCCGAGGGCGGCCAGCACCCCGGCGCCGGCCGCCGCGGCCCACCAGAACGCGGTGCGAGAGGCGAACGCGCGCAGCAGCGCCATGCCGCCAAGCAGCAAGGCAAGCCACTGCGGCTGCAGGCGCGACACGCCGGCGTACACCAGGAAGGGATAAGCGAGCGTGACCGCGCCCACCAGCACGGTCAACGGGCGGACGGACATCGGGATGGTTCGGAAGGAAAGTCTCTCAGGCTGCGGAATCGTGCATGAGCGTGTGCAACGCGTCGACGATGTCCTGCACGGTGCGCACGGACTTGAAGGCGTCAGGCTGCAGGCGCTTCCCCACGATCGGCTTGAGCTGCACGATCAGGTCGACCGCGTCGATGCTGTCGATGTCGAGGTCGTCCTTCAGGGACGACGACGGCGAGATGCGATCGGGCGCGATGTCGAACGTCTCGTGAAGGATGGTGACGATCCGTTGGAAGATGTCGTCTTTGGTCATGGCTACAACGCGTAAAGCGGCAAAAGGATCAGGTCGGGGCGACGGGCTTGCGGTTCGCGGACACGAAGGCCGCCAGCGCCTTGACACTGGCGAAGTGCTTGCGCGTCTCGGCCGAATCGGCAGACATGTGCACACCGTAGCGCTTTTGCAGCGCCAGGCCCAGCTCCAGGGCATCGATGGAGTCGAGGCCAAGGCCTTCCACGAACAACGCGGCGTCCGCGTCGATGTTGTCGGGGCGGATGTCTTCCAGCGCAAGCGAGGAAATGATCAACTCCTTGATCTCCAGTTCAAGTGGCAGCACGGCAAATCTCCAGGGAAAAATAATCGGTCAGGTGGGCGGTGAGCTGGCGCGTCGCGATGGCGGCAGAGCGCGCCTCGAGGAACGGAGCCACCGGGATGTCGTCGCAAACCTCGATGACGAAGTGACCGCGCCGGGGAGGCACGCAGTACCACGGCGTGCCCTTGGTCAGCATGGGGGGATGGCAGCGGATGCGCACGGGGGTGATGTCCACCTCGCCACGTACCGCGATGTTGGCTGCGCCCCGCTGCAGCGGCAGCACGCCGTCGAGCGGGGTGCGGGAGCCTTCGGGGAAGATGATCAGGTTGTTGCCGCGGCGCAGCGATGCGACGCAGTCGTCGACGAGGCCCGAACCGGTGTCGTTGCAGATGAATCCGGCGGCCATGACCGGGCCGCGCGTGAATGGATTGCGCGCAAGCGATGCCTTGACGATGCAGTCGGCGCGCTCGACGAGGGAGACCAGGAACACCACGTCCACCAACGAAGGGTGGTTGGCCACGATCAGCCGGCCCTCGCGGCGCTGGAGCTTGTGGAGACCACGCACCTCGATGCTCAGCACCCCCACCCGGCACATCATGGCGACGAACACCCGGAACGTGCCGCGGATGATGGCCTTCACACGCACCGCCCGCTTCTCGGGGTCGGGCGTGAACAGGCGCACGAGCGGGAACACCACCACGCGCAGGATCAGCCCTCCGATGCCGAAGGCCGAGAAACACACGCCGGTGCCGACGATGCGCCAGAGTTGGTCAAGGCGGTCACGCATGATGGCGCTGCCAGGTCCAGGTGGTGCCGCCGGCCACACGCTGCAGGCGCGGGGCGTCGGCGGCAACGAACCGCATCAGGTCGAGTCCGTAGGGCAGCTGGGGGTGATCGGGCGCGGGCGCGTCGTGGGCCGGCGTGGCCGCCAGCGTGTAGCGCACCTGCCCGGGCACAGGGGCGGTGACCCGCCAGGCCCAGGCATACATCGTGGCGGGGCCGTCCTCGAACGTGACGTAACCGTCGGGCAGCGGAGCGTCGCAGAAGACCACCAACACCTCGGGCGCGCCATCGGCCAGCAGGCCCGCGGCCTCGACGACGCCGGCCGCGGCCGTGCCCGGCCCCGCCGCGACCGACACGTAATTGGCGTGATCGCCGCGGATCAGCGAGTACATGGCACCAATGGCGTTGTGCACTGACAACCCGAATGCCGTGGGCGACAGCGGCTCCCGGCGGACCAATTCGGCCAGCAGCGCCAGCGACCTGGACGCGTCGCCGTAGCGGGAGGCGAAGACGACCGGCACCTCCGGGGCGGGCGTGTGCAGGTCGAACGCGACCTGCAGCGCCGTGCGGCCAAGCGTGTTCAACCGCCGCCGCACCATGGGCGGCACCTGGGCCAGCGCCGGCTGCGGCTCGCCAGCGGGCACGGCCGGATCGGCCGACCACGCGCGCCACTGGTCAGCCGTTGCCAGGCCGGGGCCGCAGGCGGCCCATGAGGGGATTGAAAATTCGAGGTTCACACGTTGCTCGGGTGGACGGGCGTTTCGGATGCGCGTCTCGGGCGCGGCAAGCCCCTTGTCCCTGATGGGGCCGCGACGCTCGCAGCCCTCGCTTTTTTCACCCGATTGCTCCAAGTCGAGATTCTACGAAAGCCCCTTGCATCGACGACGCGTGTTCGGGGCCCCCAAAACGGTGTGTTCGAAACAGCATGTCAGCGCGGAAAAGGCCGAGTCAGTGCAAACCCGTGCACATCGCCCCCTTCGGCCAAGGCACCCGGCCGCCCCGGTGCCTGCAGGCGATCGATCTCGGCGTAGGCGAACTGGAGTTGCACTTCCATACGGCTCAACGCGGCACGGTGCTCGGCGGCTGACGCGGACAAACGGGTCTGGATGGCCAGCTTTTCCTGGTCGAGCGCCGTTTGCAGGCGAACATTGGTGGCGCGAAGGCCTTGGGTGCCCGTGGCGTACTGTTGCCGGGTGGCGGCAACGAACTTGCGCCGGCGCTGTTCGGCGCGGCGTGCGCACACCTGCCATGCAGCGACACCCCCCACGATCATCCCGAGCCCCGCGGCCGAGCACGCCGAGACCCACCAAGCCAGACTCATCCGAGCGCCCCTTGTCGTTGCCGCGCCCCGGACCCGCCGGGCCGACAAAAACGCATGGGCGAACAGTAACAGCGGGAACCCTCGTACGGCGGCTTCAGTGCCCCAGGAAACCGGCGTCGCGTGACAAAGTGGTCGCACGGGCACGGAACTCTGGCGCGGCAACGCGCTCATGAAAACGCCGGGCCGCCCCAGGTTCCCTGAGCCCCTACGGGGGCAGGTCGGCCCCAGGAGCCCTCAAAACTGCCCCTTGACGTAGACCCCGATGCCGTTTCGTCGCACCTTCAGCGACATCCGGTAGCCCGAATCCAGCTGGAACGCAAGGCTGCGCGACGCTCCGTCAAGCCCGAACTTGTTGCTGCGGGCCTTCCATTCCACCCCCACCTTGGTGCTGATGCGGTCCGTCGTGTCGGCATCGAAGCGCCGGGCACCGAACGCATCGGCAAACAGCGTGGACCGGGGATTCACCTGGAGCCGGTATCCCACCATCAGCACGGAACTGCCATAGGCGAGGGTCTGGGGGCCGCCCGCTTCGGGTGACGGCACGACGTAGCCGAAGGTGCCGAAGCCGACCCCGAAGTTCGAGGCGCCGCGGGTGACCCACCAGCGGTAGGTCACGCCCCCCATGTGCGAGAGGGGCCGGCCATAGGCGTCCAACCCGTGGTTGCCGGCCAGGGCCCGTTCGCTGTCCGCAACGTGGGCGCGTTCGACGGTGATCTTCGGGGGAGCGGAAGGGGTGACGGCCGGGGCGATGCGCCCCAACAGCGAATTCATCGTGTCGGCGGACGCCGCATTGCCGACGGCAGGAATGACGGCGCTGGCCTGGGCCCGGGCCGCGCCGGCACCGAACACGCCGAGCACCGCCACCAGGGTGCTGGCGGCCAAGCCCGCCCGGTGAGCCTTCGAGAGAAGGCTGGTGGGCAGACGTTGCGCCAGCATGGTGTTCATGGTGACCTCGCGGACAGATGGCTCGAGTATGAAACCCGGGGAAGCCCAGCGCCCGCATCGCGAAGCGCGAGACCGTGACTGAAATATCGCTCCCTCCTCTGTTGACCGCTATCGGCAGCACCATCGACCGCATGTAGGACAAGGCTCCATGCCCCGTCCTCCTGCATGCCGCGTGCGCTTCAGGCCCGGCGCGGGCGCACCTTCGACGCGGCTTCCTTGGCCCGGGTACGGGCCACTTCCACGTCGTTGTCGTACGCCAGCGCCACACCCATGCGGCGCTTCTCGAAGCTCTCGGGTTTGCCGAACAGCCGGAGTTCCGTCTGGGGCACTCGCAGGGCTTCGTCAACACCATCGTAGGCAATTCCGGTCGCCTCGACACCCCCGTAAATGACTGCACTTGCGCCCGGGCTCTTCAGCGCGGTGCTGACCGGCAGGCCGAGGATGGCGCGGGCGTGCAGCTCGAACTCGTTCTGCCACTGCGTGGCCATCGTCACCATGCCGGTGTCGTGCGGGCGCGGGCTGACCTCGCTGAACCACACCTGGTCGCCCTTGACGAACAACTCCACGCCGAACACGCCACGGCCACCGAGGTTGTCGGTGACGGCCTTCGAGATCTCGCGCGAGCGCTGCAGCGCGGCCGGGTTCATCGGGTGCGGCTGCCAGCTCTCGACGTAGTCGCCCTTGACCTGCACGTGGCCGATCGGGTCGCAGAAATGCGTTTCGGTCTCGCCGTCGGTGCCGGCGGCGCGCACGGTCAGCTGGGTGATCTCGTAGTCGAAGTCGATGAACCCCTCGACGATCACGCGGCCGTGGCTCACGCGCCCGCCGGCCATCGCGAAGTCCCAGGCCTTCTGCACGTCGGCCGGGCCGTCGATCTTGCTCTGGCCCTTGCCCGAGCTGCTCATCACTGGCTTCACCACACACGGGTACCCGATCTTGGTGTCGATCGCCGCCTGCAGCTCGGCCAGCGAATCGCAGAACACATACGGGCTGGTGGGCAGGCCCAGCGTCTCGGCGGCCAGGCGGCGGATGCCTTCACGGTCCATCGTGAGGCGGGCGGCACGGGCGGTGGGGATCACGCGGACCACGCCTTCGGCCTCGAGCTGCTCGAGCATCGGCGTGGCGATGGCCTCGATCTCGGGCACCACCAAGTCGGGCCGCTCGGCCTCGATCAGCGCGCGCAGCTGGGCCGGGTCGCTCATCGTGATGGTGCGGGCGTGGTGCGCGACCTGCTGGCCCGGGGCGTTTTCATAGCGGTCGACCGCGATGGTCTCGACCCCCAGACGCTGCAGCGCGATCAGCACTTCCTTGCCGAGCTCGCCGCTGCCCAGCAGCATGACCTTGACGGCCGACGGCGACAGCGGTGTTCCGAGAGTGATGCTCATGGTGGGACTCGTTCGATGGGTAGAAGGGAAAGGGCGCAATTGTCCCCCAGCCCGGCGATCACCCCGGCTTGCGGCACACTCCCGGCATGCCCGATGCCCTGATCTCACTGACCCACGTGGACAAGACCTTTGCGTCCGGCACGCGGGCGCTGCAGTCGGTTTCGCTGGCCGTGGCGCCCGGCGAATTCGTGTCCATCCTCGGCCCGTCCGGGTGTGGCAAGAGCACTGTGCTGCGCCTGGTGGCGGGCCTCGACACCCCCTCGGCCGGCCAGGTCGATGCCCCCGCGTGGCGCGCGCCCGCTCACGCCCGCACCGCGTTCGTCTTCCAGGACGCCACGCTGCTGCCGTGGGCCGATGTGTTCGACAACGTGTGGCTGCCGCTCCGGCTGGCCGGGACCTCCCGCGAAGCCGCAGCCCCGCGCATCGAGGCGCTGCTCGCGCAGATGGGCCTGGCCGACTTCGCCCGGGCCTACCCCGCGGCACTGTCGGGTGGCATGAAGATGCGTGCGGCCATCGCACGGGCCCGCGTGACCGACCCGCAGGTGCTGCTGATGGACGAACCGTTTGCCGCGCTCGACGAAATCACCCGCCAGCGCCTGAACACCGACCTGCTCGCGGGCTGGTTGGCCGCGCCCATGGCCGTGATGTTCGTCACACACAGTGTGTTCGAGGCGGTGTTCCTCAGCCAGCGGGTGATCGTGATGGGCGCCCGGCCGGGCCGGGTGGTCGACGCGATGGCGATCGGCGAGCCCTATCCGAGAACGCCCGCGTTCCGAACGTCGGCCCGGTATGCGGACGCCTGCCAGCAACTGTCGGCCTCGCTGGAGGCGGCCATGGCCGGCAGCGCGGCGTGAGCGCCCGCGCGGTGGTCGACCGGCTGTTGCCGGCGGCGGTGCTCGTGGGCCTCGTGGCCGGCTGGGAGCTGCTCGTGCGGCTCGCCGGGATTCCCCACTACACGCTGCCCGCCCCGTCCCTGGTGGCGCAGACCCTGTGGGCCAACGGGGGGTCGCTGGCGGGCAGCTGGTGGTTCACGCTGAAGGTGACGTTCGGCGCACTGGCCCTCGCGGTGGCCGGTGGCGTGCTGATCGCGTCCGTGTTCGCGTTGTCGCGCCCGCTCGAGCGGGCCTTCCTGCCGGTGGCCGTGATGCTGCAGGTCACCCCGGTGGTGGCGGTGGCCCCGCTGATCCTGATCTACGTGGAAAGCACCACGGCCGCATTGCTGCTGTGCACCTGGATCGTCGCGTTTTTCCCGATCCTGTCGAACACGGTCATCGGGTTGCGGGCCGCGGACGCCGGCCACCGCGACCTGTTCCGCCTGTACCGCGCCACCCCCTGGCAGCGGCTGCGGTTGCTGCTGGTGCCCACCGCCTTGCCGTACTTCGCCGCCGGGTTGAAAATCTCCGGCGGGCTGAGCCTGATCGGCGCGGTCACGGCCGAGATGGTGGCCGGAGCGGCCGGCCGCGAAACCGGGCTGGCCTCGCGCATCCTCGAGGCCAGCTTCCGCACGGAAACACCCAAGATGTTCGCCGCGCTGGTGCTGCTGGTGTTGACCGGCGTGGCGATCTTCTGGCTGTTCGACCGCCTCGCGCGCGCGCTGCTCGGCCACTGGCACGCCTCCGAGATGCCCCGCACCGAACCCTGACCCCTGGAGCCCCGCATGACGTTCCTGTCCCGCTTGACCCTGGCCGCACTGGCCGCCATCGCCGGCGCGGCCCACGCCAACGACCAGGTCACCTTCGCCACCAACTGGAAGGCCCAGGCCGCCCACGGTGGCTTCTACCAGGCCATCGCCGACGGCACCTACCGGCAACACGGGCTCGACGTGAAACTCGTGCCCGGCGGCCCGCAGGTGAACAACCGCCCGCTGCTGCCCGCCGGCCGCATTGATTTCCTGATGACCGGCAACCTGCTGCACAGCTTCGACAACGTGAAAAACGGCGTGCCCACCGTGGTGGTGGCCGCGATGTTCCAGAAGGACCCGCAGGCCCTGATCGCCCATCCGGGCCAGGGCTACGACAGCTTCGAAGCGCTGAAGAAGGCGCCGGTGGCGCTGATCGCGAAAGACGGCCAGTTCAGCTGGTGGCAATGGCTCAAGGTCACGCACGGCTTCCGCGACGAGGCCCTGAAACCCTACAACTACAACCTCGCGCCGTTCCTCGCGAACCCGAAGGCCATCCAGCAGGGGTACTCCGTGGCCGAACCCATCTATGTGCAGAACCAGGGCAAGTTCAAGCCGGTCGTGCACTTGCTGGCCGACCACGGCTTCAGCACCTACTCCACCGTCATCGAGGCCCGCACGGACACCGTGCGCGACAAACCCGACCTCGTGAAACGGTTTGTCGACGCCTCCGCGATCGGCTGGGTCAAGTACCTGTACGGCGACCGCCGCGCGGCCAACGCGCTGATGCTCAAGGACAACCCCGAGATGACGGTCGAGGAACTCGAGGCGTCGGTGGCCCTGATGAAACAGCAAGGCATCGTGGACTCGGGCGAGGCGCTGCAAAACGGCATCGGCGCCATGAACGCCGCCCGCATCCAGGACTTTTACGCGCAGATGGTCAAAGCCGGCCTCTACAAGCCGGGTGAAGTCGACCTGTCGAAGGTGGCCACGCTGCAGTTCGTCAACCGCAAGGTGGGTGTCGACACGAAGGCGGCCCTGGTCAAGCCGTGAGTTGAAGCAAGCGAAGCAAGCGCCAGATCAAGCTACCGCCGAGCCCGGGTCCCCCGGGCGACCGCGGGCGCCCCCTCGGGCGGCAGGAGCGAAGCGACGTTGGGGGGCTCAAGATCCACAAGCGCATGCCGATACCCAGGGGAACATCCCTGTCCGTGAGGAACCCGTGAACGCCTTCGTGCCGCTCAACCAGCCGCTGCCCGACCTCGACACCTGGACCACCTGGTTCCGGCAGGCCGAGATCCCGGTGCTCGGCAATTCAGCCGATGCGCTGGAGGCCATGCGGGCGAACGAGGATGACGTCGACGCCAACCTGATCGGCGAGATGGTGGCCGACGACCCGCTGATGACGCTGAAGATCCTCGCGTTCGCGGCCACGCACCGCCCGGAGCGCCGGGTCACCGACGTCGAGACGGTGACGGCCGCGGTGGTGATGATGGGCATCTCGCCGTTCTTCCAGGCCTTCGGTCCGCAGCCCGCGGTGGAAGACCGCCTGACCCCCATCCCGGCCGCCCTCGAAGGCGTGCGCGACGTGCTCCGCCGCGCACACCGTGCGGCCCGCTTCGCGTTTGCCTTCGCGGTGCACCGCACCGACCTGGACGCCGCCGTGATCCACGAGGCCGCGCTGCTGCACGATTTCGCCGAAATGCTGCTGTGGTGCCACGCACCCCACCTCGCGCTGCGCATCCGCGCGGCCCAGCAGGCGTCACCGTCGCTGCGTTCGAATGCCGCGCAACGGGCCGTGCTGAACATCGAACTCGGCGACCTGCAACGCACGCTGATGAAGGCGTGGCGATTGCCCGACCTGCTGATCCGCATCACCGACGACAAGCAGGCGCAACACGCCAGCGTGCAGAACGTGGTGCTCGCGATCCGCCTGGCACGCCACAGCGCCAACGGGTGGGACAACCCAGCCATCCCCGACGACATCGCCGACGTGGCCCGGCTGCTCAACCTGTCTCACGACGCCGCACTGGAATTCGTTCACAACGTGGAGGCGTGAACCGTTGCAAGCCCGCACGCGCCCCCCTTCAGTGTGATTGCCCGCCCATCACCCGCCGCCGGACACTGGCCGGCGTGAAGACACAGCCCCGTCCCCATCAGGAACCCCTCGCCACCCAGCGCAGGGTTTCATCGAACACGACCGGCTGATCCACGAGATGCACATGCGCCACGCCTTGCACGTGCCGGTTGTCGGCCCCCTCCAGCGTCGCCGTCGACGGCGGGAACACGATGTTGTCGCAGTGGCTGTAGAAACACGTGAAACGGCCCCGAGTCTCGGCCGACTCCTTCGACTCGAGGAACGCGAGCAAACCGCTCTGGTGTTGCATGTCGCGGGCATTCGACGCCTTGCTGAACCGCGCGGCCCAGGTGCCGTGGTGGGGCGTGCCGATCGTGATGACACGGTGCACGGCCCCCTCCCCGCCCGCCAGCCACGCGCGCACCACCAGCCCACCCATGCTGTGGGCCACCACCACGGGCGGCAGTCCGGTGGCCGCCTCGACACGGGCCACCGCCTCACCCACCGCTGCAGCGTAGTCGCGGATCCCGCCGAACACCGGCTCGAGGTTGACCGCCACGTGGGGCACGCCGCGCGCGCGCAACTGTGGCAGCCAGGTGTTCCAGAAACCGCGGTTGCAGACGAACCCGTGCACCAGCACCACGCCCCGCGTGCCCACACCGGGTGGCAGGTGGTCGGGCCACACGTTGGACCGGAACGGCTGCGACCAGCAGAACACGCGCGGCGACGTGGTCACCTCACCCCACCAGGCACGCACCAGCTGGCCCACGGTGGCGCGGGGTGCAGGGTCGTCCTTGTGTTGCCATGCGGCCACCACGAACTCGAGCGCCATGAACGCGAGGTAGCCGCCCACCACCACCAGCACGCCACCGGCGGCCCAGCCGGGGTGCCCCAGCACCAGGGCCAGGCCGCCCCATGCCACCGCGAACGCGATCAGGCCGAGGGTCACGAAACGTTGAAGGCGCGCCAGCATGGCAACGATGCTAGCAGTGGCCTCCACGTGTCACGGAAAATACAACTGATTACAAAAAGAGGGGGCTTCCCCCCCGCACTCAGGCGCCTTTCGGATGCCATGTGCCATGGGAGAATTCCGCCCCGATGGGCCTTCCAGCCCGCTGTACAGCCCCGTCTCGCGGGCCTTTATCTCGCGTCACTTTCCACTCCCCGAAGGACATCGCCTTGAGGCAGATCTTGTTCACCTTGCTCGCGTTCGTCGGCCTGCCCGCCTACGCCGCAGCCACCGTGTCACTCGCCGGGTTCTCTTACTCCGGCGACTACCAATCCATCGCGTCGCGGTTCCCGTACACGCAGCGGTTCGCCAAGCAGATGGCCGAGCAGAACACGTCGATCGACAAGGTCATCGGCCAGACGCTCACCAACACCAAGATCGGCAACTTCACGGTCCAGCAGGGTGAACTCGCCCAGCTGAAGGGCCGCGACCAGGCCATTGCCGTGTCGCTCGTGATGACCAGCGAAACCGTGTCGTACGAACGCTTCGGCCGGGCCTACAAGCTGTTCGTGAACCTGCGCGGGCAGGCGCTGTTCTTCGACTTCAAGTCGATGACGGTGCTGCGTTCGTACCCGATCACGGCCGCCTACCTCGACGTGCTCGGCGCCCCGCCGTCCGACGAGGAACTCGACGACCGCGTGCGCAAGCTGTTCCTCGGTGACGGCCAGAAGGCGGGCCTGGTGCAGCGTTTCGCCAACCAGATGGCCGCGGCCACGCTGCCCGAGACCGTGCCGCGCTTCCTGCAGGTCAACAAGGTCACCATCTCGCCGGAAGCCCGCAACGAACTGCCCGAAGCACTGAAGGGCACGCCCAACACCGCCGAGACGTGGCTCGCCGACCAGCTGAGCGAGATGATCGCCAGCCGCACCGGCACACCGGTGCTGCCTTACGCGAAGGGTTACGCCATCGGCAACTCGATGGCCATGCGGTTTGCCGACGGCACCGTGTTCAACCTGAAGATCCCGGAGGCCGACTACGCGTTTTCGGTGGACCTGACCGGCTTCAAGCGCATCAAGAGCGGTGAATCCGCCGCCGGCGCCAGCTACATCTACGGCACCTACGTGGACCTGAAGCTCATCGAGCCCGTGTCCGGCCGCGCCTACCTCGACTCGAAGTTCAAGAACGGCGAAGTCAAGCTCGTGCCCGCCACCCAGAGCGAGATCGACGATTTCCCCGCGTACTCAGACTCCGTGCGCGGCCTGTTCGGCAAGCTCACCGCGGTGCTCGGCGGCAAGGACGATCCGTGGATCAAGTCCGCTGCCACCCCCACCTCCGACCTCAACGCTCAAATTTCTGCCACCAAGACGGTACTCCAATCATGCAAGTAATCCGCACCCTCCTGCTCGCGCTGCTGGCCTTCAGCACGCAGATCGCGCTGGCACAGGTCGAAAACGCCAAGGGCTCGGCGACCATCACCTACGCCAAGAAGCTCACGCCCGAAGACAAGACCAAGGCGTTCCGCGAAGCCCAGGTCAAGGCCGTCGAACGCTACTACGCCGAAAGCGGCGACTCCGAGAGCGCCAACTTCGACAACGTGCGCGACAAGGTCCTCGAGAACCTCGACAAGTTCGTGCTCAGCGCCACGCTGATCAGCGACCAGGACATGCCGGACAAGAAGCAGTACAACGCCGTCGTCCGCATCGAACTGAACGTCGCGCGCCTGCGCAACACGCTGAAGGCCAACTCGGCCATCGGCGCCACGCCGGCAGGCAACAAGTCGCCGCTGACCTTCGTCTTCATGGCGCGCCAGGTGGCGTCCGTGAAGAGCTACGACGCCCGTGTCGTGCAACGCGCCGAAGTGCGTGGTGAAGCCTCCGGCAGCCTGCAAGCCCGCGAAAAGACCGCCGAATCCGAACGCGTCGGCCGTGGCGGCGTGAAGACCAACACCGCCGTGGACCGTTCCGTGAACGCATCGGCCAGCCGCTCCATCACCACCGAAACCGGCGGCAGCTCCACCCAGAAGTCCGACGACAGCACGTGGCGCCTGATCCCCGCGCAAAGCCTGAACGCGCAATTCACCGGCATCTTCGCCAAGGCCGGCTTCGACGTGGTGGAAGCCGCCTACGTCGAGCCGCAATCGAAGGGCCTGCTGAGCGTGAAGTCGATCGAACGCGACTACGAAACCGGCAACGACCTGAGCCCCGAGACCCTGCGCAACACCGCCCAAGGCCTGAAGAACGCCGAAATTCCGTACCTCGCGCTCGGCACGCTCGACGTGGGCACGAAGGACGCCGATCCGGCGACCGGCCTCGTGCGCGTGTACGTGACCGTTTCGGGCAAGATCCTCGACCTGAACTCGCGTTTCCCGCGTGTCGTGTCCTCGGTGGGTCCGGTCCAGTTCGCCGGCACCGGCCCCACGGAAGCCGTGGCGCAGACCAACGCGCTCAAGCTGGCCGCCGAGAACGCCGCCCGTGAACTCGTGAGCCAGATCAACAACGTGGGTGTGCGCTGATCCGCACCGTCCCGCCTCTCTTTTGCACACCCTGTTCGCACTGAAGGAGCTTCTCCCCATGATCGCCAAGAAAACCGTCGCCATCGCCATCACCGCCTTGTTCCTGGCCCCGGCCGTGTCCATCGCCCAACTGCCGAAGATCCCGTCGCTCGGCGGCGGCTCCAGTTCGTCCGGTGGCGGTGACGCCGCTGCCCAGCAAGACCAGCTGGTTCGCGCCTACGTCGGAGCCGACAAGGAAGTGCTGACCGCCCAGGCCAAGATGGCCGACGCCGTGGGCCTGAAGGACCGCGCCGCCCAGCTGCAAGCCACGAGCGATGCGCTCGGCGCCGGTGCCACGAAGGAAAACCTCGAGGCGTCGGAAACGATGCAAAGCGAAGCGTCGCAGGAAATCCAGGCGAAGCTGAAGGACGGCAACGTCAAGCTCGACGCCGCCGGCAAGAAGAAGTTCAGCGAAGGCCTGGGCTCGCTCGGCCGCGGCATCGCGAAGTACGCCACGCTGAAGGGCCCCATCGCCTCTTTCCAGAGCTCGCTCACCGGCGGCGGCGTGGCCGGCGCCCTGGGTGCCGCCAGCAAGCTCAACGCGGGCCGCTACATCGTCGGCAGCACGCCGGGCCACGTGAAGAACCTGTCGAGCACGCTCAACACCGCCGTCAGCTACGCGAAGAGCAACGACATCCCCGTGCCGGCTGACGCCACCGCGGCACTCTGATCCCGTTCACCGTCCCCCAGTCCCGCGGAGCGATTCGTCGATGAAATTTCACACCCTGATGTTCGCCTCCGCGTGCCTGGTGCTCGGTGCATGTGACCAGACGGTCACCCCGGCCGCAGCCCCCGTGGCGGCCAGCGCACCGGCCGCGGTGGTGACCCCGGCCTCGGCGGTAGTGGCCCCCGTGCCACCACCGCCGCCTCCCATGGTGGCCGGCCTCGACGTGGGCAAGACCAGCACACAGGCCACCCGGGCGCCCGGCGCGGGCAAGTCGCTCTCCGCCGCCGTGAATGACGCCATCCGCACCGCGATCCTGCAGGTCAACGGCACCACGGTGAACCTGAACACCGAGCAATACAAGTTCGCGCTGGATGCGGCCACGCCGTACAGCGAGGTCAACATCCGCGCCACCGGCTTTGCCGACGTGATGCGCCAGCAGACCCGCGGCGCCATCACCGGCTTCAAGCTCGACAGCGCCGAAGGCCCTGACGCCGGCGGCATCTACAAGGTGTGGATCGAGGCCCAGGTGGCCAAGTACACCGCGCCGGAGGCGGAAGCCAGGAAGATCAAGCTCGTCGTGGCACCCATCCGCTTCGACGCCAAATCGTTCACCGTGGGCGGCCGCTCCGTGCCGGCCACCCAGGTGGCGCAGGAGATCCGCGGCAAGATCCTCGAAACCCTCGCCCAGTCCGGCCGCTTTGCCGTGCTCGACCGCGAGTTCGACGCCGAGGTGCAGCAGGAGCTCGACATGGTCGAGTCGGGCCAGACACCCAACGCGCAGTTCGGCAAGCTGGGCCAGGCCTTCAGCGCCGACCTGATCTGGATCGGCCGCATCCGTTCGCTCGGGTACGTGCGCCACAGCCGCGAGCTGCGCGCCACCGATCGCGAGCTCGTCAGCTACTCGGGCGGCTGGGCTGTGTCCCAGAAGCTCGTCAACGTGGCCACGCGCCAGGTGCTGCTGGCCAACTCGCTGCAGGACCAGATGCCAGCCACTGCCCCCACCACGCTCGGCGTGTCCGTCGACAGCGACAAGACACTGTCGTCAATGCAGGCGGGCATCGCGCAACAGGTGGTGGCATCGATCATGTCGAGCAGCTTCCCCGTGAGCATCGTCTCGCGTGACGGCAACTCGGTGATCCTGAGCCAGGGCGCCAACGCGGTGAAGCTCGGCGCCCGCTACCAGGTGGTCGCACTCGGCGCCGAACTGCGCGATCCGCAGACCGGCCAGTCGCTGGGCCGCACCGAGGCACCTTGCTGCGAGGTGGTGATCGACCGTGTCACCCCCACGCTGTCGTATGGTCACCTCGAGGCCGTGGCCATCGCCATCGACCAGGTGCCGCAGGGCGGCCTGCTGCTGCGCGAAGCCATCACCCGCAAGGCGGCCCAGGTGGCCACGACGGACCGCCCGGCTGCAAAGGGCCGCCGTGCCGACAAGGACGACATGGGTGACCCGGTGCCGCCCACCAAATCGAAGCGTGGTGACGCCGACTGGTGACCTGACACCACCGAACCCCGCCAGCCCGGCACCGCAAGGTGGCCGGGCTTTTTCTTGCGCCGGCTGGCTTCGCGGAGTTCGTGACGGATGCAGCGGCACTCAGGGCACAAGCGCCTACTTCGCTAGTGCAACTACCGTAGCTGCGGAGGCCTGAACCTCCGAACATGGACTTTTCAACGTGATCGCCCATTGGAGTCCTGCCCATGCAAAAACCCTGGCTGAAGAGTTACCCGCCTGGCGTTCCTGCGGAGATCGACCCGAAGGCGTACGCCTCGCTCGTCGACCTGCTCGAGGAGTCGTTCCAGAAGTACGCGGGCCGCGCTGCAGCCGAAAGCATGGACAAGGTCATGACGTTCGGCGACGTCGACCAGGGCTCCAAGGCGCTCGCCGCCTGGCTGCAGGCGAAGGGCCTCGCACCCGGTGCCCGCGTGGCCATCATGATGCCGAACGTGCTGCAGTACATGATCGCCATCGCCGGCATCCTGCGCGCGGGCATGGTGGTGGTCAACGTGAACCCGCTGTACACCGCACGTGAGCTGGAGCACCAACTGAAGGACTCGGGCGCCGAGGCCATCATCGTGCTGGAGAATTTCGCCGCCACGCTCGAGCAGGTGATGGCCCGCACCAACGTCCGCCACGTCGTGCTTGCCGCGATGGGCGACATGCTTGGCGTGAAGGGCGTGCTGGTGAACTTCGTCGTGCGCCACGTACGAAAGATGGTGCCCCCGTTCCACCTGCCCACGGGCGGCGGGCGCACCGTCACCCGTTTCAACACGGCCGTGTCCGAGGGGCGCGGCCTGCCGCTCAAGCGGCCCACGCTCACCCCCGACACCGTGGCCTTCCTCCAGTACACCGGCGGCACCACGGGCGTGTCGAAGGGCGCCACGCTGCTCCACCGCAACGTGGTGGCCAACATCCTGCAAAGCGAGGCGTGGTTCACCCCCATGCTCAACAAGATTGGCGACAAGCAGCTCATTGTCGTGTGCGCACTGCCGCTGTATCACATCTTCGCGCTGACGGCCTGCTACATGCTGGGCGCACGCCGCGGCATGATGAACCTGCTGATCGCCAACCCGCGCGACATCCCCGGTTTCGTCAAGGTGCTGAAGAAGCACCGCGTGAACATGTTCCCGGCCGTCAACACGCTCTTCAACGCACTCGCCCACGCGCCCGACATCACCCAGGTCGACTTCTCCGAACTGGTAATCTCGAACGGTGGTGGCATGGCCGTTCAACAGGCCACGGCGGACAAGTGGATCAAGCTCACCGGCTGCCCGGTGGTCGAAGGGTATGGGCTCTCGGAGACCTCTCCCGTCGCCACCGTGAACCGACTCGATGCGCAAGAGTTCACCGGCAGCATCGGCCTGCCGGTGCCGTCCACCGACATCGTCATCCGCGACGACAACGGCAACGACGTACCGTATGGTGAAGCTGGCGAGATCTGCATCCGCGGTCCGCAGGTGATGGCAGGCTACTGGAACCGCCCCGACGAAACCGCCAAGACCATGACCGCCGACGGCTTCTTCAAGTCGGGCGACATCGGCATCATGGACGAGGCCGGGTTCACCAAGATCGTGGATCGCAAGAAGGACATGATCCTCGTCTCCGGCTTCAACGTGTACCCGAACGAGATCGAGCAGGTCGTCGCGCTGCATCCCGGCGTGCTGGAGTGCGCGGCGGTGGGCGTGCCCGACGCCAAGTCCGGTGAAGCCGTGAAGCTGTTCGTCGTGCGGCGCGACCCCACGCTCACCGAGGCGGCACTCGGCGAGTACTGCAAGGAAAACTTCACGGCCTACAAGCGGCCTCGCGTGATCGAGTTCCGCACGGACCTGCCCAAGACCAACGTCGGCAAGATTCTGCGGCGGGAACTTCGCGACAAGTGACCTCAACGGGCCGCGGCCCACGGGGCCAGGTCCATCGCATCCAGGCGTCGGCACGACAGTTGCCGGCGCGGAACGTGCGCGGTCGACGCTGGCAATCGAGCGGGCAGAGGTCACCCATTCGCGCAATGGGTGATCACTTGACGCTCCGGGAGCTTGCTACGCCGCTTCTGCGCGCCAACGCACGACCCACCGAAGTCGTTGGGATGGCGCAGGCTGCCCTTTTGGCGGCCCGGCGGGCAGCGAACGGCGGCCCAATCCGGTGCGGTGATTGCTCCACTCCCGCGGCTTCGCCATTCTGTCGCTGGAACCGCGTCGTTCTACGCAGTCAGATGCGCCTGAGCGGTGAACGCAATCGGTGCCGCAACAGGTAACCGATGACCGTCGTCCCCAGCCGGCACGCGCGGACGAAGTCTCATCCCAGCCACCAGATCACGCGGGAGCACCAGCACATCAGGCAAATGCTTGGCGCATGCAATATCAAAATGGGGGAATTGCGGCCGATGAATATCGAGGCCGAAAATAGCAAAAGCCCTCGTCACGCCGTGACGAGGGCTTTGCAATTAATAGCCTGACGATGTCCTACTTTCACACGGGAACCCGCACTATCATCGGCGCTGAGGCGTTTCACTGTCCTGTTCGGGATGGGAAGGAGTGGGACCACCTCGCTATGGTCATCAGGCTTAACCGTTCGCTGTCTTGAYTTTGGCAAGACAGCCAATTCGCAGAGTCGGCAGTTGATGCTTGTTCAGCGATCAACTGCAATCAGAATGTTCTTGATTACGCCAGCCAACGATTATGGCATAACGTGTCTTTGACTTCAAGTCAAAGTTATAGGGTCAAGCCTCACGAGCAATTAGTACTGGTTAGCTTAACGCATTACTGCGCTTCCACACCCAGCCTATCAACGTCCTGGTCTCGAACGACTCTTCAGGGGGCTCAAGGCCCCGGCAAGACTTATCTTGAGACGAGTTTCCCGCTTAGATGCTTTCAGCGGTTATCTCTTCCGCACTTAGCTACTCGGCGATGCCACTGGCGTGACAACCGATACACCAGAGGTGCGTCCACTCCGGTCCTCTCGTACTAGGAGCAGGCTCTCTCAATCTTGCAGCGCCCACGGAAGATAGGGACCAAACTGTCTCACGACGTTTTAAACCCAGCTCACGTACCTCTTTAAATGGCGAACAGCCATACCCTTGGGACCGGCTACAGCCCCAGGATGAGATGAGCCGACATCGAGGTGCCAAACACCGCCGTCGATATGAACTCTTGGGCGGTATCAGCCTGTTATCCCCAGAGTACCTTTTATCCGTTGAGCGATGGCCCTTCCATACAGAACCACCGGATCACTTAGTCCTACTTTCGTACCTGCTCGACTTGTCAGTCTCGCAGTCAAGCACGCTTATGCCTATGCACTATCAGCACGATTTCCGACCGTGCCTAGCGTACCTTCGAACTCCTCCGTTACGCTTTGGGAGGAGACCGCCCCAGTCAAACTGCCCACCATACACTGTCCCCAACCCGGATAACGGGCCAAGGTTAGAACCTCAAACACACCAGGGTGGTATTTCAACGTTGGCTCCACGACACCTAGCGGCACCGCTTCAAAGCCTCCCACCTATCCTACACAGATCTGTTCAAAGTCCAATGTAAAGCTACAGTAAAGGTTCATGGGGTCTTTCCGTCTTTCCGCGGGGAGATTGCATCATCACAAACATTTCAACTTCGCTGAGTCTCTGGAGGAGACAGTGTGGCCATCATTACTCCATTCGTGCAGGTCGGAACTTACCCGACAAGGAATTTCGCTACCTTAGGACCGTTATAGTTACGGCCGCCGTTTACTGGGACTTCAGTCAAGAGCTTGCACCCCATCATTTAATCTTCCAGCACCGGGCAGGAGTCACACCCTATACGTCGACTTTCGTCTTTGCAGAGTGCTGTGTTTTTAATAAACAGTTGCAGCCACCGATTCTCTGCGGCCTTATTGGGCTCACCAAGTAAATGGATCACCTACTAAAGGCACACCTTCTTCCGAAGTTACGGTGTCAATTTGCCGAGTTCCTTCTCCAGAGTTCTCTCAAGCGCCTTAGAATACTCATCTCGCGCACCAGTGTCGGTTTGCGGTACGGTCGTATGTAGCTGGAGCTTAGTGGCTTTTCCTGGAAGCAGGGTATCACTCACTTCAGCGGCAAGCCGCCTCGTTATCACGCCTCATCTAATTCCCCCGGATTTGCCTAAGGGATACGACTACACGCTTGAACCGGGACATCCAACACCCGGCTGAGTTAACCTTCTCCGTCCCCACATCGCACTACATATCGGTACAGGAATATTGACCTGTTTCCCATCAGCTACGCATCTCTGCCTCGCCTTAGGGGCCGACTCACCCTACGCCGATGAACGTTGCGTAGGAAACCTTGCGCTTTCGGCGAGGGGGCTTTTCACCCCCTTTAACGCTACTCATGTCAGCATTCGCACTTCTGATACCTCCAGCAGCCTTCACAAGCCACCTTCACAGGCGTACAGAACGCTCTCCTACCACGTGCAATAAATTGCACATCCGCAGCTTCGGTAACTGGCTTAGCCCCGTTACATCTTCCGCGCAGGACGACTCGATCAGTGAGCTATTACGCTTTCTTTAAATGATGGCTGCTTCTAAGCCAACATCCTGACTGTTTTAGCCTTCCCACTTCGTTTCCCACTTAGCCAATTTTGGGGACCTTAGCTGGCGGTCTGGGTTGTTTCCCTCTTGTGTCCGGACGTTAGCACCCGGTGCACTGTCTCCCAAGCTGTACTCATCGGTATTCGGAGTTTGCAATGGTTTGGTAAGTCGCCATGACCCCCTAGCCATAACAGTGCTCTACCCCCGATGGTAATACTTGAGGCACTACCTAAATAGTTTTCGGAGAGAACCAGCTATTTCCAAGTTTGTTTAGCCTTTCACCCCTATCCACAGCTCATCCGCTAGTTTTGCAACACTAGTCGGTTCGGACCTCCAGTACCTGTTACGGCACCTTCATCCTGGCCATGGATAGATCACTTGGTTTCGGGTCTACACCCAGCGACTGAACGCCCTATTCGGACTCGATTTCTCTACGGCTTCCCTATTCGGTTAACCTTGCCACTGAATGTAAGTCGCTGACCCATTATACAAAAGGTACGCCGTCACCCGTTTCCAGGCTCCGACTGTTTGTATGCATGCGGTTTCAGGATCTATTTCACTCCCCTCCCGGGGTTCTTTTCGCCTTTCCCTCACGGTACTAGTTCACTATCGGTCGATTACGAGTATTTAGCCTTGGAGGATGGTCCCCCCATATTCAGACAGGATTACACGTGTCCCGCCCTACTTGTCGCACGCCTAGTTCCACACTCGAGATTTTTCATACGGGGCTATCACCCGCTATGGCCGGACTTTCCATTCCGTTCTGATATCAAGAATGCTAAAACGTGCAGGCTCTTCCGATTTCGCTCGCCACTACTTTCGGAATCTCGGTTGATGTCTTTTCCTCGAGCTACTGAGATGTTTCAGTTCACTCGGTTCGCCTCGCATACCTATGTATTCAGTATGCGATACCCTTGCGGGTGGGTTTCCCCATTCGGAAATCTCCGGATCAAAGCTAATTTGCCAGCTCCCCGAAGCTTATCGCAGGCTATCACGTCCTTCGTCGCCTGTAATCGCCAAGGCATCCACCACATGCACTTAGTCACTTGACCCTATAACTTTGACACCGCTGACTGCAGTGTCGTCAAGGACTCATATTTGAGTATTACGCGTTATGCCGAATTCAATCTCTTTCGAGTTGAATTGTTGTTGACGCAATCAAAAACAGTTACTGTCGGCACGGTGCGTCTTGCGACGCTTTCCGACAGCAACTTCTGATTTTCGACTCTACGAATTGTTAAAGAACAACAGCCGATTCTTTCGAATCGCTGACGCAAACACCCATGTTCAGGCATTTGAGTCAACGATGAATATCGTGGTGATTGGTGGAGGATGACGGGATCGAACCGACGACCCCCTGCTTGCAAAGCAGGTGCTCTCCCAGCTGAGCTAATCCCCCAATGAATATTGGTGGGTCTGGTTGGTCTCGAACCAACGACCCCCGCCTTATCAAGACGGTGCTCTAACCAACTGAGCTACAGACCCTGCAATCTTCTTAGTGAAGCGCAAAGGCCTGGGCAGCGCCAGGACGCATTTGCCGGCTCACATTTCACACTGTTGTGAATTACAGCCGATAAGCGTGGGCGCAAGAATTTGAGTGCAATTTCCAGAAAGGAGGTGATCCAGCCGCACCTTCCGATACGGCTACCTTGTTACGACTTCACCCCAGTCACGAACCCTGCCGTGGTAATCGCCCTCCTTGCGGTTAGGCTAACTACTTCTGGCAGAACCCGCTCCCATGGTGTGACGGGCGGTGTGTACAAGACCCGGGAACGTATTCACCGCGGCAAGCTGATCCGCGATTACTAGCGATTCCGACTTCACGCAGTCGAGTTGCAGACTGCGATCCGGACTACGACCGGTTTTCTGAGATTAGCTCCCCCTCGCGGGTTGGCAGCCCTCTGTACCGGCCATTGTATGACGTGTGTAGCCCTACCCATAAGGGCCATGATGACCTGACGTCATCCCCACCTTCCTCCGGTTTGTCACCGGCAGTCTCATTAGAGTGCCCTTGCGTAGCAACTAATGATAAGGGTTGCGCTCGTTGCGGGACTTAACCCAACATCTCACGACACGAGCTGACGACGGCCATGCAGCACCTGTGTTCTAGTTCTCTTTCGAGCACGAAACCATCTCTGGTAACTTCTAGACATGTCAAGGGTAGGTAAGGTTTTTCGCGTTGCATCGAATTAAACCACATCATCCACCGCTTGTGCGGGTCCCCGTCAATTCCTTTGAGTTTCAACCTTGCGGCCGTACTCCCCAGGCGGTCAACTTCACGCGTTAGCTTCGTTACTGAACAGCAAGCCGTCCAACAACCAGTTGACATCGTTTAGGGCGTGGACTACCAGGGTATCTAATCCTGTTTGCTCCCCACGCTTTCGTGCATGAGCGTCAGTACAGGTCCAGGGGATTGCCTTCGCCATCGGTGTTCCTCCGCATATCTACGCATTTCACTGCTACACGCGGAATTCCATCCCCCTCTACCGTACTCTAGCCATGCAGTCACAAATGCAGTTCCCAGGTTGAGCCCGGGGATTTCACATCTGTCTTGCATAGCCGCCTGCGCACGCTTTACGCCCAGTAATTCCGATTAACGCTTGCACCCTACGTATTACCGCGGCTGCTGGCACGTAGTTAGCCGGTGCTTATTCTTCAGGTACCGTCATTAGCTCCTAATATTAGTAAGAGCCGTTTCTTCCCTGACAAAAGTGGTTTACAACCCGAAGGCCTTCTTCCCACACGCGGCATGGCTGGATCAGGCTTGCGCCCATTGTCCAAAATTCCCCACTGCTGCCTCCCGTAGGAGTCTGGGCCGTGTCTCAGTCCCAGTGTGGCTGGTCGTCCTCTCAGACCAGCTACAGATCGTCGCCTTGGTAGGCTTTTACCCCACCAACAAGCTAATCTGATATCGGCCGCTCCAATAGCGCGAGGTCTTGCGATCCCCCGCTTTCACCCGTAGGTCGTATGCGGTATTAATCCGGCTTTCGCCGGGCTATCCCCCACTACTGGGCACGTTCCGATATATTACTCACCCGTTCGCCACTCGCCACCAGGATTGCTCCCGTGCTGCCGTTCGACTTGCATGTGTAAGGCATGCCGCCAGCGTTCAATCTGAGCCAGGATCAAACTCTTCAGTTCGATCTTGATAATTTACTCAAAGAATTGAAGTGAACTTCACTTCTATGAGCGTTTAAGGTCCATGAGACCTCGAGTCTTGCGACTCTTGGCACTCGCCTTCAAACGCCCACACTTATCGGCTGTTAATTTTTAAAGAGCTTGCGAATTCGTTTCCGTTTTCGCGCTGCTGTTTGCGTTTTGTCGCATTCAGCAGAGAGAGCGATTATTGCATTCTTTTATTCAGACTGTCAACACATCGCTTCGTTTTCTTCTTCGCTGCTTGCTTGCTGTTTCGGCGTTTGCCAGAACCGCGCTGCACTCAGCGAAGTCCATGACTGTAGCACGATTTCTGGCTGACGCAACACCCTTGTGACATCTTCGTGAAGTGCCCGAACGGGCACTTCACTCCGCCGCGACGGCGCGGCGGTTGAAGAGGCGTTCGGCGGTGGCCTCCGGATCGTCGCTGCGGAGCACGTCGGCGACGTGAGGCGACAGCTGGCGGGTGTCCGCGCGCAGGATGCGCTGCTTGATGGCGGCGATGCGCGACGGATGCATCGAGAAATTGCGCAGGCCCATGGCCAGCAACAGGTCAGTGAACGCGGGGTCACCGGCCATCTCGCCACACACCCCCACGCTTTTGCCTGCGGCACGGGCGTCGGCGATGGTCTGGGCCAGCAGCTTGAGCACCGCCGGATGCCACGGGTCATATAGATGGGCAACGGCCTCATCGGCGCGGTCGATGGCCAGGGTGTATTGAATAAGGTCGTTGGTGCCCACCGACACGAAGTCGAAGTGCTTGAGCAGCGACGGCAGCATCAGGGCGGCCGCCGGCACTTCGATCATGGCGCCGATCTCGATGTCGCCGCACAGCTTGCCGGCCTCCAGCAGTTGCTGCTTCGCCCGGGCCACGGCTTCCAGCGCCTGGCGCACCTCGCTCAGGTGGGCCACCATGGGAATGAGCAGGCGGACCTTGCCCATGGCACTGGCCCGCAGGATGGCGCGCAGCTGTTGGCGGAACATGCCGGGTTCGGACAAGCTCCAGCGGATGGCGCGCAGCCCCAGTGCCGGGTTCAGGGCGTGCTCGTGGCGCAATTCGTTGGCCGACATGCGGTCGAGCGGCTTGTCGGCGCCGATGTCGACCGTGCGGATGGTGACCGGCAGCCCCTTCATGGCCTCGACCGCGGCGCGGTAGGCCTCGAACTGCTCGTCTTCGCCCGGCAGTTCGCCGCCCCGGTTCATGAACAGGAACTCGCTCCGGAACAGCCCCACCCCCACGGCGCCAGCCTCCAGCGCGGCCGGGGCGTCGCCCGGCAGCTCGATGTTGGCGAGCAACTCGACCCGTTCGCCGTCGAGCGTGACGGCCGGCGTGTGCCGAAGGCGCGACAGCCGGTCGCGCTCCAGGCCACTCTGGCGCTGGCGGAAGCGGTACTCCTCGAGCACGATGGGCGACGGGTCGACGATGACGACCCCGGTGTCGCCATCGATGACCACCCAGTCGTCCTGGCGGATCAGATGGCTGGCCTCCCGGGCACCGACCACGGCGGGGATGTCCATGCTGCGGGCGACGATGGCGGTGTGGGAGGTCTTGCCGCCCACGTCGGTGACAAAGCCGGTGAACACGCTGCGCTTGAATTGCAGCATGTCGGCCGGCGCGATGTCGTTGGCGACGATCACCAGGGGGTCTTCCCCGGCGAAGTCGCGCGGGCGCACCCCCGGGGCAGGCGCATAGCTGGTGGACGGCCCCCGGGCCATGGCGCGCAGCAGGCGCTCGACGACTTGCTCGAGGTCGGCCTTGCGCTCGCGCAGGTAGTCGTCTTCCATTTCGTCGAACTGGCGGGCCAGCACCTCGAGCTGGGCAGACAGGGCCCATTCGGCGTTGTAGTGCCGATCCTGGATCCACTGCCGGGTGGCCAGCACGAGGGTTTCGTCGCGCAGCAGCATCAGGTGCACGTCGAGGAGGGCGGAAAGTTCGGGCGGGGCGTCGGCCGGGAGGTCGCGCTGCAGCGTGCTCAGTTCGTTCGCGACAGCGTCGCGGGCGAGGCGAAGCCGTTCGGCTTCCTGGTCGACGTCGGCCTCATCGATGAAGTAGTGCGCGACATCGATGCGGCTGGATGCGACCAGCACCGCACGGCCGATGGCGACACCGCGGGAAACGGGCAAACCGAAGACCTGAAAGCTCATGTCCCATCGTAGCAGCGCGGTCCGTTCCGCCACATCAGGGTCCACCCCTTTCCGCCTGTCACGCAGGCGTCATGCGGAGTTCACGGCCGCGTCATCGTGCCGATCAACCATCCGCTCACCAACAGGAGAAAGATGTATGAGGGACTTGCCCCTGCCGACGATGCCGATTTCCGATTTGCTGGGCGAAAACACCCGGAGGTCGCTTCACCGACGAGCGCCGCACACCGAAGGCAGCCGGGCCGCAACGCCTCGCCTCGAAGTGGCTTGGGCTCGCGATGAAGCTGACGTTCGGCAAGCGCAACAGCTGAGGTACCTGGTGTTCGCCCAGGAGATGGGCGCCCGCCTCAGCGTGCCGCACGGCAGCCCCGCCGGCCACGACATCGACATGTTCGACCCGTTCTGTGAACACCTGCTGGTGCGCGACATGGCGGCCGGCGGCGAGACCGGCCCCGTGATCGGCACCTACCGGGTGCTGACGCCCGACGCGGCCAAGCGCGTGGGCAGCCTGTACAGCGACACCGAGTTCGATCTGACCCGCCTGCGCCACCTGCGCGGCTCGATGGTGGAGCTGGGCCGCTCGTGTGTGCACCCGGACCACCGCTCCGGTGGCGCCATCCTGGCGCTGTGGGGCGCCCTGGCGGAATTCATGGTGCGCAACCGCCTGGACACGATGATCGGCTGTGCGAGCGTCAGCATGCGCGACGGCGGACACGTGGCCGCGAGCCTGTGGGAGCAGCTGCGCCGCGACCACCTGGCCCCGATCGAGCTGCAGGTGCAGCCCCGCCTGCCGCTGCCGGTGGAAGAACTGCAGCGCGACCTGCCCATCGAGGCGCCGGCGCTGATCAAGGGTTATCTGCGGTGTGGCGCCAAGGTGCTGGGCCCGCCAGCCTGGGATCCTGATTTCAACACCGCCGACCTGCCGATGCTGATGCGCATCGGCGACCTGCCCCCGCGTTACCGGAAGCACTTCCTGGGCGCGTGAGTGGCCCGGGCGTTCGGCGAGGTGCCTATTCGGCCTCGCCGAACCGGTCGTCGATGAGCTTGCGCAAGGCGTCCATCGCGACCTGCTCGTCCGCACCCGCCGTTTCGAGTTCCACCTCGGCCCCGAGGCCGGCGGCCAGCATCATCACCCCCATGATGCTCTTGGCATTGATGCGGCGGTCGCCGCGCGCCATGAAAACGTCGCTCTGGAACGAACCGGCCAGCTTGGTGAGTTTTGCCGAGGCCCGCGCATGCAGGCCCAGCTTATTGCTGATGGTGATGGTGGACTTGATCATTGGCACCGGGTTTGAAGGCTTGGTTCTGCGGACGCGACACGGCCACCTGCATCACACCCTGCGTGGCACCGGCCACCGCACGGGCGACCAGGGCATCGAGGGGTTCGTTGGCATAACAGAGCGAGCGCCACAGCATGGGCACGTTGACCCCGGCAATGACCTTGACGTGCTCACCGTCGGCCAGGCGCTGCGCGATGTTGCAGGGCGTGGCGCCAAAAACGTCGGTGAACACCAAGGCATCGGGGGAACGCACCTCGGCCAGCAGCGCGC
Source organism: Rhizobacter sp. Root1221 (assembly GCF_001425785.1). GTDB lineage: Bacteria > Pseudomonadota > Gammaproteobacteria > Burkholderiales > Burkholderiaceae_C > Rhizobacter. The sequence continues at coordinate 155,857 of NZ_LMDI01000034.1, read as the reverse complement.
GGGCCTTCGCCTCGATTTCCTCGGCGCTCATGTCGGGGAGGACATCGAGCACCGCCAGGCGGGCTGCGCAATCCGGGAACGCATGCTCCGCCACGGCCTTCAGCGAGGAGGCCATGGGCGCGTGGGCGATGATCAACAGACCGGGCATGGCATGAAATTATCGGTGGTTCCGGGACAACGGGCTCAAGCTCATGCAGTGCACAGGGGCTCCTTCGCCTCAAAACACACACCGCATTAGACATCAGACGCTGACTGCACAACGCGCCGCCCGTCCGAATGGCCGACACGCCACAGCGGCAACCTGTCACGGCGCGGGGCGGATACCCTCGAAAAACGTGCCGGCCGCCTCGGCGGTGGCCTCACCCATCACCGCCACCTGGTACACCCGGGTGCCCCGCGCGAAATAGACCAGTTGCTGGCGCACCGCGGTGCCGTCCGGGAAGCGGCCGTTCACCTGCACCCGCTCGGGCACCGGCGCCGGGTTCGCGCCGGTCACGGTCACCGTGCCGAGGGACTGCGCCGGGGCGCCCAGGTTGCCGGCCTGGGCCGCGCGCAGCGCAGCCAGCGCCGGCGCCACCCGGCCCGGGTCGCCGGCATCGGCAAACGCCAGGCCGAACATGCTGCCGCCTGCCTCGCACGCCACCATGGTCATGCGCACAGGCTGGCCGGCCAGGGTGATCGACCGCGCCTCGGTGCGGGGCTTGCACGGGAACAGCAGTTGCACGCCGGCGTCGGCCGGCCGCACGTCGCGCCAATCGTAGGTGGGCGAACACGCCGCCAACCCGACCGCGGCGGCCCCCATCACCCGGCGCGCGGGCCTCATCCAATGATCCGACATGGCCACATTATCGTTGTGGGCCTGCCGCACAATGACCGGATGACCCAGACGCCTCCTCCTCCCCTGCCGCAGTCCCTCGCGGGTGTGCGTGTGCTCGACCTGTCCCGCGTGCTGGCCGGCCCCTGGTGCACGCAGACGCTGGCGGACCTGGGCGCCGACGTGCTGAAGATCGAGCGCCCGCTGCGAGACGGCGCCGGTGGAGACGACACCCGGGGCTGGGGCCCCCCCTTCCTGAAGGGCCGCGGCGGGGACGACACCGCCGAAGCGGCGTACTTCCTGGGTACCAACCGCAACAAGCGGTCGATCACGGTCGACATCGCCCACCCGGACGGCCAGGCGCTGATCCGGCGCCTGGTGGCGCAGTGCGACGTGTTCATCGAGAACTTCAAGGTGGGTGACATGGCCCGCTACGGCCTCGACGCGGCCTCGCTGCGCGCGGCCCACCCCGGCCTCGTCTATTGTTCGATCACCGGGTTCGGCCAGACCGGCCCGTACCGCGAGCGCGCCGGCTACGACTACGCCATCCAGGGCATCGGCGGGCTCATGAGCGTGACGGGTGAACGCGACGACCTGCCCGGAGGCGGCCCGCAGAAGGTGGGCGTGGCCGTGGCCGACCTGTTCACCGGCATGTACGCCACGGTGGCCATCCTCGCGGCATTGCGCCACCGCGAGGCCACCGGCGAGGGCCAGCACGTCGACATGGCGCTGCTCGACACGCAGGTGGCGATGCTCGCGAACCTTGGGGCCAACTACCTCACCACCGGCGTGCCACCAGGCCGCGTGGGCAACGCCCACCAGAACATCGTGCCGTACCAGGTGTTCGAGACCTCCGACGGCCACCTGATCCTCGCGGTGGGCAACGACGGCCAGTTCGCCAAGTTCTGCGGCATCGCCGGCTGCCCCGAACTTGCGGCCGACCCGCGTTTCATCCGCAACGCCGACCGGGTGCGCCACCGGGATACGCTGGTACCCCTGCTGGCCGGCCTGATCAAGGCGCGCGCGAAACAGGACTGGCTCACCGCCCTCGAGGCGGCGAAGGTGCCGTGTGGTGCCATCAACAACCTCGAGGAAGTGTTCGCCGACCCCCACGTGGTGGCCCGCGAGATGACGGTGCCCATGGCCCACCCGAGGAGCGACACGCTCCGGCTGGTCGCGAGCCCGATGAAACTCTCGGGCACGCCGGTGCAGTACCGGCGCCCGCCGCCCCTGCTTGGGGAACACACCGACGAGGTGCTGCGCGAACGAGGCTGGACGCCCCAGGAACTGGCGGCCCTGCACCAGCGAGGCGTGATCTGAGCATTGTTCACGCGGCACCACCATGAGTTAGGGGGCGCACCGGCCCCCTCAGTCCGGGGTTTTGGCGCTGACAAGCCGTCACAACTGACCCGAGTCAGGTGACACTTCTTGTCATAGGAACGGCGCCGAGTGGTTTTCGCCCGGCGGCCGGTGTTCCGAGGAATGGAACCTGCCATGGACCTGAGTGACCTGAACCGCGCCCCCGGCGCCAGCACGACGACCGCCACCCCCATCCCGGTGACCGACGACAAGACCGCGGCGGACATCACGCGCTGGCTCGACGTCGTCCAGGCCCTGTGTGCCGAGATGTCGGGGCCGTTGACGGCTGCGCTGGAGCGGGTCCAGACCCTCGCTGCCACCGGCCGCATCGACCGCGCGAGCCTGCGGGCCCTCGGTGAAGAGATCCAGCAGGTGCGCCTGGCCGGCATGACCGGCCAGCAGCTCGCCCGCCTGGCGTCCGGCCGGCTGCGCCAGACCCATGAGCGGCTGCGGCTCACCGACACCTTGAAGGACGTGCTGAACCAGCGCGCCCGCGAAACACAGGCCCGGGGCATCGTCATCAAGCAGATGCTCAAGCCGGCCGAGGTCATCGTGGATGCCTGCCTGCTGTTCAGCCTGTTCAACGCGATGCTGGCCTGGTCGCTCACGCACGCCCAGTCGAACATCGAGTTCCGCACCGACATCAAGACCTGGCCCACCCACGCACGCGTGGTGTGCAAGTTCGCCTACCGCGCCCCCGACGAAGGCATCGAGGAACCGGCCGAAACCGCCGCCCGTGCCGCGCTGGACACCACCACGTGGCGCCTGGTCGAACAGACGGCCTGGACGATGGGCCTGCCCCTCGACCGCAAGTTCGACGGGGCATGCACCACCCTCACCATCGAATTCCCCCGCACGGTCAACGACCAGCTGGAAGGGGTGAGCGCCATCGAGCTGGACCAGGGCTTTTCGCCGTCGATCAGCTCGAAGCCGCTGGCGGGCAGCCAGGTGCTCGTGGTGGCGTCCCGCCGCGACGTGCGCGTGCAGGTGCGCGACGCCATCCGCAACATGGGGCTGATCGTCGACTTCGTGAATTCGGTGCAGGAAGCCCGCGAGTTCTGCCGCGGCGGGCTGCCACACGCGGTCGTCATCGAAGCCGTGCTGCGCGGCGACCGGTTCAACGACCTGCGCAACGAATGCGAGTCGAACGGGTCCGATGTGGCGTTCATCGAGATCATCGAGGAAGGCAGCACCTTCGAGATCTCCGGATTCGGCGGTCTGAACATGGCCCGCGTGGGGCGCGACGCCATCATGGCGTCGCTGCCGTCCGCGCTGATGTTCGAGCTCTCGAAGACCACCTGAGCGGGCTCTCAAGGAAACGCCGGGCCGCCCCAAGTTCCTTGACCCCCACCGGGGGCGGGTCGGGTGCCGCCCGACCCTGGGGGCCCTCAAAGCCCGCCGAACACCTTCTTCAGGATGGCACTGCCGGTGCCGATGGGGTCCTGCCGGATCTTGCGTTCTTCCTCGCCGATCATCAGGTAGAGCCCGTCGAGCGCCTTGCCGGTCACGTAACGCTCGATGTTGGCGTCGTCGCCCCTCAGCAGCCCGAACGCCGCGGCCTTGCCGGCCACCGCGTTGTACTTCGCTGCCAGCGACACCCGTTCGGTGGCCCGCGTCACGATGGGCAGGAACCGTTCGCCCAGCGGCACGCGGGTCTTGTCCGCGAAGAATTGCGTGACCGAGTTGTCGCCCCCGGTCACGAGATGGCGGGCGTCTTCCACGCTCAGGTTCTTGACCGTGTTCACCAGCACCGCCTTGGCCTCGGGCACCGCCGATTCGGCAGCCCGGTTCATGGCCGTGATCAGGGCGTCCACGCGCTTTTGCTGGCCCGTGGCACGCAGCAGCGAAGCCGCGTCATTCAGGAACCCCGGCAACGGGATGCGAACTTTCGGGTTCCCGAGGAATCCATCCGTGCGGCCGAGCAGGCCCACGGCGGACACCGCCCCGCGTTCCAGGGCCGCCCGCACCCCGCTGGCGGCATCCGTTTCGCTGAACGGCGATGCACCGGCCGTTCCCCAACGTCCCGCGGCCAGCACCAACAAGGTGGCTGACGTAAACTTTCTGCGCTGCATGGAATGCTCCTGAACATGAAACTGACCCGCCATCTTGCCATCGGCCTCGGCGCCGTGATCTTCGCCGCCGGCGCCACCCTGGTGGCGCTGTCCGTCGGCACGGCAACGATGGCCCCCGACGTCGCCTACACGCGGCTCGACGGCAGCACCGCCCGCACGTCCGACCTGAAGGGCCAGGTCGTGCTGGTGAACTTCTGGGCCACCAGCTGCACCACGTGCGTGAAGGAGATGCCGCAGATCATCGCCACGCACAAGAAGTACGCCGGCAAGGGGTTCGACACGCTCGCGGTGGCCATGTCGTACGACCCGCCGGCCTACGTGGTCAACTTCGCACAGTCGCGCCAGCTGCCGTTCACCGTCGTGATCGACAACCTCGGCCACATGGCGCAGCAGTTCGGCGACGTGCAGCTCACGCCCACCACCGTGTTGATCAACAAGCGTGGCGAAATCGTCAAGCGTTACGTGGGCGAGCCCGATTTCGCGGCACTGCACGCGCTGATCGACCGGCTCATCGCCGAAGCCTGACGCGGCCTCAGCCGTTGCGGCACGGGGCGTAGGCGTCGAGCGCCGCGTCGTACACCGACGTGTGCACGCCCAGCAGCCCCAGCACCGAGTGGAAGTAGTGGTCGTGGGACACCTCGTTGTCCACGCGGCCGCGCAGGCAGCCGCGGTCCACCCCGGCCGATCGCTCGAAGCCCGGGGACATCCAGGTGATCCAGGGCACGCGCTTCTGCACATCGGGCGCCACGGCATACGGCAGCCCGTGCAGGTACAGGTTGTTCTCGCCGAGCGACTCGCCGTGGTCCGCCACGTACACCAGGGCCGGCTGCCACGCGGTCTCGTGGCGCTGCAGCCAGTGGATGCTGTCGCCGAGCAGGCGGTCGGTGTACGCGATGCTGTTGTCGTAGGCGTTGACCAGCTCGTCGCGCGAGCAGGCCTGCAGTTCGTTCTGGGTGCACTCCGGCAGGAACCGCTTGGTGTCGGGTGACGAACGGCGGTAGTAGGCCGGGCCGTGGCTGCCGATCTGGTGGAGCACCAGCACCACGCCACGCGCGCGGCGTTCCGCGGGCAGCGCCGCCAGCCGGTCGTCCAGGCCTGCCAGCATCACACCGTCGAGGCACTCGCCATCGGCACAGGTCGACACGTTGGGCACCCGGTCGCACACGCCCTTGCACCCACCCTGGTTGTCGAGCCACAGCACACCGTAGCCGGCCCGCTGCAGCACGTCGAGCAGGCCTTCCTCCTCGTGGTCGCGGTCGAAGAAGGTCTTGCGCGGCAGGCGCGAGAACATGCACGGCACCGACACCGCCGTGCTCGTGCCACACGACCACACATTGCGGAAGCTGACGATGTCTTCCTGGGCCAGGGCCGGCGTGGTGTCGCGGGCGTAGCCGTTGACACCGAAGTTGCCGGCGCGGCCGGTTTCACCGAGCACGAGTACCAGCAGCGGGGGCCGGGTGGTGCCGAACCGCGTGCCCGCCACGGCGTCGACGCCGATCGGCAGGAGGTCGTGCGAGCGCACCGGGCCCGCGAACGCGGTCTTCCCCACTGCGTAGACCACGTTGAGGGGGGTCATCAGGTAACGCACCTCGTGGTGGTTGCGCATCGTCGAGGCCAGCGGCTGGAAACAGGCCATCACCGCGACCAATGCCAGCCCCACCGCGGCCGCCCCGAGTTGCAGGTTGCCCCTCAGGCGGCGCAGCCACGGGCCATACGACACCCGCTGGCACACCACCCACACGGCTGGCAGCACGCCCAGCAGCACGAGGTTCACCAACAGGTGCACGTTCAGGAGGTCGGTGGCCTCGTGCACGTCGGTCTGCACCACGTTGACCATCATCGGCGGGTCCATCACGACCCCGTAGGACAGCATGAAGTGCGTGCACCCGGCTGCGGCCAGCAGCATCAACACCAGCATCGGCTTGAGCGTGCGGCGCCATGCGAACACGCTGAACCACAGCGCCATCAGGCCACCGATGCCCACGGCCATGCCCGCCACCAGCGTCCAGCCGGCCAGGCCGTGCCACACGCCGAGCCGTGACAGCTCGCGCCACAGCGCGACGTTGCCCAGCGTGGCGATCCACACACACACCGCGGCGATCAGCACCGAAGGGCGGCTGACGTTGGGCCACCCCAGGGAGACCCGGCGGCGGCGCCACTTCATGACCAGCGTGTTCATGCGAGCACCTCCGTCGCGACACGCGGCCACACGGCATCGATGGCCCACGCCACGACCCAGCAGATCCAGCCGGTCCACAAGGTGTGGCTCATGAAGTGAGCCCCACGCACCTGCTGGGCCACACCGAAGACCAGGCCCGCGCCGACGGCCGAGGCGAGCCACACGGCGGCCACACGCGGCCACGCGCGGAACACGAACCAGCCGCCGACAAAGGCAAACCCGGCCGATGCATGGCCGGCCGGAAAACAATGGCCACTGCCGCCATCGGGCAGGCCCCACAGGCGCCAGTGGGGCACGAAGTGCGCCACCCCGCCAAAGGCCTGCATGTCCCACGGACAACTGGAGCCACTGCCCGACTTGATCGCGACCACCACCCCACTGGCCACCATCGCCGTGGCAGCCAGCTGCAGGCGATGCGACAGGCCGATGCGGCGCAACACACCGACCGGCCACCACACCCCCAGGCAGAGGAACAGGGCAAAGGCCCACGACAGCCGCCGCCCCCCTTCATGGAGCACCTCGGAGAACAACCAGTGGTCACGCCAGGGAAAGCCGTGTTCGTTGCCGAACGTGTGCGCCCAGGCCATGTCGCGGCCCGACACCTCCCACAGGAACAGACACACGGAAACGAACAGCGTGGCCAGCGCCACGCCCAGGTAGCCCGGTCGTTGACCCGCGTGGGGCCGCTCTTGCAACTTGATCATGGGACCGCACGATCCGCCCCGTGGCTTAAGCCATCCTTAAGCCCCGGCGTGCACAATCCGGCCATGCGTGTACTGGTGGTCGAAGACGATGAGGGCATTGCCGACGGGCTGAGGGCCAACCTCCGCCAGCAAGGCGCTGCGGTCGACGTGGCCGGCAATGTGGCAGCCGCGTGGGCCGCGCTGCGCGCAGAGTCCTTCGACCTCGTGCTCCTCGACCTCGGTTTGCCCGATGCCGACGGCAGCGAACTGCTTCGCCGCTTGCGCGCTTCGCCACCCGCCGGCGTGCCCGATCCCGCCACCCCGGTGCTGATCATGACGGCCCGGGACGAAGTGGCCTCGCGCATCGCCGGACTCGACATGGGCGCCGACGACTACGTGATCAAACCGTTCGATGCGGGCGAACTCGCCGCACGCATCCGCGCGCTGCGCCGCCGTTCCGGTGGCCGGGCGCAGGCCAGCCTGCGATGTGGCGACCTCGAGATCGACACCGTCTCCCGCACGGTGTCCCGCGACGGACAGGCCATCGAGTTGTCGGCCCGCGAGTTCGCCGTCCTGCTCACGTTGATGGAAGCGAGGCCGCGCGTGCTGTCGCGCGCGCAGATCGAAGCGAAGCTCTACAACTTCGACCAGTTGCTCGACAGCAATGCGATCGAGGTCCACGTGCACCACCTGCGCCGCAAGCTCGGCGACAGCGTGATCCGCACGATGCGCGGCGTGGGCTACTTCGTGCCCGCCGACACCCCGGCATGAAACGCCGCACCCTGATCGGCCACCTGCTCGCCTGGGTGCTGGGTGCGCTTGCCCTCGTGTGGGCCGGCTTCGTGGTGATCGGGCTGCGAACGGGGGTCCACGAGGCCGACGAACTCACCGACGGCCACCTGGCCAGCACGGCGTCGCTGCTGATGAGCCAGCGCACGAACGAGTTCATCAGCGCGCGCGATGCGTCACCCCCGACGCCCGACCTGAAGCGCCACGACTACCAGCAATCGATGAGCGTGGTGGTCTGGGATGCCAACGGGCGGGTGCTGAGCCGCACAGGCGACGCGCCCGAGCCGCCCTTCGACCCGGGCGAAGGGTTCGCCACCCTCGAACTCGGCCAGCCGGCCGAAGCGTGGCGCACGTTCGCCCGCTGGGATTCACCCGCCCATGGGCGGCGCCTGATGGTGCTGCTGAGCATCGACGAACGCGACGACCTGGCATGGGACATTGCAGGCCAGGTGGCCGAACCCGGCCTGTGGCTGCTGCCCGTGGTGGCCATCGCGCTCGGCCTGGCCATCCGCCGCGGTTTGCGGCCGCTCGGGCGCCTGTCGAACGACGTGGCCGCGTTGAACATCCAGTCCGGCGAGCCGCTGCAGGCGGACCACCGCCACGAGGAATTCCGGGCCGTGGTGGAATCGGTCAACGCCCTGATCGTGCGGTACCAGGCGGCGATGGCCCGCGAACGGCACCTGGCGGGTGAACTGGCGCACGAGTTGCGCACGCCACTCGCATCACTGGCGTTGCATGCGCAATCGCTGCAAGGTTCGTTGTCGGAGGCCGAACGCCAGCAGGCCATCGGCCGCATCGCCAGCGATGCGCTGCGGGCCGGGCAAGTGTTGCAGCACCTGCTGACCCTCGCCCGCGCCAGCCACGCGGAACTGACCGAGGCCGCGGTGCCGTTCGATGTGGTGGCCATGGCGGCCCGGGTGCTGGCCGGCTACGCGCAGCCAGCGCTCGACGGACGCCACGAGCTCGCGCTGTCAGGCGCGCCGGCCTTCAGCGCCACCGGCCACGAGTTGCTGCTCGAACTGGCCCTGCGCAACCTCATCGAAAACGCGCTGGGCCACGCCCCGCCGGGCACTGTGGTGGAGGTGACGGTCGACGCCGAAGGCCGGTGGCTGCAGGTCACCAACGCCCACGACCCCACCGGCACGGCGCCGCTCCGCAGCGACGCCGCGGTGTCACGGCTGGGCCTCGGCCTCGGTCACCGTGTGGTGGAGAAGGTGGCGGCGATCCATGGGGCCGAGTTCGCGGAGGTGCCATCCGGCCCGGCGGTGCGCTGCTATCGCATCACCTTCTCAGGGTGACACACCCGCGGACAACCCGATCTCGCGCAGGTAGCGGCGATAGTGTGCGGACAGCAGGTCCGCCCGCTGCGCGAGTTCGGCCCGCACCTGCAGCGGCAGGCGTTTCGGGCGCTGCGATTCGAGGATGGGTTTGTCCTGCGCGAACACCATGTCCTGGAACGCCCGCACCTCGTCGTCGGCCTCCGGCGAACGCAGCGCGGAAAACACCATCCACACGAGGCAACGGGTCTCGGCCACGGGCTGGATGAACAACGTGACGGCTTCCGCCACGCCGGCCCCGGCCACCTGCTTGGTGAGGATGGCCTGCAGCGGCCGCGAGATGCGGTAGCCGTACCGCACGTCCGCGGGCGCAGTGGCCTGCGGATTCGCGCGCGGCTGCGTGACGGTCATGCCGGTGGCGCGCACGCCCGCCCGGCCGGTGGCATCGACGAACGGTTCGACGTCGTACGGCGGGATCTCGGTGGCGTGCGCATCGCCGAGGATGCCGTCGTGCACGAACCCGAAGTGCGCCATGTCGATGAAGTTCTCGACCACCCGCGGGCCACACGCGTCGACCGCGTACGGGCCGGCGAACACATCGCGCAGGCGCGGGTCGCCGAATTCCTCGAACGGCACCACGTCGTGGGCGGGGGTGCCCAGGCACACCCAGACGAGGCCGTGGCGTTCGCGCACGTGGAAGGTGTCGACGACGGGGTCCTTCGGGAGGGGGCCACCGGGTTGCGCGGGGCGCAGCACGCAGCGGCCATCGCCGTCGAAGCGCCAGCCGTGGTACGGGCAGGTCAGCGTGTCACCGGCCACCCGCCCCAGGGACAGCCTGGCGCCGCGGTGCGGGCAGCGGTCGTCCCAGGCCTGCAGGGCGCCATCGGCGCGGCGCCACACGACGAGTTCTTCGTCGAGCAGTTGCACCGGCACCAAAGCGCCGGGCGGCACCTGGTGCGACCAGGCCACCGGGTGCCAGTCGTTCCACAACACGGGGTCTTGGGTCATCAGGTCAGGATTTGCGCAGCGCGCGCTGGAGGCGTGCGGCCGCGCTGGCAGCGGGTTCGTCGGATTCCACGAACTGTGTCACAACCGCGGTCACCGCGTTGCGCAGGACCTCGGGTGTTTCGGCGACGAACCGGCTCACCAGCGTGTGCTGCTTCGCCGCGGCCTGCAGGTCATGTGCCGATTGGCGGGCGCAGTCGTCGTAGTGGTCGAGTGGCACGTCGTTGCGCGCCGGGATCGACCCCTTCGCCAGGTTGAAGGCCATCTGGGTGTCCGGATCCATCAGCGTGCGGGCCAGCGCCTGCTGGCCCTCGCGGCGCGCCGGCCCCAGGTCGGGCATCGCGAACAGGTCGGCGACGAACACATAGCTGCCGGCCGTACCCGGGTAGGGGAAGCAGATGAAATCGCGGCGCGCCTGCTGGCCACGCTTCGAGAACTCCCCCTTGGTCCAATCGCCCATCAGCTGCATCGCGGCCTTGCGCGACACCACCATGTCCGTGGCGAAGGTCGATGCGCGCCCCTTGGCGTTGTCCTCGGCGAGGCGCGACAGCGCCCTCACCTGCTCGAACACGGTCACCATCTTCGGACTGGCCAGGGCCACCGGGTCCTGCTCGACCAGGGCCTTGCGGTACCAGACCGGCCCGCCCACCGCCAGCACCGCGTTGTCGAACATCAGCGTATGCAGCCACGGTTCAGTGCCGTGGGCGAGGGGCAGGTATCCGGCGGCCTTCACGCGGCGAGCCACCTCGAGCAGTTCGTCGAACGTGGTGGGCGGGGTGAGCTTCAACTCGTCGAAGATCGCCTTGTTGGCCCAGATCCAGTTGGACCGTTGGATGTTCAGCGGCACGGCGCGCCAGTGGCCGCCGACCTTGGCCGCCTGTTGCAGCGGCACGGGCAGGACCTGGTCCCAGTGTTCGGCCGCCGCCAGGGCATCCCACGAGACATATCGGGCCGCCGATTCGCGCAGGCTGAAGCTGTGCAGCTGCAGCGCGTCCGGGAGCTGGCCCATGCCGTTGCGTGCCTTCGCGAACAGCAGCTTGCGCTCCTCGCCGCCCTGCGGCGCACTGTCCTTCCATGCGAACCCGCGGCGGCCAAGGTCCGCGCGCACCCCGTTCAACGGCGCCCCGCCGGCCGCCCACCAGTGCAATACCTCGACGGGAGGTTGGTCACCGGCGTGCACCTGGCACACGCCGGCGGCAAGCAGGGACATCAGGCAGCGTTGCAGCCGGGAACGAGGCAAAACGATCATGATTTGTGGCTTAGTTTACGCGGGGGGCCGCGCATCCAATGCCCTGCCCTGCATATCCGCGCGATTTGGTCGAATGTCAGGGATTGATAACGTCCGCTGCGCGCACCATCGCACCCAGCGGCCCGACCCGGCGGAGCCGGGACGATGGACGTACATGGTGGTTTCTCTTCTTCGAGAGGTCCGGATCGGCTACCGCCTGGTGTGGTGCTTCGGCCTGATCCTGGCCCTGATGATCGGCATGGCGGCCGTCGCGATGTTCGCCGGCCGCCAGCCTCGCCAGGAACTGGGCACGGTGATGGCGGAGTCCAGCAACAAGCTCGCCTATGTCAGCGAGATGCGCCAGCACCAGTACCGCGAAGGCATGTTCGGGCGCCGGCTCGGGTTGGCCATCGGTTTCGACGAGGCCGTCGAGGACATGCGATCGCTCGACCTGGAGCGGGCGGCCTACGACCGCGCCATGCTGTCCTTCTCGACCCTGCCGCTGTCCGAGCGGGAGCGGGCCATCGTGCTGGAGACCCGGCAGTACGCCGAGCGTGTCGCCCCCCACATGGCGCGCGCGCGTGAGCTGGTGTTTGCGTTCAACCCCAGGCAGGCCTCGCTCATCCTCGCGCGCGAGGTCGCCCCGGTGCAGGGCGAATGGCTGCTGGCCCTGGATCGACTGATCGACGTACAGAACACGGCCATCCTGGAGCACCTCGACGCGTTCGATGCGGCCAGCCGCCGGACCGACCGGGCCATCGCGGCGATCACGATCGCCGCCGTGGTGCTCGCTGCCGTGGTGGCCTGGGCCCTGACCCGCAGCATCACGGCGCCGCTCGGCCAGGCCGTCGAACTGGCGCAAGCCGTCGCGGGGGGTGAACTCGACCAGCCCATGCCACCCGCCTCCCCTGACGAACCCGGTCAACTGCTGACCGCGCTCGGCCACATGATGTCGAGCGTGCGCGACGCACGGGATTCGATGGCCCGGCTGGCCCAGGTGGATGGCCTGACCGGCGCCTACAACCGGCGCCATTTCGACACCACGCTCGACGTGAACTTCAGCCTGTCGCCCCGCTCGGGGGACGGTGCATGCCTGTCGCTGCTGCTGATCGACGTGGACCATTTCAAGGCCTACAACGACCGCTTCGGCCATCAGGCCGGCGACGAATGCCTGCGCCGGATCGTCCAGGCCATCAGCGGCGCCAACCTGCGCCCCACCGACCTGGTGGCGCGCTACGGAGGCGAGGAATTCGGTGTGGTGCTGCCCGGCTGTACCGCCCAGGGTGCGATGCAGGTGGGCGAACGCATCCGCCTGGCGGTGCAGCAGTTGCAGATGCCGTCGGCGAAGACGGAGACGTCCCCGTGGGTGACCGTCAGCGTGGGCGCCGCCTCGGTGACGGTGCCCAGCGGCACCACGCCGGCAGACCTGGTGCGCCTGGCCGACGCCGCGCTCTACGAAGCCAAGCGGGTGGGCCGCAACCGGGTGTGGGCGCCCCTCAGCGCGACAGCGTGATCGGGGCGCGGCGCACGCCGGCCCACAGCACCAGCAACAGCAACGCCGCCACCATCAGGTCGGCCAGGGACACGGCACCACCACCGCCACCGCTGTCGGACGACGCGGCCGACGTGGACGACGACGTGGCCGTGACGGTGGCCTTCCAGTCGGACGTGGCCTGCTTGCCGAGGTCATCGGTGATGGTCAGGCGCACCGTGATGGGACCGGCAGCCCCTGGTGTCAGCACCGCACGGTCGGTGTTGGACGAACCCACCGCGGCCACCGTGCCGGTGCCCTCGACGACGGCCCAGCCCACGCTGGCCCGCGACCGGCCGGCGCTCAGCACCTGGTTGGCAATGCTGAGGTTCACGGTCTGGCCCACCTGGGGCACCGAGGTGCTGGCGGACACACCGACCGACAGCGCATCGACCGGCACCGCGAGGTCGGTGCTGTTGGTGGCGCCCTGGTCGTCCTGGACCGTGAGGCGCACCGTGAACTGCCCGACGGCCGTGGGCACGATGGTGACGGTGGACTGGGTGGCGTCGCCGCTGAAGGTGGTGACGACGCCACCGGCGTCGACGATGGACCACGTGGTGGCCACCACCGACCGGCCGGTGCTGGCCTGGGTGGACGCGGCCGACAGCACCACGGCCTGGCCGGGATCAGGGATGGCCGGCGTGGCCGTGGCCACGGCGCGCACATACGAGGTGGTCGAATCGGCGCCGGCCGCCGCCGCGGCGAGCACCGCAGCGCCCGTGTCGAGCATGCCGGCGCCGCACGTGGTGGTGGTGCAGTAGCACTCGAGTTGGTCGGTGCCGGTGGGGGCATGGCAGGTGGCCACGCCGGCGTCCGCCCCGGTGACCGGGAACGGGCGAGCCGTGGACCGCATCAGCGACACCGCCTGCGCCGCGGACAGCGACGGGTTGGACGACAGCATCAACGCGAGCGTGCCGGACACCAGCGGTGCCGAGAAGCTGGTGCCCACCGCGTAGTTGGTGCCGTTGGTGTAGGCCGCCGAACCGGCCACCGGCGTGGTGGTGCCGGCGTTGGTGGTGCTGAGGATCGGGTACTGGCAGGTGCTGCCGAACGTGTCGACGCAGTTGCCTGCCGGCGCCGCGATGGCCGCGTTGGGGCCCACGTCGGAGTAACCCACCTTCGTGCCGGTGTGGCGCAGGCCGGTGACGGCCACGACCCCGGTGCAGCTGGCGGGCACGCCGAGCGCATGGCCGGAGCCGTTGCCCGCGGCGGCCACGACCACCGCGCCTTGAGTGGTGAGCTCGGCGATCGCGTCGGCGTAGGCGGCATCACAGCTGCCGTCACCGCCGAGGCTCATGTTGATCACGCGGGCCGGGGTGGCGTTGGTGGCGATGCCGCTCACCGCGAGGCCGGCGGCCCAGCGCATGCCCGCGAGGATGTCGGAGTCCCAGCCGCCGCACTTGCCGAGCACCCGCACCGGCAGCACCTTCGTGCCGCCGCCCGCGACCCCGGCCATGCCGAGGTTGTTGCTCCAGGTGGCGCCGATGAGGCCCGACGTCTGCGTGCCGTGCCAGGAACTGTTGGCCGCGGTGCAGCCCGTGATGGTGTTGGCCGCCGCCTCGGCGGTGGTGTAGTAGTCGCCCGGGTCGGACGGGTCGCTGTCGCGTGCGTCGCCGTCGTTCGAGATGCTGGTCCTCTCGACCATGTCGTAGCCCGGCAGCAGTTGCCCCGCCTGGAGGTCGGGGTGGTCCTTGCGGATGCCGGTGTCGAGCACGGCCACGACCACTGCCGACGTGCCGCGCGTGATGTCCCAGGCCTGCGGCGCGTTGATCGACGAGACGATGGCACCGGCCGGCGCCTTCAGGTACCACTGGCCCGAGGCCGGCGAGGTGCCGGACACCGGGCCGTACAACGGGTCATTGGGCACGGCCAGGCGGGTGCGGAAGCGGTCGACCTGGACGTATTCCACGTCGGGATGGGCGCGCAGCCGGGCCGCGAGCGCCTCGCTGCCGAGCCCGCTGGCCAGCACCACCTGGGCGCGGTCGGACACCGTGCGGCCGGCCACCAGCGTGGTGCCGGCACGGGCCGACAGCGCATCCGCGCGGGCCTGCATCACGTTGTGCACCTTCGCCGCGGTGCGGGAGGCATCGAGCGGAATGGACCGGACCGTGGCCGCCGACGCCTTGAACTTCACGATGACCCGGGCTTCGTTGTCGGGGGTGCCTTGCGGAGCCAGGCGGCCCATGGCCGACAGGTCGGCGGCGAACGCGCCGCTCGCGGTGCACAACACAACGCCCAGGGTGGCGCAACGCCCCCAATCGAATCTTCTGCTCATCGCCGGGTTTCCTTGACCACGCACGCTGCCAACGCGGGTTCGTGGGCAATGCGGCATTTTCGCTGACGAACGTGGCCCGGTGGACACACCTTCGTGAACGAATTGTCGCCGCGATGGCCCACCCCACCCCCAGCGTCGCATTGTTGGCAAGCGCCGTATCCCGCCTGTCTCCGCTTTGTATCCGGATGGATAAATAGGTGACAAGCAGCTTGCGTCAGCAGCGCACGCCGTGGCCCGCGGCCCTGGGCGGTGTGAAAAAACCTCAGGCGCGCCGCAAGAATTTCCCGTTTGGCCGCCGTGGCGCCGCTGCCTAACCTCGGGACTCCTCATCGTTTCCCGAGTCCCCGCCATGACCACCCTGCTGCAACTCGATGCCAGCGCCCAGCCCCTGGAGCGCTCCCACACCCGCCGCCTCGTCCGCGGTTTCCTCGACGCGTGGCGGGCCCGGCGCCCGCAGGACGAGCTCATCACCCGCGACCTTTCCCGCGACCCGGTCCCTCCGATCGACACCGCGTGGATCGCCGCGGCCTTCACACCAGCCGAGGCCCGCACGCCGGCGATGCACGAGCGGCTGGTGTTGTCCGACCGCCTGATCGACGAAGTGGCCGCCGCGGACGTGATCGTGATGGGCGCGCCCATGTACAACTACGGCATGCCCGCGGCGCTGAAGGCGTGGGTGGACCAGACCGCCCGCATCGGCCGCACGTTTTCGTTCGACCTCGCGCGAGGCGACGTGCCGATCGAACCGATGCTGCACGGCAAGGTACTCGTGGTGCTGTCGTCCCGTGGCGAGTTCGGTTTTGCGCCAGGTGGCCCCCGCGCGCACCTGAACGCACTCGATCCCCACCTCGCGGCCTGTGCGCACTACTGGGGTGTGGCCCCCCCGGACCACCACACGGTGGCGATCGAATACCAGGAATTCAAGGACCACCGGCACGACACGTCGGTGGCCCAGGCGCACGCCGACGTGCTGGCCCTGGTGGCGCGGCTGATGGCCGCACGCTGACCGGGTTGTGCAGTGTTTCACGCTATGCGGTGCTTATGGGCCAGCGGATTTGCGCGGACCCATAAGTGCCGCATAGCGTGAAACACTGCACTAGGCCAGGCCGGCCAGCCACGCGACCACGCGGTCGATCGCCGCACGCTGCGGGTGGTCGGCCACGAATTCCGCATGGAAGGCGAGGCCGGGCAGCACCTGCCCGTGCACCTGGACGAGCCGCCCGGCTCGCAGGTCGGGCCCGGCCAGCACCGAACTGGCGAGCACCACCCCGGCCCCGGCCACCGCCGCCTGGATGGCGTGGCTCTCTTCCGTGAACGACGTGGTGGGTCCCGGCGCGGGCAGGCCAGCCGCGGCAAACCACTGGGTCCATGTGGGGCCCAGCAGCCCGGGGTTGTGCCAGGTGAAGCCGAGCAGGTCGGTGTGCGCGAGGGTGCCTTGCGCGGGGTGACGCGCGCGCCACTCGGGGGACGCCAGCGCCAGGTACTGGTCGCGGTACAGCACCTGGGACCGGTGCGGCCGCGCGCGTTCGGCACCGTAACGCACCGCCACGTCGGCCTCGGCCTTGCGCAGGTCGAGCACGCGGTCGGTGGCCATCACCGTCAGCACCAGGTCCGGCTCGGCCGCACGGAACTCGGCCAACCGGGGCACCAGCAGGCGGGTGGCAAAGGCCGGGGTGACCGACAGCGTGAGCGTGTGGCCGTCACGGTGCAGGTCGGCGACGGCGCTGGCCATGCGGTCGAAGCTGTCCTTCAGCATCGGAAACAGCCGTTCGCCGTGGGGGGTGGGTGCGAGCGTGTTGCCTTGGCGGTCGAACAGCTTGTGGCCCACCCAGCGTTCGAGGTGACGCACCTGGTGGCTGACGGCCGCGGGCGTGACGAACAACTCGGCCGCCGCGTCCTTGATGCTCCGGTGGCGCGCCGCCGCTTCGAACGCGCGCAGCGCGTTCAGCGGTGGCAGCCGGGGACGGTTCAACCGCCGATCTCGACCCCGGCGTGTTCGGCCTGCTTGTCGGCGTGGTAGCTGGACCGCACCATGGCGCCGATGGCGGCATGCGTGAAGCCCATCTTGTGGGCCTCTTCCTCGTACATCTTGAAGGTGTCGGGGTGCACGTAGCGGCGCACCGGCAGGTGGTGGCCGCTCGGGGCCAGGTATTGACCGATGGTGAGCATGTCGATGCCGTGCTCGCGCATGTCGCGCATGACCTGGAGGATTTCCTCGTCGGTTTCGCCCAGGCCCACCATGATGCCGCTCTTGGTGGGCACGTGCGGTGCGAATTCTTTGAAGCGCTTCAGCAGGTTCAGCGAGTAGGCGTAGTCGGACCCCGGGCGCGCTTCCTTGTACAGGCGCGGCGCGGTCTCGAGGTTGTGGTTCATCACGTCGGGCGGCGCGGCCTTCAGGATCTCGAGCGCGCGGTCCATGCGGCCACGGAAGTCGGGCGTGAGGATCTCGATGCGGGTGCGTGGCGACAGCTCGCGCACCTGGCGGATGCATTCGACGAAGTGGCCGGCCCCCCCGTCGCGCAGGTCGTCGCGGTCGACGCTGGTGATCACCACGTAGTTGAGCTTCAGCGCGGCGATGGTTTTCGCGAGGTTGGCGGGTTCGTTGACGTCGAGCGGGTCGGGGCGGCCGTGGCCCACGTCGCAGAACGGGCAACGGCGGGTGCACTTGTCGCCCATGATCATGAACGTGGCCGTGCCGCCGCCGAAACATTCACCGATGTTGGGGCACGACGCTTCCTCGCACACGGTGTGCAGGTTGTGCTCGCGCAGGATCTTCTTGATCTCGTAGAAGCGGGTGCTGGGCGAACCGGCTTTCACGCGGATCCAGTCGGGCTTCTTCAGCTGTTCGGCCGGCACGATCTTGATGGGGATGCGCGCGGTCTTGGCCTGCGCCTTCTGTTTGGCAGAGGCGTCGTAGGCGGAAGGGGGGGTCAGCGTGGAATCGGACGACATCGATGAAGCTTCGGGATGGAGCCGTTCAGCTCAGGTGAGACACGAGACGGTCGCCCAATCGTTGTGCAACGGTCGGCCAGTCGGTGCGGACGCCCAGTGTAGCCAAGTCGACCGTTTGCAGGGCGGCGTAACCGCACGGGTTGATGCCCGAAAAGGGCTTCAGGTCCATGTCGACATTGAGTGCCACCCCGTGGTAAGTGCAGTGCCGGCTCACCTTGATGCCCAGCGCGGCCACCTTGCCGAGGCCGGCGAAGGTGTCGGGCCGGGGCCAGCTGAGCGCGGCGTGGCCGGCTGGGTCGGCGAGGTTCACGTAGATGCCCGGGGCGCCGGGCACCCGGTGGCCGGTGATGTCGAGCGTCTCGAGCGTCTTGAGCACCGCCTGCTCCAGCCGGTACACATACTCCTTGACGAAGATACCCAGCCGGCGCAGGTCGATCAGGGGGTAAGCGACCACTTGCCCCGGGCCGTGGTAGGTCACCTGCCCGCCCCGGTTGGTCTGCACCACCGGGATGCCGGCGGCGTCCAGCACGTGGCTGGGCAGGCCCGCCACACCCTGGGTATAGACCGGCGGGTGTTCGCACAACCAGATCTCGTCAGGGGTGTCGGTGGTGCGGGTCTCGGTGAAGGTACGCATCGCGTCGAGCGTCGGGGCGTAGTCGACGCGGCCGAGGTGGCGCAGCAGCGGGAGGGAGTCGGGCATCCCCGATTCTCCCCTGCCCGCGACACCCGCGCTTCAGCCGGCCCGGAGCTGCTTGGCCGCGGTCACCATGTTGCGCAGCGCCGCCTCGGTCTCCGGCCAGCCGCGGGTCTTGAGGCCGCAGTCCGGGTTCACCCACAGGTTGGCGGGCGGGATCACCGATCCGGCCTTTTTCATCAGGCGCAGCATCTCGTCGGCCGACGGCACCCGGGGCGAGTGGATGTCGTAGACACCCGGGCCGATCTCGTTCGGGTACTTGAAGTCACCGAACCCGCGCAGCAGTTCCATGTCGGACCGGCTCGTCTCGATGGTGATGACGTCGGCATCCATCGCGGCGATTTCCGGCAGGATGTCGTTGAACTCGGAATAGCACATGTGGGTGTGGATCTGCGTCGCGTCCCCCACGCCGCTCGCGGACACGCGGAACGCCCGTGCCGCCCACTTGAGGTACGCCTGCCATTGGGCCCGGCGCAACGGCAGGCCTTCGCGGATGGCCGGTTCGTCGATCTGGATGATGCCGATGCCGGCGGTTTCCAGGTCCACCACCTCGTCGCGGATGGCCAAGGCGATCTGCAGCGCGGTGTCGGCGCGGGGCTGGTCGTCGCGCACGAACGACCACTGCAGGATCGTGATGGGGCCCGTGAGCATGCCCTTCATGGGGCGTTTCGTGAGGCCCTGGGCGTAGGCGGTCCATTCGACCGTCATCGCGTTCGGGCGCGACACGTCGCCAAACAGCACCGGCGGTTTCACACAGCGCGAGCCGTACGACTGCACCCAGCCGTTGCCGGTGAACGCAAAGCCTTCGAGCTGTTCGCCGAAGTACTCGACCATGTCGTTGCGTTCGGCCTCGCCGTGCACGAGCACGTCGATGTCGAGTTCCTCCTGCTTCGCCACCGCGTGGGCGATCTCGCGTTTCATCGCGTCACGGTACGCGCCCTCGTCGAGCGCCTTGCGCTTGAACGCCGCCCGTGCGGCACGGATCTCGGCGGTCTGCGGGAACGAGCCGATCGTGGTGGTGGGGTAGTCGGGCAGCTGGAAGCGGCGGCGTTGCAGCGCCTGGCGCTCCGGGAACGCCTGCGGGCGGCGGTCGGCATCGGCGGGCAACGCGGCGATGCGCTGGGCCACGGCCGGGTTCTTGACACGGCTGCTGTGGGCACGGGCGGCCACGGCGGCGCGGGCCGCGAACAGCGCCTTGCGCACCTCCCCCTCGCCGTCACGCAGCGCGTGGCGGATCACGTTCAGTTCGGCCAGCTTTTCGGTGGCCCCGGCGAGCCAGCTGCGCAGCTCGGCGTCGAGCGACGGGTCCTGCGCCAACGACAGCGGCACGTGCAGCAGCGAGCACGACGGGGCGATCCACAGGTTGCCACCACGGCGTTCGAGGGCCGGGCGCAGCTGGTCGAACGCGCGATCGAGGTCGGTGCGCCAGATGTTGCGGCCGTCGACGATGCCCACCGACAGCTGCTTGTGGGCCGGCAGCCAGTCGAGCACGGCCTGCAGTTCACGCCCGGCACGCACCGCGTCCACGTGCAAGCCCGCCACCGGCAGCTTGCACGCGAGGCTGATGTGGTCCTCGAGCGGCGAGAAGTAGGTGGCAAGCAGCAACGAGACCTTGGCGGTCTTCAGGGCGTGGTACGCGCGTTCGAACGCCAGCGCCCAGGCGCCGGGCAGGTCCAGGCCGAGGATGGGTTCGTCCACCTGCACCCACTCGACCCCGGCGGCCGCCAGTTGGGCGAGCAACTCGTTGTACACGGGCAGCAGGGTGTCGAGCAGGTCCAGGCGGTCGAAACCCGCGACCTTTTCCTTGCCCAGCCACAGGAAACTCAGCGGGCCCAGCAGCACCGGCTTGACGGTGTGGCCCAGCGCCCGGGCCTCGGCCACCTCGTCCAGCAGCCGCGCGGACGCCAGGCGGAACGCGGTTTCCGGGTGGAACTCGGGCACGAGGTAGTGGTAGTTCGTGTCGAACCACTTGGTCATCTCGAGCGCGTGCGTGCCGCCCTCGGGGCCCGCGCCGCAGCCGCAGCCGTCGCCATGCACGTGTTCGGACGCCACGCCGCGGGCCATCGTGAAGTAGCGGGCGAGCGCCGGTTCGGTGCCGTCGAAGCCGAAACGGGCCGGCTCGCAGCCGAACAGCTGCACGTGGTTGGCCACGTGGTCGTAGTAGGCGAAGTCACCCACGGTGACGAAGTCCAGACCGGCATCGCGCTGCAGCGCCCAGTGGCGTGCACGCAGGTCACGGCCCACCTGCTCGAGCGTGGCGGCATCGGTTTCGCCCTTCCAGTGGCGTTCGAGCGCGAACTTCAGCTCGCGTTGTGCGCCCATGCGCGGGAAGCCCAATGTATGAATCTTGATCACGATGAATCCCTGTATCGATGAATTGTTATCATCGACAGACTTGATTCATGAATCAAACGGATATTTTTCAGGATCACCAGGAGTTTTATTCATGGCCTCACCCCTCGAACTCCGCCACCTGAAAACCTTCCACGCGCTGCGCGAGGCAGGCAACCTGTCGCGCGCAGCGCAGTTGCTGAACCTGACGCAGTCGGCGCTGTCGTACCAGATCAAGCTGATCGAGGACCACTACGGCACACCGCTGTTCGAGCGCAAGTCGAACCCGGTGGCGTTCACCGTGGCCGGCCAGCGGCTGCTGCGGCTGGCCGATGCGGTGCTGCCGCAGGTGGACGAGGCTGAACGCGACGTGAGCCGCCTGGTGTCCGGCGCCGCCGGTGCGCTGCGCATCGCGGTGGAATGCCACACCTGCTTCGACTGGCTGATGCCGGCGATGGACGCGTTCCGTGCGCGCTGGCCCGAGGTGGAGCTCGACATCGTGTCGGGCTTCCAGGCCGACCCCGTGGGGCTGCTGCACCAGGACCGCGCCGAACTGGCCATCGTGTCCGAGCTGGACTCGGCAGAAGCCGGCGTGACGTTCCACCCGCTCTTCAGCTTCGAGATCGTCGCGTTGCTGCCCAACGGCCACGCACTCCTCGGCAAGCCCTGGCTCGACGCCCAGGACTTCGCCGAGCAGACGCTGATCACCTACCCGGTGCCCGACGAGATGCTCGACCTCGTGCGCCGCGTGCTGCAACCGGCCGGCGTGACCCCGCCGCGCCGCACGAGCGAGCTGACGGTGGCCATGCTGCAACTCGTGGCGAGCCAGCGCGGGTTCGCGGCGCTGCCGCTGTGGGCGGTCAAGGGGTACCTCGACCGCGGCTACGTGGCGAGCCAGCGCATCGGCGCCGAGGGCCTCACCGGCCGGCTGTACGCCGCCACCCCGGCCCGGCTCGCCGGGTTGGCGTACGTGGCTGACTTCGTGCGCGTGATGCGCGAGACCTCGCTGCGCACGCTGGGTGGCGTGACCTTGCTGTGATGGTTGAAACAGGCGCATCCACCCGCGAACCACCTGCGTAGGGGATGGAGGTCGGCACAGGCCGACGCCCATCACCAGCCAGGAGTTCCCATGACCTCATCACTTTTCCGCGCGGCCCCGCTCGCGGCGGCCGCGGCGTTGTCAGTCTGCGGGGTGGTCCACGCGTCCAGCCACCGCGAGGCGCCGTTCATCACCACGTCACCCAAGGTCGATGCCACCGACTTCTACATGTTCCGCAGCTACGAGGCGAACCGCACCGGCTACGTCACGCTGATCGCGAACTACCAGCCGCTGCAGGACGCCTACGGCGGACCGAACTACTTCGCGATGGACCCCAACGCGCTGTACGAGATCCACATCGACAACACCGGCGACGGCCAGGAAGACATCACCTTCCAGTTCCGCTTCAGGAACACGCTGGCCGCCAATGGCCATGGCGTGGCGCTGCCGGTGGGTGACCGCAACGTCGCGATCCCGCTCGTGCAGGCGGGCGCGGTCTCGGGCGTGAAGGATGCCAACCTGAACATCGCCGAAACCTTCACGGTGGGGATCATGCGAGGCGACCGCCGCCGCGGCAACGTGGCGCTCCTGAGCAACGCGGCCAACGGTGCCACCACGTTCGACAAGCCGGTCGACAACATCGGGGTGAAGACGATCCCGGACTACCCGGCGTATGCCGCCAGACACGTCCACGCCGTCAACATCCCGGGCTGTGGCACACCGGGCAAGGTGTTCGTGGGGCAGCGCAAGGACCCGTTCGCGGTCAACCTCGGCACCATCTTCGACCTGGTCAACGCCCCGGTGGCCACCATCACCGACCCGACGCTGATCGGCGCGGTGCCCAACACGATCGACGACAAGAACATCACGACGCTCGCGCTCGAGGTGCCCACGTCGTGCCTCGTGGCCCAGGGGGAGCCGGTCATCGGCGGCTGGACCACCGCGAGCCTGCGCCAGGCACGCCTGCTCGACCCCACGCCGAAGCCGGGCCACCAGGCCACCGAAAAGACCGGGGGCGCGTGGACACAGGTGTCGCGCCTCGGCATGCCCCTCGTCAACGAGGTGCTGATCGGGTTGAGGGACAAGGACCGCTTCAACGGCTCGAAGCCGAAGGACGATGCCCAGTTCGCCACGTACGTGACCAACCCGACGTTGCCGAAACTCATCGAGATCGCGCTCGCGCTGCCCAACGCCGCCCCCACGAACTACCCGCGCACGGACCTCGTCACCACGTTCCTGACCGGCATCAAGGGCGTCAACCAACCAGCCCGGGTGGTGGCCTCCGAGATGCTCCGACTCAACACCGCGATCGCCCCGGTGGCCTTTGCGCAGCAGAACCGGCTGGGCGTGGTGGGCAACCTGCTGGCCGGCGGCAACGACAACGCCGGGTTCCCGAACGGCCGCCGCCCGAAGGACGACGTGGTCGACATCTCGCTCGTGGCGGTGATGGGTGGACTGTGCATGGCCAACGGAGACACCGATGCGCTCGAGTTCGGCGCGGCCTGCAAGCCCTCGGCCGTGCCGCTGAAGGAGACGGCGTTCAAGCTGCACGACGCGGTGGACCAGGCCGTGGTGCCGCTGCTCGCCGGGTTCCCGTACCTCGCGACGCCGGTCGGCGGCACGAAGTGAGGAGCGCACCATGAAGCACATGCTGCCCCTGGCCCTTGTGGCCTTGCTGTCCGCGTGCGGTGGTGGCGGATCCGACCCGGTGGTTGCCGACACCGAAGTGCCAGCGTCCGCCACCCGCTCGTCCGATGCCTACGTGGCCTACACGCAGGCGATGGTGCGCGCGGTGGACGACGCCGCCGACGCGTTGAGCCTCGCGATGGCCGATGCGCCACCCACCAGCGACACCGCGGACCCGGTCGACTTCGACTGACCGACCTCCCTCCCTCCGGGGCCATGCGCCCCGGAACGCAACCTTTTCGAGGAGCCTGCCATGCGCCCCCACGCCCTGGCCGCATTCGCCTGCGCGCTCGCATCCACCCTCGCGGCGGCCGCGCCGTTCGTGCCGGCCGGCGACACCGAGGTGGTTGAACGCCTGCCGTCCCGCCTCCTGCTTCCTGCCGAACGTGCGGTCCAGCGCGCATTGCGGAGCCAACGGATCGCCCAGCCCGCGAACCTGCCGGTGGCCGTGTCGGCCGCCCGCGCCGCGCTGCAACGGGCCCGCCGCTCGGGTGACCCGCGCGAGCTGGGCGAGGCCCAGGCCGCGCTGGCCCCGTGGTGGCCGTTGCCCGACCCACCGCCCGCGGCGCGCCTGCTGCGGGCCATGGTGCTGCAGGGCCAGCACCGCTTCGACGTGGCGTTGCGCGACCTCGACACGCTGGTGGCCGCGCCCGGCATCCCGATGGACGTGCGTGCGCAGGCGGCGCTCACGCGCACCACGGTGTTGCAGGTGACCGGCCGCTGGGCGGAAGCCGGTGCGGCGTGCGGCCAGCTGCCGCGCCTCGCGCCGGCGCTCGTCCACCATGCGCGTGTGTGCCGCGCCGAACTCGCGAGCCTGCGCGGTGACCCCGTGGCCGCAGCCACCCAGCTCGCCGCGGTGGCACGGGACACCGCCGATGACACCACCCGCCGATGGGTGAACCTCGTGCGCGCCGAACTGGCCGAACGCACGGGAGACTCGTCGGCCGGCGCGCTGTACCGAACGGCCCTGGGCGCGGACCCCGACGTCTACACCCAGGCCGCGCTGGCCGACTGGCTGCTCGCCCACGATCGTGCGGCCGACGTGGCCACGCTGCTGGCCGGCCGCGAGGATGCCGACGCGTTGCTGCTGCGGCTGGCCATCGCGTGGCGCCGCGCCGGTGACCCGCGGGCCAACACGGCGGCCCGCACGCTGGCCGAGCGGTTCCGGGCCGCCCAGGTGCGCGAGGAGACCACCCACCAACGCGAGCAGGCCCGCTTCGAACTGGACGTGCGCGGCGACGCCCCCGCCGCGCTGCCTCTCGCGGTGGCGAACTGGGCCGTGCAGAAGGAACCGGCCGACGCGCTGCTGCTGGTGCGGGCGGCGGCGGCGGCAGGCCAACCCGCGGCCGCCGCGCCGGTGTGGCGGTTCGTGTCGGCCACCGGGTACCGGGACGTGCGGCTCGACGCCGCGCGGAGGCAGCCATGATCGCCCGCCTGCTGTTGGCGGCCGCATTGCTGCTGCCCGGCCTCGCGGTGTCGCACCAGGCGAGCGACGCCTACGTGTGGCTCACCGTGTCGGGGGACACCGTCACACAACGGATGGACGTCGCGCTGCGCGACCTCGAGCGCGACCTCGCACTCGACACCGACAACGACGGCCTGCTGCAATGGCACGAGGTGCTGTCACGGTGGGCCGACATCGACAGGCTCGCGGCGGAAGGCCTGACGCTCACGGCCGACGGCCGCATGTGTGGCGCCGAGGCTGCCGGCACCCCGGCCCTCGACGAGCACGGCGGCGGCCGCTACGCGGTGCTGACCCGCACGTGGCGCTGCCCGGGTGCCGTGCACCGGCTCGAAGCCGACTACCGGCTGTTTGCCTCCACCGACCTCATGCACCGCGGCATCGTGCGCTGGCAACTCGACGGGCAAGATGGCCACCAGGTGCTGGTGCCAGGTGCCGGCCGGCGCGTGCTGGCCGACGCGGGTACGCCCTCCGGCTGGCCGATGAGCCTGTTCCTGGAAGGCGTCCACCACATCCTGATCGGCGCCGACCACGTGCTGTTCCTGCTGACGCTGCTGCTGCCCGCGGTGCTCGTGCGCACGCCCCCGGGCTGGACGGCGGCACGCGCCTGGCGGCCGGTGGTGCTCGACGTGCTGAAGGTGGTGACCGCGTTCACGGCGGCCCATTCGATCACCCTCGGCCTCGCGGTGTTCGGGGTGGTCGACCCGCCGTCGCGCTGGGTTGAATCACTGATCGCGGCCAGCGTGGTGCTGGCGGCCGCGAACAACCTGGTGCCGGTGGTGCGGGATGGCCGCTGGAAGATCACGTTCGTGTTCGGCCTGGTGCACGGCTTCGGTTTTGCCGGCGCGTTGAAGGCCATCGGCCTGGCCGACGGTTCGCTCGCGGCCTCGTTGCTGGCCTTCAACCTCGGCGTCGAGGCGGGGCAGCTCGCGATCGTGGCCCTGTTCCTGCCGGCCGTCTGGGGGCTGCGCCACACGCTGTTCTACCGCCGCGGGCTGCTGCCCGCCGGATCCCTCGCCGCCGCGCTGCTCGCGCTGGCGTGGTTCACCGAGCGTGCGTTCGACCTCTAGTGTCGATGCAGTTCCGTCAAAGGACGGTGCGCACGAGGGGATGCGTGGTCAGCGTGCGGTACAACTCGTCGAGCTGTTCGCGGCTGGTGGCCGTGATGGTGATGGTGACACCAAGGTACTTGTTGCCCGAACTGGGCCGCAGCTCCACGGTGCTGGCATCGAACGTGGGGTCGAACCGCTCGGCGATCTGCGTGATGGCGTTGACGTAACCGTCCACGTTCAGGCCCATCACCTTGATGGGGAACCGGGACGGGTACTCGATGAGCGATTGCTCGGGCGGAATGTCTTGCATCGGAGAACTCATCCAGGGCACATGGGGGCGCCGCCCCCGGTTTCAATCAGATGGACTGCGCGAGCTTGGCCTTCTGGTAGGCCTCGTACAGCCGGCCATACACCGGCCCCGGCTTGCCGCGCAGCGCACCGTGGCCCACCAGTTCACCGTCGATGCGCGTGACGGGCAGCAGTTCCTTGCTGGTGGCACTGAGCATCACCTCGTCGGCGGCCAGCACCTCGGCCTCCGAGATGGGGCGCAGGTTGTAGGCGATGCCCACCTCCTCGCACAGCTCGCGCAGCAGGTCGTAGCGGATGCCTTCGAGCAGGTGTTCGCTCTTCGGCGGGCCCAGCAGTGCGCCCTCCGAGGCAATCCACACGTTGCTGCCGGACGCCTCGGTGAGGAACCCGTCGCGGAACAGGATGGTTTCGGTGGCACCGTGGTCGGCCGACATCTGCCGTGCCAGCACGTTGCCCAGCAGCGAGATGGACTTGAGGTCACCCCGCTCCCAGCGGAAGTCGCGAGCGGTGACACAGGCCACCCCCTGGCGCCGCTGGTCGGGCGTGGGGGCCTTCATGGGGTTGACCATCATGAAGACGGTGGGTTCCACGTCGGCCGGCATCGCGTGTTCGCGGGGGGCCACGCCCCGGGTGACCTGCAGGTACAGCAACTGGTCGTCCGCAGCCTGCGCCTCGATCAGCCGCCGGGCAGTGGCGAGCCATTGGGCCGGTTCCAGCGGGTTCGGGATGCGGACCTTGCCGAGCCCCCGCGACAGGCGGGCCATGTGTTCGTCGAAGCGGAAGATGCGCCGGTTGTAGACCGGCAGCACCTCGTAGATGCCGTCGCCGAACAGGAAGCCGCGGTCGAGGACCGAGACCTTGGTGTCACGCAGGGCCCCGTACTCACCGTTCAGGTAGCACAGGCTGTCAGGAATCGCATGCATGGCGCCTCCGGCGACGGGTGGGACTTTGCAGGTTACTTGATCCAGAGGCGAAGCGCATCCCAGGCCCGACCCAGGATCCCGGCTTCTTCGACCCCCTCGAGCACCACGAGCGGCCGTTCGGCCACCTTGGCACCGCCAGCGGTGGTCACACGCACCATGCCGACCTTCTGGCCCTTGGCGAGCGGGGCCACCAGCGGATCGGTGCGCTCGATCTTCGTCTGCAGCTTCGCGCCCTCGCCCTTCGGGACGCTGGCGAACACCGCGCCGGCGGCGCCGAGCTTGGCCTCGTTGGCCTTGCCCTTCCAGACCGGCACGGTGGCCAGCGCGCGCTGGGCCTCGAACAGGCGCACGGTGTCGAAGGCCTGGAAGCCCCAGTTCAGCAGCTTCTGGCTTTCGTTGGCGCGGGCGTCCATGGAGGCGGCGTTCAGCACCACGCTCAGCAGGCGGCGCTTGCCGCCGGCGCTGCCGTTGGCGCCCAGGTTGGGGAAATCACGCTGGGCCGACGCCACGAGGCAGTAGCCGGCCGCCGACGTGTAGCCGGTCTTCATGCCGTCGACGCTCGGGTCGCGCAGCAGCAGCACGTTGCGGTTGTTCTCGTTCGACGCGGGCGAACCTTCGTAGCGGTACTTGCGGGTGGAGTAGATGGGGTAGAACTCGGGGAAGTCGCTGATGATGCGGGCCGCGGTCACGGCCAGGTCACGCGCGGTGCTCTGGTGGCCCGGCTCGGTGAGGCCCGTGACGTTCTTGAACGATGTGTTCTTCAGGCCGAAGGCCTGCGCCTGCCGGTTCATCATGCCCACGAACTGGTCGACCGTGCCGGCCACGCCTTCGGCGAGCACCACCGACGCGTCGTTGCCCGAGTTGACGATCATGCCGCGCAGCAGGTCCGAGACCTTCGGGGTCATGCGCGGCTCCACGAACATCAGCGAACCGCCGCCCTTGCGCTCTTCCCACGCGCGGGTGGACACCGGCAGCGTCTGCTCGAGCGTGAGCTTGTGTTCGCGGATGGCGGCGAACACGACGTAGGCCGTCATCAGCTTCGTGAGCGACGCCGGGTCGGCCGGGGCATCGGCCTCGCGTTCGGCGAGCGTCTGCCCGGTGGTCAGGTCGAGCAGGATGTAGCTCTTGGCGGCCACTTCGGGCGGGGCCGGCATCTGCGCGAAGGCAGAGGCGGCGGCGAAGCAGAGGGCCAGGAGCAGGGCAAACGTTCTTTTCATGAGGTGGAGCAGTTCAGCGAAAAATCGGGGGCAGCCTTGCGGCCGCAAACGGGGTGCGGCGGCACGCTCAATGCGGCCAGCCGCGCACCACCAGGGTCTTGAGCAGCGGCAGCTGCCCATGGAAGAAATGGCCGGCGCCCGGGATCACGACCACCGGCAGGGCCTGCGGCCGCGCCCAGTCGAGCGTGGCCGACAGCGGCACCACGTCGTCGGCCTCGCCGTGGATCACGAGCGTGCCTTCCGGCACGGCCGGCACCTTCTGCTTTTGCGTGGACGGGCCCACCAGCACGAGGCCGATGGCCTTCTGGCCTTCGGGAAGCATCGAGGCCGCTTGTGACGCCACGAACCCCCCGAACGAAAAACCGGCCAGTGCCAGTGGCAACGCCGGGTCCCGGTGTGCCGCGATCACGGCCAGCGCGTCATCCACCTCGCCCCGGCCTTCATCCCACTCGCCTTCTGAGGCGCCCACGCCGCGAAAGTTCAGGCGCACGGCGCGATAACCGAGCTGCACGAAGGCACGCGCCAACGTGGCCGCCACCTTGTTGTCGAGCGTGCCGCCCTGCAGCGGGTGCGGATGGCACACGACGGCCACGCCGCGCGGCGTGCCGTCGGGAGTGTCGATGACGACTTCGAGGGCCCCGCTGGGGCCGGGCATGGTGAGGCGACGGGAGGTGGGCATGGTCAGCGGCCGACCGAGTCGGGCAGCACGAGCCGCTCGACGACGACGCCGTTCTTGAGATGGGACTCGACGATCTCGTCGATGTCGCTGTTGTCGACGAAGGTGTACCAGACGGCCTCGGGGTACACCACGGCCACGGGACCGCCCGCGCACCGATCGAGGCAGCCGGACTTGTTGACCCGCACACCGCCGGGCCCGGCCAGGCGCTCGTTCTTGACGAGTTTCTTGCAGTGGTCGAAGGCGGCCTGGGGGTTGTGGTCCCCGCAGCTGGCTTCGTTGTTGTCCCGCTGGTTCAGGCAGAAGAAGATGTGACGCTTGAAATAGGTCATCCCCGGATTCTACGGACTGGGGCCGCCCGCCGGCAGTTCCGGCTTATTTCCGGGTTGCGGACCGGGAGGCTGTTCGCGTGCCGTGACACGGCCGAACAGGTAGGCCAGCGCCGCGTAGGGCCACAGCCAGCCCACCCATTGCGCGGCGCCGTGGAAGCGGATGAAACGCCCCTGCTCCCACGCGAACAGGCTTTCGGCGAAGTAGGGGTCGGTGGGTGCCTGGGTCACGCGCAGCACCAACGCGGTCAGCGTGATGAGGCCCAGCGTGGCGGCCACGCGGCGCGGCAGCCGCCACAGCGCCACGCCCAGCACCAGCCCCGTGAACAGGCCGGGCAACGTGGGCGGGGTGAGCCAGGTCAGCGCGTGCTGCGGGCCGAAGTTCATCGCGGTGGACAACGTGGTGGCCGCGAATCCCAGCACGGCCGCGCCGGCCGCCAGCACGATGCGCCGCCAGCCGGGCGGCACCACGGTGAAAGCCACGAGCATCGGTGACATCAGGCCCAGCAGCACCAGCATCCACTCATTGGCACGCGACAGCGGCGTGAGCGATGCCTGCGCGGTGAGCCAGCCATCGGCCCAGGCTTCCCACGGGGTGTCGGCCAATGCCGCGGCCACGAGTTCTTGCAGCCGGAACAGCACCTGGCCCACACCGAAGGGCACCGGAGTGGGAAACAGCAACCCGAGCGGCCACAACAGCAGCAGCGCGATGCCGCCGGCGCTGCGGTCGATGAACCAGCGGTCGCGCACGGCCTGCCATCGCGCCAGCCCGCCGAGCGCATGGATGGCCAGCGCCGGCAGCACCCCGAGCACGGCGCCGCCCGCGTTGAGCACCCAGTCGAGGCTGGACGGCACCCGCTGCGGCAGGTAGTTCTGCAGGCTCTCGAGCACGAACGACAGCGCGGCGCCGCCCGCGACCGCGGCCGCCACGGCCACGGCGGTGCGCCCACCGCTGCGCACCACGGCGCCGAACAGCAATGCTCCGAGCGGCATGTAGCCGATCAGGTTCGACACCACGTCGAACGCAGTCCAGTAGCGGGGCCACGGCAGGTGGCCGAACCCGAACCATTGCACGCCGGCCGGCACGCTCCAGCCGGTGAACGGCGAGAGGCTCGCGTACGCGATCAGTGCCGCGTACAGCAGCGCCAGCGGTGCGGCGGAACTGCGGTGGCGCGGTGGCATGGCCCGTTCAGAACGGCTTGACGATCACCAGCACGACGGTCGCCGCGAAGATCAGCACGGCCGATTCGTTGAACACCCGGAACCAGCGCTCGCTGCGCTGGTTCGCGAACGTCTCGAACTTGCGCAGCAGCGAACGGCACGCGTGGTGGTAACCGATGGCCATCACGACCAGCAGCAGCTTGGCGTGCAGCCAGCCGTTGCCCGGCCCGCGGCCGATGCCGAAGCCGAGCCAGAGCCACAGGCCAAGCAGCAGCGCGGGCACCATCAGCATGCTCGTGAAGCGGTAGAGCTTGCGCGCCATCAACAAGAGGCGTTCGCGTTCAGCGTGGCTGTCGGCGGGCACCATCGAGAGGTTTACGAAGAGGCGCGGAAGGTAGAACAGGCCGGCGAACCAGCTCGCGACGAAGATCAGGTGGAGGGCTTTGACCCACAAGTACAGGCTGCTCATCCACGCGATTATGGCGGTGCAGCAAAAGCCCGCCGCGGCGCGGCGCCCGGGGTGAACCAAAGTTCACCGAAGAACAGTGAAAGCGCGGAGGGAGCGCCGCGGGAGAACGTGGTTCGTAAAGTTTGGTGAAGGCTGCCCAAAGTGCAGCGCAGCCGCCACAAGCAGCGCTTCGGCACACGCAAAACGGGGCCCGAAAAGAAAAAAGCCCCAGCCAATTGGCTGGGGCAGAAAAGCCTTATCGCTGTCATCACGGCAAGGCTCCTGCTCAGGGAGGAAAAGCAGGGAATGACAACCTTGCGGCTATCATTCAGTGACAACTTTAGCAGATGAAGACGCTGCTGTAGCGGCCCACAGGCCCCGTGAATACACGTACATGTCTACTATGACCTGATGCCGTCGCATCGATTGCGCCGGTCCCGACACATCGCTTCAAAGAACCTGCCGTGCACACCCCGCCGCCCTACCCCGCCTCGCGTCCGCGCCGCCTTCGCCGCGACGAATTCACTCGCGCGATGGTGCGCGAACATCGCCTGCATCCGAACAACCTGATCCTTCCGGTGTTCGTGCTCGCGGGCCAGAACCAGGTGCAGGACGTGGCTTCCATGCCGGGGGTGCAACGCTTGAGCCTCGACCGCCTGTTGCCACTCGCAGAGGAATGCGTCTCGCTCGGCATTCCCGTGATGGCGCTGTTCCCGGTCATCGACAAGGCACTCAAGACCGACGACGGCCGCGAGGCCGCCAACCCCGAAGGCCTCGTGCCCACGGTGGTTCGTGAACTGAAGAAGCGTTTCCCCGAACTCGGGGTCTTGACGGACGTGGCCCTCGACCCCTTCACGTCGCACGGCCAGGACGGCCTGCTCGACCCCACCGGCTACATCCTCAACGACGAAACCGTCGCGGTGCTCGCGCAGCAGGCCGTGGTGCAGGCCGAGGCCGGTGTCGACATCGTCGCGCCCAGCGACATGATGGACGGCCGCATCGGAGCCATCCGCACGGCACTCGAGGCGCGCGGCCTCGTCCACACGAAGATCATGGCGTACAGCGCCAAGTACGCGAGCGCCTTCTACGGCCCGTTCCGCGATGCCGTGGGCTCGGCCGCCAACCTGGGCAAGAGCAACAAGAAGGTCTACCAGATGGACCCGGGCAACTCCGACGAGGCGTTGCGCGAGGTGGCCCTCGACCTCGCCGAGGGCGCCGACATGGTGATGGTGAAACCCGGCATGCCGTACCTCGACATCGTGCGCCGCGTGAAGGACGAGTTCCGCGTGCCCACGTTCGCGTACCAGGTGAGCGGCGAGTACGCCATGCTGAAGGCGGCCGCCGCCAACGGCTGGCTCGACCACGACGCGGTGATGATGGAAAGCCTCCTCGCGTTCCGCCGTGCCGGCGCCGACGGCGTGCTGACGTACTTCGCCCTCGACGCGGCCCGCCAGCTGCGTGCGCAAGGCTGACGCCGGGCATGCGTGTCTTCCACATCCGATCCGACCAGTTCACGGAACTCGACGAACTGCCGGCGCAGCTGCCGGCCACCGGCTACCTCTGGATCGGGTCGGCCCGGCGCGAGTTCGAGGTCAACACCCCCACGCTGCAGGCCGCGTTGCAGCGCTGGACGGGCGGCCAGCTCGTGGACCTGCACATCTCCGACCTGCTCAACAACCAGCTGCCGTCCCACTTCGACTACACCTCGTGGTACGACCTGATGGTGTTCCGGCGCCTGGCCGCGGGCACCGGCACCAACGGCCTGTTCCTCGACGACCAGACCGGCACCCCGTCGAGCGCCAAGGTGGCCCTCGCGTCCATCGACACCAGCCCGGTGGGCTTTGCGGTGTTCGACCGGGTGCTGCTCACCGTGCACCCCACCGACTGCATGGTGCGGGACTTCTTCGCGAACAAGCTGCAGCAGATGACGCTGGGCGTGGACACCCGCACCGAGCAGCGCGCAAGCGTGCTGCGCCTGCCCACCACGCCGGCCGACCTGATGCTCCGCATGATCAACCACATGGTGGACAGCTACCTCGAGCTGCGCCGCCTGTTGACCAAGCAGCTCGGTCACCTGCAGCAGGAGCTGTTGAACCCGCGCAGCCACTTCGACAGCTGGCAGGTGTTCCTCGAATCGCGCAACGCGCTGCACATGCTCGAGGACACCTGCGAAGACCAGCGCAGCGCCATCGTCGAGTGGATCGACGCACTCGACGAGTGGCCCGGCGAGACCGAGCCGCAGGCCAACCGCGAGCGCGAGCTGCTGAGGGTGCGTTCGCGCGACGTGCTCGAACACATCGAACGGGTGCTCACCCATGTGCGCCGGCTCGAGTCGTCGGCCGAGGCCGCGGTGCAGATGCACTTCTCCGCGCAGAGCAACCGCACCAACGACATCATGCGCACGCTGACGGTGCTCACCGCCATCTTCATGCCACTGAACCTCGTCACCGGGTTCTTCGGCATGAACTTCGACACGCTGCCGCTGATCCATAGCAACACCGGCGTGTGGCTAGCCTCCACCTTCATGGCGTTCGTGGGCATCGCGCTCGGCTGGTTCTTCTGGCGCAAGCGCTACCTCAGCACCGGCCGGCGGCCGTAGGCCGCGCCACGGAAGGTTCACTCGGGCCTGTACGGGTCGGCGAACCCCAGCCCAGCGAGCACCTCGGTCTCGCGGGCTTCCATGGCCCGGGCCTCGTCGTCTTCCTCGTGGTCGTAGCCCTGCGCGTGCAGCGTGCCGTGCACGAGCAGGTGGGCGTAGTGCGCCTCGAGGGTCACCTGTTCGGTGCCGGCTTCGGTTTCCACGACTGGCGCGCACAGGATCAGGTCGGCCACCACCACGGGTTCGTGGCTGTAGTCGAACGTCAGCACGTTCGTGGCGTAGTCCTTCTGGCGGAAGTCGCGGTTGAGCGACTGGCCTTCCTCGGCATCGACGATGCGCACGGTGATCTCGGCGGGCGCTTCGAGCGCCGCGCGGATCCAGCGGATCACCTTGTGGCGCGGCAGGTGCGCGCGGTGGCGCGGGTCGGCGAACTGGAGCGACAGGGTGAGGTCGGGGCGTGCCATCGGGGTCAGCTCCGGTCGTTCGACGCGATGTCGTAGGCCTCGACGATGCGGGCCACCAGCGGGTGGCGCACCACGTCGGCGGACGTGAAGCGGGTGGTGGCCACGCCACGCACGCGGCGCAGCACCCGTTCGGCGTCGATCAGGCCGCTGTCGACGCCCCGCGGCAGGTCGATCTGGCTCACGTCGCCGGTGACCACGCACCGGCTGCCGAACCCCAGGCGGGTGAGGAACATCTTCATCTGCTCGCGGGTGGTGTTCTGCGCTTCGTCAAGGATCACGAAGGCGTGGTTCAACGTTCGGCCGCGCATGAACGCCAGCGGCGCGATCTCGATCTGGCCCTTCTCGAAGGCCCGGCCCACCTTGTCGAACCCCATCAGGTCGTAGAGCGCGTCGTACAGCGGGCGCAGGTACGGATCGACCTTCTGGCTCAGGTCGCCCGGCAGGAACCCCAGGCGCTCGCCCGCCTCCACGGCAGGCCGCGACAGGATGATGCGCTGCACCGCGCTGCGTTCGAGCGCATCGACCGCGCACGCGACGGCCAGGAAGGTCTTGCCGGTGCCCGCCGGGCCGATGCCGAAGGTGATGTCGTGGTGCTGGATGTTCTGCAGGTACAGGCGCTGGTTGTCGGTGCGGCCCATCAGGTCGGCCCGCCGGGTGCGCAGCTGCGGTTCGGCGTCGCGCCCATCGGGCTTCGGCGGGCGGCCGCGTTCGGTGTCCATCAGCGCGAGCTGGAAGTCCTCGTGCGGGATGGGTTTCTCCGCGCGGGCATACAGCGCCAGCAGCAGCGCCATGGCCCGTTCGGCCGCGACCTTGGCACCTTCCACCCGGAAGAACTCGTTGCGGCGCGAGATGCTGACGTTCAGCACGGACTCGATGTCCCGCAGGTGGGCGTCCACGCTGCCACACAGGTTGGACAGCCGGGTGTTGTCGAGGGGCAGGAACTCGTGGCGCAGGATCACAGGGCGTACTTTCTGGGCAGGGCAAGCGGCCCCCCAGCGAAAAGAAGGGGCTCGGCGCGGATTGTCGCCCGTTGCGAAGGCAGCTGCATGGCGGCCTCCTGCACAATCACCGCCCATGCGCCCCCGCCTTAGCCCCGTCCACGTCGCCTCCCGCCTGGCCGCCCTGCTGCGCGGCCTGCTGCTGTGCGCCTTCGTCGTGCTGTGCCTGCCCTGCCGGGCGCAGGCCGACCCGCCGCCGGTGCTGCTCGAGGGGGAGTTGCGCATCCTCACGTCGGCCATGGCCGTGGCCGGCCCCGAACTGAGCTTCCCGGCCGACCGGCCCGCCACCAAGGTGCGCCTGCCGGACGACTGGTGGGCCAGCCGCCCCAAGGCCGACGGCCCCGTCTGGTACCGCCTCACGTTCGACGCCCCGGCCCACCCCGACCGCCTGCTGGCCGCCTACATCGAACGTGTCTGCAGCAACGCCGAGGTCCACCTGAACGGCCACCTGATCCACAGCGGAGGCCGCATGACCGAGCCGGTCACCCGCAACTGCCACTACCCGCAGCTCGTCACGCTGCCGTCGGGGCTGCTGCGCGATGGCGCCAACGAGCTCGACATCAAGGTGATGGGGTATGCACTGCAGAAGGTGTCCACCCGCCAGCGGGCCGGTGGCCTTTCGGCCGTCAAGGTGGGCCCGCAGGCGGTGCTGGAAGCCGAATACGCGTCCGACCGCTTCTGGAGCCTCACGGTGCTGGAAGTCATCACCGTGGGCACCACCATGCTGGGCCTGCTGGTGCTGTGCCTGGGGTGGCTGAACCGCCGCGAACCGCACCTGCTGTGGTTCGGCCTCATGACCCTCATGTGGAACGTGATGGCCATGCGCATGCTGGCACGCGACCTGCCGTTCGACAACGCCACCGTGGAACTGCTCTCGGGCGCCGGCTGGGCGCTGGTCACCGCACTCGGCGTGCAGTTCATGCTCAGCTATGCGAACCTGCGCTCGCGCACGCTCGAGATCGGTCTCACGCTCCAGTGTCTCGTGGTGCCCCTCACGCTGGTGCTCGCCGGCCCCAACCGGCTGTTCGTGGTGATGAGCGCGTGGCAGCTGGTGATGGTGTGCGAGGCCATCGCCACGATGGGCCTCTACCTGTACGCCATCTGGCACCACCGCCGGGAAGAATTCTGGCCCATGGGCATCACGGTGGTCAGCATGGGCGCGCTGCTGCTGGTCGAACGTGCCGTGCAGCACAACCTGCTCGACCCGCTGCGGCTGCACCTCTCCCACTTTGCCATGCCCGTGGTGTTCGTGGTGCTGGGCACTCGGCAACTGCGCTCGTTCAGCCGCGCCTTGCAGGATGCCGAAGCCGCGCGCAACTCGCTGGAAAGCCGCGTGGCCGAGGCCACCGCCGAGATGGAGCGCAACTACGCGCAGATGGCCGAATTGCGCGTCGAGCAGGTGACCGAAAAGGAACGCAAGCGCATCGCCGGCGACCTGCACGACGACCTGGGTGCCAAGCTGCTCACCATCGTGCACACCAGCGAATCCGAGCGCATCTCGTCGCTGGCGCGGGAAGCCCTCGAAGAGATGCGGCTGTCGGTCAAGGGCCTCACCGGCAAGCCGCTGCCGGTGGCCGACGCGCTGGCCGACTGGCGGGCCGAAACAGTGCTGCGGCTGGGCCAGGCCGGTGTCGAGGCCGACTGGCGCAGCCCCAACGAAGACCTCACGCAGCAGCTGTCCGCCCGCGCGTTCGTGCAGACCACCCGCATCCTGCGCGAGGCCATCAGCAACGTCATCAAACACAGCGGTGCCTCGCATTGCAAGGTGCGGTGCACCCTCGTGAACACGATTTCGTGCTCGTCGTGCAGGACAACGGCAAGGGCATTCCCATGGAACTCGATGGCAAGCTCGACCGAGGCCACGGCATGGCCAGCATGAAACACCGCGCCAAGCAGATGCAGGGGCAGTGCCTCGTGGAGTCGGGTCCGGGCTATGGCACCGTGATCCGCCTCACCCTGCCGCTGTAGGCACACGACCACGGGTGGCGCACAGGCTGTTACGATGGTTTCTGCGCCGCGCGCGCGCATCCACCTCACGGGTATGACCATGAACAAAATCCTCTTGCTCGAAGATCTCCCGGAGATCCGCTCGTGGCTGAAGGCACTGGCCCTTCAGGTCTTCCCCAATGCCCAGGTGTCGGAAGCGGCCCGCGTGCACGACGCGCTGGCGCTGGTCAGCGCCGAACGCTTCGAGGTGGCCCTGATCGACCTGGGCCTGCCCGATGGGTCCGGCGTCGACGTGGTGGCCGCGTTGCGCGAGAACCAGCCCGAAGCCCAGTCCGTCGTGGTCACCATCCACGACGACGACGACCACCTGTTCCCGGCGCTGCAGGCCGGCGCCTTCGGTTACCTGCTGAAGGAACAACCCCGCGAGCATTTCGTGGAACAGCTGCAGCGCATCAGCCAGGGCGAACCGCCGCTGTCGCCGTCCATCGCTCGGCGCGTGATCGCCTATTTCGCGGCCCAGAACAAGCCGCAGGAACGCCCGCAGAACCTGCCCCACGTCTCGCTCACCGACCGCGAGAACGAGGTGCTGCTGTGGGTGGCCAAGGGCTTCACGCTGCCCGAGATCGGCGTGCAGTTGAACCTGTCCCGCCACACCATCGCCGACTACGTGAAACAAATCTACCGCAAGCTGAACGTCAGCTCCCGCGCGGAAGCGGCCCTCGAGGCGCAGCGCCTGGGCCTTTTCCGCCGATGATCGGGCGGTTGTCCGGCCAGCTGGCGGAGAAAAACCCGCCCCAGGTGCTCGTCGACGTCAATGGCGTCGGCTACGAGGTGGACGTGCCCATGAGCACGTTCTACAACCTGCCCGCGCTCGGCGAGCGGGTATCGCTGCTCACGCACTTCGTGGTCCGCGAGGACGCCCAGGTGCTGTTCGGTTTCCTGACCGCGTCGGAGCGCACCACGTTCCGGCAACTCATCAAGATCACCGGGGTGGGCCCGCGCATGGCGCTGTCCATCCTGTCCGGGCTGAGTGTTGCCGAGCTGGCCCAGGCCATCTCGCTGCAGGAAAGCGGCCGGCTCGTGAAAGTGCCCGGCATCGGCAAGAAGACCGCCGAACGGCTGCTGCTCGAACTCAAGGGCAAGCTCGGCCCCGACCTGGCGTTGCCTGCCAACGTGGCCAACGACACCCAGGCCGACATCCTCCAGGCGCTGGTGGCCCTCGGCTACAGCGACCGCGAGGCCTCGTTGGCGCTGAAGAGCCTGCCTGCTGATGTCAGCGTGAGCGACGGCATCAAGCAGGCCCTCAAATCGCTAGGGAAATAGGGCCCCCCAGTCGCTTCGCTCCTGCCCCCGGGGGGCGACCCCGGGTCGGCCGGCGGAGCCGGTCCTCGCGGGTGGCTTGATCGGGCGCTTCGCTTCGCTTGCTTGCGCGCTGAAGTCCGCAGGATTTGTCAAACGCGGTCGGGCCAAGATGGCATCCTGTCAGCTTGAGGAGGCCCTCCCGATGTCCACCACCACCCTCGAACGCCCCGCCGCGGCGGCCTACGAATCCCGATTCGAACGGGTGCGGCAGTACATCCGCACCCACCTCGACGACCGGCTCGACCTGAACACACTGGCCGAGGTGGCCCACCTGTCGGCCCACCACTGGCACCGGGTGTACCACGCGGTGCACGGTGAAACAGTGGCCGACACGGTGAAGCGGCTGCGCCTGCACCGCGCGGCCGGCGACCTGGCCCAGGGCACGATGCCCGTGGCCGACGTGGCCCGCCGCTCCGGCTACCCGAACGTGCAGTCGTTCACCCGCATCTTCAAGGCGGTGTACGGCCTGCCGCCCGCCCGCTACCGCGAGGAAGGCGCCCACGCCCCGCTGCCCGACGCCACGGGACCCGACCGCCTGAAACCCCGCGCCGCGAGCTGGGACGTGGACGTGCAGGACCGGCCGGCCCGCGCGCTCGTCACGGTGGACCACACCGGCTCGTACATGGACATCGGCCACGCGTTCGAGCGCCTCTACGGTGGCCTGGCCGCGTCGGGCCTGATGCGCCCCGGCCTGCGGTCGTTCGGGATCTACCTGGACGACCCCACCGCGAAGGACGAGGTGTTGTTGAGGTCGAAAGCCGCCGTGCTGCTCGACGTCACCCAAGCGCTGCCCGCCCCGCTCGGGCGCCACGTCTTGCCCGCCGGGCGCTGCGCGGTGCTGCGTTACCGCGGCCCGTATGCGTCGATGCGTGCGGCGTACGACTGGCTGTTCGGTGAGTGGCTGCCCGCCTCGGGCCTCGAACCGGCGGATGCGCCGGTGGTGGAGGAGTACCTCAACAACCCGCGTGACACGGCCCCGGCGGACCTGCTGACCGACATCGAACTGCCGCTCGCCTGGTAGGGGGCAAGCCAGATGGCTTGCGCAGCGTGAGCAGGCCCTGCGGAAACGCTGAACATTTCATTCGGACGTCAGTCCGGAGCACATTGAAATCAACGCGTGATTCCTTGGCACGACTTGAATTCTTCAGCGTTTCCGTGACGAAGTCGCCACCGCGTTGCGATGGGCGGTAGGGGTATCCACGGAAATATCCAATCCGGTATCCAGGCACACAAAAAAGAGATTGGCCCTTCGCCCAACGCTTCCATAGCATCCCCTGCGCGATCTCGCCGAATGAGCGAGAAGCGATGGGCCCCGTCAAGTCGTGAAGGCATCCTGCCCACGACGCTGCACTTGCGGTGACGGGGGTTGAGCAAGCCTTTCGACGCTACCGCCCAATGGCAAGACATCAGCGAGAAGGCTGCTCTTTGCATGGAGTCAGGAGTTCACCCGTGAAGACGTTTCTGAGATCGATTCGGTCAGCCGTTGCCGCAACCTTGCTCGCCGCTGCCTTCGGCGGCGCGCAGGCGCAGTCGGCGGGCTACCTGCTGGTTCATTTCACCGGCGAATCCCCGCAGGGTGAGCAAACCTACATGTCCGTCAGCACCGACGGCCTGAACTGGACGGACCTGAACAACAGCCAGCCGGTCCTCATGTCGACCGTCGGCGAAAAGGGCGTGCGCGATCACGCCATCGTGCGCTCCCCCGACGGCACCAAGTTCTGGATCCTCGCCACCGACCTGCGCATTGCCAACGGCAAGGGCTGGGACGCCGCGATGCATGCGGGCAGCACCAAGCTGGTCATCTGGGAATCCACGGACCTCGTGCACTGGTCCGCGCCGCGCCTGGTCGATGTCGCGGGCGCCATCCCGAACGCCGGTTGCGCATGGGCGCCCGAGGCCATCTGGGACCCGGCATCGAATGCGTACATCGTGTACTGGGCGACCATCTCGCCGCTCAACGGCACCGACAAGCCCCGCATCTACTACGCCAAGACGACCGACTTCCGCACCTTCACCGCGCCGCAGATGTACATCGACCGGCCCGGCACGCAAGGCATCATCGACACGCAGATCATCGAGGTCGCGGGCAGCGTCGGCGGCTTCAAGTACGTGCGTGCCTCCGGTGATGGCCAGATCACCATCGAAGGCAGCCAATCGGTGCTGGGCGCCTGGACGACCATCGGCGACCTGTCACAGATCGGTTTGACGGGCAAGATGGTCGAAGGCCCCGTCCTCTACAAGTTCAACGGTGAGAACAAGTGGGGCATGTGGGTCGACCAGTACGCCGCGAACAAGGGCTACCTGCCGCTGACATCGATCAACATGGGCAGCGCACAGAACTGGCAGGCCGTGCCGTCGGGTTCGTACAACCTGGGTGCGGACCGCAAGCGGCATGGTGGCATCCTGAACCTGAGCGCCGCGGAGATGACCCGCCTGACCACGCAGTGGGGCGGCGCCACACCCATCAACCGGATCCAGTCGTCCAACTTTCCGGACCGATTCGTGCGTCATTCCAACTTCACGGTGCGCCTCGATCCGAACGTCTCGCCGCTGGATGATTCGAAGTTCCGGATGGTGAAGGGCCTGGCGAACAACACGGGCTATGTGTCCTTCGCCTCGGTGAACTACCCCGGCTACTACCTGCGGCACAAGAACTTCGTCTTCGAGCTGGCGCCCTATGACGGATCGCCGCAGTTCGCCACCGACGCGACGTTCAAGCAGGTGCCGGGACTGGCTGACACGAGCGCCAGTTCCTTCCAGGCGTACAGCGACCCGACCCTCTACATCCGCCACTACAGCTTCCTGCCACGCCTGGATCCCATCAAGAACCAGATCGACCGCAGCGATGCGACCTTCCATGTGACGAACTGACGGAGGTGCGCGCAGGCCGTGAGGCCTGCGCGCTTCAGGCCCAACCCTTCGGGCCTTCCCTCTGCCGCACAGACCCCTAGCAACGGCTGAAGCGGTCGAGCATCGCCGTGACCGCCCTCGACTGGCAGTTCTCAGCCAGGCCACGCAAGCGTGTGCTGAAGGCGGCATACCGCGCATCCAGCCCCTTCAGCCGGTCCGCCTCGTCACAGATGGCGCGCATGTCACCGGTGAGCGCCAGGTGTTGCAGCACCACGATGTCGGCGTTGGGCGGCGCCACGAGGTTGGTGTCGTCCAGCCCGGCCTCCTCGTCGCGCGCGGCAGGCGGGGCCTCGTGCAGCCAAGTCAGTTTCAGCAGGCGGCCGATGGCTTCAAGCAACACCACTTGCTCGATCGGCTTGCCGACGAAGGCATCGGCACCTGCTTTGCGGCTGTCGGCCGCGAACTGCGGGCTCGCACTCGCCGAGGCGGCGATGATGGGCAGGCCGGGACCATGCGCCGCACGCAGCCGGCGCGCCGCCTCGAAACCGTCCATCACCGGCATGACCATGTCCAGGATGACCAGGTCTGGCACGCGGCGCGCAGCCATCTCGATCGCCTCCGCGCCGTGTCTGGCCTCGACCACCTCGAAACCCAGCGAGCCCAGTGAATCGAGCAGCAGCATCCTGTTCTGCTGCACGTCGTCCACCACGAGGATCCGGCGGCGCGCGCCCTCATAGCCCACCGCGGCGGCATGCACCGGCAGCGCGCGCGCGCGCGCCCTCTCGATCGGCACCTCGATCTCGAACGAGAAACTGCTGCCCACGCCAGGCTGGCTGCGCACCTCGATTTCGCCACCCATCAGGCGCAGGAGCTGCCTGCTGATCGCGAGCCCGAGCCCCGTGCCGCCTTCGCGGCGCTTGGCCTCGGCCACCTGTTCGAAGGGCTGGAACAACCGCGCCAGTTGCGCCTCGTTCATGCCAATGCCGCTGTCCTGTATCTCGAAGCGCAGGCGGGCGAAATCACTTGGTGCCCCACCGGACGGCGACAGGCACGAGACCGTCAGCGTGACCTGCCCCCGGTCGGTGAACTTGACCGCATTGGACAACAGGTTGAGCAGCACCTGCCGCAAGCGTTTCTCGTCCACGCGAACCGTGACAGGCAGGTCGGGCTCGCGTTGGAAGAAGAACAGCAGGCTCTTCTCCTCGGCCTTCACGCGCACAATGTCGCACACCACTTGCATGAAGCCCGACAGGTTCACGTCCGTGGGGTAGATCTCGAGCTTGGCGGCATCGATGCGCGCCAGGTCGAGGATGTCGTTGATGAGGGTCAGCAGGTGCTGACCGCTCTCCTCGATGATCTTGAGCCCGCGCATCTGGCGCTCGGTGAATGCCTTGTCGCGCAGCAGGATCTGCGCGAAGCCCAGGATGCCATTGAGCGGTGTGCGCAGCTCGTGGCTCATCTGCGCCAGGAACTCGCTGCGCTGCCGTGCCAGTTGCCGAGCCTCGGCCAGCGCGGCTTCGCGGGCCGCCTCGGCAGCCTTGCGGTCGCTGATGTTGCGCGCCACGCCCACCGTTCCCAGCAGCGTGCCGTCGTCGTCGAGCACCGCGGTCTTGTACGTCTCCATCCAGACCGGCTCGCCATCGCCGTCCACGCATTCCTCGGTGGTCTTGCGCTCGTGCGAGGCCATCACTTCCGCGTCGTCGGCGATCTGCCGCTGCGCGAGCGCCGCAGGGAGCAGCTCCAGGTCGGATTTGCCGGCCATCGCATCGGCGGAGTGCCCACGCGCCTGTGCATGGGCCTGGTTCACCACCAGGTAACGGCTGCCGGTGTCCTTGAACCACGCCCACATGGGCAGCATGTCGATCAGGGTGCGCAGGTAGCGTGCCTGCTGGCGCAATTCGCCCGTTCGCGCCTGCACGCGCTGCTCGAGGCCGGCATTGAGCGCGCGCACGTCGTTCTCGGATTGCCGCAACTGCAAGTTGAGCGCCTGGAGTTGGTGATGCGAATGACGCAGCCGCGCCATGAACACCGCACCACCCGCGAGGACGAACACCACCGCCGCCAGCAGGGTCCACAGCCAGCGCTGCTGCAGTTCGCGCTGGCGCAGCTGCGCCACCTGCTGCTCGTTGCGCCGCGTGAGCTCGTCGATCGCGCGCTGCTTGCCTTCGGTTTCGTAGCGCCTGATCATCTGCACCATGCGCTCGCCAGCCCCTTCCTTGGTCATCTGGGCGGTCAACTGGCGCGCCTGGCTGCGCAGTTCGTAGGCGCGCTGGAAGTCGCCCGCGCTCGCCGCAATGTCCGCCAGGCGGTTCGCGCTGCCGCTCTTGTAGATCGCAAACCCGAGTTCCTTGGCGATCTCGTAGGCGCGCTCGGCCACGGCCTTGGCGCCAGCCATGTCCCCCAGGGTCTGGCGATTCTCGCTCTCGAAATTGAGGCCGAACCATTGGCCGATGCGGTTGGGATAGGTCCGGAAGATGGCCATGGCCCGGCCAATCTCCACCGCCGCTTCGGCATGACGCTTCTGGCGGCTCAGGTTCGTCGCCAACTGGTAAAGGCCGAACGCCTCGGCAAAGGGCCCCCCGACCTCCCGGAACATCGCCAACGCCGTGCGCGACAGCCGCTCACCATCCACCAGGTCCCCGCTTGCCAGTGAGGCGCCGGCCAATCCCGACACGGCAAACCCCTCGAGCATCTTCGACTGCGCTGCCTTGGCCTGCTCACGCATGTGCTGATAGTGTTCCCGCATCTCTGCGGGCCGCCCGCTTTGGTCGTAGGCAACGGCCAATCCCTGGTGGGCGTAGGTCATGGCCAGCGCGTTGTTCGACCTCCGGGCGATCTCCATGGCCTGCACGGCAATCGCGGCCGTTT
The DNA here is from genome assembly GCF_001425785.1 of Rhizobacter sp. Root1221. Taxonomy (GTDB): domain Bacteria; phylum Pseudomonadota; class Gammaproteobacteria; order Burkholderiales; family Burkholderiaceae_C; genus Rhizobacter. Next base: position 111,278 of record NZ_LMDI01000034.1, on the reverse strand, counting down.
CGTTGAACTGCTCGAAACGCCGGTACATCACGGTCGTGCGCAGCATGGCTTCGCCCAGGAGGTCGGGCCTGTCGATGCCTTCGAGCACGGTCACGCTGTGCTGCGTGGCCCGGACCAACTCGTCGAGCCTCCCCTGGTTGATGGAGTTCAACGCGGTGTTGAGGTCGGCTTCGGCCTGGCCGATGCGGTCGCCCTGGCTGGCCGCGATGTCGAAGGCTTCCTTGGCGTGCTCGGCCGCAGCGTCCGTCAGGCCCAGGTAGGTCTCGGTTCGCGACAACACGTTGAGCACGCGCGCCCGGTCGACCGCGGAGGCATCTTGCGGCAACGAAGCCTGCAGGCGCTGGGCCTCCTTGTAGGCGCCGGGCACATCGTTCTCGGCCAGCAGGCGCACGCGGGCCGCCTCGGCGCGCCACTCGTCGATCGTGGCCCCACGCGCGGCGCTGCCGAGCCATGGCAGCAACGCCACGGCCAGCATCAGGATCATCTTCAGCCGCAGGCCGGCCCTGCTGCTGGTCATTCTTGAGGGCATCAATGCACGATGTGGCGGACTCACCAGAACCTCACGGTCAGCGCCCCGATGATCTGGCGATCGTTGAGCCACACGCTTTGGGGACGCGTGTCCGCGCCATAGTAGGAGCGACGCATCGTGCGCAACAGATTGGTGCCCTCGAGGGTCAGCGTGACCTGCTCGTTGTAGCGATAGCGCAGCGACGCATCGACCCAGGCATAGGCGGCGGTATACGAAGGCACCTGTCCGAGCCCGACGATGTTGGTGAGGCCGCTGAGGAATTTGCTGCGCCAGTTGTAGGCGACACGCGCCGAAATCCTGCCCATGTCATACATCCCGATCAGGTTCACGCTGTGGCGCGACAGGTTCTGCAGCGGCATGGAGGCGCCACCCGGTGCCAGCGAGGTGCGGCTGTCGACATGAGTGTAGTTCGCCTGCAGGCCGAGGCCCCGCAGGGGTTCCGGCAGCGCATCATAGAACTGTTGGTAACCCAGCTCGAACCCCTTGATGTCCGCGGGCAGGCTGTTGCGCGGACGGGTGACGCGATAGGTTTCGCCGTCGTGCACCTCGTCGCTGCTTTCATTGGCGACGAAGCCGTCCACCTTCTTCCAGAACAGCGTGCCGTGGACCGCGGTGGTGGGACTGAAGTAGCGCTCGACCGCGAAGTCGAGGTTGGTCGCGCGCACCGGCTTGAGTTCCGGGTTGCCGGCCAGGCCCTGGTTGAGTTCGGGGTTCACCGGGTTGCGCAGCAAGGACAGCGACGGTGACATCTGGTCGAAGTTCTGCCGCGTGATGGTCTTGGACGCTGCCGCCCGCAGCACCAGGCCCCCCTGGCCGGCGTAGCGCAGCGACATGCTTGGCAACCAGTCGGTATAGCGGCTGTCGACGTCGATCGGCGCCACGCCACCGGCTCCGGGCATCGATTGGAAGCCCGACGACGATTCCTGCGTGCGCACCACACGCAGGCCCATCTCGCCTTCCAGCGGCAGCGTGGGCGCCTTGAGGCGGGCCGTCAGGTAGGTGGCCTGGGTCCTTTCGTCGAAGTTCCAGGTGCCCAGCGGTCCACCGGCATCGGGCAGCGGCGTTGCCAGCCCGATCGCCTCGCGCAGTGCCCCGGGGTCGCGCGCCAGGTCAAGGTTGCCCACCATGAACTCCGACAGGCTCTGCGAGCCCTCGCCCGGCATGAAACCATAGGGGTTCGGCATCACCAGCGTCGGGCGATCGGCCGCCGACAGGCCGGTGATGGTGGCGTCGCCGAAAATCAGGCCCGTGCGATTGGAGGCGCGGCGCCGCGCCACGCGCACGCCGGCCGACACCGACTTGAGCACCCCGGCAGTGGCCTCGTGCTCCAGGTCGAGCCGCCAGGCGGTCAGTGCGCCATCGAACGGCCGCTTGCGGAAGGCATGGCTGGCGAAGCTGAAGTTCGCCGGATCGTTCAGGTTGGTGCCGCTCACGCTGGTGCCGGGCACACGCGTCGTCAGGTCGTGGGTGAAGGCGGCGGCCGTGCCGCCAAACAGCGGCCCGCTGAAGAACAGGTCGTTGAAGCTCCTCGTATGGCTCACGTCGCCCGTGACGCGCAGCGCGTCGCCCTGCCAGTCGCCCCCCACCGCGAACTGGCGCGTGCGGTCGACCGTGTCGCGTGCAAAACTGAGGACGGACATCGGCGCATTCGTCCAGGTCACGCGGCTCACGTCGTTGGTGCCGGGGAACAGTTCCAGGCTGCCGGGTTCTGCCGTGCCGGATGCGCCGACATTGATCTGATGCGAGTCCTGCCGCGTGTGAAGCTGCGCATAGCTGGCCTCGGCATGCCACTCGAGCGCCGGCGTCGGCCGCCACTGCAGCACGAGATCGGCCGCGGAACGCCGGCGCTCGCCGATGCTGCGGGTCTCGGAGGTGCCGCTCGGCGCGACGATCGTCTGGCCGGCGACCAGGTTGGTGCGCGGCACAGGCGTGCCGCTGCTCTTCTGGTCCTCCCGAAATGCGCGCCGCTGATGCGCCAGGCTCAACAGCGCGCCGAACTCCCCCGCGGACTCGAGGTTCCAACGCTGGCTCGCCAGCACGGACACCTGGGGTTTGGCGGTCCCGACGAGGTCGCCGTGCACCATCCGTGCCGATGTCACCAGCGTGCGGCCAGCGAAGTCGAACGGCCGCCGCGTGCGCAGGTCGATCGTGCCCCCGATCCCCCCCTCGAGTTGACCGGCCGTCGACGTCTTGAAGACATGGATGGCCGAGAGCATCTCGGACGGAATGTCGGCGAAGTCGAGCGCCCGCCCGGGGCCGGCCGTGAACACTTCGCGGCCGTTCAGCAATGTCACGACCTGGCTCAGGCCGCGGATCGAAACCGTTCCGCCCTCGCCCCGGTCGCGCGTGATCTGCACCCCGGTCACGCGCTGGAGCGCATCGACCACGCTGAGATCGGGCAACCTCGCGATGTCGTCGGCCACCACGGCATCCACGATTTCCATCCGCTGCCGCTTGGTGTCCTGTGCGGTAGCCAGGCTCGAGCGCACGCCGGTCACGACCACCCGGGGCAGTTCGGCGCTGTCGATGGGATCGCTGGCAGCCACCGGAGCAGCAGCCGCCGGCTGGGCACGTGACTCGCCCGCGTACTCCAGGGCCAGCGCGGCTGCAACGCACCCATACTGCCAAAACCGCGAGGAAGTGCTGCGCATCAAACTTTTACCTCTGACAACGACCTTATCTGTTCAAGCCGTGCGTTCCAATCGGGGAAAGTGAGCATCAACATGAATCTTGACGGACAGGATGGCGCAGGTCCGCCACGCGATCGTGCGCTCCGCAATGCCGTTCATCAGGCACCTCAGGCACCTCAACGCCATTCGCCGGAGCCGCCGTTGCCGACACACCGTTCCAACGACCTCGCTCGAATGAAGTGGATCGCGATGGCGCTGCTGGCCGGCGCCGCGATCGTCTACGCCGTCGCGTCGCTGCTGCAGGCGCGGCACCCCGCCTGGGGTTACGTGGCCGCGTTTGCCGAGGCGGCGATGGTGGGTGCGCTGGCCGACTGGTTCGCGGTGGTGGCACTGTTCCGCCACCCGCTCGGGCTGCCCATCCCGCACACCGCCATCATCCCGAGCAACAAGGACCGCATCGGCGAGAACCTCGCGGTCTTCATCTGCTCGAACTTCCTCGGCACGGCGCAGGTGCTGGAGAAGCTGCGCGGCTTTCGCGCCGGCGACAGGCTGGCCGGCTGGCTGGCCAACCCGGCCCATGCGCAGCAGGTGTCGGTGCACCTCGGCGCGCTGCTCACGCATGCGCTGCGGGCCCTCGACGACGAACCGGTGCGCCACTTCTTCCGCACCACGGTCATCGCGCGGCTGGACCGGGTCGACAGCACGCGGCTGCTGGGCGAGATGCTGGACGTGATGACCGCCGACGGCCGCCACCAGCAGGTACTCGACGCGGCGCTGAGGCAGCTGGGCCACGTGCTCGACGACGAGACGCTGAAACGCGAGGTGGCCGAGGTGGTGGCCGCCGAGGTGAAGTACCTGCGGTTCGTGGGACTCGACAACGCGGCCGGCCGGTTCGCCACCGAAAAAATGGTGGCGGGCGTGGTGCGCCTGATCGGCGAGATGGGGGCCGACGCCGCCCACCCGCTGCGCCAGCGGTTCGATACCTTCATGGGCGGGTTCATCAACGACCTCAAGCACGACCCGGCGATGCGCGAGAAGGGCGAGCGCCTGAAGGCCGAATTGCTGGGGCACCCGCAACTCGCGGCCTACCTGCACGGGTTGTGGAGCCAGGTGATCGAGTGGACCCGCCAGGACCTGGCGCGCGACGATTCGACGCTGCGCGCGCGCGTGGCCGACGCCACCCGTGCGCTCGGCGAACAGCTGCAGAAGGACGACGCCATGCGCGGCTGGATCGACGCCCAGCTGCTGGCCACCGCACCGCGCTGGATCGACCACTACCGCGAGGACATCCGCCGCTACATCGTGGACCGCGTGGCCAGCTGGAACGCCGACGACATGACCGGAGAGCTCGAACGCAACATCGGCCGCGACCTGCAGTTCATCCGCATCAACGGCACGCTGGTGGGCGGGCTCGCGGGCCTGCTGATCCACACCGTCACCGAACTCCTGCGGGGCGGGTGACGGCAGCGTGCGTCACTTGAAGCTGTCGATGGCCTGGCGGCCGAGGAACGGCTGGTCGGTGAAGAACCCGTCCATCCCCAGGCGCAGGAACGCATGGATCTGCCCGGCGAGGTCGCCGTAGGCGGCCGGGTCGGCGCCCGCATCGAACTCGTTCGGCAGGAAGGCGTTTTCGGCCCGGAACGTCCAGCCGTGCACGACGAGGCCGGCCTGATGGGCGTCGGCGACGAGGGTGGTGGGTGTGCCGAGGCGGCCGTTGACGAGCGGGATCATCAGGTTCGTGTTCACGCCCACGCCCTGGGCGTAGGTCGCGATGTCGGCCAGGCCGGCGGGCTTGGCCAGGTCGGCGTACGTGCGCGGGTCGCCGCTGAGCACGAAGTCGTATGGTTTGCCGGACCCGTTGAGCAGCTGTGCGAGGGGCACGCGGGTCAGGCGGGCGAGCTTGCGCAGGTTCTGCGTCTCGAACGACTGGATGATCACCGGGGCGTTCTTGCCGGTGTAGCCGTAGCGGTGGAGCAGGCGCACGAGCGGTTCCTCGAGGGGTTGGCCGATGCCCTGGAAGTAGCTCGGGTGCTTGGTCTCGGGGTACACGCCCACCGGGCGCTTGCCGCGGCGGCCGTCGTTCGCGCGGGCCACCAGCTGCAGCACCTCCTCGAACGTGGGGATCTCGAACTGGCCATCGAACCGGGCGTTGGCCGGGCGCACCTGGGGCAGCCGCTCGCGGGCGCGCAGTGTCTTCAGCTCGGCCAGCGTGAAGTCCTCGACGAACCAGCCGGTGATGGCCGTGCCGTCGATGGACTTGGTGGTCTTGCGGTCTGCGAACTCGGGGCGGTCCACCACGTCGGTGGTGGCCTCGCGCACCGTACCGTCGGCGTTCAGGATCGCGATGGCGTTTTCGTGGCGGGCCACGAGCACGCCATCCTTCGTGATCACGAGGTCGGGCTCGACAAAGTCGGCGCCCTGCTCGATGGCCAGCCAGTACGACGTGAGCGTGTGTTCAGGCACGTAGCCGCTCGCGCCGCGGTGGCCGATCAGCAGCGGCTTGGCCGGCACCGGGGGACGATCGTGGCCGTGGGCAGAGGCAGGGGTGACGAGGGCGGCGGCCAGCGCCAACGCGGCGAACGAACGGAGGGAGCGGAGGTTCATCGGTGGGTTCCTCGGGTGCGGATCTCGGGACGATACGAGGCCCCGGTGACGGCGGCATGACCTATCCTGCACCCCCTCCCCGGAAACCTCAAGCATGTCCCGCCCCGCGCTTCGCACGATCTTGCCGCTGTCGCTCATCACCTGCACCAGCATGCTCTCGATGGACCTGTACCTGCCCGCGGTGCCCTCGCTGCAGGCGGCCATCGGCACGAGCGTGACCCTGGCCCAGGCCACCATCGCGGTGTTCCTCGCCGGGCTGGCGGCGTCGCAGCTGCTGTGGGGCGAGGCGCTGACCCGGCTCGGCCCGCGCCGCTGCGTGATGCTGGGGGTGGGTGGCCTGGCCGCGGCCAGCGCCGGCTGTGCGCTTGCGCCCGACATCGGCTGGCTGCTCGTGATGCGGTTCGTGCAGGGCGCCGCGGCCGGGGCCGCCACGGTGGTGGCCCCGTCGGTGGTGCGGGCCACGCTGGACGACATCGACGCAGTGCGCGGCCTGGCCGCCATCTCGATGATCGAGTCGATCATCCCCGCGGCCGGGCCGGTGCTCGGCGCCGCGCTGCTGCTCGTGACCGACTGGCGCGGCACGTTCTGGGTGCTCGCGGCCGTCACGTTCGCGGTGATGCCGTTCGTGGTGCGGGTGGCGCCGCGCGAAATGCCCGGGCTCGATCGCACGGTCAAGTCCGGGTACGCCCTGATCCTGTCGAACCGCAAGTTCGTGCGGGTCGCGTTGTCACATGCGTTGTGTTTCGGTGCGCTGCTGACGTTCGTCGCCAGTGCGCCGCAGATGGCCGTCAACGCGTTCGGTCTCGGCAACGCGGCGTTTGCCACGCTGCAGGTGTGCAGCGTGGCCACGTTCATGGTGATGGCAAGCCAGTCCGGCCGCATCGCGAAGGCCCTCGGCCCGGCCGGGGCCATCCGCCTCGGGGCCGCCTTGCACGTGGCGCTCTGCGCGGCGCTGCTCGCCGGGTCACTGCTCATGCGGCTGCCGTTTGCGGTGGTGGTGCTGTTCTGGTGCGGCTTCTGCGGCGCCCTGGCCGTCCGCGGCCCGGCAGCGTTCAGCGAGGCCCTGGCGTTGCCTCCGTCGCAGATGGGGCGGGCGTCGGCGATGATGATGCTGGCCATCCTGCTGGCCGGTGCGTTCGGCACGCAGGCCGTGGCGCCGTTCCTTGCCGGACCGTCCACCGCGCCGCTGGCCTTCGCCATGCTGGTGCTGTGCGGCGCGAGCGCGTGGCTCGTGTCGCCTTACCCCGGACAGCGCCTGCGGCACAGGGAAAATGCCCCGGGATCGGCTCATGACCATTCAGCCGATTAGGTCAATTGTCTCAAAGCGTATTCGACGTGAGTATTTCCTCGACCGTATTCCGATAAAACACGGAATTCCCATCTCCCCGATGAACTGTCAACCCCTGGCGATTAGGGGGACCGGCCGGCCGAAGCCCAATGTAGAGTCAAGAATACCTCGCCACAGGATGCGCCACGGCGGGCGCCCTTGATATTCAATCCCGGAACACGAGATCCGACGCCGGAAATATTCGACTCGTTCATTCTGTCTGGCTCGGATGGCGCTGGTATTCAAAAGCAGGGAGGAAATAATCTCCTGATATGGTCAACCAGCACGGCAGATGCAGTTTGAAGGACAGATCATGGCAGCAACAGGATTTCCCCCATCACCCATTCTGAGTGGCTGTCGCCTGCGCGGCGGGGCGCTTTACCGTGGTGAGTAGCGTGGCGAAGGCCCAGGACGCGCCAAGCCCCTTCATCTTCACCGACGCTCACATCGGCGCGATCCTGTCACCAACCACTTGCGTGCGACTGCTCGCCGCCGCCATGGCGCGGGCAGGTTCCCGGCCGCAGGCCGTGAGGCACGTCGAGCAGGCCTCGGGGCATGCGAAGGTGTTCGGCTGGGGGGATGCCCCAGGGGGCGACGACGGGCATCACGGTTTTCGCTGTTACTCGAGCCAGCAGGCACACGGCCGGAACATCGATGTCTCCACGCTCTATCGCACCTCCGATGGCGCGCTGGTTGCGCTCCACGTCGGACGCGAATTGGGGGCTTGGCGCAACGGTGCGGCAGGGGCGCTGGCTGTCCAGGCCGCCTGCGGCGCCGATGACACGCCGCTGGACCTCCTGATCATCGGCGCCGGCTTGCAGGCGTACACGCAGCTTGCCTGCATCGCGGCAAGCCGGCCCGTGGGATCCGTCCGCATCGTTTCGCGAAGCGACGTTGCCGTGGCGCGATTCATCCGCCGATGCAGCGAAACACTGTCACTGGACGTGTTGCCAGCGGGCCCATCGGTCGATCCGCGCGGTGCTGATGTGATCGTGTGCGCCACATTCGACGGACGCGACCTGTTGAAACTCCAGCGGCTGGATGACGTGGTGCACATCAATGCCATCGGTGCCAAGGCGTTGGCACGCAGCGAGATCGGTCGCGAGGTGTACGCCGCCATGGACTTCCGCCTCTGCGACAACCTGGCGCAGCTCGCGTCCGACTGGGACACGCTGGAGGTCAGTGCGTCGGGTTGCAAACTGGCCGATTTCGCAGCACTGGGGCCCTCACTGCCACCCATTCCTCGCGGCCGGTCGATCTTCCTTTGTCGAGGCATCACCGGCTTCGAGGTCGAGCTCCTGGCCTCGATGCACACGGCCAGCGCGAAAGCGGCCTACCCACTCAGGGCTGCAGGTGTCCCGTCATGGTGAACACCCGGCTCCTGCGCAGCGCCAACTGATCTGCCTGCGCTGGCATCGGCCAATGACCGGCGTCATTTCAATCCGAGCAGGTAGTCCGCCATCTGGCGGGCGTGTTCGTTGCCCACCTGCAGCGCCGGCATCGCGGTGCCGGGCTTGACCGACGCCGGGGACTGGATCCACCGCACGAGGTTCTCCCGGGTGTTGGGCACCACGCCGGCGATGGTGGTGCGCCGGCCGAATCCGGCGAGCGGCGGCCCCACCAGGGGTTCGGAATCGACGGCGCCGGGGATGTCGTGGCATGCGGTGCAGGCGTGCTGGCGCAGCGCGAGGAGCGCCTGCTCACGCGCGCTGCGCTCGTGCGCTGGCAGCGCGCGGGCCGGGTCACCGGCGGGGCATGGGCCCGCCGAAGCCGCCAGCGTGCCGTAATCCGCCGCGCTGAGCGCGGGCAGGCGGTCCAGGAACGCCACCACGGCCCACAACGTCTGGTCGGTGAAACGAAACTCCCACGCCGGCATGCCGCTCATCTTGATGCCGTGGCGGGTGATCCAGTACAGCTCACGCGGCCGCCAGCGGCGCGTGGCATCGACGAGCGGGCCCGGCAACGGCTGCATGCCCTGGCCCGCGGCACCCTGGGCCACGCCGGGTGCCCCATGGCACACCACGCAGTGGTCGCGGAAGCAGGCCGCCCCCTCGGCCACAAGCGCCGGGGCGGCGAGGGGTGGTGGCACGATGTCCGCCGCCCTCCGGCGCACCGATGCATGCATCGTGGACTCCATCAGCGAGTACAGGAACTGCGTGTGCTCCTTCGTGGCGCCCACGTCATACAGCCCGGACGTCACAACGGCCGTGGCGGCACCGGCCGTGGCCACGGCGGCGGCAAGCGTGCCCCACAGGATCCTGCTCATGCCGGCATGCCAGCAAGACACGCGCCTCCCGGGCACGCCAATTGTTCCTGGACACTCAGATGACCGACTTCCGCCCCTGCCTGCCGCTGGCCCTGCTGCTGGCCCCGCTGCTGCTGGGCGCGTGCGGGCGCGCGGACCCCGCCCCGGATGCGCGCTACACCCGCGTCGACGGTGCCGACGCGCCCCGCGGCCAGCGCCTGCTGGCGCAGTACCAGTGCGGCCGGTGCCATGTGATCCCCGAGGTGCCCGCGGCCGCCGGCACCGCCGGCCCGCCCCTCACCGCGTGGGGACGCCGCAGCTACATTGCCGGACAAGTGCAAAACGAGCCGCAAATGTTGCAGCGCTGGTTGCGTTCGCCCGCCTCGCTGGTGCCCGGCACCGCGATGCCGGACCTCGGTGTCACCGGCACCGACGCACGCGACATGGCGGGTTACCTCATGGCCCTGCGATGAACCCGGCGTCCACCCAGGCAGACGTGCTGGCCGAGGTGGCCTGGGTGCTCATCGGCGGCGGCACGCTGGTGTTTGCCGCCACGATGGCCGTGCTCGCGATGGCGGTGCGCCGGCGCACCGGTCCGGTGTCCACCCGCCGCTGGATCGTCGGGGCGGGGCTGGTGGTGCCCGGGGTGGTGCTCGTCGCGCTCGGTGCCTACAGCACCTGGCGCACCGCGGGCCTCGACGCCCCCGCGCCACCGGGGGCCCTCGTGGTCGGGGTCACCGGGCGATCCTGGTGGTGGCAGGTGCAGTACACCGACCCCACCACCGGCCGCCCGGTGGCCACCGCGAACGAACTGCGGCTGCCGGCGGGGCGCCCGGTGCACCTCGGGCTGGCGAGCGACGACGTGATCCACAGCTTCTGGGTGCCCGCGCTCGGCGGCAAGATGGACCTGGTGCCGGGCCGCGTGAACCGCCTCGTGATCACGCCCCACACCCCGGGCACCTACCGCGGCGCCTGTGCCGAGTTCTGTGGCGAACAACACGCGCGCATGGGGCTTCACGTCGTGGTGCTGCCACCCGCCGACTTCGACCGCTGGCTCGCCGGGCAGGCACAAGCCGCCGCCCCGGCGGTGTCCGCATTGGCCGAGCGCGGGCAGCGCCTGTTCTCCAAGCGCGCCTGCGCACAGTGCCACACGGTGCGCGGCACTTTCGACGGCGGCACGGCGGGCCCCGACCTGACCCACGTCGCGAGCCGCCTGCACCTTGGTGCCGGCACCCTGGCCAACGGGCCCGGCGCGATGGCCACCTGGGTGGCGCACGTGCAGCGGCTCAAGCCCGGCGCCCGCATGCCGTCGAACGCCCACCTGCCTCCGGCCGACCTGGACGCCCTGGGCGCCTACCTCGAGGCGCTGCGATGACCCTGCCCAACCAGCTGCCCCGCCCGCCCGGCGAACTGCCACGCCTCGAGGCCGTGTGGCGGATGCCCTCCGGCTGGGGCCGTTTCACCGCCGTCAACAACACGTACATCGGCAAGCTGTACATCGCCACCGCGTTCGTTTTCCTCGTGCTGGCCGGCGTGCTCGCGCTGCTGATGCGCGCTCAACTGGCGTTGCCCGGCGGCCAGCTGATGGGCGCCGGCACGTACCACCAGGTGTTCACGATGCACGGCACCGTGATGATGTTCCTGTTCGCGGTGCCGGTGGTGGAGGCCGTGGCGGTGTACCTGCTGCCGAACATGCTCGGCGCTCGCGACCTGCCGTTCCCGAGGTTGTCGGCCTATGCGTACTGGGCCTATGCGTTCGGGGGTGCGGCCTTCTTCTGCACGCTGTTTTTCGGTGTCGCGCCCGATGGCGGCTGGTTCATGTACCCGCCGCTGACCAGCCGCGTGCACTCGCCCGGGCTCAATGCGGACTTCTGGCTGCTGGGCATCGGGTTCATCGAGATCTCGGCCATTGCGGGCGCCATCGAGCTGATCGTCGGCATCCTGATGACCCGCGCGCCAGGCATGACCCTCGCGCGGATGCCGGTCTACGCGTGGGCGATGCTGGTCGTGGCGCTGATGATCGTGTTCGCGTTCCCCGCGGTGATCGCCGGCACCATGCTGCTCGAACTGGAACGGGCCTTCGACTGGCCCTTTTTCATCGCCGAACGCGGCGGTGACCCGCTGCTGTGGCAGCACCTGTTCTGGTTCTTCGGCCACCCGGAGGTCTACATCATCTTCCTGCCCGCGGCCGGGCTGGTGTCGGCGATGCTGCCGGCGCTGGCCCAGACACCCCTCGTGGGCCACCGCGCCATCGTGTGGGCGCTCGCCGCGGTGGGCCTGATCAGTTTCCTGCTGTGGGCCCACCACATGTTCACCGCGGGGCTCGGCGGGTTGTCGATGAACATCGTGTCGGCCGCCAGCCTGGCGGTGGCCCTGCCCACGGCGGTGCAGGTGTTCGCGTGGATCGGCACGCTGTGGCGCGGCACGGTGCGTTTCGACACCCCCACGCTCTACGTGCTCGGGTTCCTGTTCACGTTCGTGTTCGGCGGGCTGACCGGCGTGATGGTCGCCATCCTGCCGTTCGACTGGCAGGTGCACGACACCTACTTCATCGTCGCCCACCTCCACTACGTGCTGATCGGCGGGGTCCTCTTCCCGATCCTCGGCGCGCTGTACCACTGGGCTCCCCTGGCCAACGGGCACCGCCTCGGTGAACGCACGGGGCGCCGCGCGTTCTTGCTCGTGTTCGCCGGGTTCCATCTGGCCTTTTTCCCGATGCACATCGCCGGATTGATGGGCATGCCGCGGCGGGTCTACACGTATGCGCCAGGCCTGGGCTGGGACCTGCCGAACCTGCTGTCGTCGGTAGGCGCGGTGGTGCTTGCGGCCGGCATCGCCGTGGTGCTGGTGGACGCCGTGCGCACCTTGCGCCGGCCGGACCAACCCCACGGCAACCCGTGGAACGCCCCTACGCTCGAATGGCTGCCGTCGGAGAACTACGGCACCCGAAGCATCCCGCAGGTCACGTCGGCCGACCCGCTTTGGCACCAGCCCGGCCTCGCGAACGAGGTGGTGGCCGGCCAGCACTGGCTGCCGGGCTCGGCCACGGGCCGGCGTGAGACGCTGGTCACGTCACCACGCGAAGCCACCCTGTCGCACGTGCTGGTGCTGCCGGGCCCGAGCAGGCTGCCCGTGCTGGCGGCACTGGGCACGGCCGCGTTCTTCTTCCTGCTGACCCTGAAGTGGCTGGTACCGGCGTTGGCCTTCGGGGTGCTGACCATCGGCGCCACGATCGGCTGGTTGTGGGAGACCGACCGCTCGCCGGGCGCCGCCACCGCCCAGGTGGGCGACCACGTCCGGCTGCGGGTGGGCGCCACCGGCATGCGTTCGCACGCCTGGTGGGCGATGGTGATCCTGCTGGTGGTGGATACCACCGTGCTCGCGTCGATGGCGTTTGCCCACGTGCACGTGTCGATGGCCGCGGTGACGTGCCCGCCACCCGGCGGCACGTTGCCCGCGTTCGGTGCCGTGGTGGCCTCGGCACTGGCCTTCGTGGCCAGCGCGGCAGCGATGGCGTGGGCCGGCCGCGGACGGCACGAACGGCCGGTGGGCTGGGCCGGGCTCGCCGCCATCGGCCTGGCGGCCGTGCTGGCCGCCGGGGGTTTCGGCTTGCAGCTCGACGCGCACCGCGTGGCAGGCCTCGTGCCCACCGCCACGGCCTGGGGGGCCACGGTGGCCGCGCTGCTGGGCTACCAGGGGTTCCACGTGGCAGTGATGGCGCTGGTGGCGATGTTCTGCGCGGCGCGCATCGCCCGCGGCCTCCTGCGGCCCCACCAGCACGGCACGTTCGACAACAGCGCGCTGCTGTGGTGGGGCGGCTGCGCGCAGGGGGTGGTGGTGGCGTTGCTGCCCCACGCCACCGCGTGGGTCATGCGCTGACGAGGCGCAAGCAGGTGATTTCCGACGGAGCCCCGAAGCGTTTGGGCGGCCCCCAGTAGCCGGTACCCCGGCTCGTGTAGACCCACAGGTCCTTCAGCTTGTGCAGCCCTGCGGTGAACGGCTGCTGCAGCGGCACGAAGAAATTCCAGGGAAAGAACTGGCCGCCATGGGTGTGGCCGGACAGTTGCAGGTGGTAGCCCGCGCCGGCCGCGAGCGTGGCGGTGCGCGGCTGGTGCGCCAGCAGCAGCCGGGCGCCCGCCCGGGCCGGCGACCCCGCAATGGCGCCCACCGGGTCGCTGCGGTGCGACGGGTCGAAGTGGTGGGCCGACCAGTCGGCCACGCCGGCCACCACCACCTGCCCCGCGCCATGGTCGAGCACCACGTGTTCGTTCATCAGCACGGTGAGCTTCAGGCGGCGCAGCTCGTCGATCCACGCGTGGGCGCCGGCGTAGTACTCGTGGTTGCCGGTCACCACGTAGGTGCCGTGGCGCGAGGCCAGGCGGCCGAGCGGGGCCACGTGGTCGGCCAGTTCGGCCACCGTGCCGTCCACCAGGTCGCCGGTCACGGCCACCATGTCGGGGTTCAGGCCGTTCACACGGTCAACGATGGCCTGGACGTAGCGGGCCTTGATGGTGGGGCCCACGTGGATGTCGGTGATCTGCGCGATGGTGAACCCCTCGAGCGCGGCCGGCAGGCCCGCGATGGGCACGTCCACCCGCACCACCGCGGCCGTGCGGCGGGCGTTCAGGAAACCAGCCGCCGTGGCCACCACGGCGGCAGCGAGCACGGCCACCGCCGAACCGGACACCCACGTGCCTGGCAAACCGCCGAACGGCCAGGCGGCCAGCAGCACGGCGTCTCGCACGAAGGTCAGCACGAACACCGAGGAAAACAGGCCCATCAGCAGCAGCCCCACCCACGCGGCGGTGTCGGCGAAACGGCGCGAACGCCACCGGGTGGCCAGCAGGCCGAGGGGCATGAGCGCGGCGGACGCCACCAGCAACATCCCGAAGGCGATGTGCCCGGCGGGCAGGTCGGGCCCCAGCCGGAGGCCGAGGTACAAGTGCAACACGGCCGACAACGCAAACAGGAACAGGCGGGTCATCGACCCCATGTGCGGGCCGTCCCTGCGGATTCAATGGCCGGGGCGGCGGCCGATACAATGCGGCCCCTCTGTGTTCCCAGGCTGTCCCATGTCCGATCGACTCGCCGTGTTGCCGCAATACCTGCTGCCGAAGCAAGCGCTGACCGCGTTCGGCGGCCGCGTCGCCTCCACCCCGGCGGGCCCTGCCACCACGCGCCTGATCGAGTGGTTCATCAAGCGTTACAACGTCGACATGACCGAGGCCGCCCACGGCGACCCGGCCGGCTACAAGACCTTCAACGAGTTTTTCACCCGCGCGCTGAAACCCGGCGTGCGCCCCATCGCCAAGGCCGACCTCGTGTGTCCGGTGGATGGCGCGGTGAGCCAGCACGGCCGCATCGAGGGCGACCAGATCTTCCAGGCCAAGGGCCACCGCTACTCCACTTCGGCGCTGGTGGGCGGCGACACCACGCTTGCAAAGCAGTTCGAGAACGGCCACTTCGCCACCATCTACCTGAGCCCGCGCGACTACCACCGCATCCACATGCCGTGTGACGGCCGGCTGCGCCGCATGATCTACGTGCCCGGTGCGCTGTTTTCGGTGAACCCCACCACCGCCCGTGGGGTGCCCGGCCTGTTCGCACGCAACGAACGGGTGGTGTGTGTGTTCGACTCGGCCCGCGGCCCGTTCGTGCTGGTGCTCGTGGGTGCCACCATCGTGGGCAGCATGGCCACCGTGTGGCACGGCGTGGTCAACCCGCCCCGCACGCGCGAGGTGCGCGAATGGACCTACGACGGCAAGCAGGTGGCGCTCAAGAAGGGCGAGGAGATGGGCCGCTTCCTGCTCGGCTCCACCGTGGTGCTGCTGTTCCCCGACCTGCCGCTGGCCTTCAACCCCACCTGGGCCCCGCAGCGTGCGGTGCGCCTGGGCGAGTTGATGGCCAACAAGACCTGAGATCCACCCCGATGCGCCGACTGCTGCCCCTCGCCCTCATCCTGACGCTGGCGGCCTGCCAGTCGGCCCCGCCGGCGTCCGCCCCGCTGCCCGAACGCCTCGCCGCCGCCAAGGCCGGCCAGCCCCGCCTGTCGGCCCGCGATGCTGCCGCGAAGCTCGGGGTGTCGGAGGCCGAGGTGATCGCCACCGGTCAGCACGGCACGGCCGTGCGCCTGCAGGACGGGGGCGACGCCGCCCGCACCATCCTGCGCCGTGCGCTGGACCTGGGCGAGGTCACGGCCCACACCCGCAGCGACAGCGCCGTGCTCGAACGCACCGGGGTGCCCACCCGCCTCGCCGATGCCGGCGCCGAGTCCGTCGGCGGGTATCTGGGCGGCCCCATCGACCTGCGTTTCGAGTTCCCCGTCTGGCGCCACGCGTTCGCCGTGACGCCGCCGCCGGGCCGCAACGGCCAGGTGCAGCGCAGCCTGCAGTTCTTCGACGCGCAGGGCACGCTCGTCTTCAAGCTGACGTCACGCGACCCGGACCGCGCCGAGGTGTTCGACCGCCTGGTCGCCGACCTGCGCCAGCCTGCACCGGCACCGCTCGCGCTCGTCCAGACCCCGGCCGCCCCCGCGGCCACACCCGATGCCGCGGTGGACCGCGCCGGCCTGCAGGCCGCGTGGCGCGAGATCGACAACGTGCACCGCTTCCCCGAACTGCTCACGCGTTTTGGCGTGGATCGCGAACAGGCCCTGCGCCTCGCACCCGCCGGCGCCGCCGAACCCCTCAAGCCGAAGGCCATGCGCCAGCTGCTCACCGGCGCGGCTGAACAGGGTGTGCCCCTGATGGCCTTCGTGGGCAACGGCGGCGTGACCCAGATCTTCAGCGGCGCCATCCACAAGACGGCCGTGGGCGGTGACTGGTTCCTGGTGCTCGACCCGGGACTCAACCTGCGGCTGAACGAAAACGACATCGTGCGCGGCTGGCGGGTCACCCGCGGTGGCATCGTGTCGGTGGAGTTCTACGATCGCCAAGGCCGCCTGGCCGTCACGTTCTTCGGCGTGCGCGAACGCGGCCAGCCGCAGCCGGACGCGTGGCGCACCCTCTCCAAAGGCCTGCCCGGCGCCGCGTCTTAAGGCCTCCGGGCGCGCAGGGCGCCCGGGTTCGGAGGACACTGCGGTTCCCCCGGGCCCCAGGAGCCAGCATGTCCACTTCTTCCTCCGCCGCCAAGACGCGCCTCGAGCGCGACAGCATGGGCGAACTCGCCGTGCCGGCCGACGCGCTCTACGGCGCACAGACCCAGCGGGCGGTCAACAACTTCCACATCAGCGGCCAGCGCATGCCGGTCGGGTTCGTGCGGGCGCTGCTGCTCGTGAAGGCCGCTGCCGCCCGTGCCAACGTGTCGCTCGGCGCGTTGCCCCCTCCCCTCGGCGACGCCATCGGCGGGGCCATCCACCAGTTGCTCGCGCTGCCTGACAACCAGCGCATGGAACACTTCCCCGTCGAGGTGTTCCAGACGGGGTCGGGCACCAGCACCAACATGAACGCGAACGAGGTGATCGCCACGCTCGCGGCCCGTGCGCTCGGTTCACCGGTGAGCGCCAACGACCACGTGAACGCGAGCCAGAGCAGCAACGACGCGATTCCCACCGCGCTGCACGCCAGCACCGCGATCGCGTTGCACAACGACCTGCTGCCCGCACTCGACCACCTGCAGACCATCCTGCGGGCCAAGGGCCGCACGGTGTACGAACACGTCAAGACCGGCCGCACCCACCTGATGGATGCGATGCCCGTGCGCCTGAGCCAGGTGCTCGATGGCTGGGCACAACAGGTGGAAGACGCCGCGGGCCACTTGCGCGCCACGCTGCCGGCGCTGCAACGGCTCGCACAGGGCGGCACCGCGGTGGGCACCGGCGTCAACACCGACCCCGACTTCGCCGAGAAGTTCGCGGCCGAGCTGAGCACCGCCACCGGCCTCAGGTTCACGCCCGCGCCCAGCTTCTTCGCGGTGATGGGCGCCCAGGACAGCATCGTGGCCACGTCCGGCCAGCTCAAGACCACGGCGGTGGCCTTGATGAAGATCGCCAACGACCTGCGCTGGATGAACTCGGGCCCGCTCGCGGGCCTCGCCGAGATCGAACTCGAGGCGCTGCAGCCGGGGTCGTCCATCATGCCGGGCAAGGTGAACCCGGTGATCCCCGAGGCCACGGCGATGGTGGCCGCGCAGGTGATCGGCAACGATGCGGCCATCACGGTGGCGGGGCAGTCCGGCAACTTCGAGTTGAACGTGATGCTGCCGGTGATCGCGCGCAACGTGCTGGAGTCGATCCAGCTGCTCGCGAACACGAGCCGGCTGCTGGCCGACAAGGCCGTGGCCACGTTCAAGGTCAACGAGGCGCAGCTCAAGCACGCCCTGTCGCGCAACCCCATCCTCGTGACGGCGCTGAACCCGCTGATCGGTTACCTGAAGGCCGCCGAGATCGCGAAGATCGCCTACAAGGAAGGCCGGCCCATCCTCGACGTGGCCGACGAGCACACCGACCTGGGCCGGGCGCAGCTGGAGACGCTGCTGGACCCGGTGAAGTTGACCGGGCCGTAGACCGGTCAACGCACGCTTACCGTCACCTTCACGTCGCCGGCCTTCTGGAACTTCAGGGTGGCCGGGAAGGTGTCGCCCGCCTTCAGCGGGGCCTTCAGGCCCATGAACATGATGTGCAAACCGCCCGGCTTGAGCTCGACCTTCTGCCCGGCGGGCACGTCGATGCCGTCCACCTCGCGCATGCGCATCACGTCGCCGTCCATCGACATCGTGTGCAGCTCGGCCGAGGCCGACACGCCGGCGCTCACCGACAGCAGCCGGTCGGGCGCCTTGCCGGTGTTCTGGACCTGCAGGTAGCCGCCGCCAGCCATCTGGCCGGGCACGGTGGCGCGGGCATAGGGCTGCTCGACACGGATGTCCGCCCAGGCGGTGGTGGTGGACAGCGCCAGCAGCAGGGCGCCGATGGATTTCAGGTTCATCGCGATTCCTCTTCCAGGGAGCCCGCATTGTCGGTCAACCGGGATAATGCAGGCATGAGCATCCAGACCGACGAATTCGAACCCGTGCGCCGGGTGGTCAGCGCCGCACCGGCCTCGCCGAACGAGGAGGCCATCGAACGGGCGTTGCGCCCGAAGGGCCTGGCCGAATACGTGGGCCAGGTGAAGGCACGCGAGCAGCTCGAGATCTTCATCGGTGCCGCGAAAAAGCGCTCGGAGGCCATGGACCACGTGCTGCTGTTCGGCCCGCCGGGGCTCGGAAAGACCACGCTCAGCCACATCATCGCGAACGAACTGGGCGTGAACCTGCGCCAGACCTCGGGCCCGGTGCTCGAAAAGCCGAAGGACCTCGCCGCGCTGCTGACGAACCTCGAACGAAATGACGTGCTGTTCATCGACGAGATCCACCGGTTGTCGCCGGTGGTCGAGGAAATCCTGTACCCGGCCCTCGAGGACTACCAGATCGACATCATGATCGGCGAAGGCCCGGCCGCACGCTCCATCAAGCTCGACCTGCAGCCGTTCACCCTCGTGGGCGCCACCACCCGTGCCGGCATGCTGACCAACCCGCTGCGCGACCGCTTCGGCATCGTGGCGCGGCTCGAGTTCTATACCGACGAGGAACTCGCGCGCATCGTGTTCCGATCGGCCGGCCTGCTCAACGTGGGCACCGACCAGGAGGGCGCATTCGAGATCGCGCGCCGTTCGCGCGGCACCCCCCGCATCGCCAACCGGCTGCTGCGCCGGGTGCGCGACTATGCCGACGTGAAGGGCGACGGCCGCATCAACAAGCCGCTGGCCGACCGTGCGCTGAAGATGCTCGACGTGGACCCGCAAGGGTTCGACGTGATGGACCGCAAGCTGCTCGAAGCGGTGATCCACCGCTTCGACGGTGGCCCCGTGGGCCTCGACAACGTGGCCGCGGCCATCGGTGAGGAACGCGACACCATCGAGGACGTGATCGAGCCGTACCTGATCCAGCAAGGGTTCCTGCAGCGCACGCCGCGCGGGCGCATCGCCACGCTGGCGGCCTACCGCCACCTTGGGGTCACGCCCCCGAAACGGGCGGGCGGGAACGACCTGTTCGACTGACGTTGGTGCCCCGCGGCCAGCTGTCAGACCGAACACGATATGCTGTCAATTGGCCGTCGCAGCTTCAGCCCCCGGGGTTTCCCCGGCCTGCCCGGCTGCCGTTCGCCACAACACTCGCCGCACGGATCTTCCGCCCGCCGCGTGGCGGCCGGCTCGATCGACATCACAACCTGGAAGGAGCGTGTGGCCCATGTGGACTCGTCGCAACAGCATCTTGAGCGCGGGCTGCCTGGCCGTCAGCGGACTCCCCACGTTCGCGCGGGCACAGGCGGCCCGCGCCCGCACGCCGGGTGCCCAAGGCGAGGCGTTCCCGCGCCTGAAGATCTTCGTGCCCGCCGGCGCAGGGGGCGGCTGGGACCAGGTGGGCCGGCACCTCGGGTCCGCGTTGCAGTCGGCCGGCGCCGCGCAGCAGATCGACTACGAAAACAAGGGCGGCCAGGGTGGCATCGTGGGCCTCGAGGAATTCTCAGTGCGCCACGCGGGCGACCCCGGCGCCCTGATCATCGGCGGCCTTGTCATGGTGGGCGCCGTGGCCTTGTCGCACAAGGAAGCGCTGTTCAAGCAAGTGGTGCCCATCGCCCGGCTGACGAGTGACTACCTGGTGCTGGCCGTGCCCACGTCGTCCCCGTTCCGAACGTTCAAGGACCTGGCGGCCAACCTGCAGCAGCGGCCCGACCGCGTCACGTTCACCGGCGGCTCGGCCGGCGGCGTGGACCACATGCTCGCGGCCATGTTGCTCCGGGCGCTGAAAACCGACGTGGCGGCACTGCGCTACACGCCCACCAGCAGCGGCAAGGACGCCGTCGCCGCGCTGCAGCGCGGCGACGCGACCGTGGCCATCTCCGGCTACAGCGAGTTCAAGGCTGCCTTCGATGCCAAGCTGTTGCGGCCGCTGGCGGTGTCGTCCCGCCGCGGCAACTTCGGCATCGCATCCCTGCGCGAGCAAGGCGTGGAGACCGACCTCGCCAACTGGCGCGGCGTGTTCGCGTCGGCCAACACGCCGCCCGATCAGCGCGACACGCTGGCCCGCGCCGTCATCCGTGCGACCGAATCGGCCGCATGGCGGCAATCCCTGCAAGACAACCAGTGGATCGGGTCCACGCTGACGGGCAAGGAGTTGCAGAACTTCATCGCGCTCGAACAGTCCATGGCGTCCGCCGTGGTATCCCTGCTGAAGCTCGAGAAGACCTGACGGGCCCTGGTGCAGTGTTTCACGCTATGCGGCGTGCCCCACGCGGTCGGCCGGGCCGGCCGCGTCGTTGCTTTCGTCGCGGGCCACACCGTCGAGGTGTTGGGTGTCGCTCCAGCCGATCAACGTGAACCCTTCGGGTGTGTACAGCAGCCGGTTGATGCTGGCGTTGCCCAGCAGCCAGGACCGGGGCGCCTGCAGGTCGACGCGCGTGGCCAGGCGGTACAGGCAGTCCATCACACCGCCGTGCGCCACGAACGCAATGGTTTCGCCCGGGTGGGCCGCGGCCAGGCGCGTGGCGGTGGTGGCACAGCGGTCGTAGAAGACACGCAGTGATTCGCCGCCCTCGGGGACGAAGTCGGGGTCGCGCTTGCGCCAGCGCATCGACGCCTCGGGCCACGCGGCTTCGATCTCGGTGAACGTGCGGCCCTGGAACACGCCGAAGGCGCGCTCGCGCAGCCCCATGTCCTTCACGAGCGGCAGGCCCGCGCCACGCCCCACGGCCTCGGCGGTTTCGTGCGCCCGCAGCAGGTCGCTCGTGTAGATGGCGCTCAGGCCCTCGTGGGCCACCGCGCGCGACAGTTGCCCGGCCTGCCAGCGGCCCGTGGCGTTGAGCGGGATGTCGAGCTGGCCCTGGATGCGGGTGTCGACGTTCCAGGCGGTTTCCCCATGGCGGATGGCGAGGATGCGGGTGGGGTTCACAGCAGGCGGGCGTTCAGCGTGTACGTGGCGGTGATCGCGGCCTGGCCGATCACGTGGGGGGCAATGGCGGCGCGCACCTGCGGGCCGGTGAACGCGCCATCGACGGCCACCTTCGGCACCGACAGCGCGTACAGCGTGAACACGTAGTGATGCGGGATGGCATCGTTGAACGGCGGGAACGGCCCGTCGTAGCCGAAGTACTGGCCGGCCATGGCCGGGTCCCCGGCGAACCAGCCCGTGAAGTCGTTCAAGCCGTGGCGCGCACCATGCAGCGTGGCCGGGCCGGCCTTGCCCTTCGTGGTGAACCCGTCTCTGAACTCGCCCCGGGCGATCTCGCGCGCGGAGGCCGGCAGGTCCACCAGGGTCCAGTGGAAGAAGTCGACCCGTGGCAGGCTGGCGGGCACTTCGCGGCCCGGCTGGTTCACGTCGTCGCCGCGGCTCGGCACGTCGGGGTCGTGGCAGGTGAGCACGAACGATTGCGTGCCCGCGGGCACGTCGGACCACGCGAGGTGCGGGTTCACGTTGTCGGAGAACGTGGCCTGGCCCGTGCCGTCGGGCTGGCCGGCGGCGAAGCGGGTGGGCAGGCGCTGCCCGTCGGTGAAGTCGTCGCTGTGCAGTTTCATGGTGATGTCCTCAGAGACTGTCAGACGCCCCAGACGATGTCGTGCCCGGCCGGGTGCGCGCGTTTCATGAGCTCGACGAGCGGCCACGCACGCTGGCGCAGCGTGACGCCTTCGCGCGGACCCAGCGGTTTGCCTTCCGCCTCGGCGTCCGCCTCCTGCTGCTTGCGCGCGGCTTCGTCGGCCAGCACGGCCTGTTCGATCGCGGCAATGGCGGCCGGCATCCCGGCGGGCTCGATGATGCCCTTCGGCGACGACCCCTTGCCGATCAGGCGCAGCACCTCGTCTCCGTTGGGGCCCATCATGATCACGTCACTTCCGGCCTTGGATTTGAATTTGTACATCACGCGGCAGTCTCCTCGGGTTGGGACGAACCACGATTGTGCCCGGTAGCCTTTACCCCGGTGAACGTCGGGATGACCAGGCGGCGCGGGGCGCTAACCTTTCACGAGCCGCACCGAAGGCTTGGTGACGGCCGGAGCCGAGCGGCCGAGGCGTTGCTCGAACGCGTCCACGTCGAGCGCCGGCGAGTACAGGAACCCCTGGAACTCGTGGCAGCCGGCGTCGAGCAGGAACTGGCGCTGCGGCTCGGTCTCCACCCCCTCGGCGATCACGCGCAGCTGCATCGCGTGGGCCAGTTGCACGATGGCGTTCACGATGGCCATGTCGCCGCCGTCGCCCGGCAGGCTGCGGATGAAGCTGCGGTCGATCTTGAGCCGGTCGATCGGGAAGCGCTTGAGGTACGCGAGGCTCGAGTAACCCGTGCCGAAGTCATCGATGGCCAGCATGACACCGAGTTGCTCCAGCGCCTTCAGCCGGTGCAGTGCGTCTTCGGCATCGTGGATCAGGATGGATTCGGTGAGTTCGAGTTCAAGCAACTGCGGCGGCAGGCCGGCGGCCTTCACGGTGGCGGACACCCGCTCGATGAAGTCCGCCTGCTGGAACTGCAGCGCCGACACGTTGATCGACACCGGCATCTCCCAGCCGGCGTTGCGCCACTCGACGGCTTGCCTGACGGCCTGCGCCAGCACCCAGTCGCCGATGGCGATGATGAAACCGCTCTCTTCGGCCAGCGGGATGAATTCGGCCGGCGATACGTCGCCCAGCACCGGGTCGCGCCAGCGGATCAACGCCTCGGCACCGATCACGCGGCCCGTGCCGAGGTCGATCTGGGGCTGGTAGTGCAGGCGGAACTGGCCGCTGACGAGCGCCTGGCGCATCGCGTGGTCGATCTGCATCTGCGAACGCGGTGCGGCGTCGGCGTGCGGCTGGTGGAAGCGGAAACTCGCGCGGCCCAGTTCCTTCACGCGGTGCATCGCGGCGTCGGCGCGGCGCATCAGTTCGTCGAGGTTGTCGCCGTCGTCGGGGCACAGCGCCACGCCGATGCTGCAAGTGACGGTGAATTCGATCGCGTCCATGCGGAATGGCCGCGACATCGCGTCGATCACGCGCCGCGCGGTGGCCTCGGCGCCGGTGGCGTCGGCCTTGTGCACGAGCAGCACGAATTCGTCGCTGCCGAGGCGGGCCACGGTATCGAGGCTGCGCAGGCAGCCCTTGATGCGGTCGGTGACCTCGAGCAACACCCGGTCGCCGAACCCGAGGCCGAAGGTGTCGTTGATGTGCTTGAAGCGATCGAGGTTGACCACCATCAGCGCAAACGAATGCCCGTTGCGCTGCGACATCGCCAGCGCGAACTCCACCCGGTCGGCCAGCAGCCGGCGGTTGGGCAGGCCGGTGAGCGGGTCGGTCTGGCTCAGTTCCTCGATGCGCTGGCTGGCCGCGAGTTTTTCGGTGATGTCGCGGAACGAGAACACCCGCCCGATGGGCTGGCCGCGGCTGCACTGCGGCAGGGTCACGCGTTCGATCACCTGGCCCGAGTGCAGCGAGAACACATCGCTCGTCTGCAGCAGCGTGGCGTCCTGGATGGCGGCGAGTCGGCGTCCGTAATCCGCGGCATCGACCACGCTGCGCCGCATCCACGCCTGCACCGCCGCGTCGTCTCGCTGGGTGAGCAGGTCTTCCGGCAGGTTCCACAGCGCGGCGAACCGGCGGTTGAAGCCGCGGATGGCGCCGCTGAGGTCGGTCACGAGGATGCCATCGGCGGTGGATTCGAGCGTGGCCCGCAACTCCGAAAGGCGGTGTTCGAGTTCGTCCTGCGTGGCCTGGTGGGCGCTGCGGTCGTGGAAGACGACGACGTAGATGGCCTGCCCGTGGGACTCGACGCGGTTCACGCGCCGCGTGACGGGCACGACCGACCCGTTGAAGCGCCGCACGAGGGATTCGGAAATGATGGCGTCCTGCCAGCCGTTGGCCACGCTCTGCCAGAAGGCCAGGTCTTCGGGCGTGGCGCTCAGCTCGGCCGCGGTGCGCGACAGCAGCGTGCCGGGGTCGACCCCGAGCAGGGTGCCCGCCGCCGCATTCGCCCCGACGATGCGCAGCGTGGTGGCATCCACCAGCCATACCGCATCGAGCAGCCCCTCGATCAGGATCGACCAGGCTCCCCGCGCGTCGGGTGCGGTCATGAAAGGGCGTCCTCGGGCTCGTGGTTCGGTTCGAAGTAGTAGGCGATGCGCGGACGCGGCGACAGGTACGTGAGGGTCTCGCTGGGCAACTGCTGCGGCTTCAGGCTGCGGCGGATGCCGAGGCGCGGTTCACGCTCGAGGTTGAGCAGCAGCGCGTCGTCGCGCGGCACCTTGGGGTCGTGCACCAGCACCGTGGGTTTCAACGGCCGGGTGGAGTTGACGGACATCACGAGCGCGTAGCGGTCGTCGGTGAGCTGCACGGTGGAGCCCGGCGGGTACACCCCCATCATGCGGATGAACGCGCCGAGGATGGCGGTGTCGTAGCGGTTCTTGCCCTGCGCGAACAGCAGCGACAGGGCCTCGTGGGGGGTCAGCGCACGCGACGGCACATGCGGGTTGCACATGTTGTCGTAGCGGTTCACCAGCGACACGATGCGCGCCGCGGTGGTCATGCGGTCGCTGTTGAGCTTGAGCGGGAAACCGCTGCCGTCGGCCTGTTCGTGGTGCTGCGCGATGACCAGCGCGGCACCCGGCTGCAGGCCCATCTTGCGCGAGAGCGTGACACCGTGCGCCACGTGCTCCTGGTAGAACTGGTTCTCGGCCGCCGTGAAGTGCTCCTCGCGGTGGCGCACGCGCTCGGGCAGCTCGAGCTTGCCGATGTCGTGCATCAGCGACCCCACCCCGAGGTCCATCATCTCGGACTCCGACAACCCGAAGGTGCGGCCCATCAGCAGCGAGATGACCGTGACGTTGACGGCGTGGTGGGACGCCTTGTCGCCCGCCGCGTCGGTCAGCAGGCGGATGCACATCTCCTGGTCGCCCAGCATCTTGTCGACGAAGGTGCGGCCGAGCGCTTCGGCCTGCTCGCCGGCCCGCTCGGGCTGGCTCGGCACCAGTTCGGTGACCTGGCGGCACGCGCGGGTGGCCTCGGCGAACTGCCGCTCGCACAGCGTCAGGCGGGCCCGTGACGCGGCAAGCGCCTCGCGGTGACGGCGAGCCTGCGCAGCCTGGGGCGTTTCCGCCCGGGCTTCCGCCACCGGCGCGGGTGCCTCGACCACGGCGACGGCGGCATCCGCCGGGTCGGGGTCGCTCTTGTCGGGGCTCCACCGGATGCTCGCCTTGCCCAGGCCACGGATGGTGGCGATCTGGTCGGCCGAGGAAATCTTGAAGCTGCTCATCGGAAACGGATGCGCCATCCAGCCCACGTCGAGATGGATGAACATCCCGACGCGGAGCTTCTGGACCTCGATCAACGATGGTGGCAAGACGTCTTTCATCCCGTGAACCGCGTGGGCCGGCACAAAATCGCGGCTGGTAAGGCGTTGTCGGCCGTCACGCCCCGAGACTTGAGGTTAAGTCCGTGCGGACACCCGCGCACCTGACACAAATGACAGGGCCATCTCATGGCAAGACCGGTCCGGCGTGCAGGCCATTCCGCATGACGGAACGCGAGGCGCGGCCGGCATGTCCGTGGGCGATTGGCGGCCATCGCGTGCCGCAGGCCGCACGGCCGTCGCCCGGGTGACGAAGTTGGCGTTTCAGGCGACTTAAACTCGAGGCACACCCTCGCCCACGGCCCGTGCCGCGCCCAGAAGGCGCCCCGCCCGCCGTCACCCGACCGCCGCATCGCATCCACACCCAGCGCCGCAGCCACCCTGACCGTTTCATCCTGGAGCTTTCCATGTCCCACGCGTTCATCTGCGATGCGATTCGCACCCCCTTCGGCCGCTACGGCGGCGCCCTGTCGTCCGTGCGGGCCGACGACCTCGGCGCCATCCCGCTGAAGGCGCTGATGGCCCGCAACCCGAAGGTCGATTGGGCCGCCGTCACCGACGTGATCTTCGGCTGCGCCAACCAGGCCGGCGAGGACAACCGCAACGTTGCCCGCATGTCGAGCCTGCTGGCCGGCCTGCCGCTGGACCTGCCCGGTTCCACCGTGAACCGCCTGTGCGGTTCGGGCATGGACGCGGTGGGCACCGCCGCACGTGCCATCAAGAGCGGTGAAGCGCAGCTCATGGTGGCGGGGGGTGTTGAAAGCATGAGTCGTGCCCCCTTTGTGATGCCGAAGGCCGAGTCGGCGTTCAGCCGCAACAACGCCATCTACGACACCACCATCGGCTGGCGTTTCGTCAACAAGCTGATGAAGGAACTCCACGGCGTCGACTCGATGCCGGAGACGGCCGAGAACGTGGCCACCGACTACAAGATCGACCGCCTCTCGCAGGACCGCATGGCCCTGGCGAGCCAGCTCAAGGCCGTGGCAGCGCAGAAGGCCGGCTTCTTCGACGCCGAGATCACCCCGGTGACCATCGCGCAGAAGAAGGGCGACCCGATCGTGGTCTCCAGGGACGAGCACCCCCGCGAAACGAGCCTCGAGGTGCTGGCGAAGCTCAAGGGGGTGGTGCGCCCGGACGGCACCGTGACCGCCGGCAATGCCTCGGGGGTCAACGACGGCGCGTGCGCGCTGCTGCTGGCCAGCGAAGCCGGCGCCGCGAAACACGGCCTGACACCGCGCGCCCGCGTGGTGGGCATGGCCACCGCCGGCGTGCCCCCGCGCATCATGGGCATGGGCCCGGCCCCGGCCACGCGCAAGGTGCTGGCCTTGACCGGCCTGACACTCGACCAGATCGACGTGATCGAGCTGAACGAGGCGTTTGCCGCCCAGGGCCTGGCCGTGCTGCGCGACCTGGGCCTGAAGGACGACGACGCGCGCGTGAACCCGAACGGCGGCGCCATCGCCCTCGGCCACCCGCTGGGGGCCAGCGGTGCCCGCCTGGTCACCACCGCCATCAACCAGCTGCACCGCACCGGTGGGCGGTACGCGCTGTGCACCATGTGCATCGGCGTGGGCCAGGGCATCGCGGTGATCGTCGAGCGGGTCTGATCGAACGGCCCTTCGGGGCCATCCTGAACGGGTCAGCCTCTCAGCCGAGGAAGGCGGCGGTGGGCCACCGCTCGTCGATGAACGCGCCCACCGCCCGGCTGCGACCCCGCGCCGCGCGGAACCTCAGCCCGAACAGCACCCCGTGCAGCACGAGCAACCCCAGCCCCAGGGCCAGCCACCCGGCCCGCATCAACGAAGGCCACGGGTCGCCCAGGCGGCGCAGCGCATCGATCTGAAGCACCGTGGCCCCGCCAGGCCCCGTGTGGCGCCCGACGAGCAGGCCGTCCACGTCGAACGGCTGACGTAAATGGTCACTTTGTGAGCCATTGAGTTGATCGATGAACGCGAGCGCACCGGTCTCCTCGGGGGGCGGCGGCAGGTGCGTGTCCCCGCCCGGCAACACGTCGAGCAGGACGACGCCGGCCTCGGGCGCCTGGCGGGCGGCCAATGCGGCCGCGACCAGCGCGCCCGCACGCTGGTCGGCCACCGCGCGGGCAGCCTGCAGCACGCCGGACACCGCGCTGGCACGCATCACGGCCACGCCGCGGTCGCCGGTGAGTTCACCGCTGGCGGCCTGCCGCACCCAGCCGGCCCAGTCCTTGGGCGCCTGGGGATCGTCGACCATCAAGCCGTCGACCAGGCCGGTGCGCAAGGTGTCGCACGGACCCGACGCGGTGGCACACGCCGCTTCGACCGAACGCACGAGGTCGGCGAGGCCGGTCACGAGCTTCGGTGCATTGGCCGAGGCCTGGTAGCGGGCGAGCGGATCCCCGCCACCCATCAGCTGCAGCTGCAGCATCAGCTCGAGCCGCGGATCGCTGCGTGCGTGGAGGAAGTCGCCCTCGTGCAACGACCGCGTGAGGGCGTCCACCTCGATGGGGGCCGTGACGGCGCCGGCAGCCCCCCAGCGCAGGCGGGTGCAATCGATGCGCGGGGCGTGGCCCGGATCGGCGCGCCAATCGCACTCGGCCTGCCCGAACAGGTGCACCGGCGTGCCGATGGCCGGCCGCTGCGCGGCCAGCCGGTCCGGCCGGTCGAACGACTGCGGCTCGCCATGCCGGATCCACGCGCTGGTGAGCACGAGGTCGTTGGGCAGGTCGTCGGCCCACATCGGCAGCGCGGCCACCGCGACCGCGCCCACCACCGCGAGCAGCGCGTGGCGCCCCCAGTGCACGGGTGAGAACCGGGTCACCTCGTCATCGATGGACAGGGCGCGGCCGAACCGCACCGCGGTGTGGCCATCGACCCGCATCTCCACGTCCACCGGGCCTTCGGGCGGTGTGGCCCACCTCACCTGCCAGTGCGCCGGCAGTTCGAGCGGGAACTTGTCGCCCACGAACCAGCGCACGAGGCCCACGCCCGTGCCACCCTGCGCGGGCAACGCGATGGCGGTGACGTGACCACGCACCCGGTTGACCTTGCCCGGCCCCGCGGCACGCCGCCGGCCCCAGACCCACCACACGGCCAGCACCGCGAGACCGCAGGCCGGCACGAACCAGAACATCCGGGACCCGGGGTCCACGACACTGGCGATGCCGAGGGCGACAAACGCCAGCACCCACAGCAGCGCCGGCACCAGGCCCACGCCCGGCCCCGACCGCGCGGCCACCTCGGCGGGCGTTTCGGCGCGCTGGCCGAGGATCTCGACCCGCAGCGACTCGCGCACCGTGTCGGCCTGCTCGCCATCGGGCATCGGCGCCACGTCGGGCACCTCACCCGCCTTGCCGGTCTGCCATTGCTGGTCCTGCTGCTGGCGGCGCAACGCGCGGGCGCGCCCTCCCAGCAGGTCGAACGATCCGTTGAGCCCCACCACCAGGGCGAACTTCTCGGTGAAGACCACCTCGGCGCGGTTCGTGGGTTCGAGGAAGTCGCGCGCGTCGTACGGCAGGATCACCTCCACGCCACCGATGGTGTCGTGCATGGTTTCACCGCCCTGGCCCGTGGTCAGCCCGTGGCGCACGTACTCGCCGTGGAGCACGAACACGCCGTCGCGCCGCAACGGCATGGCCTGTCCCGGCCGGGATGGCTCGAACAGGAACGGGGCGAGCGCGACGGATTCTTCGAGCGACAGCGGGCGCTCGGGGCGCCCGTCGGTCTGCAGCGTGCGCAGCGCCTGCTTGTTGTCACCCCGGCGGCTCCAGTAGACCGCGGCGCTGTAGAGAGACCAGCCCAGCACGGCGAGGAAAAGCAACAACTTGAGGGTGAGCATGGCGCCAGGCAATCAAGGGACAAAACGGAGGAGCGTCATTGTGGTGGGCAGCCGCGTGCGGCGCCCTCCCCTTGATGGGGGGCGGCAGGCCCTATGCTTGAGGTTTCCCCCCTGGAGCCCATCCATGATTCTCGAAGTCGCCGACATCCGCATCCACCCCGGCCAGAACGCCGCGTTCGACGAGGCCATCCAACGCGCTGTCGAAACGCTGATCGCGAAGTCGCCGGGCTTCCACGGCTACAAGGTCAACCGTGGCATCGAGTCGCCGGAACGCTACCTGCTGACGATCTACTGGGGCACCCTGGACAACCACATGAAGGACTTCCGCGAAGGCCCGCTGTTCCCGCAGTGGCGCGCCATCGTGGGCCCGTTCTTCGCGGCGCCGCCCGTGGTCGAGCACTTCGACCTGGTGGCCCGTTCGACCTGATCAGCCCAGCAGGCTCAACACCCACAGCCACAGCGGGGCCGTGGCCGCGAACACGGCGGTCGAGACCACCACCGTGGCGGTGGCCTCGGCTTCCAGCGTGCGGTACCGCTGCGAGAAGATCAGCGCGTTGTTGCCCACCGGCAGCGCGCCGGCCATCACCACCACCGCCAGCGGCAGCCCGGTGAGGCCGAACACCCAGTGCCCCACCACCAGCACGGCCAGCGGCAACACCGCGAGCTTGAGTGCGGACAGCGCCAGCGCACCGCGCAGCGCCCCCTTCAGCCCGTAGTAGGCGAGCGACATCCCGATCAGCACGAGACACAGCGGCACCACGGCCTGGCCGAGCTGCAGCAGCGTTTCGTCCACGAGGCCCGGCAGCGGCAGCGACAGGGCATTCCACGCGAGGCCCGCGAGGATGGGCAGCACCACCGGGTGGATGATCGTGTTGCGGGCGGTGGCCAGCAGCATGCGGCCGAGGTGGGTGTCCTCCGTGCCTTGGCGGGCGCGGTCGCGGGCCAGGTCCATCTCGACGAGGGCGGTCAGCACCGTGAGCAGCGTCAGCGCGTGCAGGCTGACGATGGCCACGTGGATCGACAACCCTGCTTCACCGAACATCGCCGCGGCCATCGGGATGCCCATCTGCACGCTGTTGCCGAAACACGCGCTGATGGCCCGCACACACGGCCCGGCCACCGGCTCGCCCGGCTGGAGCCGCCAGCGCAACACCGCGTAGACCCCGGCCATCAACACGAGCACCGGCACGAAAAACGCGACCAGCGTGCCCCAGGGCATCGCCGCCAGATCGAGCCGCGCGGTGGTGCGAAACAGCAGCGCCGGCACGAAGATGTAGTACGCCGCATTCCCCAGCGTGCGCGCCGGGTCGTTGTCACCCAGCCACTTGAGCCGGCCCACCACGTAACCGAGCGCGATCACGCACAGGATGGCGAGGAGCTTGAGAAGGACAGGCGCGAGGGACATCGCCACGGAGTATCGCCCGAGGCGGGCCTACCCTCCGTGCGGTTCGTGCTTGACAGGCTCTGAAGGCGGCACCGGCTCCTGGAAGTTGGCCAGGAAGTTGTCGCCATAGTCGACGAGCACCTGGGCCTCGGGCTGATCGCCATCGAACAGGTTGTCCAGCGCCACGAGCGCCAGCAATCTTTCCCGGTGGGCACGGCCTGCGCTGCCTGTCAGCGACGCATCGAACTCGACGAACATCGCATTGAGCCGTCGACGATCGAACGCGGGCTCGCCCGCATCCGGCAGCAGCGCGGTGTTGGCGAACGCCACGCTGTTGGCTGCCCCCAGTGCCGAGTACATCATCAGCCTCTTGCCCATCGGACGCGTGTCGATCGCATAGTGCGCGTAGTCAGGGTGCGTGTCTTCCGTGCGCGCCAGGTCATCGTCATTCTCGACCAGCGCGCCCATGTAGAAGCCCAGGATGCGCCCGTTGGAAAGCGTGGGCCGTTCCTCCGACTTCGGCGAACGCGGCACGAACAACCCGTACTGGCCGATCAGCGCGTGCTCGTGCGGTTGCACATCCGACGCTTCCAGTCGACGCGGCTGCAGGCGTGGCTGCTGCCGGGGTTCCTCGCGAACAAGGCGCATCAGTTCGCTGGCCGCATCGCGTTCGAGCCGCGCCACCGCCTCCTGAAGACTGCTGGAATCGAGGCGCAGCCGACCATCCGATTTGGCCATCGCCCGAAAGTAGCTTCGAAAGCCGCTGCTGAGCGCCATGGCCTCGAGACGAACGTTCGGATGGCAAGCCCCGTCCGGCCCGGCGTAGCGGTCATGCACGCGGCCCAGTGGGTCGATCGGGCTGCGCAGCGGAAACTTGTTGTCGTGATCCAGCCTCGGCTCCATCCGGTGGCGAACCAGGACGCGGTCGTTCAAATCAAGATGCGCATGCCACTCCGCGCGATCGGCCGTCAGGTCGCAGTATTCCCCGAGTTGGCGATGGAAGGCCGTGCGTGCCTGGTCCAGTTCGGTCTCCACAAAGACGGAGGGCCGCGGCCCCGGTGCGTGCCAGTCGGCGGACACCGGCTCGGACTTCACGGCGTCTCCCGGGATGCCCTCGCCCCGCCCCAGCTCGCCGCCCTCGAACCGAGGGGTGCGCGCGCGCCGGGGTATCACGCCAATGTCGATCCTGGGCGCCAGGGTGCCGGAGGAGGAAGGGGCGAGCGCACCCGGACCAGCCGCCACCACCGGCAGGGGACGCGGCCGCCCGCTGCGCTGCCGTTGTCCGGCCCAGGCGGAATGGAGCCCCTCGCGCATCGAATCGAGCAGATTGGCCGGCGTTTCCGCCTCCAACGCGCCGGAGGTTTCGCCAAGCCTGGCCTGCCGCCCTCGCTGTGCCAGCAAGCGATATCCGTCGTCGGCGCCGGCAAGATCCTGGATGACACGCAACGGCCCGAACAGCTTTTTCCTGGCATCGGAATTGGCGGGGACACTTTCCCTGAACTTGTCGAGCAACAGTTTGGCCCGGCCCCGGGTCTGCGGCTCTTGATCGCCACGCTGCATGAGGCCCCACTCCCACAGCCCGCCGATGTCCTTGCCGAGCAGGTATGCGCTGAAGTGGGCCAGTGCATGTCCCTGGCTCTTGACCGCCGATGCGGACGCCTTGCGACGCTCGAACTCCTTCGCGACCTGCCCGATCAGATCATCCTCCCGAGGAGGCAGCATCTCCCTCAGCCGCATGCCGCTGGACAAATCCAGGTGATCGAGTTCGGCGGCGGAAGGGTGTCGGCGCCCAACGTCCAGGCGCCAGAGGTCATCGAGCCCCGAGCGGGTGTAGTACGCCACATCCGCGCCTGTATCGGATTCGAGGAAGGCCTCGAATTGCGCGAGTTCCTTCGGTTCATCATTCTTCCAGCATGGCAGGAAGGCCCGCAGGGAATCTTGCCCCAGGGACTTGGCGAGGCGTGCCAGCGCCTTGATGCGCATGGCGACCACGGCACGCGTGGACAGTCCGGCGCCTGCATAGACGTGGTTCAACAGCCAGGCATCATCCTGTCGTGCCCGGAACCACCCCACGGACTCGGCACGCACCGTCAGGATGTGAGGCGCGGGCGGCGCGGCGGGTCTTGATGGACGGGACGGGGCAGCTCCCAGGCTGCCGACATAGGTGTTCGATCCCAGGATCCGGATTCGCAGTTGCGGTTCGACTCCGGCTTGCGCCTGGAGCCTGTCGAGAATCGCGAGTTCCCGCTCCCGCGGCACGCCGAAGCCGTTCATGAACAATTCGCGCGCTTGCGCCTCACGGCCATCGCGCTGCATCTGGAGCCAGCCCGAAAGTCCCCCATGACCGGCGAGCAGCAAGTCGCTGCTGAAATAGATCAGGGACGGAACGGCACGGTTGCGTCGCGCATCCCGAATGAGGGTCTGCTCCGGCGGCGGCAGCAGAGGCAGCAGCTGCGCGCTGTCCAGCAGGGCCGGAAACGACGTGTCGGCGCCCGCCTGTCGTGCGTCGAGTTCCTCGGCAGGCATGCCGGCGAGTGTCTGCACGGCTTCATGCAGCGACTGCTGCACCGCCGTGTCAGCCAGCGCCTGCAGGTACGCGTCAAGCAGCGCCTCCGCCCGCAGGATGTTCACCGGTTCGTCACCGTTCCATCGGCCAAGGAAAGCAGCGAAGCTGTCCGTGTCGTCCACTTGCACAAGGTGGTCGGCAAAGCCCCGCAACGCGCGCTGGCAAGCGGGAATCTCCTTCAGCGTGGCGCCCAATGCCCTCAGCGCCACGGGCAACACGTGGTCGACGAGCGCCGCGTCGCGCAGTCGGCTGCGGTGCCAAGACGCGCCCGCACCAACCACGTGCAGCGCCGCGGCGCCCTCGCGTCCGACCGGATCATGCAAAGCGGGATCCAACGCATCGGCCCGACGGAGCGACGACAGCCGCGCAGCAGCACGAGATGTCAAACCCTCGAGATCCGCCGTCGGCCGCAATTCGGTACGGGCCCTCACACGGCGCGGCCCACCCCGTTCGTCACCCGCCCCATCGCGTTGGCGGACACTTGACAGGCGATTGATGCGATCCATTGGCGGGACGCGGGCACCCGCGCCTACTTTGCGTTGGCCGCAAGCCTAAGCCGAGGCCGGAGGCGGGATCGGACGAGACCCGAAGGTCAATGCATCCGCGCGAAGGAAAGCCAGCGCAACGACAAAAGCGAGTCAAGAGGCAAGCGAGCAAAGCCCCGAAGCGAGAACGCCAGGAAGGCGAGCGAAGCGACGCCGCAGATCAAGCTACCGCCGAGCCCGGGTCCCCCGGGCGACCGCGGGCGCCCCCCTCGGGGGGGCAGGAGCGAAGCGACGTGGGGGGCCCACCTATTCCTGGAGCACGAGCTTGCAGTTCGCCACGACCTTGCCCTTGGCCGTCACCACCTCGTTCTCGATCACCACCGACCGCACGTCGGTGCCGACGATCTGGGCGAACTTCTGCGTAGCCTCGATCACGCACGACTGCTTGATGTCGGCGAGGGTCTGGTTGTCCTTGCCGATGTACGAGTGGGCGATGACGGGCTTGTCCTTGCCGCCGGGGGCGGCGCTGCGCGCGGCCTGGATCAGGTCCTTGGCTTCCTTCGATTCCTTGGCGGCCTCCGCAGCCTTCTGGGCCTCGGCAATGGCCGCCGGCATCTGCACGCTCACACACCCCCCCAGCACCAGCAGCAGCGGTGCCACGCACGTCATCAGCAGTTTCATGGTCTTCTTCTTTCGATCAGCAACAACGTTGGAATGAGTCGGCCTCCCTCAGGCCGCTTTCTTCGCAGCCGTCTTGGCCGCGGTCTTCTTGGCCGGCGGCGCTTTCGCGGCACGCGGCTGGAACTCGAAGCTCACCTTGCCCTCCTTCTTGTCGAACGCGAGGAACGCCTTGAACTTGCGGCGCGTCTTGTTCGACACGAAGTTCTCGAGCAGCTCGGTCTTGCCGGTGTCGAGCAGCTTGGTCATCTGCTCGCGGATGACCGGCTGCTGCAGGATGATCTTGCCGGTCTTGAAGTCGCAAGTGACGTGCGCACCCACGCTGTGCTCGCACACGTAGTTGGCCCCGTGTTCGAACACACGGCCCTGGCACTTGGGGCAGGGCCCGAGCGACTCCTGGTCGGAGAAGTCGACCGGCTCGCCCGACTCGCCGTCCTTCTTCGCGTCTTCGCCGAAGTCGAACTCGAGCTTCCAGTTCTTGATCTCGTCGTCGAACGTGAGCTTCAGTTCGGCCGTGAACGGCCACCCGGCCTTGGAGCGGAACCCCTCCAGCGGACCGATGCGCTTGTTCGCGAGGAACTGCTCCACCTCGGCCAGCTCGAAGCTGCGCCCGCCCGGGATCTTGCCGATCGAGAAACCGCAGCCTTCGCCCGCGCCATCGGTGCCGGTGCAGGTGAAGCGGCGGTAGTTTTCCTTGACCACGCCGCCGCAGTTGGGGCACGGGGTCTTCAGCGTGGCGTAGTCCCCCGGGATGGTGTCGCGGTCGTATTCCTTGGCCTTCGCCACGATGCGCTCGGTCATGGCCGCGATCTCGGCCATGAACCGCTCGCGGCTCAGGCGCCCCTTCTCCATCTCCGACAGCTGGTGCTCCCAGTTGCCGGTGAGCTCGGGCTTGGTGAGGTCTTCCACACCGAGGCCGCGCAGCAGCGTGGTCAGCTGGAAGGCCTTCGCGGTGGGCACCAGTTCGCGGCCGTCGCGGATCATGTACTTCTCGAGGATCAGCCCTTCGATGATGGCCGCACGCGTGGCTGGCGTGCCGAGGCCCTTCTCCTGCATGGCCTCGCGCAGTTCGTCGTCGTCGATGAGCTTGCCGGCCCCTTCCATGGCGCTCAGCAGCGTGGCTTCCGAGTAGCGCGCGGGCGGCTTGGTCTTCTGGGCGTTGAGGTCCACGCTTTCGGCACGCACCATCTCGCCGTCCGCCACCGCCACCAGGTTGGCATCGTCTTCCTGCACCTCGCGGCCGTACACCGCGAGCCAGCCCGGCTTGACCATCACCTTGCCGTTGGTCTGGAAGTTGTGCTGCTTGCCCGCGACGGCCACCGTGCTGATGCGCGTGGTGACCAGGAACTCGGCCGACGGGTAGAACACCGCCAGGAAGCGCTTGACGACCATGTCGTACAGCTTGGCCTCGATCTCGGTGAGGCTCTTCGGGGCCTGCAGCGTGGGAATGATGGCAAAGTGGTCCGACACCTTCGCGTTGTCGAAGATGCGCTTGTTGGGCTTCACGTAGCCCTCCTTGACCGCCTTGCGCGCGTGCGCAGACAGCGCCTGCAGCGGGCCCGGCAGGTCTTCGGTGGCGAGCATCTCCATGGTCTGCTTCACCACCGGCACGTAGTCTTCCGGCAGGGCCTTGCTGTCGGTCCGGGGGTACGTCAGCACCTTGTGCTTCTCGTACAGCGCCTGGGCAAGCGACAGCGTGGTCTTGGCCGAGAAGCCGAAGCGCGAGTTGGCCTCGCGCTGCAGGCTCGTCAGGTCGTACAGCTGCGGAGCGCTTTGCGTGCTGGGTTTCGATTCCTCGGTGACCGAGGCCGGCTGGCCGCGGGCCGCGTCGGCGATGGCCTTGGCATCGGCTTCGTTCCACAGCCGGTCAGCGCGCAGCTCGGGATCGTCGGGGTTCTTCTTCCACTTGGGGTCGAACCACTTGCCGTCGTACTCGCCGGCCTGGGCGGCGAACGTGGCCTTGATTTCCCAGTAGTCACGCGACACGTGGCGGCGGATCTTTTCTTCCCGCTCGACCACGATGGACAACGTGGGCGTCTGCACACGGCCCACGGTGGTCAGGAAAAAGCCGCCGTCGCGCGAGTTGAACGCCGTCATGGCGCGGGTGCCGTTGATGCCCACGAGCCAGTCGGCCTCGGAGCGGCAGCGGGCGGCATCGGCGAGCGGCAGCATCTGCTGGTCGGTGCGCAGGTTCTCGAACCCTTCGCGGATGGCCGCCGGCGTCATGCTCTGCAACCACAGGCGCTTGACCGGGTGCTTGCTCTTGCTGTGCTGCTGGATCAGGCGGAAGATCAGTTCCCCTTCGCGGCCCGCGTCACAGGCGTTGATGATTTCGCTGACGTCCTTGCGCTTGACGAGCTTGACGATGGCGTTCAGCCGCCCCTTGCTCTTGTCGATGGGGTTGAGCTCGAAATGCGGCGGAATCACCGGCAGGTTGGCGAAGCTCCATTTGCCCCGCTTGACGTCGTATTCTTCCGGCGCCTTGATCTCGAGCAGGTGGCCGACGGCCGACGTGACGAGATGGTGCTCGCCTTCGAAGTACTCGTCGTGCTTCTCGAACTTGCCGGCAACGGGGGTCAACGCGCGCACGATGTCCTGCGCCACGGAGGGCTTCTCGGCAATGATGAGGGTCTTGCTCATGGCTCTTTCTGCTGTCCAAACGTCGCTGTCGCGAGTGCTTCTCTACAATCCGGCTTCAGCGCGTGTATATACGCACGCGCCCGCAGGTACGCGCACACACCCACGCGCACCTACGATTTCAATGTACCCAAAGACGATGATGACGCAAGCCCGCGCCGCGAAGCCCCCCAAATCCCGCCCCTCCGCCCCCACCAATGGCCGGCGAATCCAGGTCCGCCGCTCGGGGGTCCATGGCAAGGGGGTCTTTGCCGTCGCCGAGATTCCTCCCGGCGACGTGGTCATCGAATACAAGGGCGAGGTCATCACCTGGCCCGAGGCGTTGCGGCGCCACCCGCACGACCCGAGCCAGCCGAACCATACCTTTTATTTCCACGTCGACGAGGAACATGTGATCGACGGCAACGTCGACGGCAATGCCGCGCGCTGGATCAACCACGCCTGCGAGCCCAATTGCGAGGCCGACGAAGTCGAGGGCCGGGTGTTCATCAAGGCGCTGCGCCCGGTGCTGCCGGGCGAGGAACTGTTCTACGACTACGGCCTCGTGATCGACCAGCGTTACACGAAAAAGCTGAAGAAGGAATTCGAGTGCCGCTGCGGCACCACGGGCTGCCGTGGCACCATGCTCGCCCCGAAGCGCTGATCCCATGACACTGCTGTGGAACGCCGAGTCCCTCTGGGAAGACCTCGAACCCCTGTTGCCCGGGCTGAGCATCGAGGTGGTCGCGGAGGCCGTTTCCACCAACACGACGCTGCTCGATCGGGCGCGGGCGCCCGCCGCTGACGAAGGTGGCACCGACCTGGCGCTGGTGCGCCGCAGCCGCGAAAGCGCGGCCTTCGGGCACCGCGCGGCCGACGTGCTGCCGTGCCTGCTGGTGGCCGAACACCAGACCGGCGGCCGCGGCCGCCTGGGCCGTTCCTGGGCGTCCGACCGCGGGGCCTCGCTGACGTTTTCACTGTCGCTGCCGCTCGCCGCGGCCGACTGGTCGGGCCTGTCGCTCGCCGTGGGCGTGGCGCTCGCCGACGCACTCGACGCAGGCCGCACCGCTCCGCGCATCGGGCTCAAGTGGCCCAACGACCTGTGGCTCCTCGACGGCACGGGCGCGGGCCGCAAGCTCGGGGGCATCCTGATCGAATCGGTCGCCGTGGGCGACCAGCGCCTGGCCGTCGTGGGCGTGGGCCTCAACGTGTTGCCACAGCCGGCGGGCGCCCCGTCCGGCCTGACCCACGGCTACGGCTGCCTGCAGGAAATCGAGGCCGGCCTGTCGGCCCCGGCCGCGCTCGGTGTCGTGGCGCGCCCC
Organism: Rhizobacter sp. Root1221; assembly: GCF_001425785.1. Classification (GTDB taxonomy): domain Bacteria; phylum Pseudomonadota; class Gammaproteobacteria; order Burkholderiales; family Burkholderiaceae_C; genus Rhizobacter. The sequence goes on along the minus strand of NZ_LMDI01000034.1, from coordinate 72,735 downwards.
CTGGTGCAGGCCCTGCTCGACTTCCAGCGCGACGGCTTCGCCCCGTTTGCCGACCGCTTTGCCGCCCGCGACCTGCTGCGCGGCCAGGCCGTCACCACCACCCTCGCCGACTTGCCCCACGGGGTGGCCGATGGCGTGGGCCCCGACGGCGCACTGCGCGTGCGGGTGCCCGACGGCACCGTGCGCAGCGTCAGCAGCGGCGAGGTCAGCGTGCGGCTCCAGGGCCCGGCGGAGGAAACGCCATGCTGAGGCTGCTGGTGGGGCTGCTGCTGCTTGCCAACGTGGCGTTCTACAGCTGGAGCCACGGCTGGCTCGACCAGTTCGTGGGCGTGCGCGCCCAGGGCGACCGTGAACCCGGGCGCCTGGCGCTGCAGGTGGAACCGCAGCGGGTGCGGGTGGTGACCACCCCGAGCACGCGGGTTGCGGCCGCGGCCCCTGACGGCGTGTGCATGGAAGTGGGCCCCTTCTCCCCGGCGCAGCTCGCGCCGGCCGAAGCCGCGGTGCTGGCCGCGCTGCCGCAGAACCGCCTCGACAACGTGAAGCGCGAGACCCCGGCGGTCTGGATCGTGTTCATGGGCCCGTTCGCCGACCGCGACGCGCGCGTGAAGAAGGCGGACGAACTCAAGCGCATGAAGATCGCGTTCGAGGACATCCGCCAGGTGCCCGAACTGGGCGATGGCCTGTCGCTCGGCCGCTTCGACAACCGCAACGCGGCCGAACGCGCCGTGGCCGACCTCACCGCCAAGGGCGCGCGCACCGCCCGCGTGGCCCAGTACGCCGCGGCGCAGGTGGCCCACACGCTGCAGGTGGCCGACGTGACCCCGGTGCAGCAAGCCCAGCTGGCAGCGCTGCAAACCCCCGGGCTGGCGGGCAAGAGCTTCGCGGCCTGCACGCGCTGACGCCACATCCAGTCATCCCGGCGTAAGCCGGGACCCATGGCCCCAGTGGGCCCCGGCTTACGCCGGGGTGACAAACATTTACTTGGCGACGACGCGGGCCATTTCGAGCACCTTGTTCGAGTAGCCCCATTCGTTGTCGTACCACGACACGAGCTTCACGAACGTGCTGTCGAGGGCGATGCCGGCTTCGGCATCGAAGATCGACGTGCGCGGGTCACCACGGAAGTCGGTGGCCACCACCTTGTCTTCGGTGTAACCCAGCACACCCTTCAGCGCGCCTTCGGACTGGGCCTTGAACTCGGCGCAGATGTCCTTGTACGAGGCTTCCTTGACGAGTTCGACGGTCAGGTCGACCACGGACACGTCCGACGTGGGCACGCGGAACGACATGCCGGTGAGCTTCTTGTTCAGCTCGGGGATCACGACACCGACGGCCTTGGCCGCGCCCGTGCTGGACGGGATGATGTTCTCGAGGATGCCGCGGCCGCCGCGCCAGTCCTTGTTCGACGGGCCGTCCACGGTCTTTTGCGTGGCGGTGGTGGCGTGCACGGTGGTCATCAGGCCACGCTTGATGCCCCACTTGTCGTTCAGCACCTTGGCAAGCGGCGCCAGGCAGTTCGTGGTGCACGAGGCGTTCGAGATGATGGCCTGGCCGGCGTACGTCTCATGGTTCACGCCGTACACGAACATCGGGGTGTCGTCCTTGCTCGGGGCTGACAGGATGACCTTCTTGGCGCCAGCGGCAAGGTGCTTCTCGGCGGTTTCCTTCGTGAGGAACAGGCCGGTGGATTCGACGACCACGTCGGCGCCCACTTCACCCCACTTCAGCTCGGCCGGATCCTTCACCGCGGTGAGGCGGATCTTCTTGCCGTTGACGACCAGCGTGTTGCCATCGACGGAGACTTCACCGTCGAAGCGGCCGTGCACCGAGTCGTACTGGAGCATGTACGCAAGGTAGTCGGGCTCGAGCAGGTCGTTGATCGCCACGATCTCGACATCCTTGAAGTTCTTCACGGCGGCGCGGAACACCATGCGGCCGATGCGGCCGAAACCGTTGATACCGATCTTGATCGTCATGTCTTTCTCCAGTACGAGGATAAAAAAAACGTTGAAGCCCGCCGAGCCTGGTAAGGCTCAGCGCGTCTTGCCCAGCACGACGCGGACGGTGTCCACGACGTTCTCTGCAGTGAACCCGAAGTGCTTGAACAGCACGCCGGCAGGTGCCGATTCGCCGAACGTGTCGATGCCAACGACGGCCGACACACCGTACTTCCACCAGCCGTCGGTGGAACCCATCTCGACGGCCACGCGCGGCAGGCCCTTCGGCAGCACGCTGGACTTGTACGCAACGCTCTGGCGGTCGAACACCGAGGTGCTGGGCATGCTGACGACTCGGGCGGCGATGCCCTTGACGGCCAGCAACTGCTGAGCGTGCAGCGCGAGGCCAACTTCGGAACCGGTGGCGATGATCACGACCTGGGCCTTCTTCTTCAGGCCCACCTCGCTCGGCTCGGCGAGCACGTAGGCACCCTTCGAGATGTCCTCGAGGCCCGACTTCGGCGCGTAGGGCAGGTTCTGGCGCGACAACAGCAGTGCGGACGGACGGTCCTTGGTCTGCAGCGCGGTGGCCCAGGCCACGACCGTCTCGGCCGTGTCACCCGGACGCCACACGTCGAGGTTCGGGATCAGGCGCAACGAGGCAGCGTGTTCGATGGACTGGTGCGTGGGGCCGTCTTCGCCGAGGCCGATGCTGTCGTGCGTGAACACGTGGATCACGCGCTGCTTCATCAGCGCGGCCATGCGGATGGCGTTGCGGCTGTAGTCGCTGAAGGTCAGGAACGTGCCGCCGTAGGGGATGTAGCCGCCGTGCAGCGCCACGCCGTTCATGATCGCGGCCATGCCGAACTCGCGCACGCCGTAGTTGATGTGGCGGCCGCCGTTGGGCTTGCCGTCGGCATCGAAACGCAGCGCGGGCGTGCTGCTGGTGTTGGTGAGGTTCGAACCCGTCAGGTCGGCGCTGCCGCCCAGCAGTTCGGGCATCGCGGCGGTGAAAGATTCGAGCGCGAGCTGGCTGGCCTTGCGGCTGGCCACGGTCTCGGCTTTCGCGTGGGCGGCCACGGCGGCGTCCACGGCCACTTGCGCGAAGTTCTTCGGCAGTTCGCCCTCGACCCGGCGCACGAACTCGACGGCGAGTTGCGGGTGGGCCTTGGCGTAGGCTTCGAAGGCATCGACCCACTGGGTCTCGGCCTGCAGGCCCGACAGGCGGCCGTCCCACTGCTCGTAGGCCGCTTCGGGGATCACGAAGGGCTCGTGGCCCCAGCCCAGCGCTTCACGCGTCAGCTTGATTTCCTCGTGGCCGAGTGCCTCGCCGTGGGCCTTGGCGGTGCCCTGGCGGTTCGGCGAACCCTTGCCGATGGCCGTCTTGCAGACGATCAGCGTGGGCTTCACAGCCGACGTCCTGGCTTGCGCAATGGCGCGGTCTACTGCGTCGACGTCGTGGCCGTCGACCTGGTCGATCACGTTCCAGCCGTAGGCCTCGAAACGCTTGGCGGTGTTGTCGATGAACCAGGGGGTGACCTGGCCGTCGATCGAGATGCCGTTGTCGTCGTACAGCGCGATCAGCTTGTTCAGCTTCCAGGCGCCGGCCAGCGCGGCGGCCTCGTGGCTGATGCCTTCCATCAGGCAACCGTCACCGAGGAAGACGTACGTGTGGTGGTTCACGATGGTGTGGCCATCGCGGTTGAATTCGTTCGCGAGCAGCTTCTCGGCCAGCGCGAAACCGACGGCGTTGGTGACACCCTGGCCCAGCGGGCCGGTGGTGGTTTCGATGCCGGGGGTGATGCCCACTTCGGGGTGGCCGGCGGTCTTGCTGTGCAGCTGGCGGAAGTTGCGGAGCTCGCTCATCGGCAGGTCATAGCCGGTGAGGTGCAGCAGCGCGTAGACCAGCATGGAGCCGTGGCCGTTCGACAGCACGAAGCGGTCGCGGTCGGCCCAGTGCGGGTTGGCCGGGTTGTGGCGCAGGTGACGGCCCCAGAGGGCGACGGCGATGTCGGCCATGCCCATGGGGGCGCCGGGGTGGCCGCTGTTGGCCTGCTGGACGGCATCCATCGCCAGGGCGCGGATGGCATTGGCCATCAAGGAAGGGTCTTGAACGGAAGCGGTGGTGGCCATGCGGGTCCTGCAGGGGTCGGTGGGGGAAAACCCGGCATTTTACCGGCCTCGGGGGACCCGCCCGTTTCAGGGTTTGCGTGGGCCGATAATCGCGTCGACATGAACGGATTGCACCTGACCGCCGACCTCCGCGATTGCGCCCCCTCCACCGCGGCGCTGACCAACGTCGATGCGCTGCGCGCGCTGTGCCTCGACGCCGTGCGCGAGGCCGGTCTCACCCCGGTGGGCGAGCTGTTCCACCGCTTTCCCGGCGCGGGGGGCGGCACCGGGGTGGTGCTGCTCGCCGAGTCGCACGTGGCGGTGCACACGTGGCCCGAGATGAACGCCGTCACGCTCGATGTCTACGTCTGCAACTTCGGCGCCGACAACACCGCCCGCGCCCACACGCTGATGAACCACCTGCAAGCCCATTTGCACCCAGGTCGAGTCGAGCGCCACACATTGCATCGAGGAACCGCCCCATGACCCAGGCGATCAAGCCACCACCGAGCCCGGGTCTCCCGGGCGACCGTGGGCTCCCCCTTGGGGGGCAGGAGCGAGAGCGACGTGGGGGCCAACAGTTGCCGAGCCCGGGTCTCCCGGGCGACCGTGGGCTCCCCCCTGGGGGGCAGGAGCGAGAGCGACGTGGGGGCCAACAGTTGCCGAACCCGGGTCTCCCGGGCGACCGTGGGCTCCCCCTTGGGGGGCAGGAGCGAGAGCGACGTGGGGGCCAACAGTTGCGGGCGATTGTCCTGGCGGCGGGGCGGGGAAACCGCATGCGGCCGTTGACCGACCACACCCCGAAGCCGCTGCTGAAGGTGCACGGCAAGCCGCTGATCGAATGGCACCTGGAGGCACTCGCGCGCGACGGCGTGCGCGAGGTGGTGGTCAACACCGCGTGGCTCGAAGACCAGATTCCCGCCGCGCTCGGCGACGGGTCGCGGTTCGGGCTTTCCATCCGCTACTCGATGGAGGGCCGCGACCACGGCGACGCGCTGGAAACGGCCGGTGGCATCGCGAAGGCGCTGCCTTGGCTTGCCGACGGGCCGGACAGCGCGTTCTGGGTGGTCTCGGGCGACATCTTCTGCCCCGGGTTCCGGTTCGATGCTCCCACCGGCGCGGCATTTGCCGCCGGCGGCCGGCTCGCCCACGTGTGGCTCGTGCCCAACCCGCCCTTCCATGAGAAGGGTGACTTCGGCCTCGGTGCCGACGGCTTCGGCCTGGCCGACGGGCCGGGGCCCGATGGCCGCCGCTGGACCTACTCGAACCTCGCGCTCGTGCGGGCGTCGTTGTGCGCGCACCTCGTGCCGGGCACCCGCGCGGCACTCGGCCCGCTGCTGTTCGACGGCATGCGCCAGCACCGCATCACCGCCGAGGTGTACGGCGGCACCTGGGAAAACGTGGGCACCCCCGAACAACTCGCCGCGCTCAATGCGCCGCGTGACGGCAGCGGTTGACCTCGACGGACACGTGCACGAGTTCGTCGTGCACCGCCAGGCGGGCCCGGTAGTCGGCCGGGGCCAGCGGGGCATCCGCCACCAGGCTCACGATGGCCGCGAACTGCGCGCGGCCCACACGCCACACGTGCAAGTCGGTCACCCGCGCGTCACCGTCGGCCTCGATCGCCTCGCGGATCTCGGCGGCCACCGGGTGGTCCATCTCGCGGTCAAGCAGCACCACGGCCGACTGCCGCAGCAAGCCCACGGCCCACACGCCGATCACCACCGCACCGGCCATGCCGACGACGGGGTCGAGCCACGTCCAGCCGAACCACACCGCGCCCAGCAGCGCGGCGATCGCGAACAGCGAGGTCACCGCGTCGGCCAGCACGTGCACGTAGGCGGCGCGCAGGTTCAGGTCGGTGCCATGCACATGGCCGTGGGGGGCGTGGTCATGGCCGGGGTGGTGGCCGTGCGCACCGCGCAAGAGCCAGGCCGATACCAGGTTCACCGCGAGCCCCAGGCCGGCCACCACGAGCGCGTCGAACGCGGCGATGGGTTCGGGCCGCCACAGCCGCATCGTCGACTCGGCGACGATGCCGATCGCCACGAGGCCCAGCGCCAGCGCGCTGGCGAAACTGCCCAGCACCTCGATCTTCCAGGTGCCGAACGCATAACGGGGGTCACGCGCGTGCCGGCGCGACAGCCCGTAGGCGAACACCGCCACCCCGAGCGCCAGCGCGTGGGTGCCCATGTGCCAGCCGTCGGCGAGCAGCGCCATCGACCCGGTCCACCAGCCGGCCGCCACCTCGGCCACCATCGTCAGGATCGTCAGCGCGAGCACCCAGCGGGTGCGGTGTTCGCCCTGGCTGTTGCCGTGGTCGAACACGTGGGTGTGGGTCCACGGCCCGAGGTCGTGCTGGTGAGTCGACATGGCGGATTCCTTCGGAAATGGCAGCAGCCGACGTCGGAAGACGGCTACACCTCGTTAAGAATTGAGTCATCTTAGCCACACTTCCGCAGGCCAAAACCGGCACGGGTGCGCAACCCGGCCGCGCGCGGGGCATCCCAGGCAACCACCCTCTTTCCGGGCTGCGCCCTTCTTGGTACCGTCACAGCGTGATCACCCTTCCTTCCCTGCCGCGCCGCCCCGCCGTGCTGGCCACGATCGCCGCGGCCCTCGTGGCCATCGGCCTCGCCGTCGCGCTGTTGCCCGCTACCCATTCGCGCTGGTGGCTGCCAGCCGGTGTCGTGCTGTCCATCACCGCCCATGTGTTGCTCGCACGCGCCCTGAAGGCCATCCTCGCGTCCATCTCCCCGCTGGCCAGCGGCGCACCCGAGGCCGCCACCTACGAGCGGTCGGTCTACGGCACGCCGGGACGCAACACCCTCGAGATCGCGGGCGCCGCCGTGCTGTCCGGGGTGCTCGCCGGCACCGGCATCACCCTCGGGGCCGGGTGGGCCGTGGGCGCGGGCTTCCTGGCCCTGGTGGTTGCCCTCGCGCTCGACGTGCAACGGTGGGAGCGGGTGGCCGCCAGCGCCGACTGGGTGTGGTTCCAGCGCGGCTACGGCCAGAAGGTGCACCAGGTGGCCATCGACAACATCCGCGACATTTCCATCCACGAAGACGACGCGGGCGGCTTTTCAATGCGCCACGGCACGCACAACCGCGTGTGCCGGCTGAACCTGCGCATGGCCGACAAGCGCATCGTCGCGCTCCCCAAGACCGATGCCTTCGCCGACCTCGACGACGTGGAATCCGTGGCCAACCACATCCGCACCCGCCAGCAGCTGATGGAAGAACTGGCCGCGCGGCGCGGCGGCGGGGCCCGCTCCGAAACCGCCCCTGCGCCCGCAGCGGAAGCCCCCGCCCCCGACGACAAGGCCATGTTGCGCGAGTTGAAAAAACTGCGCCGCGCCGCGTCGAAGGACGGTGTGCCCACGTTGCAGTCCGAAATCGGGCGCCCCCCCCAACCCTAGGGCCGACACCCTTCGGGGGGGATACCGGCGCCCAGGACGACCATGACAATCGGTCCATGAAAGTTCCTCCGTACCGCGAGCGGCGCTGCCAGCTGGCCCAGCGGCTCCACCTTGCCGGCGGTGGCATTGCCATCTTGCCCACCGCGCCCGAGCGGCGCCGCAACGGTGACAGCGACCACCCCTTCCGCCACGACAGCCATTTCCACCACCTGAGCGGCTTCGACGAACCGCAGAGCTGGCTGGTGCTTCGCAGCGATGGCCACAGCGTGCTGTTCTGCCGCACGCACAGTCCCGAACGGGCCATCTGGGACGGCCCGCGCCTCGGGCCCGAACAGGCCCCAGCGGTTCTAGGGGTGGACGAGGCCCACCCGTTGGAGCGGCTCGACGAGCTGCTGCCCGCGCTGATCGCCCAGTCGCCCGTGGTCTGGAGCGTGTTCGCGGCCGCGGACCACACCAGCGGCGCGCTCGCCCGGTGGACCGTTGCCGCGGCCTTGCTCGGTGACTCCACCCCGGCCGCGCACCAGGACCTGGGGCCGCTGCTCGACGAGATGCGGCTCATCAAGGACGAGCACGAGATCGCCACCATGCGCCGCGCCGCCGTCATCTCGGCCGGCGCCCACGCGCGCGCCATGCGCTACTGCGCCGGCCGCTTCCGCGCCAACCCGGCCGCCGCGGTGCGCGAGTACGAGATCGAGGCCGAGCTGCTGCACGAGTTCCGGCGCCACGGCGCGCAAAGCCCGGCGTACCCGTCCATCGTCGCGGCCGGCGCCAACGCGTGTGTGTTGCACTACGCGGCGGGCAACGCCACGCTGCGCGCTGGCGAGTTGTGCCTGATCGATGCCGGCTGCGAACTCGACGGCTACGCGAGCGACATCACCCGCACCTTCCCCGCCACCGGCCGCTTCGACCCGGCACAGCGCGAGCTGTACGAGATCGTGCTGGCCGCGCAGGATGCGGCGGTGGCCGTCACCCGGCCGGGCGCACGCCAGCGCGATGCCCACCATGCCGCGGTGAAGGTGCTGGCGCAGGGCATGCTCGACACCGGCCTGCTCGACCGCCAGAAGGTGGGTGACGTGGAGGCCGTGATGGCCACCGGCGCCTACCGCCAGTTCTACATGCACGGCACGGGCCACTGGCTCGGCCGCGACGTGCACGACGTGGGCGAGTACCTGGCGCTCGACGAGCCCCCGTTGGAACAACCCGACGAGGAAGGCCGCACGGTGGTGCGCCAGCCGTCGCGGCTGCTGCGCCCCGGCATGGTGGTCACGCTGGAACCGGGCCTCTACGTGCGGCCTGCGCCGGGCGTGCCCGAGCGCTTCTGGCACATGGGCATCCGCATCGAGGACGACGCGGTGATCACCCCCACCGGCTGCGACCTGATCAGCCGCGAGGTGCCGGTATCGGTGGCCGAGATCGAGGCGCTGATGCGCGGCTGAACGCCGCCACCACCTCACGGCCGGCCCGCTGGCCGTGGGCGAAGGCCTCCTCGAACACCGAGTACCCCGACAGGTCGCTGTGCGCGAAGCCGACACGGCCGTGGGCGTGGGCCAGCGAGGCCAGCGCCGCACTGCCCCGCACGCCGGGCACCGGGATGCTCATCGCATGGCCATAGCGCATGAGGTCCACCTGCCGCACCTTCGCGGGCAGGTCGGGGTGGGCCACCGCGAGATCGGCCACCACGGCATCGGCCCAGGGCGCCCAGTCGGGCGCCAGCAGGCGCGCACGCTGCGCCTGCAGCTCGGCCGGCGAGTTCCCGCCCAGTGCCCAGTACGCCGTCAGCACCGTGGGGCCCGGGTGCGGCCGCGTCGACTGGTGCATCGCGTCGACGTACCCGAGCAACGCGCTGCCGTGGATCACGTTGTCCCACGCCGGCGGGGCGCCCGGCGGGTCGTCGAGTGCATCGACCACGTGCAGGTTCGCCACCAGCCACGGCGCGTGGCGCATCTGCGCCACGGCGGCCGGCAGTGCAGGCGGCGGCGCGGCCAGCAGCCGCGTGGCCACGAACAGCGGCGTGGCCAGCACCACGTGCCGCGCGGTCCAGCGTTCCACGGCCTGGGCGTGGTCGTCCCACACGTCCACCACCACCGCATCGCGGCCCGCCTCCACCCGCAGCGCGATGCGCCCGGTGTGCAGGCGATCCTGCAGCGGGGCGGCCAGGCGTTCGGTCAACCAGCCGTTGCCTTGCGGCCACGTGAGCACGGCATCGCGTTCGCCGCCATCCGCCCCGGGGGCGTGGAAGCCGTGCCGGCTCGCGAAGTAGTGCAACCCGGCCCACGCGGACACCTGGCCCAGGCCCGCGCCGAAGTCGTCGCGGCAACAGTAGTCGAGGTAGGCCCGCAGCAGCGGGTGGGTCAGCGATTGCGCATCGAGCCAGGCGGCCATCGTGACCGCGTCGAGTGCGGCATGGGCCGGGGTCCACGGCAACCGCGTGGTGGGCAGGGAAAATCCGGCGGTGCGTCCCGCCTCGTCCACCGCGGCGCTGAAACGCCGGTAGGCGTCGAGCGCGGCGGTATCGCCATCGGGCACCGGCAGCAGGCCCTCGTGCCAGTGGCCCTGGTAGAACAGGCGCTCCTGCGGGCTGTGGCACAGGTGCCGTTCATCGAACACCCAGCGGCCGTGTTCGTGGCGGCACAAGCCGAACGATTCGAGCAGTGCATACAGGTCGGTGTCGTGGTCGGGGGGCACCGGCAGGTAGTGCGCGCCGAGCGGGCACGCGAACCCGGCCAGGCGGTGGCCGCGGCTGTTGCCACCGGCGGTGTCTTCCAGCTCCAGCACCTGCACGTCGTCGATGCCGGCAGCGGCCAGTTCACGTGCGCAGGTGAGGCCCGCCACCCCACCACCCACCACCAGCACCCCGGCCTGCCGCGACACCGACGGTGCGGGCAGCCGGCCGCTCTTGCCCAGGTCGCGCACGCGGTGGCCCCGCGTGTGGGACGCGCCCACCCAGCCACCGGTCCAGTGCGGCCCGCGCGAGGGCTCGCACCCGATGAGAGGCAGTGCGGCCGCGGCCAGCACCGCGCGGCGCGTGAGCCCGGCCATCAGTGCGCCTTGCCCCATTCCTGCTCGAACGTCTGCACCAGCACCTGGTTCGACAGGCGGTTCACGTCGGCCGGCACCCGCGACATGTCGGGCGGGAACTGGAACAGCGCAGGCAGCCCGTCCAGCGTGAGGAAGCGCAAGCCGGCAGGCAACACCTGGGGCGTTCGGAACGGCCGCCGGCTCGCGAGGATGAACCCCCATTCACCAAAGCTCGGCACGTGGGCGTGGTACGGGGTGACGGTGAGCCCGGCAGCCTCCAGCGTCTGCGCCACCGTCCAGAAGCTCTTGCGGGCGATCAGCGGTGACGTGGTCTGCACCACCGCATACCCGCTGGCCGACAGGTGCTGGTCCACCAGCGTGTAGAAGCTCGTGGTGTACAGCTTGCCGATCGAGAAGTTCGTGGGGTCGGGGAAGTCCACCACGATCACGTCGAACGTGCCGGGGTTCTGCTCGAGCCACGCGAACGCGTCGTGGTTCACGATGTGCACCTTCGGCGACCGCAACGCGTCGCCGTTCAGCGCGCGCAGCATCGGCTGGTCGGCGAACAGCTGGGTCATGTGCGGGTCGAGTTCGACCAGCGTGACCGACTCGACCGACGGGTACTTCAGCACCTCGCGAACCACCATGCCGTCGCCACCGCCCAGCACCAGCACCCGCTTCGGCGCCCCGTGGGCGGCCATGGCCGGGTGCACGAGGCTCTCGTGGTACCGGTACTCGTCGCGCGAGTGGAACTGCAGGTTGCCGTTCAGGAACAGGCGCACACCGGCCTTGCTGGCCGTGACCACCACCCGCTGGTAGCGGCTCGTTTCGCTGTAGACGATGCGGTCGGCGTAGAAGCGGTCCTCGGCCCAGGTGCTGATGCGGTCGGCACCCGCCATCGCGGCCAGCAGCGCGGCGATCACCGCGAGGCACGACAGCACATGCCAGCGCAGGCCGCGCAGCTCGCCGCGGAACAGCCACAGCGCCCACACCGCCACCGCGGCGTTCAACAGGCCGAAGAACGCGCCGGTGCGCACCAGGCCGAGCGACGGCACCAGCACCAGCGGAAAGGCCACCGACACGGCGAGCGCCCCGAGGTAGTCGAACGTCAGCACCTGCGACACCAGGTCCTTCAGCGCGTAGCGTTCGCGGAAGTGGCGCTTCAGGATGCGCATCACCAGCGGGATCTCGAGCCCCACGAGGATGCCCACCACCAGCACGAGCCCGTACAGCGCCACCCGGAACGACGACGCCGCGGCCGTCTGCAGCGCGAACAGCGCCGCCGGCATCAGCCCGCCCACGAGCCCGACGAGCAACTCGATGCGCAGGAAGTGCGCCACCAATTGCCGGTCGAAGTGGCGCGACAGGTACGAGCCGATCCCCATCGCGAACAGGTACGCCCCGATGACGGTGGAGAACTGCAGGATCGAGTCGCCGAGCAGGTAGCTCGCGAGCGCCCCGGCCGCCAGCTCGTAGACCAGCCCGCAGGCGGCCACGACAAACACCGAGACCAGCAGCGCGACCTCGGCAGGGCGCACGCGCGCCGGTTCAGCAGCAGCCGACGGATTCATGGGGACGATTCGTGTTGTCACCCCGACGAAAGTCGGGGCCCACCGTGGGCAATGGGTCCCGGCTTCCGCCGGGATGACGGGAAAGTAGGTTCAGTGAATAGCGGCAGCGACGATGAGGCCGATGGCGATGCACATCGCGCCGACGACGATGGCGAGCGCCACGTTCTTCTTCTCGACGATCTCCGCCCACAGGTCATACGGCGTGAGCTTGTCGACCACGATGAAACTGATCCAGAACACCAGCACGCCGATCAGCGCGTACAAGATGGACCCACCGAACACACTCGGCTTCAACCATTCGATTCCGAACATGAGGACCTCCTCCGGGATAGCTGTCTATTGAACGCGAAAGCCGGCCTCACTTGTGGCCGCCCCCGCTCGAGAACCCGCCCCAGGAGCCGCCACCGGTGCGGCTGCTGCTGCGGCTGTTGTTGAGGCAGGTCTGGTATTCCAGCGACGACTGCCCGTACACGTCGAGCTCGCGGCGGCAGTTGTCGCGGCTGCCGCAGCGGAACATCATCAGCACCACCACGAGGATGAATCCCCACAGGAAGAGCTTGGCGAGCCATGACCCGCCGCTCGACGTGGGGGTCACGTCGCGCTCCAGCGCCGCGGCCTTGTCCGGGGCCAGGCGGAAGGCCTTGCGCACCGTCTCGGCCGACAGCGCCTCGCCCGCGGACCACACCACCTCGTGGGTGTCACCCTCGCGCGTTTCCTCGCGGTTCAGGCGCCGCGTGCCACTCAGGTAGTCGGCGTTGTCGGTGAGCTGGTTGCGTTGCAGCTGCCAGTAGAACTCGCCCAGCACGTAGGTAACCGCGCCCTTGTACCGGTACATGCGCCGGTACACCTGGCCCTGGTACTTGACCTTGTCGCCCTGCCCCTCGGGCACGCCGGTGACGGGGGCAGACCAGCTCCAGCCATCCTCCGCGTCGATCAGGAACGCAAAACCGGCCGTGCGGTGGTACAGCAGGTACTCGCGCCAGAACGACTGTTCCTCGTCCTCGGCCTCGTCGGGCACCTCGCAGCGCTCGGCGTAGCCCACCACTTGCCACGACAGGGCCTGTTTCGCGCCGAGCTTGAGCGTGCCGGACGTGCCGAGCGGGATCAGCGGCTCGCTGCCGTTTTCCTGCGCGTAGTGGGCCAGGTCGCCGCCCACGCCCTGCGACACGTCGACCACCGCATGGCACTGGTGGCACACGATGGATTGCGTGGTGGACAGCTTGACCTCGAGCGCCGCGCCGCAACTCGGGCATTCGATGCCGCGGGCCTTCAGCGTCTTTTCCGCACCACCGCCTCCGCCTCCGCTGCCGTCGTTCAGGCCCACGAGGCGCAGGTCGGCCAATTGCACCGACCGGCCCACGGACCACAGCGGCTTGTCCTTCTGGCTGTAGTCGAGCGTGCCCACCTCGTCGCCCGCGGCACGCAGGTCGGCCACGACAAACCCGCGGTCGAGGTTGGGCGGATGTGGCAACTCGCCCTGGGCGGCGATCAGCTTGGCGACCGTGACGGACGCGACGTGCCAGCGGCGCCCACCCACGGTGAGCGCGTTCCCGACGATGAGTTTGTCGCCGGTGGGCAACACCTCGTTGACCGGCTGGTCGAAACCCAGCACGTAGGCGCCGTTGTCCTCGCTCAGCCAGCCGCTGCGGCCGTTGTCGAAGAGGGCATGCCACTCGTTCCAGGTGCCCTGGCCGTAGCGGTACTGCAGCCGCCCGACCAGCGCGAACCCCTCGCTCTGGGCCACGCCGGTGACCCCGAGCTGCAGCGGCGAGTGGTCGTCGAACAGGTCGGCGCTCTGGCCGATCTTGCGCAGCGCGTCGCCATCGCGCACCAGCGTGCTGCGGCAGAACGTGCACACCGCGAACGCCGACGCGGACGAGCGGAAATCAACGGGCGCGCCACAGTTCGGGCACGCCGCACGGTAGGCGCGTTGAGGGGAGGATTCGATCGTCAAGGGAAGGCGGTCCCGGAAACCAGGGTGGGAACGTCGGGCCGGGGCGCACCCCGGCGGGGCGGTGTCACACCAGCTTCTTCAGCAGTTCCGCTTTCTTGGCGTCGAATTCTTCCTGGGTCAGGATGCCCTTGGACTTCAGCTCGCCGAGTTTCTCGAGCGTGGCCATCACGTCCTCGGGCTTCACGCCGGCGGCCACTGCAGCCGCAGCGGCGACAGGGGTTGCCGCGGCGGGCGGCTGCAGCCCCTGCGACAGCTGGCCGGCCAGCACCTGGCCGAGCGCCACGCCAGCGCCGAGGCCCATGGCGTCGCCCGCGATACCGCCGCCCTGGCCCGCCCCTTCGGCGAACTTCGGGATGGCCTGGGCCGTCTGGTACTGCATGAACTTGCCCATGTCGCCACCGACCATGCCCATGCCGATCTTCTGGTCGAGGATCTTCTGCAGCTCCTCGGGCAGCGACACGTTCTGCATCGTCACGGCCTCGAGCTTCAGCCCGATGGCCTCGAACGACGGCGCGGTGGCCTCCAGCAGCGCCTTCGCGAACTCGACCTGGTTGGCCGCGAGGTCGAGGAACGCGACACCGCTGGACGCCACGGCGTCCGAGATGTGCTGCAGCATCAGGCCGCGCAACTGGCCATCGAGGTCGGCCACGGTGTACACGTCACGTGTGCCGGAGATCTCGGTGTGGAACTTCTTCGCGTCGACGACGCGGTAGCTGTAGTTGCCGAACGCGCGCAGGCGCACGGCACCAAAATCCTTGTCGCGGATGGTCACCGGCTGCGACGTGCCCCAGCGCTGGTCCACCTGCTGGCGCGTGCTGAAGAAGTACACGTCACTCTTGAACGGGCTCTCGAACAGCTTGTCCCAGTTCTTCAGGTACGTCAGCACTGGCAGCGTCTGCGTGGTGAGCTTGTGCATGCCGGGGCCGAACACGTCAGCCACCTTGCCTTCGTTGACGAAGACAGCCACTTGCGATTCGCGCACCGTCAGTGAACCGCCGTACTGGATTTCGTTGCCGGCCATGGGATAGCGCCAGGCGATGACACCGTCGCCGGACTCGGTCCATTCCAGTACGTCGATGAACTGCTTCTTGATGAAATCCATCAGGCCCATGTCGCGCTCCCCGTGAAGATATGTTGAATCATAGGGCCATCCGAAACCGGACCCCGTTCCCCCTGAAGTGGGTCAGGGTGCGGCGGGTTTCCCGATGACACGCACCCGCAACGCCTCGGGCACCGCGGCCACCAGCTCGGAGGCAAACGCCGCCTGGCGGGTCCACGCCCGTTCGGGATCGGTGTCGAACGACGAGACCCGAACCAGCATGCCGTCGAGGATCTGCCCCTGCAGCCCGAACTTCAGCTGGCGCCAGCGGAATGCCCGGCTGTCGTTTTCGACCACGTCGCCCAGCACCGTCCAATACGTGATGGGTTCCGAGCGGCTCGAGTGGGTGGCCAGCAGGCGCGAACCCGGCAGGGCCCGGCCGGCCACGGGCAGGTCGAGGCGCTGCAGCCGCGTGATGACAAACCCGCTGCCCGGGTAGCAGACCTCGGGGCGGTGCACCTGCAGCCCCACCGACTGTTCGGTGCCATAGGCCACCGACAGCATCATGCGTTCACCGCTCGGGTGCACGTAGATCCGTTCGAGTACCTGGTCGTAGATGCCATAGAAACGGCCCGCCTCGTCCGCCGGGCGCACCAGCGCACCGGCCACCGGGGCGGTCTGCCAGTCGCCGAAGCGCGCCGGGAACACGGATTCGAGCTTGACGGGCGGCCGCTCGTCGGCGAGCCGCCGGGTGGGCTTGGCCACCACGGCGAGCGCCGCGGCACCGCCCATGGCGGCGGCCAGCACGAGGGCCTTTCGGCGCGCGAGGGAAAGCGTCATTTGGCGAACCGTTCCGGCAACACCGCGCCGAGCAGGCGGTCGAAGCCCATGATGAACACGAGGGCCACGGCGAACAGCACCATGCCGGCGAAGCCGTGCACGAACCCCTGCCCCACCTCGTCGCCGAGGTGGTACGTGATGAGCACGAGGATGATGACGCGCACGACGTTCGCGCAGAACGCCACCGGCACCACCATCACCGCCAGGATCACGCTGCGCACGGCCGAGCGGTAGGCCATCAGGTTCGTGTACAGCAGCCCCATGGCCTCGAGCGTGAACATGGTCTGCAACCCCGCGCAGGCTTCCGCAACGAGCAGCTGGTATTGGCCGATGGTGATGACCACGCCCGAGCGGCCGATGGGGTAGCCGAGGGCGGACATCGCGGTGGTGGCCACCACCGACACCGCGGACTTGAGCGGGCTGGTGATCGCCATCACGGCCGCGTACGGCAAGGGCACCACGAACATCAGGAAAAAGAGCGGGAACCAGATCTGGCGCACCCCTGCCCAACCGCGGTAGTAAAGCGGGATGGCGGCGAGCACGAACACCTGGGAGATCAGTTCGAGCCGCACGAACTGCTGCGTGCGCCCGAACACGTACATCAGCAGGCCGAAACCCAGCACCAGCGCCGTGCTGCGCGGTGCGCCGGGTTGGTCCAGGCGGGCCACGTCCTCGCGCTTGCGCCACAGCAGCCACGCGCAGATCATCACCACGAGCGGCTCGTGCCCCTGGCTCTGGCCAGACCAGAAGCCGTACAGCAGGTCCCAGTAGGTGGGAACGTAGAGCAGCAGCACGCCCATCACCACGAGCACCGCGGCAACGGGGTCGAGCGGCGCCAGCAGGCGGTCCGCCCAGCCGGCGGGGCGGCGGGGGGTGGTGGCGGTGGCGAGGTCGGCCATGGCGGGCATCAGCCTCTCAGGGCGCGGACGCGGCGGGCGGCGCCTCCGCCGGGGCGGCCGGCGCGCTGGCCGCGGCGTTCACGAGTTCGGCGTAACGGCCCTGGTACTCGATCTTGGCCTGCTCACGCAGCGCTTTCACACCGTGCTGCAGCGTGGTGCGCTTGCGGTCGTTGATGAGGTAGCTGGCGATCAGGCGCTTGGCCGGTGCCGGCGCGATGGGCGACAGCTGGGCGCTGATCAGCGTCAGCACCCGGCCGGCGCCTTCGCGCACCTGCATGATGGACTGGCCTTCCTTCAGCGCGGCGAGCTGGTCCAGCAGGCCGAGCGGCACATCCTCCGCCGAAATGGACGTCTGCCGCGAAGAGAACCGCACGGACTCGGCGCGAAGCACCTCGTTGAGCTTGTCGACGCTGGTGGTGGCTTCGAGCTTGGCCTTCAGCGCCGCGACGTTGTCGGCCGGGAGGGCCACGGTGGTTTCCTGCAGCGAGTACAGGCGGCGCTGGCTGAACAGGTTCGGGTGCGAGTCGTAGTAGCGGTCGATCTCGTCGCTCGACGGTTCGGTGACCTTGTCGCTCAGGCGTTCCAGGTAGACGCGGGCCAGCACGTCGCGCTTGGCCGCCTCCATCATCTGCACGACCCGCGGGTCCTGGTCGAGCTTGTCCTTGCGGGCGGCCTGGGCGGTGAGTTCCTGGTCGACGAGGGCCTCGATCACGCGGCGCGCCGCGGCATCCTGCTGGCCCGCCGGCACGTTGGCCGCCTGGCGGCGCAGCATCAGGTCCACCTGGTGGACGGACACTTCCTCGCCATTGACCTTCACGGCCACCTGCGACGGGGCCTTCTTGTCGTCGCCCTTGCCGCAGGCGGCGGTCACCAGCGAAAGGCACAGCACGGCGGTCAGCAGGGTGGTGCGGCGGGCGACGGAGGAGATCAGCAAGGGCATGGAGGTTTTCCTGGGCCGGGGACGAAAGACGGGAGCGTAACGCCTTGGGCGCCGGGTGGCATCCCGAGTCTGGGGGGCGAGCATGGCACAGCCAAGTAGGCCCCACCGGGAATTCACGACTGCAGAGCAGGGGCTGGTGAGCAGGCGTGAAAAAGGCGGATCGAATGATCCGCCTGGGGTGACCGGCGCCGCGAGCGGCGCCGTGGGTTCACTTGGCCGACTGCTTGCGGCGGCGGGCCACGAAGCCCATGACACCGAGGCCCAGCGCCATCATCGCCAGGGTTTCGGGTTCCGGCACCGGCGCAGCGACCGCTTCGGCGCGGACCGTGCCGAGGTAACCGACGAGGCCCAGCCCGGTGGCCTGGCCACTGACGGTCAGGCTGTAGGTGCCAGCCAGCAGGTTGCTGAAGGAGAACGTCTCCGGGCTGCTGTCCGTCACCGCGCTGGACAGGCTGCCACCACTCAGCGACAGCGAGGTCAGCGAGATGCCACCCCAGTCGGTGAGGTCGTATGCCAGCGTGCCGCCGTACGAACGGCCGTTGTCAGCCAGGGTGAAGTTGAAGACGTCCGTGAATGTCTGGCCCCAGCCGAACGTGTTGCCGAACACTTTCGTCTGTTCGGTGCTCAGCGTGCCCAGATTGAACGTCGCGGCTTGCGACGCCCCGGCTGCCGCAAGTGCAACCGCCACAGCCAACATTTTCAGTTTCATGTACTACCTCCAGATGAATTGCTTGGCAGAGAATGCCTGACCAGAATGTGCCATGTCATGCGAAGCGGTGTGGCTGTTCGACCCCCGCGGGCACGGGGGACAATGCGGGACACGATGCCCCCTGTTCAGGGGTGCGCGAAAAACCACTTGTTGGACACAAGGCATCCATTCGTGACACGCCTCACAAAAACTACCGCCTTGCACGATTTACCGGAACTTTCGACCGCTATTGCCGTCGTAGGTGCCGGCCCGGTCGGGCTGACGTTAGCCTTGCAAGCTGCGCGCCTGCTTCCAAACGCCCGCGTTTGTGTCTTCGACACCCGCCCGGCCGACGCCCCGGTGGCCGCCGACGCGCGCACGCTCGCCCTGTCGCTCGGCAGCGTGCAGATCCTCGAACGTTTGAAGGTGTGGCCGCGGATCGCCGCGAACGCAATGCCCATTCGCGCCGTGCACGTGTCGCAGCAGCAACCGGCGCTGCTGGGTCTCACCGTGGGGTCGGACCGCGAGCCCGCGCTGCACATCCGCGCCGAGGACGAGCGGGTGCCGCAGCTTGGCGCCGTGGCCTCGTACGGGGCCATCGTGGCACCACTGCAGCACGCCTGGTTCGCCGCGTGCGCGGCCGAACCGGCACGGCTGGCCGCCCGCTTCGGCACGCCCGTGAGTGCGCTGAAACCGGTTCCCGGCGGGGTCGAGGTCGATGCCGGCGTGGCCGAGCGTTTCGACCTCGCCGTGGTGGCCGAGGGCGGCGTGTTCTCGGACCAGGCCCGCAAGGCGGTCACCCGCGACTATCACCAGACCGCGTGGGTCGGCACGGTGACACTGGCCGGCGGGGAACGTGGCGTGGCCTATGAACGCTTCACCCCGAACGGCCCCGCCGCGCTGCTGCCGCTGCCCGACGGGCCCGACGGCGCACAACGGGCCTCGCTCGTCTGGTGCGTGCCGTCGGATGACGACCCGGTGGCCCCGCTCGACGACACCCAGCGGCTTGCCGTGCTGAACACGCTGTTTGCCCAGGGCACCGGCCGCCTCGTGGGGCTGTCGCGGCTGAAGTCGTTCCCGCTGGGGTTGAACGCCGAACGCAGCCTCGTGGCCGGCCGCACCGTGCGCATCGGAAACGCCGCCCAGACGTTGCACCCGGTGGCCGGCCAAGGCCTGAACCTCGGGTTGCGCGATGCCTGCGAGCTGGTGGCCCAGCTGGGCCGCCACGCCGACATCGACACCGCGCTGCGGCGCATCCAGTGGCAACGTGCGCCCGACCGCTGGGCGATGATCGCTGCCACCGACTTCCTCGCCCGCAGCTTCACCTGGCAATTCCCCGGCCTCAGCACGCTGCGCGGGCTGGGCCTGGCGGCGCTCCAGGTGGCGCCGCCGCTCAAGTCGTTGCTGGCACGCCAGATGATGTTCGGCCGTCGGTGACGGGCCCGTCGAACGCGGCCCGCCGGTGCGACAGCGCCGGCAACTGGGCGCGCACGCCCTGGATGCGCTCGCGCGACAGCGTGGCCAGCACCACCCCCTCACCCTCCTCGCGCATCGCCAGCACCTCGCCCCACGGGTCGGCCACCAGGCTGTGGCCGAACGTGCGCCGGCCGTTTTCGTGCAGGCCACCCTGGGCCGGGGCGATCACGTAACACTGGTTTTCCACTGCCCGCGCCCGCAGCAGCAGCTCCCAATGGGCCCGGCCAGTGGTGTGGGTGAAGGCCGACGGCACGGCCAGCAGGTCGCACGGTGGCACCGTGAGCGCACGGTACAGCTCCGGGAACCGCAGGTCGTAGCAGATGCTGAGGCCCACCCGCAGCCCCTCGGCCTCGAACGCGACCGGCTGGCTGCCAGCGTCGAGCACGGCCCCCTCGTCGTACCGTTCACGGCCGTTGTCGTAGCGGAACAGGTGCATCTTGTCGTAGCGCGCGGCCAGCGTGCCGTCGGGAGCGAACACGTTGCAGCTGTTGAGCACGCGCCCGGGTACGGCGGCCCGCAGCGGCAGCGTGCCGCCGATCACCCACACACCATGCGTGCGCGCCGCGGCGGCCAGCGCGGCCTGGATGGGGCCGTCGCCCGGCGTTTCCGCCAGGGCGATCTTGTCCTGGTCGCTGTGCCCCATCAGGCAGAAGTATTCGGGCAGGGCCACGATGCGGGCGCCCGCCTGGGCCGCCTCCGCGATCAGCGCGCCAGCACGCTCGAGGTTGCGGGCCACGTCGGGGGTGGACACCATTTGCAGGGCGGCGATCAGCATGGTGGTCTCCCTGTGGTTGTCATCGTGCCCAAGCTTACGCCGAAGCGGACGGCGCGAAAACGTGAGGGACGACACATCACGTTGCATCCCCGTGCGTTTCCCCGGGTGTCCCCGCCCAGCAGAGGGTTTGGTTGTGGGGCAGAATCCGGCGAAATCCCTGGCCACGCCGCGTTTTCAGCCCGTTCGGCCCGTACGCGAGAGGGCACGCCTGCAACACCTCATGGTTACTGAGTCCACATCCGCCGCGAAACCGGCCCTGACGGCCCTTGCCGCGGCACCCGGAATCGGCGCCTTGGCCGAGCACAGCCGTTTTGTCCAGCGCGTGCGCCGACGTTATGCCGACGACCTGCCGCTCCTCGCCCCCGGCCTGCCCGACACCGGACGCATCGGCGCGCTGATCGACCTGCTGGTCGCGCGCGGCCGTGCGCTGCCGAGCGCCATGCGGGTGGCGCGGCACCTCGTGCTGGAACGCCTGGCGGTGCTCGACATCGAGCAGAACGCGGCCATGGAAGACATCACCCGGGCCATGACCGCACTGGCCGAGGTCACCCTCGACCGCGCGGTGATCCAGGCCTGCGCCGACCAGGACGCCCGTTTCGGCCCGCCACTCGACGAACAAGGCCGGCGCATCGAGTTCTGGGTCGTCGGCATGGGCAAGCTCGGCGCACACGAACTCAACGTGTCGTCCGACATCGACCTGATCTACGTCTACGAAGATGCCGGCCAGACCACGGGCCCGCGCAGCGTGTCCGCCCACGAATACTTCACCGAAGTGGCCCGCAGCCTCTATGCGCTGATCGGCGACGTCACCGAAGACGGCAACGTGTTCCGCGTGGACCTGGCGCTTCGCCCCAACGGCAACTCCGGCCCACCGGTGGTGAGCCTGTCCATGCTCGAGGAGTACTTCCTCGTGCAGGGCCGCGAGTGGGAGCGGTTCGCGTGGCTCAAGAGCCGCGTCGTGGCCCCGTTCGAGAGCCTGCGCAGCGGCCGTGCCATCGCGCTGCGCGACACGGTCACCGCGTTCGTCTACCGCAAGTACCTCGACTACGGCGTGTTTGAGGGCCTCCGCCAGCTGCACCGCAAGGTGCGCGACGAAGCCCAGCGCCGGGCCGCGGGCCGGCCCGAGCGGGCCAACGACGTCAAACTCTCGCGCGGCGGCATCCGCGAGATCGAGTTCATCGTGCAGCTGCTGCTTGTCGTGCGCGGCGGCCAGTTCCCCGAGATCCGCACCCGCTCCACGCTGAAGGCGCTGCAGCGGCTCACCACGGGCGGGCTGATGAAACCGGCCAGCGCTGAACGGCTGGCCGAGGCCTACACGTTCCTGCGCCGCCTCGAACACCGCATCCAGTTCCTCGACGACCAGCAGACGCACCTGCTGCCCACCGCCGACCACGACCTCGCCTGGATCGCCGCCAGCATGGGCCTCGCCGCGTGCGACGCCGACACCTGCGAACTGCTCGACACCCTGTGCGAAACGCGCGAGTTCGTCGCGATGGAATTCGACGCGCTGCTGCACGACGGCCAGGCGCCGGCGGGTGCAGCGTCCGCGAACGGCTGCCGCAGCTGCCGCCCCGCGCCGCAGCCGGTCGACAGCGAAGAATTCATCGAACAGCTGCCCGCGCCCATCGCCGAACGGGTGCGCCCCTGGATCGACCACCCGCGGGTTCGGCTGCTGCGCGACGAAAGCAAGCAGCGCCTCGCGCGGCTCGTGATGCGCGCCGCCCAGGCGGTCAAGGCCGGCACGTGCAGCCTGGAAGCTGCCACCCGGTTCATCGACTGGCTCGAACCCCTGCTGCGCCGCGAGAGTTACCTCGCGCTGCTGGTGGAGCGCCCCGAGGTGCAGGTGCGCCTGCTGCGCCTCCTGGGCCTGGCCCGGTGGCCGGCCCAGTTCCTGATGCGCCACCCGGGTGTGATCGACGAACTGGCCGATGAACGCCTGCTGCACGGCCGCTTCGACCGTGACAGCTACATCGCCGACCTGGAGGCCCGCCACGTGGCGTGGGCCCGCTTCAATCAGGCCGATGAGGAATCGCTGCTCGACACGCTGCGCCGCGCGCACCACGCCGAGGTGTTCCGCACGCTGGTGCGCGACGTCGAAGGCCACATCACCGTCGAACAGGTGGCCGACGACCTGTCGGCCCTGACCGATGCCACGCTGCAATGTGCCGTGCGCTGGGCCTGGAACCACCTGCGCCAGCGCCACCGCGACAACCCGGTGTTCGCCATCATTGCGTACGGGAAGCTCGGCGGCAAGGAACTGGGCTACGGCAGCGACCTCGACGTCGTCTTCCTGTTCGACGACGCCGACGAACCCGACCGCGACCGGGTCCCCGAGATCTACACCGCGTTCGTGCGCAAGCTGATCAACTGGCTCACCACCCGCACCGCGGCGGGCGAACTGTTCGACATCGACACCGCGCTGCGCCCCAACGGCAACTCGGGCCTGCTGGTCACGTCGCTTCAGTCCTACGAGAACTACCAGGTGGGCCGGGGCAGCAACACCGCGTGGACGTGGGAACACCAAGCCGTCACACGGGCCCGCCTGTGTGCCGGCGACGTGTCGCTCACGCCCCGGTTCGAAGCCGTGCGCCGCGCCGTGTTGTGTGCCGCGCGCGACCCCGCCGCGTTGCGCACCGAGGTGGCCACCATGCGCGAACGGGTGCGCTCGGCCCACCCGGTCAAGCCGCAACTCTTCGACGTCAAGCACAGCCCCGGCGGCATGATGGACGTCGAGTTCGCGGTGCAGGTGCTCGTGCTCGCCGAAAGCGCGAACCACCCCGAGCTGCAGGACAACGTCGGCAACATCGCGCTGCTGCAACGCGCCGAAGCCTGCGGGCTGCTGCCCGAAGGCGTGGGGCGCGAGGCGGCCAACGCCTACCGCGAGCTGCGCCGCGCGCAACACCGGGCGCGCCTCGACGAAAAGCCCACGCAGTTCGAGCACAGCCTGCTCGCGGCCGAACGCGACGCCGTGCTGGCGTTGTGGGCCGCCGTGTTCCCGCCCGCGGCCTGATGCACACCCGCCTGCGCACGCCCGGCGTGGCCTGGGTGGCGCTTGCCGCGGTGCTGGCGATCGGGGCCGTGCTGGCCCAGGTGGCCGCCACGCCGGCCGTGCTCGACTGGCAACCCGATCGCTGGCTCGCCCAACCGTGGCGCTGGTGGACGGCCGGGTTCGTGCACCTGAGCACGTCGCACTTCACGGCCAACCTGCTCGCGGTGGCCTTGCTGGCGGCGTTCGGCATGGTGGGCGGGGTGCCCCCGCGCACCGCACTCGCCTGGGCGGTGGCCTGGCCGCTGACCCACGTGGCCCTGCTGTGCATGCCGTCGCTGCGGCATTACGGCGGACTGTCCGGGGTCGTGCATGCCGGGGCCGGCGCCGCGGCGTTCTACCTCGGGACGTCCGGGCCGCGCCGCCAGCGGCTCGTGGGTTTCGCAGCGCTCGCGCTGCTGCTGGCCAAGGTGCTGTCCGAGACCCCGTGGCGCGCCGCGGTGCAGGTGTCGCCCCACTGGGACATCCCCATCGCCCCCATCGCCCACCTGACCGGTGCGGTGGCGGGTGTCACCTGCGCCGCCGCCGCCGAATGCTGGCACCGCCTGCACCGTGCCTGACCGCCACCCCCACCTCGACCGCCTGGCCATCGTGCTCGTGGTCGCCTGCAGCTTCCTGTGGGGGCTCAACCAGGTCGCGGTGAAAGGCATCGTCCACGAGGTGCCGCCGCTGGTGCAGGCCACCATTCGATCGCTGCTGGGTGCGGTGCTCGTGCTCGCGTGGGCCCTCGCGCGCGGCATTCCGATGTGGCGCCGCGACGGCACGCTGGCCGGCGGCCTGGTCGCCGGCGCGCTGTTCGGCGGCGAGTTCGCGTGTGTGTTCCTCGGGCTGCAGTACACCACCGCGTCGCGGATGATCGTGTTCATCTACATCGCCCCGTTTGTCGTGGCGCTCGGCATGCCCTTCATCTCGCGCGCCGAGCGGCTGGCGGCACACCAGGTCGGCGGCCTGCTGCTTGCGTTTTCGGGCGTGGCGCTGGCATTTGCCGAAGGGTTCACGCAGCCCGAGGCCGGGCCGCGGCAGTGGCTCGGCGACACGCTGGGGGTGGTGGCCGCGGTGCTGTGGGGCGCCACCACGCTCGCGATCCGTGCCACACCGCTCGCGTCGGCCGCTCCCGAAAAGACCCTCGTCTACCAGTTGGGCGTGTCGGGGGCGCTGCTGCTGGCCGGGTCGCTGGCGCATGGAGACGCCTGGACGGTTGCACTCTCGGCCACCGCCTGGGCGTCGCTCGGGTACCAGTCCGTGGTGGTCGTCTTCGTGAGTTACCTCGTGTGGTTCTGGCTGGTGCGCCACTACCAGGCCACGCAGCTGTCGGCGTTCACGCTGCTGACGCCGGTGTTCGGGCTGATGCTCGGGGTGTTCGTGCTGGGTGAGCCGGTCACCATGCGCCTGGTGGCCGCGTTGGCCGGGGTGGTGGCGGGCATTGCGCTCGTGAACCGGCGCCGGGCGGCCGCTTAGCGGCGCCAGACGAACCAGGCCACCAGCGCCAGCAGCACCACGGCCGCCAGGGCCCAGCCGGCGGCACTGCGGCGCGGCACCTCGCCGGGCGAACGCATCGGGTCGATGGCCGGGTGGGTTCGCCGATGGGCCTCGACCATGTCCATGGCTTCCTTGAGCCCCATGCCGGACGTTTGGCGCAACAGCCGGATGGCCTCGATCGCATGGCCTTGCTGGATGGCCGCAAGCACAGGTGGCGGCAGCGTGCCGTGCCATGGCGCGGTGGCCTCCGGCGGCCGCGCGGGGCCGGACCGGTGCCGGTCCACGGCGTCCTTCGCCTCCTTCAGGCCCAGGCCGGTGGCGTCGCGCAGCAGCTTGATGGCCTCGATCGTCTGGCCGCGTTGCAAGGCAGCCAGCACCGCGGGCGGGAGCGGGTCGGGAACATGTGGCATTGGGGGGGCTCTCTCGGACGGCTGAATGTCGTGCCAGTGTAGGCACGGCAGACGCAGGCCGTCAGCCCTTGATGCGGGAGACGAGGTTGGTCGTGGAGTAACCGTCGACGAAGGACAGTGCGCAGGCGTCACCGCCCCAGCTGCGCACCCACTTCGTTTCCTCGAGCGCCTCGATGTCGTAGTCGCCGCCCTTCACGTAGAGCTGCGGGCGCACACGCTTGAGCAGTTCCACCGGGGTGCGTTCGTCGAACAGCACCACGAGGCTCACGCTCTCCAACGCCGCCAGCACGCAGGCGCGGTCGGCCTCGGCGTTGAGCGGGCGGTCGGGGCCCTTGCCCAGCTGGCGAGCGGAGTGGTCGCTGTTGAGCCCCAGCACGAGGCTGCCACCCAACGCGCGGGCCTGCGCCAGGTAGCTGACGTGACCACGGTGGAGGATGTCGAACACCCCGTTCGTGAACACCACCGGCTGAGGCAACGCCGCAACCCGCGCGGGCAGGTCGGCGGCGGTGCAGAGCTTGTCGAGGAAACTCGCCACGTCAGGCGGTCAGCGGGTCGGTGCCCGAACGGCCCTTGTTCGCGGCGGCGGCCAGCGCGGCAGCCGTCACTTCCTTGCGGTAGCGGTTGAGTTCCTGGACGCTGGCGAAGCTGCGTTCGAGCAGCAGGCTCATGTTGTGCAGGATGCGGTCGACCACCTTGGTTTCCCACACGGCATCGAACTGGATCTGCTTGTCGAGCCATTGCTCCAGCCATTGGGGGTTGGGCAGGCGGCTCTGGATGGTGTCGCGCGGGAACAGCTTTTCGTTCACGTGCAGGTTCGTGGGGTGCAGGGCCTGGGCCGTGCGGCGGGCGCTGGCCATCAGCACCCCCACCTTGGCAAACGCGGCACGGGCCTCGTCGCCGAACTTCTGCATGGCCCGCTTCATGTAGCGCAGGTAGGCGCCACCGTGGCGGGCTTCGTCGCGCGCCAGCGTTTCATAGATGGCCTTGATGACCGGCTCGCTGTGCCATTCGGCGGCGCGGCGGTACCAGTGGTTCAGGCGGATCTCGCCGCAGAAGTGGAGCATCAGCGTCTCGAGGGCCGGGGCCGGGTCGAATTCGAAGCGCACCTCGTGCAGTTCGGCCTCGGTGGGGACCAGGTCGGGACGGAAGCGGCGCAGGTATTCCATCAGCACGAGCGAGTGCTTCTGTTCCTCGAAGAACCAGACGCTCATGAACGCGGAAAAGTCGCTGTCATCGCGGTTGTCGCGCAGGAACATCTCGGTGGCCGGCAATGCGGACCACTCCGTGATGGCATTCATCTTGATGGTCTGGGCCTGCTCTTCCGTGAGCTGGCTGCCGTCGAACTGATCCCAGGGGATGTCCGTGTCCATGTTCCAGCGGACGGCTTCGAGTTGTTTGAAGAGTTCGGGATACAGCATGGTTCAGCCCAATGTGAGGGTTTCTTATTCTAGACGGCGCTCCGTGACAGTTCGGGGCAGGCCCGCGGAAGTCAAGGACATCCCGGTGAACGCCGCATCCGGATCGCGCCGCGCCGCGTACGTGGGCGCCAGAGAAGTGGCATCCTGAACGGATCCCTCGTTCCTGCTGGAGACCTTTCATGAACCGCCCCCCACTCCCCCGCCTGTTCCTGTGGTTCGCGCTGCTCGCGGGCCCGGGCGCCGCCTCGGCCGCCTGCCCCGCGCTGCTAGACCGGCAGATCCCGCGCCTGCAGGACGAGAAACCGCAGAACCTCTGCCAGTACGCCGGCAAGGTCGTCGTGGTGGTCAACACCGCGAGCTTCTGCGGCTTCACGCCCCAATACAAGGACCTCGAGGCGCTGAACGAACGCTACGGCCCGCGGGGTCTCGTGGTGCTCGGGTTCCCGTCGAACGACTTCGGCAGCCAGGAGCCTGGCTCGAACAAGGAAATCGCCGACTTCTGCGAGAACACCTTCGGGGTCAAGTTCCCGATGTTCGTGAAGAGCCGGGTGACCGCCTCGGCCGGCGACCAGCTCAACCCGCTGTTCGCCGACCTGCGCCAGCGCACCGGCGCGTCACCCAGGTGGAACTTCCACAAGTACGTCATCGCCCGCGACGGCCAGACCGTCCAGAGCTTCGGCTCCATGACCAAACCGCAGGACCCCGCCTTCGTCCAGGCCATCGAGAAACTTCTGGATACGAAATGAACACGCACGGGTACGCAATTTCTTGAGCGTCCGACGGAACTCGGCCAGCGGCATCGCATCGAAAAGGCTGTTCGCGTGGTGCACCCTGGGGCACCACCGCCATTTTTCCTGCCGCACAGCCGGTCGGCCTCGCCGACTGCAATCCCGAGAGGGCTTTCTCCCTCCCTCCTCCCTCCCTACTTCCTCCCGGGGCGCTGTGCGGCATTCTTTCTTCCCGGCAGCGACGCAAAGCGAAGCGCCAGGTCAAGCCACCCGCGAGCCCGGGCGGACCCAACATCACCAACGGTGCTTTCGCCCGCACAGCCCTGTCGTCCCGCGCAGGCCTGGATCTCCGCCTTCTCGCTGAACAGCAGCGTTCCCGTGCACCGCTGGAGATCCCGGCCTGCGCCCAGTGCTGTCCGGGGAAAGTTTGAGCGCTGAGCGGTAAGTTGTTGCGGGGGTTGGTAATTCGGGATAAATCCCGGAGCGCCAACTGAATCAGCAACAGGGCCGCGCAACATGCGCAAAGTAAGCCGAATCAGGCAGAGGGCCTGATCCTGAGAGACCGGCTCTGCGCAAACGCCAATGCGTTTCCCCGCACAGCCCTGTCGTCCCGAGGCCGGGATCTCCACCTTCTCGCTCAACAGCAGCGTTCCCGTCCACCGCTGGAGATCCCGGCATTCGCCGGGATGACCGAGATTTTCCCCGGACAGCAGCGAGCGAAGGCCGGAACGAAGGCAGGCAGGCACACAGGGCGAGCGACGCGCAGCGAGCAAAGCCCCGAATCGCGAACGCCAGGCAGGAGGCGAGCGAAGCGAAGCCGCAGATCAAGCTACCGCCGAGCCCGGGTCCCCCGGGCGACCGCGGGCTCCCCCATGGGGGGACCGGCGCGAAGCGCCGTAGGGGGCCCTATTTCAACCAGCCCTTGCGCCGGAAGTACCAGAACGGCGACACGATGCTCAGCAGCATCAGCCCGATGGCCACCGGGTATCCGAAGCGCCACTCGAGTTCGGGCATGAGCTTGAAGTTCATGCCGTAGATGCTGGCGATCAGCGTGGGCGGCAGCAGCGCGACGCTGGCCACCGAGAAGATCTTGATGATCTTGTTCTGGTTGATGTTGATGAAACCGACGGTGGCGTCCAGCAGGAAGTTGATCTTGTCGAACAGGAACGCGGTGTGGCTGTCGAGCGAGTCGATGTCGCGCAGGATCTGGCGCGCTTCCTCGAACTGCTCGGCGTTGAGCATGCGGCTGCGCATCATGAAGCTGATGGCGCGCCGCGTGTCCATCACGTTGCGGCGAATGCGGCCGTTCAGGTCTTCCTCGCGGGCGATGGCAGCCAGCGCCTCGCCGGCGGCCTGGTCGCCCACGTCCTGCTTGAGCACGCGGGCGCTGACCTTCTCGAGGCTGTCGTAGATGCCTTCGAGGGCATCGGCGCTGTACTCGGCATCGGCGTCGTACAGCTTGAGCAGCACGTCCTTCGCGTCCTCGATCAGGGCGGGGATGCGGCGCGCGCGCAGGCGCAGCAGGCGGAACACCGGCAGGTCTTCGCCGTGGATCGAGAACAGCACTTTGTTGTGCAGGATGAAGGCCACGCGCACGTTGCGCGGGGTTTCGTCGTCGTCGATCAGGAAGTCGGAGCGGATGTGCAGCTCGCCGTTGTCTTCCTCGTAGAAGCGGGCGGATTCTTCCAGGTCGTCGTCGACGATGTCCTGCGGGATGCTGAGGCCGAAACGCTGCTCGATCCAGCCGATTTCATCGGGCGACGGGTTTTCGAGGTCGACCCAGACCGGGTGCACATCGGCGAGCGCCTCGAGGCGCTCGATCTCTTCTTGAAACAACCGGCCATTGGCCAGCGTGAACACATTCAGCATGCAGGGGCTCCAACGGATTCCCCGATGTGGTCATCGTGCATCGGGGGCCAGGGAATGAGGGCGGGGGGCGAGACCGTCTCACTCCGGGCCGCATCGGGGCGCGTGGCCTCGCCGATGGGTGTCGGAGCGGACGGTCAGCGAGAGTGAGGGCTGTCCACGTCGGGTTCCAGGAAATTGCGTCAGCCGAAATTATGTCACCGGCTCGCCCCACTCGGCCCAAGGTGGTGCGGGACACCCCCGGATTTACCCCGAAATGAGGATGCGACCCTTGAAAAACGCCCCTTTTCCGCACTCCCCGCAAGCGATGCAGATCGGACATGTTTTCATGCGTGTCGCTGCCTTGTCACACGGACGAAACGGGCGCACACTGATTTCAACGACCTCGGGTTTCCCCAGCGCTCCACACGCCTCCCTCCTTCTGGAATCCCGCTCCTTCCCTCACTCCCCCTCCCCGCCTTCCCACGCCCATTCCTCACCCGTCTTGCGGTCACGCATTCCCTTGTTCCGGTTCCCTCACCCCCTGCGAAAGGAGTCTTCATGAACTTGACGATCAGCGGCCACCACCTCGACGTCACACCAGCCTTGCGTGAGTACGTGCTCACGAAGCTGGACAGGGTCACTCGCCACTTCGACCAGGTCGTCGACATCACCGTGTTGCTCTCCGTGGAGAAGAACAAGGAGAAGGAACGCAGGCAGAAGGCCGAGGTCACGGTCCATGTGAAGGGCAAGGACATCTTCGTGGAGCAAAGCCACGAGGACCTGTACGCCGCCATCGACCAACTCATGGACAAGCTGGATCGGCAGGTCTGCCGACACAAGGACAAGCTGCAGGATCACCACCACGTCGCGGCCAAGCGCATCGACGCCACGGCCTGATCTTCACGGCTCGGATGGAGCGGCCTTCGGGCCGCTTTTTCGTTTTCAAGCCCGAAATACGTGCGCTTCGGGTGCTGCAACGCAGCAACAACAGTGCACAATTTCACTTCTGATCCAATGTCGTGCATAGCACCTGCTGCCAGCAGGCTCGTAGAATTTGGGAACTGTCACCAACAGACCCGGCCCGCATTGGGCAAACAGTGACCCGCAGATGAACCGACTTGCCGCGATCTTGCCGCCCAGCAATGTGCTGGTGGATGTGGATGCCACCAGCAAAAAACGCGCATTCGAGCACGCGGGGCTGCTGTTCGAGAACCAGCACGCCATTGCGCGTGCCACCGTGACGGACAACCTGTTCGCCCGCGAACGCCTGGGCTCCACCGGCCTCGGCCACGGCGTGGCCATTCCGCACGGCCGCATCAAGGGCCTGAAGAACCCGCTGGCCGCCGTCGTGCGCGTGCAGCAGGCCATCCCGTTCGATGCGCCCGACGACGAACCCGTCAACCTGCTGATCTTCCTGCTGGTGCCCGAAGCGGCCACGCAGCGCCACCTCGAGATCCTTTCCGAAATCGCCGAGATGCTCGGTGACCGCGAACTGCGCGAACGCCTCAAGACCGAGGACACCGCGGCCAAGGTCCACGAGCTCATCTCGAACTGGGAACCGCTCAAATCGGTCGCCTGACCCCGCTCCACAACCCCCTCAGCGCGTGAAACCATCCGTCATCAGCGCCGAGGCGCTGTTCGAAGAGCACCGCCCCGCCCTGCGCTGGGAGTGGATTGCCGGTCACGCGCACCCGGAACGCCGGTTCGACGAAGCCGCGGTGCGCAACGCCCAATCGGCCGCCGACCTGGTGGGTTACCTGAACTACATCCACCCGTACCGGGTGCAGCTGGTCGGGCGCCGCGAAGTCGCCTACCTCCAGGATTCCTCGCCGGAAGACCAGGAGCGCCGCATCCAGCGCATCGTCACGCTCGAGCCGCCAGTGGTGATCGTGGCCGACGCCCAGTCGCCCCCCGACCGCCTGGTGGCACTGTGCGACCGCGCCGACATCCCGCTGTTCGTCACCGACGAATCAGCCGGCCACGTGATCGACGTGATGCGGGGTTACCTGAGCCAGCTGTTCGCCGAGCGCACCACGCGCCACGGCGTGTTCATGGACATCCTGGGCGTGGGCGTGATGCTCACCGGGGAATCGGGCCTGGGAAAAAGCGAGCTGGGCCTCGAGCTCATCTCGCGCGGCCACGGCCTGGTGGCCGACGATGCGGTCGACCTGTACCGCATCTCCCAGACGGCCATCGAAGGCCGCTGCCCGGAGTTGCTGCTGAACCTGCTCGAAGTGCGCGGCATCGGTCTGCTGGACATCAAGTCCATCTTCGGTGAAACCGCCGTGCGCCGGAAGATGCGCTTGAAGCTGATCGTGCACCTGGTGCGCAAGGAAACGCTCGAGCGCGATTTCGAACGCCTGCCCTACGAGCCGCTCAACGAGGACATCCTCAACGTGCCCGTGCGCAAGGTGGTGATCGCGGTGGACGCGGGCCGAAACCTGGCCGTGCTGGTGGAGGCCGCCGTGCGCAGCACCATCCTGCAGCTGCGCGGCATCGACACCTACCGCGAGTTCATCGAACGGCACCAGAAGGCGATGCAAAAGGCCGGCTGAAGCCCGGCAGGCCCGCGAGGGGCCCCGGCCCGGCGGTCACTTCGCCTTGTATTCGCAGTTCTTCTTCGTGCACACGGCGTAAAGCGCCAACGCATGGTCCTGCAACTCGTAGCCGCGGCTGTGTGCCACGTTGTGCTGGCGCTTCTCGATCTCGGCGTCGTAGAACTCTTCCACGCGGCCGCACGTGACACACACCAGGTGGTCGTGGTGCTTGCCCTCGTTGAGCTCGAACACCGCCTTGCCGGACTCGAAATGGTTGCGCGACAACAGGCCGGCCTGCTCGAACTGCATCAGCACCCGGTACACGGTGGCCAGGCCGATGTCGGCCCCTTCCTGCAGCAGCGCCTTGAACACGTCCTCGGCCGTCATGTGGCGCTGGGTGGTGTTCTGGAACACTTCCAGGATCTTGATGCGGGGCAGCGTGGCCTTGAGGCCACTGCTCTTGAGTTCTTCGGCGTTTGACATGGCGGACATCGGCAGTCGGGACGGCAGGTGAGTTTCCCACACCCTTGGCGGGACGGGGGTTTGAGGCGGGCAGGGCGCGGCAGGTGGGAGGAAGCCTGCCGCTAGAATCATCGAATCATATCGAGGTTGCAGTCTCTCGCTGCCCATCACCATGCGCTCTTTCCGTATCCGTGTCCAGCCCGCCCGGGCCTCGACACTCGCACTGCTGGCGCTGGCCGTGACCGGCCTGTCGGGCTGCAACTCCCTGCTGTCCAGCGACAACTCGCTGCTGGGTTTCATCACCCCCTACCGCATCGAGGTCGTCCAGGGCAACGTGCTCACCAAGGAGCAGGTCGCCCTGGTGAAACCCGGCCAAAGCCGCACCCAGGTGCGCGACATCCTCGGCTCGCCGCTGCTCACCGACACCTTCCACGCCGACCGCTGGGACTACGTCTTCACCATCCGCCGCCAGGGCACCGAGCCGCAGCAGCGCCAGGTGGTCGTCCGCTTCGACGGCGACACGCTCAAGAGCGTCGAAGGCGCCGACGCGCTGCCCGCCGAACGCGATTTCGTGGCCTCCATCGACACCGAAAAGCCGCCGCGCAACCCCAGGTCCCTTGCCATGACCCCCGAGGAAATCAAGGCGCTGCCGGTGCCCGCGAAGACCGCGCCCGCCGCGTCCGCGCCCGAAGGCCCGGTGCGCGCCTACCCGCCACTGGAACGCACATGACCTCTCCGCTGAACATCGCCATCGCCGGCTCGTCCGGCCGCATGGGCCGCATGCTGATCGAGGCCGTGGCCAACGCCGACGACTGCCAGCTCTCCGGCGCCCTCGACCAGCCCACCAGCGCCGCCCTCGGCCTCGACGCCTCCGGGTTCCTCGGCCGCAACAGCGGCGTGGCCATCACGGCCGACCTGCGCACCGGCCTCGCCGGCGCCCAGGTGCTGATCGACTTCACCCGCCCCGAAGGCACGCTGGCCCACCTGGCCGTGTGCCGCGAACTGGGCGTGGCGGCGGTCATCGGCACCACCGGCTTCACCGACGCGCAGAAGGCCGAGATCGCCGAACACGCCCGGCACATCGGCATCATGATGGCGCCCAACATGAGCGTCGGCGTCAACGTCGTGCTCAAGCTGCTCGACATGGCCGCCCGCGCGTTGAACCAAGGCTACGACATCGAGGTCATCGAGGCCCACCACCGCCACAAGGTCGATGCCCCGAGCGGCACCGCCTTGAAGATGGGCGAAGTGGTGGCCGAGGCCCTCGGCCGCGACCTGAAAACCTGCGCGGTGTACGGCCGCGAAGGCGTCACCGGCGAACGCGACCCGTCCACCATCGGGTTCGCCACCGTGCGGGGCGGCGACATCATCGGTGACCACACCGTGCTGTTCGCCGGCACCGGCGAACGCATCGAAATCACCCACAAGAGCAGCAGCCGCGCCACCTACGCGCAGGGCAGCCTGCGGGCCGCGCGGTTCCTCGCGTCGTCGGGCCCCGGCCTGTTCGACATGAACCACGTGCTGGGCCTCGCCTGACCTGACTTGCCCCGCCCTGCATGACCGGCGCCTGGCAATTCTGGCAACACGGCGACGGCGTCACGCGCGCCGTGGCGCTGCTCCTCCTGCTGATGTCGGTGAGCGCCTGGGTGCTCATCTTCTGGAAGGGGTGGTTGCTCGCCCGCGTGCGCACCGACATCGGCCGCGCCGTGCCGGCGTTCTGGTCCGCGGCCTCGCTGGGCGCAGGCCGCGACCAACTGGCCGCGTTCGACCGTGAAGGCACGCTCGCACCACTGCTCGACGCCGCCACTGCCACACCGCCGGCCGGCACGCTCGAGGCCCACGGCCTGATCGAATCCCAGCTCACGCGCCGCCTGCGCGATGCGCTGCACCGGGTGCTTGCGCAGCTGCAGTTCGGCCAGGTGGTGCTCGCGTCCGTCGGCAGCACGGCCCCGTTCATCGGGCTGTTCGGCACCGTGTGGGGCATCTACCATGCGCTCGGCAGCATCGCCATCAGCGGCACCATCACCATCGACAAGGTCTCCGGCCCGGTGGGTGAGGCCCTCGTGATGACTGCCGCGGGCCTGGCCGTGGCCATCCCCGCGGTGCTGGCCTACAACGTGTTCGGCAAACAGATCGGCAGCTGCGAGGCCGACCTGGAAGGGTTCGCGCACGACCTGCGCGAAATGGTCTCCGACACCGCCGTGTCCGCCTGAGAACCTGGCCGGAACCTCACGCCGTGGCCTTCGGACGCCTCGAACGCACCGCCCGGCCCTCGCCGATGAGCGACATCAACATGACGCCGCTGATCGACGTGATGCTGGTGCTGCTGGTGATCTTCATGATCACCGCCCCGCTGATGACCGCGAGCCTGAAGCTCGACCTGCCCAAGGCCGAAGGCACCTCGCAGGCCGACGTGCCCGTTTTTCTCGCGGTGGCCATCGATGCCCGGGGCCAGCTGTTCGTTGGCGACCGGCCCATCCCGGCCAGCGACTTCAAGGCCCACGTCGAACAGGCCGCGCGCACCAACCCGCAGACGGAAGTGCAGTTGCGCGCCGACAAGACCGTGCCGTACGGCCGGGTGGCCGAACTGATCGGCACCGTGCAGGCGGCCGGCCTGAACCGCATCGGGTTCGTCGCCGAGCCGGCCGCGAAGGCGGCCTCGCAGTGACGACCTGACCGGCCCTGGCCCCCCATGGGCCGCGGCCACGTGGGGCGGACCCTGACCTTTCGGCGCCACCCGTGCGGCACAATCTGGCCACCGCCCGCCAGGGTTCCCTCACGTTCCGCCCCCCCTTGTTCCGCACGCTGCGAGCGCAACTGATCGTGGGCAGCGTGACCATCTTCGTGGTCACGCTGGGGCTGCTGCTTTGGAATGCGAACAACCTCGTCACGAAGGCGATGCTGCGCCAGTTCGATGCCGAGGCCGAACAGCTCCGCCCGCTGCTGAACGCGGCCATTTCGCCGCTGCTGGCCACCCGCGACTACGCCACGCTGAACGCCGTCGTGAAGCAGAGCGTGTCCGGCCGCGGGCTCGCCTACCTCGAGGTCATCGATGCCCAGGGGGAACAGGTGGCGGCCGGCGGGTCCATGCCGTCGAGCCGGCCCGCACTCGACGTGGCCATGCCCCTCGTGATCGAGGGCCAGCCCCTCGGCGCCCTGCGGTTCGGCATTCCCACCGAGGCGGTGGACGAGGCCCGGGACACGATGTCGCGCAACGGGCTCGCCATCGGCGGGCTCGTGCTGGTGCTTGGCACGGCACTGCTCGCGGTGTGCATGTCCTGGCTGACGAAGGGGCTGCGCCGCCTCGCCGAGGCGAGCCAGGACCTCGCCGCCGGCAAGCCCGGCCAGGCCATCCCCGACAGCCCCGTGCTGGAAGTGCGCCAGGTGTCGGATGCGTTCAAGCGCATGGCCCAGGCGGTGCAGGAACGCGAGTCGTACCTGCGTTCGGTGATCGAGACGCTGACCGAAGGCCTGATGGTCACCGATGCCAAGACCCGCCAGGTGCTCGACCGCAACGAGGCCGCCGCCTCGATGTGCCGGGTCTCGCGCCGGCATTCGTCCGACATGAAGGGCGCCTTCCAGGGCTTGCGCCTGCTGCGGCCCGACGGCACCGACATTCCGCTCGACGAACGCCCCACGCACCACGCCCTGGTCACCGGCGAGCCGGTGCGCAACCAGCTCTGCCACCTCGTGCGGCCCGACGGCACGTCGGTGTGGGTGTCCGTCAACGTGTCGCCGCTGTTCCGGCGCGGTGAAGCCACGCCGTACGCCGCCGTGACGTCGTTCACCGACGTCAGCCGCCACGTGCTGGCCGAACAGGCGCTGCGGCTGGCCAACGAGGAGCTCGAGCAGCGCGTGAGCGAGCGCACCGCCGAACTGCGGCAGGCCAAGGAACTGGCCGAACGGGCGAGCCACGCGAAGTCCGACTTCCTCTCCCGCATGAGCCACGAGCTGCGCACACCGCTCAACGCCATCCTCGGGTTTTCGCAGCTGCTGCAGCTCTCGCACCACCCGATGCCCGAGACGAACGCCCAGAAGGTCAAGCAGATCGAGATGGCCGGCTGGCACCTGCTGGAGCTGATCAACGAGGTGCTCGACCTGTCCCGCATCGAGGCCGGCGCGATGACCACCACGCCTGAATCGCTGGACCTGTGCGCGGCCATCGCCGAATCGGTGACGCTGGTCAGCACCCAGGCCGCGGCCAAGGACGTGCGGATCGTGGACCTGTGCCCGGCCGATGGCCGCAGCTGGGTCACGGCCGACCGCAAGCGCCTGAAACAGGTGCTGAACAACCTGCTGTCGAACGCGGTGAAATACAACCGCACCGGCGGCCGGGTGACCATCACGACGCACACCACCGGGACCGGGCGCGTGCGGGTGCGTGTGACCGACACCGGGCGGGGCATGAGCGCCGAGCAGCTGTCGCGCCTGTACGAACCCTTCACCCGGTTCGAGCGGGCCGGCGACACGGTGCAGGGCACCGGCATCGGCCTCGTGATCACGCGGCGGCTGGTCGAGCTGATGGACGGCCGCATCGACGCGGTGTCCGAGGACGGCGTGGGCTCCACGTTCAGCTTCGAGCTGCCCGCGGCCGACACACCGGCCGGCCGGCCGGCCCCCACCTTGCCGCCGATCCCCCCGTTCGCGCCCGAAACGCTGCAGTCCGACACCCGGCAACTGCTCTACGTGGAAGACAACCCGTCGAACGTCGAGTTGCTGCGCCATGTGCTGGCGTTGCGCGCGGGGCACGTGCTCCAGGTGGCCACCGACGGCCTGACCGGGTTCGACATGGCGGTGACCAACCCACCCGCGCTCGCCATCGTCGACATCGACCTGCCCGGCATCGACGGCCTCGAGTTGTGCCGCCGCCTGCGTGCCCACCCGCGCACCGCGCAGTTGCCGCTCATCGGGCTCAGCGCCAATGCGATGGGGGCGGACGTGGACCGGGCCCACGCGGCCGGCTTCGACGTGTACCTGACCAAACCCCTCGACGTGGCCCGCCTGTTCGACGAAATCGACCGGCTCGCCAGCGCCTGACGACACCGCCCCCTCCCCAGGCGCCACCTGCCGCACAAGGACGGTGCGCCTGCAGCCGGTGGTTGTCCTACCTCGGGTTGCGCCGGGGGCCGATGGGCCTCGCGGGCCGCGGCCAGTCCAATGACGTGTCCCCCTCGAACCGACAGGCCCAGCCATGAACACTCCCGTCCTGGACGCCCCGCTGCCCCGCACGGCCGAACCGTCCCCGCCGGCCATCCACATGGCCACCGATGCCGACATCCCCGCCGGAAAGCGGTTCGACGTCGACTGCGAGCTGGCCTACGACCTGACCGGCGATTGCGACTTCCTGTTCCAGATCCACGCGCTGAACGGCATGGGCCAGCAGCTGATCTCCGAGTCGCTGGAGGTCACACCCGCAGTGGCCACCCACATCTTCGAGGATCCCACCGTCCACCACCGCTTCCTGCGCCTGCGCGCGGGCGCCGGGCCGCTGACACTGCGCTACCGCGCCCAGGTGCGCCGGTTGCCCGACCCCGACGCCTCCGAGGCGGTGGAACTGCCCATCGCCGACCTGCCCGACGACATCCTGCACAACCTGATGCCCACCCGCTACTGCGAGTCGGACCTGCTGGGACGGGCCGCGCAGAAGCTGTTCTGCGGCCACCCGCCCGGGTTTGCCCGCGTGCAGGCCATCTGCGACTGGATCCACGACAACATCGACTACCAGGTGGGCGCCACCGTGGTCACCACCACCGCCCGCGACGTGTTCCTGTACCGGGCCGGCGTGTGCCGTGATTTTGCCCACCTGGGGATCACGTTCTGTCGCGCCTTGAACATCCCCGCCCGGCTGGTGGTGGGGTACGCGCGGTTCGACGACCCGCCGCCCGATTTCCATGCCGTTTTCGAGGCCTACCTGGGCGGCCAGTGGGTGCTGTTCGACCCCACCCGCATGTCGCCGATGGCGGAGTTGATCCGCATTGCGATGGGCCGCGACGCGAAGGACGTGGCGTTCGCCACGATCTTCGGCCCGGCGGTCATGACCCGCATGAATCCATGCCTTTCCTCGCCCGACTGACGGTACAATGCCCGGACTTTCCGAGGAGCGTTGCAAGGCCGCCCACCCCAGGCGCCCCAGGCTCGGAAGCTTGATCTGCAACCGCGCTCACCCGCACGTCGACCGTGTCCGTGGGTGAGTGAGCCGAACGCTTTTCGCTCCCCTTGCCGCGCGTGCGGGTTCCCAACACAAGGAGCCTGTCCATGAACGCTGTTCTCAAACCCGCCGCCGACCACGCGATCGCCGACCTCTCGCTCGCGAACTGGGGCCGCAAGGAAATCCGCATCGCCGAAACGGAGATGCCGGGCCTGATGTCCATCCGCGAGGAATTCGCGAAGACCCAGCCGCTCAAGGGCGCCCGGGTCACCGGCAGCCTGCACATGACCATCCAGACCGCCGTGCTGGTCGAGACGCTGCAAGCCCTCGGCGCCGAAGTGCGCTGGGCGTCGTGCAACATCTTCTCGACGCAAGACCACGCCGCCGCGGCACTGGTCGCCGAAGGCACGCCAGTGTTCGCGCACAAGGGCGAAACGCTCACCGAGTACTGGGACTTCACCCACCGCATCTTCGACTTCGGCCCGAAGGGTTCCACGGGCGAAGGCCCGAACATGATCCTCGACGACGGTGGCGATGCCACGCTGCTGATGCACCTCGGCCAGCGCGCCGAAAAAGACCAGTCGCTGCTCGAGAACCCCACCAGCGAAGAAGAGACCTGCCTGTTCGCCGCCATCAAGGCGAAGCTGGCCGCCGATCCCACCTGGTACACCCGCAAGAGCGCCGAGATCATCGGCGTGACGGAAGAAACCACCACCGGCGTGCACCGCCTGAACGAGATGAGCGCCAAGGGCTCGCTGCTGTTCCGCGCGTTCAACGTGAACGACTCGGTCACGAAGAGCAAGTTCGACAACCTGTACGGCTGCCGTGAATCCCTCGTGGACGGCATCAAGCGCGCCACCGACGTGATGATCGCCGGCAAGGTTGCCGTCGTGGCCGGCTACGGCGACGTGGGCAAGGGTTCCGCCCAGGCCCTGCGTGCCCTGAGCGCCCAGGTGTGGGTCACCGAGATCGACCCCATCAACGCACTGCAGGCCGCGATGGAAGGCTACAAGGTCGTCACGATGGAGTACGCCGCCGACAAGGCCGACATCTTCGTCACCACCACGGGCAACAAGGGCATCATCCGCCACGAGCACATGGCCGCGATGAAGGACCAGGCCATCGTCTGCAACATCGGCCACTTCGACAACGAGATCGACATCGCGTCGATCGAGAAGTACGAATGGGACGAGATCAAGCCGCAGGTCGACCACATCAAGTTCCCCGACGGCAAGAAGATCATCCTGCTGGCCAAGGGCCGCCTCGTGAACCTCGGCTGCGGCACGGGCCACCCGAGCTTCGTGATGTCATCGAGCTTCGCGAACCAGACCATCGCGCAGATCGAACTCTTCACGCGCCCCGACGCCTACCAGGTGGGCAAGGTGTACGTGCTGCCGAAGATCCTCGACGAGAAGGTCGCGCGCCTGCACCTGAAGAAGGTCGGCGCCATGCTGACCGAACTGACGGACGAACAGGCCGCCTACATCGGTGTCGACAAGAAGGGCCCGTACAAGCCCGACACCTACCGCTACTGAGATCCGGAAGTACCTTCGATGCGCATCGACCAGCTCATTCTCCAGAAGGGCCTCGCCCCCACCCGCTCCGCCGCCCAGCGGCTCATCGAGCGGGGGGCGGTGCGGTGGTTCGGGCCCAAAGGCTGGTCGGTGCCCAAGAAGGCCGGTGAAGACGTGCCCGACGGCTGCCAGCTCGAGGTCACCGACACATCCGAACTCAAGTTCGTGTCACGCGGTGGCTTGAAGCTCGAAGGCGCCCTCGACCACTGCAAGATCGACGTCACGGGCCTCGTGTGCCTCGACGCTGGCCAGAGCACCGGCGGGTTCACCGACGCGCTGCTGCAACGGGGTGCCGCCAAGGTGGTGGGCATCGACGTGGGCCACGGCCAGCTGCACCCGCAGCTCGCCGCCGACCCGCGGGTGCAGGCCTTCGAGGGCGTGAACGCCCGCGACGTGGCCGGCACCGCGTTCGCGGCGGCCGTCGAACCGCAGAGTTTCGGGTTCGTCACGGGCGACCTGTCGTTCATCTCCAGCACCCACGTGCTGCCCACGCTCGTGCACTACCTGGCGCCGCTCGGCCACCTGCTGCTGCTCGTGAAGCCGCAGTTCGAGTTGCAGCCGCACCAGATCGGCAAGGGCGGCATCGTGCGCGACAAGGCACTGTTCCAGGAAGTCGAGACCCGCATCCGGCAGGCCTGCCGGCAGCAGAGCCTGCAGCTGCGGGCGTATTTCCAGAGCCCCATCACGGGCGGCAACGGCAACACCGAATTTTTCGTGTGGGCCCAGGCGGTTCAACCGCAGTGAGATCGACGATGACCTCCAACTTTCCCGTCAGCCTCGAATTTTTCCCCGCCAAGACACCCGACGGCGTGGCGAAGTACGCCGCGGTGCGCCGCGAGCTGTATGCGCTGAAGCCGGCGTTCTGCTCGGTCACCGCCGGGGCCGGCGGCTCCACGCACAAGGGCACGCTGAGCATGGTGCAGGACATCTTCTCGGAAGGTGTCGAGGGTGCCCCGCACTTCACCTGCGTGGGCGCCAGCACCGACTCCATCCGCGACGCGCTGGCCCAGTTCCGCGACGCCGGCATCCGCCGCATCGTCGCGCTGCGCGGCGACCTGCCCAGTGGCTACGGCAGCTTCGGCGAATTCCGCTACGCCAGCGACCTCGTCGCGTTCATCCGCGCGGAAACCGGCGACCACTTCCACATCGAGGTGGCCGCCTACCCCGAGATGCACCCCCAGGCCAAGTCACCGCAGGCCGACCTGCAGGCCTATGCGGCCAAGGTGCATGCCGGCGCCAATTCGGCCATCACGCAGCTCTTTTTCAACGCCGACGCCTACTTCCGCTTCCTCGACGAGGCCCGCAAGCTGGGCGCCGACGTGCCGGTGGTGCCGGGGGTCATGCCCATCACGAACGCGAGCGGCCTGATCCGTTTCGCCGACAACACCGGCGCCGAGATCCCGCGCTGGATCCGCCTGCGGCTGCAGTCGTACGGCGACGACGTGGAGTCCATCAAGGCCTTCGGCCTCGACGTGGTGACCGACCTGTGCGAGCGCCTGCGGGCCGGTGGCGCTCCGGGCGTGCACCTGTACACCATGAACCAGAGCGGCGCCTCGCTGGCGCTGTTCAAGCGGCTGGGCTGGTAGCCCCGCCCCCCCCCCCCGGCGAACGCCGGGACTCACAGTGCGCTGCGAGTTGTGCTTGTTCTCTGGCGAGGCCGCGCCGGGTCTCGGCCCGGCAGCCGAGTCCCTTCTTTTTCTGGTGAAAAAGAAGGAACCAAGAAAACACCTCAACACCAGCTTCCCAGACCTTTGCNCGCTTCGGCTGAGCGGGACTCGCTCGGTGTACGCCGAGGACTCGATCAAGCCAGGACGTCTCTCCACGCCCTGACTCCCGGGGTCTGCCTTCCCAGGCACCGAACCACCCGAGCCACTCGCGTCACCCTGGACGGGTCTCCGGCTTGGTCATCGATACAGCCGGGTACTGGGCACGGAAAGCCTCGTCATTCATTCGCCCAGAACTACCGGCGCGGCCTCGCCTGAGAGGAAACGCGACTCGCAGCCACCAGTGGCCCCCGGCGTGACAGAAATTGATCCCGGACAGCAGTGAGCCTTCGTCTGGACGACAGCGGGAGGCACTCACCGCGCGTACATGACGCCGTCTTCCGTGATCATCACGTCCAGCGGCTCTTCATCGGGCCGCGCCCGCAGCAGCGGCAGGAACCCGTGCGCATACCCCACCCCCACCGTCAGTGGCCTGGGTGACAGCGACGCCACCGTCTGGTCGTAGAACCCGCCCCCGTACCCGAGGCGCACGCCCCCCGGGCCGTAACCCACGCAGGGCAGCAGCAGGATGCCGGGCTGGAACACGTCGGTGTCCTTCGGCTTCGGGATGTCGTGGGCATCGAGTTCCATCGGGCAGCCCGGAAACCACACGTGGAACTTGAGCGATTCGGTGGCGCGGTCGGTCACCGGCAGGCCGATGCGGCGGGGTGACCCTTCGGGCCCGCCCTCGCTCCAGCGGAACAGCGCCGGCAGCGGGTCGAATTCGCCCTTGATGGGCCAATACGCCCCAATCGAGGATTCCTTGCGGGTCACGAGCCAGGTGCGCAGCACATGCTGCAGCTGCACCGCGCGCTCGAGCCGGTCGGGCAGCGCCTGGCGGTCCTTGATCAGTTTCTCGCGGAGAGTGTCGCGTTCGTTCGGAGTCATGGCCATCCCGTGTCGATCAGCCGACATTGTGCAAGACTCTCCCGATGCCTGCGCCCTTGCCCGACTACGTCACCCACAGCGTGGAACTCCTGTCGCCCCTCGGCGCCGTGCGCATATTGCGCATGTTCGGTGGCTTCGGGCTCTACGTCGACGACGTGTTCATGGCCCTCGTGGCCAACGAACAGCTGTACCTGAAGGCCGACGACACCACCCGCGGGCGGTTCGAGGCGGCAGGGTGCCGCCCCTTCGTGTACGAAGGGGGCAGCAAGACGGTGACGATGAGCTACTGGACCGCCCCCGACGATGCGCTGGAGTCGCCCGCGCTGATGCTGCCTTGGGCGCGCCTGGCGTTCGAGGCCGGGCTGCGCGCCCGGGCCGCGAAAACACGCACGAAACGCCCGCCGACG
Organism: Rhizobacter sp. Root1221; assembly: GCF_001425785.1. GTDB lineage: Bacteria > Pseudomonadota > Gammaproteobacteria > Burkholderiales > Burkholderiaceae_C > Rhizobacter. The sequence continues at coordinate 29,359 of NZ_LMDI01000034.1, read as the reverse complement.
AGGGGGAAATCGTCGTCCTAGAATTGGCGGCAACCAAACTAGCGCGGTCATCCACCGCCCCGGGGGAGATCCGTGTTCCGTTCGCGCCCGATTCAACGCCTTCTCGGCACGCTCGCCCTGCTGACGGCGCTCGCGCCCGTGGCCGGTGCCGTTGCGCAAACCATCCACACCTGCGCCACCCCCGACGGCCGCCGCTACAAGACGGACCTCCCCTGCCCCGCCCCCTCCGGAATGGGGCAGCTGGGCGGCAACACCACGCCAGCCCCCGCACCACCCCTGCCACCCCGCGCCGCGCCGCGCCCTCCGCCGCTGTCCGCCGACCAGAACGAACTCGCGGCCAACTGCGCCGCCCTCGGCGAAGCGATGCGCATCGGGCTGGCACAGGGCCTCGGGCATGACCACGTCACCTTGCTGCGCCGGGAATGGCAGCGCCTCTGCGGGGACAGCGGCGCGAACGCGCAGGACCCGCCCGGCGATGTCCGCAACGCAGAGAGCGAACGCCGGCTCGCCGAGAAGAATGCCGCGTTGCAATCCGCGGCCGAGCGGCAAGAACAGGCCGACCGGTGCGCGCTGATGCGCAAGAACCTGGCCACACGCAGGCAACGCCCGAACCCCACGGCCGGCGACCAGGCCGACCTGCAGCGTTTCGAGGCCACGTACCGCGAACGCTGCCCCGGCTGACCCGGTCAGCCCACCACGCCGGACTCGGTGACCACCAGCATCAGCGGGTGGTCGTGGCGCTCCGGCTTGAACGCCCCGGGCTCGATGCGCCCCACCGACCACGCCACCCCCACCGCCGTGGTGTCGGGGTGGGCGGCCAGGTAGCGGTCGAAAAAACCGCCGCCGTAACCGAGGCGGTAGCCGTCGTCGGTGAATCCCACGCAGGGCACCAGCACCACGTCGGGCACCGCCGGGGCGCCGGTGGCGGTGAGGATGCCGCAGCCGTCGCGTTCGGTGGGTTCGGCGCCGTCCCACAGCCGGTACTGCATCGCCGGCGGCTCTCTGCGTGCAAAGGGCAACGCCAGCGGCACCGCGCTGTCCCCTTCGTCCACGCGCCAAGGGCGAGCTGCGTTAAATTCGGACCGCACCGGCCAGTAGACCCCCAGGCATTCGGGCGCCAGTTGGGCCAGCACTTCGGCCAACCGGTCTTCGAGCGCGCGGGTGGCGTCCGCGGCCCGCGGTGACAGGACAAATCGCTCACGCTCGGCCAGCAGGTGCTGGCGCAAGGCAGTTCGCTCGGGAGCCGGGCTGTGAGGCGGCATGATCAACCCATGAAAGACACGTTGAAGAACTTCAAACGAGTATATGAGCGGCCCGGCGTGGGCCGTGCGATCGCCGGCCTGGCGATGGCGGCCGCGTTCGCGCTGTCCGCCGCCCCGGCAGCGGCCCAGAACGGTTTCGGCAACATCCTCGACGCGCGCGACGCCCTGCGCAAGGGCGACCGCGCGCGGCTGGCGTCGTTGCGTGCGGCCGCCGTCGGCGAACGCCAGGCGCTCGCGCCCTGGGTCGACTACTGGGACCTCAGCAGCCGCATCAACCTCGTGCAGGCCGACGAGGTAGAGGCGTTCTACCAGCGCTGGTCCGGCTCCTACGTGGAAGACCGGCTGCGAAACGACTGGTTGCTCGAACTGGGCCGCCGCCGCGACTGGGCGGCCCTGTCGGCCGACTACCCGCGGTTCCGGATGAACGACGACCGGCAGGTGGCCTGCTACGCGCTGCTTGCCGACCACCTGGCCGGCAAGGACGTGCGCGACGCCGCCCGCGCCGCATGGTTCGCGCAGAAGGATGCCGACGACGGCTGTGCCCTGCTCGCCACCACGCTCTTCGAGGCCAAGCAATTCGGCGCTGCTGACGCCTGGCGCCGCGCCCGGGTGGCCGTGGACGCGAACAAGCCTCGCGCGGCCCGCCTGGCCGTCCAGCTCGTGGCGCCGTCGTTTGCCGCCGAGGTGCCCGACCTGGTCGACAACCCTGCGAAATACCTGGCCAGGAAAAAGGCCACGGCCGACCGCACCACGCAGGAGCTCGTGACCCTCGCGCTGATGCGCCTGGCGGCCACCGACCCCGACGCCGCCGTCAGCCTGCTCAACACCACGTGGCGCGAGTCGCTGCGTCCCGAGCAAGCCGCCTGGGCCTGGTCCACCGTGGGCAAGCAGGCCGCGATGCGGCTGATGCCCACCGCGCCCAGCTACTTCCAGCAGGCCGAGCTGATGGCGTCGAAGACCGACCTCGAGCTGGTCTGGGCCGACGAAACCCTCGCGTGGAAGGCCCGCGCCGCGCTGCGCAACGACGGTGGCCCGCGCTGGCAGCAGGTGATCCAGGCCATCAACGCGATGGACCCGGTCGCCCAACGCGACGCCACGTGGGTGTACTGGAAGGCCCGTGCGTTGCAGGCACTCGCCCGCGATTCCAGCGACCCGGCCGCGATGGCCGCGCAGAGCCACGAGATGTTCGGCAGCATCGCCGGCCAGTACCACTTCTACGGGTCGCTGGCGGCCGAGGAGCTGGGCCGGCCCATCACGATGCCCCCCGTGCCGGCCCCCGTGCCCACCGCCGACCGCGAGGCCGCCGCGCGCGAACCCGGCATCGCCCGCGCACTGCTGCTGACCACCGCCGGCCTGCGCAACGAGGCGAACCGCGAGTGGAACTTCACGCTGCGCGGCATGGACGACCGCACGCTGCGCGCCACCGCCGAGGTGGGCTGTGAACGCCAGCTGTGGGACCGCTGCATCAACACGAGCGACCGCACGAAGGCCGACATCGACATGGCCCAGCGCTTCCCCGTCCCGTTCCGCCGGGAGATGGTGGCCCGCGGCCGCGAGATCGGCCTCGACCCCGCGTACGTGTATGGCCTGATCCGCCAGGAATCGCGGTTCATCGTGGACGCCCGTTCCGGCGTGGGTGCGGCCGGGTTGATGCAGCTGATGCCGGCCACGGCACGCTGGACCGCCAAGAAGGTCGGCATGCCCTTCACGCCCGACATGATCACCGACCGTGATGTGAACCTGAAGCTCGGCACCAGCTACCTGAAGCTGGTGCTCGACGACCTGGACGGTTCGCAGGCCATGGCCGCCGCCGCGTACAACGCCGGCCCGAACCGGCCGCGCCGCTGGCGCGAGGGCCCTCGCCTGGAACCGGCGATCTGGGTCGAGAACGTGCCGTTCGGTGAAACCCGCGACTACGTCAAGAAGGTGCTGTCGAACGCCACCTTCTACGCGGCGCTGCTGAAGGATCCCAATGCCACCGTGGCCCCGTCGCTGAAGGCGCGGCTGGGCCGTTCCATCGGACCACGCGAAGCGGGGCTGCCGGCCCCGGATACGGAGTTGCCGTGAACAAGATCCTGGTGCTCGGCGGAACGGGTTTCATCGGCCAGAGCCTGTGCGAGCAGCTCGTCACCCGCTTCGGGGGCGCGGGCCCGCGCATCGAGGTGCCCACGCGCCAGATCCAGCGGGGCCGGCGCGTGCAATACCTGCCCACGGTCGACGTGATCGCCGCCGACGTGAACCGCGACGAGGACCTGCGGCGGGTCGTGGCGGGCAGCGACGTGGTGGTGAACCTGATCGCCCGGCTGCACGGTTCGCAGGCGGAGTTCGACCGCACCCACGTGGACCTGCCCCGCCGCCTGGCCCAGGCGTGCCGCGCGAACGGCGTTCGCCGTGTGGTGCACGTCAGCGCGCTGGGGGCGGCGGCCGGCGCGCCGTCGATGTACCAGCGCACCAAGGCGGGCGGCGAGGCCGTGCTGGCCACGTCGGGGCTCGACGTGACGGTGCTCCGGCCGGCCGTCGTGTTCGGCCCGCTCGACCACTTCATGAACCTCTTCGCGCGCCTGCAGGCCGTGTTGCCCGTGATGCCGCTTGCCGGCGCCTCGTGCCGCCTGCAACCGGTGTGGGTGACCGACGTGGCCGATGCCCTCGTGGCGGCCATCGAACGGCGCGACACCATTGGCCAGGTCTACGAGCTGGCCGGACCGAAGACCTACACGCTCGCCGAACTGGTGCGGCTGGCCGGCCGCTGGTCGGGCCACGAGCGCCCGGTGTTCGGCCTGCCCGGCCCCCTCGCGAAGCTGCAGGCGCTGGCGATGGAGTGCCTGCCCGGCGAGCCGATGATCTCGCGCGACAACGTGGATTCGCTCAAGACCGACAACGTCGCCACCGGCCGCGTGCCCGGCCTCGCGGCGCTCGGCATCACGCCATCCGCGCTGGAATCGGTGATGCCCATGCTGCTGGCCCGGCGCGACAGCGTGGCGCGTCTCGACACATGGCGCCGCGGCGCGGGCCGCTGAACCCATTCACCCAGGGAGAAACCAAAGATGAAGCTCTACATCGGCAACAAGAACTACTCGTCCTGGTCCATGCGCCCGTGGGTGCTGCTGACCGAAGCCGGCATCCCGTTTGAAGAAGTGGTGCTGCGCTTCGACTCGTTCGACCCCCACTCGGCGTTCAAGACCGAGATCCTGAAGCACAACCCCACCGGCCGCGTGCCGGTGCTCGTCGACGGCGACTTCCCCGTGTGGGACAGCCTCGCCATCGCCGAGTACGTGGCCGAGCGGTTCCCCGAGAAGAACCTTTGGCCGGCCGACCCGCGCCAGCGCGCCCGCGCCCGCAGCGTGTGCGCCGAGATGCATTCGGGCTTTGCGGCGCTGCGCGAACACTGGGGCATGAACATCGAGGCGCACCTGGCCGACGTGGGCGCCCGGGTGCTGGCCGAACAGCCCGCCCTGCGTGCCGACCTGGACCGCATCGTGTCGATGTGGACGCAGCTGCTCGCGCAGTCGGGCGGGCCCATGCTGTTCGGCCACTTCACCATCGCGGATGCGTTCTTCGCGCCGGTGGTGACCCGCCTCGTCACCTACGGCGCCCCGGTGCCGGCCGCGGTGAAGGGGTACGTCGACCGTGTGCTGGCCTTGCGCAGCGTCTCGGCCTGGTACCGCGACGCGCAGGCCGAACACGACTTCCTGCAGTTCGAAGAAAACTACCGCACAGGGCGCGCATGAAAAAGTGGCTGGTCGGCGGGTCCGTGCGCGACGCCCTGCTCGGGCGCCCGGTGAACGACCACGACTGGGTCGTGGTGGGCGCCTCGCCGCAGGAGCTGCTCGACCAGGGTTACCTGCCTGTCGGCAAGGACTTCCCCGTCTTCCTGCACCCGCAGACGAAGGAAGAGGTGGCCCTCGCGCGCACCGAGCGCAAGACGGCCCCCGGGTACCACGGCTTCGCGTTCCACGCCGACCCGGGCGTGACCCTCGAGGACGACCTGCAGCGCCGCGACCTGACCATCAATGCGATGGCACAGGACGAGGACGGCCGCATCGTCGACCCGTACCACGGCCGCGCCGACCTCGACGCGAAACTGCTGCGCCACGTGTCCCCGGCCTTTGCCGAGGACCCGGTGCGCATCCTGCGCCTGGCGCGGTTTGCCGCCCGGTTCGACGGGTTCACCGTCGCCCCCGAGACCGAAGCGCTGATGGAACAGATGGTCGAGGCCGGCGAGGTGGACGCGCTCGTGGCCGAACGGGTGTGGCAGGAGATCGCCCGCGGGCTGATGGAAGACCGCCCGTCGCGGATGTTCGAGGTGTTGCGGGGCTGTGGGGCGCTGGCCCGCCTGCTGCCCGAGGTAGACCGCCTGTGGGGTGTGCCCCAACCCGAGGCCCATCACCCGGAGATCGACACCGGCGTGCACCTGATGATGGTGCTCGACGCCGCCGCACGGCTTGGCGCGCCGCTCGCGGTGCGGTACGCCTGCCTGGGCCACGACCTCGGCAAGGGCACCACCCCGCCCGACGAATGGCCCCGCCACATCGCCCACGAGGCCCGCAGCGTGACCCTTGTCGAAGAGATGAGCGAGCGGCTGCGGGTGCCTGCCGACTGCCGGGAAACCGCCGTCACCGTGGCCCGCGAACACGGCAACGTGCACCGCAGCGCCTCGCTGGATGCCTCCGCCATCGTGCGCCTGCTGGACCGCTGCGATGCGTGGCGCCGGCCGGAGCGGTTCGCCGACGTGCTGCTTGCGTGCGAGTGCGATGCGCGCGGGCGGCTCGGGCTGGAAGGTGAGCCCTACCCGCAGCGCGAGCGGCTGCTGGGGGCGCTGAAGGCGGCCCGCGGCGTGGACACGGCCGCGGTGGCCGCGCAAGCGACCGAGCAGGGACGCCAGGGCCCGGCGATCGCCGACGCCATCCGGCGGGCACGGCAGGATGCCGTGGGGGTGTTCCTGCAACCGCTGGCCCCGTAGAGGCATCCCGGCGAAGGCCGGGATCTGCCCGAACCGGTGGAGATCCCGGCCTGCGCCGGGACGACAAGGTGTGTGACACCTGTCAGATGAACTTGCCCACCAGCAGGATCACCACGCAGATCAGCACGCTGCTCGCGAACGGCAGGAAAAACTCCCGCCCGAACAGCCGGAAGCGGAAGTCGCCGGGGAGCCGACCTAGGCCGATGCGTTCGAGCCAGCGGTGGAACTGGCCGAACAGCATCAGCACGATGAACACCCCGATCAGCCAGCGGATCATGGTGCGCTCACAGCCGGTGTGACCGGTCGCCGCGGGCGAACCCGAGCGCCGCGGTGGTGAAGGCCGGGTCGCAGCCCCGGGCGAAACCGATCACCTTGAAGAGTTCACCCATCTCGTGTTCGTTCAGCAGGGTCTGCACCGGCAGGTTGGTGCGCAGGTCGCCGCCCTGCATCAGGTCGAGGATGCCGCAGTTGAACAGGAAGTTCGCCTGCGACGTGTAACCCAGCACGTCGAGCCCGGCGTCCTGCCCGGCCAGCGCGATGCCGGTGAAGTTCACGTGGGCGGTGATGTCCTTCTGGCCCACCAGCACCAGCGGGTCGGGGTCGGCCAGGTGGGCGTGGTGGCACATCAGCGTGCCGCCGCTGCGTTGCGGGTGGTAGTACTCGGCCTCGGGGAAACCGTAGTCGAGGAAAAACGCCGCCCCGCGTTCCAGCCGGTCGGCCAGCGTGGCGATGAAGGCTTCGGCCTGGGGGTGCACCTCGGTGACGGTGCCGGGCACGAACGGGCCGTCGCCGGGCGGCACCCGGTCGGTGGGGCGGTCGGCCCAGCCGAAGCCGGCGCCGTCGGTCACCACACCCCGTTCCTGCCACCCCGCGCCATCGAAGTGCAGCAGCTGCACCGGCATCGCGTCGAGCACCTCGTTGCCCACCACCACGCCGGCCAGCGTGTCGGGCAAGGTGTCGGCCCACTGCACGCGGTCGCCGAAGCGGGCCAGCCGCTCGCGCTGGCGGTCGCGCAGGCTGCCGGACAGGTCGACGATGACGTACCGCTCGACCACCGGCCCCAGCGCATCGAGCAGTTGCTCGGCGAGCGCCCCGGAGCCGGCCCCGAACTCCCACACGGCCTGGGTGCCGCTGGCCAGCAGCGCCTCGGCCACCTGGCGGGCGAGCGCTTGTCCGAACAGCGGTGACAGCTCCGGCGCGGTGACGAAATCGCTGCCGGATTGCGGCATGAGGCCGAACTTGCGGCTGTCGTTCGCGTAATAGCCCAGGCGCGGGGCGTACAAGGCCAGCGCCATGAAGCGGTCGAACGGCAGCCAGCCCCCGGCGCGGGCGATGGCCTCGTGGATCAGGCGGGGAAGGGCCGCCGATACACTGACAGACTCGTTGGATTGCATCCCGCCATTGTAGGAACCATGACCCCTCGTCCCGTTGCCCTGGTCACCGGCAGCGCCCGCCGCCTCGGCCAAGCCATCGCGCTCGACCTCGCCGCGGCCGGTTTCGACGTTGCCGTGCACTACCGTCACTCCGAGGCCGACGCACAGGCCACCGTGGCCGCGCTGCGCGCCGCGGGCGCCCGTGCGGAGGCGTTTGCGGCCGACCTGGGCGTCGAGGCCGAATGCCGCGCGCTGCTGCCGAAGGTGCTGGCTCACTTCCCGCGGCTGGACGCGGTGGTCAACAACGCATCCACGTTCGACTACGACGAACCCGCCACGTTTTCGTACGCCGCGATGGACACCCACTGGCGCGCCAACACCGGCCCTGCCGTGCTGCTGGCCCAGGCGTTCCACACGCACCTGCTGGCCACCGGGGGCACGGGCTGCGTCGTGAACCTGCTCGACCAGAAACTGTGGAACCCGAACCCGGATTATTTCTCGTACACGCTGTCCAAGGCGGCGCTGCAGGCGGCCACCGTGATGCTGGCCCAGGCGTTTGCGCCACAATTGAGGGTGTGCGGCGTGGCACCGGGTGTCACGCTGTTGTCGGGTGCGATGACCGACGGCGAATTCGCTGGCGCGCACGGCCTGACCCCGCTGAAACGCTCCTCGCTGCCCGCCGACATCGCCCGCACCGTGCGTTTCCTGATCGATTCCCCTGCCATCACCGGTACCACGCTGCTCGTGGACGGCGGCCAACACCTGCAGCCCCAGCCTCGCGACGTGATGTTCCTCGCGCGCGACGCGGCCGCCCCGAAAGAATGACATGCATAGCCTCCTGAGCCACCCGAGCCTGATGGACTGCCGGAGACTCTTCCTGCGCAACTACGAGGTCTGGATCAACATCGGTGTCCACGATTTCGAGAAGCGCGGCGAACAGCGGGTGCTGATCAACGTGGACCTGTACATCCCGCTCGCCCAGTCCACGCCCACCCAGGACGAACTGCACGAAGTGGTCGACTACGACTTCATGCGCCGCTCCATCGCCCAGCGCGTGAAGCAGGGCCACATCCACCTGCAGGAAACGCTGTGCGACGACGTGCTGGCGCTGATGCTGGCGCACCCGCTCGTGAAAGCCGCCCGCGTGTCCACCGAAAAGCCCGATGTGTACCCCGACTGCGAAGCCGTGGGCTGCGAGGTGTTCGGGCTCAAGAAGGACATGTGACCATGGCTGCCGTGATCGAAACCACCGGGACCGACCGCGCGAAGGCGGAATTCGAGACCAACAAGCTCTCGAAGCGCCTGCACCGCCTGGCCGGACAGGCCATCACCGACTTCAACATGATCGAAGAAGGCGACAAGGTGATGGTGTGCATGTCCGGCGGCAAGGACAGCTACGCGATGCTCGACATCCTGCTGAACCTGCAGCAGCGCGCGCCCATCCGCTTCGAACTGGTTGCCGTGAACCTCGACCAGAAGCAGCCGGGCTTCCCCGAACACGTGCTGCCGGAGTACCTGACCGCACGCGGCGTGCCGTTCCACATCGAGAACCAGGACACCTACTCGATCGTCAAGCGCGTGATCCCCGAGGGCAAGACCACCTGCGGCCTGTGCTCGCGGCTGCGCCGCGGCATCCTGTACCGGGTGGCCGGTGAACTCGGCTGCACGAAGATCGCGCTCGGCCACCACCGCGACGACATCCTGCAGACGCTGTTCATGAACATGTTCTTCGGCAGCAAGCTCAAGGGCATGCCGGCCAAGCTCGTCAGCGACGACGGCCGCAACGTCGTGATCCGCCCGCTTGCGTACGTGCCCGAGGTGGACCTGGAGCGCTGGGCCGCGCACCGCCAGTTCCCCATCATCCCGTGCACGCTGTGTGGCAGCCAGGACAACCTGCAACGGGTGCAGATCAAGCAGATGCTCCGCGACTGGGACAAGCGTTTCCCCGGCCGTGTCGACAACCTGTTCTCGGCGCTCGGCAACGTGGTGCCGTCGCACCTGATGGACCGGAACCTGTACCCGTTTGCCACGATCCAAGCGTCAGGCGTGGCCGACCCGCAGGGCGACCGCGCGTTCGACGAAGACGAGGGCTGTGCCCCGCCCCCGCCCGCGTCGATCATCACCGTGCAACGCTGAGGCCCCAGACAGGAGCAACGACCATGTGGAAAACCCCCGCCGTGCTCGGCATACTGGCCCTGGGCCTCGCGGGCTGCGCCGGATTCAACAACGTGGAGAGCGACGTGTCCACGTTCAGCAAGTGGCCCACCGGCCGGCAACCGGCCACCTACACGTTCGAGCGGCTGCCGTCGCAGCAGGCCCGCGAGAAGGAGCAGGACCGGCTCGAGGCCGCGGCCCGCACCGCGGTGGAGGCGTCCGGCTTCAAGCCTGCGGCCGACCCCAAGTCGGCGGACGTGACCGTGCAGCTCGGCGCCCGCGCCAGCCGGGCCGACCGATCGCCGTATGACGACCCGCTGTGGTGGCGTGGCGGCCTCTACTACTCACGCTTCGGGCGCCACCCGTTCTACGGCCCCCAGGTGATGTACCACTTCGACAACCCGCGGTACGACCGCGAGGTGGTGGTGCTGATCCGCGACCGACAGTCGGGCGAACCGCTGTACGAGGCGCGGGCCACCAACGACGGCAACACCCCCGGCGGCACGGCGCTGCTGGGCGCCATGTTCCAGGCCGCGATGACCGACTTCCCGCACAACGGCGTGAACCCGCGCCGCGTGTCGGTGCCGCTGCCGCGCTGACGCCCAACGCCCCCACGGGGGCGGGTCGGGCACAGCCCGGCCCTGGGGCCCTCAGCGGCTCATCGCGCGAAAGTCATCCGACCAGCCCTTGAGCCGGTCGGCGGCCACCTGGCGCTGTTCGCGGCTCATCGCGTTGTGCACCTGCGCGCCCACCATGCAGTTGTAGGCCCGCAGGCGCTCGTCGTACTGGCGGTAAGCCTCGCGCGGCGACCGCTGCACCCGCGCCACCAGCGCCCGCAACGCCGCCTGGGCCTGCTCGGGTGGCGCCTTCTCGGCCAGCAGCGCCCGCACGGTGGCCAGCGCATCTCGCTGGCGCTGCTGGCGTTCGGCGAGCCACACCTCGGGGGCGAACGGCGATGCGGCCACGAGCCGGGTGATGCGCTCGACCTGCGCCTCGTCGAGCCCGCCGTACAGTGATTCGGTGCGGTCCACCACCCGTTCCACGGCCGCCTCCAGGCGGTCCTTCGGATCGGGCTGCAGGTAGTCGTCGCGGAAGTTGGCGTTGACCTTGTTGTACTTGCGCTGCACGTGCTGCAGCTGGCCCGGCGACAGCGACATCACCGCCGAGGCCGCCGCCGGCAGCGCCCGTTCGATCACCGGGCCGGTGCGCGCCACCACCTCGTCGTACCACCCGCACACCTGCGCCGGCGTGATGGGCTCCGGCGCCAGCACCTGGGCCCGCGCGCGGGTGAGCAACTGGGCGTAATCGGGCAGCTGGGTGGCGCGGTGCCAGTCGAACAGCGCCCCCAGGTCCTCGCGCATGCGGTCGGTCTGGGTGTCGTTGAAATCGAAGTAGCCATCGAGCCACCAGTACACCAGATCGGGTGCCTGGCCATAGGCGAACCGGAGGGCCCCACACCCCGAAAGCAGGGTGGTCAAAAGCATCAGCACACCGATAATTGCCGACTTCGTACAAGGATGCTGCATGGCGCTCGACATCGTGATCATGGCCGCGGGCAAGGGAACCCGCATGAAATCCAGCCTGCCCAAGGTGTTGCACAAGCTCGCCGGACGCAGTCTATTGCAACACGTCCTCGACACCGCCGCCACGCTCGGGGCCGATCGCATCATCACCATCACCGGCCATGGGGCCGAACTCGTCGAAGCCGCCGTGCAGGCGCCGCACCTGCAGTTCGTGCGCCAGATGCCGCAACTCGGCACTGGCCATGCGGTGCAGCAAGCCGTGCCCGCGCTGCACGCCGAAGGCATCACGCTCATCCTGAACGGCGACGTACCGCTCATCCGTGCCGAAACGGCGCGGGCGCTGGTCGAGGCCTGCGATGGCACGCGCCTCGCGCTGCTCACCATCGACCTGGCCGACGCCGCCGGATATGGCCGCATCGTGCGCGAGGGTGACTCGGTGCGCGCCATCGTCGAACACAAGGACGCCACCCCCGCCCAGCGCGAGATCCGCGAGGTCTACACCGGCATGATGGCCGTGCCCACGGGGTTGCTCAAGCGCTGGCTGTCGCAACTGAAGAACGACAACGTGCAGGGCGAGTACTACCTCACCGACATCGTGGCCATGGCCGTGGCCGACCAGGTGGCCGTGGTGGCTGCGCAGCCGGTGGCCGAGGTCGAGGTGCTGGGGGTCAACAGCCCCGTGCAACTCGCCGAACTCGAACGCCTGCACCAGCGCGCGCTGGCCGTGCGGTTCATGGACGCCGGCGTGCGCCTGGCCGACCCGGCCCGCTTCGACGTGCGCGGCACCCTCACCTGCGGCACCGACGTCGAGGTCGACGTCAACTGCGTGTTCGAAGGTGACGTGAGCCTCGGCGACGGCGTGCGCATCGGCGCCAACTGCGTGATCCGCAACGCCCGCATCGCCGCCAACGCGGTGATCCACCCGTTCACCCACATCGACGGCGAAGCGCTCGGCGTAAAAGTGGGCACCGGCTCGCTGATCGGCCCGTTCGCGCGCCTGCGCCCGGGCGCCGACCTGGGCAACGACGTGCACATCGGCAACTTCGTCGAGGTGAAGAATTCCACGCTGGCCAACGGCGCCAAGGCCAACCACCTCGCCTACCTGGGAGACGCCACGGTGGGCGAACGTGTCAACTATGGCGCCGGCAGCATCACCGCCAACTACGACGGCGCCAACAAGCACCGCACGGTGATCGAAGCCGACGTGCACGTGGGCAGCAACTCGGTGCTCGTGGCTCCGGTCAAGCTGGGCGCGGGCGCCACCATCGGCGGTGGCTCCACCATCACGAAGGACGTGCCGGCCGGTGCGCTCGCAGTGGCACGCGGCAAGCAGGTGGTGCTGGAAGGCTGGCCGCGGCCGGTGAAGAAGAAGTGAGCGTTGTCAGCCCATTGGCGAAGGCCGGGACCCATCCCCGCGGTGGCCCCCGGCGTTCGCCGGGGTGACAAGCTTCAACGCACCGCGGCCATCGCGTCCAGCGCCCACGCCTCGAAGGCGTCCGCCGTCAGCGGCGCGCTGATCAACAGCCCCTGCAACTCATCGCACCCGGCCTCCGCCAGGAACGCTCGCTGCGCTTCGGTTTCCACACCCTCGGCGATCACCTTCAAACCAAGGCCGCGCGACATCTGGATGATGGCGCGCGCGATGGCCCCCGATTCGGTATCGCCTGGCAGGTCGTGCACGAAGGCGCGGTCGATCTTCATCTTGTCGATGGGCAGCTCCTTCAGGTGCGACAGCGACGAGTAGCCGGTGCCGAAGTCGTCCACCGCGATGCGCATGCCCATCGCCTTCAGCTCGGACAGCTTGCGGCGCACCTCGGGCAGGTCGTCCATCAGCATGCGTTCGGTCAGCTCGAGTTCGAGCAGGTCACCGGTCACCCCCTCCTCCTGCAGCACCTGTCCGACCAGTGCCGTGAACCCGCTGGTCTGGAACTGCACGGTGGAAAGGTTCACCGCCACCGGCGCGTGGCGCACGCCGGCTTCGAACCACCTGCGGGCGCACCGCGACGCCTCGCGCAACGCCCACTGGCCGAGCGGCAACATCAGGCGCTGCTGTTCGGCCAGTTCGATGAACGCGTCGGGCAGCAGCAGGCCGCGTTCCGGGTGGTTCCAGCGCATCAGCGCCTCGGCACCCACGAGCGCCCCGGTGGTGGCGTCGATCTGCGGCTGGAAGTGCAGCACGAACTCGCCGCGCGCCAGGCCCTGGGTCATCTGGCTTTCCATCACGAGTGCGTCAAGCGCGGACCGTGCCATCGCCGATGTGAAGAACTGGTGGTTGGCCCGCCCGCGCGACTTGGCGAGGTACATCGCCGTGTCGGCATTCTTGATCAGCGCATCGGCCGTGCCGGCGTCGTGCGGGAACATCGAGATGCCGATGGACGGGGTCACCGAGATGAGGCGGCCGTCGACGTTGACGGGTACCTCGATGGCCGCGAGCAGCTTGTTGGACACCTCCTCGACGTCGACCCGCTGCAGGGTGTCGGGCAGCAACACGATGAATTCGTCGCCACCGAAGCGGGCCACGCGGTCGGTGGTGCGCAGGCAGTCGGTGATGCGGCGGGAGACGGTCTGCAGCAGCGTGTCGCCCACGAGGTGTCCGAGCGAGTCATTGACCCGCTTGAAGTGGTCGAGGTCGATGAACAGCAGCGCGAACTGCGAGTCGGCCCGGCGCGCGGCGGCGATCTGGTGCGACAGGTCCTCCATCAGGCTCACGCGGTTCGGCAGCCCGGTGAGTGCGTCGTGGTGCGCGAGGTAGCGGATGTGCTCCTGCGCCGCGTAGCGCTCGCGGATGTCGCGCACGAGGGTCATGCGAACGCGTTCGCCCTTGTGCCAGATGCTGCGGCCCATCAGCTCCACCGGCAGGCGGCTGCCATCCTTGTGCAGCAGCGCACTTTCATACGGCACTTCCTCGGCGGCGCGGATCATGTCGGCCACCTTCGCACGCTGGTCGGGCGCCACGAGGTCGAGCGTGCGGGCCCCGACCAGTTCGTCGTGGGTGTACCCCACCAACTGGCACGCCGCGGGGTTGACGTCGGTGATGACACCGTCCTGCAGGAACGCGATGCCTTCGGCCGACGCCTGCATGAACTTCGACAGGCGCTGCTGAGTTTCCTGCAGGGCACGTTCGGCCGCACGGTGGCGCGTGATGTCGGAGATCAGCACGAACGCGGTCGTGGGCTCGCCGTCGGGACCCAGGTGCGGGATCAGGTTCACCTCGAGCCACTGCGTGTGGCCGTCCTTCGCCGTCAGTTCGCGCTCGTACGACGCCGTGGTCTTGTCGCGCATCACGATGTCCACGTAGGGCTGGATCTCGCGCGCCGCGGCGTCACCGATGATCTCGCGGAACGTGTGGCCGAGGATGGTGCGTTCGTCCCACCCGAAGGTTTCGGCGTATTGCCGGTTCGCGAAACGGCAGGCGAACGTGCGCGCCTCGAAGTTGGCGATGAGCACCGGCACGTTGTCGGCCAGCAGCTGGAACTGGTCTGCCCGATCGCGCGCCTGCACCTCGCTGCGCACCCGCGCAGAGACCTCGTGGAACACACAGCGGTACTCGGCGGTGGCCGGGTCCCAGCGCGCCTGGCCGTCGAGCCAGGTGCCCCCGGGCGTGGCGGGCGTTTCCTTGACGGCGAGGGTGATGCCGAAATCACGGCGGCGCGGCAACTGCTCGTGCAGCTCTGCGAGCGACGCGGGGGACAGCAGCGCCGACCACACCCAGCCGTCGTGGGTTTCGTGGGCGATGCCGAGCAGGTCCGTGAACGCCCGGTTCGCTTGCCGCAGTGCACCATCGTCCGCCAGGCATGCCAGCAGGCAGGGCCAGGCGTCCGGCCCCGGCAAGTCGCTGTCGAGCAGGGCTCGGTGATCGTTCATCGTCGTGTGGGTGGGTTGGCGCACGAGATCGATCCAGGGCTCCCCAGGCCCGGTCCCTCGGCAACCCATGATACCGGCCGGTTTCAGAGGCTGAGAGTTTTTCGAGCGTGCCCGAGCAGCGCACCAAAAGGCGGCCGATCTAGGCGCGAAGCGCAGCCATAGCTCGGGCTATGGCGAGCATTCGCAACGACGAGCGGCCGTCTTTTGGGGTGATGAGCGGGCATGATCGAAAGACTCTCAGCCTCTCAGCCAGCGGCGTCTAGAATTTCGCGGGCCAGGCACAGATCGTCCCAGGCCCGGCCCTTGTCCTCGGGGTTGCGCAGCAGGTAGGCCGGGTGGTACGTGACGACCAGCGGCACCCCTTCATACGTGTGGACCCGGCCGCGCAACCGCCCGATGGGCTCGGTACTGCGCAACAGGCTCTGCACCGCGAACCGCCCCATCGCGAGGATCACGCGCGGCTTCACCAGCGCGATCTGCCGCACGAGGAACGGCTCGCACTGCGCCAGCTCCTGCGGTTCCGGGTTGCGGTTGGACGGCGGCCGGCACTTCACCGTGTTGGCGATGTAGACCTGCCGCTCCGGCGACTCGGCCTGGCGGGTGAGGCCCACGGCCCGCAGCATGTTGTCGAGCAGCTGGCCCGACTTGCCGACAAAGGGTTCCCCCTGCCGGTCTTCCTGTTCACCGGGGGCTTCGCCCACGATCATCCAGTGCGCGTGTTCGTGGCCCACGCCGAAGACCGTCTGCGTGCGCCCTTCGCAGAGGCCGCAGGCGGTGCAGCCGGACACGGCGTCGCGCAACGCGGGCCAGTCCATGGACTCGATGCCGGCAGGACGGGTGCCCAGCACCACCTCACGCCGCGGCGGGGCCTGCACCGGGGCCGGTGCAGGGGCCACACGGGCCACCATCGGAGCGGGTGCGGGGGACGGGGCCGGCGAGGAGACTGGCGGCGCCGGCGCGGGTGCCACGCGCGCAACAGGCGGCGGCGCAACGGCCGGCGCAGGCGCAGGCTCGGGCCGCATCCAGACACGGATGCCCATTTCCTCCAGCATCATGGTCTGGCGTTCGCTGAAACCCATCACTGTTCCGACTCCACCTTCAGGCTCATCACCGCCGCATCTTCCCGCCCCGGCTGCCCCGGCGGCAGCGGGTAATAACCACGCCGCACCCGGATCGGCTGGAAACCGTAGCGGGAGTACAGCAACTTCGCGCGCACGTTGCTCTCACGCACCTCGAGCCACAGTTCGTGGGCGTGGTGCTCGCGGCACAACACCACCAGGCGGTCCAGCATGAACCGGGCAATGCCCTCGCCCTGCCGTGCCGGCGCCACCGTGATGTTCAGCAGGTGCATCTCTTCCACCCCATCCATCGCGATGAAGTAGCCTAGCAGCACCTGTTGTGCATCGACGAGCAACCAGGCCTCGTACCCCGCGGCGATCGAATCGATGAAGTTGCCGCGTGTCCAAGGGACCGGGTAGGCCACGTTTTCGATGGCGAGCACGGCATCGAGGTGCCGCACCGCCATCGGCATCCATTGTCGTTGATCGTGGAGGAGTGCGTTCACGCGCCCGCTCCGTCGCGGGCCTCGCGGGCGGCTTCACGTTCCGCCGTGGTCTGGGCTACCTTGTCGCGCACGTACACGGGCAAGGCCAGCGCGGCGTCCACGGCCACGCCGGCATGCCATTGCTGCAGCGCCACGCGCAGCAGCGCCTGCACGCGCGACAGCGCTTCGGGCACCCGCTGCGTGCCGGCACCCAGCGCCAGCACCGCCTCGAACGGCACGAGGGCCGACCCCGCGGCCACTGCCGGCGGCGCCGCGCGCCAGCGGGCGGCGAGCACGGGCGGGTCGAGCAGCGCGGGCGCCTCCCGCACGGCCCAGCGGTCGCCCGCCCAGTCGTAGGCCCCGGCATAGACCTGGTCCATGCGGGCGTCCATGGCCACGTGGACGGTGTCACCGCCCCCGAGGGCCGCGCGCGCATCGTCGGCCACGAGCATCAGGCTGTCCACCGGCACCACCGGTTTGCCAGCACCCAGCGCCAACCCCTGCGCTACCGAACATGCGGTGCGCAGGCCGGTGAACGCGCCCGGGCCTGCGCCGAAGGCGATGGCGTCCACACCGGCCAGCGAAACGCCGGCCTCCGCGAGCAAGGCCATCACGTCGGGCACGAGCCGCGCCGATGCCAGCGCCCCACCGGCGGACTCCCGCACGAACACCCCGGCCGGGGTGTGCAAGGCGAGGCTCATCAGGTCGGTGGAGGTGTCGAAGGCAAGCAGCGTCGTCATGCCATCAAGTCTAGGGCCTGTTCGCGTGACGGAAGCCCATGCAGACGGGTGTCGGGCCATGCGATCATCGATCCATGCCAAAGTCGACCCCGATGCGGGCGGTTGCCCTCACCGCCAGCCTGATCATGGCCGCGCTGCCCGCTGTGGCGGGGCCGGCCCCCCTCCCCCCCGAAGTCGAAGCCGCCCTCGCCCGCGGCCAGGTGCCGAAGGACGCACTGGTGGCGCTGGTGCAGGAGGTGGGCCAGCCCGCCTCGCGCCTGGCCTGGCAGCCGCACCAGCCGGTCAACCCCGCCTCGTTGCAGAAGCTGCTGACCACCAGCGCCGCGCTCGACCTGCTGGGCCCGGCCTGGACGTGGAACACGCCCGTCTGGATACAGGGTGAGGTGGCCGACGGCGTGCTGAAGGGATCGCTGGTGATCAAGGGCTCGGGCGATCCCAAGTTCGTGATCGAGCGCCTGTGGCTGTTGCTGCGCCGCGTGCAGCAGCTCGGCGTGCGCGAGATCCAGGGTGACATCGTGCTCGACCGCAGCGCCTTCACGGTGCCGCCGCACAACCCGGCCGCGTTCGACAACGAACCCTACAAGCCGTCGAACGCGGGCCCCGACGCGCTGATGCTGAACTACAAGTCGGTCACCTACACCTTCACCCCGCAGCCGTTGCGCGGCGTGGCCACGGTGGGCACCGACGTGCCGCTCGCCGGCGTGCGCGTGGACACCACCGTGCCGCTGCTCAAGGGCCCGTGTGACGACTGGCGCGGCGACCTCCGCGCCGACTTCACCGACGCGACGCGCGTGCGGTTCACTGGTGGGTATGCGGCCAGCTGCGGCGAACGGCAATGGCCGGCCGCCTACGGTGACCCGAAGAGCTACAACGAACGGGTCATCGCGGGCCTCTGGCGCGACCTGGGCGGCCGCCTCACCGGCCGCGTGCGCGACGGGGTGGCCCCCACGGTGGCCCCCACGTTCGAGGTGGCGTCGCCATCGCTCGCGGACACCATCCGCGACATCAACAAGTTCAGCAACAACGTGATGGCGCAGCAGCTGTTCCTGACGCTTGGCGCCACGCAGCGCGGCACGGGCTCGCCCGAGCAGGCGCGCGACGTGGTGCGCCAGTGGCTCGTGGACCGGTTCGGCGACAACGTGGCCGGCACCGTGGTCGAAAACGGGTCGGGGCTGTCGCGCGATTCGCGTGTCACCGCGCAGCTGCTCGCCCGCGTGCTGCAGGCCATGTGGGCCGGCCCGGCAATGCCCGAGCTGATGAGCTCGCTGCCGGTGAGTGGCATCGACGGCACGATGCGCCGCACGCGCAATGCCAGCACCGGCCGCGCGCACCTGAAGACGGGCTCGCTTCGCGACGTCACCGGCATCGCCGGCTACGTGCTGGCGGCCTCGGGCAAGCGCTACGTGGTGGTGGGGGTGATCAACCACCCCAACGCGGCGGCGGCCCGCCCGGCGCTCGAAGCGCTGGTGCAATGGACCGCAGCCGATTGAGGATGCGACCGCCGGGTCAGAGCGGGTTCGCGCGCAGGCGGCCCACGGCGTCGCTGCCCAGCTGGCTGTGCGTGAGCAGGCCGAACTGGATATTGCCGGCCCACAGGTAGCTCGCGTTCGCGATGGTGGTGCACGTGGGCAGGTCATCCACCTCGAACGGCACGCCAGCGGTGTTGCACGCCGCGTCGGTGTAGTTCGTGAAGCCGCTGTAGGCCGCGTCAATGTTGCGGCGGTATCGCTCGACCTGCTGGTCCACCTCGAGCACCGCACCGTTTCGGCCACCGCCGGTCGAGTCTTCGCTCACGCGGTCGATCAGTCCGTTGTTGAACGATCTGCTCAGCTGGCTCAGCGCGGTGGCATTCTGGACATTGCGCAGGCCGAGCGGGGCCAAGCCCAGGTCGGGCACGGTGGTGAACAACACCTTGGCGCCAGTGGCGGTGACGGCGAGCACCACCGACCCGAATGCGCGCCCGCGTTCGAACGCGGCGGCATTCATGGCTGCCAGCTGGCTCGAATCCGGGTTGGCGGTGCCTGCCGTGATCTCGATCACGTCGTAGGCGCCCACCATCAGCGTGACGAGGTCGCCGGACTGGAGCGGCGTGGCCGCGACGGCCGCGGCCACGTCGGCCACCTTCGATTCCTTCACGGCCCTCATGACCGCGCTGGGGCGCGCCGCCGTGTTCGTGCATTCACCGAACGTGAGGCCGTATTCACCTGCCACGCGCTGGACCCAGATGGGGCTCGTGGCGCACGGCGCCGCGGTGGCCACCGACGTGTTGTTGACGGTGTACTGCGTGCCGTCGGGGCGGATCAGCGAGTTCTCGTCGCCGAACGTCACGATGCGCGAGGCTTGGAACTTCTCTTCCTGCTCGCCACCTCCGCAGGAGGCCAGCAGCACGGCACCGAACAACGCCGCGGCAAGGCGGGTGCGGGCGGAAATTTTCGACAGATCTCGCGCAAACTTCATGAAAACTCCAGAAACATTCAAGGGGCAGGCAGCCGGAAACGTGACCCGGGGATCACGACGCGGCGGCCCGCGATAAACGGTCGCGCACGCCGTCCCATTCGGGGCCCGGCGGGGGCGCTTCGACCCAGATCAGATGCACGCCCTGGGCGTCGAGTTCGCGCAGAACGGTAAATAGTTCGTGGGCGGCCCGGTCGGGCTGGTCGGGCATGGCCCGGTACAACGCCGGACCTGCCGATTTGCGCGGCACGGTGCGGCAATATACCGCCAGCTTCAATGCCGCGCCGTCGAGCATCTCGAGCGCGGTCTTCAGCATGGCGCCTTCCATCAGGCGCAGCTTGGCGCGTGGCGCGTAGTGGGCCTCCAGCGTGCCGGACGCGCGCGGCGCCGCCTGGTCGCGGTCGTGCAGGGTTTCGCCAGCCGCCGCTTCGAGCTGGGCGCGGGTCAGCACGCCGGGGCGCAGCAGCACGGGCCGGCCCCGCGAACAGTCCACGATGCTCGACTCGATGCCCACGTCACACGGGCCCCCATCCAGCACCAGCAGACCGGCCTCGAATTCCTCGACCACGTGTTCGGCCCGCGTGGGGCTGATGCGCCCGAAACGGTTCGCGCTGGGCGCCGCCACACCGGCCACACCCCGCTCGCGCGCGGCCACCAGCAACGCATGGGCTACCGGGTGGCCCGGGCACCGCAAGCCGATGGTGTCCTGCCCGCCGGCCGCAGCGGCAGCCATGCCGGGTGCGCGTGGCACGATCACCGTGAGCGGACCGGGCCAGAAGGCCTGCACGAGGCGCTGCGCCACGTCGGGCCAGCGGGATGCAAAGGCCCGGGCGTCTGCCGCCTCGGCCACGTGCACGATCAGTGGGTGGTCTGCCGGGCGGCCCTTGGCCGCGAACACCTTGGCCACGGCCGCGTCGTCGTCGGCCCGGGCGCCGAGGCCATACACGGTTTCGGTGGGCACGCCCACCAGGCCGCCATCGGCCAGCGCCTGGGCGGCGCGCGCAATGGCGCCCGGATCTCGGCCGTCGAGCAACACGTCAACGCTCCCAGTCACCAGGGCGCGAGGCCCAGGATGGCCGCCGCGCGCAGCGCTGTGTCGCGGGCGGCTGCGGGTGTGGCCGCGGTCACGTTCAGGTGGCCCATCTTGCGGCCCGGCCGCGCGCTGGCCTTGCCGTACAGGTGCAGGTGCACGCCCGGCAGCGCCAGCACGCCGGCCCACGGCGGTTCGACCGCGTGGGCCGCACCGGCCGGGAACCACAGGTCGCCCAGCAGGTTCAGCATCACCGCGCTCGAGTGCAGGCGCGGCGCCACGAGCGGCGTGCCCGTGAGCGTGTGCACCTGCAGGTCGAACTGGGAGCGGTCGCAGGCGTCCACCGTGTAGTGGCCGGAGTTGTGCGGGCGCGGGGCCATCTCGTTCGCCACGAGGCTCCCGTCGGCCAGCACGAAAAATTCCACGCACAACACCCCCACGTACCCGAGCGTGGCGGCGATCTTCTCGGCTGCGGCGATGGCCTGCTGCTGCACGTCGGGCGTCACGTCGGGTGCGGGCACCTGCGTGACGGCGAGGATGCCGTCACGGTGCAGGTTCTGCTGCAGCGGGAAGTGCACCACGTCGCCGGCAGCACCGCGGGCGACGATCACGCTCACCT
Source organism: Rhizobacter sp. Root1221 (assembly GCF_001425785.1). Taxonomy (GTDB): domain Bacteria; phylum Pseudomonadota; class Gammaproteobacteria; order Burkholderiales; family Burkholderiaceae_C; genus Rhizobacter. The sequence continues at coordinate 7,837 of NZ_LMDI01000034.1, read as the reverse complement.
CGTACGCGAGCGGCAGGCGCTTCTCCAGAACGCACGGCACCTGCTTCAGCGCCGCCCAGGCGGCGGCCAGTTCCTCGCGGGTGCCGACCCGGGCCTGGCCCTTGCCGTCGTAACCGAGCCGCGCGGTCTTGAGGATGCCCGGCAGCAGGTCGGCGTGGACCGCGGCCAGCTGGGCCGCCGTCTCGATCACCGCGTGCGGGGCACACGGCACACCGCACTTGACGATGTGGGCCTTCTCGACGGCGCGGTCCTGGCACGTGGCCACGGCATCCCCCGATGGGGCCACCGGCCGCGTGGCGGCGAGCGAGCGCAGCGCCTCGGCCGGCACGTTCTCGAATTCAGTGGTGACGGCGGCGGACACGCGGGCGAGTTCGGCGAGGCCGGCCTCGTCGCGGTAGCCCGTCTTCACATGGTGGTGCGACACGGTGCCGGCGGGGCTGTCGGCATCGGGGTCGAGCACGGCCGTGAAGTAGCCGGCGCGTTGCGCGGCGTGGACGAACATGCGGCCGAGTTGGCCGCCGCCGAGCACGCCGAGCGTGGCACCGGGGGCGATGTAGGGAGTCTTGGACACGAACGGAGGCTTACTTCAGGTCAGCGGTCATGGCGCGGGCCACTTCGGTCTGGCGGGCGCGGTACGCCTCCAGCCGGGCGCGCAACGCCGGATCTCCGGTGGCGAGCATGGCCACCGCGAACAGCGCCGCATTGGCGGCACCGGCCGTGCCGATGGCAAACGTGGCCACCGGGATGCCCTTGGGCATCTGCACGATGGAATGCAGCGAGTCGACACCCTGCAGGTGGCGGCTGGCCACGGGCACGCCGAGCACCGGCACGGTGGTCTTGGCCGCGATCATGCCCGGCAGGTGCGCTGCACCGCCGGCACCGGCGATGATGGCGCGCAGGCCGCGGCCGGCCGCGCTTTCGGCGTACGCGAACATGTCGTCCGGCATCCGGTGGGCCGAGACCACGCGGGCCTCGAAGGGAATGCCGAACTCGGCGAGAATCTCGGTGGACAGGCGGAGGGTTTCCCAGTCGCTGCTGGACCCCATCACCACTCCTACCACGGGGGCGCTGCTCAAGGCTCGCTCCAAGTGCTGAACAGAACCGGATTGTAGGCGGCGCCGCGCCCGCCTTCCTCACTGCCCCACGGCCGAGACACCATGGACATCACCATTCAAAATTTCGAGACCGACCTGATCAACGCCTCCCTCGAGCAGCCGGTGCTGCTGGACATCTGGGCCCCGTGGTGCGGCCCGTGCAAGCAACTGACCCCCGTGCTGGAAGCACTGGAGGTGGCCTACGCCGGCCGGTTCAAGCTCGCCAAGCTCAACGCCGACGAACAACCCGAGATCTCGGGCCAGCTGTCGCAGATGTTCGGCGTGCGCAGCATCCCGTTCTGCGTGCTGTTCAAGGACGGCCAGCCGGTCGACGGGTTTGTCGGCGCCCTGCCCGAGGCCAAGCTGCGCGAATTCCTCGACAAGCACGTGCCCAGCCCCGAAGAGGCCGAGGCCGGCGAGGAAGCCGCGCTGGCCGGTGAACTGCTGGCCGAGGGCAACCCGGAAAGTGCGCTGGAGCGGCTGCAGGAAGCCGTCGCCATCGACCCCGCCAACGACGTGATCCGCTACGACTACCTGCGGGCGCTGCTGATGATCGGCCGCGCCGCGGAAGCCCGCCGCGCGTTCGAACCGGTTGCCAGCAAGGTGCTGCTCGACGCCCGCCTGGCCGCCGCCGGCCACTGGATCGCCGCGCAGGAACAGGCCGCCACGGCCCGTTCGCCGGAGGCCCTGGCGGCCGCCATCGCGGCCAACAAGCGCGATTTCGACGCCCGCTTCGAACTGGCCCAGACGCACTTTGCCGCGCAGCGATTCACCGAGGCCATGGACGAACTGCTCGAGATCCTGATGCGCGACAAGGCGTGGAAGGAAGAACTGGCCCGCAAGACCTACGTGGCCATCCTCGAACTGATGGCCAAGCCGGCGGCAGCCGCGAAGGCCGAGGCCGCGCCGAAGGGCGCCCTCGAAGTGTCCGGCAAGGTCAACACCGCCCCGGCCGACCCGGTGGTGGACCAGTACCGGCGCCGGTTGAGCATGACGTTGTTCTGAGCGCGGGGCATCCCGGCGAACGCCGGGACCCACTTGGCCAGAGTGAGGGGCGATGGTGAGGGCGGCGGCAGCTTCGGCATGCCGTGGCCCCGGCTTTCGCCGGGGCGGGGCCACAGCGTGTCAGGCCGCCAGCTTCTCCAGCAACCTGTTCAACCCCTCCACCACCGCCACCTGGTCGCGCTCATGGGCCCGCCAGTCGTGGCCGGCGCGCAGCGCGTGGCGTTCGGCGGTGCCGGCCTCACCCAGCTCGGCAAACACCCGGGCCAGCCGGCTGTGCGCCGCGGCACGGTCGTCAAGGTCGGTTTCGTGTTCGGTGGCCTGGGCCGCGGCGCGGGCGTCCTGCATGGCGCGGCGTTCGTCACCCACCTGCAGGCGGCACCATGCCATGTCGGCGCGCAGGCTGCCCTGCATGCGGGCCAGACCTTGCACCATGGCCTGGGCCATGTGCTGGTCGTAGAGCACCAACGCGTCGGCGCACTTGCCCTGCAGCGACAGGATCTGTGCACGCAGGATGGGCAGCAGCGCGTCGAGCGAGGCCGTGCCCACCAGCACATCGAAGTTGCCGGTGGATTCGGCGCTCATCAGCATCTGCGGCGTGACACCGCCGGTGCCGGACGCCGTCAGCGTCTGCTGGCGCGCATGGCTCGCGTGCAGCCACGCCATGTTGTGCATCAGCGCGCTGAGCGTGGCTTCGTCACCGTCGGTGGCGGCATGCTGGCGCGACTTGGTGTACCAGGGCTGGGCCAGGTCGTAGCGGCCGCCAAAGTGGTAGGCCTGCGCCACCACGAGGCACGCACGCGTTCGCACGCCATGGTCGGCGGCCTCGGACAGGGTCAGCGCCTCGCCCACGTGGCGCACCATCGCGTCGAAGTCGTACTGCGTGTAGTCCATGTGCGCGAGCCACGCGGCCGACAGCGCATGCAGCTTCATGTCGCGCGCGGCCCCGCTCAGCGCGTAGGCCCGGCGCATGCGGTCGTGGGCCGCGGGGGCGAGGTCGCTGAAGTGGCTGAGCAGGCCTTCGCCGAGGCTCAGCCAGGCGCTCATCACCGCGTGCGGATTGGCCGCGTACTGCATGTGCAGCGACGACAGCACCTGGCGCGCTTCGTCGAGGTGCCCCTGGCGCGCCAGGAACCCGGCCCGCTCCGCCCGCAGGCAATCCGCCTTCAGCGGATGTTTTGCCGCCGCGATGTCCGCATCGAGCCGGCTGAGCAGGCGCGAAGCCATCATCCGGTCACGCCGTGAGGCGCTGCAGCGCTTCGCGGTACTTGTCCGCGGTGTTCGCCACGACGTCGTCGGGCAGCGATGGCGCCGGTGCCTGCTTGTTCCAGGGCTGGCCGTTGACGCGGGCCTGTTCGAGCCAGTCGCGCACGAACTGCTTGTCGTAGCTGGGCGGGTTGCGTCCGGCCGCGAACGCGGCGTCGTAACCTTCGACCGGCCAGAAGCGCGACGAGTCGGGGGTGAGCACCTCGTCCATCAGCGTCAGCGTGCCATCGGCGTCGAGGCCGAACTCGAACTTCGTGTCGGCAATGATGATGCCCTTGGCCAGCGCGATCTCGGCAGCGGCGGTGTAAAGGCGGATGGACACGTCGCGCACGCGGGTGGCCAGGTCGGCGCCGATGATCTCCACCATGCGGTCGAACGAAATGTTCTCGTCGTGGTCACCCATCTCGGCCTTGGTGGCCGGCGTGAAGATGGGCTGCGGCAGGCGGCTCGCGTTTTTCAGGCCGGCCGGCAGCGGCACACCGCACACCGACTGGCTCACCTGGTACTCGGACCAGCCGCTGCCGGCCAGGTACCCGCGCACCACGGCCTCGACGGGCAGCGGCTTGAGGCGCTTGACCAGCATGGCGCGGCCCTTCACCTGCTCGCGTTCGCCAGGCGACACGACGGACTCGGGGTCGTCGCCGGTCAGGTGGTTGGGCACGATGCCGGTGAGGCGGTCGAACCAGAAGAGCGCCATCTGCGTCAGCAACGCGCCCTTGCCGGGGATGGGTTCACCCATCACGACGTCGAAGGCGCTCAACCGATCGGTGGCGATCATGAGCAGGCGATCGTCGCCGACCGCGTAGTTGTCCCGGACCTTTCCCTTGGCGAGCAACGGCAGGGAGCGGATCGTCGATTGGAGCAGTGCGGCAGTCATGACCCGGTACATCTGAAGAAACAAACAAGAAGGCCCGCATTCTAAGGCGCGGGCCTTCGCTTTCCCGGCGGTTCACCGTCACCAGGACGGTGACGCAGGTCAGTTGACGGTCTGCGCCAATTCGCCGGAGGTGTACTTCGCGGCCACCTGCACGAGCGTGAGCGGCTTGATCTTGCCCGCCTGGCCTTCGCAGTTGAACTCGACGTAACGCTGCTTGCAGATCACCTTCGCGGCTTCACGGGCGGGCTTGAGCCACTCGCGCGCGTCGAACTTCTCGGGGTTCTCGTGCAGGAACTTGCGCACGGCGGCCGTCATCGCGAGGCGGATGTCGGTGTCGATGTTGATCTTGCGAACGCCGAACTTGATGGCCTCCTGGATCTCGCTCACCGGCACGCCGTACGTTTCCTTCATGTTGCCGCCGTACTGGCGGATGGCCGCCAGCAGGTCCTGCGGCACGCTGGAGGAGCCGTGCATGACGAGGTGGGTGTTCGGGATGCGGGCGTGGATTTCCTTGATGCGGCTGATGGCCAGGATGTCCCCGGTGGGCTTGCGGGTGAACTTGTAGGCGCCGTGGCTGGTGCCGATGGCGATGGCCAGCGCGTCGAGCTGGGTGCGCTTGACGAAGTCGGCGGCCTGCTCCGGATCGGTCAGCAGCTGCTCCATGGTCATGGTGGCTTCGGTGCCGTGGCCGTCTTCCTTGTCGCCCTTCATGGTCTCGAGCGAACCCAGGCAGCCGAGTTCGCCTTCGACGGTGACGCCGAGCTTGTGGGCCATGTCGACGACCTTGCGGGTCACGTCGACGTTGTAGTCGTAGCTGGCGATGGTCTTGCCGTCGGCTTCCAGCGAGCCGTCCATCATGACCGAACTGAAGCCCAGGTCGATGGCGCCCTGGCACACCGCGGGGTTCTGGCCGTGGTCCTGGTGCATCACGAGCGGGATGTGCGGGTACGCCTCGGTGGCGGCGAGGATCAGGTGCTTGATGAAGGGTTCACCGGCGTATTTGCGGGCGCCGGCGCTCGCTTGCAGGATCACCGGGGCACCGACTTCGTCGGCGGCCGACATCACCGCTTGCACCTGCTCGAGGTTGTTGACGTTGAAGGCGGGGATCCCGTAACCGTTTTCGGCGGCGTGGTCCAGCAACTGGCGCATTGAAACGAGAGGCATGATGGCAGTCCAGAGAGTGAAAAACCTTGTGCGGTGCGCTCGGGGCGCACGACGAGCCGCTGGTTCCGCCTGGGCGGTAACCGCGCCGTGATGCGGTTGATTTTAGCGGCCTCGTTCGGTGGAAACCCGCAGCCTGCCCACGCTCGATCGAGGGGGACCCGCTGGATCGATGAAGCCCGCCGTCTGAAAACAACACCGGCAAACCGGTTCTTTTCCGGCTCAAGGCCCCTACCCGACCGGCCGACACTGGCCTCCTGTCCGTCAGGAATGCCCACTTCATGGCCCGCATCGACCTCCATTCCCTGTGCCTCTGGATCACCGCCGCGGCCGCGAACCACCCCACCGACCTCGTCCAGCACGTGGTTGAACGCACCGGACTCACCCGGGCCAGCGCCAACAAGGCCCTCGCGCGGCTCGTGGCCCTGACATGGCTGCAACGCGACGGCACGCCCCGCAAGCCGGTGTACCGGCCCGGCCTGCTGCGCCAGGTGGTGCAGCAGTACACCCTCGCCGGGCTCCAGGAAGACGTGCCGTGGTCGCGTGACTTCGCCCCGAATTTCACGCTGCCGCCCCACGTGCTGCAGATGACCCAGCACGCCTTCGTCGAGCTGCTGAACAACGCCATCGACCACAGCGAGGGCACCAGCGTGACCGTCTCGCTGCGCCAGACGCCCAGCCATGTGCAGTTGCTCGTGTCCGATGACGGCCGGGGCCTCTTCGACAAGATCGAAGCCGCCTTCGACATCGCCGACCCGCACCTCGCGATGCTGGAGTTGAGCAAGGGCAAGCTGACCAGCGAGGCCCGGCGCCACACCGGCCGCGGCCTGTTCTTCACGTCCAGGCTGGCCGACGTGTTCGACCTGCACGCCAACGAACTCGCCTTCCAGCAACGGGGCTGGGATGCTACCGGCTGGCGCCCGGGCCGCGCGCTCAAGCGCCGAGGCACCTCCATCTATGCCGCCATCTCGCTCGACACCTCGCGCACGCTCGAATCGGTGCTCAACGTCTGGAGCCTGGACGGCCTCGGGGTCGGTTTCGACCGCACCGTGGTGCCGGTGCGCCTGATGACGTCCGACTCGGTGGGGCTGGAGTCGCGCGCGCAGGCGCGCCGCGTGGCTGCCCGCCTCGGGGAATTCCAGCTCGCCGAGATCGACTTCGACGGGGTGGCCCGCATCGGCCATGGCTTCGCCGACGAGCTGTTCCGGGTGCAACCCGGGGTTCAACCAGGCCTGAACCTGTCACCAGTGAACATGTCGCCGGCCGTCGAGGCCATGGTGCGCAGTGTCCGGAATTGAATACCGCACCCGACAGCAAGCACGCACTCTCCAGACGAATACCGCACCGCAGCAAAGGGGTGTGACCGCGCCGTGCCCGACCCTGTCCCTATAGTGGTGGCCAGGCGGCCCATTCGGGCCGCTGTCGTTCCACCCATGCAGAACAGGAGTCGGCCATGCCACGCCGCCGCGGATCGCCCTCGATCGCCTTTGCCCTCGGGCTTGTTGCCCTGGCCTTCAGCGCCACACCCGCCCGGGCCCAGGTCACACCGATCGTGGTCGTTCCCGAAACCAAGCCGGCCCCGCCGCCGGCCGACACACCGGCGTTTTCGTCCGATGCCACCTGGCGCTTCGCCGCCAGCGTGGGCGGCACCAAGACCAGCGGCAACAGCAAGTCGAGCACGGTCAACCTGAGCGGTGAAGCGGTGCGCACCACCGACAACAGCAAGCTGAACCTCGCGATCCGTGGCCTCTACGCCGAGGCCAACGACAACCGCACGGGTGCCAACATCGCGTTCAGCAGCCAGTACGACCGCGACTTCTCCCGCGACTGGTTCGGATTCGGAAAGCTCGACCTGATGCGAGACCACCCGGCCAACATCGACATGCGGCAGTCCGCCTATGGCGGCGTGGGTTACCACCTGGTGCGCACCCCGGACCACAGCTGGGACCTCTCGGGTGGTGTGGGTTACACCGAAGACCAGTACGTGCGCCCCGCCAACGTGGCCGGTGCGCTGCGCGAGGAATACGGCCGCGTCGAAGGGGTGATCAGCGAGTCGTCCACCCACAAGGTGACCGAAACCACGTCGCTTCGCCAGAAGGTGGGCTACTTCCCCAACCTCAAGGAGAGCGGCGCCTTCCGCATGGTGTTCGATGCCGGCCTGTCGGTGGCGATCAACGCGTCGCTGAGCCTCACGGCCGGCTGGACGTACCGGTACGACAGCGATCCGGGCGTCGGCATCAAAAAAGGCGATGCCGTCTACGTCACCGGCATTGGCATCAAGTGGGACTGACTGGCTGAACGCCGGGGCTCAGCGCCTGCCTGCAGTGGGTCCCGGCGTKCGCCCACTACTGTCCGGAATAATTTCCCCCTCAGTTGAACAGGGGCGGTTGGGCGGCGGCGAAGGCTTGCGCGGCTTGCCTTCGTCGTCGATACAACT
>NZ_LMDI01000033.1 GCF_001425785.1 Rhizobacter sp. Root1221 | reverse complement strand
TTGAGTTGGCGCTCTGGGATTTATCCCAAACAGCGAGTGCTCGCAACAACTTACGTGACCTCGGTCCAATTTATTCCGGACAGTAGTGGGCGAACGCCGGGACCCACYGTGTCCAGRCGCSGCGACGTYCCGGYCACATCTGGCCTGATGCCCCCGCCTCAACGCTTCTCTCGACAGCGTGAAACGTTTGGGCCCTCTGACGGCACCAGCTGCTCTGAATCACACGCTCGAGCCCCACGCGTCCAGTGGGTCCCGGCGTCCGCCGGGATGACAACGTTGTGAGTGAGTCGACCCATCGGTGAATCGGCTGTACCCCCGATGCCTGCTGGCAACGCAGCCATTCAGGTTGAATTTCCCCGGACAGCCGACGAAGCCAGGCGGCGAGCGACGCGCAGCGAGCAACGCCCCGAATCGCGAACGCCAGGCAGAAGGCGAGCGAAGCGAAGCCGCAGATCAAGCTACCGCCGAGCCCGGGTCCCCCGGGCGACCGCGGGCGCCCCTCGGGCAGGAGCGAAGCGACTGGGGGGCTCACTTTTTACAGCAGAGCGGCCACACGCTGTTGGGATCGTTCGAAGAACAGCGGCACAGGTTGGCAGGTTCCCCGATGAGGTTGCCCCCACCGGTCGGGATGGGCCCATCGCCTTCACCGGGTGGGTTGTTCGGGCTCCAGCCGCCGTCCGGTGGCGACGACGGCGCACCATTGCGCGCCAGGTTGTCCTCGGCGTGGATGAACACGCAGGCGCAACCCACGTCCACCGTCTGCATCGTGGACGCCTCGTTGCGCACGTTCTGCTGCGCGATCTGCACCTTCTGCGTGTTGTAGACCTTCGTGACCACGCCCACGTGGCCGAACTGGGCGCTGACACCGCAGCTGCCGCGGCCGAACACGAACAGGTCGCCCGGTACGGGCGTGCCTTGCCCCGGGCGGAATCGCCGCACGCCGGCCGGCATGGGCCCGTCGCACAAGTCCGCCGCCGCCGGCAGGATGATCCACTTGTTGAACTTGAAGCCGAAGTAGCGCTGCGCGAGTTCGTAGCACTGGTAGCCGAACCCGCTGTTGGTCATCGTGCGGTTGCCGTTCGGGTTCGTCGTGTACGTGTCCTTGCCGTTGGTGCTGTAGATCGGGTTGCCGTAACAGTGGTTCTTGTTGAACACGGGGAAGCCCGTGCTGTCCTGGGTGTCGTCGAAACGCCCGCCCTGGCCGTCGATGTAGGCGGAGGGGGCTGCGTTGCACGCGTATCCCGCGGCGGCAGGGCGCGGCATCAGCAGGGCGATGGCGGCGAGGACCACGAGGGCCAGCCAGGGAACGGATCGAAGGGCTCGGAAGGTCGGGGGCATGGAGGCTCCTTGGCGGCCGGTGCCGCGGGTGGGTCGGTGCCCGGGTGTTGCGAGGGGTGTGCCAGCGGGCCCGTGGGGGCATCTCCGGGGGGAGCGGGCGCCCGGCGTGTGCGGTGGCCGGCACGGGGCCGGACGGGGCGTGCGGATTCCCGCACCGTGTTCAGCGATGGAAGGGTTTGGCCGCGCCCCGGGCCATGTCCTGCAACACGCCGCTCGTGCCCGCCACCCCGGCAACCAGCGCGTTCGCGAATGTGCCCGTCACGCACAGCACCAGCACGCCGATGGCGATGAAGAGGAACAGGGCGATCAGGTCGAACGGCTGGCGCACCTCGATCGTGGCGCCGAAGGCCCCGGGCGCCTGCATCTGCATCGACTGGAACGCGAGCAACACGATGGCCAGCGTGATCTTCGCGACGAGGTCGTACATGATCACGCCGCAGAAGAACCGCAACCACCCGTCGAACAGGAACGACAGGCGCGGGTACAGCAGGAACGGAATGGTGAACCACCCGACGGCGTAGGCGATCGAGTAGCACCATTGCATCCAGGTCTCGACCACGGTGGCCACGATGCCGAGGATCACGATGGCCAGGTCGCCGGCCTGCGTGACACCCATCGCCATCATCCCGGCCTTGCCCATGCAATGGAAGAAACCTTCGCACGACGGCTGCAACGTCAGCTGCAGCAGCATGCTGAAGATGGCCTCCGCGAAGGTGGCCTTGCCTTCCGCGCCGCTGATGCCCTTGGCCATCGTGTCACCCACGAACCGGCCAGCGTTGCCCACCGCGGGAATCAGCGTCGTGTAGGCCGTCAGCAGCAGGTACACGTAGAAGATCGTGAACATCAGCTCGAGCAGCGCCTGCAGGTTGAAGCCGCGCATCGCGAACCCGGCGAACCGCCACACGAACAGGAACCCGGCGAGGGACGTGAACAGCACGTTCGCCACCATCGACACCTGGTTCGACCGCAACGCCTGGCCCACGGCCTTGTCCATCTCGACACCGGCGTTCGCCAGCGTCACGTAGATGTCGTGCAACCACGGGATGTCGGGGATGGTGGGCGCGGACCAGGCCGGCTGCAGCCACAGCGCGACCATCAGCGGCACGATCCACCGCGTGACTGGCGGCAGGCGACGGGTCATGTCGATCCGCCTGCGCGGGACCTGCCTGACCGTCGCTGCGGGCCGCTGTTGGGGCCGTTGTTGCGGCCATTGGTGCCCCGGTTCGGCGGCCTTCCGCCACGGCGCGAGCCCTGGCCGCCGTTGGACGACCGCGCGGCCCGTTCTGCCTTGCGGCGGCTCACCTCTGCCCAGATGACCTTGGACGGCAGGCGCTGGAGGGTGTTCTCGGCATAGTCCTCGACGATGTCGCTGGTTCTGACGAGGCGGTCGGTGTAAGCCGCGTTCATGCGGTCGCGATGCGACGCCTGCTGGCGGCGCTGCTGCCGCTCCTTGACCCCCTTCTGCACCACCTGCTTGGTCTTCGACACCACCGAGCCGAGGTTGAGCCCGCCAGCCGCGGCGCCGGCGACGATGGCGGATGAGAAGCGGCCCGTGGCCAGCAGCGTGAAGATGCCCACCGCGCAGAACAACATCATGCCGAGCACGCTCGCGAAATCCTTGATCGGGGCCGCCACCGGCAACAGGAAGCCCCCCGACACGAGCGCCGTGATGGACGACTTCTGGTACGCCATGATGGCCACCGCGACCAGCGAGAGGTTCACGCGGGCCACGATCACGTACACCACCACGCCGAAGAAAAACCGCAGCCAGCCCTCGAACAGGAACGCGAGCCGCGGGTACAGCGAAAACGGCAGCATCAGCGGCCCGATGGCCAGCGCGATCGCGTAGATCCAGAAGCCCCACACGTCCACCGCCATGACCACCATGCACAGGACCAGCATCACGACCGACATCGCCACGGTGGCCACCACCATCACGATGGAGCCCTTGACACACGCCAGCAGCTTCATCGGGTTGAGCCAATCGAGCACCGAGTCGGGGCAGTCCGGCCGCAGCGATTTGCCGTAGTCGACCATCATTTGCACGAGCGCCCGGGGCAGCGTGGACGCGTGCTGCGGGTCGTACGACAGCCCGGTGATGCCCGACAGCATGATGTGGCCCACGTACAGCGACGCGTCGAAGATGGCCGGCACCACGACCGGGAACGACGAGATCATCGCGCCGGTCAGCAGGATCTGCATCATCGTGTAGACCATGTCGTCCAGCTGGAAGCCTCGCAGTGCCCAGCCGGCGCACTTCATCAGGAACAGCGAGGCGGCCATCACGGTGAACAGGGTGGCGATCACCCGCTTCATCTCCGGGCCCTTCACCACCTGGGTGACACGCTCGACGATCTGGGTCTCGTACTTGTCCACCACGGAGAACGCGTCGCCGAGCCCGGCGTGTGCCGGCAGCGCCACGCACACCAGGGCGATCAGCACCAGAGAGAACGCCGCGCCGCGCGCGGACCGGGACACGGCGGTCACAGCGCGGCCACCTGGCCCGCGAGCTTGGCGGCAGCCTGCGCGGTCTTCTGCACCATCTCGCCCACGCCACCGCCGGCCGCCGAGTTGACGATCGACGAGGCGAACTTGCCGGTGGAGTACAGCGTGGCCACGCCGATGCCCATGAACACATACATGCCCACGACGTCGAAGAAGCCCGTGATCTGCACCGGGTCGATCGAACCCGGCCCGGTGCTGCCCTCCACGTTGAACAGGATCTCCATGCCGAGCAGCACGAGGGCGAGGTTGATCTTCGCGACGATCACGTAGACGACCAGCCCGAACAGGAACTTCAGCCAGCCGTCGAACAGGAACGCCAGGCGCTCGAACAGCAGGAACGGGATGGTGACCCAGCCCACGGCGTAGGCGATCTGGAAGCCCCAGATCGTCCACAGCTCCACGAGTGTGGCGATCACGCCGAGCACCAGCACCATCAGGTACGCCGTCACGGTGGCCGGGAACGCGATGATCGATGCCCCGATACAGTCCCACCCGCTGCACGACACCTCGAACTTCACCTGGATGATCATGTTGAAGATCGACTCGGCCATGCTCGTGCCGAGGGGCCGCCCGGTGATGCCGTTGCCCAGCACGTCCGAGACGTAGCGGCCAGCATCGAACACCGGCGGAAAGATGGCCTTGTAGCCGGTCAGCAGGATGTACACGAGCACGAACGTCATCGTGAGCGTCAGCAGGTCCAGCATGTCGAAGCCGCGCAAGGCGAAACCGGCGAAGCGCCAGATGAACAGGATGGAGCCGAGGGCGACGAACAGCACGTTGACCACACGTTCCACCTGGCTCGTGCCGAGCGCGGTGTTGATGTTGTCCGTGATCTGCTGCGACACCGTCTCGAACGATGTGAACACCTCGTGGAGCGCGGGAATGGTGGCCGCCTGGGCGGGCAGGCTCCATGCGAGCAGGCACAACAGCAGGGCAGTGAGGCGTGTCATGGGGTGGGCGAGCGCTCCACGGAACGTGTCAGGCGGCGGCGTTCACTGTCGAGTTGCTGCAGCGCGAGCGAGGCGGTGCGGCCCTGCTGCAGCACGGCGGCGCGCACCTGTTCCTCGCGCTCCAGCGTGTCGAGCACGGCGAGGTACAGCTCGCAGCGGCCCACCTGCAGGGCCTGCACCGGGCCGCGGCCGGCCTGTTGCAGCGCCTGCAGTTGCTGGCTGATCTGCTGCACGAGGGCGCTGCGTTCGGCGGGCGCCACGGGCAGGGCCTGGGCGGGTGTCGCCGGGCCGGCCTGCCGCACGCGAATGCCCGCCAGCTCGCCGCGGAGCTGGGCCAGCTTGGCCGGGCCGGCGTCCAGGTCGCCGCCGGCGATGGCTGCCGCGCGCTGCACGATCCCGTCGAGGGTGGCGAGCCGGCCGGCCATCGCGGCGGCGGCGGACCGCACGTCCAGCAGTTCGCGGCCGGACTGTGCGAGGCTGCCGCGCAGGCGGTCCACCGATTCGCGCACGCCTTGTGTCATGGCCGCGCCGTCCGGGGCCCGGGCGTTGAGCACCTCCACCTGGCGCATCAGCGGGCCGCCGTCGGTAGACGCCACGAAGGCCTGCATCGCACCGAAGTCGATCGATCCCGGAAGGCCCGCGCCGCTGCGTGCCAGGTCGGCCAGGGCGTCCCCCGCCGCTGGTGGCGGTGCCCCCGGCTCGACGCCGGCCGCGAACAGCCGCGAGGTGTGGTCCGTCGGGTCGATGTCGCGGTGGGCCGCGATCAGGCGGCGCAGGGCCGTGGCCAGGCCGGGATCGTCCGCCACCGCGGCCGCGGCCGCCGGAGGGGCCGGGGTGGCGCCGGTGTCGCGCAGGTGGGCGTCGAGCAGGGCGAGCACCTCGGCCCAGCCTTCGGGGTCGGCCTCGATCGCCGCCACCGGCAGCGCATCGATGTCGTCCAGCAGCGCTTCCAGGTCGTCGCTGTCGTCGGCGCGTGCCGGCGCGACGGCGAGGAACGCGGCCGCCAGCAGCACCGTCCAGAACCGCGTCACGGCAGCACCCCTTCCTCGCGGAAGCGCTTCAGCGTCAGCTGGATGCCACGCTCGTAGCCGTGTTCCTCGATCAGTGCGGTGCGGATCGCGGCCTCGCGCGGGTGCGACGTGTTCATCACGTACTGCTCGGGCTCCACCTTCAGGTTGACGATCTTCGCGATGCCGAGTTCGGGTTGCACGATGAAGGCCTGCTGCTTCGGGATCAGCCCGCGGATCGCCTCGCATTCGCCGGCCTGCAGGAACGGGAAGGTCTCGAGGTACAGGCTGTCGTCCATCTTCGAGTCGGCCATGAAGACGAACGTGCTGGCTGCGCTTCGCACGGCCGCCCAGTTCTCGCTGTTGAGCAGCTCTTCCGGCGACTGTGTCCACAGCTGGACGCCCGCGCCCCACTTGCCCCAGGTGCGCACCTTCGCCACGAGGTACTCGGCGAACACCCGCAGGCGCAGCGCGTGGTGGCACTCGTCGACGTGGAGTTCCTTCGGGATGCCGCGGCGGCGCGGGTCCTCGAATGCACGGGTGATGCGGTAGAAGAGTTCGAGCAGCAATGGCCCCATCGCGTTCGGATCGTCGCGCACGGCCTGCAGGTTGAACACCGCGACCCGTTTGTCGAGTCCCCCTGCGCCGTCCTTCTCCGCGGCGAACAGCGGGGCGTAGCGGCCGGACATCTGCGGGTCGTTGCCACGTGTCCAGCGCGTGAACTTCTGCGCGAGCTGCATCGGCATGTGGGCCACCAGCGAGTCGAGCGTGCGCATCTCGGGCGGCAGCAGCAGCGTCTTGCGGATCGCGCCGTCCAGGTACTCCTGCTCGTTGTGCGCGAGCTGCTGCAGGCCGGCGTCGTCGTTCGCCTGCATCATCTGCACGAGCAGCTCGGTCATGTGGACGATGAACGGCATGTCGCCGTCGCCCTGGTAGTTCACGAACGGGTTCAGGCCGTTGGTGCCGTCGGCCGTCACGCGGAAGATGCCGCCGTCGGCACCGAAAGCCTGCGCCAGTGTCTCGGTGCCGGGGTCGATGTCGATGGCCCGGATCACCCCGCCGTATTTCAGGAAGTGGGTGGCCAGCGTGTTCTTGAAAAACGTCTTGCCGCTGCGGATCGGGCCGATGCCGATCAGCATTGCACGGCCGCCGATGAAGTTGCTGAAGTGGAACGGCCGGCCGTCGCGGCTTTCCATCACGTACTGGGCCTCCTCGCCACCGAGGTCTTCCACGTAGGGCTGGCCCAGGGCACTCTGGTACACGAGGGCCGCCGCGGCACTCTGGGTGCCGTTGATGACCATGTCGCGCATGCTCTTGTGCTGGCCGCCGGGCTGCATCGTCTGGTACGCATACGGCAGGTCCACGCCCTCCCACACCAGCGAGAGCCCGACGTTCGAGCACGCGCGGTCGAGCGACAGCACCGTCTCGCGCAGTTTCGCCGGGTCGGTGTGGAACGCGGCGACGAAGCTGTGGCCGTGGCCCCAGACCTCGTCGAGGGCCTCGGCCTCGCCGAGTTCCTCGATCTTCTGCGCGATCGCGGGTTTCATGGTCACGCGCTTCTCGTCGAGCGACCGCTCGTTGCCCTGGATGACGTCCCACGGGCTGATGGCCGACCGTTCGAGTTCGGTCTGCTTGCTGCGAAACAGCATGGAACGGCGGAACTCGTTGAACGGCACGAAGCGGTGCATCAGCACGTAGTTGCCCCGCAGGCGCGCGGGCGAATCCTCGCCATGGCCCCACAGGCCCTCGCGCACCGGGCTGCCGAGGCGGCTCACCGCGCCGATCTTCACGTACCGGTGCTCGACGTCTTCGATCTTCAGCACGTCCATGTTCGCCACGCGCAGGTGTCGGATGTCGCCGCTGGTCAGGAAGTGGTCCCAGTTCGTCAGCGGTGGCGTCTCGAGCGGGGCGGTGCCGAGGCGGTGCGGCTGCAGCGTGGCGAGGAACCGGGCGTGGGCCCAGATCTCCTCGACTTCCAGCGGGTCGGCGGACATCATGCCCGACCACTTGGCGCTGACCACCGCCAGCGTGTCCCGCAAGGTCCACGACAGGCGTTCGAGCTGCTCGGCGATGAACACCAGGCCGCCCTGCTTGGACAGCGCCTGCTGCACCACGCGGCGGCTCGACGCGCTCACGGCCGACATCGCCAGGTGCTTGAGCAGGCCCGTGATGTCGAGCTTGTTGGTGTTCTCCGGCGGCAGGATCTCGAAGTAGTGCACCAGCCGCGAGTCGCAGAGGTCACGCCCGTTGAGGAACTCGGCCCGGCGGCGCGACATCAGGTCGCTGATCGGGTGGCTCCGCCGGGCGAGCGACACCGTCGCGCCCTCGTGGTGGGTGTAGTACTGCGTGACGGCGATGTTCTTCGGCAGCTTGCCGTAGATCACGCGGGCCACGTGCATCAGCCCCTCGTGGTCTTCGGGGGCCATGCCGTCGGGGTCGCGCCCCGACAGCTCGATGGCCCCCATCAGCGAACCCGTCTTGGTCAGCACGAAGCCGTTGTAGATGCCGTAGCAGCTGTGCAGGTCGAGGACCGACCCGATCTTGTCGCGTGCGCCCATGGTTGACGGGTCCGTCGGGATTCGTCAGAGGGTGAAGTCGGCGCCCGCGCCGAGCTGGCCGACCCACGCCGAGGCGTTCAGGATCGCGATGCCCGCGACCACGACCCGAAGGATGGGCCCGAAGATGCCGTCCTTCGGTGCGAACACCCAGGTGGCGAAAGCCGCGACGATCGAGATGATGACGACGGCCTTGCCGAACGGGCCGGTCATGAAGTTCAGGAACACCTGCAGGAAGCTCTTGACGGCACCGAAGTCGGCGCCGGCCGCGTGTGCCGAACCGCAAGCGAAGTACAGCATGAAGCCGCTCATCCAGGCCAGGGCCTGGGGTGTCAGGTAACGGGACAGCGGGGCGCGGGGGATCGACATGGTGAGGGTCTCCTGAAGTGAAGGTGGAAGGGGAACGGCTGTCATTCGTTGAACGGCAGCACCGTGACCGGCCGGTTCGCCGGTGGCGACGCCGACCACCGCACCGGGCGGCCGAACGAGCGTTGCCATGCGATCAGCGCACGGGGGTCGTCGTTGTAGATCGCGAAGAGCACGCCGAACATCAGCGCACCCATCGCCAGGCCGAACACGATCGGGATCTGCGTGACCATCGCGATGGTCATCACGGCGGCGCCGAGGAACTGCTTGCTGGGGATGCCCCAGATGGTGTCCTCGCGGGCGAAGATCTTGACTTCGTGCAGGCTGGGGTCGGTGCGGCTGGCCATCGGGCGGGTTTCCTGGGCTGACGGGGTGCCGGTGTTGTGCGAGTCCCGTGCCAGATGTCCCCAGGCCCTGCGCATCGAGGGCCGCTGCCCCGCGCCACCCGGGAAACGGGGCGTGGCGGACCGGCCTGGCGCGTGCAGGTTTCCGCACAAGGTGCGGTGCGCCGTGTGACGCACCGCACGGGGATCACCTTGCGAGGAGGCGGGCCGCGCCCTGGCTCAACTGCAGGCGGTTGCGTACGCCGAACCGCTTGCGCAGGAGCCGCATGTGGTAGTCCACCTTGTGCAACGACAGGCCCAGCCCGGCCGCGATGGCCTTGTCGCTTTCACCGGTGGCCAGCCGGCTCAGGATGTGGTGCTGCACCGCGGTCAGTCCGGCGCGGTCATCCTCGGACGGCGCCGTGCTGCCCTGGTGGAGCTGGCATTGGTGGACCGAAAACGCGACGGCCCAGGCCTGCTGCAACACCCGGTCGTTGATCCAGTGGCTGCCTGATGCCGGTGACAGCAGGCCCACCATGTGCCGCTCGTGGAGGCCATGGCCCGGCAGGGCGAACAGCACCCCGCTGTGCATGCGGTTGTGCCGGAGTGCCGACACGAACCGCGCCACGCGGGCCCGAGGGGTTCCGAGCGGGGCACGGCGTTCCAGTTCGTCGACGTGCCACACACAGGGCACGCCGGTCTGCGTGGCCTCGTGCATGCGGGGGTCGATCTCGAAGAACGCCTCGCCGAGGTACTGCCGCACCCAGTCCCCGTCCGTCCATGCCTTCTCGTTCGGCAAGGCTTCGGGCCACGCGTGGCGAAGGGTCACCCAGCAACTGCCGAGGGACTGGAAGCCGAGTGCCGCGACGGCTTCGCGGACGAGTTGCCGGCGTGTGTTGTCGTCGCCGGCTTCCAGCAGGCGGCGCAGCAGCGGTGGCGCCGCCTGCACCCGCGCGCCCGCCGGCCGCGGTGCGGCGCCGAACAGCGGCAGGCCGGCGTGGGCCGGGCGCGGGGCGATCCGGAAGGTCTCGCGCTCTGGCGGCGTTTCGATCTCCATGGTGTGTTCTCCCTGAGTTGCATCGATTCCGGCGCGCCTTCCCCGCGGGGCGTTCAGGTCACGCGCAGGCGCACATACCTGGCGATCTCTTCGAGCACGCTCGCGAGGCTCTCGCGCACGTCCTCGAAATGGGCGTTCGGTTCGCGGGTTGTCTCGTCCATGTACAGCGAACGGTTGATCTCGACCTGCAGGCTGTGGCGCTTCCGCGCCGGGTCGCCCGCAAGGCGCACCAGCTCCTGGCCGCTGTACGGGTCGTTGAGGCTGACGCGAAAGCCGTGGGCCGCCAGCGCCTGCGCCACCACCTCGACGAACTCCGGATCGCAGCTCGTGCCATGGCGGTCGCCGAGCACGAAGTCCGCAAGCGGCGTGGCCGAGCTGACGCCGAGCCGCTCGTACGCGTCATGGGGCATCGAATGCAGGTTGAGGTGCCAGCAGGCGCCGTAGGTGGCCATGGCCCGTGACAGGGCGTCCGAGAGGGCCGCGTGGTACGGCGACCACGCGAACCGGATGCGCCGCTGCACCTCGTCCACCGACAGCTTGCGGTTGTAGATGGCCGCGCCGCGCCGGACGTGCCGCCACACGAGGCCGAACCCCAGCTCGGACTTGCGCGACGGGTGCAGCGGCCGTGGCCAGGGGCTGGCGAGCATGGTCGGGTCGAGGTCGTCGAGCGGCCGGTTCGGGTCGATGTAGGTGCGGGGGAACCGGGCGCACACCAGCGTCGCGCCGACCTCGGGGGCGTGCCCCCACAGGCGTTCCACGTGGGTGTCCTCGCCCGTGCGGAGGTCCGCCAGCGGGAGCGCATGGCCGAAGTCGGCCGGGTAGTCGACGCCGCTGTGCGGCGAGTCGCAGACGAGCGGCAGCGCCAGGCCCGGCCGCCCGTCCACGACGGAGATCCAGTCGGTCAGGTTCACGGTGAAATCAGATGGTGATGTTGGCGACCTGCACCGTCTTCTTGAACGACTCGAGCCACTGCGCGATCAGCGCCTGGAACTGCTCCGGCGAACTGGGTGTGCAGGTGCCGGCCACGGCCTCGGTCTTCTGGATGAACGACGGCGTGCGGATCGCCTGCAGCGTGGCTTCGTTCAGCCGCTTCACCACGTCGCGCGGGGTGGCCGCCGGGGCCACGAGGCCGAACCACAAGGGCTGGCTGATGGTCCCGAAGCCGAGTTCCTTGAAGGTGGGCACGTCGGGCAGCTGGGGCACGCGCTTGACGTCCCGGACCGCGAGCGCGCGCAGCCGCCCGCTCTTGATGTGTGGCAGCAACGACGGGATGTTGTCGCTTGCCACCTCGATCTGCCCGCCGAACAGGTCGTTGAGGATGGCGCCGCTGCCGCGGTAAGGCACGTGCAGGAACTTGACGCCGGCGAGGTGTGCGAACTGTTCGAGCAACACGTGGCCGGCCGACCCGGCCCCGGGGCTCGCGAAGGAGACGGCCTCCGGCCTGGCGCGCGCGGCATTGATCAGGTCGGGCAGCGATTTGATCGGCGAGTTTCCGAGCACGACGGTGGCACTCGGCAGCGTGACCAGGGTGGTGACGGGGGCGAAGTCCTTCAGCGGGTCGTAGCGAAGCGACTTGTTGACGGCCGGGTTGGAGACGAGGGTGCTGACGGACGCGAGGCCCAGCACATGGCCGTCCGGCTTCGCCCGGGCGACGGCCTCGGCCCCGAGCGCGCCGCCGCTGCCGGAGCGGTTGTCCACGATCACGGGCTGGCCGAGCAGCTTGGCCAGCTCGTCGCCGATGGCCCGTGAAAAATAGTCAGTGTTGCTGCCCGCAGCGAACGGATCGATCAGCGTGATGGGGCGGTCGGGGAAGCGCGCGGTCTCCGCCGTGGCGCGGCCCGCGAGGGCCAGGGCCCCGAGGGTGGTGGACGAGAGCACGAGGCGCCGGCGGGTGAGGCTCATGGGGGTCGCTTTCCGTTCGTTCATGAAGTGGCACGACTGTGATCGACGGGCCACATCACGTCCATCGACGAACCGGCATGAAGCCATGTCGTGATGTAATACCGCGGGTGCGCATCCTTTCGCCTTCGCTGATCGAGTTGCATGCCTTCACGGCCGTCGTGGAGACGGGCACGTTCTCGCGTGCCGCGGAGCGCCTGTCGGTGACCCAGGGTGCCATCAGCCGCGCGGTGCTGCGCCTCGAGGCCCGCCTGGGCCTCGTGTTGCTCGAACGCAGCGGCACCGGCGCGCGCACCACCCCCGAAGGCCGGTGCTACTACGACCGCGTGCACAAGCCGCTGGCCGAACTCGAAGCGGCGGTGCCGGCCCGTCGTGGCGGACGGCCGCGCGAGCTGCGGGTCAGCGCAATCTCGTCGCTGAACATGCGCTGGCTTGTGTCGCGCATGCCCTCGCTGCAGGCCCAACACCCCGACCTCCACATCGTCTTCAAGCCGTACTGGAAGGACGACGACTTCCGCCGCGACGACGTGGACTGCTGGCTCCAGACCCGCCTCACGTCCACGAGCCGGTGGCCCGCACACGTGAAGGCCACCTACATCGTGGGCCGTGAGATCGTGCCCATCTGCCACCCGCGCATCGCCGCGCAGATGCGCGAACCGGCCGACCTGCTCCGGCACCCGCTGCTGCACCACACCAACTACCCCGACAACTGGGCGGTGTGGTGCGCGGCCCATGGGGTCGACACACGGGGCCTGCGCCTCGGCCCGGCGTTCGACCTCGCCGCCGGCCTGATCGAAGCCACGGCCGCCGGGCTCGGCGTGGCCGTGGTCCAGCGGTGCCTGATCGAGCAGGACCTGGGGCAGGGCCGCGTCGCCATGCCGTTCGACCTGACGGTGTCGACGAACCGCGGCTACTACCTGTGTGTGCCGCGGTCGCGCACCGAGACGTCCGAGGTCGCGGCGTTCAGGTCGTGGCTGCTGGCTCAGGCTCCGGCGTGACGCCGGGTTCGCGGTTCGACAGGGCCTTCGTGTAGACGTCGAAGGCGTGCCGGGCCACCGCGTCGGCCACGTCCGGCGACGTGCTGGCGTGTTGCAGCATCGCCGCCACCACCACCGAGAGGTCGGGGCGCATCTTGGTCCGCTTCTGCACGTCGGTGCGCACCTTCGACACGGCGTCCATCACGCCGTCGGCGATGGGGAGCCAGCGGTCGCCGGTCTTGTCGCGGGCCTGGCCCGCCGTGGTGTGTTTGCCACCTGCGCTCTTGCGGTTCGTAGCTTCCGTCATGGATCTTCTCCTGGGTTCGATGAGGGTGGCCGCCCTGAACGAAAGAAGGCACGGGCTGGATCGGGAGAAGACTCCCTTTCCAGCACCGTGCCCTTTGCCACCTGAAACAGCACCGGGTCCCGAAAAATCAGGATCCGACACAAGGCGACGTTTGACAGGGCAGGCCGGCGGGTGTGAATCACACGCGCCGACACTGACCTGCTTGCTTACTTCGTGCCAGCCCGAAAGACCGACCAGCGCCCGTGAGGATCACGGGTGCCGGCAGGTCACTTGGTCAAGGCTTCTGCTTGTCAACGGGCTGGTTGGCCCGGATCGAGCAGTACGCACCGCCGACGAGGAGCGAGATCGCGATCCAACCGAACGTGTTCGGCAAGATGTCGAACCCGAGCCAGTCGATCATGAACCCGATCGGCATCTGGATGATGGCGACGGCGGACACCCGGCCGGGCGACACCTGTTCGGTGGAACGGTGGAGCCACAGCGCGGGGAGGAATCCGAGCACGCACACCCCCAGGACCAGCGGAGCGAGCGTGTGCCAAGGAAGGTTTCCCCGGGTGAGCAGGGTCCACGCGTTCACGAGGCTGAGGACGATCGCGCTCAGGGACGCGATGAACCCGACGATGCTCTGATAGAACATCACCAGGTAACGGTTGTCTCCGAACTCGTTCGCGCGCTTGCCCAACAGCTGGTTCGTCGCGTTGCACACCGAGGTGAACACCACGACAGCGAAACCGGTGCTGATGGCAACGATGTCGGTCCAGTCGGACGCAGCGGTGAAGCCGACGCCGATGGCGGACAGGATGATCGAGATCACCAGGTAGACCGGGCGGTCGATGACCATGTCAAAGAACCTGTAACCGATCAGCTGCACGAACACCGAGACGGTGCCCAGGCTCATGGTGGTGAACTGCGTGTTGTTCAGCAACAGGGCCCCGACAACCACGCCGAGCGAGACGCCGAACATCAGGTATCCCCGGATGCTCAGCCGCTTGGACTGCGCGCGATCCTTGAGTCGGAACCGCGACAGCAGCTTGTGGCGTGCCCCTGCCGGCGTCGGCACGTGCCGGATCACCAGCACGGAGCTGATGGCCACGGCGCCGGCGTAGCGCAGGAAGACGAGGAACAACACCCCGAAGCCGTCACCTTTCAGGATCCGGAGGATGTTCTGCAACGCGACCGTTCCGGTCGCGGCGGCCGCGGCAAAACCGCGGGCCTTGAGAAGCTGACGCTTGTCGTTCGACATGCGCCGATCACCACCTTCCAGTGGAGTTGGGTTGGGACGGGGTGCCATCCGGATGGATGGCACCCCGCTTGGATGGATCAGAACCAGGCCTTGCCGCCCAGCTCTTCCAGCTTCAGGCGCGCTTCCTCGCCCCAGACGGCCAGCGGCATGGCGCCGCCGAACATCCGGGCCGCCAACTGGGCCGTGGTGGAGCGGAAGTGGGACTCGTCGAGACGGGTCACCACCTGCGGTCCGGGGAAGACCGCCTTCTTGGCGAGTTCCTTCGGAACCTTGTGCACCGAGTAGCCCAGGGGCTCGAGGTTGCTGGCAATGCCGTTGGACTCAGGGTTGAAGCTGAGCTGGACACGGCTGCCCAGCACGCCAGCCAGGTTGAGGATGGCCGGACGCGCTGACGGGTACATGCCGGAGATGCTGCACGTTGCCCGCGCCGCAACGGCGGCGGGCACCTGCAGCTTGCCAAACTCCTCGTCGCCGAGGAGCGCCTTGGCGTCCACCTCGAGGCGGGGCTCAAGGGCATTGAGGTGGCGCACCATCTTGAGTGCGACCGTGAGCACCGGCTCGTCGTCACCCTTGCGGGTGCCGACGATGACGACCGTGTCCAGCGGGTAGGACCCGAGGACGGAGCGGTCGAACTCCTTCTTCGCCCGGCGATAGCCGTGGGTCAGGAGCGCGGTGACCTGGCCCCGCAGAATTTCGTCCGCGAGGACCAGCCGGAAGCCCTCCGTCTCCAGGAGACGGGGGAGGTGGAGCTCGATGTCGACACGAGTGCTGGACACCCGAATCACATCCTTCCTGGGTTGAAGTGACCACGTTCGTTCCCAGAAGGGAACTGGCGTTGGTTGCCACGCCACGGTGGGTGGCATTCGGGGTGTAGGGCGGTGGATCCGGGAGTCAAGGGCCGTGCGGAACGGCGCACACGGCGCGGCGAGGCGGGCGGATTGCCGCACGCCGTTGTGCTGTCTTCTCCCGCACACGCCAGCGCCCGGTGGCTGGCACGAGGGTTGCGCCCGAAGAGGTCATCGACAGCACGACCCGGAACCCGCCGATGCCACTCACCACCTTCCTCAAACGCACCGCACGCAGTGCCACCCAGATGCCGTCCGAGGCCCGCGCCCTCCTGCGCTGGTGTGTGCTGGCCGCGGCGGCCGCGTTGATCGCACTCGCGTCGATCCCGGAACCCGTGCAGGCGCAGGAGGTGGCGGCCGCGTTGCCCAAGGTCAACCCGCTGAAGGTCGGCACCTTCGTGGCGTTCGACCCGCGCACGAACACGGTTGGCGACGCGATCGCATCGGTGCTGATGCCGGTGCGCTACCGCATCACCGACCGCACGGTAGACCCGCTCGCCAGCGCCACGGTGCTGCGCAGGCCGGTCTCGCCGATCGTTGCGAACGCCGGTGTCATGAGCATCGAGTCCGCCGTGCTGCTGCTCATCGGCGAGGACCACCGCCTCGTGGTCGACCACACCCACCGCCTCGTGGCGATCGAACGCCACGTCACCGACGAATCGAAGGAACCCTGATGACCCGCTTCCTCCGCCTCCTGGCTGCAACCATCCTGCCGCCGCTCCTGCTTGCCGCGTGTGTGACGCCGCCGCCGGCCGACGTGGCCCCACCGGTGTCGCCGCGCGTGGTCGAGCGAGACCTCGGGGCCGACGCGGCGTTGCGTCCGGCGCGCTGACACGCGGGCCGTTGCACGGTGAACGGTCCGCACGACCCGCTGCTGGCCGACGGATCGGGCGCGGACGCGCCCGAGTGGGCCTCCGAGGCGCGCGAAGATGCGCGCCTGCCGACGTTGATGACGCTGTACCTCCGCGAGGTGCGGCGCTATGAGCGGCTGGCGCCCGAGCGCGAGTTCGAGCTGCTGTCGGCCATGGCCGACGGTCAGGACGGCGCACGCGACCGGCTGATCTGCCATCACCTCGGTCTCGTGATCGCAATGGCGCGTCCGTTCAGCCACCGAGGCCTCGACCTGCTGGACCTGATCGAGGAAGGCAACGTCGGCATGCTCGTCGCACTCGGCAAGTTCGAGGCCGAGCGGGGCTTGCGCTTCTCGACCTATGCGGGCTGGTGGATCCGCTATTACCTGCAGACGGCGATCGCCACGCAGGTGCCGATCGTGCGGCCACCGCTGCGCGCCCAGCAGCGTGCGGGACGAGAGGCCTGGCAGCACTGGGCCGACGCCCACGATGCGGAGGCCGTCGACTTCAGCGACAGCGCGCCCGCGCCGCTGGTGACGCAGGTCGCGATCGATGGCGACGACAGCGAGGCCCAGTTGGCCTCGGTCGGGCACCTGGAGGCCGACGTGTTCGACGACGTGGCCGCGCGCCACGATGCCCCGCGCCTCGCACGGCTGCTGCATGAGCTGGTGGCGCGCCTGCCCGCGCGGCAGCGCGACGTGATCGTGGCCCGGTTCGGCCTCGATGGCTCCGATGAACTCACGCTGCAGCAGCTGAGTGCGCTGGGCGGGGTGACCCGCGAGCGCATCCGGCAGGTCCAGGTGGCCGCGTTGCAGGCCTTGCGCGAGGGGCTCGAGGCGGCAGGGATCACGCGCGACATCGCGCTGGCCTGACCCCCTGACCGCCGTCAGGCGGTCACTGCATCAGCGAGCAGGCCGTGTCGCCCGGCACCGCGTAGCTGACCGGCACCTCGGAGCGGAACGTGGCGGGGTCGACGCTGAACCGGGTCAGCTTGTCGTACAGCGTCTTGCGCGGCACGCTGAGGGCCTCCGACGCCCGGGTGACGGAGCCGCCACACATGCGCAGGCACTGTTCGATGACCATCCGCTCGAACGACGCCACCAGCTGCGGCAGCGACTGGGTGGCTGGCTCGTCGGCCATGCCGCGGTGTTCGGGCATGCCGAGCACGTGCCGTTCGACCGCGTTGCGCAGCTCGCGCACGTTGCCGGGCCAGTCGCGCGCCATCAGCCGGCACACGAAGTCGGGCACGAGGTCGGTCACCGGGACACCGTGCCGGCGCATCGCCTCGCGGGCGAACGACTCGGCCAGCAGCGGGATGTCGCCACGCCGTTCGCGCAGCGGCGGCATGTCGAGTTCGATCACGTTGATGCGGTAGTACAGGTCCATGCGGAAGCGGCCGGTGCGTGCGAGCGCGAGCAGGTCGTCCTTCGTGGCCGCCACCACGCG
Organism: Rhizobacter sp. Root1221; assembly: GCF_001425785.1. Taxonomy (GTDB): domain Bacteria; phylum Pseudomonadota; class Gammaproteobacteria; order Burkholderiales; family Burkholderiaceae_C; genus Rhizobacter. The sequence continues at coordinate 35,832 of NZ_LMDI01000033.1, read as the reverse complement.
GCAGGTCAGCCGGATGGGCTCGTTGCCGCCCACGCGCTCGATGGTGCGTTGCTGCAACGCGCGCAGCAGCTTGACCTGCATCGACATCGGCATGCTTTCGATCTCGTCGAGGAACACCGTGCCGCCGGCGGCATGTTCGAGCTTGCCGATGCGGCGCTTGGCCGCGCCGGTGAACGCCCCGGCCTCGTGGCCGAACAGCTCGCTCTCGAAGATGTTCTCGGGAATCGCGCCGCAGTTGATCGCCACGAAGCGCTTGTTCCGGCGTGGACCGAAGTCGTGCAGGCACCGGGCGACCACTTCCTTGCCGCAGCCCGTCTCGGCCTTCACGAGCACGTCGGTCTCGATGCGTGCGAGGCGCAGCAGGGTCTGGCGCAACCGTGCGATGGCCGGGTGGTTGCCCCGCAGCATCGCCTGGATGGAGGGGATGCCGGCTTCCGCGCCTTCCGCGTCGTCGTCCTCGGCTGCGTCGGTGCCACCGCGGGCCTGCAACGCGATCTCGCGTGCGCGCAAGGCCTGGCGGCAGGCCAGCACGAGGCGTGGCAGGCGTTCCCGCGTGAGCACGTCGCACGCGCCGCGGTGCACGGCCTCGACCGCGGTGGCCGCGTCGTTGCGGGCGCACAAGGCGATGAGGCTCAGCTGCGGGTCGATGGCGCGGCACTGCGACAGCAGCTCCATGCCTTCGTGCACGCCGGGCACGTCGAGGTCGGTGACGACCGCGCCGGCTGCGCCGCAGGCAACCGCGGCCAGCAGGTCGTCGCTGCTCGTGACGGGTTGGACGTCGAGGCCGCCTTCGCGCAGCTGGGCCGCGAGTTCGGAACGCTGTTGGCTGTCGTGGTGGAGAAGGATGACGTTCATGTGAAGAAGCGTACTGCCGTTCTTTTTTTCAGGCATCTACGAAAGCCCGTAACGCCAGCAGCGGCGCATGCACCACGGTGTGCACGGTGCGTTACCGGGCGTCACGGCGGCAGCCCTTGGCGTTTGGGCGTTGCACCCTATACGCAGAGCAGCTGTATCGAACTGAAAGAAGACCGGCCAGGGCCGGCAAGAAGACCGGCCGTGGCCGGCCGAACCGACTGACTTCGAGGAGAACCGACATGACGGCACGAGAACTGAGGAACTGCCTGCGCGCATTGCGAATGATGCGTGCGGGCGAAACGGGTGGCCTGCGCAGCGGTGCGGACATCGTGGAGCACGTGGTGCTCTGGGGCTTCGCGAGCCTGGTGGCGGATGGCCGCACCGTGCACGCGGCGCTCGCCCGCGAGGTGCTCGACGAACTCGCGGAGCCGAGCCTGGAGAGCCTGGCCTTCGCACCCATGCTCAGCGGCGAGCCTCATTGACCGGAGTGGCTTGCGTGTCACGCGCCTTGGCCTACACACGTGGCACCGGCGGCCGTGTCATGTGCGGCGCCGGACTGCCACCGGGCAGGGAAAGGAGACCGCGTGGCCTTCCTTTTTCGGGCGGGTCGGGGCGTGGCGCCAGTTCCGGTGAATGGGGCGCGGGCCCGGTGGTGTTCCTCGCCCGCGGGGCCGCAAGGGGTGTCCCTTGCGGCCCTTTTCTTGTTGGGGGACGTGCGGCCGATCGCCGCGCCGAATGCGCGCCGTGCGAAGAACCGCACAGCGCCGGCGGCATCCGGTCGCTCACCTGGCTGCGCTAACTGCCTGACGCACCTCGTGTTTCGCATGCCACGACGCGAGGGCGGCCCACATGGCACCGGCGTTGCGACTGGACAGGGAGCCCCTCACCGTGAAAGTCGCCGATGTCCCTGTTCAACAAGTCCGGAACCGCGAAGGCCGCGAAACTGGCACGCAAGCCGGCCGAGCCGCGTGCGCCGAGGCCGGGACGCCAGGAAGACGGCCTGGTGCCCGAGGCGGTGATCCACAAGGTGCGCGCGCATTCGCGCCTGGACCTGCTCGCGGCGACCACCGCGGACCGGGCGCGCTGGTTCGTCGCGTTCGTGATGCTCGGGGCCATCACGCTGTTCGTCTGTTTCGGCTGGTACGCGGCCGACAGCCGCTTCGCCAACAACGTGCGGGTGGCCTGGGTCAAGCTGGACCCGTCGGGCGCCTACACCGTCGAGTTCGCCGACCGCGTGCGGCCGGTCGAGTTCTTCCAGACGACGCTGGAGTCGAAGCTCAGCGAGTTCATCGAGAAGCGCTACCGCAAGGTGGCAGGCACGATCACCGCGGACTACCGCTTCGTGGGCTTCTTCCTGTCGCCGAAGCTGTCGGCGCAGTTCCTCGGGGCCGAGGACTACAACGCCGCGCGGGTGGCGGCTGAACTCACCGAATGCAAGTCGCGTTGCCTCGAACGCGATGTGCGCGTGCGCGTGGTGCAACACCGCACGCAGACCCCGGTGCACATCCCCGAGCGCGCCGACTCCACCCTCTACGAGTCCCTGGTCTTCACCACGTTCACCGAGCGCAAGTCCGATGGCACCGTGCTCGACCGCCGCAACGCGATCGTGCAGGTGGGCTGGCGCATCAAGGGCAAGGACGAGATCGGTGCGAACAAGAACGCGCTGGTCGCCAACCCGCTCGGGCTCGAGATCCTGTCGCTCGACCTGAAGGAAGACCCCACCCCGGTGCCGCGCGACGACAAGTCCGGCGCCGCATCCTGACACCCCCCGCCATGGAGCCCTGCATCCGATGAGAAACCTGTCCACCCTCGTGGCGGCCCGCCTGATGGCCGCCTGCTTCGGCCTTGCCGCCGCGTGTGCGGTCGCGCAGCAGACGCCGTTCGATGCGCCGCCGCCAGCCAAGGCGGCGCCCGCTCCCGCTCCCGCGGCCGTTGCCACCGACGACGCGCCGGTGGCCCCACGCCGCGCGGCGGCCACCACCCGCGCGGTACAGGCCCGCGCGGCCAACCGTGCCCATGGCAACGAGCCGGCCCTCAGCTGCCGCACCGTGCACTGGCAACGCGGCGACATCATCCGGTTGGTGGCACAACCGTACAAGCAGATCCACGTCGCACTGCCCGAGAACGGCATCGACGTGATCATGGGCGACAAGGAGCTGTGGGCGCTCGACTGGATCAACAACCGCATCTTCATCAAGCCCACGAGCCGGTCGACCGAAGGCCGTTCGACCACGATCTCGGCGATCGGCCAGAGCGGCAATGCCTACGAGTTCCTCGTGACCCGTGTGCCGGAAGGGGCCGAGCTGTCTCACTGCGTGTACATCGTGGCCGATGCGGGGCTGCTGTCCCGGAACGCCTGGACCAAGGCCGAGGCGGGAGGCTACGACGGCTCCGGCGTGCTCTCGCGCGAGGTCACGAGCCTGCGTGAGCGGAACGCCCAGCTCGAACGCCAGTCTCGCGAAGGGCTCAAGGCCTACCGCAAGAAGCTCAACAGCAACTACGAATGGCGCAGCGGCACGTTCTCGCGCTGGACGGGCGGCGAGGTGGAGTCGGTGTACGACGACGGCCGCTTCACGTACGTGCGGGTCAAGGATGGAGGCCAGGGCCTGATGTCGATCACCGGCGAGGTGGACGGCCGCGCGGTGCTGCTCGAATACCAGTACGACGCGCCGACCCGGACCTACCAGGTGAGCGGCATCTTCCCGAAGTTCACGCTGCAGTCCGGCAAGCAGTCGATGGACGTGGTGCGCAAGGCCGAGGGGGCGTCGTCGTGAACGGCCCGTCCCGCGCCGATCCGTCGCCGGACCTCACCCGCCCCGGCCACGACGACACCGAACCCCCGGGTTCGGGCGGTGACGAACAGGCCGCGCAACACGGCAAGCGGGCGGTGCTGGTCGCGTCGGTGCTCGGGGCCCTGGTGGTGGGCGGGCTGTTGGTGGATGCCTTGCGCGGTCCGGCGAAGGTGGCTGTGGCACCCGCTGCCGCCGAAGCTGCGAAGCCGCCGGTGCCGCAGGACCCGTTCATCGACTTCGAGGCCCGGCAGAAGCTCGAGGCGGCCCGGCTCGACAGCGAACGCCAGCGGAAGGCCGCGCTGGCCCAGGCCGAGGCGCAGGCCCGCCGCGACCGGCCGGCGCCGCGCGACGAACCGGCCGACGTGGCCGCCCCGCCGCGCAAGACAGCCGAGGATGGCGTGCGCGAGGAAGCCCGCCTCGAGGACCTGAAGCGTTCGCTGGCCGCGATCAAATCGCAGGACATGGTGGTGGCCAATGCACGCGCCGAGGCGGACGTGCGCGCGCCGGCGGGAGCGGCATCCGGTGCCGGGGGGCGGCGGGCCGACGGCACGCTGCAGCGCCTGCGCCAGGCGATCGACCGCGTGCGCCAGGGCGGCACTGGCGGTGGCGCGGGCGCCGGGGGCGGCGCGGGTGGCCCGGCGGGCGAGACGGTGGGTGACCTGGCCACGCCGTTCGTCCGCGACCTGCCCAGCGGCCAGGCCTCCGGGGCGGTGGTGGGCCAGTCGGCCAGCCGGCGCCGCGAACGGGGGGAGGGGCGGCGAGAGGGCGAGTACGTCGTTCCCGTGGGCACCGTCATGGCGGCGGTGCTCGACATGGAAGTGAACTCCGATTGGGAGGGGCGCTGGCGCGCGATGGTGTCGCGCGACATCTACGACATCCACCAGGACGTGATCCTGATCCCGAAGGGCACCCGCGTGCTCGGCACGTCGGTGCGGCCGAAGCCGGTCAACGAGGCGATCAACGAGCGCATGGGCCTGGCCGCCCAATGGCTCGTCCTGCCGAACGGCGCGCGCATCGACCTCACGCGCAGCGCCATGCTCGATGCGGGCGGTGTGGCGGCGATCGACGGTGACGTCAACCGCCACGTCCTCGCCACGCTCGGCGGGGTCGTCGCCTACGGGGTGATCGGGGGCTGGGGGGCGGTGGAAGCGGCCAAGCGCACCGACCAGAACAACGCCGCCACGGCCGTGAGCCTGCTGAGCGGGCAGCGGTCGGCCGGCGCGGAGATCGCGCAAGGCCTGGCCGACATCGGCAAGCGGGTGGCGGCGCGGTACCTGAACCTGGTGCCCACGATCACCCTTCGCCCGGGCACGCCGATGAACGTGTTCCTCGACGACGAGATGGTGCTGCAGGCCTGGGCGCCCATCGACGAATTCGCGCCCGCCGTGGCGCAGCGGCCCTGAGTGGACGAGCCCATGACCCCGACACCCGTGCCGTGGATCGTCCGGGCCCGCGACTGGTGCCGGCGGGCTGCCGCCGGCGAAGTGGACAGCTCGGGCTTGCGCCAATCGCTGCTGCCCCACGCGATCGCCTGTGCACCGCTGATCGTCACCAGCGTGCTGGCGCCGCCGTGGCTGTCGTGGGCGATGGCGCTGCCGTCGCTCCTCGCGCTGTTCCATGTGGCCGACGCGCTCGAACCGGTGCTGTTCGACGTGCCGCCGGAGCGGGGATTCCTGGCCTACGCGCTGCCGCTCAACGCACTGCTGTTCTTGTGGGGGTTGGGGGTGTCGCTGGCCGGCCGGCCCGGGGACATGGCGACCACGGTGTTCCCGTACGCGGCGGTGTTGTGGGTCACGATCGCGCCGGCGGTGCGGCGCAACCGGGCGGTCCACGCGCGCCGCTGGCCGCTGCGGTGGACCTTCGTGGCGGTGGCCTCGGTGGCCGTGGCCCTGCACGGGGCCGCGGCACTGGCAGGGGAGGCGCGGTGACACGGCCGCCCCCCTGGATCCTGGCGGCAGCGATCGCGTGGCCGGCCGGTGCCCACGCCGTGATGTACCGCTGCCCGCCCGCCGGGGACGGTGGCGCGCCGGTGGTGACCAACCTGCTGAGCGACGACGACGCGCGGGCCCGGGCGTGCGAGCGTGTGGGGGTGCGGGTGTCGCCGCTCGATGGGGCGGTGTCGCCGAAACCGGCGCCCTTGCGCGGGCCGGCACGAAGCGAGCCCGCGGCGCACCGCGTGGACCCGGCCGACCAGCGGGGGCGCGACGACCAGCGGCGCACCATCCTCGAGACCGAGTTGCGCACCGAGGAAGAGGCGTTGGCGCGGGCCCGCGCGGGTGCCGGCGCGGACATGGCCAAGGTGGTGGCACGCCACGCCGACAACGTGGACGCGCTGCGGCGCGAGCTGGGGCGGATGAAATGACAGCCACCTCCGCCGATCCGCAGAGCGAGGAGGCCCGCAGCGCGGTGCGCTTGCAGTGGGAACTGGTGCGCCACTACCTGCGGCCGATCGATCCGTACTTCCGCCTCGACGGCGTGACCGGCATCTTCGTGAACCGCTTCGACAGCGTCTTCATCATGCGGCGCGGTGAGTTCCAGCGGGTCGACGCCCGTTGGCAGAACGAGTTCCACTTCGTCACCGCCATCGAGCAGATCGCCAACGCGCTGGGCCAGGAAGTGCACCCGCTCGAGCGCCCGCTGCTCGACGCGCGGCTCGACGACGGGTCGCGCATCAACGCCGTGCTGGCGCCCACCGGGGTGTCGGGCAGCAACATGACCGTGCGGCTGTTCCCGAAGCTGCGGTACACGGCCGACGCCCTGATGCAGACCGGGTCGTTCGACGCGGCCATGGGCCGCTACCTGCGCCTGGCCATGCTCAACCGGTTCAATATCCTGGTGTCCGGCGGCACCGGCAGCGGGAAGACGACGCTGCTGAACGCGGTGTCGAACTTCATCCCCCGCGAGGACCGCATCATCAGCATCGAGGACACGGCCGAGCTGCAGATCGACAGCGACCACTGGGTGGCCCTGGAGGCACCACACCGCTTCGTGAAGGACGTGGAGCCGCTGACGATGAGCCGGCTGGTGCGCAACGCGCTGCGGATGGAGCCGCAGCGGCTGATCGTCGGCGAGGTGCGCGACGGCGCGGCGGCCGAGGCGCTGCTGACCGCGGCCAACACGGGTCACTCCGGCATCCTGTCGACGATCCACGCGAACAGCGCGCTCGACACGATCGACCGGCTCACCAACCTCGCCGCCGCCGGTTTCGCCGCGATCCCGTACGAACACGTGCAGCGCCAGGTGCGCAGCAACCTCGACGTGATCGTGCACGCCCAGAAGACGCCGCACCACGGGCGCCGGGTGGTCGAGATCGCGCAGCTCCTCGACGGCGAGTTCTCGCTGCTGTGGCGGTGGAACTACGAGCGGGGCGAACACGAGGCGGTCCATGCGCCGTCGATGCAGCGCATGCACTACACCCGCGACGACTGAAGGAGCACGATCGATGGACGAGATGAACCAGGCCGCAGCGAGTTTCGTGATCGCGGCAATGCGCTGGTCCACCCCGTGGTGGTGGGTGTGTGCCGCCACCGCGATGACCACGCTCGCGCTGATCGACGTGCTGCCGCTGCGCGTGCCCCCGGCACGCGAGGAGGACTACGGCCTCATCGACCTCACGAAGGTGGGCCTGCGCAACGTGGCGGTCATCGCGCTGGTCGTGCTGGTGCTCGTGTACTGGCCGGCGATGTACTTCGGCACCCTCGCGACCCTGGGCAACGGGTCTGGCCAGGGCCACCACTGGTTCGTCGACTACGTGTCGCGGCAGGCCTGGCGCTGGGGCTGGCTGATGCCGGCCGGGGTGGTGGGGGGGCTGGCCGCCCGCCTGTGCTGGGCCCGCTACGGCACCCCGTGGCTGTCGCGCCAGTGGCAGCGTGTGCTGGTCAGGCAGGAAGACCACAAGCAGAGCGACATGCGGGTGGAGGTGGGCAAGCTCAAGGCACGTGACTTCCTTCCGCGCGACCACTACCGGGCGGACCAGGTGTTCGTGGGCCTCGACGAGGCCAACCAGCCGGCCTACCTGGAGGCCAGGACGTTCCGTGCGACCCACATGCAGGTGGTGGGCCCCACCCGCTTCGGCAAGGGGGTGGTGCTGGGCACGATGCTCGAACAGGCCATCGCGCAGGGCCACGGCGTGGTCTACATCGACCCGAAGGCCGACGCGTTCCTGCCGTACATCATGGCCGAGGCCTGCGAGCGCGCGGGCCGCCGGTTCATCTACATCGACCTCGCGAGCGAAGACACCCGCTGGGCCCCGTTCGAAGGCGGCACCGACCGCGACCGCCGGGCCCGCATCGTCAATTGCTTCGGCCTGAACAACACCGGCGACGGTGCCGACTTCTACAAGTCGAAAGAGCGCGCGATCCTGGACACCATCATGTCCAAGTCGGGGACCAGCATCGCCGGGCTCAAGGCCGCGCTCGAGCAGCGCGGGGAAGACGGCAAGCCGCTGAAGGAAAGTGCCAACCGCCTGTACGACGGCCTGGTCGAGTTCGGCATGATGCCGTCGCTGAACCCGAAGAAGGGGGGCGGCAACAAGGTTGCCGACGCGCTGAGGATGGGCGCCAGCGTCTATGTGCGCGGTTCGTTGGACGACGCCACCATCAAGCGTGCCACGCAGACCTTCATCACCGAGGTCATCCAGGAGGCGCGCCGGCTGGCGCCCGAACGCCCGCACCACCTGACCCTGGCGGTCGACGAAGTGAAGTTCATGATCTCGCAGGAGATCAGCGATGCGCTCGCGACGATCGCCGGGTTCAACGTCAACATGGTGCTGCTGCACCAGTCCATCCGGGACCTGCGCGGCCCCGAGGACCGCACGCTCAACGTCGAGGCACTCGAGTCGGGGGTGATCGTCAACTGCCAGATCAAGCTGCTGTACCGCGCCTCCGATCCGGAGACGGCCGAATGGGCCAGCCTGCTGTCGGGCACGAAGATGGTCCGCACCACCAAGTCGCAGACAGTGGAGCACAACCGGTTCGGGGGGGAGGCCTACACCGCGTCGCGCATGGTGTACGACCTGGAGGTGCCCATCGTCACGCAGAACGAGATGCTGAGCCTGTCCCCGCGGGTGGGGGTGCTGTTCGCGCCCGATCGCCTCGCGTCGGTCGTGTTCACGGCCTTCGTGCCGGCGGACACCACGCGGGTGCTGTACCAGCGCCCGCAGGACAAGGTGGTGCAGGCCGTCCCGCCCGCCTGATCACCTGGCGCCGCCGGCCTGCAGTGCCAGCCGCTTGATCGCCGCACCGAGGGGCTGCCGGGCGGTGGCGTAGCCGGCCCATGGATCGGCCTTCTGGAACGACAGGTGCTCGCGGGCATTGGCGATGGTCCATTGGCTGCCCGCCTTCACCGAGTCGAGTTCGTCCCAGTGCAATGGCATCGACACCCCGAGGCCGGGCCGGGCGCGGGCGCTGAAGGCGGCCACCGTGGTGGCGCCGTGGCCGTTGCGCAGGTAGTCGATGAAGATCTTGCCCACGCGGTTCGACGGCCCGCTTTTGACCACGAAACGGTCGGGGATGTGGTGGGCCATGTGGGCCACCACCGCGCGGGAGAAGTCCTTCACCGTGTCCCAGTCGAGGCGGGGGGCGATGGGCACCACCACGTGCAATCCCTTGCCGCCGCTGGTCTTGAGCCACGCCTCGAGGCCCAGTTCGGCGAGCAGCGCACGGGTCAGCGTGGCGGCCTCGCGCACCTGGGGAAAGCCGACGCCTTCGCCGGGGTCGATGTCGAACACGATGCGGTCGGGTTTGCCGATCGAACGCACCTTGGCGTTCCAGGTGTGGAACTCGATGGTGTTCATCTGCGTGGCACTCGCCAGCGCCTTCTCGGTGCCCACCTCCAGCAGCGGCTCGTGCTCGGGCCACAGCGCCGGGTCGAGCTGCTTCACCCCGTCGAGCTTCAGCTTGCCGGTGTGTTTCTGGAAGAACAGTTCACCGCCGACGCCGTCGGGTCCGCGCAAGAGCGAACAGGGCCGGCCCTTCAGGTGCGGCAGGATGAACTCGGCCATGCTGTCGTAGTACCGCACGAGGTCGAGCTTCGTGGCGCCGGTGCCCGGGTCGATCACGCGGCCGGGGTTCGAGATCTTGACGGTGGTGTGGGTTGTCGTGGGTGTCACGGCTTTCTCCCGGGTGATCTGCCGCGCCGGTTTGTCGGCACGCAGGGCCACGAACACGGCGTGGCGGATCTGCTGGTCGGGGGTCCACTCGCCAAACGACACCTCGGCGATGCGGGTGGGTTTGACCCAGTGCACCTGCACGAGGTCTCGCCGCGACCAGCGCCCATTCTTCGGCGCGGCCTCCGCGGTGAACGGCGGCGCGGGGGCCTCGATGCGGGCCAGCGTGTGCCACAAGTCGCGGGACGTGGCGGTGTCCCAGCCGGTGCCCACGCTGCCCACCGAGACCAGCCGGCCCCGCTCGTCGTGCACCCCCAGCAGCAAGCTGCCGACCTCGCCGTCGACACCCCGGCGTGCCGTGAAACCCGCGATGACGAACTCCTGCCGCTGCTGGCACTTGAGCTTGAGCCACGACGTGGAGCGCCGGGACTCGTAGGGGGCATCGGCCCGCTTGGCGATCACGCCCTCGAGCTTCATGCGGCAGGCGGACGCGAGGATGCTGGCCGGGTCGGCGTCGATGCCGGGGCTGAACCGCACGCGGTCGCTGTCATGGCCGTCGAGCAGCGCCTTCAGCACCTGCCGCCGTTCGCGCAAGGGCTCGGACCGCAGGTCCCGGCCGTCGAGGAACGGGACGTCGAACAGCACATAGACGATGCGGTCGGTGCGGGTGCGGTCGAACGCGTTCTGCAGCGCGTTGAAGTCGGGCACCCCGTCGTCGTTCAACATCACCAGTTCCCCGTCGAGCCAACCGGACTTGATGCCGAGGCCGCGCACCGCCTGGGCCAGCCCCGGCAGCTTGGCCGTCCAGTCGTGCCCGCCGCGGGTCAGGAACGCCGGCACCCCGCGTTCGATGCGGGTCATCACGCGGTAGCCGTCGTACTTGATCTCGTAGGTCCACTCGCCCTCGGTGGGCGCCGCCGTGGCGAGGGTGGCGAGCTGTGGCGCCAGCGTGGCCGGCAGGGGCCCCTTCCTGGGCGGCGCTGCCTTGCGGACGCGCGGCGCCAGCGGCCGGGCCGTGATGACACTGTCGGGCCGTTCGGCCACCACATCGAACTCGTCATGGGGCCGGGCGTGTGCGTCGCGCTTCTTGAACAGCAACCACGCTTCCTGCCGCTCCCCGTTGCGCGGTTTCATGCGCACCAGTTCCCACACGCCGGCCAGCTTTTCACCGTGCAGCTCGAAGGCGAGCTTGCCCGCGGCGAGGCCGTCGGCCGGGTCGTTCAGCGGGGTCCAGGTGCCCCGGTCCCAGACGATGACGTTGCCGGCGCCGTACTGCCCGGGCGGGATCGTGCCCTCGAAGTCGGCGTACGACATCGGGTGGTCCTCGGTGCGCACGGCCATGCGTTTGTCGGACGGGTCGAACGACGGCCCCTTGGGCACGGCCCACGACAGCAGCACCCCGTCGAACTCCAGTCGGAAGTCGTAGTGCAGGCGGGTGGCGTCGTGTTTCTGGATCACGAACGACAGGGCCTTGCCGCGCCGAGCCCGCACCCCGGCGGGCTCCGGCGTCAGCGTGAAGTCGCGCTTGGCGCGGTAGCGTTCCAGCCGGTCGGCGTGCGGCGTCGCCATGGCCCCTCAGGCCCGCTTGCGGGTGGACGGGGCCTTCTTGGCGGCCGCCTTCCCGGCCGGCGGCGCCTTGGCCTTCGGTTCGTTGGCCGCGGCGCGCCGGCCGCCGAGGCTCTGCTTCAGCAGCGCCGTGAGGTCCACCACGTTGGTGGTGCCGGCAGGGCCGGCGTCTTCCAGCGGGGTCACCTTTTCGGTCTTGCCCGCATGGACACGCTGTTCGATCAGCGTGTGGACCGCCTCGGTGAAGTGGTCCTCGTACTGGCCGGCCTGCCACGTGTCGGTCATGTCCTTGACCAGCTGCTCGGCCATCTTCAACTCGCTGTCCTTCAGGTGCGCGGCCGACTTGCCTTCAGCCGGCAGCTTCAGGTCGGACACGTCGCGGATGTCGGCGGCCCAGCGCAAGGTGTTGAGCATCAGCGCGGGGCCGGCGGGAATCAGCGCTGCCAGGTGTTCCTTGGTGTGCATGACCACCCGCGCAATGCCGATCACTCCTTGCGCAAGCATGGCCTCGCGGAGCAGCGCATAGACCTTCTCGCCCTTGGCCACGGGCTCCAGGTAGTACGGGCGTTCGAGGTGCAGGAACGGAATCTCGGCGGCCTTGACGAAGGCCTCGATCTCGATGGTCTGCATCGTTTTCGGGTAGGCGGCCTTGATCTCCTCGTCGCTGAGGATCACGTAGTCGCCGTCGGCCTGTTTCACGCCCTTGACGATGTGGGCCTTGTCGATCTCCTTGCCGGTGCGCTTGTTGACCCGCTTGTAGCCCACCGGATCCATCGTGCGCTTGTCCAGCCAGTCGAAATCGATGCCGCCTTCCGACGACGCCGGATACAACGCAACCGGCACGTGCACCAGCCCGAAGCTGATGGCCCCTTTCCAGATGACCCGACTCGCCATGGCAGTTCTCCCATCGTCAGGGGAACATCGTGCGCCTGGCGGCCGGGGAGTGTCCGTAGGACGGTTCTGCGCCGTGGTGTCAGGCGACGGAGCGGGCGTGCAGCCAGCGTTCGAGTGCCTCGGAGCCGCCCACGTGGGCGCCGTTGACGAACACCTGCGGCACGGTGGCCTGGCCGGCGATGGCGCTCAGCGCCTTCGACCGGATGGCGCCGTCGAGCGGCACGTCCGCGAACGGGATCTTCGCGTCGTCCAGCATCTTCCGGGCCTTCGCGCAGAAGGGGCACCCCTCGCGCGAGAGCATGGCCACTGCATCGGGTGCCTTGGCGTCCGGATCGAGGTACTTCAGCATCGTGTCGGCGTCGGACACCGTGAGCGGGTCGCCAGGTTCGTCCGGTTCGACGAACATCTTCTCGATGATGCCGTTGCGCACCAGCATCGAGTAGCGCCACGACCGCTCGCCGAAGTTCAGGTCGCGCTTGTCCACCAGCTGGCCCATCTCGCGGGTGAAGGCGGCGTTGCCGTCGGGCAACATCAGCAGGTTGTCGCAGTGCTGGGTGCGCGCCCATTCGTCCATCACGAACGGGTCATTGACCGAGATGCACGCCACCGTGTCGATGCCGTGCGCCCGGAAGGCCGGGGCCAACTCGTCATAGCGGGGCAGGTGGGTGGACGAGCAGGTGGGCGTGAAAGCCCCGGGCAGCGAAAACACCACCACGTTCTTGCCGTCGAACAACTCGCGGCCGTGCACCACCGACCAATCGTCGTCGCGGCGCACGCGGAACGACACGTCGGGCACACGGTCGCCTTCGCGGCGGCGTTCTGGGCGGCGGTCAGGCATGGCGGGTCCTCCGGAGAATGTCGATCCTCGAAGGATGGCCCGGGCCGTGCTGCACGGGTGTAGGACCGCGCCGCGTCTATTTTTCGGCCACTGCCTTCAGGTTGGCCAGGCCGCTTTCGAAGTCCTTGCCCACCAGGCTGTCCATGCTGGTGAACACGCTCATGACCTTGCCGAGGAAAAGGTTGGGGCCCGTCATGGCCCAGGTGACCGTGGTGGCGTCACCCTGGGTGGTGAGCACGAACTCCGCGGTGTTGTGGGCCTCGAAGGGTTCCAGGAAATCGAGCTTGATGGTCACTTTCGACGGAGCCGCCGAGTCGACGATCTCCATGCGGCCCTTGCCCACCTTCTTGTTGCCCTCCCAGGCGTACACCGCGCCGGTCCCGCTGCTGGCGCCGCTGTGGGTGCGCTGCATGGCCGGGTCCATGCGCTCCCACGGCGACCACTGGGTCCAGTGGTGAAAGTCGTTGATCAGCACGTACACCTTCTCGGGCGGGGCCTTGATGGTGGCCGAACGTTCGACGCGGAAAGTGTCCGGCTTCGTCGCCGCGAGCCCCAGCACGGTGGCGATCAGCACCACGACGATGAGCGCGATCATCTTGAACATGGGGAACTCCAGGGGGGTGAGGGCGACGGGGGCGGATCGTACACCCGTGCCGGAGGGCGCGCACATGGCTTGCGCGATGTGCGGCGATTGGCCGGACGAACGACGAGGCCCTCCGTGCGCGGGGCCCTGCTGTACCGATGACCAAGCCGGAGACCCGTCCAGGGTGACGCGAGTGGCACGGGTGGTGCGGTGCCTGGGAAGGCAGACCCCGGGAGTCAGGGCGTGGAGAGACGCCAAGCCGGAGACCCGTCCAGGGTGACGCGAGTGGCACGGGTGGTGCGGTGCCTGGGAAGGCAGACCCCGGGAGTCAGGGCGTGGAGAGACGTCCTGGCTTGGTTGAGTTCTCGGCGTACACCGTGCGAGTCCCGCTCAGCCGAAGCGCCAGGGCAAAGGTCTGGGAAGCTGATGTTGAGGTGTTTTCTTGGTTCCTTCTTTTTCACCAGAACAAGAAGGGACTCGGCTGCCGGGCCGAGACCCGGCGCGGCCTCGCCCGAGAGAAAACTCAACTCGCAGCGAAGAGTGGGCCCCGACGTCCGTGGGGGTGACGGGAGGGGTGACGGGCGAAAGCGCTCACTCGAAGGGGTAACGCACCCCCACCGCCGCCCGGATCTCATCNGGTGTTTTCTTGGTTCCTTCTTTTTCACCAGAACAAGAAGGGACTCGGCTGCCGGGCCGAGACCCGGCGCGGCCTCGCCCGAGAGAAAACTCAACTCGCAGCGCCCAGTGGGCCCCGACGTCCGTCGGGGTGACGGGATGACGGAGATTCACACCGCCTTCTGCCCGCCGTTGATCATCCACGCCGTGCCGAACTTGTCCTCGAGCATGCCGAAGGCCTCGGCCCAGAAGGTTTCGCCAAGCGGCATGATGACCTTGCCACCGTCGGCCAGCGCGTCGAAGTGGCGGCGGGCCTCGGCCAGGTCGGTGTACGAGAGCGACAGCGACACACCGCGGCGGCCGTTGAAGGGTTGGCCGCAGCTGTCGGAGGCCATCAGCCGGCGGTCGCCCAGCGACATGGCGATGTGCATCGCCTGCTCGGCCACCTCGGGGGGCATGCTCTCCCAGCCGGGTGACCCTTTGACCTTCTGCTCGAACTCGATCTTTCCGCCCAGCGTGCGGGCGTAGAAGTGCATCGCCTCCGAAGCGTTGTTGTCGAAGAAGAGGTAGGGATCAAGTACAGGCATGGTGACCTCCTGGTGAGCCGTGGAAAAAACCAGCTTAAACCGCATCATCCAAAAAGACAACCTGGAGGTTTACGATTTGGCCATCATGGTGAGCAACCGGTCGCGCGAGGCCTGCAGCAGCACCGTCATGGCGTCCGCGGCGCGGGCGCTGTGGCGGGCGGTGATGTGCCGGGCCACCTCGGCGTACAGCGCCGGGTCGCGTCCGGGCTGGTCCGGGTGGCGGTGCAACATTTCCGACGACACGCGCAGCGCGGCCTTGATGGCCCCGCCGATCGTGATGAACATGCCGTTGCGCGACATGTTGATGACCAGCAGATGGAATTCCAGGTCGCCCTGCGCCGCGAGGCGGGTGTCCTGCCCCGGGGCGAGCGCGGCGCGCAGCCCGTCGAGCCGGTGGGCCAGCATCGCGAAGTCGTCCGCGGTGCCGTGTTCGGCCGCGAGCGCGCTGGCCCGGGGCTCGAAACAGAGGCGCATCTCGAAGATGTCCGCGACGATCTTGTGGTCGAACTGCGCGAGCAGACGCCAGCCCAGCACGTCGCGGTCCAGCAGGTTCCATTCGTCGAACGGCAGCACCCGCGTGCCGACCTTCGGCAGCGCCTCGAGCAGCCGCTTGCTCGCGAGGTGCTTGACCGCCTCGCGCACCGTGGTGCGACTCACGCCGAAGGCGGCGCACAACTCGGGCTCGATGGGTAGCACCGACCCGGGCCGGTACTCCCCGCTCACGATGCGCATGCCGAGGATGCGGGCCACCTGCGCGCTCATCGTGCCCACCACCTCGGCGCGTTCGAACATCGTGCTCAGCCCCGGTCGGTGGCGTGGGTCACGAACATGTTCCACGAACCCGGTTTCAGCCGGGCCGTCAACACCTCGCCGTCCACCGACACGCGGGTGTGGGGCGCGGGCGTGACCGTGTCGGGCGCTTCGCGGGTGTTCGTGGCCTTCATGTTCACGTGGTGCAGTTCGGCCGCTTCCACGAGCGTGCGCTGCCGGCCGAGGCCGCGCAGGTGCACCTTCAAGTCCATCTCCTCGCCGAGGTGGCGGTTCAGCGCGAACACCACCGTGCGGCCGGTGGCCGGATCGTCGGTGACTGATGCGCAGAGGTAGCGAATCTCGGGGAACGTCTTGGCCTCGTAAGACGGCGAGTCGATCACCGGGCGCAGCACGCGGCCGTGGGCATGGCGGGCCGTCAGCGCAAACGGGTGGAAGATGGTCTGGCGCCACGCGGGGCCTCCGGGCTCCGTCATGATGGGCCCGATCACGTTGACGAGTTGCGCGAGACACGCCACCTTGACCCGGTCGGCGTGGTTCATCAGCACCATCAGCGCACCGCCGTTGACGAGCGCGTCCTCGAAGTTGTAGACCTCCTCGATCAGGCGCGGGGCCACGGGCCAGCCGGGTTTGCGCAGGTCGTCGATGCCGCGGCTCTTGTACCAGACGTTCCACTCGTCGAACGACAGCATGATGCGCTTGGTGGAGTGCTTGCGCGCGGCCACGCTGTCGGCCACGGCCACGATCTCCTGGATGAACGTGTCGGTCACGTCGATGTTGCCGAGGAACTCCTCGGTGGCGTCGTGCTTGTTCTCGAAGTACGTGTGCAGGGAGATGAAGTCCACCTGCTCGAAGCAATGGTCGAGCACGGTGTCCTCCCAGGTGCCGTAGGTGGGCATGTTGTGGGCCGACGACCCGCACGCGGCGAGCTGGATCGTAGGGTCCACCGATCGCAGCAGCTTGGCGGTCTCCACGGCGATGCGCCCATACTCCTCAGCCGTCTTGCGGCCGATCTGCCAGGGTCCGTCCATCTCGTTGCCGAGGCACCAGAAGCGCACGCCGTGCGGCTGGTCCTGGCCGTGGCTGCGGCGCAGCTCGGACAGCGTAGTGCCACCCGGGTGGTTGCAGTACTCGATGTACGCGCGCGCCTCGTCGAGACCGCGGGTGCCGAGGTTCACGCCGAGCATCGGCTCGATGTCGGCTTTGCGGCACCAGTCGATGAACTCGTTGGTGCCGAACTGGTTCGTCTCGGTGGAATACCACGCGAGGTCCAGCCGCACGGGCCGGTCCTCGCGCGGCCCCACGCCGTCTTCCCAGTTGTAGCCGGACATGAAGTTGCCGCCCGGGTACCGCACGATGGTGGGCCCGAGTTCGCGCGTGAGCGCCATCACGTCCTGGCGCAGGCCGGTTTCGTCGGCCGTGGGGTGGCCCGGCTCGAAGATGCCGGTGTACACGCAACGGCCCATGTGTTCGACGAACGTGCCGAAGATCCGCCGGTCGAGTTCCGAGATGACGAAGTCGCTGTCGACGACGAGTTTGGCGTGGATCATGTCCGAAGGCTCCCGGGTTCACTTGGCGCTGGCGAGCAGCTTGTTCACGCGTTGCTCGATGCCGGCCTGCACGTCGGCCACCGGCTTGTTGGCCAGCAGCATGCTGGACAGCTCCTCGCCGATGATCTGTTCCACAGCGCGCTGGCGTGGCACCGTGCCGGGCATGCCGGCGCCGGTGTTGGACAGTTCGAGGATGTTCTTGCGGAACGGCAGGGCCTTGAAGCCGTCGCTCTCGAGCACTGCGCGGTTGGCGGGCAGGTGGCCGGTGCGGGCCCAGTGGTGGTCGTTGTCCCACAGGAACTTCAGGAATGCGTAGGCACCTTCACGCTGCTTGTCGTTCTTGATGCCGCCCTTGAGCAGCACCCAGCTGTGGCCGTCGGCAAACGCCGACTTCTTGCCGTACAGCGCCGGAAACGGCACCACGGTGTAGCCGCCCTTCAGCGGAGATCCCGCCTTCTCGGACGACACGATGAAGTCGTCGATGGTCCACGTGCCCACTACGTTCACGCCCACGTCGCCGTTCATGAAGGCTTGCTGCGTGGCGCCGTAGTCGAGGCCCTTCTTGATGTGGCCCTCGGCCCACAGCTTGTTCATCAGCGACATGGCGGCGGCGGCTTCCTTGCCCTTCACGTCGATCGTGCGTCCCTTGAACAGCTGGCCGCCCTGCTGGTTCACAAGGGTCAGGAACGTGCGGGTGGGGGCGGCCGTCTCGTTCGCCGTGGTCCAGGCGAAGTACGGCTTGCCGGTGGCCTCCTTGAACTTGCGGGCCTGCGCCAGCAGTTCGTCGGGTGTCTTCGGCAGCACCGGGGCGCCGGCGCCATCCACCAGGCCGGCCTTCTTGAAGAGATTGAGGTTGACGTGCCACAGCCAGGCCCACGTGTCGAAGGGCAGCGCGTAGGTCTTGCCGTCGAAGGTGGTGCCGGTCCTGGCCTGGCCGGAGTACGTGGCGGTGTCGACGCCCACCTTCTTCAGGCCGTCGTCCAGCGGGTCGACGAGCTTGCGGGCCACGAAATCGCCGAGCACCGATTCGTGCATCACCGCGATGGCGGGCACGTCCTTCGCGACGAGCCGGGCCGTGAGCTGGTCATAGTACGGGCCCCACTCGACGATCTGCGGCTTCACGACCACGTTGAGCGTGTTGC
The DNA here is from genome assembly GCF_001425785.1 of Rhizobacter sp. Root1221. Classification (GTDB taxonomy): domain Bacteria; phylum Pseudomonadota; class Gammaproteobacteria; order Burkholderiales; family Burkholderiaceae_C; genus Rhizobacter. The sequence goes on along the minus strand of NZ_LMDI01000033.1, from coordinate 17,536 downwards.
TCGCATTGAACTGGTTCACGAGCGAGGTGATGATGCCGCACTCGCCGCGGGCCTTGGCGGCGTCGTTGACGCTGCCGTAGTCGGCCTCGCAGGCGCCGAAGAACCGGGACAGCGTGACAACGGTCTTGTCCTGCGCCTGCACCGACAGCGCACAGAGCGAAAGGGCGAAGCCGAGCCAGGCACGGCGTTGGGTCGTGTTCATCGGAAGGATCTCCTTCAGTGGATGCGCCTGTGGAATCAAGCCGTGTCGCATGGCGCGTCAGCGCACGGTGGTGCCCGCCACCGCCTGGACGATGTGGCGCTGGAAGAACAGGTAGACGATGAAGATGGGCAACCCGGCGAACACCGCCTGGGCCATGAGGTAGCCGATGCCCTCGGACTGCGCGAAGTTCGACTGCGTGGCCGCGAGGCCCAGCGTCAGCGTGTACATCTCCGGCTGCGACGCCGAGATCAGCGGCCACAGGTAGTCGTTCCATGCGTTGAGGAAGGTGAAGATGCCGAGCGTGGCCTGGGCGGGCAGCGACAGCGGCAGCACCACGCGCCAGAACACCTTCCAGCGGGGCGTGTTGTCGAGCAGCGCAGCCTCCTCGATGTCCTTCGGCACGGCCTTGAAGTACTGCGTCATCAGGTACACACCGAACGGCGCCGCCAGTTTTGGAAGCACGAGGGCGCTGTAGCTGTTGTGCAGGTCGAGGTCGGCGAACAGCCGGTGCAGCGGGATCACGATGGCCTGCTCCGGCACCGCCAGGCCCGCGAGCACGAACGCGAACCACCACCGCTTGGCCGGAAACTCGGTGCGCGCGAACCCGTAGCCTGCCAGCGTGGACAGCACGAGCGTCAGTGCCGTCTGCGCGATGGCCACGATGCTGCTGTTGATGATCCACCGGAACACCGACGACGTGCCGAAGATGTCCGTGTAGTTCTTCAGCGTGAACGGTGGCGAGAACAGCACGTCGGTGCGGCCGGCGAGGAAGTCGTTCGGCTTGAACGACAGCGCGAGCACCCACAGCAGCGGGGCCATCCACACGAGCGCCAGCAGGCAGGCGCTGGCGAGGATGAGGCGGTCGCCCAGGGCGCCATGCGTCTTCATGCCGCCTCCTTGCGCGATGCCACGCGCACCTGCACCACCACGGCGATCAGCATCAGACCGAACAGCACCTGGGCTGCCGCGGCCGCATAACCGATGGCCCACTGGTTGAAGCCCGCCTCGAAGATGAACTGCACGATGGGCCGCGTCGCGTTGTCGGGGCCGCCCAGGGTCATCAGCTGCACCTGGCCGAACAACTGGAATTGCGCGATCACCTCGATGATCGCCACCAGCGCCAGCGTGCGCCGGATGGCCGGCAGCGTGATGGACCGGAAGGTGCGCCAGCGGCTGGCGTTGTCGAGCGCGGCGGCCTCGTAGACGTCCTGCGGGATCTGCTGCAGCGCGGCGAGGAACAGCATCATCGGCAGCCCGATGATCCACCACACGGTGACCAGCGCCACGGCCGGCAGCGCGAGGTGCGGATCGACGAGGGGGTTGACCGGGTCCAGGCCGATGGCCCGCATCAGGTTCGCGAGCAGCCCGCGGTCGGTCATGAACACGAGGCGCCACACCAGCGTGACGATCGTGACCGACAGCACCGACGCGCCGAAGAAGATGGCGCGCAGCCCTGCGCGCAGCAAGCCGGCCTGTTTCAGCGCGAGGGCCAGGGCCAGGCCGATGGCCACGAACGCGGGCGTGGTCATCAGCACGAACGCGAAGGTGTTGAACACGGCGCCGCGGAACACCGCATCGCCGGCCAGTTGCACGAAGTTGTCGAAGCCCACGAACGTGCTGTCGCCCGACAGCGCATCCACCTCGAAGAACGACAGGTACATCCCGCGCACCAGTGGCACCACCAGCAGGGCCACGTAAACCAGCACGAACGGCGCGATGAACAGCGCGTGTCCCCAGTGGGACACGCCCACGCCGGAGGTGGGCACGAGGGACGGCGGCAGGCGCTTGGTGGCCATGGGGAATCAGGCCACCGGGTGGTGGGCGCGGCCCGTGGCGTCGAACACGTGCAGCCCGGCGGGGTCCAGCGCAAGCCGCACCGGGTCGCCCGCGCGCAGCTCACTGTGGGGCGCGGCCTCGGCCACCACCAGGTCACCGGCGGCCAGCGACACGTGCACCAGCGTGCGGTCGCCCAGGCGCTCGACCACCTCGGTGCGGCCGCCGAGCGTGCCGGCCGGGTCCACCGTCAGGCATTCGGCCCGCACACCCAGCGTCAGCAACCCGTTGCCAGGCACGTCGCCCGCGGGAATGCGGGTGGGGGTCACGGTGCCGTCGGGCAGGCGCACACGCACGAAAGCCCCGTCGGACGGGGCCCGCGCCACGTCGACGAAGTTCATCGACGGGCTGCCCACGAAACCGGCGACGAACCGCGATGCAGGCCGGCGGTACACGTCCATCGGCGTGCCCACCTGTTCGATGCGGCCTGCGTTCATCACGACGATGCGCGTGGCGAGGGTCATCGCCTCGACCTGGTCGTGGGTCACGAACACCATCGTGGCCCCCAGGCGCTGGTGCAGCCGTGACAGTTCCACCCGCGTGCGGTTGCGCAACGCCGCGTCAAGGTTCGACAGGGGCTCGTCGAACAGGAACGCCGCCGGCTCCTTCACCACGGCCCGGCCGATGGCCACCCGCTGCCGCTGTCCGCCGGACAGTTGCGTGGGCTTGCGGTCGAGCAGGGCACCCAGCTCCAGCATGCGCGCGGCGTCGTCCACGCGCCGCGCGATCTCGGCGGCCGAGGTGCCCACGTTGCGCAGCCCGAAGGCCATGTTGTCGCGCACTGTCATGTGCGGGTAGAGCGCGTACTGCTGGAACACCATGGCCACGTCGCGCTGGCCCGGGGCGAGGGTGGTCACGTCGCGCCCGCCGATGTGGATCGACCCGCCGCTCACCGCCTCGAGCCCAGCCACGATGCGCAGCAGTGTCGACTTCCCGCAGCCCGACGGGCCCAGGAACACCATGAACTCGCCGGGTTCGACGCTCAGCGAGAGGTCGGGGATCACGTCGATCGCGCCATACCGTTTGGCCACTTGGTGCAGTTCGATGCCGGACATCTCAGTACTTCCGAGGGGTTGTATTCATCATACGAATGTCAAATGCTAGAGGTCGAGGAGCGAACCCGGAATGGACAAAACCGCCGTAGTGCATGGACGATCCAGCGTGGCGCAAACCGACCCGCTGTTCCCGGGGTACCCGTTCGACCAGCACCTGGTGGCCGGCATCACACCCATCGTGTCGGGCGGGCCGCTCGACTTCCGCATCGACCGGCCGCACGGCATGAAGGGCTTCATCCTGAACATGACGGTGCGTGGCACGGGCGACGTGTTCGATGGCGATCGGTCCGTGCGGTGCGAACGTGGCGACCTGCTGTTGTTCGCGCCCGAGGCCCGCCACGACTACGGCCGGGCCGACGGTCACGGCGAGTGGTTCCACCGCTGGGTGTACTTCCGGCCGCGGGGGTTCTGGTCCCCGTGGCTGCAGTGGCCCGGCGCGTCCCGGCACATTGGCCGGCTGCACCTGCACGGCGAGGCCTTGCGCGCCGAGTTCGAGGACCTGTTCACCCGTGTGGACCAGACCCACCGCGGTGGCCGGCCCACATCCCAGGAGCTGGCCATCAACCAGCTCGAACACCTGCTGATCCGCTGTGTGGAGGAGGCGCCTGCCCAGGCCACGCGAGCGATCGACGCCCGCGTGCAGGCCGCCTGCCAGTTCATCGCACGGCACCTCGCACGAGACCTGAGCCTGGAGGAGATCGCGCGCGAGGCGTGCCTGTCGCCGTCGCGGCTCGCGCAGTTGTTCCGCGACCAGATGGGCGTGACGATCGTGCGGTGGCGCGAGGACCAGCGGCTCATCCTGGCCAAGCACCTGCTGCGCAGCTCGAGCACGGCCATCTGCACCGTGTCGTCGCTGGTCGGCTACGACGACCAGCTGTACTTCTCGCGGGTGTTCCGAAAGCGCGTGGGCGTGAGCCCCAGCGAGTTCCGGCGCGGCGCCTGATCAGCCGATGCGGGAGAAGCGGGTGCGCCCAGGCTTCTTGCCGAAGTGCGCGCCCCATGAATTCGATCAACAGCGTGTTCACGAGCTCGGGCTTCCCAGCACCAGTTCGCGTTCGAAAGCGTTCTCCGGCTGGCTATGCAATGCCCAGAAGCGGTCGGCAATCCGCTCTGGGTCAAACGCAGTGCCGGGTTTGACGAAACCCGCGATGGTCAGCATGGCTGCATGTACGCCGGTGTTCCTCAAATCGGCAAAGAGGCTGAACGTCAGATTGCGGAGAGCGGCCTTGCCAATCCCGACCGTTGCGTAGTCCGGTTCAGGCTCCAGGGCAAAGCCACCGCCGGTGAACAACAACGAGCCGTGGCGTCGCGCACGCATCGAGGGGAGTACGGCTTGCGCGGCGGCCAGAGCCCCCACCACGCTGATGGCCAGGTCCTCTGCCAATTCCGTTGCGATGAGTTGTGCAAGCGGTTTGTGGCGCATGCCGGCGGCGTTGTAGACGAGCACATCGATCGTCCCGAGATCCGCGGCGATGCGCCCAAGTGTGGCTGCGAGTCCGTCTGGATCGGCGGCGTTGCCCGGGTAGGCCGCCGCCGAAGTGCCTGTTGACCGCAGCTCGGCCACTTGCTCTTCCAATGTCTCGGGACGGCGCGAGATCGCGGCAATGGCATAGCCCTCGCGACCGAAGCGACGCGCAACCGCCGCCGATACACCCGGACCCATCCCGACCAGTGCCAGAACCTTGCTCATAGAGTTTCTCCAAAGAATGATCGCTTCGCGGCGCGAAGATCCCGACGGGCAAGGTGGCCCCAACAGAAGCCGGCGATGCGTATTTCAGAAGAGTCGCCGATGTGCTGGAGGAGTTGGACGCTGCATCGGACGACATTCAAGCAAGCACAAGCGAAGTGCGCGGGACCGTGTGCGTGACAGCGTCGGTTGCGCTGGGCCAGACGGTGGTGATGCCGCTGGTGAAAGTGCTGCATCAGCAGCATCCGGGCATCGAACTTGACCTTCGGTTCAGCGACAGCGTCGTCGCGACCGAGCGAACCTTGCGCCGCTGCACGCGCTTTCCTTCGATGCCGTGCTTGCGGCGCGGCAGCGAGCCGTCGCCAAGTCAGGGCTCGAAGGTGCGAGACCGGTGATCGATGGGCCCCACCTCACCACGCGGCCGATGAGCCCCGAGGGCTTGGCCATGCATGCCAAGGTCCCATTGATGCTGGGGAGCACCAAGACCGAGGCCAGCCTGCTCTTCCGTGAGGACATGCGCAACTTCCGCCGAAGCGGTCCGCGGTGGGGTAAGACGTGTAGCGGGGGCCGAAGGTGTCGAGGCGGTCGGGGAGGGCAACGGCTCGCATAGTGTGACTGTCGCCGCCCCGGGCCGAGTGCGGTTTGATCTGGCGCAACATGCCGCGCGGGGCGCCCTCGAACAATGCGGGCACGATGCATCTCATCCCGATCCTTCCTGCCGAGCCGGCCTCGCCCGCGTGTGCCGCGTGCAGCCTGCGCGCGTTGTGCCTGCCGCTGGGCCTGTCCGACCAGGAGCTCGCGTTGGCCGGCTCGATGGTGGCGCAACGCCAGGCCGTGGCCCGTGGCGACACGCTGTTCCGGCATCACGATCCGTTCCGTGCTGTGTTCGCGGTGCGCACCGGGTTTTTCAAGACCCGCACCCTCGGTCGCGCCGGCCAGGAATGGATCACCGGCTTCCGGATGGCCGGTGACCTGGTGGGGCTCGAAGGCTTGGCGGACGAGCACCACGTGGGTGACGCCGTGGCACTGGAGGACTCCCAGGTCTGCGTGATCCCGTACCCGCCGCTGATGGCGCTGTTGCGCGACATGCCGGCGTTGCAGCGCCAGTTCCACCGGCTGCTGGGCCGCGAGATTGCCCGCGACCAGACCCTGCGCCTGCCCGGCCGCCTGCGCGCGGACACCCGCGTGGCGGCGTTCCTGCTGGACCTCGCCGAGCGGTTGCAGTCGCGCGGATTCTCGGGGTCGTCGTTCGTGCTGCGGATGACCCGTGCGGAGATCGGCAGCTACCTCGGGCTGACGCTCGAAACCGTGAGCCGCGCGTTTTCGGCGTTCCAGGCCCGCGGGTGGATCGAGGTGAAGCAACGCGACGTGCGGCTGCTCGACACACCCGCGCTGCAGCAGGCCGTCCAGGCGGAGATGCCGTGCTGACGGCCGCGGCACTGCCCGCACTGGATGCCCGCGAACGCGCGGCGCTGGACGACACCCGCACGGAATGGGTCCAGCGGACCGACGGTGGGCGCGAGGCCCGGTCGGTGTTCGTGGTGCAGGGCATGCATTGCGCGGCATCATCGAACAGGTGTTGCGTTCGGTGCCGGGGGTGACCCTGGCTGAAGTGCATGTGGCCCAGGCGCGCGCGGGTGCGTCGCGGCCGCCGGGGAGATCCCGGCCGACCAGCTCGCGCTGCTGCGCTGGAGCGCATGGGGGGCACCCGCTGGCTGCGCTCGGCCGGGTGGACACGTCGTGGGCCGTGCGCCTGTCGGGCGCGCTGCTGGCCGGGGCCGCCGCGTGGGGCCTCGGGCATGGTGTGAGGGTGCGGGTGCGGGTGGCCGCCTTCTGCTGAACAGGCCTCACGCCACCGCGTGCACCAGCAGCGCTTGCAGCAGCCAGTCGTGGTGGTCCGGGACGCCGTCCAGCCGGGTCATCGCGTTGGCCAGCGTGCGCAGCGCGTGGGCGTCGCCGGCGATGTCGTCGAGCACGGGCCGGTCGGCCGCGGCCTCCAGCCGCCGCACCAGGCCCGCCGGCACGCCCTCGGCCACGACCGCGTCGTACAGCCTTCCCAGCAGCCCCGCCGTGACGGTGAACGCGGGGGCGTCCACCGGCGGCAGCGTGTCGGGCCGCACGTGCACGACCTGGGCACCGAGCGCCTGTGCCGCACGTGTGGTGGCTTCGGCCGCCGGCAGGTCGGCCGACGGCGCCAGCACGGCGATGTTCTTGCCCCGCAGCGGCCGTTGCGGCGTCCCGGCGACGGCCGAACGCCGCAGGTCGGCCGCGCTGCCCAGCAGGCAGGCGACGTCACGCGGCGGCAGCGCGCCGGTGTGGCAGTGGGCGGGGTGCGGGTGGTTCATCGTGTGGCAGTCAGGCAAAGCAGGTCCCCAGCGTAGGCGTTTGCGACCGGGTGGCGTTGACGCCAGTCAAGCCCGGCCTGCGCCGCCGCCGTTGTCACCATCGGTTCACCGAACGTTACGGAACGCGACGCGGGGTTCGTCGGCCGTTCGCCCGGCCTGCCTACGGTCGTGGCATTGATTCAAGACAAGCCAGGAGGCTTCGATGACCACCACCGCCGCCGCCCACGTCCCGATGTCCCTCCGTCCGCCGGTGTTGCCCCTGCGGGAACCCTGCGACCGCATTGCGGCCTCGCTCGCCCTGGTGCGTGACTGCGTGCCGGTCACGTGCCGGGTGTTGCGTGCAGGCGAAAGCCTGTACGCCGCGGGCGACCGGTTCCAGTGGCTGCACGTGGTGCATGCCGGTGCGTTCAAGCTCGTCAACGGTGCCGCTGATGGCCGCGAGCAGGTGGTGGGCTTGCAGTTCAAGGGCGACTGGCTCGGATTCGACGGCATCGCGTCGGGGCGCCATGGTGGCAGTGCCGTCGCGATGGACACCAGCGAAGTCTGGTCGGTCCGCTACGACGACCTGCTGCGTGCCTCGGCCCGCGAACCCGACCTGGCCCGGCTGCTGCACTGCGCGATGAGCCGCGAGATGGCCCGCGACCGCGATGCGTTGATGTCACTCTGCACGCTGTCCGCCGACGCCCGGGTGGCCAAGTTCCTGCAACAGTGGGCGGTGTCGCTCGCCGAACGCGGGCTGCGCACCGACCAGATCACGTTGCGCATGACCCGTGCCGAGATCGGCAACCACCTGGGCATGAAACTCGAGACCGTCAGCCGCGCGCTGTCGCGCATGGAGCGCGACGGGGTGATCGCCTTCTGCGGCACCGGGCGGCGCGACATCCGCATTCCGGACGCCGGGGCGCTGGGGCACGCGGCCGCCACCCTTCAGTGAGGTGAGACCGCCCGCGCGATGGCGTGCTGGAGTTCCTGCCGGGAGTAGGGCTTGGCGAGCAGCTCCCACGAGGCGGGGGCCGTCTCACTCATGTCGATCAGTTCTGCAGAAAAACCCGAGACCAGCAGCACGTTGAGGTGGGGGCGCCGGGCCTGCGCCTCGCGGGCGAGGTCGGTGCCGCGCAGGCCGGCCCCGAGCGCGATGTCGCTCAGCAGCAGGTCGAACGGTTCCGGCGAATCGAGGCGCAGCAGCGCCTGCTCGGCCGTGGCACACGACGTGATGTGGCACCCGAACCCCGTGAGGAAGCGCACGGCCACCGCGCGCACCTCCGGCTCGTCCTCCACCAGCAGCACGCGCAGCCCGGGGGGCACGGTGTCGGGCCGGCCGGGGGTGTCTTCTTCTTCAGTCGTGGTGGCCAAGGGCAGGTACAGCGTGACCGTGGTGCCCTCGCCGGGCACGCTGTCGAGCGCCACCGCGCCGCGGGACTGTTTCACGAACCCATACGCGGTGCTCAGGCCGAGGCCGGTGCCCCGCCCCGCCTCCTTGGTGGTGAAAAATGGTTCGAAGGCGCGTTCCTTGACCGCATCGCTCATGCCGGCGCCGGTGTCGGCGATGGCGATGGACACGAACCCGCCGGTGTCCGCCTCGGTGATCTCGAAGGGTTCGCACAGCGCCGGCGGCAGGCGGTCGCACCGGCTCACCCGGAACGACAGCGCGCCCCCCGACGGCATGGCATCGCGGGCGTTGATCGCGATGTTCAGCAGGGTCGATTCGAGCTGGCCAGGGTCGGCCAGGCACGGGAGCGCCGTGTCGGCGGTGTGCACCTGGAGGCGGATGCGCTGGTCGAGTGTGCGGCGCAGCATGTCCGCGAGCGACTGCACCATGGCCGGCACGTCCACCGCGCTGGGGCTCAGCACCTGCCGGCGCGAAAACGCGAGCAGCTTGCCCGTGAGGTCGGCGCCGCGGCGGCTGGCGCGGCCGGCGGCGGCCACCAGCACGCGGGCGTGGTCGTCGCCGGCCACGGCCGGCAGATCCTCGAGCACCTGCAGGTTGCCCTGGATCACCGTGAGCAGGTTGTTGAAGTCGTGCGCGATGCCGCCCGTCAACTGGCCCACGCTTTCCAGGCGCTGGGCGTGGCGCAGCGTTTCCTCGGTCTGGACGCGCTGCAAGGTGGCCGCGAGCAGGTTCGACAGCGATTCGAGGAACCGCACCTCGTCGTCGCCGAAGGTCTGCGGGCGGCGCGACCGCACGGTCAGCAGCCCCACGTCGCGGCCGCGGTCGGTGAGCGGCACGGCCAGTGCGCTGACGAGGCCTGCGTCCAGGTAGCCGGCGGGCACGCCGAAGCGGTGTTCGAGCCGGTAGTCGGGCACCACCACCGGGGCGCCGTGCGCAAGCACGAAACCCAGCTTGCCGCGCGGGTCGTTGGGCACCCGGGTACCCACCCCCTCGCCAGGCAGCAGGCCTACGCCGGCGGCCACCACGAATTCGAGGCCGTGGGGTTCCAGCAGGAACAGCACCGCGGTGTCCGCGCCGAGCGCCTCGGCGGCCTCGGCCGGGATGCGCTGCAGCAGCACCTGCGGGTCGCGCGTGTCCACGGCCAGCCGGCCGATGCGGGCCACCGATTCGCTGTAGTGCGCACGGGCCAGCGCATGGCGCACCCGGGGGTAGTCGCTGATGCCGCGGATGGCGGCCACGACGTACGGCAGGCCGTGCCCCTGCAGTGGGCTGAGCGCGATCTCGACCATCACCTCGCTGCCGTCGCGGCGCTTGGCCACCAGGTCCATCTGCATGCCCATGGGCCGCGGCCGGGGCTGGTGGGCGTAGGCGTGGCGGAAGTTCGCATGACGCGGGCGGATGCTGTCGGGCACCAGCGCGTCCACCGGCCGGCCGATCAGTTCGCCGGGGGCGTAACCGAGCAGCGTGTCGGCGGCCGGGTTGCTGAGGCGGATCAGCCCGGCGTCGTCGACCAGCAGCAGCGCATCGGGGTAGGCCGCGAACAGCGACGTGTACAGGTTGGGTTCGTTGGCCGGGGTGATCATGCCGGCTCCACGGCGGGCACCAGCACGTAGCCCGCGCTGCGCACCGACTTGATCAGTTCGGGGTGGTCGGCATCGCGTTCGATCTTGCGGCGCAGCCGGCCCACCTGGACGTCGATGGTGCGGTCGAACGGGCCGGCGGCGCGGCCGCGGGTATGTTCGAGCAGGAAGTCGCGCGACAGCACCCGGCCCGCGTGCCGCACGAGCACGCACAGCAGGTCGAACTCGCCGGAGGTGAGCGTGGCCGGCTGGCCGTCGGGCGCGCGCAACTCGCGGGCGGCTTCGTCCAGGGTCCACCCCGCGAACCGCCAGCGTGTGGGGGCCGATGCGGGTGGCGGCGCGGCCGGTTCGATGCGGCGCAGCACCGCCTTGATGCGGGCCACCAGTTCGCGCAGGTCGAACGGTTTGGTCACGTAGTCGTCGGCACCGACTTCCAGGCCCACCACCTTGTCGACCGCATCCCCCCGGCCGGTGACGATCACGAGGCCGCAGTGCCAGCGTTCGCGCAACTGGCGGGCGATGGTGAGGCCGTCCTCGCCCGGGAGGCCCAGGTCGAGCAGCACGAGCGCGGGCGGGTCCGTGGCCATCAGCGCCATCAAGTCACGCCCGGCGTGCAACTGCGTGACGCGAAAGCCGTGGCCGGCCAGGTAACTGGCCAGCAGCCGGGTGATGTCGGGTTCGTCGTCGAGGACGGCGAGGTGCAGCGGGTCCAAGGTGGGCTGGGCGGGTGGGGCGACGACCTCCAGTGTAGGGTCTCGCTGGCCGTTGAACTGGGCACTTCGCAGAAGGAAGTCCCGCAGCGAAGGGCACGCATCGGCAGGTGGCAGACGGAGCGGTTGAGGCGCCGAGCGCGACTTGAGGCTTACCATCGCTGATGGACTTACGCGAGACCGCCCCCTCCCCCGAGCGCAATAAGCAGCCGATCCTTGAGGTGCTTGCGCGCGTACTGCCGCCACGCGGCCTCGTGCTCGAGATCGGCAGCGGCACTGGGCAGCACGTGGCGCACTTCGCCCAGGCTTTGCCCGCCCTCAATTTCCAGCCCAGCGAGATGGATGTGGAGCGCCATGCCTCCATCGAGGCGTGGGTGGCCGAAGGCAACCTGTCGAATGTAAAGCCGCCCCTCGCCTTTGATGTCACAAAGCGTCCCTGGCCCGTATCCGCGGCCGACGCAATCGTGTGCATCAACGTGGTCCACATCTCCCCATGGGAGGCTACGCTCGCGTTGATGGCGGGCGCCGGTAGGATCCTGCCGACCGGTGGCGTGCTTGTGACCTACGGCCCGTACATGCGTGGCGGCGCGCATACCTCGCAGAGCAATGAAGCGTTCGATGCGAGCCTGCGCGCAAGGAATCCGCGCTGGGGCGTGCGCGACATCGACAAGGTGGCGGAAACCGCGGGCAATGAAGGCCTTGTGCTGGAGGAGGCCGTACCAATGCCGGCAAACAACTTCACTCTGGTCTGGCGGAAATCAAACGGCGCACTCCCCGACGCGCGGGCCCTCGGCGACGGGTTTGCTTGAGCACCAAAGCTGTCGGCCACGAATGGCTGGACCTGGCCGGCAGCAAGCGTTCGTCCACCGAAATCAAAGGGCAGCAACCCGCTGCAAAGTGGTCTTACTCGCTTGCGCGTTGAGCCGCTGTTCTTCTTCCTCGGCGGCCCATTTCTTTCTCGTTGCGGAAGCGAGTGAAGGAGCCCGATCGGCAGCGACTCACACGCTGCACGGCTGCACGTGGCTGCGGATTTGAACGAGGTCGAAGAGCCCTGAGGACATCGCTGCGTCAGCACTCAATGAGAACCGACATCAAGCGCCCCGCGTTCGGTGCGGGCGCCGAAGGGCGCCAAGGCCTCGCTCCCAGCCAGGGGCTGACGCGGCAATGGATGACACGCCGCGCATTTCGCCGCAACATCACCCCACAGGGGGTTCGTCGGGCCGCCCTGTTTCCGATACAGTGTCGTCTGGATCGGTTCAGAAAAACCGGTTCCACGAATGCCGACTGCCTACCGCACCCTGTTTGCCATGCCGCATCCCCACGCCCAGATCGTCTACCAGATCTTCCCCGAGCGCTTTGCCATCGGCGGCCCGCACGACAGCCGCTCCAAGCTCGCGTTGCCGCCGTACCGCAAGGACGGCCTGACGTTGCGTGACTGGCACGAACCGGTGCTGTGCGCGGACCCGAAGGACACCCCGGCCGATCCGGGCTCGGTGTTCTACGGGGGCGACCTGCAGGGCGTCATCGACCGCCTGCCGTACCTGAAGGACCTGGGCGCCACCACGCTCTACTTCACGCCGATCTTCGAGGCCCCGTCGAACCACAAGTACGACGCGGTGAGCTTCGACCGCATCGACCCGATGTTCGGCGACGAGGCGGTGTTCCGCGCGCTGCTCGCGGCATCCCGGCTGAACGGCATGGGCGTGGTGCTCGATGCCGCGCTGAACCACGTGAGCTTCCGCCACCCGTGGTTCCTCGCCGCCCAACGCGGCGAGATGCCGTACCGCAACTGGTTCACGTTCCTCGACCCGCAAACCCACGCCGAACTCGACAGCGTCGACCCGCTGGTGCTGGCTGCGGCCGACTACCTGTGCTGGTGGGGCCACCGCTACATGGCGGAGCTGCGCCTGGACGCGCCGGAACTCGAGGAGCGCCTGTACCGCGCACCCGCCAGTGTGTTGCACCGGTTCCTGGAAATGGGCACGCAGGGTTGGCGTTTCGACACGGGCCAGGACATCGGCCTGCCGTTCGTCCAGCGCATGCGTGCCGTCCTGAAGGCCGCGCACCCGAAGGCCGAGCTGCTGGGCGAGTTGATGAACTACGGCGGCGACTGGGTGGGCGACGACCGTTTCACCGGCGTGATGAACTATTACCAGCGTTCGGCGGTGCTGGGCTGGCTGGCGGGCGACGTGGGCGCGCGCCAGTCGAACGCGGCACTGCGCGACGGCTACGAGGGGTGCGGCCATGAAGGGTCGCTGTCGTCGTGGAACATGCTGGCAAGCCATGACACCCCGCGCCTCAAGCACCTGCTGCCCGACTGGGCCGACCGCCAGCTGGCCCTGGCCGCGCAGTTCACGCTGCCCGGCCTGCCGGTCATCTACTACGGCGAGGAAAACGGCATGGACGGCGCAGCTGACCCCGACTGCCGGCGCCCGATGGTGTGGGAGGCATCACGCTGGGACACCACCACCCGCGACTTCTACCGCACGCTGATCGACCTGCGCCAGGCCAACCCCGCGCTGTGGCAAGGCAAGCTCACGGTGCTGGGCGACCGCCTCGATGGCACGGATGCCCTCGTGTTCCTGCGCCACACCGGCCAGCCGGGTGAAACCGCACTCGTGGTGCTGAACCGCGGCAACGAGGCGTTCGAGGCGTCGCTGCTGCTGCCCGACCCGCACCTGTACAGCGGCCTGCTGCTGCGCGATGCGGTGGGTGAAGGTGTGGCCGAGCTGATGATGGGCGGGCAGACCCGGGTGCGGGTGCCGGCCCGTTCGGCGGCGGTGTTCCTCCCGGACGACCACCTGCCGAACTTCAAGTACTTCAAGGCCCGCAACCGCTGGGCCTGAGGACGCGGGCCCGGTTTGCGCCGGGCCCGGGTACCGCGTCAGATCTGGATGCGTGCGCCCACCGCGGGGGCGGTGGACTGCGTGACGGTGCGCGTGGTGCCGTCGTCCATGCGCACGTGCACCTTGTAGACGGTGGTGGCGCGGGCCTGCTTCTCGATCTCGTGGCCGGCCAGGCCGCCACCCACGGCGCCCAGCACCGTCATGGCCTTCTTGCCGTTGCCGCCACCCACCTGGTGGCCCAGCACCCCGCCGACCACGCCGCCCGCGACGGCGCCCACACCGGTGCCTTCGCCCTTGTGTTTCACCGCGACGACCTTCTCGACCACGCCGCAGTTGCGGCACTCGGCCGCATCTTCCTGCACCACCGGCTTCTTCGTCGCGTGGTTCTTGGCGGCCTGCTGGGCTGCCGGCGGTGCCTCGGCCGCGGCTTCCTGCGGCGCCGGGCTCTTCACGAGCGCGGTGGACAGGGCCCCGCCCCCCACGGCGCCGAGCACGCCCACGATGCCGGCAATGGCCCACACCGGCAGCTTGCGGCGCGGTGCGGCGGGTTCCACGTGAGAAGCAGCAACCACATCAGTCATGACAATATCCCCTCGTTCATTCATTGATCAGGCGGCGCGGGTGTGCCGGTACGACATCCCAACGCGGCCTCCAGGACCAGGGTTTACCTCCGGTCGGCGCCTGCGTTGTAACCAAGCGTAGCCGCGGCCGAGGGCCGAGGCCCCCGGGCGCCTGCACCGTGTGGGGCTCGGCGCCGAGGAAGGTGGCGAGTTTCGTGTTGCCGAGGCGCGCCGGCTGTTGCCACAGGTAACGCATCTCCCGCATTTCGCGGAACACCGGTGACCCGCGGCGATGCGGGGGGCAGCAGCCACCACGGCACGCGGCGCACGCCACGACGTGTCATATCGCACGCCAAGACGTGTAAAGACTCTTCACAAAACCGGTTCAGTCGTGCGAGAATCCGCCTCCGGCCCTGGAGCCGGTTCCACGTTCGCCGCATGACTTCCGCCTTGACCGCCTCCTCGCCCAAGCCCATCCCGGGGCTGATTGCGCTCGCCTGGCCCATCTTCATCGAGCAGGCGCTCCACATCCTCACCGGCGTGGTCGACACGTTCATGGTGAGCCACGTGTCCGACGACGCGGTGGCCGCGCTCGGGTCGGCGTGGCAGATCGTGGTGCTGTTCCTGATCGTGTTCAGCTTCTTCTCGATCGGGGCATCGGTGGTGATCACCCACCACCTGGGCGCGAACGACCGCGAGGGCGCCGACCGCATCGCCGCCACGGCGGTGGGCACCAACACCTGGCTCGGCCTCATCGTGAGCCTGGCCGTGTGGTTCTTCGCCGAACCCATGTTGCGGGCCATGCAGCTGTCCGACGCGCTGCTGGTGCACGCCGTGCCGTTCCTGCACCTGATGGGCGGCACGCTGTTCCTCGAGGCCATGAACTTCGCACTGTCGGCGGTGCTGCGGTCGCACGGTCACACCCGCGAGGTGATGATTGTCACGCTGGGCCAGAACCTGCTCAACTTCGCGGGCAACGCGGTGCTGCTGTTCGGCCTGTTCGGCGCGCCGCAGATGGGGGTGATGGGCGTGGCGCTGTCCACGGTGTTCAGCCGCTTCGTCGCGTGCGTGGCACTGTGGATCCTGGTGGAGCACCACACGCACCTGAAGATCCGCCTGCGCGACTTCCTGACGTTCCAGCGCGACCGCCTGGGCCGCATCCTGCACATCGGCCTGCCCGCCGCCGGTGAAAACATCAGCTGGTGGACGGCGTTCATGGTGCTGACCGCATTCACCGCCCGCATGGGCGACACCACCCTCGCCGCGCAGTCGTACACGATGCAGATCGCGATGGTGATGATGTTGTTCAGCCTGTCCATCGGGCTGGCCACCGAGATCCTGATCGGCCGCCTCGTGGGGGCGGGCCGGTTCGAGGACGCCTACACCGAGTGCATGCGCAGCCTGCGCATCGGCCTGGTCGTGACCATGGGCGTGGCCGCGGTGTTCGCCGCGCTGGCGCCCTGGATCCTCGGCCTGTTCACGGATGACCCGGCCATCATCGCCACTGGCACGCTGCTGCTTCGCATGGGGCTGCTGCTCGAGCCGGCGCGGGCGTTCAACCTGATCGTCATCAACAGCCTGCGGGCCGCGGGCGATGCGCGTTTCCCGCTGTATGCCGGGCTGCTGTCGCAGTGGTGTGTGATGGCGCTCGGTGGCTGGTTGCTGGGCACGTGGTTCGGTCTGGGCCTCGTGGGCGTGTGGTGCGCGTTCCTGATCGACGAATGGTTCCGCGGCCTGGCCATGCTGCACCGCTGGAAAAAGCGGCGCTGGGTCAAGTACGCCGTGCGCATGCGGGCCGAAGCGGCCGCCTGATCACAGCGCGGCCATCGCGGCCCGCGTGACCGCCGCCTGCGCTTCCACCCACGTGCAGAACCGCTTGGCGTCCTCCGTCATCTGGGTGGCAGGGGGCTTGATGAGCCAGTAGCCATACGGCGATTCGAGCCGGCACCCCGGGAACACCTCGATCAGTTCGCCGCGCGAGGCGGCGTCCACCGTCAGCGCCAGGCGTGCCATCGCGACACCCTGGCCCGCCAGCGCCGCCTGCACCTGCTGGTGGGTGTAGTTGAAGAACACCCAGCGTGCGGGCTGCAGGTCGGGGGCCGCGTGGGTGCGCAACCAGCGCATCCAGCTGACGAACTCGGCGCTGCCTTTCGGGTTGTCCTCCTCCATGAGCGTGTGCGCGGTGAGGTCGGCCGGCGTGCGCAGCGGCGGGCCGATGGTCTGCGCGCGTTCCAGCAGCAACGGGCTCACCATCGGTGTGACCACTTCGTCGAACAACTGCACGGAATGAGGGGTGGCCTGTTCGGGCAGGCCGTAGCGCAACGCCACATCCACCTCACCGGCGTCGTTGCCATCAGGGTCGACGAGGTTGTCGGTGGCACTGATGCGGATGTCGATCTGCGGGTGCTCGCGCTGGAACGCTTCGAGCCGCGGGATCAGCCACAGCGACGCGAACGACGCGAACGTGCTGACACTCACCACACGCCGCCCGCGCGTCTGGCGGATTTGCCGCACCGACGTGTCGAGGCGGTCGAGCAGTGGTTCGGTGGCCCGCAGCAGGGTCACGCCGGCTTGTGTCAACTCGACCTTGCGGGTGCCACGCAGGAACACCGGCGCACCGAGGTCTTCCTCGAGGGCCTGGATCTGGCGGCTGATGGCCGACTGGGTGAGGAACAACTCTTCGGCGGCGGCCCGGAAACTCAGGTGCCGCGCGACCGATTCGAACGCGCGGATGGGGCCCACGGCGAGCGGGCGGCGGCGTGCGGTACTCATGCGTGAAACGCGATAATCCGGTGCTGGCAACTCATTGGACGCATCCTGGGCTCCCCTCTAAGCTTCACTTCAATCGAGTGTAAATGGAGCAGACCATGAGCGTACAACTGATGAGCAAGAGTCAACAACGCGACGCCCTGTGGACGCTCGCGCCGGGGCAGGCGACGCGACTCACCGTGGGCCCGGGCCCACGCCAGTTGCGTGTGGTGGACGGTTGGTTGTGGCTCACCACCGAAGGCACCCGCGACCTCCCGGCCGAAGACGTGTGGCTGCTGCCGGGTGAACCGATGGAACTGCCCGCCGGCAGCGAGTGGGTGGTGGAGGCGCGCACCTCCGGCCGCTTCCAGCTGCTGGTGCCGCCGCAGGCCCGCCCGTGGACCGCCCGTTGGGCACGCCTCGTGTGGTGGATGCGCGCGTTCCGCCCGGCCGCGCCGCGCGGGTTGCGCGCCTGACCAGCAGGTCATCCCGGCGAACGCCCACTACTGTCCGGAATAATTTCCCCCTCAGTTGAACAGGGGCGGTTGGGCGGCGGCGAAGGCTTGCGCGGCTTGCCTTC
>NZ_LMDI01000032.1 GCF_001425785.1 Rhizobacter sp. Root1221 | reverse complement strand
GAAGGCAAGCCGCGCAAGCCTTCGCCGCAGCCCAACCGCCCCTGTTCAACTGAGGGGGAAATTATTCCGGACAGTAGTGGGCGTTCGCCGGGATGACCGAGATTTTCCCCGGACAGCAATGGGCCTTCGCCGGGATGACAAAAGAGGGACGCCCCGAGGCGCCCCGGGCATCCGATCACTTCAGCGTCACCGCCTCTGCCTGAGGCGCGAACACGATCTCCACCCGGCGGTTCATCTGCCGGCCGGCCGCCGTGTCGTTGCTCGCGGTGGGCATCGACTCGCCATGCGCCCTGGTGCTCAGGTGATCGGCCTGGACACCCAGGCCGACAAGCGCCGCCATGACCGCCTGGGCCCGCCGGTCGGACAGGCCGAGGTTGGCGCTGGCGCCACCCACGCTGTCGGTGTACCCCTCGATGCTGGCCGTGTTCCCGGGGTTGCGCTTGAAGAAGTCAGCCACCTTGATCATGTTGCGCGAGCCATCGTCCAGGAGGCGGGCCTGGCCGCTGTCGAACAGCACGTCGCCAAGCGTCAGCACCATGCCGCGATCGGTCTTCCTGGCGTCGAGCCCCTTCAGTTGCGTTTCCAGTTCGCGCACGCGGGCATCGCGGCGTTCGACGCGCGCTTTGTCGCGCAGGGCGTCGGCCGACTGCAGCGCGTTGCGCTGTTCGGAAGCGGCCAGTTGCTGTTCGGCCTTGTCCGCCTGCTGGGTGCGCTGGCCCAGGCGCATCTTGTCGCGCTCGGCGGCCGCGCTGGCAACGACGGCCTGCGAGGCCCGGCTGGAGGCCGTGTCCTGCGCGATGGTCACGCGCTGCGCCGTCATGTAGGCGAGGTGATCGACGCGGGTCTTGGAACCGCCGTCACGCCAGCTGCGCTCGGCCACATCCAGCGATTCGGTCGCACGCTTCAATTCTTCGGGCGCCAGGGTCGTGACCTGCGGGTCGCCGCTGGCCGCGCCGAGGTGGCTGCGCGCTTGATCGAGGGCGCTGTTTTGCTCGGGCGTGGCGCTGCACGCGGCCAGTGTGGCCACCAACGTGGCTGAAATCAGGAATTGGTTGTTCATCAAGGTGCTCCTCGTGTTCATCGCGCCGGCTGGCGCGTGAGTTCCTCGCCCAACGCACGAGCCGCGTCTTGCGACTCCTTCGCGGCCTTGCGGGAACGGCTGGATTGCGCCCGCAATTCGGCCACCTGCGCATCGACCTGCGCTTCGTCGGCCAGTTGCCGGGCCCGCTCGTAGTCCTTGCTCGCGATGGCCTGCCTGGCACTCGCGAGCTTGTCGGTCGCCAGTTGCAGCTCCGCCGGAGCGTTCTCGCTGGTGCTGCTGGTGCTGGCGCGTTTGACGGCCGCTTCGGCCACCGCCATTTCCGTCGTGGGCACGGGCGTGCTGGCGCAGCCGCCGAGCCAGGCGACGGCGCTCACCGCCAGCAGGGCCGCCGGGAGGTGGATCAACCTTGTGGTGTACATGTTCGTTCCCTTGCATTGCGTCGAGCGGCGGAATCGCCACTCCTGTCGCCGGAGCCTGGCCGCCTTCCTGCCCGGCGTCTGTGTGCCAGCGCACCGAGTGGGCCGCAGGCAACAGTCACTGCGGGGACGAACTGGCCTGCCGCGGCGTCAGTTCACGCGTGCAGGGCGGGAGCGCGACGCTGCACGGACAGCCGAGATGGGCTGATGCGCGAGGCGCACCTTGGACATCGGCGCATGCGAGCCCTACCTCGCGTCCGCCCGGATCCAGCCCGCCGCCATCTCGGCCATCATCAGCGTGGGGCTGTTGGTGTTGCCGCTGGTGATGGTGGGCATGGCGCCGGCGTCCACCACGCGCAGGCCGCGCACGCCCCGCACACGCAGGCGCGAGTCCAGCACGGCCATCGGGTCGTCGGCCGCGCCCATCTTCGTGGTGCCCACCGGGTGGAAGATGGTGGTGGCGATGTCACCCGCCAGCCGGGCGAGTTCCTCGTCGGTCTCGTACTGCGGACCCGGTTTCCATTCCTCCGGCCGGTACTTCGCCAGCGCGGGCTGCGACGCGATCCGGCGCGTGACGCGCAGCGAATCCGCCGCCACCTGGCGGTCCTCGCCGGTGCTGAGGTAGTTGGGCGCGATGGCCGGTGCGTCTTCGTAGCGTGGGCTGCGGATGTGCACCGTACCGCGGCTCGTGGGATTCAGGTTGCACACGCTCGCGGTGAAGGCCGGGAATTTGTGCAGCGGTTCACCGAAGGCGTCCAGCGACAGCGGCTGCACGTGGTACTGCAGGTTGGGCCACGGGTAGGCCGGCGAACTGCGCGTGAACGCACCCAGCTGCGACGGGGCCATGCTCATCGGCCCGCTGCGCTTCACGAGGTATTCGAGCCCGATCCGGGCCTTGCCCACCAGCGACGACGCCAACACGTTCAGCGTGGGCGCCCCCTGGATCTTGAACACGGCCCGGATCTGCAGGTGGTCCTGCAGGTTCTCGCCCACGCCGGGCAGGTGGGCCACCACCGGGATGCCATGGCGCTGCAGCAGGTCCGCCGGCCCGATGCCCGACAGCTGCAGCATCTGCGGCGACCCGATGCTGCCACCACACAGGATCACCTCGTGGCGCGCACGTGCCGTCACCATCTGCCGGCCGTCCCACGCGCGCACGCCGGTGCAACGCAACGTGCCGTCCTGGCCCGGCTCGACGATCAGCTTCGTCACGCGGGTCTTCACCCATGACGTGAAGTTGGCGCGGCCGTCGCAGGTGGGCCGCAGGAATGCCTTGGCCGTGTTCCAGCGCCAGCCGTTGCGCTGGTTGACCTGGAAGTAGCCCACGCCCTCGTTGCTGCCCCGGTTGAAGTCGGTGCTGTGGGGAACCCCCGCCTGCACCGCCGCGTCGGCGAACGCGTCGAGGATGTCCCAGCGCAGGCGCTGCTTCTCCACGCGCCACTCGCCCCCGGCACCGTGCAGCGCGTCGGCGCCGAGGTAGTGGTCTTCGTGCTGCATGAACGCGGGCAGCACCTGGTCCCACCGCCACGCGTCGTCGCCGGTGAGGCGGGCCCACGTGTCGTAGTCCCGCGACTGGCCGCGCATGTAGATCATGCCGTTGATGCTCGAACACCCCCCGAGGGTCTTGCCACGCGGGTAGCGCAGCGAGCGGCCGTTCAGGCCCGCGTCGGGCTCGGTCTGGTAAAGCCAGTCCGTGCGGGGGTTGCCGATGCAGTACAGGTAGCCGACCGGGATGTGGATCCAATGGTAGTTGTCCCTCGGCCCCGCCTCGATCAGCAGCGTGCGCTTGCCTGCATCCGCCGTGAGGCGGTTGCACATCAGTGCACCGGCGGTGCCGCCGCCGATGACGATGTAGTCGAATGTCGTTTCGTCCAAGGGAACCGTCTCCTGTCAGGGGGTGGTGGCGTCGATCGATCGGAGGTACTGCACGAGCGCATCCTTCTGCGCCGCGGTCAGCGAGCCGGTGTTGCCGTGGCCGCCGTTGAAGACGTCCGCGAGCGTGGCGGCCTGGCCGTTGTGGAAGTACGGGCCCGTGTCCCAGATCCCGCGCAGCGTGGGGGTGTCGAAACCCACGCCCACGAGGCTCACGCCGATGCCCAGGCCCGACGACGGCTGGATGGTGCCCACGTCGTGGCGCACGCCGTCGCGGAACGTGGTGCCGGTGTGGCACGTGGCGCACTGCTGCTGGTCGAACAGCACCTTGCCCGCGGCCGCGGCCGAGCTCAACGCGCCATCGGCGGCCCGTGCCGGACTGCGCGGGTACGACTGCAGCGACGTCACGAAGGCCGCCAGGTCGTCCAGCGCCGCGCTGCGGCCAGCCTTGGTCGCACCGAGCGGGTTCGACGTGGCCGCGAAGTCCGCGTCCGACAGGAACCCGGTGCCACCGAAGCCCGAGCGGATGTCGTTCTCGAAGTCCTGGATCTCGTCGAAGTTGGCGGTCCAGTGCACGCGGCCATGGCCGAGCCCGGCACGCCCGCGCAGGCTCACCGTGTTGCGCAAGCCCTCGCGGCGGTCGGTGAAGTCCCACACCATGCCGTCGTCACCGCCGTCCACGTGGCAACTCGCGCACGAGATGTAGCTGTCCTTGCTCATGCGCACATCGGCCGCGTTGTAGAACACCTGCTTGCCACGCAACACGGCCGGAGCCAGGGGTTCGGTGGTGACCGTGGCGATCGTCTTGAGCAGCCGCGCAGCGAACGACTCCGACGACAGCACCGACGCCACGTCGTGCACCGACACCGACCGCCCGAGGAAGTTGTTGGTATACAGCCGCTTGCGCTGCTCGTCGAGGTACAGCCCGTGTGGCGCGCGGCCCGCATCGATCTCGCCGCGGATGGACCGGTTGTACGCATCCACGATGGCCACGCGGTTGCCTTCCATCTGCGCCACGAAGAGGTAGTCGCCGTTCGGCGAGTACGTGGCCGCACGGGCCGGCGCCCGGTCGTTGAAGTCGAGCTGTTCGGCGAACAGTTCGGTGGCGTGGGCCTTCAGGTCGAGCTGGGACACGATGGACCGCACCGTCTTGTCGTGTTCGAGCGGCCGCCCGTCGCGGAACTGGCCGCGCACGATGTTGTCCTTCTTCGACGGCAGCACCGCCCGGGTCCCGTCTGGCGAAATCACCACCTGGTGCAGGTAGTTCGGCACGCCGCGCGCCCGGTTCTCCTCATCCACCGTGGTGGTGTCCACCCGCAGCCCGATGGTCTCGGTGCGCGTCATGGTGGCCAGGTTCACGCGGTGCACCTCGCCGCCCGTCATCAGCGAGCGGAATCGGGTGACGTACGCCTCGGTGGAGTCCGCGCTGACGGCGATGCCGCGCACGTCGCCCGGGAGCGTGATGGTGCCACGGGTGGCGCCCGATGCCGGGTCGAACGTCACGAGCTGCGACTTGCTCTCGAGGGTCAGCACCCCGTTGAGCTTGTCGGGCGAGAACACCACCCCGTGCGGACCGCTGCCGTACGGCAGGGTGACGGTGGCCGACACCGTGCCGTCGGTGTTCAGCACCACGAGCTTGTCCTCGGCCTGCACCGTGACCCAAACCCGGTTGTCGGGAGCAATGGCCAGCGTGCGGGGCTCGTTGCCCACGCGGGTCTCCCACAGCTTCACGAGGGTGTCCGCGTCGATGGCCGTCACCGTACCGCTGTCCGGATTGACGCTGTAGACACGGGTGGTGTTGCCGGCGATGTTGCTGCTGTGGGTGGGCGCCTTCGCGGTGCGCGGGTTGATCGCCGTGCGGGCGAACGCGTAGTACGACTCGGAGCCGTCCGCGTTGCGCACCGTCAGGATCACGGTGAAGTGCCCGGTGGTGGTGAACGTGTGCGACGCCGAGAGCGTGCCCGAAAACGCGGTGCGTGGCGTGCCGTCGCCGAAGTTCCAGCTGTACTGCGCGCCCGGCCGGGCGACCGCGGTGGGGTTGAACGTGGCCGACGCGTTGACGTTCACCGTCTCGTCGCCCGGCTGGCCCACGATGCGCACGACCGCCTGGCTGTACAGCGTGGCCGCCTCGCTGTCGGACAGCGTGCGGTCGTAAACACGCACGTTCGCGAGCGTGCCCTTGAAGAAGTCCGGGTTGCCCTGGATCTGCCCGAGCATCTGCGACTTGTTGGTCAGGCCCTTGATGCCGGCGCTGCCGGCGCCGCTGCTCTTCACACCGTCCACGTACATGACCTGGGCGCCGGTGACCGAGTCGCGGGTCAGGACCACGTAGTGCCACTGCCCGTCGTTCACTGCCTTCGTCGACCGCACGCCCACGTTGGTGGCCGACGGGTCGCCCACGGACAGGCGCAGCAGGCCGTTGTTGTCGAGCCAGCCCCAGAAGATGTCATCCACCCCGCTCGGCTGGTCGCGCCCGAAGATGCCGGGCGCCTGCCACGCGTTGGCGTTGCCGGCCTGCGTGGTCTTCATGTGGAAGCTCATCGACGCGGACGCGGCCAGCACCACCGCCGTGTCCACCCGCTCGAGCGTGACGCCGGCCGTGCGGGCGCCGAAGTTCAGGCCGCCGTCGCTGAAGAGGTCGCTGGGCGACGAGGCGCCGTTGTTGCCCCCCACCACGTCGTTGACGGTGCTGACGAGCGGCCAGCTGTGCACCACGTGCGACAGCGACGCCACCTCGTCGTCGGTCAATGCGCGGCCATAGACCCGCACGTTCGACAGGCTGCCCTTGAAGAAGTCCGCACTGCCCTGGATCTGCCCGAGCAGCTGGAACTTGTTGTTGAGCCCCTTGACCCCCACCGCGCCGGGGCCCGACGTCTTGACCCCGTCGATGTACATCGCCTGCACGCCGGTGGTGGCGTCCCGGGTCATCACCACGTGGTGCCACGCCCCGTCGTTGACCGCCTTGGCAGACCGCGCGCCCACGTTGCTGGCAGACGGGTTGCCCGTGGTGAACCGCAGCGTGCCGGTGTTGTCGATCCAGCCCCAGAAGACGTCGTCCGTGCCGCCGTTCTGGTCGCGGCCGAAGATGCCCGGTGCGAGCCATGCGTTCGCGTTGCCGGCCTGGGTGGTTTTCATGTGGAAGCTCACGGTGGCTGATCCGCCCAGCACCGTGGCGATGTCGTCACGGGCGAGGGTGACCCCGCCGGTGCGCTGCGCGAAGTTCATCGCGCCGTCCGCAAAGGCATCGGCGGCCGACGCCGTGCCGTGGTTCGTGCCCACCACGTCGTTCACGTTGGACGCGAGGGGCCAGCTGTGGAGCGTGGAGCCCAGCGCGTCACGTGCCGCCGTCTTGAAGGTGGACGTGAAGGCCGTGGCGACGGCGTTGCCGGCGTAGTCCCGCATCCCGCCCGACGGCACCACCACCTCGTAGGAGGTGTCGGGCTGCAACGGCTGGGCCGGCGCGAAGTTCACGATGCCCAGCTGCGCGCTGTAGGTGCCCGCGAGCGCACTGCCGCCCACCGGCCGCACGATGAAGGTGCTCGCGTTCACCGTGCCGGAGAGGATGTTGTCGGTGAACGCCACGCCGATGCGCGACGTGACCGCCTGCTTGACCGCCGCGTTGCGTGGCGACACCTCCTTGACCGCCGGCGGTGTGGTGTCGGGATTGCGGTCGTGCACGATGAAGCCGCTCCCGGTGCCGTGGTCGTTGCCCACGTAGATCAGGTTGCCCATCGGCATCACCTGGCCATGGTCCGAATGGTGCGCTGCCTCGGACCCTTCCGGGAACAGGCCGCCCTTGCCCACGTGCACGTGGTTCAGCGGGTTGCTGACGTTGACCTTGTGGATCATCTCCTGCGCGCCCTGGAACACGAA
Source organism: Rhizobacter sp. Root1221 (assembly GCF_001425785.1). Taxonomy (GTDB): domain Bacteria; phylum Pseudomonadota; class Gammaproteobacteria; order Burkholderiales; family Burkholderiaceae_C; genus Rhizobacter. The sequence continues at coordinate 48,193 of NZ_LMDI01000032.1, read as the reverse complement.
CTGGTCCTGCGTGGCGCAGTAGAGCTGGTCGTCCATCACCAGGCGGTTGTCCTCGGCCACGAAGTGCGTGGCGTCGCTCAGGTCGTACGCGAACATCTTCGCGCCCGTGTTGCGCACCGAGCCGTACAGCTTCTTGCCGTCGAAACAGGTGGCGTAATAGAAGGGCAGGCTGCCCACGCCGTCGAGCATGCGCGGGTTGAGCGGGTCCGACAGGTCGAGGCTTGCGAGGCCGGAGTTCGTCTCCATGGACGTGAGCACCAGGTGGTTGCCCATCGTGAAGATGGGGCCCACGCGGAAGCTGCCCAGTTCACCGGTGGGCACGGGATTCGGTCGGCCCTCGCCGCGGTTGGCGATGAAGGCGTTGGCCGGGTCGCGGGCGTCCACGATGTACATGCCGTCGTCGGCAGACGCCACGTACAAGTACGGTGCCTGCCACCACAGCTGCCAGCTCACCTTCGAGTAGTCACCGGCGTTGACGGTGGGCAGCACGAGCTTCTTCACCTGCTGGATGTCGTTGATGTCGGTGAAGTCCCAGAACTCCACGCCCTTGGTGCTCGGGATCACCACGTACTGCCGCCCGTTGATGACGGCCGCGCCCATGGCGTGGGGCTCGCGGAACTCGGCCGTGCGGCCGTCCGGCTCGTAGAGCTTCTTCACGAGCCGGATGTTCCGCGGGTCGGACACGTCGTACAGCAGGAACCCGCCGGTGGACTGCCCGCTGTCGGGCGCGAACATCGTCAGGAAGTAGCCGTTGAGCATCAGGGCCACGTTGGTGCCGTAGTCCTTGCGGTTCGGGTACCGGAACGGGATGTCGCCATCGCCGGCCCCGGCCGACGTTTCATTCCTGATCCACGACACGGGCTTGAACAGCTCGGCCTCGGTGTACGACAGGTTGCCGAGGCCCGGGCCCGTGGTGGGCGCCGGGTCCACCAGCGCCGCGAACGCGGACGCAGCGTTGTTGAGCGTGGTGAGGGGGCTCACCCCTGTGACGGCTGCGTGTGTCAGGAATGCTGCACACAGGAACGCCATCGCCATCAGTACGCGCTTGATTTTCATTCGTCGCCTCTCTTTGCCGTTCATCCGATCCGGTTCATGAGTGCGGCCGAATCGGAGGCCGCGTGCCTTGGGGTGTGCCGGTGTGAATCAGCGGTCCGCGAGCACCCGCTCGGTGTCGCCGGACTCGTAGACCTGCCAGGCGAGTTCCGCGCTGGCATCGCGGTGGATCATCGCCATCAGGGCCCGCACCACGGCCGAAGGGTCGCGGTGCTGGTACACGTTGCGGCCGTAGACGAGCCCCACGGCGCCCTGGTCCAGCAGCTCGCGGGACCGCGCGAACACCTGGCGCAGGTCCTCCTTGCCGCCGCCGCGCACGAGCACAGGGCAGCGCGCTGCCTGCACCACGCGGTGGAAATCGGCCGCGTTCGTGGTGGGATCGGCCTTGACGATGTCAGCACCCATCTCGCGCGCCAGGCGCACCAGCGTGACGATCTTCTCGGCGTCACCGTCCACCATGTAGCCGCCACGTTCGGTGTGCGGCGCCATCACGAGCGGCTCGATCATCAGGGGCATGCCGTAGCGGTCGCATTCGGCGCGCACGCGCGCGATGTTGGCCACGCACTGCCGGAAGAGGTCGGGCTCACCGGGCAGCATGAAGAGGTTGACCACCACGCAGGCGGCATCCATCTGCACGGCCGGCAGCACCGGGTCCTCGGCGTTCTGCAACACGGCCCACATCACCCGGTGGGCCGTGGCGTTGTACGGGTTGCCCATGTCGAGCCGCATCACCAGCGCGGGCTTGTTGCGGCCCGGCCGGCCCTGCAGCAGGTCGGCCTGGCCGTAGTTCAGCTGGATGGCATCGGGCGCTGCGGCCACCAGCTGGTCCATCACATGCGGCATGTCTTCCAGCCCCGACAGGAAGGTCGGTTCGTTGCAGACCCCGTGGTCCACCGCGATGTCCAGGCAACGGCCCGCGGTCAGCAGGCGGTTCAGCCTGGCCTCTTTTCTCTCCAACATGCACAGCTCCTTGTGAAACGAAGACAACGGTTCCCCCTCCGGAGGCCCGAGGCCCCGCGGAAACGGTCCGTGGATGGAATGGGTGGCGGGCGGGCAGTCAGCCCAGTGCGGTCAGGTGCCGCAACGCGGCGGCGTCGATGGCAGCCACTTCGTCGGGGCCCAGCTCGATGGACGCGGCACCGGCGTTTTCAATGGCCTGCACCGCGGTGCGGGCACCACACAGCGCCACCGACACCGAACCGTGGGCAATGGTCCACGCCACCATCAGCTGCGAGAACGGGCAGCCGATGCGCTTGCGCAGCGGTTCGATGTCGTGGAAGAACGCCTTCAGGCGGGCCCGGTTGGCCGCGCTGAAACGCGGGTTCGTGGCCCGCTGGTCGTCGCCGGTGAACTGGCGATCGGGGTCCATGGGGCCGGCCAGCAGCCCCATCGCCAGCGACGAGTACCCGAGCACCGCCACGTCGTGGGCCCGGCACAGGGGCACCAGGTCGGACTCGATCTCGCGGTCGATGAGGCTGTAGCGCTCCTGGATCGCATCCACCGGGCCGTGCCGCAGGTACTCGGCGAGGGTCTCGGCACTGACGTTGCTGACACCGATCGCCCGGATCTTGCCCTGCGCCTTCAGGTCGAGCAGCGTGCCCATCGTCTCGGCCACCGGCGTGGTGCTGTCCTGCCAGTGCGTGATGTAGAGGTCGATGTAGTCGGTCTGCAGGCGCTTCAGGCTCTCGTCCACCTCGTGCAGGATCGACGCACGGCCCAGGTGGCGATACACCGCCTGGCCCTCTTCGTCGAAGAAGTGCGTGCCCTGCTGCGTGTGCCACACGAGGCCGCACTTGGTGGCGATGATGGCGTCCTGGCGGCGCCCCTTGAGCGCCGTGCCCACCAGCGTTTCGGCGTGGCCCAGGCCGTAGGCGGGCGCCGTGTCGATCAGGCGCACGCCGGCATCGAGCGAGGCGCGGATGGCGGCGATGGCGGCGGTGTCGTCGCCACCGCCCCACATCCAGCCGCCCATTGCCCACGTGCCGAGGCCCACGGCCTCGCAGCCGATGCCCGAGGGGCCGAGTGTGGTGGTTTTCATCGGGTGGTCTTCCTGACGTTCATGAGGTGGTCGATGGTGACGGCAACGAGCAGGATCAGGCCCTTGATGACGTCCTGCCAGTACGGCGAGACGTCGAGCAGGATCAGCGAACTCGTGACGACGGACAGCAGGGCGAGCCCGAGCACCGCACCGAGGACGGTGCCGGAGCCTCCCTTCAGGCTCGCCCCGCCGATCACGACGGCCGCGATGACATTGAGTTCCATCCCGACACCGAAGGTCGGGGTGGCGGCGCCAAAACGCGCGGTGTAGACCACGCCGGCCACGCCGGCGAGGGCCGAGCACAACACGGTGACCCAGAACTTCACGCGGCCGGTGCGGATGCCGGAGTACAGGGCGGCTTTTTCGTTGCTGCCGGTGTAGAACACCTTGCGCAGCAGCGTGGAACGGCGCAGCGCGAAGTCGCTCACCGCGACGATGGCCGCGAAGATCAGGATGACGGCCGGGATGCCCGCCACCGCCCCCTGCCCGATGAACTTGAACTCGGGTGGCAGCGAGAAGAGCGACTGCGGCGTGCCCTGCGTGAGGGCCAGGCACAGCCCGCGCACGATCACCATGAACGCGAGCGACGCGATGAAGTGGTTCAGGCCGATGCGGGTGACACACCCGCCGATCAGCGCCCCCACGCCCGCGCTGGCCGCGATGGCCACGAGGCTGGCCGTCCACGGGTCCACCCCCATCAGGAACAGCTTGCCGGTGACCACCATCGCAAAACACACCACCGAGCCCACCGACAGGTCGATGCCGCCCACGATCAGCAGGATGGTCATGCCCACCACGACGATGCCCTCGATGGAAAACGACAGCAGCATCGCGCGCACGTTGTCCCACGTGAGGAAGTACGGCGACGCAAAACTCATCGCCACGCACATCACCGCGATGATGAGCAGCAGGCCGGCCTCGCGCATGCTGGCCAGCCGCACCCGGGGGGCGCCCGCGGCGCGGGGCACGGCAAACGCACCGCCCGCCGGCAGTGTTCCCATGGATTCGATCTTCGACATCACGACTTCTCCTGTGCACTGAAGCCCGAGGCCAGCCGAAGCAGGCTTTCCTCGGTCATCTGGTGGCCGGCGAGTTCCCCCGCCAACCGGCCCTCGTGGATCACCAGCGCGCGGTCGCACAGGCCGATGATCTCGGGCAATTCGGACGAGATCACCACCACGCCCACGCCCTGGTTCGCCAGTTCGCGCAGGATGTGGTGGATCTCGGACTTGGCCCCCACGTCCACGCCGCGCGTGGGTTCGTCCATCAACAGCACCGCGGGGTTGGTGGCCAGCAGCTTGGCGATGGCCACCTTCTGCTGGTTGCCGCCCGACAGGCTCGACGCGGCGATGGCCACGCCGTCTGACTTGAGCTTGAGCTTCGTGCCGAGGTCGGACGCCAGCTTGCGCTCCTTGCCCCGCTCCAGCAGCCCCCACCGGGAGCTGACACAGCGCAACGCCATCGACGACACGTTCTGCGCGATGGGCAGGTCGAGGAACACACCCGCGCCCTTGCGGTCCTCGCTCAGGTAGGCGATGCCGTGCCGCAGCGCATCGCCGTAGCGGCGGATGGCCAGCGGCTTGCCTCGCAGGCGAACCGACCCGCGCCGCGCGCGCCGCAGGCCGCACACGGTTTCGGCGAGTTCACTGCGGCCCGCCCCCACGAGGCCCGAGATGCCGAGGATCTCACCGCGCCGCAACGTGAACGAGATGCCGTTCACGCGGTCGCCGTCGGCGAGGTCGTCCACCTCGAGCAGTGGTTCGGGCACCGTGCCCTCCGCCTGCTTGGGCGGGTAGTAGCAGCCCAGGTCGCGGCCCACCATGCAGCGCACCAGCCCGTCGGGGGTGGTGTCGGCGATGGCGCCGGCGAACACGTCACGGCCGTCGCGCAACACGGTGGCCCGGTCGCTGTGCGCAAAGATCTCGGCCATGCGGTGGCTGATGTAGATGATGCCGATGCCCTGCGCCTTCAACTCGTGCAGCACCCGAAAGAGCGCGGCCGACTCCACCTCGGTCAGCGCCGCAGTGGGTTCGTCGAGGATCAGCACCTTGCAGTCGAGCGACAGGGCCTTGGCGATCTCCACGAGCTGCTGGTTCGAGATGCTGAGTTCCTCGACGCGGCGGTCGGGGGCGATGTCCTGCCCGAGCCGCGCAAGCACCGTCGCCGCGCGTGCGTTCAGGCGGCCGTAGTCCATCCAGGTTCGCCGGCTCGCGTTGACCTCCGGCATGAAGATGTTCTCGGCCACCGTGGCGTCGCCGCACAGCGCGATCTCCTGGTGCACCAGGCCGATGCCGAGCTGCATCGCATGGCTCGGGCCGCCGATCACCACCTTCTCGCCGCGCAGGAAGATCTCCCCCGCGTCGGGTTGGTGGATGCCGTCGATGATGTTCATCAACGTGGACTTGCCGGCCCCGTTTTCGCCACACAGCGCGTGGATCTCGCCGCCGTGCAGCGAAAAATCCACGCCAGCGAGCGCCCGCGATGCACCGAAGTGCTTGCGGATGCCCCGCAGCTCGAGCAGCGGCGTGGTGGCGTGGGTCATTCGTTGATGCCCTTGGTGCCGCGGCGCGCGAGGTACTTGTCCCAGTAGAAGTCGTCGGCGTTCGCCTTGCTGACGACGGACAGGCCGTTGTCGAGGAATGGCACCGCCATCGGGTTGGCGCCGTTGCGCTTGGCGTCGTTCATCGGGTCGATGAGCTGGGCGTTCTTGGCGAGGAACAGCATCATCATGCCCATGTACCCCTGCACACCCTGGTTCGGGTTCACCGAACCGAACACCTCGCCCGACTTGATCATGTCGAGGATCTTGGCGTTCACGTCGCAGCACAGCACCTTGATGTTCTTCTTCGTCTCGACCTTGGCCTGCGCCGCGCCGAGGGCCGAATTGGCCTCCGGCATGAACAGCGCCCCGAGGTTCGGGTTGGCCTGCGCCAGGCTGAGCGTGGCCTGGTAGGCCTTGTTCGGGTCCTGGTTGCTGGCCGCGCGCCCCACGAGTTTCATGCCCGGGTGCTTGGTCTTCATGCGGTTGATGAAGGCGTTGATGCGGCGATCGTGGTTGTCCTGCCCGGGGTTCTCGAGCACGGCGTACTCGCCCTTGCCGTTCAGCGACGCGGCGATCGCGTCGGCCGCCTGGGCCCCTTCGCGGTCGTTGTCGGACGTGACGAAGGACACGCGTTTCGAGTTCGGCGAATCGGCCGCGAACGTGACGACGGGGATGCCCATCCCGGCGGCCCGGTTGATGGGTTCGATGAACGGGTCCGGGTTCATCGGGTGCAGCAGGATGCCGGCTGGCTTGCGGGCCAACTCCTGTTCGAACGAGGCCAGCTGCTTGTTGACGTCGTATTCGGGGGTGCCCGTGTAACGCGTGCGCACGCCCAGCGTGCGGCCGAGCTGCTTCATCATCTCGTAGACGGGGAACCAGTATTCCACCCCCGACACCATCACGTTCATCACGTACACGTCGCTGGCGTTGCCGCGCAGCCCGGTTGCCGCGGCGCCTTGCGCCCACGCGGTGCTGCCGGCCAAACCTGCACCGGCCACGGCTGCGGTCTTCAGAAAATCTCGCCTCATCGTGCTCTCCTGTCCTCGGGTTGATCCCACGGGTGATGCTGTCGTGACGCCTTCAGTTGTCATGACAGCGAACGAAATATAGAGCAGCGACAATCCAGTTCGATTAGGGGAAACGCTGGTACAGTGCGCCCGGATTAAGCGGAGGATGTCATAACATGCGAACAGACATTTTCATCGGGATCGACATGGGATCCACGGGCCTCAAGGCGGTTGCCTTCGAGGGAGGGAGCGGCTCTCCGCTCGCGGCGTCGGGGGGTGCACTGCCCTTCTTCCGGTTGCCGGGCGGCGGGTGCGAGCTCAGTGGCCAGGCCATCCGGTCGGCGCTCGTGCATGCCCTGCGCAACGTGGCGGCGCAACTCGGGCCGCGCACCGCGGACGTGCGGGCCATCGGCTGCACGGGGCACGGCGCCGGCCTGTATGCACTCGACGCCCGGCACCAGTTGATCGGTGGCTGCGCCGTCGCGTCCACCGACCAGCGGGCTGGCGCACGGGCACGGGCACTGGCCGCCTTGCATGGCCCGGCACTCTTCGAGGAGGTGGGTTGCCAACCCTGGTCCGGCCAACCCACGTTGATCGCCGCGGAGTTGTTCGGCGCGGACGCCGTGCAGCGCGGCGACATCCACCGCCTGCTGTTCGCCAAGGACTACCTCACCTGGCTGCTCACCGGCGAGTTCGCCACCGATGCCAGCGACGCCAGCACCGCGGGCCTGCTGTCGCTGGCCTCGGGCACGTGGTCGCGCCTGGCGTTCGACGCCGCGGGCCTGCCCGACCTCGCCGCCGGCACCCTGCCCCCCATCGTGCCCACCGGCACCGTGATCGGGACGTTGACCCCCACGCAGGCGCGCGAGTGCGGCCTGCCCGCCGGGTTGCCCGTCACTGTCGGCGCCATCGACCTGCTCGCGTCGCTGAACGCCGTGGGCGCGGAACACCGCGGCCAGGCCGTGGCCGTGCTCGGCACGTGGTGCGTGAACGCCGTGATCGGGCCTGTGGCCGAGCCGAAACCCCCGGTGGGCGCCATCGTCAACTTTGGCGAACCCGGCCGGCGCCTGTACCTGGAGAACAGCCCGTCGTCGATGGCCAACGTGGCGTGGCTCGCGCGCGCGCTCCAGTTCCCGAGTGCCGCGGCGGTGGTGGACTGCGCGATGACGGTGCCGCTGGGTGCCGACGGCCTGCGGTTCCTCCCATTCATCAATGGCGGCGGGTCGCCGCCCGGTGCGTCCGCGGGTTTCATCGGGCTGAAAGGCCACCACGACCGCTCGCACATGGCCCGTGCCGTGGTCGACGCGGTGGCTGCGTTGCATGCGCGGCACCTCTTGCGGCTCGCCTCGTTCGGACTCGGGGTGCCGGGCCTGGTGGCCGCCTTGGGTGGCGGCGCGCGCGACGTGCGCCTCGTCCGTCTGCTGGCGTCGTTCCTCGGGCACCCGGTGGAACGGTGTGGTGACGACGAGACCGGTGCACGGGGGGCGGCGCAGTACGCAGCGCGGTCACAGGCGCCGGCCGATGATGCCGCGTTGCCCGCGCCGTGCGACGTGGTGGTCCCCGCCGCCCATGAAGCGCGGGCCCATGCCGATTTCTACGCGGGGTTCAACGACCTGGTGGAAAGCCTGTCGCCCGCGTTTGCCGTGCAGGCCAAGGAGACCGCATGAGCACGCCACCCTTCGTGCGCCCGGCGGCACTGGCCGGCCGGCACTTCTCGACCGTGATCGTGGGTGCCGGCATCAATGGCGTGGGCGTGTTCCGCGACCTGTCGCTGCAACATGTGGACTGTCTCATCGTCGACAAGGGCGACTTCGCGGCCGGCGCCAGCAGCGCGCCATCGCGCATGATCCACGGCGGCCTGCGGTACCTGGAAAACGGCGCGTTCTCACTGGTGGCCGAAGCCACGCGCGAGCGCAACCTGCTGTTGCGCAACGCCCCGCACCTCGTGCGCCCGCTCAAGACGGTGGTGCCGCTGTCCAGCCGCTTCGGCGGGCTCTTGAGCAGCATGCTGCGGTTCACCGGCATCACCATGTCTCCCGGCGCCCGCGGCCTGTTCGTCGTGGCCCTGGGCCTGCGGCTCTACGACCTGCTGGGCCGCCGGCAGCGGGTCATGCCGGGCCACCGCATTGCACGGGTGCCGTCCGCCGATGGCGCGCTGTTCCGCCCGTCGGTGCGCTGGACCGCCACCTTCTTCGACGCCTGGATCAGCCACCCCGAGTGGCTCATCCTGGAGCTGATCGCCGACGCCTGCCGCGACCAGCCCGCCTCCGCCGCATCCAACCATTGCCGCGTGCTCGGCTGCACCGGCAACACCGTCACCTTGCGCGACGAGGTCACCGGCGACGTGGTGCAGGTCACCGCCGACACGGTGGTGAACGCCACGGGCGCGTGGCTCGACCAGTCGGCCGCCACGCTGGGGGGCGCGGGTGCCCGCGTGATGGGCACGAAGGGCTCGCACCTCGTGCTCGACCATCCGGTGCTGCGCGCGTCACTCGACGAACGCATGGCGTACTTCGAGGCGTCCGACGGCCGTGTGTGCATCGTGTACCCGTTCCTGGACCGGGTGCTGGTGGGCTCCACCGACATCCCCGTCGACGACCCGGACCACGTGGCCACCGAGCCCGCCGAGATCGACTACCTGCTCGACGTGTTGCGCGAGGTGTTCCCGCAACTCACCTTCGGCCGCAACGACGTGGTGTACACGTACGTGGGCGTGAGGCCGCTGGCCCGGTCCGACGCGGACAAGCCCGGGCGCATCTCGCGCGACCACTCGGTGGTGGTGGAGCCGCCGAACGGCACCCGCACCGTGCCACTCACCTGCCTCGTGGGAGGCAAGTGGACGACGTTCCGGTCGCTTGCCGAACAGGCCACCGACGAGGTGCTCGCCCAGCTGGGCCGCCCGCGCATCAAGTCCACCGAACTGCTGCCCATCGGTGGTGGTGCGGACCTGCCGGCCGACACCCCGTCGATGACCCGCTTCGTGCAACGCATCATGGCGGCGTCGGGCGTGAACCGCCACCGGGCCGCCGACCTGGTGGCACGCTACGGGGCCGCGGCCATGGCCCTCGCCGGCCGGTTCGCGACCTACGGCGACGTGCCGTTGCGGCACGCGCCCAGCCACTCCATCGCCGAGATCCGCCATCTGTGCCGCGAGACCGGGGTGGTCCACCTGACCGACCTCGTGATCCGGCGCACGCTGCTCGCCATCCGGGGCGAGGTGACCGATGCGTCGCTCGCCGAACTCGCCGCCATCGCCGGCGACGCCCTCGGCTGGAATGCCACCCGGCGCATGCAGGAGCTGCAGGCCTGTGCCGAGGTGCTGCGGAACCAGCACAGCGTGGGGCTGGCCGCCGTGCCGGAGGATCCACCTTCACCATCCGAGGCATCATTGCCGGCGGCACCAATCTACAGTTCAATCCCGACGTGACAAGCACCCAGACCCTCCCCCCACCCCTGGACCGGAACTCGGAGTCGCCGTTGTGGACCCAGTTCCGGGATGCGCTGCGAAGCCAGATCCTGCAGGGCGAGATCGCCATCGGCGACAAGCTGCCCACCGAAGCGGAACTGGGCGAACAATTCGGCATCTCGCGCATCGTGGTGCGCGAGGCGCTGGCCGACCTCGTGCGCAGCAACCTGATCTACAAGATCAAGGGCCGCGGCGCCTTCGTGTCGGCCCGCGAACGCGACGAGGACTTCGTCTCCACCGTGCTCGGGTTCTCCGACGAGATGGAGCGCAAGGGCCGCACCGTGCGCACGCAGGTGCTCACGCAGGAACTGCGCGCACCCACCGAACTGGAAGCCCGGTCGCTCGGCATCGCCGAGGGTGACGCCGTGGTGTCCCTGAAGCGCCTGCGCAGCGTCGACGGGGAGCTGCAGCTGCTCGTGGAAACCGTGGTGCCCGCCGACCTGGCGCCGGGCCTGCACCGCGTGCGGCTCGAGAACCGATCGCTCTACGACGTGTTGCGCCGCCAGTACGGCCTGCGCATCGTGCGCGCCGAACGCTGGATCGACGCGGTGCTGCCCGACGCGGACACCTCGCACCTGCTGGAGATGGCCACACCCGAGGCGCTGCTGCGCATCGAGTCCATCGCCTACGGTGCCAATGGGCGGCCCATCGAACACTACCGCGCGCTGCACCGCTGCACCGCCAGCCGGTTGCACGTGCAGACCACCACCTGAGCCGGTCGAATGACGGGGTGTTCAATGCCACTGGAGTCGGAGACAACCCGGTGCTGCAGCCCGGGCGAGCCCAGGCGTGGCCTGCATCCACCGGACCAGGGCCCTTGACAATCAGGTGCATTGGCACATCATGGGTGGACGGTATTCGAACGGCATGGCAGGGCCAAGCTTCCCGAGCGTGCGAGACCTTGCGTCAGTCGTGTGTGCGCAGCAGTCGATGAACGCTTGTGGGCATGCGAACGGCCATTGCCGCCCACATGGAAGCGAACAATGATCAAGTTCCCCCGGGCTTTCGTCTGGTGCGCAGCGTTGATGCTCGCAGCGGCGGTGTCGCTGGCGCAGGCGCAGCCCAAGTACCGCGTCGTCATCATCCCCAAGCTGGTCGGAATCACGTACTACGACGCGGTCAAGACGGGCATCGACGCGGCCGCCAAGGAGCTGCCCGATGTGGCGGTGACCTGGATGGGGCCCACGCAAGACCAGGTGGAAAAGCAGATCGAAATGATCGAGCGCCTCATTCCCACCAAACCGGACCTGATCGCCGTGGCGGCCAACGATCCGGTGGGCATCGTGCCGGTGTTGATGAAGGCACAGCAGGCCGGCATTCACGTCATGAGTTGGGACGGCGACAGCAAGCAGCGCGAGTTCTTCGTGAACCTGGTGGACTTCGAGGAATTCGGCGCCCAGCTCGTGCAGTCGATGAGCGGGGAGATCGGCCCGAAGGGCGACATCGCCATCGTCACGACGAGCTTCACGGCGCCGAACCAGACGAGCTGGATCGACGCGATGAAGCGGACGATCTATGCCAAGTACCCAGGCTTGCGCATCGTCGACATTCGCCCTGCTGGCGAAAGCACCGAAGAGGCGTACCGAATCGCCCAGGACTACCTGAAGTCGATTCCCAACCTCAAGGGCATCGTCGCGCTCGGGGCACCCAACCCCCCGGGCGTTGCCCGGGCGGTCCGGGACGCCGGCCTGGTGGGCAAGGTGGCCGTGGTGGGCAACTCGACTCCGAACCTGATGCGCGAGTTCCTGAAAGACGGCACGGTCAAGACCGTGCTGCTCTGGAATGCGCCCGACCACGGATACCTGACCGTCTACACCGCACGCCAGCTGCTGGCCGGGGGACTGAAGCTGGGGCAACCGTTCCGGGCCGGCAGGTTGGGGAACTTCACGCCGCGCAAGGACGCGATCAACATGCAGGTGGCGCTGCCCGTCCTGGTTTTCACGAAGGACAACGTGGACCAGTTCAAGTTCTGACCGCAGCCCCCCGGGCGGAGGAACACGCCGTGCGCACACCGATCGGCGGTACCGCATTCCTCGAATTCAGGAGCGGGTTGTGAAGATTTCCACACGACTCAACCTGCTCTCGCTGGTCACCATCCTGGTGATGACGGCGGCGGTTCTCGTGGCCGCGGTACTTTTCATCAAATCGGACCTGCGGCATTCCCGCGAACGGCTGATGCAACTGGAGTTGCAGAGCGCCACGCAGTCCATCCGACAGCAACTCAGCCGCTCCGGCGTGGTGGCCGCCAGCAGGGAGGCCGAGGCGCAGCTGCAGCGGCTGCGCGGCAAGGAAGGCTTCGCGTCGGCCACGCTGTTCATCGTCGAGAGGAACGACCACCGGGTCGTCTACCACCCCAACGCGAAGATGGGCGAACGCGCGAACTATCCCTTCGTCGAGGAGATGCTGCAACGCGAGGCGGGCTCGCTGCAGTACGACTACAAAGGCGACCCGCGCATGGCCGTGTTCCACATGCTGCAGCCGATCGACTGGCTGGTGGGCGTGGCCGTGTCGCGCGACGAGGCCTACGCGGCCATGTTCGCGTTCATGCGTGCCATCGGGGGCATCACCTTCGTCGCCTTGTGCCTGAGCGGGATCGCCCTCAGCCTGTTCGGGCGCTGGTTGATGCGCCGAATTGGTGTGACGCTGGACTGTGTCAGGCAGATCGAGCAGGGCGAACTGTCAGCCCGCGTACCGAACGCCGAGGCCGATGACGAGGTTGGCGCATTGCAGCGCGGCGTCAATGCCATGGGCAAGCGCATCGAGGAGCGGACCCGGGAGCAGCGCGAGGCGCAGGAGGCACTGCGTTCCAGCGAAGCGCGCCTGCGCAGGGTGATCGAGTCCAGCATGATCGGCGTGTTCTTCTGGGACGTGTCGGGTGCGGTGACGGAGGCGAACGACGCGTTCCTGGAGATGATCGGCCATGACCGCGACGACTTGCGCGCGGGGCGCCTGGACTGGGCCCGGCTCACGCCGCCGGAAGATGCCGACGCAGACCGCCATGCCATCCAGCAGCTGCTGGACACCGGGCGCAGCCCATCCTACGAGAAGCACTACATCCGCAAGGATGGGAGCCTGGTACCGGTGCTCATCGGCGGCGCGCTGTTGAGCGATTCAAAAGACCAGGGCGTGGCCTTCATCGTCGATCTCACCGAGAGAAAGCAGGCCGAGGCCGACCGGCAGGCGCGACGCGAGGCCGAGGCGGCCAGCACGGCCAAGAGTGAATTCCTGGCCAACATGAGCCATGAGATCCGCACGCCGATGAACGCGATCCTCGGCATGTCCTACCTGGCCCTGCAAAGCGGTCTCAACCCGCAACAGCACAACTACATCCAGAAGGTGCACGGCTCGGCCGAATCGCTGTTGGGCATCATCAACGACATCCTCGACTTCTCCAAGATCGAGGCCGGCAAGCTCGACATGGAATCCATCCCGTTCAGCCTCACCGACGTGATGGACACCCTGGGCAGCGTGATCGGCATGAAGACCGAGGAGAAGGGATTGGAGTTGCTGTTCGACGAGCCGCCGGATCTGCCCACCGCGCTGGTGGGCGATCCTTCCCGGCTGGGCCAGGTGTTGCTCAATCTGGGCAACAACGCCGCCAAGTTCACCGAGCACGGCGAAGTTGTCGTCGCCATCGAGGTCGTCGAGCGCGACGGTGCGTCGGTGCGGCTGCGCTTCGAGGTGCGCGACACCGGCGTCGGCATGAGTGTCGAGCAGCAGCATCGCCTGTTCGAGCCGTTCTCGCAGGCGGACGCCTCGACCAGCCGGCGCTATGGTGGCACCGGCCTGGGGCTGGCGATCAGCCGCCACCTGGTGCGCCTGATGGGCGGCGAGATCGGGGTCGAAAGCGCGCCGGGCCAGGGCAGCAGCTTTCACTTCACCGTGCCCTTCGGACTGCAGCCCGAGGCCGCCGAGCGGCCGCAGCCGCCGCAGCAGCAGGGCCTGCGCGGCACGCGTGCGTTGATCGTGGACGACAACGCCTGCGCCCGCGAGGTACTCGCCCACATGACCGGCGCGCTCGGGCTGGAGGTCGACACGGCCGGCGACGGCGAGGATGCGCTGCGCCTGGTGGCGCTCGCCGACGCGCGCGACGAGCCTTATGACCTGGTGCTGCTCGACTGGAAGATGCCTGGCATGGACGGCGTTGAATGCGCGCGCATGCTGTCGCAGCAGGGGCGCCAGCGCCACCCGGCACCGCCCGTGCTGATGCTGACGGCCTTCAGCCGCGGCGAGGTGCAGCAGCGCCTGTCCGAACAGCAGGTGGCTGTGGGCGCATTGCTGGCCAAGCCGATCACACCGTCGACCCTGTTCGATGCCTGCGGCGCAGCGCTGGGGCTGACGATACGCCATCCGACGCGCACGGCGCGACGCGAAGAGGCCCTGCTCGTGCATCAGGCCCAGCTGAACGGTGCACACATCATGCTGGTCGAAGACAACCCCATCAACCAGGAACTGGCGCTGGATGTGCTGAGCCGTGCCGGCATCGTTGTCAGCGTCGCGGGCAATGGCCAGGAGGCCCTCGAGATGCTGGCGCGCCAGCGCTTCGACGGGGTGCTGATGGACTGCCAGATGCCGGTGATGGACGGCTACGCCGCCACCCGGGCGCTGCGCCAGAACGCGCAGTGGCAGGATCTGCCGGTCATCGCGATGACGGCCAACGCGATGGTCGGCGACCGCGACAAGGTGCTCGCCGCGGGCATGAACGACCACATCGCCAAGCCGATCAAGCTCGACGAGTTGTTTTCCACGCTGGCGCGCTGGGTGCACCCTGCCGTGGCCGATGAGGGGGCGGCGCTCGAAAACGCGAACAGAGGTGCCGACCCGGGGTCGCTCGGCGAACTGCCCGGTGTCGACAGCCGGGTCGGCCTGGCAGGCATGATGGGCAACGACACGTTGTACCGCCACCTGCTGCGCATGTTCCGTGACCGGGAGGGCGACTTCGCCGCCCGCTTCAGGGCTGCGCGGGCGGCGGGAGATGCCGCGGCCGCGGCGCGTCTGGCGCACGACCTCAAGAGCGTAGCCGGGACGCTCGGGATGCGCGCCGTCCAGGAAGCCGCCGCGGCGCTCGAGCAAGCCTGCAACCATGGCTCCGAAGACCCGGACGTCGACGCGCTGCTGGGAAACGTAGCCCAGTTGCTCGAGCCGGTCATTGCCGGCCTGCGGGTGCTGGAAGCCGAACCCGCCCATCCACCGGCCGCGAGCCAGACGAGCTTTCACTAGCAGGGAGCAGATCGAGCAGCGCGCCGCCAGCCGGTGGCACGTGCGGCCCACCACCCGAGCCGGATTGGCGTCACGGCGAAAGCCGCTGGCGCCTCGCGCGCGGCCTGCGGCCGCACCATCGGGCGGCCCTTCACTCCGCGCTTGACCCGATGACCGCATCCGCCGCCCCCGCCCGCCGCATCCCGGTATTCTTCTACGGCAGCTTCATCCGCCCCGACGTGATGGCCCGTGGCGGTCTCCACCCCGACCGGGTCGAGGTGGCGCGGCTCGACGGGTTCGACATCCGCATCGACCCCCACGCCAGCATCAGCCGGAGCCCGTCACACGCCATCTGCGGCATCGTGGTCCAAGCCTCCCACGACGAATTGGGCCGCTTGTATGCACAAGGCGGTGTGGGCGTGTTCCTCCCGGAAGCCGTCGTGGTGAGCACCGCGGACCATCGGCTGCTGCCGGTGCTGTGCTACATCTCGCCCGCCCACGGAGGTCAACCGCCCGACCTCGATTACCTGGCCCGTCTCGTGGCTGCCGGCCGCGAGCACGGGTTTCCAGCGTGGTACCTCGACCGGCTGGTGGCCCTGGGGACACCTGTCGCGGCCGACTGAACCCGCGGGCTACCATGCGGCATGTCCGCCGACGTGCACATCCTCCCCGCCCCGCTGCCCGCCGCCTGGCGAGTGCTGGCAAGGCAGCACCGCCAAGGGGTCGTCTTGCCGCAGCACCAGCACCGCACGGCCCAGCTCGTCTTTGCGCTGTCGGGGGTGATGTCGGTCGAGACGGACCGCGGACGTTGGACCGTGCCACCCCAGCGGGCGCTGTGGTTGCCGCCGGACCACCCCCACACCATCCTCATGCTGTCCGACACCGCGATGCGCACGGTGTACTTCGACCCCTCGTTCGTGGCCGGCTGCGCCGGTTTCGAACGCCGCGGCGAGGTGCATGCCACGGTGGCCTCGCCGCTGGTCAGGGAACTGGTGCTGGGCCTGTTCGAGGTGGGGCGCACCGTGCCAATGCAAGGCCTGATGGCCGCCTTGCTGCTGCATGCGCTGCGCGAGTCGGCGTGCCTGCCCACCCAACTGCCCTGGCCCACCACGGAACCCCTGCGCCTTGCCGCCAAACGGGTCATCGACCAAGGCTTGTGGTCACGGCCGATGGCCGACCTCGCGGCCACCATAGCGCTGTCCGAACGCACCTTCACGCGCCGCTTCACCGCCGAGACGGGGATGAACTTCCGGACATGGCGGCAGCGGGCACGGCTCATCGCATCGCTCGACCTGCTGGCGTCGAACCATTCCATCAAGGCCGTCGCCCACCGCATGAAGTTCGACAGCGCGGCGGCCTATGCCACGGCATTCAGTGTGCTGTTCGGCTGCCCGCCGCATGCGTTCCGGCAACTCGACGGTGTCCACGCGGCCGCCTGAACCCATCGCAGGGTCGACGGCAGCGTGTGAAGCCGCATCGCCACCGGCGAGTCATGCAGCCCGGTTCACCACGAACACCCCCGCCACGGCCAACGCCCCGCCGAGCAGCGCACTCGACCCCACCGGCTCGCCCAGCAGCATCCACCCGAGGGCCACGCCGAACACCGGCACCAGGTTGTTGAAGACAACCGCACGGTCAGAGCCGAGCCGTTGCACCCCCTCGCTGTACCAGACGAACCCCACCGCGGTGCCCAGCACCCCGAGGAACACGAGTCCGGCGAACGTCCCGATGGTGACGTCGGCCATGCGCACCTGCGCGCGCTCGAACCAGGCCACTGGCACCAGGAAGATCACCCCCCACACCGCTGCCCATGCCGTGGCCACCAGCGGCGGCACCTCGCGCAGCATCGTGCGCCCCACGAGGGTGTACACCGCCCACGCACACACGGCGCCGAACATCGCGAGTTCACCGCGCCCGGCGGCCACGGCGAGCTGCGACAGGTCGCCCCGGGTCACCACGGCCCACACGCCGGCCAACGCCATCACCACCCCGCCCCACCGCCTGGGCGACAGGCGATCGCCGAGCACCACGGCCGCGAGCACCAGCGTGACCACCGGCGTCAACGCCACGATCACCGACGCACGGCCAGCGGGCAACACCGCGAGCGCCCGAAAGAACAGCAGGTTGTAGGCCAGCACCCCGGTGGCGCCGAGCGCGGCGGTGGCCGCCAGCTGGCGCCAGCCGAGCTGCCCCATCGCGCGCCAACCGCGTGACAGCCGCACGGCCGCCAGCAGCGCCAACGCCGCGAACACGAAGCGGAGCGCCGCCGCCGTGGCGGGGGGCAGGTGGGCGGACACCACCCGGGCCGCGATGAACGTGCCGCCCCAGATCAGCGGCACACAGGCCAGGCGCACATAGAGCGCAGCGAGTGATGGCAATGCAGTGGTCATGGGCAGAGGCAGGCGGTGGTAAAGCCATGAGGATCGTTGCTACGATGCTCACATGCCAATGAGCAAATACTCATCATGACGTTGTCGCAGCTGGAGGTGCTGATTGCCTTGGCGGAAGCGCGCAGCTTCTCGCGTGCAGCGATGCGCCTGGGCACCACGCAGTCCGCGGTGAGCCATGCACTGCGGGCACTGGAGTCCGGGTTCGGCGTGCGGCTGGTGCACCGCGATGCGGCCGGCGTGTCGATGACCGATGCGGGTGAACGCCTGTTGCTGCGCGCCCGCGAAATGACCGCGCTCGCCGCCACCGTCACGCAGGAGCTGCAGGACGCCTCGGCGCTGAAGACCGGCACCTTGCGCATCGGATCGTTCGGGCCCACGTCGTCGATGAACCTGCTGCCCCCGTGGCTCGCGGCGTTCCGCCGCAGCCACCCCGGCGTGCAGGTGCGCATCGACGAGGAAAGCGACGAGGTCGTGGACGAATGGCTCGTCCAGAAGCGCGTCGAGCTCGGGTTCGTGATCGCACCCGACGAGCGGTTCGACGTGCTGCCGCTCGTGCACGACGAGTTCGTGGCGATCCTGCCGGCGCGGCACCCGCTCGCGCGCAAGGCGAGCGTGCCCATCGCTGCATTCAGCGGCCTGGACTTCGTGTTGTCGGAAGCCGGCGGAGGCCCGGTCATCGAACCGATCCTGTCGCGCCATGGTGCGCGGCCCGAGGTGCTGTACCGGTTCACCCAGATCCTGTCGATCCTCGCGTTCGTGCGACACGGCCTGGCCGTGTCGATGGCCGCACGCCTGGCCCTGCCCGATCCGCCCGCCGGGGTGGTGTATCGCCCGCTGTCGCCTCGGCAGCCCCGCGCCGTGGGCCTCGCCTGCCTGGACATCGCCAAGCTGTCGCCGGTGGCCCGCGCGTTCTGGGACCTGGCCGCGCGGGAAGCGGCGAAGTGAGCCATCAAAGCACGAAGGCATTCAAACGCAGCCGATCGTCATGCAAAGGCCTGGACGCGTAATTCGTGCAGTTTGTCGCAGCCCGCGAATGCCCAGTCGAGAAATCATCCCGGCCCACATACAAGACGTTTCAAGGGCGCACTAGACTCCGTGCGTTCGGAAAGACCCTCTACCTCACTGGGATTTGCTTAACCGCCAGCAGAACCTTGGGATGTACTGGTTGAGGCGATGGTCGGGAGAAGACCGTGCAGCGAGCTCACGCCGCACGGCTCACCCTGCCGAGCCGTGATGTCCGCCCAGGCGGATCCCCATCCAACTCGTACACGAATTCACCATGTTCAGCCTCATCACCATGAACCACTTCCGGGCCATCAAAGCCTGGGCGGACGCCCATGGAGGAGAGGCTCGCCTCGACATCGCGAGCTTCGAGATGGAGGTCAAGGCGCGCAACCGCTACTACCGGCTCCTACCCCAATTCCTCCACGAATCGGATGGGCGGATGCTGCATGTGAACACGCTGCTGCCCAAATCCACCTCGTTCATCGGCTGGCGTCCATACCAGGCGTTGCGCCTGGCGATGTCCACGGACAAACTCGTGTTCAAGCAGGCCATCGCGGCGGCCGGCCTGCCCACGCCGGCCCACTGGCCCTCGGGTGGCGATGCCACGACGGACTTCATCCTGAAACGCTCGGTCGGATCCTTCGGCTACCAGCTGGCGGGGCCGTTCCGGCAAGGACAGTTGCCTGAGATACCTGCTGCGTTGTCCGATGGGCGGGCACGGGGTACCTTGTTCGCAGAGGCGTTCACGCCCGGGCAGATCATCAAGGCGTGGTTCTGGGGCGCTCAGCCCGTCCATGTCCAGAGCCAATCCTACGCAGAGGTGGTCGGCGACGGTCGCACCGATCTGCACACGCTCGTGACACGCCGCCTGGCAGAGATCGGGGAAACCTGGGAAAGCTATGGCGAGCGGGACCAGATCAGCGGATGCCTGGCGTACCAAGGCGAGGATCCGGGTGCCGTTCCTGCCGAGGGGCACCCGGTCTGGATCGACTACCGGTACGGTCGGCGCTTCACACAGCAAGGCAACACCGAGTCGCAGGACAACGTCTGGCCTCGCATGCCTGACGCGCAGCGTGAGCAGTTGCTCCAGGCGGGCGCCTGGCTCGCCGCCGCACTACGGGCGGAACTGAACGCGCCCGTGCTGTGTGCGATGGACGGTGTGCTCGACGCAAGCGGCAAGGTCTGGTGGCTCGAGTTGAACTCGAACCCGGTCTGCCCGCCCACGGCCTACTTCGAGATGCTGTCTTCGCTGTTCGGCACCCCGGCGAACACCCCGCCAGGTGCGTTCGCGGAGGTGGTGCGCGCGGCACGCGCCGCAGCGCCGACGGAGTCCTCGCCCGCGGAGTCCACATGAAGCAGGTCACCCGGTTGCCGCTGGCCGTCTTCAACGACTCGGTACCACAATCCGTGCTGGACACGATAGGCGCCACCGACCGGCTCACCCCGATGCTGGCCGGAGCCACCTGCATCCGCCAGAACGGCGACGATGGCATCCTGGTGGTCAGGACACCCGGCGCCGACGTCGAGGTGGCGGCGCCCACCGCGCTGCTGGACCTGCTGTTTTCCTTGTGCGACGGCACGCTCACGGTCGACGAGGTCCTGGGCCGCATCACGCCCACGGACCAGCGGGAAGAGTTCGCGGCATTCATGGGCTTCCTGTTCGAGCAAGGGGCATTGATCGACGGGAGCCTCGCCTGTGCCCACGCGGTGCGTTACGGCTTCCAGTTCTCGCCGTTCGGCCTGGCCGCCCCCGTGCCGGTGACAGACCGGATCGCGCCGCGCTTCCTGTGGAACGACGAGAACGCCCCGTCGGCGTTGCCGCGCCACAGCGTGCGCGTCACGAACGCGCCGCTGGACCCGTTCTTCGCGGATCGCACCAGCCTCTACACCTACGACGACAAACCCGTCTCCGAGAAGGCACTGCATCGACTGCTGTGGTCCGCTGCCGGCGTGGTGAGCGCAACCCACCCGCGTTCAGGTACGCTGATTCCGCAGCGCACGTTGGCCTCGGCCGGTGCCATGCACCTGCTGCAGATCTACGTGGCCCTCCGCCGCACGGTGGGCCGGTACACGCCCGGCGTCTACCGCGTCAGTTACCCGGGCGAGCGGCTCGTGGCACTGACTTGTGTCAACGAGTGCCTCGACACCCTGCCGCTCACGAACACGAAGCCCTGGCAACTCACGTATGCCACCGGTGTGATCTTCGTCGCGGCGGACCCGGTGGTGGGCGCCATGCGATACCGCAACCGCTCGTTGCAATACCTTTTCATGGAAGCTGGCGCCGCCCTGCACAACGTGGCGCTGAGTGCGAACGCCCTCGGCATCGGCCAAGCCACGCTCGGCGGCTACTACGAACGCCCGTCCTTGGCGCTGTGCGCCCTGGACGAGCGCCACGTGATGCTGGGCACCGCACTTTTCGGTGCCCGCGCCACGGCGCGCCAGCTGGATCGGGTGCCAGATTCACCCACCTTCGATTTCGCCTGGGTGGAGTCTGCGTCCCCGTACTTCAAGATGAGCTTCCACCTGGCTCGCGCGAAGATCATGGACGGCCACGACGAACGGCATCACACCTGGGGCCGCGATGCCGACCCGATGCTCGCGATGCGCAAGGCACTCGCCGAGGCCATCGAGCGCGAAGGCTACTGCCAGCCCCGGAATATCGTCGAAGGTGCCTTGGCCGACATCCCCAAGGCCATCGACCCGACCACCCACCCCATCTACACCGCCGAGCAGTACGACCGGCCCGGTTTCCCGTTTGAGCGGTTCGACCCGGCCCGCCCGCACGCCTGGGTGCAGGCGCGCAACCTGGCCACAGGCAAGAAGGTGCACGTGCTGGCCGAGCTGGTCTTCGCCCGGTCGGCCCTGCGCCAGGCCGGTGTTGCCGCCGATCGCCCGTTCACGCAGGAAACCAGTTCAGGTTGCGCCGCAGGCGTCGACCTCAAGGACGCAACCACCCGGGCGATGCGCGAGGTGATCGAACGGGACGCCTTCATGCGGCATTGGCTGGCGCAGACGCCGGGCGATGCGGTGCCGGTGAAGCAATGGCCTCGGGCGCTGAGGGAGCGCGTGCAAGCCATCGAGGACACCGGTTGCCGGGTGTTGCTGCAGCGGCTGCACAGCCCATGGTTGCACGTCGCGCTGGTGTCGGTGCAGCACGAGACCCGGCACTTCACCACGCTGGGCGCTGCGGCTGGCACCGACTTCACGCAGGCGGTGGATGGTGCGCTGGATGAAACCGAGTCCCGTGTCTACGCGTGGCTGCACGGCCACGCACCCACGGTCGCGACCCCGGATGCCGCCGTCACCCCTGAAGACCACTTCTCGATCTACGGCCTGGCGCCGCACTTCCGGCGAGCCGATGCCGTCCTTTTTCCTGAAGAACCCAGATGGACCACGCGCTGGCCGCGCCCGCTGGCAAATCGCTCGCTCGACGACATGGTGCGGCGCTTCGGACAGTCCGGCCTGGCATCGTTCGCCGTCGACATCACGCCGGACAAGCATCACGTGGACCAGGGCCGCACCCCACTTCGGGTCGCCCGGGTCCTTGTGCCAGGCCTCATCCCCATTTCGTTCGGCCTCGGCCGGGAGCCGCTCGCCACGTTGGGCGCGGTACACCCCGACGCCCTGTTCCCTCACCCGTTTCCTTAACCCACCTGAAAGGTGACCATGAAAGCCAACCAAGTCTCCATGACCGGCATCGGCCCGAACGCCAGTGCCACCACCGCCAAGGCATCCCCGTCGCCGGATAACCGGTGGTCGGCCGTCAAGCGCGTGCGGCTGCCGCACCGCCCCGGCCTGCCGCTCAGCTCCAGCAGCGGCGGTGACCTGATCAATGACGGCGGCGGCGTCGGCCGCGAGCGCGACAGCGAGTGAGCGGGCCCTTCCGGGGTCACCGAGACTCCGACATGGCGCGAGCCGCCCGGATTGCCCCGGCCGGCTCGTGCCGTTGTTCCCGGATCGCCAACCGGCCTGCCGGCGTGCCCGGGCACAAGGCCCCGGTGATTCACGTTTTCCAAGGGTGAGACTGCCATGTTGACCGGGCCAAGTGTCCAGGTGCTCGACGACCTGCTCGACGACGCACTGCGGGACGAGCTGATCGAGACGATGTCATGGATGCCCATGTACTTCCTCAACCGCAAGGAACGCTACGGCTCTCACGACCTGGACGTGCACTGGTACTACCCCATCGCCGTCTCCGACGACGGCGACCGGGCTGACGTGGAACCGCAGCTGGCCGAGCTGGACGACAACCTGCAGTGCATCACCCGCTGCTGGAACCTGATCAAGGCCAGCTACCCGCACCCGCTGCGGCTCTACGACTGCCTGCTCAGCGCCAACGCCTTCGGCACCGAGGGCGGGGTGCACCGCGACATCGGTGCGGCGGCGGCACGGCCCCGGCACCACACCGTGCTCGTCTACTGCAATGCCCGGTGGGACATCGCCTGGGCGGGCGAAACCCTCGTGTTTGACGACGACCACGAGGTCATCGCCGCCGTCAGGCCCAAGCCGGGCCGTGTCATGAAGATCGCGGGCGACCCGCTGCATGTGGGCCGGTCGGTGTCGCGCACGTGCCCGTCCGATCGGCGGGTGCTGGTATTCAAGTTCTGGGCGTTGCCGGTGGATTGATTCACGGATGAAAGCTGCAGAGGCTTGCGGCTTTCAGCAACAGCCCTGGACTTCAGTGCCCGGCTGCTCGGCGAATCAGCTGGCTGATTCTCGCGACCGACAGGTTCATGGACTTTGCCAAGGCCGTCATGCTGGCGCCCCCGTCACGATGCGCTCGGAGCAAGGCCTCATCTCTCGAGAGGCCGCCCGCCATCCATTGATCAAGCAGCAACGGCCGACGATCGCCACGCGATGTTCCCCCGGCCCTTCGGTGACCCCGCTGGGGCGGAGTGCACCGAAGGGTCAGCCCGGCGCCGGCCGGGGCTGACCGTCAGCCTGCGGCACCGGCTGGATTTTCGCATCGGCCTCCGAGGCTCTAATCATTCGCTGACTTGTACATCCGTTGAAGGTCGTCCTCCACCCCAGAGGCGGTCGATAGTTTTCGACCAGCCTCCAGAATCAGCATCTCCGCATCGTCATATTTTCCTTCACGAGCCAGCACTTCAGACTGTGTGACAGCTTCGTTGAGCAAATCATAAAGTCCGAGTTCAGCCAGGTCGCTCCGGATGTGCTCCAGCTCTTCATAGATGCGGGGGTAGCCTGCTGTAAAGAGGAACTCGTTGATGCCTGCAGGGAACAGTGCAATGCCTCCTTGTAGCCCCACCAGCGTGTGGAAGAACTGCTTGACCGCCTTTGCGTTTTTCATCGCTCTATCTCCGAGTCCACGTATTGGGGTGCGCAATGGGTACCGGGCCATTGCGTGTTATCACCTTGCCCGACGTAGCCCCTGTGTACTTGTAAAAGTTTTCGAACTGAGTAGTCGTTTGCGACCCAGTTAGCGACGTCTTTCCATCCAACCATGACCGCTGCTTAGGACCGAAATCAAACAGAACGTCAGGCCGGACGTAATTGCCACTGCCTTGCATATCGTACGCCCAGCGATTGAGGCTGATAACTTGCCCTGGTCCTTCAGGAACACCGAGCGTTTTGTTGTAATCAACCAGCACATTTCTCGCAACACCGTCAGCAAAAAGTCCCACCTGCAGTTGCTTGGGCATGTCTTTCGGATACGGAAGCTTGCCGGACTCATACCTCGCCTCACCAAGCTCCACCGCCGACTCGAACGCCTTCTGGTATCGGACTTCGTTCTCTGCCTGGTACTGAGAAGGCGTGAGTCTCTGATTGCCGATGGTCTTGATTTCGAAGGTCCGGTAATCAAGCTCAATGGCCCCTTGTTGGGCCAATCCGACCTTTCGCAACGCGTCAGTGTAATGGTCAATCAACTCGCTCGTGTCATATCGAGTACGCCCCGCACCATCAGCGTCCGCTGAGAGGCTTGGCGAGACGCCAAGAGCTCCAGGCGAGGGCATAACCCGTACGCCCAACCGCTCGCGCAGTGCGCCTTGAACCTTCTCCAGCAGTTCGAGCCTCTTTGCTTCGTCCAATATCGCAACGATTTGCTTGATGTCTCGGGTTGCCTCTGGCACGAGGCCGCTGACTTCACCCATAGCATCCGCCAAAGTCGCTGCCCGTGCATTGACGGCCATCTGGACAGGCAATCTGGTACTTCCACCGCCTCCAGTTCGACTTGTGCTCCCGCCGCCTTTGCTAGCCGTCAATTCGCCAGGACGCCCGAGCGACTCCAGCGGGTCTCCGAAGTCATAAATGGGCTTCTCGCCGGTCAGCTCCCACTTCATGAAGCCATCCAGCGGATTGAACTCGACCGGGCCTGTTGCTACCGGCTCCCCGCGGCCAAAGCTACGCCCGTAGGGGTTGTTCAGTACCTCTCGAACCGCACGGTCCTCAGCAAAGGTCTTGCCGAACACAGAACTGCGCAGAGGAACTGCCTCGCCCCCCGGCCCATCGCTGAACATCGCGAGGATGGACGCACGCTCCTCCGCACTGATGGGCCCCACAGTGTCCGGCTCAGCCGTCTGCCCCGGTGCACTCATCTGCCCCGCGAGGCTATCCCCCAACGCATTGCCAAAAGCATCGACCGTGACTTGTTGGACAACGACTTTCCCGCCACGGACCGCTGCAGCAGTCACACCCGCCGCCAACCCCAGCACGGTCGACCCCGCAATCTTGCCGAACTCGCCCCCACCCAATGCCCCAGCGAGCCCGCCGACGCGACCGATAGACCCGTCGGGAAGGCAGGACACCGGATCGCCCATTACCAGGTCCGTCAAACCTTGGGACACGAAGGCAGCCGCCGCAGAAGCAGCAACCCCGCGCCAGTTGAACTTGTCCTGCAAGCCAGTCGCGACACCGACGCCCTGCGTCACAGCATTGCTGACCGCCGCGCGCACTGCCATCTGTGCCGCTGGACCTCCAGGCACTCCAGCGAATGCGGCTCCGGGTAGGGCGGCTGACACTGCCCCACCAAGAGCAGACATTCCCACCTGCTTCCAGCTGAACTCCTCTTGCAGCCCAACAGCCATCGCAACGCCTTGACTGACAATGGAGCCGACCGCTGCGCCGATACCTGCGGCGACCGCGCCGACCAAAGTGCCTGCGGTCATCGCGGCAGTACCTGCAGCAGCCATCGTCGACATCAAAGTCCCAGCGGTAGCGGCAGTTGAGAACGCGCTCACGCCACCAGCCATCGCCATAGCCGCCGCTCCTGCCGTAAACACCGTCACCACCACCGCCACGATGATCACCAGCAGCATGCCAATGCCACCACACCCAGCCCCGCCCCCGTTCGGGACCGGCATGTTCGGTGTCGTGTCCCCGGTGATCTTGCTCGGGTCGTACGGCTTGTAGGTCTCCGAGTTGTTCCGGACCGTCCCCACCACGCTCGGGATGTTGATGGTCTGGCCAACACGCAGGTCACGGTCCCCGCTCAGGCCATTGGTCTCGGCAATGCGATACCACAGCCCTTCGTCACCATAGGACTGGCGCGCAATGCTGCGCAGCGAGTCACCCGCCTTGACCTGGTACGACCCCACCGACGCCGTCGGGTAGTTCCCGGTGATCGGCTGGTAGCCAAAGTTGAAGTCCGCGAGTTCGGTGAAGACCGGGTTGCCCTCGCTGTTGCGCGGATTCATCTCGTTGATGCCCACGCCGTAACGCCCCAGCACCTCACCATTGACTACCACCTGGCGCTGCACCGCCGTGCCTTGTTTCACGTACAGCGCGTGCCCTGCAAGGTCGTTGACGAAGCTGCGGTCGTTCTCGTTTTTCGTGTGGTCGTCAACGCTGACCAGGTTGCCGTTGACGTCGTAGTGGCTGTCCGTCGTCCCTTCGTGGAACTGTTCGCTCTCGCCGTGAACGGAACCTTCCTTGTAGCCGTCGAACTTCGCCTGCTGGTAGGTATAGACGTTGGTGTAATTGTTGGGGCTCGTGAGGCTGTAGGACTTCAGGTTGCCGGCTGCGTCATAACCGGTGTAGTCGATGCTGTTGAGATACTTGCTGCGGTCGGCGTTGAATACCTGCTGGCGCGCCAGACGTCCGTTGGCGTCGTAGCGGTTGATGCGGTACTCGAGGCCGATGGTCTCGCCAGACGCCAGGCCGCTGTTCATCGCCGCCGCGTAAGCCGGCGGCAGGTTGCGCGGCCCCGTGGTGATCACACGCCCCACGACGTCGTACTGCCGGTAGTCCACCTCCATGCCATCGCGCGTCACGCTGAGCAGGCGGTTCAACGCGTCGTACGCGTAAGCCTCAGTGACCTCCTTGCTCGGCGCGTCGTGATCCACCACGTAAGTCTCTGGTGACCCCGGATCCACCATGATGGGGCCCGACTCGCCCCCATCCTCATAGGTGGGCGGCACGGCCGGAACGTACTTCACCTTCGTCCCGAGATACTTGTCGAAGGAACGGTTGCCGTTGAGGTCGTAGCTGACCTTGTGTCCCGAGGTGCCGGCCACGATGTGCCCGTTGGCATCGAACTGGTACACGTAGTCGATCGTGCCGTCGGCCCGTTTCTCCAGTTCCACGCCGGTCTGGCGGTTCATGGCGTCGTAGGTGAAGTACCGATCGCTGTCCTTGGGCACATCAACGGTGGGGTCGGCCAGGGTAGGCACGTTGACGTGGGTGCGCACCCGCGTGCGGTTGCCGGCGTCGTCGTACTCCAGGTCGATGCTCATGCGCCCGTCACTGACGTGGCGCAGCCGGCCCACCTCGTCGTAGCCCATCGTGTTGTCCTGGTAGACCACGCCGTCCTGCGTCGTCTTCTCGCGAACGTGGCGACCGGCCAGGTCGTATGAGAACTCCGTCACCTGGTTCAAAGCGTGGTCGGTGACCTTGATCAGTTCCCCCGCCGCGTTGTACTGATTGGTGAGTTGCACCCCGGTGCCGTAGCGGCTGTTGGTGGTTTCCACCAGCTGGCCCGCCTTGTCGTAGCTGTAGCCGAACGTGGCCCCGCCCAAGTCAGAGCGGGCGGTCATCTTGCCGAAGTAGTCGTACGTCCACTGGGACGCATTGCCGTTCTGGTCCACTTCGCCAATCTTGTGGCCCTGCGCGTCATAGACGGTGCGGATCTTGAAGGCCTCGCCACCCGGCTGGATGGTCTCCACCACACGGCCGGCCAGGTCGTACTGGTAGCGCAGCGTTTCACCGGTGCCCGTGCCGTATTTCCCGGTGGTCTGGCTCAGCCGGCGACCGGCCTGGTCATACACGTTGAGGTCGGTCTGCTCGGTGCTCGTGAGGGCGATCTGCATGGGATGGCTCGGGTCCGGCGCATCGGTTGCCCGCGCCACCGTCACCCGCCCATGGTGAGTCTCGGTGAGCCGTCCCATCTTGTCGTACGCGAAGGTGGTCGTGTTCTTCGCCAGGGCGTCCGATGCCGCGGCCCCCTGCAGGTCGGACCGGTTGCCTTCCGCGTTGGTGGTGCGCACCTTGTCGCCGAACGCGTTGTACGCATGGCGCACGACGCCCCCGTCGGCATGGTGCTCCTCGACCAGGTTGCCACTGGCGTCGAACACCTGGCCATTGAGGTTTCCGTTGCCGTCACGCGTGGCCGCCTGATGGCCCAGGGCGTCGTAGTAGACCTTGGTCTCGGCACCGTCGGGCTTCAACTCCGAGACCACCTGGTTGTTCGCGTTGTAGCGATAGGTGGTGACCCACTGCGCCATGCGCGGATCCGAAATGCTGACGACGTTGCCCCAGCGGTCGAGAATCTGCTCGACCGTGGGACGTGTGGCGTTGCTGGCGCTGAAATGCGAAGCGACCGTGCCGTCCGGGCGAATGACACCCGCGTTGATGGTCTTCGCCGCCGAGTCGCCCACGCTTGACTGCACCCGGTACTCGTAGTCGCCTTCGGTCAATGCTGCCAGGTTGAACCGGAGTGCCTGGGTAAAGCGAACCGGATCCTGCGGGAACTTGATCCAGTCGCCCTGCGAGCCCGCAGCGCGGATCTCGAGCGTGAGCTCCGTGTTCGGATCGAACAGTGCGCTCACGTCGAGGACCTTGACCGCAGTCCCCGGCGTCGCGTCGTGCAACACCTGCCAGTTGCCTTCAGGGTCGCGCTTGGAGATCCTGATGACGCTGACGCTGCCCACCCCACCACCATGGATGACAGGCGTCCCACTTTCATCGGTGCCACTGACCGTCGACACCAGGCCGGTGTCAGCCCAGGTCAACGAGACGCCGGTGGCGGCCTGCTCGGCGGTGAACACCGCATCGAACGTGCGCGTTTCAGCCGGCGTGTAGCCGCCCACGTAGTTGCCCGACTCATCCACCGATCCAGGGGAGGATTGGTACACCGCCGTCTGGTAAATGATCTCGACCTTCAGGTCGCCTGAACCGAGGTGACTCAGGTCCGCCCAACCCAGCGCGACGGTGTTGTTGCCCGACCAGACCACCGATGCCGACTCGTCGAGGTACACCACCGTTGGTGCAGACGAACTCGAGACGTTGACGGACGGCGCCTGGGGCTGGCCCGTCACGCCGGAACGCGCAGGCCCCCGATCGACCCCGCGAGTCTCGATCACACGCCCCAGCGCGTCATACACCGTGGCGCTTCGCCGCAGCGTGCCCGATGCCACGGCCTGTTCGGCGCTAGCGAACTGCTTCAGATCGCGGTTCTGCCCGGAACTGCCATCGCTGCGGAGTTCCGAGACGACATTGCCGAGTTGGTCGTACAAGTAGATCTTGTCGATGCCGTCGCCCGAGTTCGTGCGCCACAGGCGGCCGGCGGCATCGTAGTCGAAGTACTCCTGCTGGCCGCCCTGCAGACCGCGGCTGACCATTTCGCCAAACGCGTTGTAGCCGAGGTCCGTGGCAATCAGCTGCGGCGCCGCGGCGGTAGTGAGGTACCCCGTCGGCGTCTCACTCGCGGTGCCGGCGGTGGCGTCGTCCCACAGCTTGGTCCAGGTGCCGTTGACCTTTTGCCACACCCTCACGCTCTGGATCGCCGACACGCCGTACGAGGCCATGTCGCCATCCCACCAGTCGGTGTAGATGCCGTTCACCGATGCCGCGGCGGCGAATTCCTTCGTGTAGGTGCGTCCCTCGCCCGCCACCAGGTAGCCATTGCTGCCACTGGTCAGGTAGTCGAACTCCACCCTGATGCTGTCGCCCGCCGGGTCGACCACGTCGTACCAACTGATGCGCACGGCGTTGCCGCGGGTGAAATAGTTCTGGGTCTCGCCAATCTCCACCGTGGCGGACGACTCGATCGTCCGCGCAGTGAGTCGACCACTCACCGACGGGGTACCTGTGTAGACCAGTTGGGTCGCGGGCCCCGGGTCGTACGTGTGGGTCAACTGACCGAGCGCGTCGTACTCGTACACCTTGAAGACCGTGCTGTCGGCCTTGAGCTTGCCAAAGGCATCGAGCGTGGGCGTGCCCGACGTGACACCTTGCCACGTCTTGGCCAACTGGCCACGCGCGTTGTACGAATTGAAGGTGCTGTACCCGGCTGCATCGGTCGACTGAACGGCGTGGCCGTGCAGGTCGTAGGCGGAGAGCGTGGTCCGATCGGCTGCCTCGTCGAAATCACCAACCAGCGCCCCGAGCTGTGTCCTGTTGGAGACACCCTGGAACTCCCCGACCGCGCCGCGCGCGCCCTTGGCCAGGTCAACCTTCACGACGACGTTGCCATACGCGTCGCGGCGGAACAGGGAGAGTGGGGTGAGCACCGTGGTGCCATCGCCACCCGCGCGGGAAGGCGCGGCGACGGCCGTCACCCGCCCCAGCGCGTCGAAGTAGCTGTAGGTGCTCTGCCCCAACGGGTCGGTGGTTCGAGTAAGGTTGCCCACCGCGTCATAGCCGTACTCGGTGGTTGCGTCCCCCCGGGTGCTGACGCCAGCAAGCGCTTGCGTCGTGCTGCTCGACTCCAGGAGCTTGCGCGTCTCCTTGACTTTGCGGTTCAGCCCGTCGTAGACGAACTCGACCCGGCGGTCGAAATCGTCGTCCGCCACGACCGTTCCAGCTGAGTGAATGTCCCAGCTGCCCAACTGCTTGGTAGCAAAGTCGGTGGTGGATGCCAGATTGCCGAACGCGTCGTAGGTGTTCGTCGAGCGGTAGCCCAACGCGTCCACCTTGTCGGACAAGCGGCCCAGCACGTCGTAGTACTGGTACGTGTCCGCCCAGGTTCCAGCGGACTCGTTGCCCGACCGCAATGCACTCACGCGCACCAGCGATCCGAAGGCATCGTATTCGTTGCGCGTGACCTTGCGGCCATCCTCGGCCGAGGTGTCCGCGGCCGAATCCACCGTGAAGACCTCCGGCTCGCGGACCACGAGGGCCCGGCCGAAGGCATCGAACTCGGTCTCGATGCGGCGAACCACGCCGCTGCCCAGCGGCCCTGCAATGGCCGTCTCCAGTGCCACAGCCGTCAGCGGCTGGTCGGCAATGACCGCCCCTGCCCCATTCCGGGGCACGTCATGGGCCCGACCGTACCGGATGATCTCGGTCGCATCTCCGAAGGCGTTCCGGGCGTATTCGGTTACCTGTCCCAGCGCATCCACGTCGAAACGGACGCGGCCAGCCTTGTCGTACACCTTGAAGCTCACGCTGCCGGCCACATCGACGTTGATCACCGCGTCGCCGAAGGCGTCGTAGGTGGTCTTCGTGGTGAGGGCCTGCGCACCTGCCTCCACCCGCGTGGCCGAGCCGCCCACCCCATTCGCCAGCACGGCGCCAAGGGCCTCGTTGTAGACCCGCACAGGCGGGTGGGTGACCTGAATCTGGCGGCCCATAGCGTCGTACGCGTAGGAAGTGGTCCGCTCCTCCGGCCGGTCCTTCGCTTCCGTGCGACTCAGCAGGTTGCCAAGGGCGTCATAGGCCATGGTGGTCACGAGCGCATGGTCGGTCGTGGTGGTGCTTTCCACCAGGTCACCGCGGGCGTTCTGCGTCACCTCCGTGAGGGTGACTGGCGGCGACGTCTCCTTCGTCATGCGGCCGCGGGCGTCGTACTCGTAGTGCCAGACGCTTTGCTTCTTGTTCGTGAAGGTGAGCTTGTTGCCGCGGGCGTCGTAGGTCCAGCGCTCCGTTTGGTTCAGCGCATCGGTCGTGCTCGTCAAGCGGCCTGCGCCGTCGTACGCGAACGTCGTGGTCTGATCCCTGCCCGGCGTGACCGGTGGCTCACCGCCTGCAAGCACCGGTTTCTCTGCGTAGCGCGTGTTGGACGTGACACGGCCCATCGCGTCGTACGCGGTGGTCGTCACGTAGCCGTCCGCATCCACCGTCTTGATGGTGCGGTTGGCGCCGTCGTGTTCGAACTGCGTCACGCGGTCATCGGCCGCGTTGCCGACGGCCATGCGTGGGTCGGTCCCTGCGCCGATCGGTGTGGCAAAGCGCGTCTGCTTCACCAGGTTACCGTTGTCGTCATAGGTGTTCTGCGTGACCGCGCCGGTCGGATCCGTCGTGGCAGCCAGGCGGCCAGCCATGTCGTACAGGAACACGGAGACACGGTCCGCCGCACTGGGCCCCAGCCCTTCCGGATCGGCGCCATTCTCCGCGCGGGTGGCGAGCTGCGTCTGGCGCACCAGGTTGCCGACCTCGTCGTACTCGCTGCGGGTGACAGCCCCGGTGGCATCCATCACGCGGACAGCACGGTTCAGTTGGTCATAGCGGGTGAACACGTGCCGGTCGAGTGCGCCGGCCACGGGCGAGGGGTCACTGCCGCCGTCCCACGCGGCGAAATCGATGGCGGTCGCGTAGGCGATGCGTTCACTGACGTTTCCACGTGCGTCGTAGCGGAATTCCACGACAGCGCCGGTTGCGTCCACCGTGAAGGTCACGCGGCCATCTCCGTCATACCGCTGCGCCGTGATGGCGTCGCGGCCCGGCGTGGCCAGCGCCGGCAGCAGCGCTGCGATGGTGTCCGCCGCCAGCTGGGTGGGCAAGCTGGCAGCGTTGGGAACGGGCTTTGCGTACACCGTGGTGCGCACGGCGCGCCCCTCGGCGTCGTACTCGACATGGGTCAGGCCACCCACCGGGTCGACAGTGAACACGAGACGACCCATCGCGTCGTACGCGAACCGGGTCACCTTGCCGAGCGCATCCGTGCTGAACAGCAGATTGCCGTTGTTGTCGTAGTCGTAGCCCGTGGCGATGTTTTCACCGCCAAGGTCGACAACGCTGCCGGTGCGTCGCCCCAGCTTGTCGTAGCTGTACTGCGTGACATGCTGCGACGGGTCCGTCACCGTCAGCACGCGACCTGCCGGATCGTAGGTGTACTCGGTGGTCAGGGCAGCGCCTTCAGCGTCCACCACCTGTTTGAGCACATGGCCGGCCAGGTCATAAGACACCGTCGTGACCACGCCGCGAGGGTCGGTCACGCTGTGCTGCCGTCCCTTGGCGTCGTAGGCGTACGTGGTCGCCAGGTTCAGCTGCTGCGGATCCACCGTGCGGGTCAGCACACGGTTGACGGCGTCGTACGTGTACGACGTGATCACCCCACGTGCGTCTCTGGTCTCGGTCAACCGCCCCGAAACGTCGTACATGTTTTGGGCCGTAGCGCCCTTTGCATCGACCGTGAGGGTCAAGCGACCGTCGCCGTCGTAGACGAACTGCGTTACGTTGCCGTCGGCATCCGTGATGTCCTGGGTTTGGCCATGCTGGTTGTGCACCGTCTTGACGCTCACCCCCTCCGGGGTGGTGACGATGACGCTGCGCCCCAGGTCGGAATATGCGTAGGTGGTGGTGTGGCCGAGCGCGTCGGTGGTCGACAGCACCCGGTCGAAGGCGTCCCACGTGCTCGATCGGACAGCGTTCGTCGCGTCGAGGGTCTGCACGACGCGGCCCACCCGGTCGAACGATTGCTGCGTGACGTTGCCGTTTGCGTCCACGCTGCGCACGGCGCGGCCGAATGCGTCGTAGCGCGTGCTGGCCGTGGCGTTGATGCCGTCGGGGTCGGTGGCACTGGCTGTTTGCAGGCCGCGGCGATCGTAGGAAGACTCCTGGACGAGCTCGCCCCCCAGGTTGTCTGAGTCGGATGTGGTGCGCTCGACTTGCCCGAACGCGTTGTACTTGACCGCAGTCGAATGATGCAGGGCGTCCGTGGTGGACTCGACCTGCCCGCGCACCGTGTAGGTGTAGCCGGTGACACTGTCGCGTGCCAGGTCGTAGAAGCCCGCGATGGCTTGCTCGACGTCCTCGTCCGCCACCCCACCCGTCATCGTTGCCAACGTCTCGGCGGGAACCCGGTTGTTCAGCTGCACCGTGGCCTCGAGCTGGTTCAGCGCGTTGTAGCGACGCTCCTCCACTTCACCGAGGGCGTTGACCGTGAAGCGAATGCGACCGTCCACGTCGTAGTAGAAGACAGTGCGGTGGCCGTTCGCATCCGTCGTGCTCGTACGGCGCCCGGCGGCGTCGTAGGCATGTTTGAGTCCGAACTGGGCCCACACCAGGTCAATCTCTTCCTGGGTCTGGCCCGAGTACAGCCGTCGGCTCCCTTCGCCGGAGAGTTCACCCACGAGCCTGCCCTGTTGGTCATAGTGGGCGGTGTTGGTACGCGACTCCTCCGTGTAGATGCCACGCTTGGTCGACACGAGGTGGCCCACGTTGTCGTACGTGTACTGGGTGATCGTGCCCTCGGCATCGACCTCCTCGTACACACGACCGAGCAGGTCGTACGTCAGCGACGACACACGGGCCTGCGCATCATAAGACGGCCGCATGTCGAACAGCTTCATGCCCGGCTGCACCACCACCGTCAGCGGACGGCTGTATCGGATGGACTTGGTGCGCTGGCCTGCTTCGTTGTACACATGCTCGGTCAGGTAGTTTTCGGCATCCACTTCGCCCACCAGTTGACCCAGCGCGTCATAGATCAGGCGCGTGGTCTGGTCCCGGCCTTGCAACGACGCATCGACAAGGTCAGCATCCCCGGCCGTTCCCAGGATGGCCGTGCCGCCGCCTGCGTACTGGTCGACGTGTGTCGTGTTGGCGGCATACCAACCGCCGAGGCGGCTGGACAGCTGCGAGCCGAGGCCCGTGATCTCCAGGTCATTGCCGACTTGGCGGAGCAGGAGTTGACCGGAGGCCCGGGCGTCCGCGTTGTTCAAGACAATGGTGTCGTCCCGGACGGTGACGAGCCGCTGCAACACGTCCGCACGGGTCCACTCGGTACCGTCGGCAAAACGGATCACGGGCGGCTCGGCGCTCTCGTTGGTGGACAGGTACGAATTGATCTGCAAGATTGCCCGCGGTGCGTTGCGGATCGCGATCACCAGCCCACTGTCAGACCACCGATCCCGACTGAAGATCAGATCTGCGGGCTGCACACCCTCCGCGATCTGGATGCTGTCGCCGCTGCCCCACGCGGACGGATCAAGTTGGATGGAGTCGCGGCCCGACGCAGGCCCGAACACGAAGGTGTCATCGCCCGTTCCGGCGAAGAAGGTGTCTGAAGCCGGAGAACCTACAAAGACGTCGTTGCCAGCATCGTAGTCATACGCAACACCTTCCGAAGCCTGGTCACTGAGCCCCCAGGTTGATCGGGTTGCGGCCTCATCCATGGCCGCGCGATCCCAGATCGTTCCGTCGGCAAAGTGGACTTCATCGGGCAGGTCATACCCGTCGATGTAGTCGTTCGTTCCGATGATCGTGAACCGGGCGCCAGACCCGTCGTACTCGACGAGCACCTCCGAGGGACGCACATCGGCGGCCAACTGGATCACATGGAATGTCGAACCGTCGGCGTGGATGAAGTTGGCTTCGTCGTGGCCGGAGCCGCGACCCAAGTAGTACGTGTTGCGACCAGTGCCCCCATCGAGGGAATCGTCTCCGGTTCCGCCGTCGAGTGTGTCGTCGCCCGCGCCACCTTGCAACATGTCGAACCCGTGCCCGCCCAGCAACACGTCGTCGCCGTCGAGGCCTGCGAGGGTATCGGACCAGAACGAGCCGGTGAGGGTGTCGTCGAGTCCCAACCCTTCGACTTCCGCATCGTCCGCAGTCGCAGTCGTTGCGACGGCACGAATCTTCGCCTCGTC
Source organism: Rhizobacter sp. Root1221 (assembly GCF_001425785.1). GTDB lineage: Bacteria > Pseudomonadota > Gammaproteobacteria > Burkholderiales > Burkholderiaceae_C > Rhizobacter. The sequence goes on along the minus strand of NZ_LMDI01000032.1, from coordinate 12,505 downwards.
CCAGACGCTACCGTCGAAGAAGCGGAATTCCCGGACCTGCAGCGGCCCCTGGACGCCATCGCGAACCGTTCCGATGGTCAGGCGGTCGACACCATTGCCCAGGGTCACGATCACCGCTCCCTGTCGCACATCGATGCGGAGGTCGCCAGGCTCGATGCCTTCGGAAAACTCGACCACGTCGAAGTCGCCCTGCCCCGCGCCACCGGCCACGATGGTGTCGCGGCCAGAGCCCCAGCCGAACCGGTAGGTGTCGTTCCCGCTGGCGCCATCGAGCAAGTCGTCACCCGATCCGCCGTCGATGGCGTCGCTCCCCGCGTGCCCGACCAGGGTATCGTCGCCCTTGCCCCCAGCCAGCACGGCGTCACCTTCGATGCGGTCATCCCCGTCAGTCGTGGCCGTGACTCGAGCCACCACGGTCTCGTAATCCCAAGCCGTCGAGTTCCCGAAGAGAATTTCGGACGCACCGCTGCCTGCACCGGCGCGGTTGCTGAAGAAGGACCGGACCTCGATGCGGTCACTGGTGTTCTTGCGGACGATGATCAACGTGTCGCCAACCCGGCTCACGCGCACATCACCTTCGCTGACATCGGCTGCGAAGCGGATCTGGTTGGACGCAGTCGATGCGCCATGGAAGTTGGCAATCGTGTCGTTGCCCCAGCCACGTTCGAACTCGAACATGTTCGAACCCGTGGCGCCATCGAGCAGGTCGTTGCCAGCGCCGCCGCCGGCATCCACCAGCAGGCGCGCCTCGACATCGTCGACGCTCCATTCGCTGCCGTCATGGAAGCGGATGGTTTCGACACGAATGTCTTCGCCTGAGAGATCGCCCACGAAATACCGGCTGAACGTGACGCTGTCGTCCGTGCCGATGAGCGACAGCACCAGGTCGTCGCCCACGCGAGACAACACCACATCGGAGGCCACGATACCGCCGCCAAGGGCCAGGACGTCTCCGGTCAGATGCCCCAGCTGGCTGGCCTCCCCACTGATGTTGTCGATGGTGTCGCGGCCGCCCCCGCGGTTGAACCGGTAGGCATCTGCGCCGACGCCTCCGTGCAGCCAGTCGCTGCCGATGCCGCCGTCGAGCGTGTCATTGCCATTCTCGCCATCGAGCGAATCACGGCCGGCCCCGCCAACGAGCAGATTGGCCTCGTCGCCGCCTGCCAGCGAATCGGCGCCTTCGCCGCCGTCGTACGATCCGTCCCGAACGACATCAGGCAGGTTGGTGGTGTACGAGGCGCGGTTTGCGATCTCTGTAGCGTCCCAGACGGTGCCGTCGGCGAACTCGATGGCCTCGATGTCGTTGGATGGGTAGGCCCAAGGGAGGAAGTGCTTCTCCACCGTGACCATGTCGCGGTTGGAGAAGATCACTTCCAGGGAGTCGCCCACGCGGCGCAACGTCACGTCGGCGGGCAGGATCGGTTCACGGAACCGGATCGTGTCATACCCGGACCACTCGGCTCTGTCGATGATCACGTCACGGCCAGAACCCAGGCCGAACTCGTAGACGTCGTCGCCGGACATCCCCGACAAAGTGTCATTGCCAGCCGCCCCATCAAGGGTTTCATAGCCACCGAAGGCCAGGATCGAATCTGCGCCCTCGCCGCCAACGAGCCCAATTTCCCAGGGCTCTGCCTTCAACACGGGGGCCCTCAGCCTCGACTGGATCTGCCTCGCGTTCCACACGGTGCCATCGGCAAACTCAATGTACTCCAGGCCTTTGGCAAAGCCTCCGTACCAATCCTGAGGATTTTCGAGATCGACGAAGTAGTTCTCCACCAGGATGCTGTCGCTGCTGTTTCGCAGCGAGATCAGCAGTCCTCCCTGGCTGTCGCGGCCGAACAGCAGGTCGGACTCCTTGATACCGTCACCCAGGCGAAGGGTGTCGCCATTGGCGTATCGGTCCATGTTCCAGCCGCGGTCATCGACGCCAATGGTGTCTCGCCCGGATCCAATGCCAAAGACGTAGACATCACGGCCAGACGCGCCAAACAGGTAGTCATCTCCGCTACCGCCGTCGAGCGTGTCGTCGCCGCCGTAGTAGTCGTCGCGCATGTCGCCATGCAGGGTGTCGTTGCCACTGCCACCAACCACCACATCGCTGCCGCCGGAGCCCTGCAGGGTGTCATTGCCCCGGCCGCCATAGACCGCCTCGGCGTCGTACGTGCCCGTCAGGGAATCATTCGCCCGTCCGCCCTGTAGGGTGCCTGGGGCCACCGAGTCCAGGGTGTCCTCTTCGTCAGTGCCCAGCGCCACGCGGTTGTCAACATCGAGCGCATCCCATTCGGTGCCATCAGAGAACCGAATGGCCCGGATGCCACGACTCTCCCTGATCCATTCGGCGTTGCCGTAGTAGCCCTCGATCGTCAATCTCTCGCCTGTGGCCAGCAGTGTCAGAGTGAGGTCATACATCCCGGTGTAGCCGTAGCTGCGAGACAAGGCCACATCGCCAGGCTGCACACCCACGCCCAACTGGATGACGTCACTGGTCGCAAGAGAGGGCCCTTCCTCTGGCGTGATCGTGATCACGTCATCGCCGTATCCGTACCCATACAGGTAGGTGTCGGCTCCGAGGCCCCCTTCGAGGAAGTCGTTGCTGCCAACCCCACCGTCGAGGGTGTCGTTCCCAGCGCCACCGCCCAATGTGTCGCTGCCGAGCCCGCCCGCGATGACGTCATCACCCTCGTATCCCCGCACCTGGTCACCTTCGGTGCTGCCGAACAAGATGTCGCCAGCATCCGCGCCCTCGCCCGTCTCTCGCACACGAAGCGACTCGAGGGTCTCGAACACAGGGGATCCTGCGGGCAACGCCCGCACCCAGCGACGAAGCAACGCCGTTGCATCGAACCCTGCCGCCTTGAGCGTCGGGCCTGCTTCGCGCACCAGGCGAACGAGATCGGTGAATGCGCCGATCTGGTCAACAGCCTTGAACGCTTCCAGCTTGGCCAACAGCGTCTTGGCGTCGACCACGCCGGCGGAACCGGTTCCGGCCGTCGGCGGCAGCGGGCTGGCACGCTGGGTGCGCTCCCGCACGTACGCAGTGGCGGGAGGTGTCGTGCCCTCCGCGATAATGGCCGGCGGAGTATGGGCATCCACGAGGGCGCCTACCATTGGGGAGGCGAACTTCGTCTTGGCGATCAACCGGCCCGCGCCGTCATACTCGTAGTGCGTGTAGTAGTTCTCCGCGTCGAGTTCTCCGACCACACGACCATCACCGTCGTGGAAGGTGCGGGTGGTGCGGTCCTTCGCCACGTTCTGACTCACGGTGAATGCCGCCAGAATCGGGCTCAGGCTCGCCGCTGGCACGGCCACTGGCGTGTCGTATCGCGTCACCGCGATGACGCGCGAGGCGCCATCGTACGTGGTCTGGGTGACGTATCCTTCCGCGTCGACCGTCTGGACGAGCCGGTTGGCAGCGTCGTAGATGCGCCATTCACGCTGGTTCGCTGCGCTGCCGGCGGGGCGCAGGTCGGCCAGCGAAACGGCCTCCGGATTTCCCCCCGCATCGACCAGCAGCGCCGTCTGCATGCGGGTCGCGTAGATGATGGTGCCCGCAAGCAGGTTGTTGGCGTGGTAGACGTACTCGGTCAGCGTGCCGTCCGCATCCACGTCGCCCACCTTGCGACCGGCATCGTCATGGAGCGACCATCGAGAAACGCCGGTGGCGTCGGTGCTCATCACCAACCGGCCATCCGCATCGTAGTGGTAGCGGGTCTCTCCGAGGGTCGCCCCAGCGTCGCCACTCTGCACCACCGAGGTCAGTCGACCGGCGGCATCGAAGGTGGACGTGGTCACGAGCCCGTTGTCGAGCCTCGTCGACGTGCGCTGGTTTGCATCGTCGTAGGCATTCAGCGTGACCGCTTCGGCGGCATCGGTGAACGTCAGCACGCGCCCCAACCCGTCGTAGGTGTAGGTCGACAGGCCACCGTTCGCACCGATCGACGTCAGCAACCGACCCGCCTGGTCGTAGACGTAACGGGTGGTCTGCGCGATCACGTCGACCACACCATTCTCGTCCGCCACGCCAAATGCACGCTCCCGCTCGACCTGCCCGCGGAAGTCGAACGTGCGCACGACGTGACCCGTGCGCGAGGGATCCTGGACGCGAGCCCAATATTCCATCGACAGTTCGGCCGGCACCGCGTCGATCGCCAAGTCGTCGGCCTCGTACCGTTCGCCCGAATACTGCAGCGTCTCGATGCGGTTGCCAAAGCCATCGTAGCGATGCTCCGTGACGCGCCCTTCCGCCGTGATCACGAACCGCAGCCGATTGCGGCCTGCCGCGTCATACACGTAGTGCGTCGATTGCGGGGCACTCGGCCGGGCCGGACCATCGCCGTCAGCGTCCGGTACCAGGTAGACGGTCTCGCTGACCAGTTGATTGCGGGAGTCATAGACGCGCGACACCGTGTTGCCCACGCCGTCGCGCTGCATCACCTGGTTGCCCCGGTCGTCGTAGCCCATCTCTACCGCACGGCCCGCAGGATCCTCGATCGTCACGAGGTTGCCGTCGGTGTCATAGCCGAAGCTTGTCACCTGCGAGACCCCACCCACGGACGGTGCCGTCACGCTGGACAGCTGGCCGTTCGCGTCATGCCCGTACACGGTGAGCAGGCCCAGCGGATCGGTCACGGTGGTGCGGTGGGTGACCGTGTCGTAGTCGAACAGCGTGGTCTGGTTCGATCCATCGGTCAGCGAAGCCACTCGGTATTCGCTGCCCACCTGGACATACCAGATCGACAGGCTGGTGCCGTCGGACTGCCCGACCGTCGCTACACGCTTGCTCGTGCCGTCGTAGGTGTAGGTGGTGACGTAAACATTGCCGTCGGCCACCCCGTTGTCCTCGGGTGACAGGTCAACGATGACGCTGGACAGCCGATCGGCCGTGTCGTAGGTGTAGCGCGTCCGTGTCAACGTCTGGCTGCCAGTGTCTGTCATGACCACCGTGCGCAGCTGTGCGAGGTTGTTGCCCGAGTAGTCGAGGTACGTGGCCTCCCCGCTCGCTGTCGTGACGCTGGCCAGCCGCCCGGCGTTGTCGTACGCGTAGCTGAGGGTGTTGCCGCTGGTGTCGACCAATTGCAATAGCCGACCCGTGGCAGCCTCATATCGCTCGAGGTCCCCCGCGTTGCCATCCAACCACGCGTACTGGCCACTCGCCTCGTCATACGAGATCGTGTCGAAGGCCCCCGCGCCCGCAGCGGTCACATAGCGCCCCGACGCCATGTCGAAGGTGTACACCGCCTGCGCACCGTCTCGGTCCGTGCGCACCAGCGTGCTGTCGACGGCGTTGCGGGTGCCGTTGAGTTGCAACTGCTGCAGGAAGATGCCGTGCGACCAGTTGTCGCCGTTGTCGTCGGTGGATTGCCCCTGGCTGTTGTACGTGCGTACGCTGACCGCATCGCGCCCCCGCCCGGCCAGCAGATCGTCCCTGTTCTGCAACACCAGGTTCCCGCTGGCGGCGTTGACGTAGACGAGCTCCCCGCTGCGCCCTTGTCCTGCCGACCCGGAGAGCCCCCCCCGCTGGCCCAGAGTCGCGAGCGAGGTGAGGCTGACGCCGAGGGTGTTGCCACTGACGATCGCGACCATGTCGTTGTGTCCTTGTCTGCAGCCTCCTCCACGAGGCTGCCGGTTTGTCTGTACGTCGAAGCCTGCAAGCGGCCTCCTCGACCAAGACATCCCGAGAATCGGCGATTCGTTTAGCGGAAAACCCCTCGGCGCAGTCGGAAAAGACTCGACGATTCGGAAGGAACGGCGGTTAACGGGGCATGAGCGCGGCGCACGTGGTCGGGCGGGGCCGCATCGAGGTCCACGCGGCCCATGGGTGCCCCCATATGTCAGCCGAGGTCACACATGACGTGGCCCCCGTCCTTCGATGAGCGAATTCAAAAGGCCATGGTTTTCGCCGCATCCAATTCATGGACCCAACCGATCCAGACCGAAAGCGCGAGGCCTTCCAGGTGTTCATCGAATCAGTGCTCGTCTTCGAACCAAGACCTGAGGCGGAAGAGGTTCAGTCACGCGTGCTCGCGCCCCCGGCGCTGGCCAAAGCCACTGACTGCTGATTTCAATGGCCTCCGGATGACCCTCCGCGCTGCCAGTGGGCGCCCTCGGGCCCAGGGCGAGCACCGGCCACCAACGACGCGACTGCCGCGACGAACGACTCCACCGACCGGGTCGCCATGTGCCGATGTCGCTTCTCGAATTCACCCAGGCGGCCAACCAGTGCCCTGTCCGCCAGCAGGCGGCGCATGGCACCCGCGTAATGGGTCGCCTGCCTCGGGCCGAGGTGCCCAGCAAGCCGAAGGCCGGCCAACCTGGACGCCGTCATGGCCTGCTCGTGGTGGATTGGCAGCGCCAGGCAGCGTCGGCCCCGCACCAAGGCCTCGACGATCATTCCGCCGCCGTGGCATATCACCAAATCGGCGCTGGGCAACAACTCGCGCACCGAGATCGGTGGCGCGAAGAGTCGGACACCATATTCCTCAGCGAGCGTGCGGACCAAGCCGTCTGCGTCGGCGCAGATCACCACGACGTCACCTTGCAACTGACCTGCCGCCTTCAAGAACTCCGCCGGATCGATCGCGCTCGCCTGAACGTAGGCCAACACACGCGGCCTGGTTGCTTTCCACACGACCTCACAACTCCCCCAGTCGAGCAAAGGCAGCGGTCCACAGAAGTGGCGTGTCGAATCCTCGTGCCCCCCGTAGTGGTCCAGTTCGGCCGCGGACACCACCAGCCGGCGGTCGCCCGACACCAGCGCGTGGAGAGGCGTTCCTTCTGGAACCGGGCAAACCCGCCGAACGTTCTCGACCATCGTGCGCTCGAGCGCCAGAGCGACGTTGAGGTCGAAGGCTCCGCCATGGCGAAAGGCCGGGAAAGGGGACACCCGCGGAGGCACGTCGAACCCGATGCCGAACTCCAGGGACGGCACGCCGGCATGCCGCACCGCCAATTGCGCATACGGTGCAGCCTGGAGAACCGCCACATCGGGACGCTCTCGGTGCAACAGGGCGGTCCAAGCGTGGAAGCGATCTGCCGTGTGCGCCGAAGAATGCATGCCAAAGGCCCACAGCGCCGTCGCACGGGACCGCCATCGCGCAGGCACGCTCGGAGCAAAGTGCCCTGGCGCGCGGCTGACGGGCTGCCACGCAATTCCCTCGCGCTGGGCAGCCTCGTTCGGCGGTACATCGGCGGGTGGGCAGACGACAACCTCGTGTCCGGCGTGATGCAACATCACCGCCGAGGCCGTCACCAAAGCTTCATGGCCGAGAAAACTTCCAGCCTCCCATGCCAACATGATCTTCGCCATCGGGTCATCGTAGCGCAGGCATTGCGGCACGTTGCCTGATCCTCCAGCGGCCGTTCGACAGCCACGGCGCCGCTGTTGCGCTAGGTGAAACAACCTATTCCCTCAGCGCATCTTTTTCCTTTGGGGCTGAAAACCTACAGTTCATTCACACCAACGACGAACTGAACAGGACACCCCATGAACACCCTCCTCCGCACCCGCCTTGTCGCCGCCACCATCGCCCTCGCCTCGGTGAGCGCCCTGGTCACCACCTTCTCCGCCACGGCCGCACCGGTTGACCAAGCCACCGCCACGGCCCGCGCCGAACATGCCGAACGCATGGCGTTGATCGGCCGCACCGCCCGCTACGACGAACAAGCCGCCACCGTCTCCCCCGACGCTGTGCCGAGCAACGCAGCCGCCCGCCAGCAAGCCTGGGAAGACCGCGCCGAGCGTGCCGGCCGCACCGTGCAGTTCGGTGAAGCCGCACCGGCAGCAGTCGCACCCGACAGCGCTCCGCGCAACGTGGACGAAGCGATCGCCAACTACAAGGAGCGCATGTCTCGCATCGGCCGCACGGTGCAGCTGAACGAACTGCCGCAAGTGCGCGACGAAGCCGTCCGCGTGGGCATCGCACAAGGCGGCGTGCGCGGCTCCTGATCGCCTCCTGATACATCTTGTTTCAACCCCGGTCGGCAGCGATGTCGATCCGGGGTGTTGTCGCGCGACGTCCCCATGAGACCAGCACTTTCTGCTGGCCCGCCAACCTCAAGGAGATGGTCATGCGATTCATGGTGATTGTGAAAGCCAGCAAGGATTCCGAAGCGGGCGTGATGCCGAGCGAGGCGCAGCTGACGGAGATGGGCGCCTACAACGACGCGCTGGTCAAGGCCGGCGTGATGCTCGACGGGGAAGGCCTGCACCCGAGCGCCAAGGGGGTTCGTGTGCGTTTCGACGGCAAGGCACGTTCGGTGACCGACGGCCCGTTCAGCGAAACCAAGGAGCTGATCGCAGGCTTCTGGATGTGGCAGGTGCGCTCGAAGGAAGAGGCCATCGAATGGCTGAAGCGCGCACCCTTCGTGGACGGCGAAGAGGTGGAGCTGCGGCAGGTGTTCGAGATGGAGGACTTCGGCGCGGCGATGACCCCCGAGCTGCGCGAGCAGGAGGAGCGGCAGCGCGCCGAGCTCGGGCAACTCAAGGCCCGCGGCTGAGGAGACGGCGATGCAAACCCTTGCCTTGCCCCAACCGTCGCCCCTTCCCGTCCCGGCCCGCTGGACCGGCCGTGTGCTCACCGGTCTTGTCGTGCTGTTCCTGCTGTTCGACGGGATCATCAAGGTGCTCGACCTGGAGGTGGTTCGCACCACCTCCGAACAACTGGGCCTACCGCTCCAGCACACCCTCACGCTCGGTGTGATCACGCTCGCCATCGCCGTGCTGTATGCGGTGCCGCGCACCGCGGTGCTCGGGGCCATCCTGCTGACGGCGCTGCTCGGTGGCGCCATCGCCACGCACCTGCGGGCCGGCAGCCCGGTCTTCAGCCACCTGCTGTTCGGCGTGTACGTGGGGGTCATCGCGTGGGGTGGCCTGGTGCTGCGTGACCAGCGGTTGCGGGTACTGTTGCTGGGGCGCTGATCGGCGATATCCTTGCGGTCCGACTTCCATTCCGAGGACCGCAACGGATGAGATTCGTGATCCTGCGCCAGGGCGGCACCGCCCTCGCCACACCGCCGGCTGCCGGCATCACCCTCCACGAAAACGTGCAGCTGGGGCCACGCGCCGCGGCCGTCGCGATCGGCTTCACGGCCGATGGCCCCGGCCCGCTCCGGCCTCCCGGTGCGGGCCCGCAAGGGCTCAGTGTCATCGAGGCCCCGTCGCGCGAGGCCGCCCTGGCGTGGTTGCGCGCGCAACCGGTCCACGAGGGCGAGTTCGAACTCCGCGATGCGGGCTGTGCCGGTGGCCTGCCCGGGGTGGACCCCACCGCTGGCAGCACGTTGCCCCGTTTCGTGGTGTTCGTCAAAGCCGATGCCGACACCGAGGCCGAGACCACCCCGCCCGCCCCCCGGCTCGAGGCCATGGCCCGGCGCAACGACGAGGCCGTTCAATCGGGCATGCTGCTCGCCGCGGACGGCCTGCGTGGCACCGCGAAGGGCACCCGCGTGACGTTCCGCGACGGACGGCACACGGTGATGGACGGGCCGTTCGCCGAAACCAAGGAACTGATCGCGGGCTACTGGCTCATCCAGGTGCCCTCGCTCGACGACGCCATCGCGTGGGTGCGCCGCTACCCGTACGCGCAGCAACGCCCCGCGGTGGAGATCCATCCCGTCCTCCCATGACGGCCGACCTGCACCGCACCATCAACGCCGTCTGGCGCATCGAGTCGGCCAAGATCATCGGCGCACTGGCGCGCATGACGCGCGACGTGGGCGTGGCGGAGGAACTGGCCCAGGACGCACTGGTGGCCGCGCTCGAACAGTGGCCGCGCGACGGCACCCCGGACAACCCCGCCGCCTGGCTGATGACCACGGCCAAACACCGCGCGCTGGACCACCTGCGGCGACGCAAGGTGCACGCCGGCAAGGAGGGTGAACTCAGCCGCGAACTCGACGCGCAGCACGCCATGGCGCAGGACGATTTCGCCGACGCCGTGGACGCCGCCCTCGACGATGACGTGGGCGACGACCTGCTGCGGCTGATGTTCATCGCATGCCACCCGGTGCTGTCACCCGACGCACGCGTGGCACTGACGCTGCGGCTGGTCGGTGGCCTCGCCACCGACGAGATCGCCCGGTCGTTCCTCGTGCCCGAGCCCACCATCGCGCAGCGCATCGTGCGGGCCAAGCGAACGCTGGCGGCCGCGAACGTGCAGTTCGAGGCCCCGCGCACGCACGAACTCACGCCGCGGCTCGCGTCGGTGCTCGAGGTGATCTACCTGGTGTTCAACGAAGGCTACTCGGCCACCGCCGGGGAAGACTGGATGCGCCCGGCCCTGTGCGACGAGGCCCTGCGCCTGGGCCGCATCCTCGCGGGCCTGCTGCCGGGCGAGCCCGAGGTGCACGGGCTGGTGGCACTGATGGAGATCCAGGCCTCACGTGCCGCCGCACGGGTGGATGCGCAAGGCGACCCCGTGCTGCTGCTGGACCAGAACCGGGCCCGGTGGGATGCCTTGCTGATCCGCCGGGGCCTGGCCGCGCTGGCCAAGGCCGAGGCCCTGGGCGGCGCCCACGGCCGCTACACCCTGCAGGCCGCCATCGCCGCGTGCCACGCGCGCGCGCGCACCGCCGAGGACACCGACTGGGCCGGCATCGCCGCGCTGTACGCCGTGCTGTCGGACCAGTCGCCGTCCCCGGTGGTGGAGCTCAACCGTGCCGTGGCCGAGGCCATGGCCTTCGGCCCGGCGGTGGGCCTGCAACGCGTGGACAGGCTGCGCGACGATCCGCAGTTGCAGGGCTACCACCTGCTGCCCAGCGTGCGGGGCGACCTGCTGTTCAAGCTCGGCCGCAAGGCCGAGGCGCGCGAGGAGTTCAACCGGGCGGCGGAACTCACCCGCAACGCGCGCGAGCGCAAGTTGCTTCGGGTGCGGGTGCTGCTGTGCGACAGCGGCCGCCTCTGACACGATCCTTGATCAGCGAACCCGGGCGCGAGCCCACGCAGGGAACGACTGCAGCACCACCGGCCGCAGGAACCTCGCCGACGAGGCATCGCCCACCGAGGTGAACAGTGCGTTGGTCGACGACGGCCACGGGCCGCCGTGGTGCTGGCTTTCGGTGACGGCCACGCCGGTGGGCACCCCGTCGAACAGGATGCGGCCGCCAATGCGCAGCGCCGCGTCGAGGATGCGGTGGTGAGCCGGGTCGTCGCCGTGCAGCCCCCACAGCGTCACCGTCAGGCTGCCGGTGACGCTGAGCAGCACCTCGGCGATCTGCGCGGGGCTGTCGGCCAGCACCACCACGCACGACGGGCCGAACACTTCCTCGCGCAACTCGTGCGAGTCCACGAACCGCTGCGCGTCCGTCACGAACAGACCGGGCTTGGGAACACCGCTCGGGTCCAGCACCGGCACGGGTGACACACCGCGTTCGGTGAGCCGCCCGAGGCGTTCGACACCCGCCGCGAAGCTGCGCTCGATGCCTTCCGTGAGCATCCGGTGGGTGGCCTGCTGCGACAGGCCGGCGGCCAGCGACTGCACGAAGGTGTCCATGGCCGGCCCTTTCAGGCCGATCAGCACACCGGGGCTGGTGCAGAACTGGCCGGACGATCCGGCGATCGACGCGGCCAGGGCCGCCGCACGCTCGCCACCACCTTGTTCCAGCGCAGATGGCAGCACCACCACCGGATTGATGGAACCCAACTCGCCGTAGAACGGGATGGGCACCTCGCGTGCATTGGCGATCTTCCACAACGCCCGGCCGCCCGCCAGCGACCCGGTGAACGACACCGCCGCGACCTGCGGGTGCTCGACGAGGTGCACGCCACTTTCGAAACCCGCACCCTCCACGAGCCCGACCAGGCCTTCCCATTCCGGCCGCGAGTCCATCACCCCTTGGGCAATGGCCTGCACCGCACGAGACAGCCGCGGGTGGCCCGGGTGAACCTTGACCACCACCGGGCACCCCACCGCCAGGGCCGACACCGTGTCGCCACCCAGCACGGAAAAGGCGAACGGAAAATTGCTGGCGGCAAACACGGCCACCACCCCGACGGGCACGTGCGTGCGCAGCAGGTGCGGGTGACCGGCCGGGGGCGGCCCCGCGACAACCTCGTTCTCCACATCAGCCGACAGGCGGCCCGCGAGCACCTTGTCCGCGAAGTGTTTCAGCTGGAACACCGTGCGCGTCAGCTCCCCGCCCAGGCGGTCCTTGCCCAGCGAGGTCTCGGTCATCGCGATGTCGACGAGCGGGTCCCTCGACCATTCGAGACCGTGGGCCAGCTCGTTCAGGAAGTCGGCCCGGGACTGCGCGGAGGCGAGCTTCCATCGGTCAAAGGCCAGCACGGCGCGTGCGACTACCGCATCGACCGCTTGCAAGTTCAGGTTCGTGGACATCAGAGGTCTCCAGGGCGTGTTGACGGCATGTTCAGTGCGATTCCCTGGGCACTTCGGCCCCACTGCCACCCACCAGGAAGTCCAGGTCGGCGCCCAGGTGGGCCTGTTGAACGTGTTCGACGTAGAGCTTGTACCAGCCGCGCTTGGGCACCTCGGGTGCCACCCATAGGGCC
>NZ_LMDI01000031.1 GCF_001425785.1 Rhizobacter sp. Root1221 | reverse complement strand
CTGATGCTGGAGGAGCAGGGCGAGCGGATGGAAGGATCGCTGAACTACGCGACCGACCTGTTCGACCGCGACACGGTCGAGCGTTGGGCGGGGCATTTCATCGCGCTGCTGCAGGCGATGGTGCGCGACGAGGGCCGGCCGGTGGGCGCGCTGCCGCTGCTGCACGACGAGCAGCGCCAGGCGGTGCTGCACGGCTTCAACCGCACCGAGGCGGCTTACCCGCAAGACCGTGCGATCCACGAGTTGTTCGAGCAGCAGGCACGGCGCGAYCCCGGTGCGCTGGCCGTGAGCGACGGCCGCGTGAGCCTGAGCTACGGCGAGCTGAACGCACGGGCCAACCAACTGGCCCATGCGCTGCGCGCGCAAGGCGTGGGCCCCGACCGGCTCGTGGCGATCTGCATGGCGCGCCAATCGGAGCTGCTGGTGGCCCTGCTGGGCGTGCTGAAGGCCGGGGGCGCCTACGTGCCGCTGGACCCGGCGTATCCGGCGCAGCGTCTGTCCGACATGCTGTCCGATGCGAAGCCGCTGGTGGTGCTGACACAAGGCCGCTTGAAGGCGAGGTTGCCGGCKTGCGATGCCCAGGTGATCGCGCTCGACGACGAGTGGCCCCGGATCRCCTCGCATCCGCTGCACGACATCCCGGCCGATTCGATCGGCCTGRGGCCGTCGCACCTGGCCTACGTGATCTTCACCTCGGGTTCCACGGGGCAGCCCAAGGGTGTGATGGTCGAGCACCGGTCGATCGTCAACTACGCCAGCTTCATCGTGCAGCGCATGGGCATCGCCGAAGGCAGCGGCTCGCTGGTGTTCACCGCGTTCAACTTCGACCTGACGCTGACCGGCGTGTACCCGCCGCTGYTGTGCGGGCGGGCGGTGCGGTTGTGCGCCGAGGGCAGCGACGCGAGTCAATGGCGCGAAGCGCTGGTGCAGGGCMGGCAGCTGTCGCCGGTCAAGYTGACGCCGTCGCACCTGGCGCTGCTGCGCCAGGCGCTGCCGGCCGATCAGGTCGAGGGCCGCATCGGCACGCTGGTGCTCGGCGGCGAGGCGCTGAAGGGGGAGCAGCTGCGCTGGTGGCGCGAGCATGCACCGCGGATGCGCATCTTCAACCACTACGGGCCGACGGAGGCAACCGTGGGTTGCATCGTGCACGAGGTGGACCAGGTACAGGACGGCCCGGTGCCCATTGGCCGGCCGATCGCCAACATGCGGGCCTACGTGCTCGATGCACAACGCCAGCCGGTGCCCGTGGGCGTGGTGGCGGAGCTCTACCTGGCCGGCGCCGGCATTGCACGCGGCTACCTGAACCGGGAAGAACTCACCGCGGAGCGCTTCGTCGAAGACCCGTTCCATGGCGGCCGGATGTACCGCACGGGCGACCTGGCGAGGTGGCGAGCCGACGGCCAGATCGACTACCTGGGCCGCAACGACCACCAGGTGAAGCTCAGGGGCTTCCGGGTCGAGCTGGGCGAGATCGAGGCGGCGCTGTGCCGGCACGAGGCGGTGGGGCAGGCGGCGGTGATCGCGCGGGAGGATCGGAGCGAGCCGAAGCTGGTGGCCTACATCGTCGCGAAACCAGGCGCGCAGGGCGAGCCGGCCCGGTTGCGCGAGCACCTGAAGGGCTTGTTGCCCGAGCACCAGATTCCAGCGGCGATCGTGCTGATCGACAGCCTGCCGCTGACGGCCAACGGCAAGCTCGACCGCGGGGCATTGCCCGCGCCGCAGCAGGAGGCCTACGCCTCGGCCGAATACGAGGCGCCGCACGAGGGCATCGAGCAGACGCTGGCGCGGATCTGGCAAGAGCTGCTGGGCGTCGAACGCCTGGGCCGCCACGACAACTTCTTCGACCTCGGCGGCCATTCGCTGCTGNATCGAGCAGACGCTGGCGCGGATCTGGCAAGAGCTGCTGGGCGTCGAACGCCTGGGCCGCCACGACAACTTCTTCGACCTCGGCGGCCATTCGCTGCTGATCATGCAGATGATGGAGCGCCTGAGGCTGGCCGGCTGGCGCGGTGATGCGCGCAGCATCTACCAGGCGTCGACACTGTCGGCGCTGGCCGCCGGGCTGGTGCCGCTGCTGCCGGCCGACGACCAGGCGGCGGTACTGCCGGCACTCCCCAGCGCACAGCTCGCCCTGCTTGCCGAGGCCGTGCCCGGCGGCGCGGCCAACATCCAGGACGCCTATCCGCTCGCGCCGCTGCAGGAAGGCCTGCTGTTCCACCACCTTCTGAAGCCGCGGGGCGATGCCTACGTGTCGCCCGTGCTGGTGGCGGTGGACGGCCGTGACCGGCTCGACACCTGGATCGCCGCGTTCCAGCAGATGGTCGACCGCCACGACATCCTGCGCACGGCCTTCTTCTGGGAAGGCCTGCCGTCGCCGTTGCAGGTGGTGCTGAAGCAGGCCACGCTGCCCGTCGAGGAATTCCAGCTCGACCCGTCGCGCGACCTGCGCGCGCAACTCGACGAGGAAATGGCCACCCGGCACCTGCACGTCGACGTGCGCCGGGCGCCCCTGCTGCGCCTGCGCATCGCACGCGACCCTCGATCGGCGCGCTGGTTCGTGGTGGTGCTGCAGCATCACCTGACCAGCGACCACGTGTCGTTGCAGATCCTGCGCGAGGAGGTGCTGGCCTGCCTGCAGGGCCGCGGCCACGCATTGCCAGCGCCGGTGCCATACCGCGGCTTCGTCGCCCATGCGCTGGCCCGCCGCGGCGAGGCGGAGGCCGAGGCCTTCTTCCGCAACCGGCTGGCCGATGTGGACGAGCCGACGCTGATGTTCGGGCTGGGCGACGTGCAGGGTGACGGCCGCCGCGTACGCCGCAGCCGCCGCGCACTGCCCGCTGCGCTGCACGACCAGGTGCGCGCCGCGGCGCGCCGCATGGGCGTGCCGCCGGCCGCGCTGTTCCACCTGGCCTGGGCCCTCGTCGTTGGCCGCACCAGCGGCCGCGACGACGTGGTGTTCGGCAGCGTGCTGTCAGGCCGGCTGCAGGGCGCGGCGCGGGCCGACCGCGCGGTGGGCCTGTTCATCAACACCTTGCCGTTGCGGGTGAGGCTGAACGGAGTCACCACGGCGGCGGCGCTGAAGGGCATGCGCGACGAGTTGGGGCAACTGCTGCGTTTCGAGCAGGCCCCGCTCGCGCTGGCGCAGCGTTGCAGCGGCCTGGCCGGCGGTTCACCGCTGTTCTCTGCACTGTTCAACTACCGCCACGGCAGTGGCGATGCCGAAGGCGCCACGGTCGAAGGCGTCGAGCTGCTGGAGGTGCGCGAGCAAACCAGCTACCCGGTCACGCTGTCGGTGGACGACACCGGAACCGGCTTCATGCTGGGCGCGCAGACCGATGTGATGGTCGATGCGGGCCGCGTGATCGCCTACCTCGAGACCGCGCTGCAGGCGCTGGTGCAGCAGCTGGCGACCGCGCCCGACGCGCCGCTGGCCGCGATCGACGTGCTGCCCGCCGATGAGCGCGAGCTCCTGCTGCGCGGCTTCAACGGCCCGCTCGAGGCGATGCCCGGCGAGGCGCTCGTGCACCGGTTGTTCGAGGCCCAGGCCGCGCGCCATCCCGAGGGCATTGCGCTGATGGTCGGCGAGCGGCGCATCAGCTACCGCGCGCTCAACGCCATGGCCAACCGGCTGGCGCTGCGGCTGCGCCAGGCCGGCGTGGCCCCCGACGGCTTCGTCGCGCTGTGCGCCGACCGCAGCGCCGAGTTGATCGTGGGGCTGCTGGCCACGCTGAAGGCGGGGGGGGCCTACCTTCCAATGGACCCGGCCTATCCGGCCGAGCGGCTGTCGTACATGCTGGCCGATGCCCGGCCTCCGGTGTTGCTGACGCAGGCCCACCTGCGCGACCGGCTGCCGCCGACCGAGGCACGGGTGATCGCGATCGACACCGCCGACGAAGGCGCCGACCCTGGCAATCCCGACCCCGCCGCCATCGGCCTGCACGCGCGGCACCTGGCCTATGTGATCTATACCTCGGGCTCCACTGGCGTGCCCAAGGGCGTGATCTCGCCGCATTCGGCTGCCGTCAACCGCCTGCAGGCGCAGCGCCAGATCGCGGCCTTCCGCCCCGGCGACGTGGCCTGCCAGAAGACTGCGATCGGTTTCGTCGACTCGGTTTACGAGACCTTGGGTCCGCTGGTGCACGGCTGCCCGCTCGTCATTGCGCCCGAGCTCGTGGCCAAGGACCCGCAGGCGCTGGTCAGCCTGATCGAGCGTGAGCGGGTCTCACGACTGATCGCGGTGCCCTCGCTGGCCCGCGCGCTGCTGGACCTGCCGCGCATCGGCGAGCGCTTGCGGCGGCTGCACAGCTGGACGCTGGGCGGCGAAACGCTCACGCCGCAGTTGTTGCGCGAGCTGCGCGCCACGTTGCCAGGCTGCGACTTCATCAACATCTACGGCTGCTCCGAGGCCTCCGCCGACTCCACCTGGCACGTGGGCCGCGAGCACGAGGGTACCCATGTGTCGATGGGCTTTCCGCTGATCAACACCCAGCTCTATGTGCTCGACCACCGAAGCCGGCCGGCGCCGTTGGGCGCGGTCGGCGAAATCTTCATCGGCGGCGCCGGCGTCACCTGCGGCTACCTGAACCGGCCCGACATGACGGCCGAACGCTTCCTGCCGCATCCGTTCGGCGCTGCGGCCGATGCCCGGGTCTACAAGACCGGCGACCTGGGCCGCTGGGGTGAGGACGGCCGGCTCGAATACCTGGGCCGCGCCGACCACCAGATCAAGATCCGCGGCAACCGCATCGAACCCGGCGAGATCGAGGCGCGGCTGGCGTTGCATCCGCGGGTGGGCCGGGTGGCGGTGGTGCCCCGCGACGACCTGGCCGTCGGCGAACGCCGGCTGGCGGCCTACGTGGTCCCCAGGGGCGGCGAGGCCCTCGATGTGGACGACCTGCGCCGCCACCTGCGTGCGGCGCTGCCCGAATTCATGATGCCGGCGGCCTTCGTGGTGCTGGAGGCCTTGCCGCTCACGCCGAGCGGCAAGCTGGATCGCATGCAGTTGCCGGTGCCCGCTGCCGGCCAGGCGCTGCGCGGCCGCCATGAACCGCCGCAGGGCGCGGTGGAGGCGCAACTCGCGCAGCTGTGGCAGGAGCTGCTGGGCGTCGAGCAGGTGGGCCGGCACGACAGCTTCTTCGACCTCGGCGGCCATTCGCTGGTGGCCGTTCGGCTGATGAGCCGGCTGCAGGCGCTGGGACTGGGCGTGTCGCTGTCGCTGCTGATGTCGCGGCCCACCGTCAAGGGCCTTGCCGATGCGGTGCTGTCGGGCCAGTGTGGCCGCGCTGATGAAGGCGCCGTGCCATTGCGCACCGGCGGCGAGGGCCGCCCGCTGTTCCTGGCTCACGAGGTCAGCGGCGAGGCCTTGCCCTACCTGGAGCTGTCGCGCCTGCTCGACGGCGGCCACCCGGTCCATGGCCTGCAGACACTGGATCTCGATGCCCTGGGCGAGCCGGTGTCGATGGAGGCGCTGGCAGCGCGGCACGTGAATACCATCCGCCGGCTGCAGCCGCAGGGTCCCTATCGCCTCGCCGGCTGGTCGTTCGGTGGCATGCTGGCCTGCGCCATCGCCGACCAGCTGCTGGGCCAGGGAGAGGCGGTGGAATTCCTTGGCCTGATCGACACGCATCTGAGCGCACCCGGCCTGCGCACGCCGCGCACCGTGGACGAAGTGCGGCTGCTGATGACGTACCTGCGTGGTGTGCTGCCCGACGTGCCTGACGGCGAGCAGCAGGCGCTGGCTGCGCTCGGTGACGTGGGCGCCATCCTGCAGCGCTGCCGCCAAGCCGGGCACCTGCCGGCCGAACTGCAGGAGGCCGAGGTCCGTTCGCGCCTGGCCACGCTGGGCCGCCTCATCGCCGCCGGCGAGCGCTACCGGCCACCTGCGCAGCTGCCGCCGCTGCACCTTTTCTCCGCCGGGCACGAAGACCCATCCTGCGGCTGGGCCGAGTTCGCCCGCGGGCGGCTGGCGGTGCAGGTGATCGGGGGCGACCACTGGACCATCATGCAGCGGCCGCACGTGCAGAAGCTGGCGCAGGCCTTGTCGCAAGCGCTGGCCCGGACGGGCGCTGTGCACCGGTCCGGGCACGCGGCGGTGCAGGCATGACGCGCGGCTGGCGCACCCTGCTGGTGATGGCGACGGCGCTGTTGCTGGCCTTCGTCGGGCTGCGGGTGGTGGAGTTCGTGATCGCGATCTGGGTCTACGAGCACAGTGGCTCGATCAGCCAGTTCTCGCTTGTGTTCCTGCTGACCATCCTGCCGGCCATCGCGCTGTCGCCGCTGGGCGGCGTGCTGGCCGACCGCTGGAGCCGGCGCGCGGTGCTGGCGGGCACCACGCTGGGCGCTGCGTTGGCCTGCGCGGCGTTGGCCGCGGTCGCCGCCTCGGGCACTCTGCAGGTGTGGCAGGTCTACCTGTTCACGCTGGTCGCCTCCGGTTTCTCGGCGCTGCAATGGCCGGCGATCAGCGCCACGCTGGCCCTGCTGGTCGACAAGCCCGAGCTGCCGCGTGCCAACAGCCTGGTGCAACTGGCCTTCTCGGTCGCGCAGGTGGTGGCTCCGCTGCTGGGCGGCGTGCTGCTGCAGGCGGTGCAGCTGAGCGGCGTTCTGGTGTTCTGCATCGCGGCGCTGGGCGCGGCGGTGCTGGTGCTCGCGCTGCTGAGGCTACCTCGCGCGCCGGCCGACGAGGCCTCGTCGGCCCGGGCCGCCACGGGCATCGGCCTGGCCGACTTCCTGACCGGCTGGCGCTACATCGCGGCCCACCCGGCGCTGCTGGCACTGGCGCTGTTTGTCATCGCCAACACCTTCTTCATGGGCATGGTCACCGTGCTGGCCATTCCGATGATCCTCGGCTTTTCGTCGAAGGCGGTGCTGGGCACCATCCTCTCCACCGGTGGCGTGGGCATGGTTGCCGGCTGCCTGCTGATCGGCCTGCGCCGCCGCGCCGACCGGCTGGTGCAGCGCGTGGTGGCCTACCAGGTGGTGGCCGGGCTGGCGATGGTCAGCGTGTCGCTCACCGAGTCGGTCGCGCTGGTGATGGCCTCGGCCTTCGTCTACTTCTTCAGCCTCGCGATCGTCGGTGCCTACTACGACGCCATCTGGCAGGGCACGGTCGCGCCTGCGCTGCAAGGGCGGGTGCTGTCGGCGCGCAAGACCGCCACGCTGCTGTCGCAGCTGCTGGCCTACCTGAGTGCCGGGGTCGTGGCCCAGCAGTGGTTCGAGCCGCTGATGCGTGCCGACGGCTACCTTGGCGGCGGCCTCGTCGGCAACCTGCTCGGGAGCGGGCCGGGCCGCGGCATCGCACTGCTGTTCCTGCTGCTGGGCCTGGCCACCGTGCTGGCCTCGGGCCTGGCCTGGCGCTCGCCACATCTCGCTTCCCCATCCCGATGATCACCTCCCATTCCGCCAGGTTGATCGCCTCGCTCGACAAGCAGCTGGGCGACCCGCGCGATCCCGCTGCGCCGGGCAGCCGCGAACGCGCGCTGCACGACGACGAGCAAGCGGCCTTTCCCCAGACGCTGTACACGGCGCTCGACGCCTGGGGCCTGCACCACCACTACGTGCCGCGCCGCCTCGGCGGGCAATTCCATTCTTTCGAGGAACTGCTGGCGCTGACCCGCGTGGTCGCGCAGCGCGACCTCACGGCCGCGATCGCCCATGCAGCGGTGTTCCTCGGCTCGGCGCCGGTATGGCTGGGCGGCAGCGACGACCAGCAGCGCCGGCTGGCCCGGCTGGTGCTTGACGGCGGCGCGGTGGCCTTCGGCCTCACCGAGGAGGCGCACGGCAGCGACATCCTGGCCAGCGACACGCACGCCCGGCTTGCCGACGATGGCGGCTTCGTGATCGACGGCCGCAAATGGCTGATCAACAACGCCAGCCGCAGCACCGCTGCGCTGGTGTTCGCCCGCACCAGGCCCGAGGGCGGGCCGCGCGGCTTTGGCCTCTTCCTGCTCGACAAGCGAGCGCTGGACCCGGGCAGCTTCGCACCGTTGCCCAAGCTGGCCACCCATGGCATCCGAGGTGCCGACATCAGCGGCTTCACGCTGCGCGCGGCCCGGGTGCCCGAGTCGGCGTTGGTCGGTCCGGCCGGCGGCGGGTTGGACCTGGCACTGAAGACGCTGCAAGTCACCCGCACGCTGTGCGCCGCGCTGGCGCTGGGCTCGGCGCAGTCGGCACTGAAGCTCACGCTCGACTTCGCGCTAGGCCGCCAGCTCTACGGCCGCTCGATGCTGACGCTGCCGGCGGTGCGCCTGGCCTTGGTGGAATCGTTTGTCGACCTGCTGGTGTGCGACGCGGTGGGTCGCGTGGCGGCGCGTGGGCTGCACGTGGCGCCGGAGCAGTTCAGCAGCTGGTCGGCCGTGGTCAAGTATTTCGTGCCGGCCACGCTGGAGCAGGCGGTGCGGCGACTGGCTGGCGTGATGGGCGCGCGCCATTTCCTGCGCCAGGGGCCGGAGGGCCTGTTCCAGAAGGTGCTGCGCGACAACGCGCTGATCGGCATGTTCGACGGCAGCGCGGCGGTGAACCTCCAGTCGATTGCGGCGCAGCTGCCGTTCCTGCTGAAGGCGGGCGAGGGCGGCGAGGACCCGCGACGAGCCTCGCTCTTCGACCTGTCGGCGAATCTGCCGGCTTTCGATGCGAGCCGGTTGGCCCTGTTCGACCATGGCGCCGACCTGGTTGTGGGCGCGCCGCCGCCGGCCGGCATGCCGGCGTCGGCCGCGCCGCTGCTGGCGCAGGAGGCCGAGGCGCTCGCGGCATTGCGGCGCGAAGTGGCTGCCTTGCGGGATCAGCCCGGCGCGATGAAGGCCTCGGCCGCGATGTTCCGTCATGCCCGCGCCTACTGCGACCGCCATGCTGCGGCAGCCTGCACGCAGCTGTGGGCCGCCAACGCGCCGCGGCTCGACCCGTTGGTCACCGACGGCCACGCGCTGGTACTCGCGCTGCGCCGCCTGTCAGGCCTGCCGCTGGACGAGGGCAATGCCTCGTTCGCGCCGGTGTACGAGACGATGCTCGAATGGCACCGTCGGGGAGGGGCGGCGCTGGGGTTCTCCCATTTTTAGAGAAAAACGCTGACGCGAAAGGGGTTTTGTGCTTCTTCCTTCGGGGCCGTCTGCATGGGTGGCGCCCGGGTTCATCCGGAGGGCATCAACGTGCGACAGGTTCATCATTCACCTCTCAACACCGGGAGACGTTGATGGCGAAGATCGAGAAGACCGCTCACGAAATCCACGATGAAGTTTCGCGGCTGGTCCATGAAATTCCTGCGGTGCTGGAGGATGGCGAGGCCGTCCAGGTGGGTTTTCCCATCCGCCTCGACGAGGGTGGCGGCGGCCCCAACTGGACCATCGAAAACGTCGCGAACGGGCGTGCCTACCTGACCGCCATCCGCGAGGTCATCACCGAGGCGCAGCAGCGCCTCGACCTGAAGTAGAACCTGAAACAAGAACAGGCGCCTCGGCGCCTGTTCTCGCAGGGAAGTCTGCCGCGCCAGGGGGTCACCCCGCGCGGCCCCCGTTCATTTTTCCAGCGCCGCGCGACCCGCGTCGGTGACCCCACGGATCACCGCGACAGTGTGTTGCCCGGCGTTGTACCGGCCCTTGGCCGACGAATCGACGACGGCGTCCAGCCAGCCTCGCGCCAGGAATTTCTTGACGTACTGGATGGTGGCGCCGTGCGTGACGGTCTTGGGAAATGGGCCGGCCGCGAGTTGGGCGAAGATGTTCTTTTCCATGGTGGATTCCTGCAGTGAACCCCGAGTGTCCCTCGGAAATGCCTCGGCAGGCTGAACGGCCGAGACTGGTTCTTGCCGGAGTGGAACGGGGGTCGCCAGGATGCGGTGCGGTGGACGTGCAGGAATACCTGCACTGCGGGCATGCGGGCCGCTGATGAGGTATAGCTTGATCCTGGCAACCGGAGGCAGGCCCCGGGGCCGCCTAGCGAAAGGATGCACCATGGACGACGACAACGACGACGACGAGGTTCGCGCCAATGACATGGCGCGGTTGACGCAATTGCTGCAGGACCGGGGCATCGAGGCACCGGAAGAATTCCAGGCACTGCAGCAGCGTTATGTCGACGGCGAGGCCGACCTCGACGAGGTGGGCGAGGCCCTCGACGCCCTTTGCGACGAAGAAGAGCACGCGGAAAGCACCACGGGCTCGTCGTAACAGGCGCCGCCTTGAAGTCACGCCAGCGTCGCGCTGTCGCTCGCCGCGGGCCTGTCCGCGTCCGTTACGCCGTGTCCCGCCGGGGCACGCTGGCCAGCAGGGCCTCCAGCTGTTCGAACGCCACCGGCTTGGTCAGGTGCTCGTCGAACCCGGTCACGAGGGTGGCCTGGCGGTCGGCCTGGCGGCCGTACCCGGTCATCGCCACCACGAGCAGGCCGGCATCGAAGCGGGTGCGCAGCTGCTTGGCCACGTCGAAGCCGTTCATGTCCGGCATGTTGAGGTCGAGCAGCACGACGTCGGGGCGGAAGGTGCCGGCCAGGGTCAGGCCATCGGCGCCGCTGTAGGCGCCGCGGGCGTCGTGGCCGAGGAGGGACAGCACTTCCACCATCGAATCGGTGGAGTCGCGGTTGTCGTCGATCACGAGCACGCGCCGGCCCGACGTTTCGCTGCGCGTCTCGGGGGCCAGGGCGATCGGGGCCGACCCGGCCGGCGCTGGCAACAGCATCGAAAACGTGGTGCCCTGCCCAGGCCCGCCGCTGCTGGCCGTGAGGTTGCCCCCGTGCAGTTCGACGATCCGGCGCGCGAGGCTCAGGCCGATGCCGAGCCCGCTGTCCTCCGGGTGCCTGGCCACCGGCTCCCGCGAGAAAAGCCGGAAGATGCGTTCGCTGGCATCGGGCAACAGGCCTATGCCGTTGTCGGTGACGGTGACCTGGAAGGCCGTCCCCTGCCGCAGGCCCGCAACGCGGATCCTGCCGCCGTCCGGCGTGTAGCGCGTCGCGTTGGTCAGCAGGTTCTGGATCGCCTGCGCCAGCCGGACGGTGTCGCCCAGGATGCCTACCGGTTGCTCGGGCAGGGTCAGTTCGAGCGTCTGGTGTTTCCCGTTCATTTGCGGCCGGACCGACTCGACACTGCTGCGTATCACCTCGCACACGTCCACCCAGGCCTTGACGAGCGAGATCCTGCCGGTGGTGATGCGCGCGACGTCGAGCAGGTCGTCCACCAGGCGGGTCAGGTGCTGGGTCTGGCGGCCGATGAGGTGGCGCATGTCCGCCATGTCGGGGGGCAGGTCGTCGCGCAGCGCCATGATCTCGACCGCATTGCGCAGCGGCGCGAGCGGGTTGCGCAGCTCGTGCGCCAGCGTCGCGAGGAACTCTTCCATGCGCCGGCTCGATTTCTCGAGTTCAGCCCACCGGTGTTGCTCGGAGAGGTCCCGCGTCACCTTGGCGAAACCGCGCAGCGTGCCGTCGGCATCGAGCACCCGGGTGATGGTGACGTTGGCCCAGAACACCTGGCCGTCCTTGCGCACGCGCCGCCCTTCCGCTTGCGCGCGGCCCGTGCGCCGGGCCAGCAACAGCTCCCGTTCGGGCAGCCCGGCGGCAATGTCCTCCGCGGTGAAGAACATCGTGAAGTGGTGCCCGATCACGTCGGCCGCCGCGTAGCCCTTGATGCGTTCAGCGCCCGCGTTCCACGTGAGCACCTCGCCTGTGGGCGACAGCATGAAGATCGCGCAGTCATCGACGGCATCCACCAGGAGCCGCAGTTGCGCCTCGCTCTGGCGGAGTTCTTCCTCGTGGCGGCGCCGTTCGCTGAGGTCGCGGGTGACCTTGGCAAAACCCTGCAACCGGCCGGCGCCGTCGCGCAGGGCGGTGATGATCACGCTGGCCCAGAAACGCTGGCCGTCCTTGCGGATGCGCCAGCCTTCGTCCTCGAACCGGCCCAGTGACGTGGCGCGCCTCAATTCCTCGGCGGGCCAGCCGCGGGCGACGGCCTCGTCCGGATAGAAGACCTCGAAGTGCTGGCCGATGATCTCGCGGGCCGTGTACCCCTTGAGCCGCTCGGCGCCGGCGTTCCAGGTGCGCACGGTGCCGTCGGGGTCGAGCATGAAGATGGCGTAGTCCTGGACACTGTCGACGAGCAGCCGGAACCGCTCGTCGCCGATCTCGCTGATCGGTCGATGGTCGGGCACGGAAGTCGGCTGTCCGATGGCCATTCACGGCTCCATTCGTGCGTCGCGGTTGACGGGCCCGCGGCGGGCGTCCCGAGGGTCGGTCGCCCTCGGGGCCAGTGTAAGCGCGCGGGGCGTCAGCGGTAGAACGCCTCGACCGTGCCTTTC
The DNA here is from genome assembly GCF_001425785.1 of Rhizobacter sp. Root1221. GTDB lineage: Bacteria > Pseudomonadota > Gammaproteobacteria > Burkholderiales > Burkholderiaceae_C > Rhizobacter. Next base: position 46,526 of record NZ_LMDI01000031.1, on the reverse strand, counting down.
AGCTTGATCATCATCGGCTGCCCCTTGCGGTCGAGCGTGCGGCCGGCGGGTACCCGGACCCAGCCTTCGCTGATGCAGTACTCCTCGACGTCGAAGCGCTCCTTGCCGTTGAGCCGGATGCCGATCTCGCGTTCGAAGACGGCGGGGACGTGGTGGGGGCTGCGCGGATCGACGGAGAGGCGATCGGGCATGGGGGGCAGGGAGGAGGTGTCGCTCATGGGGCTTCGGGGTCGGGGGATCGGTCGGAATCCGATTTTCCCGGATTTCTGGCCGACCCGGCGTCACCCTTGCGTTTCGACGTACGCGAGGCCCGCCATGCGGGCGCAGGCCACGGCTTCCTCGACGGTGGGAAAGTAGTCCAGGTCGATGAAACGCTGGGCACGGGTGCGCTTGCCGCCGAGCGAGGTGACGACGGTCCGGGCCTGGTAGTGCCCGCCGGCGAGCGGGTGCGCCGTCGCGGTGATCATGAAGTCGCCCACAAAGAGCCGTTCGACCTGGTGTGGAAGAAGCTTGCCGGTGCTCATGACGCAGGAAAGGAAAACGTGCATTCTTGCGGCCGCCGGATGCCGGCTCAAGGTGCCGGCCCCTCGTGGCCCCGCTGCTTGAGAGTTCGTGCACGAAAGTCGTGGTCGCCGCGCGGCCTGTGGGGGTAGGGATGGCGCCGCGCTCGACACAGGATCAGAATGCCCCGATGCCGTTCAGCCAATGCGCCCACTTCGTGCCGCGCCGGGCCGCGCTCCGGGCGGTGCGGGCATGAACATCGTTCTGGTCGAGGACTCGGTCGCGATGCAGCGGGTGTTCCTGCACTACCTGGAGCGCATCCCGAACGCGTCGATCAACGGCATCGCCGCCACGGAAGACACCGGCATCGAGCTGATCCGCCGGATGCTGCCCGATGTGGTGCTGCTGGACCTGTCGCTGGCGCAAGGCAGTGGCCTCAACCTGCTCGCCCGGTGCCGGTCCGAAGGGCACCGTTGCCAGGTGATGGTGCTCACCAACCTCGCCATGGATTCGTACCGGACCCGGTGCCTGGAACTGGGCGCCGCCGGTTTCTACGACAAGGCCTCGGAGGTGGACCTGCTGATGGCCCGGCTCACGGCGTGGGATGCCGGACCGGTGGCCGTGCACCAAACGTCCTGACCGGCAGGATGGTTCAGGCGCGCAAGCGCGCGAGCACCTGGCCCAGTTCCTCCACCGTGTGCTGCTTGTGCATCAGCGCACGCACGCCCGCTTGCAACGCGTCGCGGGTCATCTGCTCCGTGACGTTGCCTGAGCTGATGACGATGGGCAGGCCGGGGCGGATGGCGAGCAGGTGCCCGGCCAGTTGCAGGCCCGATTGCCCGGGCATGTCGAAGTCGGTGACGACCATGTCGAAGGCCGACGGGTCCCCGCGCACCAGGGCCAGCGCGGCCGCGGCCCCGTCGCACACCGTGGCCCGGTACCCGAGCCGGCCCAGCAGGCGCATCACGTCGTCGTCGTCCACGTAGAGCACGTGCTGGCCGGTCCCCTGTGGCACCTGCGGCTGAGGCGCCAGGGCGGATGCCGCCGGGCCGGGCTCGCACAGGGGCAGGTGGATTTCGACGCAGGTGCCCAGGCCCACCTGGCTCGTCACCTCGATACTGCCGCCATGGGCGCCCACGATGCCGTGCACCACGGCCAGTCCGAGGCCGGTGCCCTGGCCCGCTGGCTTCGTGGTGAAAAACGGTTCGAAGATGCGCGCAACGGTGGCGTCGTCCATGCCGTGGCCGTCGTCATGCACCCACAGCCGGGCGTACCGGCCGGGCACCACCCTGCGGTGTTCGGCGGCAGCACCCGCGAGCGCCACCGGCGCCGTGCCCACCGTGATGGTGCCGGGGGCGCCGTGCAAGGCATGCAGGGCGTTGGTGCACAGGTTCAGCACGACCTGCCCGATCTGGGCTGCGTCCGCGTGGACGTGGCAGGGGGTGGCAGACAGGTCCGATGCCAGTCTCACGCCATGGGGCAGCGTGGCGCGCAGCAATTCCAGGCTTTCCGTCACCAGGTCGTTGAGGCCGGTGACGGCCAGCACCGCCGGTTGACGCCGCGCGAAGCTGAGGATTTGCTGCACCAGCTCCCGGCCCCGTCTTCCGCCCACCTGGATCTGGCGCAGGTGGGCCGCGGTGGCCGATGCGGTGGACGCTTCGAGTGCCAGCGTGGCGTTGCCGAGGATGCCCGCGAGCACGTTGTTGAAGTCGTGCGCGATGCCGCCCGCGAGCACACCCAGCGACTCCATCTTCTGCGCGTGCCGGAGCTGTTCCGCCATCGCGCGCTGCGCGGCCTCGCCGGCTTTGCGCACGGAGATGTCGCGGATGCACGCGGCAAACACGCGCTGGCCATCGACATCCATGTCGCTGAAACTGACCTCGATGGGGAACTCGCTGCCGTCGGCATGCAGGCCCACGACCTCGGTGGCGCGCCAGTCGATGCGCCGCTCGCCGGTGTCGAGGTACCGCTGGAAGCCGCGCCGGTGCGGCTCGCGCAGGTACTCTGGCTGGATCACGGCGAGGTGTTCGCCGAGCAGCGATTCGGGCGTGTGACCGAACACCTGTTCGACGGCCGGATTGACGAATTGGATGCGGCTGCGTTCGTCGAGCATGATGACCACGTCGAGGGTGGTCTGCCACAGCAGGCGGAACCGGTTCTCGACGGCCTTCAGCCGGCGCTGGGCCGTGCGGGTTTCGGTGCTGTCGTGACGGTGCACGTCGGCCAGCGCCGTTTCCGAATGCTGCAGGGCCTGGGCGAGCCGGGCGTTGTGGTCGGCCTGTTCCTGGCGTACCAGGCGGTCATGGTGTTGTTCGAGTACACCCGTGGCCATGGCCGACAGGTCGGCCAGCAGGGCGCGTTCGGCCGGTCCGAGCGGCCGGGCCACGCGGTCCATGACCCACAGCATGCCCACGGTGGCACCGCCGAAGGTGACTGGTTGCCCGGCGCCGAACGCCAGGCCGTCGCCATGGAACGTGCACGCACCGGTGGTGGCAGGCCACACGCGCGGCACTGGCCAGGCGCTGCCGTCCCAACCCACGTGCGAGGCGATCCAGGGCCGTTCCGCGTCCCCCAGGGCCAGCAGCACGATGGGGGCCGCCAGCGAGGCAGCCGCCAGGCGGGTGAGGGCGTCGAACGCGGCATCGGGGGTGTCGCGGTTGAGCTGGAGCCTCTCGAGGAGCCTGTCCCGGTGGGCCTGATCGGTGGCGGGGGCGGTGACTGACATCGGGGCGTACTTCTGCGCGGGCCGTGGGGTTTAGCGTTATCGACATGATCGGCTGTTGCTTGAGGCATTTGGGCGGGGGCAAGCCCTAGAATTCCCCGCTTTTTGCAACGGAAGTGGGCTGAGCGATGTGGGCGACCTGGCGGGCTGGGGTGTTGTTGTGTGTGCTGGCGGCAGCTTTGCCGGCACGGGCGGGTGTCGAAGGAGCCGGGGCCTCCTTCCCGTCGCAGGTGTACGCCAGGTGGGCGACGACCTGACGCGGGGCACCGGGTTCGCGCCGCTGCCGGTCACGCTGCAGTCGCGCCTGGCCGCGCGGTTCATGGCCGTCAAGCCGCAGGACGGCAAGGCGCCGGACTACCTGACGAAGTGACCGATGGCCTGATGGCCTACGCCGGTTCGGGCACCGCAGGAGGTGCGCTGCCCCGGGGGGTTCACCTAAGCTGGAGGTTTCACCAGGAGGACCTCATGCTTCGACAGCCCAAGCCACGGAGGCACCCTTGAAGAACCTGTGCTGCGAACAATGCGGTGTGCGGGTTTTCTTCGAGAACGTGCTGTGCGAGGCCTGCGGGGCGGCGCTCGGATTCGAGCCCGGCGAACTCCACATGGCGGCGTTCAACGTGCAGCCCGATGGGGCCTGGCTGCGGGTCCATGGTGACGCGGCTGGCTGGCGGCCCTGTGCGAACTACGTGACGGCCGGCGTGTGCAACTGGATGGTGGCGGCGCACGACCCCAACCCCCTGTGTGTGTCGTGCCGCACCACGCAGGTCTTGCCCGGGCTCGGCAAACCCGAGAACCTGGCGTACTGGACCCGCATCGAGCAGGCCAAGCGCCGCCTCTTCTACAACCTGCTGTCGCTCGGCCTGCCGGTGCCCAGCCGGGCGGAGGATCCCGAACATGGCGTGTCGTTCCAGTTCCTCGAGCAGTTCGAACCCGCGGCGTGGGTGATGACCGGCCACGACAGCGGCGTCATCACGCTCAACATCGCGGAGGCCGACGACGCCCACCGAGAGCAGACGCGCACCCACCTGCACGAGCCGTACCGCACGCTGCTCGGGCACTTTCGCCACGAGATCGGCCACTACTACTGGGACCGCCTGGTCGCCGGCACCGAGTGGCTCGAACCGTTCCGCGAACTGTTCGGCGATGAGCGGCAGGACTACGCAGGTGCCCTGGCGTCCCACTACGCTGCGCCGCGCCCGGATTGGCAGCAGCAATTCGTCAGTGCCTACGCCAGTTCGCACCCCTGGGAGGACTGGGCCGAGTGCTGGGCGCACTACATGCACATCCAGGCCGGACTGGAAACCGCGTCCGCCTGGGGGCTGCGCCTCGACCAGGCGGTGCCGGGCGGACCCTCGGTGCAGGCCCATCCCGTGCCCCGCGGCGAGGTGGACATGGCCCATGTGCTGATCGAACAGTGGCTGCCGGTCTCGCAGTTCGCCAACGCGATGGCGCGCAGCCTCGGCAACCAGGACAACTACCCGTTCGTGATGCCGGAGCCGGTGGTCCGCAAGCTCGACTTCCTGCACCGTGTGGTGATGGCCGGCGTGAGCGGGACGGTGCCGGCAAACTTCCTGCCCCCACCGCAGGAAGCGGCGGAGGCCGAATGCCTGCACGACGCGCCGTCGCTGCACGACGCGTGATGCCACCGCCGCGTCCGGGCGCTCGTGGGCCGATAGGCCACTTGTCCGACACGGATTGATGCCACCTCCCTACGCGGTTTGCGCCGGTGCGATCGGATCATGTCTGCTCCACGTCACTCCCTCCCACTACCAAGGAGCCGCCATGACCGCAGCCAAGAAGTCCCCCCCGAAGTCCGCCAAGGCGCCGTCCCATGCATCGAAGGGGGCGGCCGCGAACGATGCCATCAAGCTGCTGACGGCCGACCACGCCGCGGTCAAGGCCCTGTTCAAGCAGTACGACAAGCTCGTGAAGGCCGAGGCGAGCGACGACGAGAAGCAGGAGATCGCGCACACCATCTGCCAGATGGTGACCGTCCACGCGCAGATCGAGGAAGAGATCTTCTACCCGGCCGCGCGCGAGGTGCTCGATGAGCAGGACCTGGTGGACGAAGCCGACATCGAACACGCCAGCGCCAAGGACCTGATCGAGCAGATCCAGGCCTCCGACCCGAGCGACGACCACTTCGACGCGAAGATCAAGGTGCTCGGCGAGTACATCGACCACCACGTCCAGGAAGAGCAGAACGAACTCTTCAAGGAAGTGAAGAAGGCCGGCCTCGACACCGCCGCGGTGGGCGAGGAACTGGCCGCCCGCAAGGAAGAATTGATGGCGGCCACCGGTCTCGAGACCTCGGTGTGATCCCGTCGCCACCCGCGCCGCCAGTCGACAGTGACAGCGACTGGGTGGCGCGCGTGGCCGCACGCATCCTGCTGCAGGACCCTCGCCTCGACGAGCGCGAGGTGCGCCACATCGTGTCGAGCCTCGGCAAGTACCCCGACTGGCGCGCGCTTGAGCCGGACGCCGCGGCCGCCAAGGTCTTCCAGCCTCCCGAGTCGGGTTCAAGCCCCTGACCTGTCATCGTTCCCAACCTCTACGGAGAACGTGTCCATGCCCACCAAGAAGCCCGCCAAACCCACTCACGTGCCGCCGGCCACGGCGTACGCCCCCGACACGTCGCAGCCCCTGCAAGCCGTCGGATCGGTGCTTGCGAGCGTCTCGGGGCCTTCCACCGCGCTCGTGGACTGCGATGGTGCGGCCACGCTCCCCACCGAACCGCAGCAGCGGCTCGGCGGCAAGGTGGCCGGCACCCAGGCATTGGCCGCGGCCATTCCGTCCAACCCGCTGAAGCGGCTCGAACACGGCCTGGCCAATGGCCACTCTCCCCAGGCCGGCCTGCCGGTGACACCGCGCGACGCGCTGGACACGGCCAGCACCGTGACCGAGGACAACAACTCCGCCAAGCTCGGTGGCCCGGCACGGCCGGGAACGAACCCCAACAACGACCCGATGCAACGGGTGCGGGTCGATTCGGGCGGCCGGGTGCTCACCACCAACCAGGGCGTGGCGGTCTCCGACAACCAGAACTCGCTGAAGGCCGGGCTGCGCGGGCCGACGCTGCTGGAAGACTTCGTGCTGCGCGAGAAGATCACGCACTTCGACCACGAACGCATTCCGGAACGCATCGTCCACGCGCGTGGATCGGCCGCGCACGGCGTGTTCCAGTGCACCGAGCCACTGACCGAGTTCACGAAGGCCGCGCCGTTCGCGCAGGCTGGCAAGCAGACTCCCGTGTTCGTGCGCTTCTCCACCGTGGCCGGTGAACGCGGGTCGGCCGACACGGTGCGCGACGTGCGCGGCTTCGCGGTCAAGTTCTACACCGAACAAGGCAACTGGGACCTGGTGGGCAACAACATCCCGGTGTTTTTCATCCAGGACGCGATGAAGTTCCCCGACCTCGTGCATGCGCTCAAGCCCGAGCCGCACCACGCCATGCCGCAGGCGTCGAGCGCGCACGACACGTTCTGGGACTTCGTGTCGCTGATGCCCGAGTCGGCGCACATGCTGTTGTGGGTGATGTCCGACCGCGCCATCCCGCGCAGCTACCGCACGATGCAGGGGTTCGGTGTGCACACCTTCCGCCTCGTCAACGACCAGGGCGAAGCGGTGTTCGTCAAGTTCCACTGGACTCCGGTGGCCGGCACCCACTCGCTCGTGTGGGACGAGGCCGCGAAGATCACCGGCGCCGACCCGGACTTCCACCGGCGCGACCTGTGGGAGGCCATCGAGGCCGGCGACTACCCCGAGTGGGAACTGGGCGTGCAGGTGTTCAGCGACGTGCAGGCGGACGGTTTCACGTTCGACGTGCTCGACCCTACCAAACTCGTGCCTGAGGAACTGGTGCCCATCCGCCCCGTGGGCAAGCTCGTGCTGAACCGCAACCCCGACAACTTCTTCGCCGAGACCGAACAGGTGGCGTTCTGCGCGGCCCACGTGATCCCCGGCATCGACTTCTCGAACGACCCGCTGCTGCAAGGCCGCATCCACTCGTACGTGGACACGCAGCTGAGCCGCCTCGGTGGCCCCAACTTCCACGAGATTCCCATCAACGCGCCGATCACCCCGGTGCACAACAACCAGCGCGACGGCATGCACCGGCAGGCCATTGCCCGTGGGCGCGTGGCCTACGAACCGAACTCCCTCGGTGGGGGCTGCCCGTTCCAGGCCGGGAAGGTGGGCTTCGTCTCGTTTCCCGAGCCGGTGGCCGAGGACAAGGTGCGCGGCAAACCCGAGCGGTTCGCCGATCACTACTCCCAGGCGAAGTTGTTCTGGCGCAGCCAGGCGGCACCGGAGCAGAACCACATCATCGCGGCCTTCCGCTTCGAGCTGACCCGCGTGCAGACAGAGGCCGTGCGTGAACGGGTGATCTCGGTGCTGGCCCACATCGACGGCACGCTGGCCGCAGGGGTGGCGTCGGGCCTCGGCATCCCGGTGCCGCCGGCGCAGCCGCTGGCGCTCGATGCCGTGCCCGAATCGGAGGTGGCCGTGTCGCCGGGCCTGTCGTTGCTCAGCCGGCCGGGTGCCGGCAAACCCGCGGGGCGCAAGGTCGCGCTGCTCGTGGCGCCAGGGGTCGATGCCACGAGCCTCGTGCTGGCCCACGACACCCTCGTGGCCGCGGGCGCGGTGCCGCGTTACGTGGGGGGGCGCCTGGGCCGTGTCGATGCCGCGGGCGGGGAGGTCGTCCACGTGGAGGTGTCGCTCGAGGCGGCGCCGTCGGTGCTGTGGGACGGCGTGGTGGTGCCGGCCGGTGACGCCGTCGCCGCGCTCGCCGCAGCCGGCCAGGCCGTGGAATTCCTCAAGGACCAGTACCGCCACTGCAAACCGATCCTCGCACTCGGCGATGCGTCCGCATTGTTCGCGGCAGCCGGTGTCCCGGCCACGTTGCCCGATGGTTCACGCGACCCGGCGCAGTTCACCGGTGCCACGGCGGGCAAGGGCGGGGCGGTCGCCGCGTTCGTGGCCGCACTCGGTGCACACCGTGACTTCCGCCGCGAGGTGGATCCGCCGCGCCTGGGGCTCGCCGTCCCCCGCCCCCGCCACGGTGACCGCGGCGTGAGGGAACGGGTCGCCATGCGCGGCGAACGCGCGCACGCGCAACTCCAGCGGTCCGCCACGATCGCACTGGCGCGCCGCACGTCGGCCACGGTGGGGGCGACGATCAGCAGGTCCCATTCGTGCACCTGTGCGCAGTTTGCGGGAAGCGGTGCCATCAAACCGTGACATACCTGCCCGCGGGTTCAGATTTGTCGCGGCCCGATGTGTCAGGTGTAACGGCAAGCCCTACAATTCCCGCCATGCGTCCGCGAAACGGACCTAATGTCCTTGAGGGGGGAATGTCGATGCACGCAGATCTTGCGTTGCGAATGCTTGCGGAATTGTTCTGGACCGGGCTCATCGTGTGCCTCCCGGTGCTGGGACTGACCATGCTGGTGGGAGTGCTGATCAGCGTGCTGCAGGTTGTCACGCAAGTGCAGGAAATGTCATTGACGTTCGTGCCGAAGCTCGTGACCGCTGCCATCAGTTTGATCGTCTTCGGCCCCTGGATCCTCCGCACACTCGCCGCCTTCTCCACGCGACTCTGGTCCGGCATTCCGGCCATGTTCTGAGTGCAGCATGGCTCCCCCCGAGTTGTACCCAGCCCTGCAGGGCTGGTTGGCAAGCACGTGCCTGCTGAGTCTCCGTGTTGCAGGCTTGTTGCTTGCCGCTGCACCGCTGTCGTCGGTGGCGGTGCCTCCGACCGTCCGTCTGTTGTTTGGCATCGCGTTCGCCGTGGTGTTGGCATCGGCGCTGCCCGGGGTTCCGTCGCTGCCCTTTGAGGGATCCCTGGGGAAGCTGCTGTTTGCCGGCCTCTGCGAGGTGGCCTTGGGTGCCACGCTGGCCCTCGGGGTGAACCTGGCCTTCGCGGCGTTTTCGATCGGCGGCCGTCTGCTCGATGTGCAGACGGGTTTCGGCATTGGCCAGGTGTTCGATCCCGTGTCCCGGCAACAAGTGCCGGTGATCACCAGCGCCTTCAACCAACTGGCCATGGTCTTGTTTTTCGTGACCGACGCGCACCACAACGTGTTGCGCGGGCTGGCCCTCAGCGTGGAAGCCATCCCGCCAGGGTCGCCGTGGCTGCTGCAGCAGGCGGCCTTGCCGCTGATGCATCAAGCCTCCTCGATGTTTTCGCTCGGCTTCGCGATGGTCGCTCCGGTGGTGTTCTGCCTGTTCCTGGTCGAGGTCGGGCTCGGCGTGCTCGCGCGCAACCTGCCGCAGATGAACACCTTCATCCTGGCCATTCCCGTGAAGGTGGTCGTGGGTGTGGCCGCGCTGTCGGTCTCGTTCATGGCGCTGACGGGTGTTGTCGAGCGGGTCAACGGGTCGATCTTCAAGACCTGGGAGGCGGTGTTTCGGTAATGGAACAGGATCTCGACCGCAACGATGCGGCCACACCGTACAAGCTCGAGCAAGCGCGCAAGAAGGGCCAGGTCTCCAAGAGCGCCGACGTCGTCTCGGCGCTGGTGTTCGCCGCGGCCGTCGTCTATTTCTATGCCCGCGGCTGGGACGTCATCAGCGAGCAGTTCCGCTTCGACGGCACGCTGTTCCGCCAGTTGGCCCGGGCCGGCGCGCAGCCCGAGATCCTCTGGCAGCTGGTCGAGCATGGGGTGCGCGCCACGTTCATGCTGCTCGTGCCCGTGCTGGCAACCATCATGCTGGCTGCGGTGCTCGGCAACGTGTTGCAGACGGGCGCCGTGTTCACGGGCCACCCGCTGATCCCCGACTGGCAGCGCATCAATCCGGCGGCGGGGTTCAAGCGGGTCATGTCCATGCGAACGCTGTTCGACGCATTCCGCGCCTGCGTGAAGCTGGTGGTGTTGTCGCTGGTGGTGTACGCCGCGCTGAAGTCGCTGCTGCCGCAGTTCCACCAGCTGGCGGGACGGCCGCCGCTCGCGTACACGCGGTTGCTGGTCGACGATGTGGCGTCGCTCTGCCTGAAGCTGGCGCTGGCGCTGGGCGTGATCGCCGCACTGGATTTTGCGTTCAGCCGCCGCGAGTTCGCGAAGAAGATGCGCATGAGCAAGCGGGAGCTCAAGGACGAGGTGAAGCATCGCGAGGGGGATCCCCGCATTCGTGCCCGCCTTCGCAGCCTGCGCCGGGAGATGCTCAAGCGCAGCCTGGCGTTGCGCAAGACCGGCTCTGCCGACGTGCTGATCACGAACCCGACGCACCTGGCCGTGGCCCTTCGCTACCGCCACGGTGAGATGGAAGCCCCCTTGCTGTTGGCCAAGGGTGCGGGCGGCATGGCCGCCGCCATGCGGCAGATTGCCGCCAGAAAGCAGATTCCCGTGGTCCAGAACCGAACGATTGCGCGTGCCATTTACCACGGGATGGAGATCGACCAGCAAGTGCCCCACCACCTCTATGCCGACCTGGCCCGCTTGATGGTCTGGATCCTTGCCATGCGCGAGAAGCGTGCAGCGGGGGCGCGCGCATGAACGCGTTGCAACGCATCGTCGGCAAACACAGCGACATCGCCATGGTGGCGATGGTGCTGGGCATCCTGGTGATCCTGTTCGCCCCCATTCCGGCGGGTGTGCTCGATTTCCTGCTGCTCGCGAACTTCAGCTTCGCCTTCCTGATCCTGCTGCTGACGTTCTACATGGCGCGGCCGGTCGAGTTCTCCACCTTTCCTTCACTGCTGCTGATCGCAACGCTGTTCCGGTTGTCCCTGAACGTCGCGGCCACCCGCCTGATCCTGTCCGAGGCCAGCGCCGGCAAGGTGATCGGGGCCATCGGGTCCTACGTGGTGGGCGGCAACTACGTGATCGGGCTGATCGTCTTCCTGATCCTGATCGTCGTGCAGTACGTCGTGGTGACGAGCGGGGCCCAGCGGGTGTCCGAAGTCGCTGCCCGGTTCACGCTGGACAGCATGCCGGGCCAGCAGATGAGCATCGATGCCGACCTCAACATGGGGTTCATCGACCAGGTGGAGGCCCAGCGTCGCCGCAAGAACCTGGAGAAGGAAGCGGGCTTCTACGGCGCCATGGACGGTGCCAGCAAGTTCGTGAAGGGTGATGCGATCGCCGGCATCATCATCATGCTGATCAACATCATCGGCGGCATCGTGATCGGGGTGATGCAGTTGGGCTTGCCGTGGGGCCAGGCCCTGCAGACCTACACGCTGCTGACCATCGGCGACGGCATCGTGACGCAGGTGCCGGCCCTGGTCATCGCGGTTGGCACCGGCATCATCGTGACCCGCTCCGCGTCGGACGGCAACCTCAGCCAGGAGGTGCTGCGCCAGATCACCTCGTTTCCGAAGACGCTGCTCCTCGTTGCAGCGGCGCTGGGCGGGCTCCTGCTGCTGCCGGGCATTCCTGCTTTGCCCACGCTGACCTTGTTGGTCGTGGTGCTGGGGGTGTGGTGGTTTGTCCGGCGCATCGCGGCGAACAAGGCCGCTGCCGAGCCGCAAGCTGACGCCGAAGGGGCTGCCGAGAAGGTGGGGGACGATCCGTATGCGGCCTTGCCGGTCGAACCGATCGAGGTGCAGGTGGGCGCCAAGTGGAGCGCGCTGGTCACGCAGGCCGACGGGCTCTTCATGGAGCGCATCGCGGCGTTCCGCAAGCAGCATGCCCAGGAGTTCGGCCTCGTGTTGCCTCGGGTGCGCTTCAAGGACCTGGCGCGCCTGGGCGCCGAGCGGTACGAGATCCACATCGACGGGGTCATCGCCGGCCGCGGCGAAGCCCGTGCCGACCGGTTGCTGGCCATCCACCCCACCGGCGACGTGACCGCCGTGCAGGGTGAAGTCACCCGGGACCCGACCTACGGCCTTCCCGCGCTGTGGATCGACGCTACCCGCCGCGAGGAGGCCGTGGCGGCCCGGTACACGCTCGTCGACGCCCAGACGGTGCTGATGACCCACCTGACGGAAGTGCTTCGCCGCGAGTCGGCGACATTGCTCACGCGCTCCGAGGTGGAACGCCTGCTGGCGCGGGTGCGGCAATCCCAGCCGAGCCTGGTGGAAGAGCTCATCCCCACCGTGTTGTCCGTGACGGACGTGCAGCGGGTCCTGCAGAACCTGTTGCGGGAGAAGGTGAGCATCCGCCACATCGAGGCCATCCTGGAAACACTGGCCGACGCAGGGCGGGCGAGCAAGGACATCGGCTACCTGACGGAGCGCGTGCGGCATCGCCTCGGACACGCCATCTGCCAGGGGTTGCTGGGCGACGCCACGGCGCTGCAGGTGATGACACTCGACCCGGCCATGGAGAGCCAGTTCATGCACACGCTCCGGCAGGCCGACGCCGGACAGCCCCTCGTGATCGACCCCAGGCTGGCCGAGCAGTTCATGGGCCGCCTCGTGTCGAACGCCGAACGCATGATGAAACACAACCTCCTGCCCGTGCTGCTGTGTTCGCCGGACCTGCGCCGCCACCTGCGCGCGCTCTCGGAACGGGTGCTGCCGCACCTGCGCATCCTGTCGATGACCGAGGTGCCGCAGACGATCGAACTGAAATCCTATGCCGTGGTCGGTGCCTGACCGCGGCCTTCATCCAGGAACCAAGATGCAAGAAGTACTCGCCATTGCGCTGCGGTCGATGCAGCAGGACGTGGCCCGCCTCGAACAGGTGGGCACGAACCTGGCCAACGTCACCACCCCCGGCTACAAGCGGCAACTGCTGGTCAGCCGCGCCGAACACGCCATCGTGCCGTCGTTCGCGCAGGCGATGATGGGCGTGGCCGCGTCGCCGGAAGGTGGCGCCACCGCACAAACCGCGCAGCCCTTCGAACTGGTGCGCGACATGCGCTCGGGCACCCTGCGGGCCACGGGCCGCAGCCTCGATGTGGCGCTCGCTGGCGACGGTTACCTCGAAGTGCAGATGCCGGAGGGCCTTGCCTACACCCGCCAGGGTGAATTCCAGCTGGACGCCCGCGGGCGGCTCGTCACCATGCAGGGCCTGCCGGTGCAAGGCCAGGCCGGCGACATCGTCGTGAGTGGCAGTGGTGTCACCATCGACGCGAAAGGCAATGTCACCGACAACGGCCGGGTGGTCGACCGCCTGAAGGTCGTGGCCTTCGAGCCCGGCCAGGCGCTCACACCTCTCGATGGCGGCTTGTTCGCCGAGGGCAGGAGTCCGTCACTGGTGTCTGAAGCCGACATCGACGTTCGCCAGGGCTTCCTCGAGAACTCGAACGTCCAGCAGGCGCGGGAGATGGTCGAGCTGATGCAGACCATGCGGCGTTTCGAATCCATGCAACGCATCGTGCAGGGCTACGACGACCTCGTGGGCTCGGCCATCCGCAAGCTCGGCGACGCCTGATCACCCACGCATTCCCGCATTTCGCAAGGATCTCCATGTTCGATTCCCTCTACATCGGTGCCACGGGCATGCACGCCCAGCAGATGAACGTCGACGCCGTCGCCAACAACCTGGCCAACGTGAACACCGTGGGCTACAAGCGCGCACGGGTCAGCTTCGTCGACCTGATCGCGCGCGAGGCCAGCCGTGTGTCGTCGGGTGACGTGCCTTCGCTGGCCGGCGCGGACGACGTGTCGCGTGCCGGGGTGGGTGTTGGCGTCGTGGGCATCACCAAGGTGTTCGAGACGGGTGACATCAAGAAGACCGATTCAGCCTACGACCTCGCCATTTCGGGGGAGGGCTTCTTCGAGGTCACGTTGCCGGACGGGACGTCGGCCTTCACGCGTGGCGGGTCGTTCAAGGTGGGCCCGGACGGCCTCCTCTCCACGCAGGCCGGGCACCCGTTGAAGCCGGCCATCGCCATTCCCGAGACGGCACAGTCTCTGACCGTGAGCCAGGACGGCAAGGTGCTGGTGCGCATGCCCGACCAGACCACAGCCGTCGAACTGGGCCAACTCGACCTGGTGCGGTTCACGAACACCGCAGGCCTGCAGTCGCGGGGCGACAACGAATACCGGCCCACCGCCATCTCGGGCGACCCCATCGCCGGCCGGGCGGGCGAGGACGCCATGGGCACGGTGCGGCAGGGGTACCTCGAAGGCTCGAACGTCAAGCTGGTCGACGAGATGGTCAACCTGATGGTGGCCCAGCGGGCGTACGAGGCGAGCGTGAAGGTCGTGCAGGCATCGGACGAGATGCTGGGCATGGTCAACAGCCTCAGGCGCTGATGACAGCCTCCCCGGTTTCGCGGCTGGCAGCAGCGCTGGCCTGGCTGGCGCTGCCCGCGCTCGCGTGGGCGGCGCCGGTGCGCCTTGAACTTTTGCCGCAGGTGGCTGTGAACGCCACGCACGTGCGCCTGGGCGACGTGGCGCGGGTGGTTGGCGACGACCGCGAGCAGGTGCAGGCCGCGGCGGCACTGAACCTCGGCAGCGGGCCCCGCGTCGGGGAGGTGCTCCGGCTCGAGCGGGCCCAGATCGAGCGGTGGCTGCAGCGGGCGGATGGACGGACGGGTGTGTACGAGTGGACCGGGGCCGCGGCCGTGCGCGTGGAACGCGCAAGCCAGTGGGTGCCGGCAGACGAAGTGTGCCGTGCCGCGCAATCGGCGTTGACCGACTGGCTGGGCACGTCGAGGGGCACGGCCCAGGTCTCGCCAGTGTGCGGCACCGCGGCGTGGGCGGTGCCCCCGGGCCGCATTGAACTCAAAGCTCACGCCATGGCCGAAGGCCAGCCGGTGGAGCGCCGCATGCAGTTGCCGGTGGACATCTGGGCCGACGGTGTTTTTGCCCGATCGGTTCCGGTCACCCTGCGGGTCCGGTGGATCGGCCCGGCCTGGGTGGCCCGGCGCGACGTTCGCGCCCAGCAACGCATCGACGGCGATGCCCTGGTGCTGCAGGAGACCGAGCTGGCCGGCCTGTCCTCGGCGCCGCTGGCGGCCGACCAGTCCACGTCCGGGCTGCGCCTTCGCCGGCCATTGCTGGCGGGCCAGGTGCTGACCTCGGCGCACGTCGAACCAGAGCCGCGGGTGAGCCGGGGCCAGCGGGTGCGCCTGCTCAGCCGCTCCGGTGCGATCACGCTCGAAACAACGGCCGAAGCCTTGCAGGACGGTCAACCCGGCCAGCAGGTGCTGGTGCGTGTGCCATCCGCGTCTGCGCCCGTGTCGGCGTGGGTGATCGGACTGAACCAAGTGGAGTTGAAACCATGAAGAATCGACGGATCCTTGCCGCCTTGCTGTTGGCGGGTTTCGCTGCATCGGCGGTGTCTCAGAGCCTGTATGACGAGAAGTCCTACCGCGCGTTGGCCAGCGACACACGCGCCTACCGCGTCGGTGATGCGCTGACCGTGCAGGTCCTCGAGAACTCCGCTGCCACGGCGAACGCGGACACCGGCACGCGGCGAAAGAACGAGCTGAGTGCGGATCTGACCCGGGCGCACGTACCCACGGTGTCCGTGGGGATCGGGGCCGGTGGTGAGTTCGACGGCGGGGGGCGCACCACGCGTTCCGGCAAGCTGCTCGCCCAGCTCACCGTGACGGTCAAGGAAGTGCTGCCCAACGGCGACCTCCAGGTGGCCGGCGAGCAGTTGCTGCTCATCAACGACGAGCAGCAACGCATCAATGTCGAGGGGCGTGTGCGGCCGCAGGACATCGCCGAGAACAACGTCGTGGTCTCGTCCCGGCTGGCCGACGCGAAGATCACCTACGTTGGTGAAGGTGAGCTTGCCGAACGGCAGAAGCCTGCCTGGTGGCGCAAGGCGCTGGATTTCGTGGGGCTGTGATGCGCACCTTCCTGCAACAACTCACGGGCGTTCTCCTGCTGGCTGCGGCCTTGGTGGTGCCGTGCGCGGCCGCCACGCCGGCGGGTGGGCGGTCGAGTGACGCCATCCGCGTCAAGGACCTGGGCAAGATCCAGGGGTGGCGCGACAACGCGTTGATCGGCTACGGCATCGTCACCGGCCTGGCCGGCACCGGCGACTCACCCACCAACCGCACCACCCGCCAAGCCATGGCGAACGTGCTCTCGCAGTTCAACCTGTCGGTGTCGGCAGACCAGATCCAGAGCCGCAACGTGGCCGTGGTCATGGTCACGGCGGCGCTGCCGGTGTTCGCACGCGAAGGCGACACGCTCGACATCGGGGTGACGTCGGCCGGCGACGCCCGCAGCCTCGTGGGCGGCACCTTGCTGCTCACGCCGCTGAAGGCGGCCAACGGGCGCATCTACGCGCTGGCACAGGGGCCGCTGTCCGTGGGCGGCTACCGCTACGACGCCAACGGCAACGTGGTCCAGAAAAACCACCCGACGGTGGGGGCGGTGCCTGGCGGCGCCACGGTGGAGGTCGGCTTGCGAACGGCAACGCACGACGACCAGCAGAACGTCACGTTCGTGCTGCACGATGCCGACTACACCACCGCGAACCGCGTCGCGGCGGCCATCAACGCCCAGCTGGGAGGCAACCTCGCCGAAGCGCGCGACGCCTCCGGCATCGACGTGCGCATTCCCGATGGGCAACGGGGGCACCCGGTGGCGTTCCTGTCGCGCCTCGAGAACGTGATGGTCGAACCCGATCGGCGTGCGCGCGTGGTCATCAACGAACGCACCGGCACCGTGGTGGCCGGTGGTGACGTGCGCATCTCCAAGGTGGCCGTGGCCCACGGCGAGCTGCGAGTGTCCATCGATGCGGAAACCACCGTGTCGCAGCCCTCGCTGCTCAGCCGGCCGTCGGCCGGCGTGCGCACGGCCGTGGTGACCAATAGCCGCCTGGAGGTGACCGAAGGCAGCGGCACCGGCTTCGTCATGGCGAACAACACCGTGGCCGACCTCGTCCAATCGCTCGCCCGCATGCGCACCAGCACGCGCGACATCATCTCTATCCTGCGCGCCGTCAAGGCCGCGGGGGCCCTGCACGCGGACCTCGTGGTCCAGTGATCTCCCCATTCCCAGAGGAACTCCCATCATGAACCCAGGCGTGGAAGCCATCACGACCGCCTCGCTGTCGCTCGCACTCGATGCGGCGACGGTGCGCCAGCAGGTCATCGCCACGAACATCGCCAACGCAGGCACGGTGGGCTTCGTGCCCCGGCGGGCCAGCTTCGAGGCGCACCTGGCCGACAACCTGCGTGCGGCGCAGGGTGCGGCGCGCGCCCTCGCACCCGAACTGCAGGTGCGCATCGAACCCGACCTGAACCCCGCTGGCCAGCCGCGCGACGTCCACGTCGATACGGAAGTGGCCGCCATGGCCGAGAACAGCCTGCACTACCAGGCCCTGGTGCGCGGATTGAGCCGCCATCTCGGCATTCTTGCCAGTGCCGTCACTGAAGGCAAACGCTGAGCCAACCGATAAGACCTGCCATGAACTACTCCCAATCCTTTGCCATCAGTGCCACGGGCATGGACGTCGAACGCCTGCGCGTCGAGGTGGCCGCGCTCAACATCGCCAACGCGAACACCGTCCTGTCGGCCGACGGCAAGGGCTTCCAGCCGCTGCGGGTGACAGCCCAGTCGGCGCTCGGCGTGCAGTCGATGGACGGCAACGGGTTCTCGTCACTCGTCGGCCAGGGGCTGGCTGGCCCGACCAGCCTCGTCGAGCCCAGCGGCAGGGCGGTTCGCGCCGTGCTCGATCCGGGCCACCCGCAGGCGGACGCGCGTGGCTATGTCTCCTATCCCGGCGTGGATCCGGCCACGGAGATGATGACGATGTTGAGCGCTTCGCGCGCCTACGAGGCCAACGTGGTGGCCATGAACACCGCCCGTGCGATGGCCGTCAAGGCGCTGGAAATCGGAGGTGCCTCGTGACCGCCGCTTTCATCGCGCCGGTGGCGGCGATCCAGCTGCCTTCGCTGGAGGCGGCGATGCCCGCTGGCGTGGCGGGCGTTGGCGGAGCGGCCCCCACGTCGTTCGGGAACCTCGTGTCGAACGGGTTGCAGCAGGTCAGCGCGCAGTTGAACGTCACCCAGGCGGACCTGCAGTCGCTGGCCACCGGCAATGTCGACAACCTGCACCAGGTGATGCTGCGCATGGAGGAAAGCCGCATGTCCTTCCAGCTGATGCTGCAGGTGCGCAACCGGCTGCTCGAGTCGTACCAGGAAATGATGCGGATGCAGGTGTGATCGCACCGGCCGTGCTGGTGATGGGGACCGTCTTGAATCGAATGGGGAGCGAGAGTTGAAAACGTTTTGGCAAGGCCTGAGCCTGGCCGCCAGGGTGAGCCTGGTCGCGGGGATCGTGCTGATCGTGGCGGCCACGGTGGCGATCGCGGTGTGGCTGCTTCGCACCGAACGCGACGTGCTGTTCGGCAACCTGTCCGCACAGGATGCGGCGGCCATGACGGCCGAACTGGACCGCATGAAACTGCCCTACGCGCTGGGCGCCGACGGCACGTCCATCCTGGTGGACAAGGCCACGCTGCACCAGACCCGGCTCAAGCTGATGAGCAAGGACATCCCGCTGCACGGTGCGGTGGGGTTCGAACTCTTCAACAACACCGACTTCGGCATGACCGAGTTCGCGCAGAAGGTGAATTACCAGCGGGCACTGCAGGGCGAGATCACGCGCACCATCATGTCCCTGGCCGAAGTCGAGTCGGTGCGGGTTCACCTTGCATTCCCGGAAGAGGGCCTCTTCAAGCGGGAGCAGGGCAAGGCGAAGGCCGCCATCACGGTGGCCCTCAAGCACGGCCAGTCGCTGCGCCCGGAGCAGGTGAAAGGCATCCAGCGGCTCGTGTCGGCCTCGGTGGCTGGTGTGAGCCCGCAGGACGTCACCGTCGTCGACCAGACCGGCGTCGCGTTGACCCGGGTGGCGGCGCCGGCCGGTGACGGCCAGGCCGAGGTGGGTCCGCAGCTCGAACTGAAGCGCGACATCGAGCAGCACCTTGCCGCCAAGGCAGCGCACGTGCTGGACCGCGCATTCGGGCCGGGCCGGGCACTGGCGAGCGTGGACGTCGTGCTCGACATGAACCAGGTTCGCACCACCACCGAAGACGTCGTGGCACCACCCGTCAAACCCGGTGAAGCGGTGACCGGCGTGATCGTTCGCGAGCGGGAGACCTTCAAGGGAGACGCCCTGCAAACCGCGTCCAATGACGGCGCGCGTGCCAACAATGGCAGCTCGCAGCGCGAGACCGACTACCAGGTGGGCCGGCGTGTCGAGCAGGTGGTGTCGCAACCCGGTTCGGTGCGCCGCCTCCAGGTCCTCGCCGTCATCAAGGTGCCGCTGGATGCCGGGCAGATCGAGCAGACCAAGGCCCTCGTCGCGGCGGCCGTCGGGGCGTCCCTCGAGCGTGGCGACGTGGTGGTCGTGCAGCCGCTCAACGGCCTGCATGGCCTCAACCGCCAGGAACCGGAGGCCCTCGCGATGGGGCCTGGTCCATCGACCTTGCCAGAGGGGCGGCAGGCTGTGGCGGAAGAGGCGCCGGGTGGCACGTCGCCCCTTCCGCCGGTCGTGACTGCGCTGGGCGTGTTGGTGGGGGTCGTGGTGCTGGTGCTGCTGGCGTGGGCGCTGTCGCGCGGCCGCCAGGCGGCCGCGCGCCCGCCCATGACCGAGGCGGAGCGCCAGGCCGCGCTCGTGCAGGTGCGCCAGTGGCTTTCGGCTGAACGGAGCGAAGGATGAGCGGGTTCGAGGGCGCCGTCGGCGCGTTCGCGATGCCGGCCAGCGCCCGGCAGGCGGCCTTGCTGCTGCACACCATGCCCGCGGCCGACCGTGGCTGGCTGCTGCAGCAGTTGCCCGCATCGCAGCGGACGGAGGCCGAACAGCTGCTGGCCGAACTGGCCGAACTCGGCGTTCCCGCCGATCCCCGCTTGCTGGACGAGGTGCTCGCACCGGTGACCACCGGGGCGCCACCCCTGCGGCTGCCATCGACCGAAGGTGACCGCCTCGTGCAGCGCCTCGGGCAGTTGCCGCCGCGGTCCATCGGCGCCGCGTTGCAGACCGAATCGGACGTGCTGGTGGCCCGCGTGCTGCGCCTGGCGCCGTGGCCGTGGCGAGAGGCCGTGCTCGACCACCTCGGGCCCACCCGTCGGCGGCGCATTCAGGAACACATGTTGTCGGCGCCCGTCCCCGTGGCGTGGAACGCGCTCGACCTGGCGCTGCTCGATGTGCTCTGCTCGCACGCCGAGCGCGGCAGCGTCAATGGATCGGGCCACCCGGTGGCCCCGCGTGCCCCGCACACGTGGCGCGAGCGCGCGCGCGAATTCTGGAAGGTCCTGCGATGAGTGATCGATCCAAACCCGCGGTGTTGCGCGAC
The DNA here is from genome assembly GCF_001425785.1 of Rhizobacter sp. Root1221. Classification (GTDB taxonomy): domain Bacteria; phylum Pseudomonadota; class Gammaproteobacteria; order Burkholderiales; family Burkholderiaceae_C; genus Rhizobacter. The sequence continues at coordinate 26,150 of NZ_LMDI01000031.1, read as the reverse complement.
ATGGCCGTGACGGCGCAATCGCGGTCACTGCCACGGCACCGTCCAGCTGCGGAACCCAAGGCGCAGCCGCTTCGGCCGGTGGTTGGCCAGCAGGCCATCGCCAGGCCGGTGACGATGCCGTCGCCGCCCAAGGAAGACGTGCGCACGAAATCGCTCGCCGACGAACTGCAGGCCGCCCGCGAGACGGGGCTGCGGGAGGGCCTCGGCGAGGCCCAGCGTCGCCTGGACGAGGCCGTGCGTGCCGCGACCCAGAAGCTGCAGGCCCAGACGGATGCATTGCAGGCCCGGCTGCATGCCGAGCATGACGCGAAGATGAACCAGCTCCAGCAGACCCTGGACGGCCTGGCCGTTGCCTGGACGCAGCGCCTGGATGCCTTGGAGCCGGCGGCCATCGAACTCGCATTTGCCGCGGTGTGCCGACTGATGGGGCAGGCGCACGCCAACCGCGACGCCGTGGCCGCGCTCGTGCAGCAGGCCATGGGCCAACTGCGCGGTGGCACCTTGTTGCGGGTGCGGCTGCATCCGGGCGACCTGGCCGGGCTGGAAGGCGACGCGTTGGTGCAGGGGCACCCGGCCGTGCAATGGGTGGCCGATGCGACCGTGGAGGTGGGCGGTTGCCTGCTCGACACCGAGCACGGCACGCTGGATGCCCGGCTCGACCGCCAGCTCACCAGGCTCCGCGAAGTCTGGGTGACCGCCGCACGAGCCCGGGGCCTGGAGGGCTGACACCGATGCTGCGCACCCTCACCGCCGCCACGGCCACGGCCGACCTCACGGTTCGCACCGGGGTCGTCCAGCAGTTGTCCGGCCTCGTCATCGAGGCCCGGGGGCCCGATGCCGTGCTGGGCGAAGTGTGTTCCATCGCCGTGCGGGGCCAGGCCGAGCCGCTGCAGGCCGAGGTGGTGGGCATGCGCGCCGGACAGGTCACGCTGATGCCCTACGGTTCGTCGCAGGGCCTGGCCCCCGGGTGCGAGGTGACGGCCAGTGGCGAACTGGCCAGCATCGGCGTGGGGCCGGCACTGCTGGGCCGCGTGATCGACGGATTCGGCCGGGCGCTCGACGGCCGGCCCGATCCGGCCACTACCGAGCGGCGGCTCGTCAAGGGCAAGCCGTTGAACCCGATGCACCGCCCGCGCATCGAGAAGGTCATGGAGACCGGGGTTCGCACCATCGACGCGCTGCTGACGCTGGGACAGGGACAGCGCGTGGGCATCTTCGCGGGCAGTGGCGTGGGCAAGAGCACCTTGCTCGGCATGGTGGCGCGCCACGTGCGGGCCGACGTGAACGTGATCGCATTGATCGGCGAGCGCGGGCGCGAGGTGCGGGAGTTCATCGACAAGCAATTGGGCGAGGAAGGGCTGGCGCGGTCCGTCGTGGTCGTGGCCACGTCCGACCAGCCGGCGCTGGCGCGCCTGCGGGCGGCCTATGCGGCGGTGACCATTGCCGAGGCTTTCCGTGATGAAGGGAAGCAGGTCATGCTGACCATGGACTCGATCGCCCGGTTTGCGATGGCACGCCGCGAGGTGGGGCTGTCGGCCGGCGAGCCTCCGACGGCCCGCGGGTACACGCCGTCGGTGTTCGCCGAACTGCCCGAACTCTGCGAACGCTGCGGCACGTCGGGGCAGGGGGGCGCCATCACCGCACTGCTGACGGTGCTGGTCGAAGGGGACGACCTCAACGAACCCGTCACCGATTGCCTGCGTGCCACGCTGGACGGGCACATCGTGCTGTCCCGGCAGCTCGCCAACCAGGGCCAGTACCCGGCCATCGACGCGCTCAAGAGCGTGAGCCGCCTGATGCCGGACCTGGCCACCGGGGAGGAACAGGCCCTGGCAGTAAAGGCCGTCGAATACCTCGCCTTGCTCGACCGGAACCGGCAGCTCGTCGACATCGGTGCCTACGTGCGCGGCACCAATGCCGCGCTCGACCGTGCCATCGACCTCGAGCCTCAGCTGCTCGCATTCCTGAAACAGTCATCTGGCGGCGTCGCGCGTCACCTGGCCGTGCAGCAGTTGGCCGGCCTGCTCAAGGGGGCGGCATGAGTGCGGACCGCCGGGGCTACGTCTACCCCCTCGAACCGTTGCGCCTGCAGGCGCAGTGGCAACTCGACGCCCTGCAGCGCGACCTGGCAGACTGCGCTGCCCGCCTCGCCGCGTCGGGCAAGGACCGGCTTGCCGCGCAGGCGCAACTCGACGCCGCGGCCCGCGCCGCGCGCCCCACGTCGGCCACGGGGTTCGACCCTGCGCTGGCACACCGCCGGCTGGCCTACCTGGCCGACGCGCAGAAGCGAATTGCCGCCCTGGTGAAGACCGAAACCGAAACCAGGACCGAACACGGCGAGTGGCAAGCAAAGTGCCATGCTGCCCAGCTCAAGGTCGACGCAATCGAACGTGACAGCGAGGAACGCCTGCAGGAACACGTGGCCGAGCGCGCCCGCCAGCAGGCCGTGGTTGCCGACCAGGACTGGCTGGCGCGCGCCGCGTGGCACCGCCACACCATGGGGCCGGAGGAAGTGCGATGAGCATTGATCCCGCTGCGCAGGCAGGCCAGGCCGATCCGGCCCGTTCGCCCACCACCGCTCGCGCCCCGGCCGATCCGGCACGCCTGGCATGGCAGCGCGAGATGGAGCGGGCGCAGACCGAGACGTGGTTCAAGAAGCAAACGGCGCCCCCTCCCGGCCCGGACGCCCGGGCGCGTGGTGACGGCCGTCCGGCGCAGGCGCCAGCGAACCCCTCCATCGCACGCACCGTGGCACCACCTCACCCGGTGTTCACGTGGGCGCCGGCGCAAGAGGCCGGGCAGGTCGCCGTCGACAGTGCCGGGCATCAGGGACGCGCGCTGGCGGGTACTGCGGAATTCGCTGCCGCGACGGCATCCCGCCCGTTCGCGATCGGCGGGCCCGCCGCCGCACCCGTGCCTGCGCCATTGAATGTTCGTCCCTCGGCACCCAACCTGATCACCGGCCCGGCGCCCACCGAGGCGCCCGCCGTACTGCTGCAGCTCGCCGACGTCGCCGAACCGGTGCGGGTGCATGTGCAATGGGACGACGGTGTCGCCCGGGTCTGGGTGGGCGTCGACGCGGCCCATGCCGACCACCTGCCTCGTGTGGCCGGGATGGTGACCCGCTGGCTGGCCGGGCAGGGGATCCGGGTGGCGAGCCTCACCTGCAACGGTGAACCGTGGCCCACGGACACCGCATTCTTCGATTCGAGGCGTCCCGATGCGGACGCCGTCATTCACATCACTGAAACCACAAGGGAGTTCTGACATGGACAGCATCGGCGCCGTCGGCGGCACCACGGGCGCGAACCTCCAGGCCAACGGCCTCGGCATGGAGGACTTCCTGAAGATCCTGCTCACGCAGCTGACCTTCCAGGATCCCCTGAAGCCCATGGACAACCAGGAGTTCATGGCACAGATGGCGCAGTTCACATCGCTCGAGCAGACGCAGCAGCTCAATGGCAAGCTCGACGCGTTGCTGTCGACTCAGGCGGCGCTGCAGTCGGTGGGGCTCATCGGCCGCACGGTCGACATCACCACCGAAAGCGGCAACGTCACCGGCACGGTCGCCACCCTGTCGCTCGCAGGCAGCTCGCCATCGCTGTCGGTGCGCACCACCGCAGGGGCCACGTTGAGCAACATCGGGCTCAGCCAAGTCACCGCGGTGCGCTGAGCGCGCGCGCATCCTCCAGGAGAATCACATGCTCGAGTCGATCTACGTTGGAATGAGCGGCCTGATGGGCTACTCCCACGGCCTGCGTGTCATCGCGAACAACACCGCCAACCTCAACACCCCGGGGTTCAAGGGGGCGTCGCTGCAGTTTGCCGACATGTTCTACGCGAACAGCGATGGGTCCGGCAGCGAGGCGTTCGGGCGCGACCAGCTGGGCTACGGGCTCACCACCTACTCGACCTCGCTGAACTTCAAGCAAGGTGAACTGCGCCAGACCGGCAACGACCTGGACCTGGCCGTCGACGGCCAGGGACTCTTCGTGCTGCGCAACGCCGAAGGTGAACTGCACTACACGCGCGCCGGGCAGTTCGAGTTCAACGGCGACGGGGTGCTCGTGAACCGCGCGGACAACAGCGAAGTGATGTCGGCCGACGGCACCGGCAACTTCACCCGGATCGACCTGAACACGCAGCGCATCAACGCCGCGAAGGCGACCACGTCGATCGCCTTCCAGGGCAACCTGCCCAGCACCACCGCGAATGCCCAGACGGTCAGCAACATCGTGGCGATCGATGCGCTCGGCGGCGAGCACACGCTGAGCCTGTCGTTGACCCGCACCGACCAGAAATGGGCCGTGAAGGTGCTCGATGGCACCACGACGGTGGGCTCCGGCACGTTGGAGTTCGCCGACGGAAAACCGACCGCTGCCACCTCAAAGCTGAAGATCGAGTACAAGCCGGCCGGGCAGGCTGCCATGCCCCTCGAATTCGACTTCAGCGGCGAGGTGCGTTCGTTTGCGTCGGGTGACATCTCCACGCTCGCGGTGACCCGCCAGGACGGCTACAAGCTCGGCGCGTTGAGCAGCGCCACCTTCGACAGCACCGGCACGCTGGTGCTCGCGTACACGAACCAGCAGTCCGTCAAGGGCCAGCGCATCGCCCTGGCGCGGTTCGACACGCCCGATGCGGTGGAGGCCGTGGGCGACAACCAGTTCAAGTCGACCGACGAAACCGCGTGGCACACCGGCGTGGCCGACGGCCTGGCCTTCGGCACCATCAGCTCCGGCGTGATCGAGTTGTCGAACGTGGACTTGTCCCAGCAGTTCAGCGACCTGGTCATCATGCAGCGCGGCTACCAGGCGTCCTCGCAGATCGTTTCCACCGCGAACGAGATGCTGCAGGAACTGTTCTCGATGAAAAGCAAATGAACGACATCCCGCTCCCTGAGCAGCACACACCGCTCCGGTGGTGGTCTGCGCCGGCACTCGACACCCTGTCGCGCCGCATCGAACCCGTGTGGCGGGCCTGGGCGGCGCGCTGGGACCTGCCGGCCGAACCGGTGGAAAGTTTCAACGCGCACGAAGCGCCCGCCAACGCGTCCGCCGAGTGGCAGCCGTGGCAGGCCGACGCCTGTGCCGCCACGCCATGGGCCTGGGTGGCCGCCGCCCAGGACACGCCCGCGGGCGTGATCGCGGGCTTGATGTTCGCGCACGGCAATGCCGGCCCCGTCGGCACCGAGGTGGCTGGCCGCGCCTGGCGCGAGTTCTCGGACGAGCTGGCGAGCCTGCTGGGCCGTGCGCCATCGGCTGAATTGCCGTCGTTCGGGCGGCCGCGTTCGGCCGCCTGGTCGGGCAGTGTGCGGGTGCGGCTTGCCTGGGGGCGCGGCGAGGCACCGAGCCTGTGGCTGCACCTCACGGCCGACAGCGTGGCCCCGATGCTGCGCGACTCACGGCGGCCGTGGCAGGGTCAGATGGCGCCCATCACCGCGTCGGTGCTGGGCGCCATGGCGCACCAGCCCGTCACCCTGCGCGTCGAACTCGGTACCACCGAGCTCGACCTCGGCACGCTGCAGTCGCTGCGGGTCGGTGACGTGCTGACCTTGTCGCACCGGCTGGATGCACCGTTGACGCTGCGGCCTGCCGACGCGCAGGCGCCCGTGGCGTGCGCCGGTCACCTCGGCGCCCGCAACGGCCGGCGCGCCATCGAAGTCGTGCGGTCGCACGGCAACTGACATCCTTCCCGAATTCCGGACCTTCCCTACCATGAGTGATTCGAAATACCCCGCCAACGCACCGGCGGCCGACAGCGGCCGCACCGCACACGTCATCGCCTTGACGGAACTGCACGACGGCCCCGACAGCGCACGCCCCGTGATCGGCGACCCGGTCAACCCGCTGCACCACATCAAGACCCGCCTGCAGGTGTGCGTGGGCCAGGTGGAGGTCACGGTGGGAGAGCTGATGTCCGCGAAGGAACACCAGGTGTTCGTGCTCGACCGCCTGGTGGACCAGCCGGTGGACGTGCTGCTCGAGGGCAAGGTGGTGGCCCGTGGCCAGCTGGTCGCGGTGGACGACCAGTTCGCCGTGCGCATCACCGACATCCCCGTGCCGCTGAAAGCATGAGCGGCCTGCGTTCTTGCTGCCGCGCCGTGTTGCGCGGGGGCTGGGTGCTGGCGCCCGCGCTGGCCGGTGCCGCGGAGGGCGTGGTGCCGGTGGTGCCGCAGGCGTCATCCCCGCTGCCGTTCCGCACCGAGGCCACCGATCCGGGCTTTCCGGTGGCGGGGGCGGTGTTGCTGCTCGTGCTCGTGGCGGTCGCTGCGGGGGCGTGGTGGTTCCGGCATCGGCGCAGCGGCCCGTGGCTCCAGCGGCTGGTGACACCCGCGCCGGCGGAAGTGCGGGTGGTCTCGAGCGTGCGGCTCGACGTCAACACGCGGCTGCACGTCGTCGAGTGGAAGCGCCGGCAATTGCTGGTGGCTGTGCAGGGGGCGGGGGCGCCCGTCGTGCTCGACCGCGACGACGCGCCTGCTGCGCCGGTGGAGCCCACGACATGACACGGCGCGCCCTGGGCTGGTTGCTGGTGTGCCTGCTGTGGTGCGGGGCGGGCTGGGCCCAGGTGGCGCCCGAGGTGGATGTGCCTGCACTGGCCGCGTCGGTGCCGGTTGCTGCCGAACCTGCCGCATCCGAAGCCGCGGCGCCCGTGACCACCACGGCCGGAAAACGGGGGGACACACGCACCGAGGCCCGCAAGCCCGGGCAGGGCGTGGGCATCGACCTTCGCCTGCCGCAGGCCAATGCGCAAGGCACCGACACCGCGCTGGCGGTGCGCATCGTCATGGGCCTCACGCTGCTGGCGGTGTTGCCAGCCCTGGTGGTGTGCGTGACGGCGTTCCTGCGCATCATCATCGTGCTGTCGATGCTGCGCCATGCGATCGGCATGCCCGAGACGCCCCCCAACACCGTGCTGATCGGGCTGGCGTTGTTCATGACCTTGTTCACGATGTCGCCGGTGCTGCAGACCGTGAACGACGAAGCGCTGCAGCCCTACATGCAGGGCACGCTCGGCAACGACGTGGCCTTTTCCAAGGCCAGCAAGCCGATCCGTGAGTTCATGGTGCGGCAGACGCGCGAACAGGACCTGGCGCTGATGGTGGAGCTGTCGAAGTCGAAGCCGCCCCAGAGCATGGACGACATCGGCAACATCCAGCTGGTGCCGGCCTTCATGCTGTCGGAGCTGCGTGCGGCCTTCCAGATCGGATTCGTCATCTTCCTGCCGTTCCTGCTGATCGACCTGATCGTCTCGAGCATCCTGATGGCGCTGGGCATGATGATGATGCCGCCCACCACCATCGCATTGCCGCTCAAGGTGTTGATGTTCATCCTGGTGGACGGCTGGAGCCTCATCCTCAAGGCCCTGGTGGGCTCGTTCCACTGACTTGAGGCATGGCCACCTCGCGCGCTCCCGGCTCGCACGCCGCCGCTTCGGCGGCGGCGTCGGCCATGCCCGAGCGCGAGAACGAGTTGTGGTCGTTGTTCCGGGCCTCCGGCGACGAAGCCCTGCGGCAGCAGCTGATCGCCCACCACCTCGACTACGCCCGCGTGGTGGCGGCCACCTACTACGCCCGGCGCAACCACAACGAGATCGAGTTCGCCGAATACCACCAGCTCGCGTCCGTCGCGCTGGTGGAATCCGTCGACCGGTACGACCCTGACAAGGGCGCCCAGTTCCGGACCTTCGCCGCGCGCCGGATGCATGGCGCCATCCTCGATGGCCTCGAAACCCTCACCGAAAAGCAGCAGCAGATCGCCGTCCGGCAACGGCTGCGCCAGGAGCGGCTCGACGCCATCAAGGCGCAAGCCCGGGTGAGCGGGGCGCAGGTGGCCGCGCCGTTCGGCAAGGGATCGAAGGCCCAGGCCGACGAACTGTTCCGCTACCTGGCCGAGGTGGGCATCGGCATCGCGCTGGGGTGCCTGCTGGACGGCACCGGCATGGTGGCCGCTGACGAACCGGCCGGGCAGCAGCCGGACGGCCACTACCAACGGCTCGAATACAAGCAGCTGCAAGCCCGCCTGCGTGATGTGATCCGCCACCTGACGCCTCAGGAGCAGACCGTGATCACGTCACACTACCTCCACGAGCATGCCTTCGACGACATCGCCAGCCGCATGGGCGTGACGAAGGGCCGTGTGTCACAGATCCACCGCACCGCCCTTCAATCCCTCCGCAGCCGGCTCAAGGCCGGCAAGCGCGTGGACGTGGCCTGGTGAGCAACCCTTTACCGTACGACAAGAGACCCACGATGACGAATCCCACTGCGACGCAGCGCCTCGACCGGCTCGAGGGATACCTGCAGCAAGACCCCGAGAACCTGGCACTCGTGGGCGAATCGTTCGATGCGGCGCTGCAGGCTGGAGCGTGGCTCCGTGCCGAGACCCACCTCCGCAAGGCCCAGGCGTTGGCCGGCCATGCCCCGGGCTGGACGCTGAAGGAAGGGCAGTGGTTGCTGGCCCAGCACCGGTTCGGCGAGGCGCGTGCCGTGTTGCAGGTCTTGTCGGATGCGCCTGATGTACCGGACGACCTGCGTCCGGTGGTGGCGCATGACCTGGCCTACATCGCGTTGCGCGAGGGCGCGCCTGAGTCGGGGCTGGCGGTGCTCGCGCCGTGGGTCGAGGTGACGCCTTCGCAGGCCGTTGATGGCGCGCTGCAGGTGCTCTGGTTGCGCTTGATGCACCGGGCCCAGCGCCTGGACGCCGCCATGGCATGGGCCCGGGAGCGCTGGCAGGTGCGCCAGCTGGCCACGGCCGCGGCCGGCGTGGCCAGCCTCGTTGCGCTCGATGAGTCTGATTTCACGGCCAGCCTGCTGTGGTCCGACCATGCGTTGAAGGAGCCGGGCGCACCCGTCGAGGCGCTCGTCGCACGCGCGTCGGTGGCGCTGGCCGAGCAGGCGCCTGCGCTCTCGCGCCAGCTGCTGCAACATGCGTTGAGGCTGAATCCCACCGACGGCCGAACCTGGTCGGCCTTGGCCTTCACCGACCTGATGGAGCAGCAACTCGACGCGGCCCGCGCCAGCTTTGCCAAAGCCCTGCAGGCGATGCCGGAACACGTGGGCACCTGGCACGGCCTCGGGTGGACGTGCCTCTCGCAAGGCGACACGGATGCCGCGCTGCGGGCGTTTGAACAGGCGATCGAACTCGACCGCAACTTCGCCGAGAGCCACGGTGGCCTGGCCGTGGTGCTCGCGATGCGCAAGGCGAACGATGCGGCACAGGAGGCCATCGACCGCGCGATTCGCCTCGACGGCACGAGCCTGTCGGCCCGGTACGCGCAGGCGCTGCTGAGCGGCGATGCGTCCGACAGCCGATCGCTGCGCCGCCTGGCCACGCGGCTGCTGGGTGGCCGTGCCGCGCCGCTGGGCGGTTCCATGCTCGACCTGTTGCCGCAGGTGGACGACGGCACGCCGGCGGCCCCGCCGCCCGGCGACCTCAACTGACACACGTTTCGAACGGGAGCGCGTCGCGATGCGGGTGTTGGTCATCCACCAGAATTTTCCGGGCCAGTTCGGCCACCTCGTGAAGGCCTGGGCACAGCGGCCCGGCTGGGACGTGCGGGCGCTGGGGCGCGAAGGCGCGCCGGGCCTGCCGGGTTTCGACAAGCTCATCCGCTACCGCCTCGCCCGCGAGGGGCGCCCGCAGCAGCATCATTACCTGCGGCAGATGGAGTCGGCCACGCTGCACGGCCAGGCGGTGGTGCGTGCGCTGCAGCAGCTGAAGCAGAACGGGTTCACGCCCGACGTCATCGTGGCCCATCCTGGTTGGGGTGAAACCCTCTACGCCAAGGACGTGTTTCCGCTCGCGCGGCTGGTGCACCTGTGTGAGTGGTACTACAACGCCGACGGGGCCGACCTGGGCTTCGATCCCGAGTTCCCGCTCAGTTTCGACGACCGCGCGCGCATCCGCACCTGGAACGCGCTGCACACCCTGAACCTGACCCAGTGCGACGTGGCCATCAGCCCCACGCATTGGCAGCGCAGCCGGCACCCGGAGATCTTTCAGCCGAAGATCATCGTGCAGCACGAAGGCATCGATACCGAGTACCTCGGCCCGAATCCACAGGCATCGTTCACCACGCCGAGCGGGGCGGTGCTGCGCGTGGGCGACCCGGTCATCACCTACGTGGCCCGCAACCTGGAGCCCTATCGCGGGTTCCATGTGTTCATGCGCGCACTGGAGCGTGTCCAGAAGGCCCATCCGGGTTGCCACGCCATCATTGTCGGCGGCGACGGTGTCAGCTACGGCAAGCGCCCCGACAACGCCCCCACGTGGCGGGAGCGCATGCTGCGCGAGGTGTCGCTCGATCCTGCCCGCACGCATTTCCTCGGGCGCGTTCCCTTCGCCGACTACGTGCGCGTGCTGCAGGTCTCGGCCGCCCACGTGTACCTGACGTACCCGTTCGTGTTGAGCTGGTCGTTGCTCGAGGCCATGGCGTGTGGTGCACCCATCGTGTCGTCCGACACGGCGCCGGTGCGGGAGGTGATGCATGACTGCCGGCGTGGTGCCCTGGTCGACTTCTTCGATGTGGGTGCGGTGGCGTTGAAGGTCGAGGAGATGCTGTCGGTCGCAGGCCAGGACGAGCCGCTCTCGGCCTTGGAAGGCGGGGCGCGTGGGTATTCGCGGAAGGCGGGTCTTGCGGGGTATGACCGGGTGATCGGGGCACCCTCGGCGGGGCTGGTCGAGAGACGGTTGGCCTGAGGCTCTTCGACGGGGCAGGGCGGTGCCGAACTCGCGACTGATTCAGCGTCACGAGTTGCTCGCGTACTCCCGGTGTTCACGAAGACTTGGGATGCTCGGCCTCGGCGATCAAGCGGCTGACGCGAGAGACAGAGAGGTTGGTCTCTTGGGCCAACTGGCTCATGCTGAGCCGGCTCTCGGTGTAGGCGCGCAGCAGCGCTTGCCCCACGGAGTCACTCCGGGCGAGCCATTGTCGGAAGGTCGTGGGTGCACCGCGCTGCGGTGCGGGAATTTCCTTCGACGCGCGTTGCCGCTGGTCCGCCATGGCTTGCATGCGCGCGATGAAGGCATCGTCGCCGAGGTAGATCTGTTGGCGCAGCGCCTCGTCCCACAGGCGAACACCGTGCGCCGCGGCCACCAAGTCGGCGTACAGCCGGGAGGCGTGATGATGGTCGTCGAGGGTCTGCGCGGCCCGGCCCAGCAGGTGCGCGTGCAGCCCTGCGGTGTCCAACCAGCCCGGCGGCGCCCGTTCGCCCGCATGCGCCCGATAGCTGGACCAAAGCCAATCGCGTGGATGCTGAACGATGCGGGCGCGCACCGGGTTCAGTTCGACGTAGCGGCAAACCTCCAGCAGGTAGGCCTCCTCATCGACGAGGATCGCCTTGAACCGACCTTGGAACAGGTGGCCCACCTTGTTGTGGCGGCGATTGAAGGCCTGCGTGAAGACGCCGTTGAGGTGCCGCATCAGGGCCGACAGATTGCCCTGGCGGGTGCACAGCACGAGATGGTAGTGATTGCCCATCAGGCAGTACGCCAACGAGTGAGCGCCGAAGCGGGCAAGTGCCTGCTCGAGAACGGCGAGCAGCGCGTGCCGGTCGTTGTCGTCCACGAAGATGGGTTCGCGTCGATCCCCGCGAGAAGTCACGTGGTAGATCGCGCCGGGGAATTCAATTCGGAGAGGACGGGCCATGCGGGAGCATCGCCGGGCTTTGGGGGCGGGTAAAGCGCGGTTCCCTACGGTGACGTACCTGCTTGCGAAATTGCTCGGAATCTCGGGGGTTTTGGTGGGTTGGGCAAGACGCAAGACTTGACCCCAGGGTCCCCCTAAGACTTGACCCCAGGGTCCCCCTCCCAGGCTCATCGCGGCGCCACCGTCCGCAGGGGCGGCGTGCACTTGCCTTCAGGATTACCCCGTATGTCGGGGGTTTTGATGGGTCAGGCAAGACGCAAGACTTGACCCCGGCCCCCCCGTGACCCCGGCTCCCCGCTTATTTCTTTGGCGATTTCTTGCGCTGCTGAGAATAGAACTCTACAGCCTTCTTATATTCTGGATCACCCTTAACCTCAGCCTTCTTGCGGGCAATAAGATTTAGCGCTAATTCCGCATCATCAAGATAACCAAGAGCGCTGCTCGCATTGGCGTAGGCGTACACAAATTGCGAATCTGAGGTAATTGAAGGGTTCAGCTTGAAAGTTTTATCCGAGGCAGCCAGAGCTAGTTCGCTCGACCCCTCTGCAGCAAAACTTATTGTCAGATTTCTATACACTCCGGCCAAATTGTATGCGTCGCCTTTTAGTGCCTTCTGCAGATTGTTTATCGCCGCATCGTGCTTTCCGATCGATGTTTGCCATCCGCCCAGCAAGGCAAAGCCGGTGGGCCAATCTGGATATTTTTTGACCAGTTGAATATACTTCAACTCGAATTCGGCCGCCTCCCGATCGGAAATGGGGCCGTCGGCAGCCAACCTTTCGCGAATAGAAAGTTGAATTCTTGCCGCATCTATACTGTATGCGTAGCGAGAGTCACCCTTGGGAGCCGCCTTCAGCACTCGCCGAGCCGCGGCAAAGTCGTCTGTCATCAAGCTTAGGAGCGCTAGGCGCCCTATGTAGGTGTGAGTGGACCCACATTCGCTTTCAAGAGATTTCCAGACCTTAAGCATCGTCGGGACATCGGGAGCCGGCCCAGCAACATGCGTCGCGGACTTTTCGATCCACTGCTTCTCGCAGGAGATCTCCAATTGCGCGGATTCGGCGAATGAATTTTGCACCATTATTGAACCTAACACTACCGACATAACGAAGCGAAGAAGGGTTTTATTGCACATCTATGGCCTCTCTAGCGAACCCACCCATTAACCGTGGCATAGGCATTTGTCGCAGACTGCTTAACATCGGCACCAAATTTCTTGAAAGTAAACTTTGAGGCATCCACTTCAAAACCTATTTGCGCCTTAGCCCCAAATAGCGCGGCTGCACTAGCTCCAAAACCGGCGTTCAGGCGTCCTTTGGAATAATCAAAAACATACTGTGCCGAGCCTCCAATCGCGACCGCGCTAAGTCCTGCGCCGGCCTTAACTTTAACTTCGAGTCCACCATATTCAATTGCGCGAGACTCGGCAGCACCCTGAGCTTGAAGCAAGGCCGCCTCGGCCTTGAAGCCAGCGCTGGAGCCGCCGCCGTTGCGCCCGCCGCCGATCTTGGCATCCAGGCCAAAATCAGCCGCACTCCGCACCGTCACGTCCAATTTTCCGACTTCCGATTTGTATGAGTCTCGCGAGTATTGCAATTCACTCGCCGTCCCTATGCGGACACTTGTCTCAACGCCATCTTTGGAGATTTTTCCTTTCAGGCTGGCATCAGTCTGCGAGCGGGCTACGATCAGTTTCCCATCGGGATCATTTTCACCGAAAAATCGGACCTCGGTCCCATCTTTCACTTCATACTTGATCTCGCCTGCCAACTCCACTTTACCCTTTGTTCGGGCACCATCTCTGCTCGGACTATATTGACGAGGTCCATTAGCTGGTTGTCCCGACTCCTTATCGGACCAGCGGCCAGACTTGTCATCAGCATATTTCCGCATTTCCCTCCCGACGGGACCGTCGAGTCCTTCAACCTCGGCTGCCGTAGGCGGCTGATCACCTTGCGGGGACGCTTCTGCTTGCGCTCTGGCCTTGGCAAAAATGTCATTGATCGCTGCACGTTTTTCCGGATCGTCTCGATGAACAAGCTCAGAAACTGGGTTGGTCCACTTGTCCTTCGGCTCCGCTACTTTGCCGCTAATCCGACGCCTCCCAGTGTTTCCAACAGGAGCATTTTTTTCAGCGTCGGCGGCCGGTGAAGGCAGCAGGCTTGAGGATTGTGGATCAGTTGGGCCTTCGCCTGAAGAATCGTGGGCTCGCAAGCCAAGTCCATGCGACGAGTCGTCCGGTTCAACGTAAGACCAGTTGTCGTTCATGGCGATAAACGCGCCGAGGATGTCTTCCTCAACATCGGGTTGTGAATCGGCCCCCTGGGGGACATCAATACCTTCGCCAGACAACGTCGTTGCGACCAGACTTTCTCCCAACGCATTGCCAAACGCATCAATCGCCACTTGAGCCATCACCACCTTGCCACCCCGCATCGCCGCGGCAGCGGTGCTGGCCGCCATCCCGACCACGGTCGAGCCGGCAAGCCTGGCCAGGGGCCCGCCCCCAAGCATGCCCACGAGGCCGGGGCCTCCAATTGAGCCCCCGTCAATCGTCGGACCTTGCAGGCTGCTGCCCATCACCGTACCGCGCAGCTGGTCGCCGACATAAGCCGAGGCGGCCGAGGCTGCAACACCCCGCCAGCTGAACTTGTCCTGCATCCCGGTCATCACACCGATACCCTGCGTGACGGCATTGCTGAGCGCACTGCGCACGACGATGTTGGCGGTACTGCCTGCCGCGCCAACGATGCCAGCCGGCATCATGGCCGACACGGCTCCGCCGACTGCGGCCATCCCCACGTTCTTCCAGTTGAAGTCCTCCTGCATGCCCATGCCGATGGCAACGCCCTGACTGGCGATGGAGCCCACTGCTGCGCCGATCATCGCGGCGCCGACCGCGACAGCGGCGCTGATCCCTTGCACTGCGGCCATGCCCAGTGCCCCGGCCATGGCGGTGCCGCCCGCCATGGCCGTCAAGCCTGCTGACGCGATGCCCCCGATCGTGGTGGCGGAGCTGAGCGCGCCAGCCATCGCCAACGCCGCAGCCCCCGCCGTAAACACCGTCACCACCACCGCAACGATGATGACGAGCAACATCCCGATCCCCCCACACCCCCCCTTGCCAGGCATCGGCATGTTGGGCGTGGTGTCCCCGGTGATCTTGCTGGGGTCGTACGGCTTGAAGGTCCCGTCGTTGTTGTGGACGGAGCCCACGACGCTCGGGATGTTGACGGTCTGCCCGACGCGCAGGTCGTTGTCGCCGGTCAGGCCGTTGGCCTCGGCGATGCGGAACCACAGGCCTTCGTCGCCGTAGGACTGGCGCGCGATGCTGCGCAGGGTGTCGCCTGCGTGCACCTGGTAGGTGCCGACGCTGGCGGTGGGGTAGTTGCCGGTGATGGGCTGGTAGCCCAGGTTGAACTCGGCGATCTGCGCGAAGCGCGGGTTGCCGTTTTCATCGCGCTGCTTCGTCTCGTCGATGCCGATGCCGTAGCGGCCCAGCACCTCGCCGTTGACCACCACCTGGCGCTGCTCGGCACCCTGCTGGTTGGAGTACAGCGCGTGGCCCGTCACGTCGTTGACGAAGCGGCGGTTGTTCTGCTCCTTCGTCAGGTCGTCGACGCGCACGAGGTTGCCGTTGACGTCGTAGGAGTTGACGGTCTCCCCATCCTTGAACTTGGTGCTGGTCGCATGGATGTTGGCTTCCTTGTACCCGTCGAACAGCTTGTGGGAGTACTTGTAGTAGTTGCTGTACTCGTTGGGCGAGGTCAGCGTGTACGACATCAGGTTGCCGGCCGCGTCGTAGCGCGAGTAGTGCACGTCGGTGACGACCTTGGAGTGGTCACTGTTGTAGATGAACTGCCGCACGAGCCGCCCGTTGGTGTCGTAGCGGTTGGTGCGGGCCTCCAGCCCGATGGTCTCGCCGGGGGCCGTGCCGCTGTTGAGCGCCTGGGTGTAGGCGGTGGGCAGGTTGGCGGGCCCGGTGACCATGACGCGGCCCACCGCGTCGTAGCCGCGGCGGTCGAGTTCGAAGCCGTCGCGCTTGACGTTCTTCAACCGGTTCAGCGTGTCGTACTCGTAGTTCTCCGACACTTCGTTCAGGCCGGGAAGGATGCGGTAGGACAGGGGCGTGCCGTTGTCATACACGGCCTGCCCGGACTCATCGGTGTACAGGTAGGCGGGCGGCGTGGCGGCCACGGCCTCCAGCTTGTTGCCCAGGTACGTGTCCTTGATGCGGTTGCCGTCCCGGTCGTATTCGACCAGGTGGGCGTCCGCCTGCAGCAGGCCCGTCGACGTGAGTCCCACGCCGGTCTGGCGGTTCATCTGGTCGTACGTGAAGTAGTTGTCCGTGTCCTTGCGGCTGTCCACCGTGGTGCTGCCGAGGTTGAACACGTCCACGTGCGTGCGGATGTGGGTGCGGTTGCCCACGAGGTCGTAGTCGATGTCCAGGCTCATGCGGCCGTCGGCCACGTGGCGCAGGCGGCCCACGTTGTCGTAGGCCAGCATGTTGTTCTGGTACACGACGCCGTCCTGCGTGGTCTTCTCGCGCACGTGGCGCCCGGCCAGGTCGTAGGTGAACTCGGTGACCTGATTGAGCGAGAGGTCGGTGATCTTCGTCACCTGGCCCGCCGCGTCGTACGCGTTGACGATCTGCGGGTTCGCGCCGTAATGGCCGTTGGTGGAACTGATGAGCTGGCGGGCGTTGTCGTACGTGAAGGTGTACGTGGCACCCGACAGGTCGGTGCGGGACAGCAGCAGGCCGGTGGTGTCGTAGTTCCAGGTGCTGGACCGGAAGTTCTGGTCGAAGTCGGCCACCTTGCGGCCGAAGACGTCGTACACCGAGCGCGTGCGGAACGCGCCGGTGCCCGGCTGGATGGTCTCGATGACGTGGCCCGCCAGGTCGTACTTGTAGCGGGTGACCTCGCCGGTGCCGTCGCCGGTCCAGCCGAGGGTCTGGTCGAGTTTGCGCCCGGCCTGGTCGTATGAGATGAACTCCTTCAGCTCGGCCTGCCAGTTCGACGTCACCATGTTGACGTCCACGTTCCAGACGGTGATGGTGCCGTGCCGTGTTTCCACGAGGCGGCCCATCTTGTCGTAGAGGTAGTCGGTGGTCCGGTTGGCCTCGGCCCCGTAGGTACGGACCTTGTCGCCGAAGCCGTTGAACACGTAGCGCACGACACCGGTGTCGGCATGGTGTTCCTCGACCAGGTTGCCACCGGCGTCATAGACTTGACTGTTCACGTTGCCGCGTGCATCGCGCACGGCCACCTGGCGCCCGAGCGCGTCGTGGTAGACCTGGGTGACAGCCCCATCGGGCTTGGTCTCGCTGACCAGCTGGTTGCTGGCGTTGTACGTGTAGCGTGTGATCCACCCGGCATAGCGCGGATCGCTCTTGCTCAGGGTGTTGCCCCAGCGGTCGTACGTCATCTCGACCGTCGGGCGTGCCACCGGGCTGGCGGTGAGGCTGGTGGTGGACGAGGCGAGGGTATTCGTGTCGAACGTACCGGTGCTGGCCGTCTGCGTGGGTTGGCCCACCGCACTCGTCAGCACCCGGTATTCGTACGCACCGGGTGCCAGGTTGGCCGTCGAGTAGCGCAGCGCGTCCCCGAAGTTGAGGGCCGTTTGCGGGAACGTCATCCAGCCACCAGTCGATCCGGCCGGGCGAATCTCGAGTGTCACCTGCGTGGTGGCATCGAGCGGCGCGGCCACGTCGATGACGGCCGGGCCGGTGCCCGGCGCGCTGTCCTGCATGAGGCGCCACTCGCCGTGGCTGTCCTTCTTCCACAGCACGATGCGCGACACGGCACCCAGGCCGCCCGCGTTGAACTCGACGGGGCCGCTCTCGTCGGAGGATGCGACGACCGGTCCACTGTCGGCCCACGCCACCGACACACCGGCCGCAGCGCGGTCGGCGTCGTAGACGATGGTCTGGGACCGCGTCACCACGGGGGTGTGGCGGTTGTCCGGGTAGGGGTTGCCGGACTCGTCGGTCATCACCGGCCCGCCCGCGAGGGCGGCGGTCTGGTACTCGAAGTACAACCGGACGTCGCCCGATCCCAGCGCCGACAGGTCGGGCCACGCGAGGTTCACGCGGTTCTCGCCCACGAATGCCCACCCGGCGCTGCCGTCGGGCGGATAGTTCGTGGTGACAGACGTGGCGATGCTGGCGGTGGCGGCCTGCTGGTTCAGGGTCAGCGTGCCCTGCACGGCGGCGGTGTCCCGGGCCACGCCGAGTTGCTGCGTGGCGCGGCCGAGCTTGTCATGCACCGTGTCGGTGCGCCGCAAGGTGCCGAGCGCCGAGGCGGCTGCGGCCGAGCCGAGCAGGCGCAGGTTGCGGTTGTCGCCGCCGATCCCGCCGCTGCGGAGTTCCGCGGTCTGGTTGCCCAACGCGTCGTACAGGAAGATCTTGTCGATCCCGTCGCCTGCATTGGTGCGCCACAGCCGGCCGGCGTTGTCGTAGTCGTAGTACGCCTGGTTGTACCCGTTGATGTCCGTGCCGATGACTTCGCCGAAGGCGTTGTAGCGCGTGCCGTTGTCGATCAGGTTGGCCGACGACTTCTCCACGGCCACCATGTCCCACCCGCCGGCCTGGACGGGGCCGCCGTCCCAGCGAAGCACCCAGGACCCGCTGCCGTCCGCCTGCCAGACCCGCAGGCGGGTGATCGACGCAATGCCGCTCACTTCCACGTCCGCGTCCGAGTCGGTCCAGGTCAACCGGACGCCGGCGTTGGCAGTGGACGCGGTGTACGTCTGGCTGTGTGATTTCTCCTGGCTGCCGGAGCCCGCGTACACGTTGCCCGTTTCATTGGTGCCGATGACGCGGGTCGAATCGTTCGTGAGGTAGTCGACCTCCACGCGCACGGACCCGCCGCTGGGGTTCACCACCGTGGCCCAGGTCAGGTCGACCACGTTCTGTCCGGACACGTGCCTGCCCGATCCGTCGGTGTACACGGTCGTCGACGACACGACCTTCGTGGTCAGGCCGGTGCCGAGTTTCGTGGCGACGCCCGGGTCGATCGTGTTCGTGAGGCGGCCCAGCACGTCGTACTGGTACACCTTGAACACGGTGCTGTCCGCAAGCAGCTTGCCGTCCTGGATGACGGCCTGGCCCGACGTCGCGCCCTGCCAGGTCTTGGCCACCTGGCCGCGTTCGTTGTACGAGGTGTAGCTGCTGTAGCCGGCGGCGTCGGTGACCTGCACGGCGTGGCCGTGGCTGTCGTAGCGTGCCAGGGTGGAGCGGTCTTCCGCGGAGATGCCCTGGACCACGGTGTTCAGCTGGGTGCTGGTGGACACCCCGGTGAACTCGCCGGCCGTGGCCGTTGCACCGAGCGCCACGTCGGTCTTGACCAGCACGTTGCCATGTGCATCGCGACGGAACAGCGACAGCGGGGTGAGTGGCGAACCGTTCGCGCCAGGCCGTGTGGGGGCCAGCACCGCAGTGACGCGGCCGAGGGCGTCGTAGTAGCTGTACGTGGCGTTGCCAAGGGCGTCCGTGGTGCGGGTGAGGTTGCCCACCTGGTCGTAGCCGAAGCGGGTGACCAGGTCCGTCGGGGCGCCGGTGCCCGACAACGCCTGGGTGGCATTGCTCGCCTGCACCTGATGGCGGGTCTCGCTGAGCTTGCGGTTCAGCTGGTCGTAGGTGTAGGTCACCGTGCGGTCGCGCTGCGCATCGACCGCGGCGGCGCCTGCCGACAGCAGGTTCCAGCTGTCGGCCGCCTGTGCCGTCGCATGCTCGGTGATCGACACCACGTTGCCGACGGCGTCGTACGCCTGGTGGGTGCGATAGCCCAGCGCGTCCACGGTGTCGGTGACGCGGCCCAGGCGGTCGTGGTACTGGAAGGTCGACACCCACGTGCCGTTGCTTTCAGTGCCGCGCTGCAACGTGGCCACGCTCACCTTGTCGCCGAAGGCGTTGTAGGTGTTGCGGGTCACCTTGCGCGCGGGGCCCGACAAGCCGGTGCTCGCGTCGTAGGTGAAGACTTCGGGCTCGCGCACGGCGATCACCCGGCCGAGCCGGTCGTACTCGCTCTCCAGCCGGCGGTCCTGCGGCGAGCCGTACTGCGAGAACCACGATTGCAGGGTGGCGATGGCGGCACCCTGCGTGGGGCTGCCGGCGGGCACGCTGGCCGGCGTCACGCGCTGCACGTACCGCGTGGTGGCCACCGCGTCGCCGAACGCGTCGCGGGTGTACTCGGTCACCTGGCCCAGCGCGTCGATGTCGTAGCGCACGCGGTTGGCCAGGTCGTACACCTTCTGGCTGACGCTGCCAGCCGTGTCGACGTTGATCACCGCGTTGCCGAACGTGTCGTAGTAGGTGCGCGTGGTGAGGGTGCGGCCGAACTCCGAGACCGCGGCCAGGCCGGTGGCACCGTTGCGGGCCAGGTCCGCCAGGCTTTCCTGGTAGACCATGACCTGGGGGTGCGTGACCTGCACCTGGTGTCCGGCGGCGTCGTACAGGTACGACGTGGTGCGTGCTTCGGCGGGCCGGTTGGCCGCCTCGGTGCGGCTGAGCAGGTTGCCCAGCGCGTCATAGGTCAGGCGCGTGACCAGGGTGCCCGAGCTGGTGGGGATCTCGTACAGGTCGCCGCGCGCGTCTCGCGCGACGGATGTGAACTCCACGGCCGGCGACTCCTCGGCGATCAGCCGATTGCCCTGGTCGTAGGTGTACGTCCAGACGCTGCCCTTCTTGTTCTCGAAGGTCAGCTTGTTGCCGTTGGCGTCGTACGTGTAGCGTTCCGTCTGGGCCAGCGCATCGATGGTGCTGGTGAGGCGTCCGGCGGCGTCGTAGACGAACTGCTGCTTCTGGTCGGATGGGTGGGCGAGGGGCAAGGCGCCCGCCGCCTGCGGCGTGTTGAAGAACTTCGTGGTGAACGTGACACGCCCGGCGGGGTCGTAGGCCGTCGTGGTGACGTGGCCGGTGGCGTCCGTCGTCTGCACGGCGCGGTTGGCACGGTCGAAGAGCACCGTCGTGACGCGGTCGCGCGTGGCGTCGGCCTGGGCGGCTTCGGGCGGTGCGCCCGCCGTCACCAGCGTGGCGAAGCGCGTCTGGCGAACCACATTGCCGTTGCGGTCGTACTCGAGGCGCGTGACGGCCCCGCTCGCATCGGCGGTCCACGTGGGCCGGCCCAGGCTGTCGTAGGTGGAGCGGGTGACGCGGTCGGTGGCGGCCGGCTCGACGCTGTCCGGGGACGCGGCAGAGGTGATCGCGGTGGCGTACTGCGTCTGGCGAACCACGTTGCCGAACGCGTCGTACTCGTTGCGGCTCACGCTGCCCATGCCGTCGGCCACGAACGTGGCGCGGTTCAGGCCGTCGTACGTGGTGCGAACGCGCTGGTCGCGGCTCGCGTTGGCCACCGGTGCGGGGTCGGCACTGGTGCCGCCCGCGGGCACGGCGACCGCGCTCGCGTAGCCGATGCGTTCGGTGACGTTGCCATGGGTGTCGTAGCGGAACTCCACCACGGCCCCGTTGCCGTCCACCGTGAAACGCAGCCGGCCGTCGCGGTCGTACCGGCGAACGTCCACCACGTCCTTGCCAGGCGATGCCACCAAACGCCCGAGCACGTCGCTCGGCCGGATGGCCTGGGGCAACCCGGCCAGGCTGATGGGCTGGGCAGGGCGGATGGTGCGCAGCAGGCGCCCGCCGATGTCGTAGTCCGATTGGGTCACGGCGCCCATGGGGTCCACCGTGAGGATCGTGCGCCCGTTCGCGTCGTACGCGTGGCGCGTCACCGCGCCGGTGGCGTCGGTGCGGGTGATGACGTTGCCCAGGCCGTCGTAGGTTCGGCGGGTGACGAGCGAGCCACGGCTGGTGGTGTGCACGTCCTGGACGACGGTGGTGTAGTCGACGTCGGGCGACGCTTCGGACACGAGCCGGTTGGCCGCGTCATAGCCATACGTCCAGGTGTTCCCCGACTTGTCCTGGTAGGTGAGCTTGTTGCCGTTGCCGTCGTAGGTGAAATGCTCGGTCTGGCCCAGGGCGTCCACGGCGCTGGTGACCCGTCCGGCGGGGTCGTACACGAACTGCCGGGTCTGGTCGGCAGCATCGGCTGCCGGCAAGGCCCCTGGCGCGGCCGGGCGGTTGGCGAAGCGCGTCGTGGACGTGACACGGCCTTCCGCATCGTAAGCCGTGGTGGTCACGTAGCCAGCGGCATCGGTGGCGTAGACGGCGCGGTTCGCGCGGTCGAACTGCACGGTGTCGACGCGGTCGAGCGTCGCGTTGGCCACGACGGCTTCCGGAGCCGTCCCCGCCGGAATCCTCGCGGCAAACCGGGTGACGCGCACCGCGTTGCCGTTGGTGTCGTACTCGCTGTGCGTGACTGCACCACTCGCATCGACCGTCCACGTGGGCCGGCCAAGGGTGTCATGGCTGAAGCGGGTGACCTGGTCGCCGGCGGAGGCCGTCACGCTGCTGGGCGCGGCGTTCGCCGCGACCGCGGTCGCGTAGTGCGTCTGGCGAATCAGGTTGCCATGGGTGTCGTACGTGTAGCCGGTGACACCACCCATGCCGTCGGCGACATGCGTGGCGCGGTTCAACGCGTCGTACGTGGTGCGGACGTGCTGGTCGCGGGCGGTGTCCGCCACGACGGTGGGGTCCGTGTTGCCAGTCCAGGTAGCCAGGTTGATGGCCTTCGCGTAGCCGATGCGTTCGACCACGTTGCCATTGGCGTCGTACTTGAACTCCACCACGGCACCGGTGCCATCGACCGTGTAGTGCAGGCGGCCGTCCTGGGTGTAGCGGCGCACTTCGACAGCGTCCTGGCCAGGCCTCGGGACGAGGCGGCTGCCGATGTCGCTGGTCCGCGCCGACACCCCCAGCCCCGCGAGGTCGATGGGTTGGGCGTAGCGCGTGTCTCGTACCAGCCGGCCTTCGGCGTCGTACTCGGCCCGGCTGACCGCACCGGTCGGGTCCACCGTGAAGACCAGGCGGTCATTGGCGTCGTACGTGAAGCGTGTCACGGCACCGTTGGCATCGGTGCGCGAGACGACGTTGCCCGCCTTGTCGTAGGTGTAGCTGCGGGTGAGGTTCAACCCGGTCGGGTCGATGCGTTCACCGGTTCGGCGTCCGAGGTGGTCGTAGGTGAAGGTGGAGACGGCGCCCGACGGATCGGTGACGGACACCGTGTTGCCGCGGCTGTCGTAGCCGTACCGGGTTTCCAGGTGGAGGCCATCCGGGTCGACAACCTGGGTCAGCACGCGGCCGGCCAGGTCGTAGGCGATGGTAGTCACCGTGCCTCGGGCGTCGGTGGAACGGTACTGCTGACCCTTCGCGTCGTACGCGAAGGTGCTGGTCAGGTTCAGCCCCAGCGGGTCGACCTGCCGGGTGAGCACGCGGTTGGCCGCGTCGTACGTGACGGTCGTCGTCACCCCATTCGCGTCAGTGGTTTCGACCAGGCGGTTGGCACGGTCGTAGGCATGTCGCACCGTGTTGCCGAGCGGACCATCCGCACCCGTCAGGTTGCCGTCGAGGTCGTAGCTGTAGGTGGTGACGGCCCCGCGTCCATCCGTCACGCTGGCGGTCTGCCCGTGGCGATTGTGCGAGGTGGTGACCGACGCGCCTTCCGGCGTGGTCGCCGTGATGCTGCGGTCCGTGTCGCTGTAGGTGTAGCGCGTGACCTGGCCCAACGCATCGGTCTGGGTCAGCACGCGGTCGAATGCGTCGTAGCTGCTGCGCCGGATGCTGTTGGTGGGATCGATGGTCACCACCGAGCGGCCCAGGCCATCGTAGGATTGCTGGCGGGTGTTCCCGTTGGCGTCCACGGTGCGGATCACTCGGCCGAACGCGTCGTACTGGGTTCGTGTGGTGGCGGCGATGCCGCCTTCGTCGGTCACCGTGGAAGTCACCTGGCCACGATGGTCGCGGGTGGCGGCCTGGGTGACCGACTCCCCATTCTCGAGCAGGGTGGTCGTGGACGAGGTCTCGCCGAACGCGTCGTAGCGTTGCGTCACCGCATGGCCCAGCGCGCCGGTGGTGGACGCCACCTGTCCGCGCGTGGTGTACGTGAAGGCCGTCACGCTGTCACGTGTGCTGTCGTATTGGCCGGCGAGCGCCGTGGCGATGTCCGCCGCCGCACCACCGGTCAGCCCGGTGGTGGCGATGCGGGTGCCTAGCCGCAACGTGGCTTGCAGCTGGTTCAGCGTGTCGTAGCGCCGCTCCTCCACCTCGCCGAGCGCGTTGACCGAGTGGGTCAGGCGGCCGTCCGTGTCGTAGTAGAACAGCGTCTTGAACCCGTTCGGATCCGTGGTGCTGGTGCGGCGGCCTGCCGCGTCGTAGGTGTGCGTGAGGCCGTGTTGCGCCCACAGCGCATCGAGCTGCGGCTGGGTCAGCGTGGCACCCAGCAACGCGCTGCCTTCGGCGGTCAGTTCGCCCGTCACACGGCCTTGCAGGTCATACCGTGTGTTGACCGTGCGCACTTCCGCCGTGCCCGCGGCCCGGCTGGTCTTCACCAGGTTGCCGACCGTGTCGTACGTGAACTGGGTGACCGTGCCTTCCGCGTTGGTCTGTTGCACCACACGGTTGAGGGCGTCGTACAGGGCCGTGGTGACACGCGCCTTCGGGTCGCTCACCGGCCGCAGCTCGGCCATCGACTGGGCCTCCCGGCCGAAGGGGGCTACCGGCTGGCTGTAGCGGATGGTGGTGGTGCGATTGCCGGCCGCATCGTAGAGGTGTTCGGTGAGGTACCCCTCGGCGTCGATCTCCCCGATGACTTGGCCGAGCCCGTCGTGGACCAGGCGAGTGGTTTGGTCGGTGCCACCCAGCGTCGAGGCGAATGCCACGTCGGCTGGGGCGGCGTCGAGCAGCGTGCTGCCGGTGGCCCCCAAACCGTCGACGTGCGCGGTGCCACTGCCGAACCAGTTGGTCAGCGTGCTCGAGTGGCTGGTGCCGACGCCCTGGATTTCGAGCGCATTGCCCACCTTGCGGAAGACCAACTGGTTGAGCGTGGCGGCCTGAGGCGCGGCGAGGGGCTGGGCATCGGTAGAGCTGGCCGGGACCGTGCGCGCCAGCATGGCAGCGTAGTCCCAGGTGGTTCCGTCTGCAAACCGGATCTGGTCGAAGCGGTTGGTGGCCGCCGTCGTGTAGAAATTCGTGACGTAGAGGTGGTCGGTCGTGCCCTTGATCCACAGCGTCAGGTGGTCATACGAACGGGTCAGCACCAGGTCGGTCGGCTTGACGTCCGCACCCAGTTCCAGCACGTCGATCTTGCCGGCCGTGGAGTCGCTGCCCGTGATGGTGTCGCTGCCGGAGCCGCGGCCGAAGCGGAACACGTCGTTGCCGGTGCCACCGTCGAGCGTGTCGTTGCCCGCGCCGCCGTCGAGGGTGTCGCTGCCGTCGCTGCCCGTCAGTTGGTCGTCCTGGTCGCCGCCGAACAGCACGTCGTTGCCGGCGTCGCCGGTCAGGGAATCGTTGCCGTCACCGCCGTGCAGGGTGTCGTTGCCCTCTTTGCCGGCGAGGGTGTCGTCGCCGGACGCACCGATCAGCGTGTCGGCGGACAGGTACCCCGTGAGGCTGTCGCCGGCCGCGGTGGCCGTGGTGGCGCGCTGCTTGATCTCCGCAACGTCCCACGTGGTGCCGTCGGCGAAGCGGATTTGCTCGATGCGGTAGCCGCTGGTGACGTCCGAGCTGAAGAACGCGGTGACTTCGAGTCGGTCGCCCGTGCCGACNCGTGCCGACGACGGTCAGGATGAGGTTGTCGTTGTTGCGCAGCAGCTGGATGTCGGCGGGGACGATGCCGGCGCCAAGTTGCACCACGTCGAGCTTTCCYACCGTGGAGTCGATGCTGTAGATGCGGTCAGAACCGGATCCTCGACCGAACACGTAGGTGTCGTTGCCTGCTCCGCCGTCCAGCGAGTCGTTGCCTGCGCCACCGTCGAGCGTGTCGTTGCCGGCGTTGCCGTCGAGGGAGTCGTTGCCGGCTCCGCCCAGCTGGCTGTCGTTGCCGTCGCCGCCGGACARGGTGTCTTCGCCGTCGCCGCCGTCGATCGTGTCATTGCCGCCGCCGCCGCTGAGGCTGTCRTTGCCGAGGGCGCCCTGGASGGTGTCGGCCGAGTTGTAGSCGGTGAGGCTGTCGTCGCGGTCGGTGGCATCGAGTGCGCGGGCCTTGATGGTGGCCAGATCCCAGGTGGTGCCGTCGGCGAAGCGGATTTGCTCGATGCGGTAGCCGCTGGTGACGTCCGAGCTGAAGAACGCGGTGACTTCGAGTCGGTCGCCCGTGCCGACGACGNGTGGTGCCGTCGGCGAAGCGGATTTGCTCGATGCGGTAGCCGCTGGTGACGTCCGAGCTGAAGAACGCGGTGACTTCGAGTCGGTCGCCCGTGCCGACGACGGTCAGGATGAGGTTGTCGTTGTTGCGCAGCAGCTGGATGTCGGCGGGGACGATGCCGGCGCCAAGTTGCACCACGTCGAGCTTTCCYACCGTGGAGTCGATGCTGTAGATGCGGTCAGAACCGGATCCTCGACCGAACACGTAGGTGTCGTTGCCTGCTCCGCCGTCCAGCGARTCATTGCC